>CAJUCN010000061.1 GCA_910585005.1 uncultured Lachnospiraceae bacterium | reverse complement strand
AGGGCTTCTATGGCCTGGGGCTGGTCGCCGGTGGGCTTGTATTCGCTGTGAAGTTCGAATATTTTTTGTGCAGTTTGCACAAATACCACCTCCAAAATTCATAGTAAAAAAAGATGCGTATATGCCACAAATTCGTCAAGGAATATTTCATTTTCGTCATGGCGTTTACTCAAATCGGAGCAAAACAAGCCCTTGACGAATCCCGTTCACAATTTGCTGTTTTTGCAACTCAGCGTACCTCTGTAATTCCATATGGACAAAACAGCACTGAAAGAGCTTTTTTATCTTACCACAAATCACGAAATTTGTATAGATAAAAAATCGAACCTTTGTTCTTTTTTATCCTGTATCCTGAAGAAACTCTGTTACATCTACTACAATCTCCAACAATTCCTTTTTAAAGCTTTCTATCTCTTCCTTGTTTGGTAATACTTCCTTCATATACTCTTCTATTTCTGGTACGCCATCCGCTATGATACCTCTATTATCAGCATAAACATCCATTGTTATGAGTTCTTTTGCATGTCCCATAAGTTTTGATACCGCCTTTGGGTTGAATGCCTCTTTTAGCAGGAGTGTACAGTATGTGCTGCGCAAATCGTGCCAGCGAATATCCGGTAAGCCATTTTCGGCAAGAAGCTGCTTGTAATACCTGCAATGAAATCCTTTGCTCCTTGCCCTGCCAAGGGTGGAACAACAGATATATCCCAAATCCTGAAATTCTCTCTTTCTACGGTTTTTGTTTCTCTCATAAACCTGCCGTTCCTTTAAGATTGCCTCAAAGACATAATCAGGAATCGGAATCTCTCTGTAACTGGATTTTGTTTTTAATCCTACTTCCTGTTTCGTAAAAGTTTTCGGGGCAAAATCTTCCTTTACTGCATTATGTATCTTCCCCAGCTGGCGTTCCACCTTTAAGGTGCGGTTGATATAATCTACATCCGAATATTTTACACCATTGATCTCGGACCTGCGGAGCCCCATAAGCACATTCAACAACACCTGCATATGGATCGGGGTATCTTTGCTCTTTTCCAGCAGAACCTGGATCTGCTCCATAGTCAGTGTTTTCTGTGTATCAATATTCCGGGTCCTGAATCCTGATTTCTGCTGTAGCTTTTCTGCTTTGGGAAGCCCTATCCCGTCCACCGGACTGTTTGGAATCACTTTAATTGTTACCGCATAACGAAAAGAGACATTCATGATTGTTTTTACCTGCTCTGCCACCGACCTTGAGTAGTCTGTCTTGGTATTAAACAATTTCTGAATGTCTCCACGGGTAACATCCATCATTTTCTTTTTACCCAGAATGGGAATAATGTGATTCTTTACTATTCCGCAATAATTATAATAGGTTTCATGGCTGTCCGTGCGTTTTTTAAGCTCTTCTTCAAGCCAGAAGAACATAAAATCGGCAACATTCACCTTTGCGTATACAACAAACGTACCGTTATATAGTTCTGCGATGGTCTTCTCTCTTGCCTTATTTGCTTCCCTCTCTGTTTTAAATCCTGACTTCTGCTGTGGCTTTTCACTTCCGTCCGGATATTTCAGAAATACCCTGTAGCCGAAACCGGAGCGCACAGGTATTACCTGTGCCACTCTCCAATCGACATAATTTTTTAAACTCAAATCTAACATGCAGAATCACTCCCTTCCGGAACAAATGTATGATTCATAAACGTAATGATCTGCTCATTCTCATCCATGACTTCACAATAATATTCAAAGGTTGTATTGACACTTGCATGCCCCAACAGGGCAGATATCTTAATCAATGGAACTTTCTGCTCTACCAATATTGTGGCATACATATGCCGTTACGGTATAATACTGGCGATTTTTCAAAATGCCAAAAATGGGCGCAAAAAACAGGAAACCTTTTCTTGATTTCCTGCCTTGGTGTGCCGTTCCATGTAGCGGCGGTTATTCAGTTTACAAATAAGCCGGATT
>CAJUCN010000060.1 GCA_910585005.1 uncultured Lachnospiraceae bacterium | reverse complement strand
AAATCGTTAAGGAAAGAATCGAAGGTGGTGCAAACGAAAAAGCAGCTTTGATATTTCGATAACTGCCCTTTCGTTTGCATCAGTTTCGATTTTTCCTGGTTGAACAAAGGCGCGTCCGGGCAGCCGCTGTATATGGGCTTTCAACTTTGACGCTCTTTGCAAAACAGTATGTTGAATACCTGTGCATATGGAGAGAGATTTTTTTGAAATCATTTCCAGAGCACCACGAATAAGCCTCCACAGGAAGCTTTTTTAAAAATATTCAGCTACTGGTGTTCAACATAATGAGTGCTGCTCAGGTCTTATGTAATACCTGGCAGATGGCAGAGGAATGATGTTCCCTCCACAGGATGAGCATTTGCAGACATCCTTGTGATAGAGCAGCTTGATAATAGCGGGTGTATCAAGATCCTTAAGCCTGGAAATGTATTTCTTACAGCCAAGTAGATTGCGGCATAGTGTAATCTTCCTGTTTTTATTCCGGGAAGAAAGCAGACCGTAATGCCGGATCCGCACAAAGCGCCTGGGAGGAACATGCATCAGAAATCTCCTGATGAATTCCTCCCCGGAAAGTGTGAGTTCCTTCCACTGCCCATGGTTTTTGTAATCCTTCACAGTAAACGTAACCGCGGAATCCGTCATACCCTTTATGCGGTAGTTGCTTATGGCAATTCTGTGGGTGTATTTGCCAAGATATTTGATAACAGACTCCGCACCACGAAATGGCTTCTTGCAATAAGGAATCCATTCTTTGGCATAGCAGGTGTCCAAAAGCTGTTTGAAAGCATAATGATTTTTGTAAGGTTCCGCTGTTCCATAGAATTCCAGCTCTCCATCCGCCCATAGCTGTTTTAGCCCGGCAAGATACTTGCCCCGAAAAACCCTGGAAAGGACTTTGACAGGGAGAAAAAAATCCTCACCGTTATCCTTCCAGTGGTTCTTAGCATCCAGGCCTCCGCCTAACACGATGGTGTGGATATGGGGATGGAAATTCATCGCGCTTCCCCAGGTATGGAGAATGCAGATATAACCTATGTCTGCCCCAAGGTATTTTTTATCTCCGGCAAGTTCGCTTAAAGTATCGGAGGCAGCATGGTAAAGGGCATTGTACAAAAGCTTCTGGTTGCTGTAAATGACGGGATTAAGTTCTTCCGGTACAGTGAAAACCACATGAAAGTATGGGGCGTCCAGTATATCCTCCCTGCGGGCATCCACCCATTTTTCCCTCGGGAACTCCTGACACATAGGACAACACCTGTCCCGGCAGGAATTATAATGGACGGAAATACAGCCGCAGTCCATGCAGACGCTTACATTGACACCAAATGCGCCGGTTTTGCAATTCATGATGTGATAAGCTGCTTTTTGCTGTGCCGCAGACAGTTTATGAGTTTTCTCATAGTCAGAATAAAAGCGGTTAAGCACATCCTGTATCGTACAGGTTTCGCTCATGACCCACCGCCTTCCGAAACATCAAAAGGGCTGCGGATTCCAAGCAGCGTTTTGTTGCTTACATGCAGATAAACATCTGTAGAACGGGGGTCGACATGGCCAAGAAGTGACTGGATATATTTGATATCCACCCCGCTTTCAAATAAGTGACTGGCAAAACTGTGACGGCAGGCGTGGGAAGACACGCGGCGTATTATGCCAGCCTTTTTAGCACTTGCTTTGAAAAATTGGTTAACGCTTGAAATATCAAGGTAATCCCCAGTCCATGAACTCGGGAAGAGAATGCCCTTTGGTCTGCCACACTGAAACCAGTATTCGGTAAGCAGGCCGAGATTCCTCTGGGAAAGGATCGTATATCTGTCGATGCGGCCTTTTGTTTCCCGGACATGAATGGTCATGTTAGTACGGGAAATATCATCATAGTGCAAATGGACAGCCTCAGATACACGCAGCCCGGAAGAATACATAGTAGCGATGATCGCCTTATACTTAAGGTTATCCGTCGCTTCAATGACAGCATTGATTTCTTGTGGCGTAAGCACGGTTGGAAGATTCCGCTCACGCTTCATGGCAGGGACTTCCTCGTCATCCCAGGTAATCTTCAGGACTCTTTTGTAGAGAAACTTGATAGAGGAACGATAGTGATTATGAGTTTCAGGGGATCTGCCCTCCAAACGTTTCATGGTAAGAAAGGCATCTGCATCCTCAAGCGTGAGGTCAGTAACAGGCTTATTGGTGCAGCGCAGGAAATAGCTGACATCACTGCAATACAGTTGGATTGTCCGTTCTCTAAGGTTGCGTTTTTCCGCAGCTTGGCGGATGGATTCAAAAATATCTTCGTACATAAAAAACCTCCATGATAAGTAGTATTAAGTGTTTAAAGTGACGTCTACTTACCAGGGAGGTGCATTGGCATCATAATTCCGGTTGCGGAAGACACCAAAAAATGTTATTGTATTCATAGGCAGTGGAGGTCTCCGTATTTGATTGTTTTGTGTGGTAACTTAACAATACTGTATTGCGGAAGATTTTTCCACTGCTTTTATTTAGAGGAACGTAAAAACTGCGCCACAGCCCTGGCAGGCCATCGCGCAGCGATTTTGTTCAATCG
>CAJUCN010000059.1 GCA_910585005.1 uncultured Lachnospiraceae bacterium | reverse complement strand
ACAGTGCCTCATAATGTTCGCTATGCAGATAATAAACAACTGGAGTTGTTGCGAAATTAACTGTTGCCATGATCGTTTCCTTTCCGGACTTATCCGTCCTCTTTTTTATTTACTGTAACCACTATAACACCGATTTTCTTATTTGTCATTATACTGGTAATATAATCTTACAGATAATATCGGTTCCTTTCTATTCCATCCTTACCTCCAGCCCGTCCAGCTTCAGTCCCGGCAGTCCCACCAGATACCATTTCCTGTCATCACCCATCTCCACACGGGCAGGAATCCAGACATCATTCAGCTTGAACTCAAAAACTTCCCCGCAATGGATGCCGCCGTAGTCGCACCTGTCACCGTCCCCGCCAACATAAAAGAAATTGTACCTGCCGCTTTCGCTGTCATAAAATAATGTACCCAGCTTCATAAATCGTCCTCCTCTAAAATTAGTTTCTCATATAATAAAGAGTACCCTTACTCCTTTTTCCTTAGAAATTTTCCATAAATACATTTATAAATTTTTCATTAACTTCAGAAAAGGCATTTGTATCATTCCAAGCTTTCGCCGTAACCCTTTCCTCTTCCATGGCTTATCCTCCTGCTCCTCCTTATATTTCTTTGCCAGCCGGTAAAAGCTGTCCTTCTTGAGTCCGGTCAGCGTCATGGCCTCCTTTGCTGAGATCACGCCGCTTTTCCATCTTTCATAACAGTCCTCCCAGTTCTCCGGGTACTCCACACGCGGTCTTCCCAGATGCTTCCCGCCGGCCTTTGCCACCTCGATGCCCTGGCGCTGCAGCTCATGGCGCTCCGTCCAGTCCTCATCCGCCACATATGCGAACACCGCCAGCACCACATCCGTGATCAGCTGTCCTACCAGTTCCTTCGACTGCGTGGTATCCAATATGGGCATGGAAGTCACTTTGATGTCTGCACCGATCTCCTTTGTGATGTGGAACCACTCCTTATAGATCTCGCCGTAGTTCCTCCCGAACCTCTTCAGCTCCGTTACCACCAGCAGGTCCCCTTCCCGCAGGATGTGGATCTGCCGCTCCGGGTTCTGCTCACGGGTGGATACGCGCACATATCCGAACTTCTTTGTTGCCATGACAGCCCTCCTTCCGTAAAAATCCGTATCGCAAAAGGTATACCTTTGGAGATATGATAAACTTACTGGTTTTTCTCCTGAATTACTGTCGCAAAAGGTTCTAAATCTTTTTTGCGACATCGCAGGCAATACTCCATACCTTTTGCGACACATCATTTTATACGCAAAGGACTGCCAGATTACAACAAATATACTGCCAATTCCAATGCGCTATATCCGGAACTTCTGGATACAGTTTAGCAGCGTGGCTGACAGCTCCTGATACAGATCCTCGTCAAACACATTTTTATCCATTGCGTTTTTAATCAACAGGGGACGGTGCATCCGAAAGATTTCCTCCCGCGCCTCCTTATCCCCTGTCTTTGCCCTCTCAAGCAACAATTCAAAATTCATCTTTCCTAACCCCCATTCCCTTGCACAGCTTGCGGATGATATAGTAATAAGCCATTTCCGCCTGCTTTGGCTCCATACCGAACTTTTTCCCAAGCTCTGCAAAATCCAGTTCCTCGAATACCCGCGCGAACAATATCCCACGTTCCCGGTCCTTTAAGCGGTTGATACACTTAGCAAGCTGTATGCTGTCTATCTCCGGCATACACTCCGAACTTTCCCCATATCCCAAATAGCGCAGAAGCGACTGCTCTGCCATGTATGTGCGGTATTGCGCATCAAAATCCACATGGTTCTTCTCCAGCAGATCAACCTGTATGTATTCCCGCTCCTTTTGACGGTTCCTTTGTTCCATATAGCTGACGCGCCTGTTTGCCACAGCCACCATCAGGTATGCCGTAAATCGGTTCTGTACCGAATCTGTCTGTTTTTTCTCCATTCTTTCGTCCTCCATTTTTTCTCTATGTCCTGTTCCAACCAAGAAACTGGAGGACCTCTGACCTGACAGATGCCTGCTTGTCCATATATAAAAGAAAAAGGACCATTATCCGGTTTATATACCGAATAACAATCCTTATATCCGCAATATATCTTTGAAAAGTAGCGTACCACACTACCATTATGGGAAGACTTTACCCCTGTAAAGACTTCTATTTTTTTAACGGGCCTCCTGCTCCGCCGCCTGGCTTACGATAATTCCCCAATGACCATGTATCCTTCCTCATGGTCACAAAAAAGCACTCAAATAACGTCCTGATGAACCACGTTTTTTTTATTCTTCAGAACGTCTGGCGCTTATAGTAGTTTCGTAACATATATTTTAGACATGGTATTGCCATTTTTACATTTGAAAAGTGTGGCAATACACTACTCTTAGGAGGTGATTATGATGTCCCTGTCAATCAAAGATGCCCGGATTTTCAGCAATGCCCTGAAAAAAGCCAGAAAGAAACTGCATCTGACGCAGGCAACCTGTGCGGAGCTTTTGGATCTTTCTGTATCCTTTGAAAAGGATTTGGAACGCTGCCGCTGTTCCCCAAGTATTGAGAATTTTTATCATATCTGCCGGACTCTGAGTATTTCCGCAGATGACTGTATTTTTCCGGAAGACAGCCAGAAAACAAATTCTACATACCATGAATTACTGAGACTGCTTTCCTTGTGTGATGAAAGCAGCTTAAAGATTCTTACTGCTACCGCAACTGCCCTCATCAGCGAAAAACAGAACACATCAACCTAATCGTCCTAAAAACCGTAAAAATATAACCCGACTAATTTTCGCAGTCGGGTTATATTGTATACCTCAAATATCTGTATGATGTATGTGAAAAATAGATGGTTTATCTTTTTACTCGACAAATTACGACATTGGGCTATTTTCTCCATTATCCGTACTGAATTTATATCCATAGCCATGCAGTGTTTGTATATTGGCAATCTTCAACTTCGTTCTGAGACGATAAATAATATCCCTTATGACATAGGCTCCTCCAGAATAATCATCCTTACTCACCGCCTCATAAATCTGTTCCCTCGTAAATGCAATATTAGGATTTGATGCCAAAAAACAGAGCACATCAAATTCCATTCTGGTAAGTTCTATTTCTTGATCATCCATATAAACCGATCTGCTTGCAGGATAAATATGAAGTTTTCCATATACCAATCTTTCATTTATCTCTGCCATCCGCTTCACTCCTTTTTCATCAAATGCCTCAACATCCAAAAATCCTCTGTGCCCTCCGCATGTTCTCCGATGCATCAATA
>CAJUCN010000058.1 GCA_910585005.1 uncultured Lachnospiraceae bacterium | reverse complement strand
CTGATTTTTCCGGTTAAATCCTTTCATGATGCCTCCCAAACAGCCTGCCTGTACCTGATTTGACAGGCAACAACTGAATCCTCTCTGGTAAATAAAAAAATATAGGAAATTATATCATTGTCTATGGAATTTCACAACCAAAATGGTATAAGTGGTCAAAGAGATCAGATGGCGTTTCTGCAGTTCATCCAGGATGGAGACTGCCTGGCACTGGAAACGGGTACGGAACCATGCGGACAGTTCTTTCACGGTGCAGATCCATTCACCGGGGTATACAGTATAGCCGATACCGTCTATGCGGAGATAAGAGGTGCGGAAGTTCGCATAGTTGCAAAGCACCGTATAATAAAAAAGGCCGGAACCCCCGCTTGTGCGAATGCTCCGGTCTGCCATTAAGTTCTGGATAAACTGCCGGTAGATCCGGCAGCGTGGATAATCCACAATCTGTTTGATCTCTAATTGATATTCTGACATAATGTTTTCCTCATTTCTCATAGTTTTCTGTAAAAAAATCTACAAAACAAATTTCCTATGCCTTGTAGATCATCATTTAGCTCCTATATTCTTCTTTTAAATACTTTCCACGACGAATTTTGTTCACAATTCCTATGATTCCACCCTGTTTTTTCTCTCCATACAGTCCATTTAGTCCACAATATATGGTATAAATGAAACTAAATAATACTAGATGTAGTTTTAAAAGTCCTTTCGCTTAGTAGGACACAAAGTATTCTACTGCGTTTTCCGGGAAAAACTCCTTGAATTCGCCGTAGAGCTGTCCAGCCAGGGTCTTATTGTGCGCTATGACCAAAGTGGGCTTGTTCAGTGCCTGTATGATATTGGCCATGGTGAAGGTCTTTCCGGAACCTGTAACCCCCAGCAAAGTCTGGAATTGATTGCCTTCTTTAAAGCCTTTTACAAGGGCTTCTATGGCCTGGGGCTGGTCGCCGGTGGGTTGGTATTCACTGTGGAGTTTGAACGTTTTTTGTTCAGTTTGCACAAAGGTTACCTCCAAAATTTGTAGTAAAAAAAGATGCGTATCTGTAATTCCATACGGACAAGGCAGCACTAAAAAGCTTTTTTATCTTACCACAAATCACTAAATTTGTATAGATAGAAATCGAACTTTTGTTCTTTTTCATCCTGTATCCGGAAAAATTCTGTTACACCTGCATATGCATCGGGGTAACTTTGCACTTTTCCAACAGAACCTGAATCTGCTCCATAGTCAGTGTTTTCTGCGCATCTATATTTCAGGTCCTGAAGTCTGATCTCTGCTGTGGCTTTTCTGCTTTGGGAATCTCTATTCCATCCACCGGACTGGCCAGAATCACTTTAATCGTTACCGCATAACAAAAAGAGACATTCATGATTGTTTTTACCAGCTCTGCTATCGACCTCGAATAGTCTGTCTTGATATGAAACAATTTTTGAACATCTCCATGAGTAACATCCATCATTTTTTCTTACCCAGGATGGGAATGATATGATTCTTTACTATTCCGCAATGATTATAGTAAGTTCATGACTGTCTGTACGCTTTTAAGATCCGTTTCAAGCCAAAACATCATAGGATCAGCCACATTGACTTTTGCGTACACAACAAACGTACCATTTTATAATTCTGCGATGGTCATCGCTCTTGCCTCATTTGCTTCTCTTTTATCCTCATCATTCAGCTTTTTTCCTGCAAATAATTCATTTATTAAAATGTCCGATATTTTGCATAATGGTTTAAATAATGATGAATCTGGCATACAATTACCATTTTCCCATTTTGAAATCGACTTATTTGTAATTCCTAGTTTTTCAGCCAATCCTTCTTGAGTTAGTTTTTCGCCTTATGATTTTCAGCAATAAATCTTCCAATTTTCTCTTGGTTCATGGTGTCACTTCCTTTCACAGAGTATTATAAACACCAAACTGTTTATAATACACCTATCAAAGGTAGATATTAGCACAATCCCGATTTGTCTCTATGTCAACGTTTAAAGCATTCCCTCCAAACTTCCATCTATTTCCGCTTCTGTCCCTGCAATAATACCTTATCAAACCTTAGTAGTTCGATAAGTATGAATTGCCAGCACAAATGCAAAGGAAATAATTTGTGCAGCCATAATCCTGACAATTTGTAATTCGTCTGTGCCATTTAGCGAAACGACATGCAGCATGTTTGTAGCAACGGTATTATTGAATAAATGGTCGCCAAGCCCTGCCCATAGATTTCCTGTTATGCGGTAAAGAAGCCCCCATTTGATTCCCATGATCCCGGCAAGGACCATATAACCGATACCCATTAGAAGCATTGCCGTAAATGACATTTCACCATATATATAGCTTCTAATGGGCATTACAATATGCCAAACGCCAAACAAAATGCGTATTATGTATTTGAGAGTCGGTTAACGAAAAACTGCTGATATACAGTTCTAAATGTGCAGGATTGCCTTGCAGAATAAAAATCGCCAATTCCATGCCATATGAAATGGCAAAGCAGACGATTCCCAATAACAAGCCTTTCAAAATACCGCTTACAAAACCGTTTCTATGAAATCCAATATCGCTCCATGAAAGATTTATCCTTTTTAATACCAAAGCCAATATGATAATTCCAACTACTTTATGAAGCACATTTTCTCCAACAGCCGCTTTATCTGTTTCAATCAGAAAATATTCTACAAACCTCACGGACAAACAAAGCATGAATATTGCAATGCACAAATGATCTGGTTTACTTTTTATGTTTCTTCCCATACAGTTATCGCTTTTCATTCCTCTTCCTTTTTCTGCTTCAACTTTCTCCAAAGAAACAGCTTTATGATAACGACTATTATCAAAGGAACAATTGCCGTTCCTTGTTCCTATGTTCATATTTTACAACGCGGCGTCAGTCAACCTTATGGAAGCATACCGTCTGCTCTTTCATGGATATTTTCCCGACCTGATAACACGCTTATTCCGCTCCTCCCAAATTATATATAATAGCCAGCGCAATCTTTCCGGCCATATCTCTGTCACTTGTTTTCTGTGGTGACTTCCCATAAATAGCAAAATAGTATTCATCATATGTCCAGTCTATCATAAACATATCTCCGGTTTCATTAACTCTCATACAAGGAAATATATATTCCCCTTCTGCGGTTGATGCCGTCCATTCGATTTTGATGGACTCCACAAAAACTTCATCTGGCTGAACGGATGCCTTTTCTTTACCGGCAGCAAACGTACAGCGCCCCACGTTCTCTAATTCAAATTCTGTTCCAACCTTCTGTCCCTCTGCCTCAAGGCTTCTTTCTGCTTCCTGCTTCTGACCTTCCGTATCATTTTGTGCTGTAGTAGCATTAACATCTGACTCGATTGCTTTTTCCTCTGTCTAAATTGATTGGGATGGCATGCTGCTACACCCTGCCAAACCTGATAACACACCGGTTACAAAAACTATACAGCCTAATACTTTAAAACTTTTGTT
>CAJUCN010000057.1 GCA_910585005.1 uncultured Lachnospiraceae bacterium | reverse complement strand
TTCCTGCTATGATGGTATACGCTTTCTGAGATTGATAAGGCGAAATACATCATCCATAATTTCTCTATCCCGCACATCCAGCATCAACCATTTCTGTCCATTTCCGGTTTTTGTGTTTTTGAATACTGTCTGCACATAGTCGGAACATTGCGGCATAAGAAACTCTGCCTCCGTAAGTTCACGACTTCCTACAACCACGAGAGCAATAAAATAGCCCTGCATCGGATAGAGTGTACAAAGAGACTTTCCGCCTTTTTTATACTTAATATTCCAGCCTGCCTGCATAGAACAACGGCTGTGTTCCATGCAGGGCCTGATCCGATAGGTGGACTGAATACGGTTATTAAAATCTGTCCATAATGAATTGTTAATGTATTCTGTGACTTGCTCCATTGAAGGAGATTTTTCCTTTGAATATAGCGTATTCCAATCCATTTTGAATTCCTCCTTAGCCTTTATTTTTCAGCGGCAGGGGCTTGACCCAAATTTCCATACAGGCCATCCCCTCCAGGTCACGGTAATATTTTTCTGCTGAGAAAGGCTCCGTGGTTAAATTGTGGCGGGGCAGCCAGATACCAAAAAGATATTTACCGGCCTGATCTAAAGAAACCGTTACCAAATCCTCAAAATTTTCTGCTTCGACTCTGCAAACGATGTATTCTCCTGCCGGGAGTTCTCTCTTAACAAAACCATCCTGCAGCCGGTCCGGAATATTTTGAACAAGACCGCCTGCAAAATAAGTGAAAAGGTTCTGTACAGTATCTTCCCCATGGGACATTCCCATTTCTACAGCAGTATTTAGATTGGCTGCGATGGAAACCTTCTCCATGTGATAACGCTTCCAAAGCTGTCCCGGTACATCTACACCTGTGCTTTCACCAGCCGGCATTTGTTCGGAAATACGGACTTCCGTTTCCAGGCCAAGGTAAATTTCCGGTTTTTCCAATGTCCTTCTCTGGATTTCCAGGACGATATTTCCGGCCACCAGCGGAACCCCCTCGTCTACTAAAACATAATTCATGGAAACTTCCGGCCTGGCGAATGTATTGAGCATTGGCAAATCCCTCCTGTAGCTTTCAGGCGTAATCCCATACGTTTCCTTGAAAGCCCGTGTAAAATTCCCGTGACTTGAAAAGCCATAGTCCAGGGCAACGTCAAGAATCCTATGGTTGGTACTTTTCAGGTTTTCAATAACCTTTGCCAAACGGCGTAGCTTCACATATTCCTGAACCGGTTTGTTTACCAGCCTTTTGAATAATCGCTGAAAATAAAAGGGGGACAGACCGACAGTATTTGCCAGTTCTTCCGTTGAAATTTCTTTTGTCAGATGTTCCTCAATAAAAGTCAGGGATTGTTCGATTGCTTCATATGCGTGCATTGCGGCACCTCCTTAAGTTGATGATCAAATCATATCATTTTATTTTTTGCCGGGCTTTTCACGCAATGCGCTTTTTGATTGGGAGATTTCAATATAATCAGCCTTAATCATACCATACAAATAGTAATCGCAGTATGTGTTTACCATTTTACCTCCACGGATAAGCCCCTCACGCTTGAAGCCTGCCTTTTCCAAAGTTTTATAGGATGCAATATTTTGTATGTGAACATCAGCCCATAAACGCTGTAATTCCGTTTCTTCAAAGCAGAAGGTAACTGCTCTCACCAGCGCTTCTGTCATAAGCCGTTTGCCCTGGCAGGCAGGTGAAAGGCGAAATGCCACTTTTGCCATGCGGTCATTTTCAATGAGATATACCCACATATCGCCAATAACTTTATGATCCTGCTTATGGATAATACCCCAATGAAAACTTTTCGCAGGTTTCTCCTGCTTTTGGAAAAGTAATTCTGGGTTTAAGTCACTTTTCCCGGGGCGTTTGCCCCAATACTGATAAATAGAGCTGTCACCCAGCCATTCTTTCAGATCCGTAACATCCTCTTTTCGCAGAGGGCGCAGGATAAGCTGTTCCGTTTCAAGAACAGGTTTATTCTGAACATAATCCTGTAATTTCATAAGCTGTCCCTTTAAAAGTTAAACACCTGTCCCCAATCAAAACAGCCGGACGCTTCTGTGCTTTTCGGCCATTCGCTGCACCATGCGGGAACACCGGGCGTTTCAACCCTGTCAAAACTCGGTGTATAGGGCTTGATGTCCAGTACAGGCGTATTGTCATCCGCATCAATGAACGCAACACGAATCATTCCGTTGGTGAAATCAATGTTGATTATTTCGGACGCTGTTAATGCAACAGGGTTCGGACGTGCAGGAGACCGTGTCGCAAATACACCCATGACTTTGGGTGCGCCTTTATAGGGCTGTTTCGTTTGTAGTTCATTCCGGTCCGCATGGTTGTCGCAATCGCTGAACCACCAGAGGACTTGGATGTGGCTGAAGCCTTCCAGGGCCTGCAGTCCGGGAATGTACTCCGGGTCCAGCTGAATCAATGTGCCGCTCTCATCATTTTTTACTTTGCCAATGGCTTTTAACTGACAGGTCATATTTTTTTCCTCCTTGCTTTGTTGGTAAAACCAGTATAAGACCTCACATCATGTGAGATGCAAGAGGGAAAAAATGCCCTGCATTTTTAGCGGGGCATTTCAATTTCTATATGGCTATGGTGTTCCAGTGGTATTTGAAGCTCAATCAAATACTTTTCAGGGTTCTTCTCATTCCACGGGCCTCTATGCACGATTTGACGCATGGGGGCAGACATTTTGTATTCGCTGTTTTTCTGCAGCCATTCGGCAAAGGCAAGATAAGCTCCTTTTATATTTGCAAAATCGCCATAGACCATTGTGCAAGCCATATGCGGGACTGGTTCTGTCGTGCCAAAACAAAATGGGTCTTTTGCCTTCCCCATTTCCTTTACCGGAGCGCACAGTTCAATATCAACATCTGTCTCCCGAAATTCTGTATCGTGATAAATAGAAAATGTACTGCCCGTTATTTCTATTTTTTGCTCTCTCGTAAAAGCAGAGAGTTCTTTCCATAAGTCACCCTCGGAATAGTAGTCTGGTACAACCCTCCTCAGGGACAGCACCTGATACCCAGGGATTGGCTTAATGGAGATGTGATAGTGCAGCTCTCCTTTGCCACCCTGTATTTCACTTTTTGCAAGTTCGATTTTTTGCAGTTTTTCCTGTTCGGCCTGTATTGCATTTTCTATCTCCATGCGCTTTTTGTCGAGCTGCGTAAGAAGTGATTGCTCATCCTTCGTCAAAGCAAGCGCAATTTCTGAAACATTCAGTCCGCTGTCCCGCAAATACAGGATTTTATTCAGGCGCGGTATTTGCTCCACCGAATACAGCCGGTGTCCCGTCCACTTGTCAACCTCTGCCGGTGTCAGGATACCTGTCTCATCATAATAGCGGAGCATACGAACAGATACCTGCGTCAGCTTTGAAAATTCTCCTATCCTGAACATTGTTTCACCTCCTGCTCCAGCTTAATGAGATCACTGTAAGTTGTCAAACGGATCGGTAGTCTATCCCCTCAGATTTTTTAGAGCATCGGGGTTATTTGAGAT
>CAJUCN010000056.1 GCA_910585005.1 uncultured Lachnospiraceae bacterium | reverse complement strand
CATAGCCGGCTGACTTCCGGATACCAAGCGGCAGAAATTAAATTTGCGAAAAAATATTGACACTATCCAGGAATATTTTACAGACGAGCAGTATACCCGTTTCTTCAAGGAAAGCAAGCTTATTTTGGTTTCATAACTCAAAACTTTTGACACCTCCCTTGCGCTTAGATTTTTTCCCAGAAGTTCCAGAATACTTCTGACTTTTGTCTTCTTAAACATAAAAAGACCTCCCTATAGATTATTTGGTGATACTGCATCAGCAGTTCTCCAAGAATAACTATAAGGAGATTTATAGTGAAATCAAATATGTGTGCTGCCACAATATGTTGTGGTGGCTCTGAAGGTGGAAAATACCATTTCCGGATGGCTCTAAAGCGGGAAACTGGTGGCTCCCAAGGGGGATAATATTCATAAGGAAGCGGCTGAATATTTCAGCATAGGGACAAAAAAGATGAGGCGGCTGGCAGAGGATAACCTTGGGAGGTTTGCAGTTTACAGCGGGAACAGATATCTTATCATATGTACAAAATTTGAGAAATTTGTTGATGAATCTTCTGCGGTATAAAACCTTTTTATTTGCCACAAGTAGTTGCAGACTGTCCGAAAACTCTGGGAAAACATGGAGGAAAGGTTCGGGATATTGTATAATTAAACCATTAGAACCATCAAGGAGGATGCAGGCATGGGGTACATTCAAGGAGCAGATCGAAACCAGGTCATCTTACTGCCTGATACCCTCGATAATTATGTTGGCAGGGATAATGAGGTGCGTGCCATCGATGCCTTTATCGATTCACTGGATATATCCCTCATGGGCTTCAAAGCGGCTCCTGCCAAAGAAGGCCGTCCCGGTTATGATCCCCGCGATATGCTGAAACTGTATATGTATGGCTACCTGAACCACATCCGTTCCTCCAGACGGCTGCAGAAGGAGGCATCCCGGAATGTGGAACTGATGTGGCTTCTTAAGAAGGTTGTCCCGGATTTCCGCTGCATTGCAGACTTCCGGAAAGATAATGCAAAATCAATCAAAGAAGTGTTTAAGGCATTTGTGAAGCTGTGCAACAGAGCAGGGCTGCTATCGCATGAATCAGTGGTGATTGACGGGTCAAAATTCCGTGCGGTGAATGCCGACAATAAAAGCTATGTCAGCAGCAATGCTAAGAAGGTTCTTCTGGATGTGGAAGAAAAAATCAGCAGATACATGAAAGAACTGGATGAAACAGATGCAGCCGAATCGAGACCGGGCGCTTTGATAAAAGAAGATATTGCCGGGGGGCTGGATTATCTGGAACGCCGCAAAGCCCAGCTGACTGAAGCACTGGAACAGATGGCAGGCAGCGGGGAGAACCACATTTGCACTACTGATCCGGAAAGCCGTCTTATGAAAACGAGGGACGGCATCCGGCCAAGCTTCAATGTGCAGACTGCGGTAGAAGCGAAAAACCATCTGATTGTTCATTATGATGTAACGAGTGAATGCACGGACTGGCATCTGCTTGGAGACGGTATCAATGCCTCAAAAGCCGCATTAGGAGTGGAAAACCTTGAAGGTATCGCGGACAGAGGATACAGCAACGATGAAGAAATCCTGCAGTGCCTTTTAAATGGGGATACTCCTACAACGCATCCAAATAAAGGCGAGAAAAGCAGGATGTTCCGGTTCCAGAAAACCGATACAGAAGTAACCGGGGAAATGCTGTTTTCAAAAGATAAGGATACGATTCTTCAGTGCATATCAGCCGGTGAGCTGCCTGAGATTCTACATCGGGGCGATGTGGAGCTGGAAGTTGTGAAACGCCGGGAACAGGGAAGCAGCCTGTATCTGGATAAAGAAACCGGGGAAGTGGTTTCCTATGCAGAAATGAAAGCACAGGGCGGATTGGAGAAAGCGCCTGTGGAAGTCAGGCGGG
This sequence comes from uncultured Lachnospiraceae bacterium, assembly GCA_910585005.1. GTDB lineage: Bacteria > Bacillota > Clostridia > Lachnospirales > Lachnospiraceae > Suilimivivens. Next base: position 1,654 of record CAJUCN010000056.1, on the reverse strand, counting down.
AACCACCGTTACATCCATATTTTGAGCGCGATATTGAAAAAGACATAGTTATCTGCCCGATGGGTCAGACGCTGTTCTACGCAGGTCCGGGCCACCCGAATGGCAAAAAAGATCCCTGCATCCGCAGGTATCACAGACTTTCAGCCTGTTTGAAATGCCCCAACAAATGTACACTTCATAAAAGACGGATCGTCTCATTCAAAGAGGGCGAAACACGGAAAGAAGAAGCCTTTTATGAAAAAGCTAGGGAAAACAGAATTGTCCGGAAGACGAGCCGCCGGTTCAAAGTGATCACGTTATCCGAAGAAGAAAGTTCATGGGACGAATGGGTGATCCTGCGGTTCTACCCCAACCAGCAGCATTTACGGAAGCGAAACACGGTGGTTGAGCATCCATACGGAACTGTGAAAAGATGGAACGGAGCCGGTTATCTGCTGACAAAAGGAAAGCGGAAGGCAGCCGCTGAAATGGGGCTTTCTTTCCTTGCCTACAATTTCCGAAGGGGGTAAATCTTCTCGGGGCAAACGGAATAATGGAGATGATTATGGTCTGATACAGGTCTTTTTTCTTTTAAAAATGGGGTTCTTTCAGGCCGATATACGAAAAAATGCTCCTGCCGCCAGATTGTCACATATAGACAAGTTTCTGGCGGTATTTTTGACGCCATTTTTTCTTATTTTTCGGACAGTCTCGTTGACTTTTCGGGGCTTTAGAGTGATATATGTCATGACCTGGAAAGGCCGCAGATTTTTGGACAGGAGGGAAACAAAATATGAGGAAACCGGCACTTGCGGAAAAGGATTTTTTAAATCCGGAGGAGGCAATCAGACTGTTCAGTTTCAGCAGGAGAAAGTTTTACCGGTTGATAAAGGAAGAAAAACAGTTTAGTTTTATAGCTCTTTACGGCAGCCGCAGACTGATCATTAGAGGAGAATTGGAAATGTACCTGGAGGCGAATCCAGAAATAAGGGAGGGGCTTAAGAATGCCAGCAGGAAGAACAAAGACACGCCGTGATTCCAAACACCGCGTCCTGCACCGGGGAGAATCTATCCGGGCGGACGGGAAATACCAGTTTAAGTACCACATAAACGGCAAACCGCATTTTGTTTACAGTTGGAGGCTGGAGCCGACGGATAAACTGCCAGTGGGAAAAAAGCCATGCCTTTCGCTGCGGGAACTGGAGAAGCAGATCGGGTATGACCTTGACACGCTTTCGGACCCAATGGGAAAGAACATAACCGTCGGGGAACTGGTGGAGCGGTATTTATGCACAAAGACAGGGGTAAAGCCAAACACGCTCGCCAATTACAATTTCGTGCAGAACCTTCTAAAGAAGGAAACTTTCAGTGAGAAAAAGATTTCACAGATTAAGACATCGGATGCAAAGCTGTTTTTAATTAAGCTGCAACAGGATGGGAAAGGTTACAGCATCATCAAGACGGTCAGGGGAGTCCTGCGGCCGGCATTCCAGATGGCAGTGGATGACGATGTCCTGCATAAGAACCCATTCGGCTTTGAACTGGCAACGGTGGTGGTGAATGACAGCGTGACAAGGGAGGCGGTCACAAAGGAGCAGATGAGGAAATTCCTCAAGTTTGTCCATGATGACAATGTCTACTGCAAATATTATGAAGTGGTCTATATCCTTTTCCA
>CAJUCN010000055.1 GCA_910585005.1 uncultured Lachnospiraceae bacterium | reverse complement strand
AAAACGGAGCCATTGCTCCAGTAGTGATTATTCATCTACTTTTGCAACAGCCCCTCTCTGCACCTTAAATAATCTCCTTGATAGATAATACAAACAAAACACATGTAGCAATAACAAGAAGCGATACCAGAATCACTCCAATATTGATTTTGGCCTTTCCTGTACTCGGCTCTCCTTCAACCAGATGGGAACGGCGCAGTGCGGTAACGACTGGTTTATACAATAGCATGGTAAATGCCGCATTTAAGCCGCCCTTGATCAGATTAAAAGGTAAAAATGCCGGAAGAAGAAGTTCTGCCACTGCTTCCCGTGGATATCCCATGTAAATTGGAGTGATTAAGTAATTCCAGAGCAGCATGACAATAAGCATAAATCCACATCCGCTAAGAAGGCCGATCACCGCACCGGAAAGATTATGTCTTTTTTTGTAAATAAATGCAGCCGTGCAGGCAAAAGAACAACTGGAAATAACATTCATGATGCATCCTATAATTCCCGTCCCGCTGACAGTAAGCATTTCGACTATAGCTACCAGCAACGCAATAAAAAAGGAAACAAGCGGGCCAAAGATAAAACCTCCGATTGTGATCACAATGTCTTTGGGATCGTAGCTTAAAAACAGAACGATAGGAACACGTCCTACAAGCATCACCACATAAGTCACTGCACAGAGCATACCGATAGTTGTTAGTTTTTTTGTTTTGTTATTCATAAACAGAACCTCCTTAAATAAAATTAACACCCGAAAGCACAAGAATGCCTTTCAGGTGTTAAAGCTCTGTTTATACAGCCCATCCACTCATAGATTCCGCATAAGAAATTACTAAAAAGCAGATGCTGCCGCACATCCTACATTTAACACATCTTCTTCCATCCAGACTATACTGTCGGTTTTGGAATTTCACCAAATCCTGACTTGAACCCATGTCAAGTCCTGCGCTGCTGCGCTCGCGGACTATACCGCCGATCGGGAATTGCACCCTGCCCTGAAGACATCTTTACTATTCAGTTGCCAAAAATATTTTAACACACATCATATGATCATGCAACGAAACTTTCATGTTTCTTCTAAACAATTAAATCAATTTTTTCCGCTATCCTGCTGTTCCTTTAAAAGAGAAAAGAAGTCATCCGCCGGCATAGGTCTTGCATAGTAATATCCTTGCACTTGGTCACATCCAATGTTCTGGAGCATTTCAATCTGCTCCTGAGTCTCTACCCCTTCCGCCAAAAGCCCTAGTTCCAGTTTATCCGCCATTAACACAACCTGCTCTAAAATCAGTCTTCCTTTTCCTGAGACAATCATATTTTCCATAAATTTTTTATCGAGCTTGATCACATCAAAAGGGGTTTCCAGTAAAATGTTCAGTGAAGAATATCCGCTTCCGAAATCATCCATCAAAAGCGTAAAGCCTTCTTCTTTTAGTTGAAGGGCCTTTTTACTGATCTGTTGATCATTGGCTGTTTCTGTGATCTCCAACTCTAACAGTTTTTTCGTGATTTTGCATCTCTCTATCATATCAGACAAAACCTGAATACATTCATTATCTCTTAAATGAACCCTGGAAACATTCACCGAAACCGGACAAGAGGAAATTCCGGCCTCCTCACACCGCCTGATAAACCGGCATGCCTCCTCCCATATGTAATAATCTACTTTTTTAATAAATCCATTTTCTTCTATAATCGGAATAAACTGATCCGGAAAGATCATCCCTCTTTCGGGATGGTTCCAGCGCACCAATGCTTCCGCTCCGATTATCTCGTTTTTAATAATGCTGTATTTGGGTTGAAGGTACATGACAAACTGTCTTTCACTGATAGCCGCCTGCATATTTTCTTCTATGAATTTTCTGTTGTAAAGAGAATCCTTAAACTGCTCATTATAAAATAGGATATTTGTCAATATATTATCTTTGGCGGCCTTTCGTGCCATGGCAGACCTGTCTTCCATCTGCCGGAGTTCCATTTCCCTGTCTTCCACAGTATATACGCCATAAACGATCTGGAGCTTAACATTCTTGAAGTTCTTGATCCTGGCATCTAACTGATGGATAAAATCTATCAGTTCCTCTTCTTTCTCATATTCTGTCACTATCATAAACACATCACTGCGAAGGTTAATAAAATACTGCTCCTTATTACAGTACTCCTTCAATTGGTTCATAATAAAATCTAAAACCTTATCACCAAATTTTTCACCATATAAGTCATTGATTATTTTAAATTTACGGATATCAAACTGGATAAAGCCAATTTGCTTTGAGGAAGAAAATAGCAGATCGTTAACATTTCGCCTAAAACGACGTCGTTTCCCAATTCCTTTGAGAACACTGTGCATTTCATTATCCTCTGGGAGATCTTCCAGGTCAATGCTGTTTTCTGCCACATCCTTAAGATATTCCGCAAGCATTTCATCTAAAATCTCAATGCTTGCATAGATGGCATGAGGGCATTTCTGCAAAATCAATCCTTCTTTGCGGATAACCGCCATCTCTTCAGGTTTTGAAATGTCTTTCCCTAAAATATCACGACAGTAGATCATACCACCCATTTTTTCGGTAAAACGTTGTATAAACTCTTCCGTCTTCTTGTTACCATATAGTTCAAGTTCTCTGTCCTGGGAATCGTAAAACCCCATGGCCATTCCCAGAACAAGTAACGATGCCGTAATACATCCGCAAATCCCACCCTGACGCATGCCACCGCCAAAACAAGTGCTGATCTTAAAAGCTGTTTTTAAATCCAGCCCAAAATCGCTGGCATACGCTCCAAATAATGCCTGCGAACAATGATATTGCTGATGCAGCAATTGATCTGCCTTTTCTTTGTGTGTCATCCTGTGCCTCTTTTCTTAACTTCATAAACCGATATATACTGCCCCAATATGCCGCTTATAAAATTATTTTAACAAAGAAAACAATAATTGTGAAGACATCTTTCCGTAATATCTTTGTCTATGTTTTATAAAACGCCAGAAATTTTTATAAAATAATTAAGAACATTGTATAAAATGGTTGCAAAAAACCTTTTTATTTCTTATGATATGTATTATATAGTACATATTACTGAAAGGAACACTGCAAAACTTAATATTGTTACTTCCACATCAAATTATAAGAAAAAGAGGTATCATATGGGAATCAAAGACAGAGTCGTACTAATGAAAGCAGTTTCACAATTGAAGGAAGCTGACTACTCTAATGAACCGGAACTTGGAAATATCTACCAACGGTTATCAAAGGGTAGGAAGCAATTTGCATCGATCTTTGAAAAGAACATCAAAGCCGTCATGCAGATCAGCTCTCTTGATCTAACAATGCAGCATCAGACTGAAAAGATTGTAGAGATTTCAAACAACGTAACCCGTGCCACTGAGACAATTTTTGGTTCATCTTACGGCAGTTCTGGAACTATGTCAAACAGCCAGCATGAAGAACTGACAAATTCAATTATCGAAGTATCAACTGCAACAGATGAAGTATACCAAAAAATTGAAGTTGGGCAAAATGAGTTAACCTTGATTAAGGATCTCTCCAATCAGACAATTGAAGTATCTCTTGAATTACAAAAGGATATGGACGAGTTATACCAAATCATCAAGCGTATGAGTGACGTGATTTCTGGTATTGATTCTATATCTCTTCAGACGAACCTGCTTGCACTAAATGCTTCCATTGAAGCTTCAAGAGCCGGTTCCGCCGGAAGGGGATTTGCTGTAGTTGCAAACGAGATTCGTTCCTTGTCAGAGGAAACACAGACGCTGACTAAGAGCATGACTGAATTTGTGGACAATATCAAAAGTGCATCTAAAAAGAGTATCCAGAGCACAAAGGATACCATTGAATCACTTGACACCGTTACGGAAAAGATCAAACATGTATGGCAGCTTAACGATGAAAGCCAGCAGCAAGTTTCTAATGTCAAGGAATCTATGAGTTCTATTGCCGCTGTCAGTGAAGAACTCAGCAGTTCCATGGCACAAATGGAAGATCAATTAAGAAGCAGTACTGATTTTATGAATCAGGTCAGCTTTGATTTGAAAAAAGCCGTGGAGCCTGTGGTTGGTATTGAGCAGACACTGGACGACACCGTTAAACAAATGGGTATGATGGCGGAAGATGCTTTTTACCATTTAGAGAATGCAGAATTTGGACAGTATGTAAGTACTGCTATTTCAGCCCATCAAACTTGGCTTAGCAACCTGAAAAAAATGGTATCTGATAAAACGCTAATGCCCCTGCAGCTTGACGCTACCAAATGCGGGTTTGGTCATTTTTACTATGCTATGACGCCGCAAATACCAGAAGTTTTGCCAATTTGGAATTCTCTTGGCGAAAAACATAAACGTTTCCACAATTTTGGTAATGAAGTAATTCAGGCATTGCAAAGCGGAAACCATTTTAAGGCTGAGCAATTATACAGAGAAGCCGAAAACTATTCCAAAGGGTTGATTGCTGATTTGGAAGCAATTTTAGAACTGTCACGTTAACATATTTTTAGCACCGCCATTTGTGAAGTGAACCCCTTTTATTAGACAAAAATGAAAGTCTAATAAAAGGGGTTATTT
>CAJUCN010000054.1 GCA_910585005.1 uncultured Lachnospiraceae bacterium | reverse complement strand
TCTCCCAATAAACGCCTCTCCCTTCATGCCGCACTGCCACTATTTCTCATTCGTATTTGCCTCACGCCCTCGCATCAAAACCTCCCTGCATTTCCACGGCCCCGGCATTTATCTCCTGCCTTGCCGCCCGGAACGCATCAAAGTAGGCGGCCTTCATAGCCCCGTGTACCTGCGTCTCCGCCTTCGACTCCTTCTCATGCCAGCCCACGCCCGCCGTGTAGGTCAGTACCTCGTCACCGTTCCCGTCATACACATGGACGGCGGAGCCCGTCCCCTCGGACTGGAACTTAGCTTCATACGGCTCCCCGAACAGGAGGCACAGCCACCGCCTGTCAGCCTCCCGTATCGTTTTCATGTCCGCCATTTCCTGACTGACCTTCCCCATCAGCGCCGCCCTGTCCGGCGCGACTTTGGCGACCTCGCTTTTCCGCAGGGCGAGGAACTTATTCCCCATATAGATGCCCTGCGCCGCATCCTCCCTGGCGTATCCGGCTATCTTCTCCCGTAGGGAATCAGACAGCTTCCAGTCCTTCCCGGATGATGCCTTTGGGATGCCCGCATGATGGCTTTTTGCTATTCCTGTTATATTCATTTCAATCGCCTCTCTCTGTTTTGCCGGAAAACCGGGGATGCCCGCCCTGCCTTGTCAGGCTGTGGCTTGTTGGTGAGATGCTTCCGTGGGGGAATTCCTATGATAACAGCCACAATCTCATCCTACAAAATGTATTCTACATTTCTTCTTAGCTTTGAGTGACTCTCTCTCTAAAACTGCCGCCCAAATACTCACCATCATCTGTACGGTATACTCCTATTGCCTCGCAGTTTTCAATTTTTCCAACCTTATGATGTTCAAACCCATTCGGGTAATATATCTTAACGATATATACGCTTGTATCCTCATCCAAACTGTTATCAATATCTGAAACCCAATCCAAATCTATAAACTCTTTATATGTCATATCTCCTGCAAATTCAATTATTCCACCCTGCTCATTAATTTCATTTACATTTATTATGTCTTCCCGGACAGTTATTTGATTATCCTGTTCTGCTTCCACGGCTTCAGTAACATCCATTAAACATTCTTCCTTTTCCTGTATATCAGAATTACCTTTCTCAGCATCTTTCTGATAATCCGCTTCTTCCGGTTGTGATAGAACATCTGCCACTAATTGAGTGTCCTGCATCGGCTCCTGTACACCAGCCAATACTGACACAACATTGATTTCTTCTGATGCTATACTTTCTTCCACAGCAGACTGTGCAAGATTGTCCTCTGTTTTTTCCGCATTATCTAATGTGCCACATCCTACTAATGTCAACACACACATCACCGCTAAGAAGTACCCTACCTCTTTCTTCATCAACATTTCCTCCATTTTGATATAATCTCCTGCTCCCTAATTCCTATATCTGCCGGAAACCGGAGAAATACCTTATTAGTGGTATGCATTCTATAGCTTCTCCCCAAATGCTGTATTGCTCACAGCGTATTTCCACGTTCTTCCCATATCAGTTCCCCCGTAACCGCATCAATTCCAAGTATCTTCTGGCGCAGGAAGTTCCTCTCATCCTCATTCTCTCCAAGCAGAAGTCTCCAAAAAGGTGTGACCAGTATCTGACCATCAGTAGATATGACCACCACATACTCCAAAGTGATCTCGGTAACTGTAACATGGCTCTCCCCCTCAAAGTCCAAAAGTTCTGCCTGTTCCTGCAATTTCCCGACGGCCTCCTCCGGAGAAAGCATTTTTTGATCCAGCCCTGTCTCATTTACGGAAAACAGGGAACCAGTCACCTTTTCAATGCCATCATTATCAAACAAAAATACCAGGTCATTGTATGCCGTTACGGGCATACCATCCAACATACGCTTAAATACCAGTTTCAGATAAGGACGCCTCCCACTCTTCCCGTAAGCCTGGATAGAGTCCGCTGCATAATCCCCTGCATCTGTTATGGAATCCACTATCTGCCTGCATATACTCTCTGCCTCGTCCAGAGAAGCATTTACCCTGCTGTCTGAAACAGAACCGAGCCGATTATCCTCAAAAGGATACAGGTCATAATACCTGTTTTCAAACACGATAATCTGTTCACCGGGAATGGTGGTCCCTCCATTGGAATAGCTGATCTGGTACAGAAAATAATTCCTTATGGCAACATCAATATCAAGTGTCCAGACATCATTCATTTCATCATATTCAGCCTGATCCGCCGTTTCCGGAAATACCGACTTAAAAAGATCTGCACGTATTTCCTCTGTAATATCTGTCAGGACATATTCATACTGGCTGACTCTGGTTATCCCCTCCACGTTGACGTCTGCACTGATAAGGAGCGATGTACCATCCGCTGCCGGAATGGTTTGCTCAATCCTTGTGCCAGCGCAGGCATCAAGGAATTCAGAAATCTCCCTGTCGAAAGAATAGTTCGGGGATTCTGTGGGATTAATTTCAGGGAAACTGCTGGCCGGGGCAGCCTCGCCATCCGAAGCAGTCTTTTCATCATTGGACAGGCTTCCCGCTCCGTCTTCCTCCATCCAGCTTTCCTGATGCCCGCTGTCTCCCACGGCATCTCTGATGTCTACCTGTTCCTCACTGTCCGGTTTATGTGCGCAGGCTGCTATAAAGCATACAGCCATCATAACCGTTATTATCATACGTTTTTTATACATACCTGCCTCCGTTCTGCTTCCAGCCGATATAGGCTGATAGAAGCTGTCTTTTTCTTTTGATAGGAAGTTGTCTTTCTATTCTACAAATGGGTTGACTTCCTCCCCATTGATGCTTACTGCAAACATCAGATTAGGGCCTGTAGCCATTCCGGTCTGTCCCAATATTGCGATAACCTGTCCCTGCTTTATTTCCTCGCCTTCGGACACCTTTATTTCCTTCAGATGCCCATATTTAGCTGTAATGCCATCTCCTAAATCCACTACAATGAAGTTTCCAGAGTAGCTTTCAAATGCTGCCTCCAGCACCACTCCATCTGCAACTGCATAGATTTCATCTCCGGCTGTTCCGGCAATATTTATATGATCCGAATGAGTTCCATTTTCCCGTATGCCATAAAGCCCTGACACTTTCCTGCTGACTGTAGGCCAGCTCCATTCCGGGAAGACCAGCTCTCCCGTACCATACTGCTTTTCTTCTGTCCTTTGTTCCCCTGCTATCTGCTCCATAAAATCTGCCGATCTGTCCATGACATCTTCTGTCTGTTCGATATCAAAGTCAAAGGAACACATCCAGTCCTGCCCAAAGGCAAAATTATTATTAGTCAAAATAAAATAGTACCAATCTCCTTCCGGCAGATTTTCTTCCATTGCCTTCACATCATAGCCTTCTGATATATCAATGGAAACGACTCCCTGAGAGTGAGGCAATATTGTCTGTCCGGACATCCTGATCTTACCACTGTCCCCTTCTACCTCTTTACTAGTTGACCACTGCATGACCTTTACATCATCTTGCAGCTCCAATTCCTTGTCGGAATCATTTATAATGACAATCTCAAACCTGCCATCACCCTGATAGGCTGATGCAAACCCTGCCAAATCCCCATTCAGGCCTGAAAACTTTGCATAAGCAAAAACACTTAGCGATACCAAACATAACAAACTGCCAGCTAAAAACGCCATCTTCCTGATTTTATATCCGGCCGGCTTTCTGTCCGGAACAATGGCTGCTCCTGTTTTCTCCTGCACAATAGCCTGTATATCCTTAAGGTTTTCTCTGCTGTACTTTTTCATGAAATGTTTTTCTTTCATCATGACCGCTCTCCTTCCTGCTTCTCCATCATTTTTCTCAGTTTCTGTCTCACATAATATAATCTGTTTTCCACCTGTTTCTTTGGCATATCCAGTGCAACCGCAATCTCCGCCGGTTTCTGCTCATAGTAATACCGCCTTATGACCAGCTCTTTTTCCTTTTCGTCCAATCCTTCAATACAGGAGCGCAATTTATCCTTTTCTTCATCTGCCACATCATTTTCAGCGTATCCCAGGCTTTCCACCACAATCTCTTCCATAGATATTTCCCTTTTTCTGGTGATCCGGCGGTAACTGTCCACTGCCTTCGACCTTGCGACTACAGAAAGCCATGAAGATAGCTTCGCTTTGTCAGGATCATACTTTTCAGGATATTGCCACAGATAAATAAACACATCTGCTACACATTCCTCCACATCTTGAGCGGAAGTCGCATTGATTAAAATGGATGCAGCAATCTTCCAGAGAAGTTTGGAAAATTTCTGTACTACAAATGCCAGCATCTGCTCGTCCCGTGCTTCGATTGCTGAGATTATTTTTTTATCATTCATCACAGATACCCCTTTCTCAAACAGTACATTTAACTGGCCAGTTTTATATAATATAATACGAATAAAAATTTAAAAACACTTACTTTTTTAAAAAAATTATGAAAAATATATATCTTATCAATCCCTGTTATACAGATTTTTCTCCGAAAGACAGATAAAAACCGGGAAAGGTACTTGACAGCATATTACCTCTAACCTCCCCGCTTTCCAAGTAATTTCCCTTATCAGGCCGCCCGGTCTGCCTGCGGAAACGGCAGACCGCCGCATATTCGCCTACTTTCCCTTCCGATTAACCCTGTTTTTCTATATCAATCACCCTATCTGCCCATTCTCTATAAAATGTTTCTTCATGCGAAACAAGAAGAATTGTACCAGCAAATTCCACTAATGCAGTTTTTAGCGCATCTTTCGCCTGAATATCTAAATGGTTTGTTGGCTCGTCCAGTATCAAAAAATTACACGGCTTTAATGTCAACAAACACATTTTTACTTTGGCCTGCTCGCCGCCGCTTAGCGTTCCGACAGGCTGCATGGCGTGTTTACTTGAAATACCACACAAGGCAAGGGCTTTGCGGACTTCTTTCACCACCATATCAGGATAGTTGTCAGAAACAATCTGTATAGGAGTCCTTGCCGTATCATCCCATATCAGATTCTGTTCAAAATATCCTATTGTGACCTGATCAGAAAATTTGTAATGCCCATGTATGGATGGAATCTGCC
>CAJUCN010000053.1 GCA_910585005.1 uncultured Lachnospiraceae bacterium | reverse complement strand
CCCGCTCGTCATCCGGCGTGACCGTCAGCTTCGTAAAATAAACAGGGGAACCGGCGTCATCCAGTTCCCCGCGGGCTTCGGGGCTTAAGTTTAAGAGCCACTCAAAGCGGTCTTCGTAAACCCTTACCCCGAAAACATATTTATCGATATCTTCCTCCGAAAACTCCCCATCCTCCGGCACGGGCGGCTGCTCCATGAGCCTGCGCAGGTTTTCCAGCTTGCCGCTCACATCCGCCTCCGTGGCGGGCTTCACATCGCCGTACTGCATCATCTGCTGTTCCAGCTCCGCTATCTTTTTCTCCACCTCCTGCTGCTTGCGGCTGAATACCTCCCTCGGTATCTCGTTGTTCATCCGCATATCGAGCAGCGTCTCGTAGCGCCCCTGCTCCTTTTTCAGCTTTTCCTCTATGATGGATTTATCCCGCAGCACTTCCGCCTGCTCCACCCCTGCCGCGCCGAGACCGAGGACCGCCGCCGCATTTTTCAGCGTCCCCTCCGGGTCATCGAAAACGGCGTGGAGGACTTTCTGCGCCATCGTGTGTATCTTCCAGTCCTGCACCAGCGGCGCCCGGCAGACTCCCTCAATGCTTAAGCCGTTTTTCAGCCTTGCCGATATGGTCCCCGTCCGGGTCTGGTCATAGCACTTGTAGGTGTAGGTGGTGAAGTCCCTTGACTTGGAGTGCCACCTGGTCTTTGCGAAAGCGTGTCCGCACTGGCAGCGCAGCTTCCTGCGCCAGAGGTCGTCCGAGTGGGTGCCCTTGTTCTTCCGGTAGTTCCGTGATTCCGCATTCCGCTCCGCCAGCAGATTCTGCACCTTTTCAAATTCCTCTTTGGTAACAATGGGCTGGTGCTTCCCTTCCACGATGACGCGGTCAAGCTCCCCGTTGTTCTTCGCCCTCTTCTGTTCGAGGTAGTCCGGCACATATTCCTTCCGGTATTCCAGCTCCCCGCAGTAGAGGCGGTTTTTCAGGATATGGCTGATGGTGGCGTAATGCCACAGGCTCTTCCCCATCGCCGTGAGGTCGCCGTCTTTTTCAAGCCGCTTTTTTATCTTCTGGTAGCCGTTGCCTGCAAGGTACATATCATATATCTTCCTGACCGTTTTCGCCTGCGCCTCGTTGATGACGTATTCCGGCCCCACCTTGTCATAGCCAAGCACGTTCCCGGTGCCGTAGACCACCCCGTTCTGGAAGGAGACCATCTGCCCCGCCTTCACCCGCATGGAGGTCTTTTTCGATTCGTTCTGCGCGAGGGTCGCCATGATGGTCAGCCGCAGCTCCCCGTCCTCATCGTTCATGGTCCATATGCCGTCCTCGGTGAAATACACCTCAATCCCCATCCGCTTCAAGAGCCTCGTCTGCTGGAGGGTGTCCACCGTGTTCCTTGCGAACCTCGATACCTCCCTCGTGACGATCAGGTCGAAATGTCCGTCCTTCGCGTCCTCCATCATCCGCACGAAGTTTTTCCGCTTGGATATGGAGGTGCCGGTGATCCCTTCATCGATATACCGGCGGTAAAGCACCCAGTCCGGGTGCCTGTCTATCAGGTCATCGTAATACTGCACCTGGTTCTCCAATGCTGAAAGCTGTGCCTCATGCTCTGTTGACACCCTCGCATATATCGCAACTTTCCTTATGCGCATCTGCATCCGCTCCTTTCCGTCCCTGCCCCGCAGGGCTCCCGCATTTTTCTTTAAAACAAGGCCCCGCATCCTTTGGGTTTCCCACCCTGCAGTAGATTGACGCCCTCAGTTTTTTTCCCTCATTATCTGCCATATCCGTCCGCGCTCCTTTCTTTTTGGGTAGTCTATTAATCACTCTGAAAGGCCGTAAAGTCAAGCGGTCTGGCCGCTTTCTTCCTATATGATTATTCTAATGCTTTGGAGCCACCAATTTAAAGCTTGAGAGCCACCTGGATCCAGTGTATTTTAAAGCTTGGGAGCCACCACTATATATTGTGGTCATCCCAATATATTGCTTAGGATAAGATCCCTCTTTTAAGATGTGTTTATGAAAAGTACCCGTACTTTTCAAATACATTTTAAAGGAGGTTTTCTATGTTTAAGAAAACAAAAGTAAGACAGATCCTTGAACTTCTTCACAAGGATCTAAGTGCCAGAGAGATCTCTAAAACTTTGAAGGTCTCTCGTAATTCTGTTGCATTTGTGAAAGAATCTTATGACAAATGTGACAAAGACTGGGATGAAATATGTGTGATGAACGATGACGAGATCTATCAGCTTTTTTATCCCCATACCTTCAGGCCAAGAAACAGATTTGCTCCAGTGGACTATTCGTATGTCCACAGTGAATTGAAAAAGGTCGGGGTTACAGAAATGCTGTTATGGGAGGAATACTGTGAAAAGTGTAATACACAAGGGGTTTCCCATTGCTGTTATGCTACATTCGCAAATGGCTATAAACGCTTTATAGCTGATAAAAATTATACCAGTCATATCGAACACAAACCGGGAGTAACTCTGGAGGTTGACTGGTCAGGTCCTACGATGAGCTACAAGGATCCTGACAAACAGGAACAGCAAACGGCATATCTGTTTGTTGCGGCTTTTCCGTACAGCCAGTATACCTATGTAGAGGCTGCCGCTTCTATGAACCAGTCAGACTGGCTGTCATGCAATGTCCATATGCCGGAATTCTTTGGCGGGACACCGGTAAGGATTGTGTGTGACAACCTAAAAACAGGCGTGATCAAACATCCGAAACATGGAGAGGTCGTGCTGAATGATTCCTATTTATCTTTTGCAGAACACTACCAGGTTGCAATTATGCCGGCACAGGTAAAGAAGCCCAAACAGAAAGCAAGTGCCGAAGGCGCGGTGGGAAAAATTGCAAGAAAGATCATCGGCATGCTCAGAAATGAAACTTTTCATTCTATAGAAGGGCTTAATTCGGCAATCAGAAAAGCACTTGACAGGCTAAATGACAAACCCTTCCAAAAGAGAAACGGCAGTAGAAAAACAATTTATGAGCTGGAAGAAAAACCATATCTCAGAACCCTGCCAATGCTTCCCTTTGAGATCTGTGAGTGGCCATATAATCACAAAGTAGGCCCGAATTCCCATATATGGTTTCACAAGGGACAATACTCTGTTCCAAGCAGTTACATAAATAAATACGTTGATGTGCAGTATAACAGTTCTCTTGTTTGTATCTACGCCTCACATCAATTAGTAGCTGAGCATAAACGTATTCCCACAGGCATTCGGAATGCGAAAAGAACAGAGATGTCCCATCTTCCATATCCAATATACACTCCGGATACAATGGAATCAACGCTGAATAAAGCAGAAACTATTGGCAACAGTACAAGAACCGTGATAGGAAGGTTGTATGACAATGCAAAAGTAAAAGAACAGGCTCTTGTAGATGCAAGAACCGTATTGGATATCGCCGGTGTATATGGTAAAGATATCCTTGAAACGGCTTGTAGCCTTGCACTTAAGGACTTCCATCTGATTACTTACAACACGCTTATGCCTTATGTGAAAAGAGCTGCAAAAAACAGAAAAAATGATCTTACAAAAAAGAACGTAAAAGATCATAAGCAGGGAATCGTAAGAGGTGCGGATTATTATAGAGAGGATGGTAAAAATTTATGGATACAGAGATCAAGAAACAATTATCAGTATTAGAACTCAGTGATTTAGTGGCTGTGATCGAGGCTCAGGAAAAAGAAGTATCTTTTGTTGACCTGACTTACAATGAGAGGCTGGAGCATCTGCTCTCAGCTCTAATAACAGAACGGCAGAACAGACTGATCACCAGGCTGACAAAGAATGCAGATTTAAAGTATCCCAATGCAAGCCTTGAAACTTTAGACTGTGATGCACGAGAGATCAGTAGAGAGAAGATTGCAAATCTTGCAACCATGGGATTCGTAGGTGCTGCAACAAACCTGATCATTACAGGCCCGACGGGTGCCGGGAAAACCTATCTTGCATGTGTCCTGGGTGTAGAAGCATGTAAACAGACTCTCCGGACGTGTTATATCAGAATGCCGGATATGCTGGGACATTTTCAGACCCACAAAGATAACCTCAGAGAGCAGGTACGATACCGAAAGAAACTGGGAAACTATAAAGTGCTGATCATAGATGAATGGCTGAACTATAAGATTAATGAGAAAGAGTCAAAATTCATATATGAGTTGGTAGAACAGCGTTGTGGAAATAATCCGACGATCTTTGTCGGACAATACGAGGTCTGTGACTGGCATGAACGGTTAGGCGGCGGAACCCAGGCCGATTCTATTATGGACCGGATCATACATAACTCTTATTCCATACCGACTACCGAAAATAACCTCAGAAAGCTGTACGATTCTCAAAAAGCCAGAAAACTTATGGAGTCCTTAAACTCATAAAAACGCAGATTTATTTTTGTATGTGGCAGACGATAAATCAACCGTTAGCAGGAAACACTGATGACTCTTTAGATGCCACAACATTTATTCCTTTTATCAGGAGGTTTTTAATGAAAATAAAGTTAGACGAACCGACCATTCCTAATGATATTCGACAAAAAATACGAAATCTACGAGTATTGCTTAATCAGGCAGACAATTTAAGGGATGAAATCCTGGCATGGTATACAGCCGAACTAAAATCTTATGATTTCAAAGCTGATGCACAGCAAGAATTATTTGATCCTGGAACAGGAACCACTGTTGAAGGGATATCAGAACTTGCCATCATGGAGGCACTTTCCTAGCTTCAGATTTTTAATGAAGTAAGAAAGAAAAAATGAGGTGAAATTTATTTGCCATTAATTTGAAGCTGTTATTTTAAGCTTTGTTCAAGTTTTATGCAAAAGATTGTCTCGGTGATTTCGATTAGCAGACAAAGAGAGGGCAGAGCCGGTCATCAAAGGTTCTGTCTTCTTTCGTTCAAAAAGAGAATATGCTGGAAAAATAAGTCATGATATTTTCAGTACAACTATATCTTGTATCTTATAGATGGCCCCCAAGCATTAAAATCAGGACGGATTTTGGGTGGCTCTCAAGCTTTAAATTGGTGGCTCCCAAGCATTAGAATAATCAGTCTAATCTAAAACTTTTTTAAGTTTTTTATGGATGCGCTCCAACCGATGGGAAACGGCAGATTTATCCACACCTTCCTCACGGGCAATATCCGTGATCTTCCGTTCTTCAAAATAGACTTTCTTCACCAGTTCCCTTTGGGATGGGGATAATATCTCCATAGCGGAATACAGCCGCGCCACGTCCTCCCGGTGTTCCACCGCCCTTTCCGTATCCTCCGCCGAGGAAAACAGCTCCCCTTCATAGTCCATGCTGTTGTCAACGCCGATCTAAAATTGTAAGAAAACGCCAAAGAAATTTTGTTGTTTT
>CAJUCN010000052.1 GCA_910585005.1 uncultured Lachnospiraceae bacterium | reverse complement strand
GTTTCTCTGCCCCGAAACTCCAATGCACTCAACAGGGTCTATCCGACCCATAAATGAAAAAAACTTTTACCGCGGCATCTATGCTGCGATAAAAGTCTTGCTACAGTTTACTGACTTGAAACGGATGTTTCCATCGTCCTGACGTTTCAAATATATCCTGTGGGATATCAGCTACTCCCTTTTATCTGTTGAAATGATCATATCATATTGTTAATTATTTGTCAATATATTTCAAAAATTTCCTATGCAATTTCCAAAATCAAATTATATGAATCTTTCCCCTTTTTGTCTCATATATTTTTTTAACCAATTTTCCATGGTGCCGACAATGAAATCAATCCGCCGTCAATTTTCCATATGCATTTTCTGTCTTCTTTTATTTGCCATCTGCCTGCTTATCAAACATCACGCCAGCCCTTCAAAGCTGGAAGCCATTGAAGTGGTTTCCGGCACAGACGGCGACTACATTAAATGGGTAGACTTTAACGTAAGCTATGAAGCTTTATGCACAGCTTACGACCTGGATGTTGCAAGCTACGGTTCCCCGGTTCATCTGAACTGGATTGAACTGTTGGCATATGCCGGGGCAAAAGGCGGCGGTAAATTTGATAAGAGCAGCATCTCTCTGATACAGAAGCTTGCCTCTGAACTTTCAGAACAAAAGACGACCATGCAGGAACTGACCTCCGACATGAAATATTATCATTATTATTACCAGGCTTACGAGGCCATTCTTGGCGGTATGGTAGGAGAATATGAAATCGAACAGGAAAATGAATCGGGACAAAAACATTGGAAAAAGGTCTATGGACTGAAAGCCTTTTCTCCCATAGCCAAGGGATTTGAATACAGCGATTATGATGATTTTGGCTCTTCCAGGAGTTACGGATATAAACGGCCGCACTTAGGCCATGACATGATGGGGCAGATTGGCACGCCCATCATCGCAATAGAGTCCGGCTATGTGGAAGCCCTTGGCTGGAACCAATATGGGGGCTGGCGTATTGGCATCCGCAGCTTCGATGGCAAACGCTATTATTACTATGCCCATCTGCGCCAAAATTTCCCATACGCCCTTGCTCTCAAAGAAGGCAGCGTTGTAACTGCCGGCGATGTGATCGGCTACATGGGGCACACGGGCTATAGCGCCAAAGAAAATGTGAATAACATCGAAACCGTCCATCTCCATTGGGGGCTGCAGCTTATCTTCGACGAATCCCAAAAAGAAGGAAACAATGAGATCTGGATCGACTGCTATGCCCTCACCCGGTTTTTGTACAAAAACAGATCCCTCACGGAAAAAAATACCGAAACCAAAGAATGGTTCCGCACTTTCCAAATGAAGGATCCTGCTGTTACCGCATACCAAAAGGTTCCTTCCGGGAATACCTAGTGGGAATGCCCTGCATAAACAAACTCCCGCTGGATCACAAAGCTCAGGAAAAACAAAAGCACGTCTACCGGCACTTTGACCAGAACCTCCGCACCGCCAAAAAGCGGGTACAAAAGGTTCACCAAGAGAGCGGAGAACCCCATCTGAACCAGGGCCAGCAGCACATACCTGGACAATGTAGCCTTAAGGGAACCTTCGCTTTGGAATACCACCTTATAATTTAAAGTATAATTGTAAACTGCGGACAACACCCTTGCCATCACGGTGGCTGCAGTAAGATAAGAAACCGTGCCAAAGTCCGCCTGCCGCAAAAAATGACAAAACAGGGAAAACAGCGCCAAGTCCACAACACTGGACGACAGGGAAGAAAACAGGAATTTCCCAAAGATCATATAAATTTTAACGGAATCCTTAACCGGATTAAAATGGCTTGTCCTGTTGTCCTCAATATAAACCGTCCTGATCGGAACCTCCACGATCGGAATTTTCCTCTCCTTCGTCTCAAGCAGCATATTCGTCTCAAATTCAAACCGCTCCCCTTTTACCAAAAGGAGCTGACGCATAAAGGGCGCTGGTATTCCCCGAAGCCCTGTTTGCGTATCGGACACTGTGATACCCGTAAGGTAACGCATCACGATCCGGGTGCACTTATTGCCGAACTCCGAACGGGCAGGCACATCCTCCCCTTCAAAACACCTGCATCCAAGGATCAGAGAGTCAGGGTGTTCCGCCAAAGCCTTTGCACAGCTTAAGATACACTCAGGCGTATGCTGCCCGTCCGAATCCGCTGTCACCACTCCTGGCAGATTCGGAAACTTTTCCAGACAATGGTGAAATGCTGTTTTTAATGCCCGTCCCTTTCCCTGGTTGGCCTTATGACGAAGCACCTGGCAGCCAAAGTCTCGTTCCGCCCTTTGAAAAAAATGTTCATACAACTCTCCGCTTCCGTCATCCACCACCACAATCTGAACAAAGCCCGCCTCCCGCAGCTTCTCAAGCAGGATGATCAGTTTTTCATCCGGCTCATAAGAAGGAATGACAACCGGAATCTCTTTCTTAATATCAAATTCTCCCATAGTCCGTCTCCATGCTGTAACATCTTCTCAAAATGAAAGGGCAAATTTACTGTCATGTTTTCTCATTTCCATCCCCTCAGCCGTCTCTATCAGCCGGTATAAACGGCCGTATTCCATCTTTTCCCCTTGAAGGAAAGGTTCAAACAGCTTCTGTCCATCTCCTGACAGCTCGTCCACATACAAAAATTTTGCGTGGGCGGCAGTTGCCGCATCCAAAATATCCTGAGCCGTACCGCTTTGTATATCCACATTTCCATACATCACCGAAACGGGAGCTGCCTCAAATCCGATATAAGTGTTCCGCACCCAGCTCACATCCGAAATATCCCTTAAATACAGCACCCTTCCGGTGTTTCCCCGTCTTCCGGCTCCCACCTGTTCAAGAAACTGCTCTGCTGCTTCATCCACAATTTCTTCTCGCGTTGAAAGGATCTCTCCTTTTTGTCCTCCATAGCCCCACAATCCCCGGTATGCCCCTGCATAATCCGCCGTAAGGAGGATAAACAACGCACACACTAGCATTCCTTTTCGTCCGCCTTTCTCGAGAACCAAATATGCCACAAGGCACAGTCCGCCGATCATAAAGGGAGCGCCATAGCGTTCTATGGAAGAAATCATTCCGAAAGGCTCTAAATACTGCGTCTCCACCGCAAAAATCGTCAAATGCCCTAACAGATTAAAGGCATAAAATACCGCTCCCGAACAAACCATAAACACACCAAGATACAGGGCAATCCCCTTCCGGATCAGATGAAATTTCCAAAGCAATAGGACAAAAAGCAACAGCAAGAGAAACAATGCCAGCGGACTTAGATCAACAGCCCCTGTGTTTCCCCTGTGAAGCGGCCATTTTACAAAGGCTTCCGCAAAAGCTTTCACCATCGCCTCCTGATAATCCGGCAGATTCATGCTTCCCGTCGCCATCCGTATTGCTGTCCCCGTCAGCTTCGCCACCCTCCGGTTCAGCACGCAAAAAGCAAGCCAGATTCCTTCCGCCAGCACCGGAAACGCTGTCACTAAGAGAAGCGCCTTACGATGCGCTTTCCTGTTCTCCTTCAAAAGGGGTTCTCTTTGATCTGCTACGACATGATATCCATAGTCAAACAAAAGGCCAAACGCCACCCAGATAAACCCTGTATTCTTACACAGCACAAGAACCATCAGATAAAGGGCCTGCCTGATATAATAAAAACCTTCCCCATGGCCCTTGCGGTCTACTACTGCCGTAAGGAAACCGCCATACACCAGCGCCATAGTCAGATCTGCACAACAACCGTCAATCCAAAAGGATTCCGCCACGGAGGGAAATATCCATAACAAAATCCCTCCAAAAGCCATCGCAAAAACATTGTGTTTTTTTATATATTTTAAATACGGAACCAAAAAAGCCAGATTCATAAAGTAATATCCGGCAAACATAAGCCCTTCTCTGAATTCATTTGGTGAAAAATGTAAAAAAAACCATTTCATCATCTGGGTTCCCGGCGGATAATCGCCGAACTCCGGCGCCACATTGGCATACTTCCCTGCAAAGCCGTCTAAAAAGAACAAAGATTTCGCATCTGTTGCCCAAAAGTTATAATCATCCCACCAGCTCACTGGTTTTCCGCTGACACAAAGCGTAACAATCAGAATCAATGCCATTGCTGTGACCGTTTCTGCACTTGTCAATTCTTTCTTTACAAAAAGGATAATTTCCTTCCTCTTTTCTTTGGGGATCCTCCAAAGATATACGCCTGCCGCTGCCGGCAAAAGAACTGCCAAAAAGTCCCACAACCACAGTCCGCCCCTCAAAAAACTAAGCCCAGCCAGGAGCAGTATCAGTGCAGAAACCGAAACAGGCACTGCCTCCACGAATTGGATACGGAACATCCATGCCGCCGCTAATATGATAATGATCAATGCAATGATTTGTATAAAAACCATGGTCTGTTTCCCGCCTGGCTCTCCTATCTTCCGTTTCCAGGCAAATCCCTTCTTGCTTTGCGTATGCCGTACGTTTCATTATACCAAAAAGATGTGTGGCACGCCACACATCTTTTCATCACCCTTTTCATTATTGTCCACATCTGTATTTGCCAAACATCAATATTCAGGTTCAATCAACCCATAAGTATTGCCTTTTCTCTTATACACAACATTGATCTGGTCTGTCTCGGCATTGCAAAATACAAAGAAACTATGCCCTAAAAGTTCCATCTGAATGCAGGCGTCCTCCGGATACATGGGTTTAATATCAAACTTCTTGGAACGGATGATCTTGATCTCTTCCTCATCCATGTACTCTTTGTCAATAAACTCCTGCTTAAAGAAACTCGCCGACTGTTTCTGATCCACCAGTTTATTCTTATACCTTTTTAACTGTCTTTCTATGATTTCTTCTACCAGGTCGATGGATACATACATATCATTGCTCACCTGCTCAGAACGGATGATACTTCCTTTCACCGGAATGGTAACCTCAATTTTCTGCCTTTCCTTCTCAACGCTTAACGTCACATGGGCTTCTGCTTCCGGACTAAAATACTTTTCCAGTTTCCCGATTTTATCCTCAACCGCACTTCGCAGCCCCGGAGTAACCTCAACATTCTTTCCAACTATAACAAACTTCATACTCATCATCCTTTCTTTGGATTATTGTATGGACATTATACCACAGCTTGTACCTGTTATGCAACAATTCCTATATTTTGTTTTGTTATAATCATAGTTTTCGGACAATTTATGTTATCGTGTTTTTCCGACACATTCTGATCCATATAGCTATTTCTATCATAATTCACAAAACGTCCGTTCTTATTTCACTCCCTTTTCTTCCCCTTGTTCCGATATTCCGTCTGTGGATAATGTGGATAACTTCGTGTATAAATCATATTTCCCCATTTTAGCGTTTTTTCATTGTGGATAACCTTTTTTATCCGTCAGGTATAACCGTTCTTCCAAACACCACCTTTTCATAATATTTTGTGAAACATGTACAAGTCCCCCTTTGTCAACCGGTTTCTATGCAAAAAATAATTTCAGACTACTTAAAATGCAACAGCTCCAAGTCGCCCCCACCCGTAAAACGGGTGGCTAGGGACGCGGGCTATAAGCCCGCC
>CAJUCN010000051.1 GCA_910585005.1 uncultured Lachnospiraceae bacterium | reverse complement strand
AAAAGTATAGTTTCCCCTGCCGTTTTGCAGCATCTGTTCGTAACAATCCTTATAATATCCCTCCATATCCGTAATGACCTGCTCATCTGTCAATCCCAAATCTGCAAGGCTTCTAAGACCGTTATCCTCCGCTTCCCGCTCCAAATTCCGGTATGACTGTCCATTGCAGGGAGGCAGGTATACGGAAAGTTCCTGCCGGATATGGTTCCCGGCATAATCCTCGTCCGTTTTATTAAAATAATCATAAGTACCGTCACCTGTATCGTCCCATGTAGTATCCACATTATAAAATTCACCATCCAGCATGACGATATTCCATGCATGGCTTTCCCCTGCAAATCCCGTACAGTAATAACACGGGATGCCAAGCTGCTGCAAAATGTATTGAAAGGCCCTCGCATATCCTGCGCATACTGTCTGCCCGTTTACCAACGCACTGTATGCGCTTTGGTTCATTTCAGCGCCCATATTATAAGCTATCCTGCTGATCAGCTCATCATGGACATACTTTTCTTTCTCGTAATCACTGGACAGCCCCTGTGCCTGTGAAATAATGATTTCCGCATTACTTTCAAAAGTACCCTGTGCATTTTCCAAGTCCCGTGCAGTGCGGTTAAATCTCAGGTCAATCTCCACACATCGCCCGTCCCTCCCGTATTTGCAGGCATATGCCGTATCCATCCAAAAAAGCTCCGGATGGTCGTTATAAACTGCCGAGAAGATATTTCTAAGCTGCCCTGCCGTCATCTCCTCAACAGGAAGGAACTGGGAATAGACATCATTTGCATTTGCATAAATCTGACGATACATATGCTGTCCTTTTTCATCCAGCATAGCATAATAGGGATAATACAAAACGTCAAACTCAAGTCCGTCCCCTGTGTTTCCGACATCAAGCTGGCTTTGGAGAACGGCTGCAGTCTCATCATCTACCTGCTCCCGTTCCTCCTGAACCTCCTGATAGCCATTCCTGCCGGATACGTTTTCAGGAATGACAATGTTATCCATGTCAGGCAGAATATAACCGGAAGTAACAGTCTCAGCAATGCTGTTACTGTTGGAAGTATCCATTATATCCGGTTCATCTGCTTCCCATATATGTTCCTGATCTGCCCTTTCAGGAACATAAAACGGCGTTTCCGGTTCCTGGATAGTATCTTTTACCACGTCCTGTCCTTGTCCGGTATCCAAATTATCTTCAGCTGCTTCCGCTAATTCCTGCATTTCCGGATATAGCAGTGCTGCAACTTTTTTTGTAATATCCGGATTAAATGAACAGACAAGGACAAATGCACAACCAAGTGCAAGTAAAACCAGGATAATATACATCAGTTTTTTTATAAATTTCATCCATTGTCCTCCGTCATATAAATGCAGGATTTAGCCGCCTCAACATCCAAAAATCCTCTGTGCCCTCCGCATGTTCTCCGATGCATCAATACCAAAAGGACACCTTCTCGTGCAGGAGCCGCAGTGAACGCAGTCCTCTCCTGTCACCAATAGCGCTGCATACCGTTCCCTCAATTCATCTGTCATCTCTTTTTCCGCCATGTCAGCCAGTTTCGTCACTTCAGCAATGTCAATCTTTTTAGGGCATGGCTGACAATGATTACAGTACATGCACTGGTTTGCGAACTGCCCCACCAGACTTTCCTGAATTTCGCTGAAATCCTTTTCCTCCCCGCTCGCTGTCAGATATGCCAATGACTGATTCAACTCATCTACGTTTGCAAATCCCGGAACGGGACAAGCCACCTGCGGGAACGAAAGGACATAGCTGATACACTGGACAGGCGTAAGGCTTAATAAGCCTTTCAGTCTCCCTTCTTCATGGCTTTTGAGAATATTACCCGCTGCAAATGGTTTCATGGCCACAATCGGTACGCCCTGCTTCCCACAAAGTTCATAAAGTTCCTGCTTTGATGGATATGCCGCCTTTTCCTCCTCTGTCATGGATTTTACCTCCCGGCCCTTCATCCTTGCATCCGCCGTATCCTGCGGAAGAAGATTAAACAGTGGATTGACCGGAAACATCAGCACATCAATCTTTCCGCTCTTTACCGCATTCAGTGCAATCTTCGTGTTATGGCTGCTAAGACCGATAAATCCCACGCGCCCGGTATCTTTTAACTCTTTGGCATAGGCATACATCCAGCCATTTAGTATTTCATTCAGATCTGCTTCATCATCACAGTTATGCAGAAACAGAACGTCTATGTAGTCTGTATCCAGCTTTTCATAAAACTGCCGCAGAAAATCTTTGCAAAGCGCTTCATCCCTTGTTTTTACATACTGTCCGTCTTTATCGGCACATCCCAGATGCCCGGCCAGGCATATCTTATCCCGGACTCCCTTCAATGCCTTTCCGTAATATTCCCTCGTTGTGGGAGTCCCTACAAACAAATCGAAGTAATTGATTCCCGCATCCACGGCAGCACGCACCAGATCAAAAATCTGTTTCTCATCTGCTGTCCACACATATTCGCAGCCCATGCCGATAGCGCTTACCCTTAGCCCTGTCTTTCCAAAATCCCTGTAAATCACTTACTGCTCCTCCTTCCATCAGTCGATGACATTGATTTTCATATTTCTATATTCACTATTTAAGGAAAAACTGTCCCTTATACCCTCTGTCAGATATATATCTCCATCTTCCATAATCAGGATCATTTCATAATTCCGGTGCTGTCTCCAGTAATCCTGTGCATTTTCCAATCCCATGACAAAAAGCGCAGTAGAAAGCGCATCACACAATTTCCCTTCACTGGCGATGACTGATACCGAAGCAATGCCGTTTTCCACCGGATGCCCTGTTGCCGGATCAATAATATGCCCATACACTTTTCCATCCTCTCCAATGAAAAAACGCTCATAATTTCCGGAAGTAACCACCGCCACGTCTGAAACCTGAATGATTCCAAGTACGCCACCCGAAAAGGGATCTTTCAATCCGACACGCCAGTCACTCCCATCCGGCTTTGTCCCGATTGCCTGAATATTTCCCCCTATGTCAAGCAATGCAGCGGTAATACCACGTTCACGCAAAATCTGTGCCGCTTCATCCCCTGCATATCCTTTCCCCACGGCACCCAGATCAATCATACCACCGGGTTCCATTTGAATTTGGTCATTATTCAATTCAACTTTATCGTAACCGACTTTTTCTAAAAGTTCCGCCAGTTCTGTCTCTGCCGGGACACGGTTCTCTCCTGTTGTAAATCCCCATGCAGTCAGAACCGGGTAAATCGTTGGTTCCAAAGCTCCGTTTGTTTCCTCTGCCATATCTAACGCATAAGAAAGCAGTTCCGCAGTCTTCCAGTCCACCGTTACAGTCTGCCCGCTGCTGTGATTGACCGCATAGACATCACTGTTTTTATCTGTAACAGACCATAATTCCTCCAGCTCCCTTATTTTGTCTTCCGCTGCAAGGATAGCCGGCTCTGCATCCGTCCCGTATGCCGTAAAAGTCATGTATGTATCCATTGCAAAAAAAGACTCCGAATGCTCCGCCATATCCTGATTTTGTTTCCATGAACATCCGCCGATACCCAACATCAGCATACACATCATGCAACAAATGTTGATTTTCTTCATTTCTCATTCCGCCCCTTGCCAATCATTCTTAGGCCCACACAGACATAATTCCCAATCCATATAAACAGTCCCATAACCGCAATATAATCCAGGTAGAAAAATACCAGTGGTTCCTCATAATCGAAAAAGACAAAATGGCTCCTGAGCAGCATATAAATTCCGATGTCTCTCCTTATAAAAGCGTATACGCCATATCCTGCAATCACCAGTGCCAGAATGCGCAGCACCCACTTCCGTACTGCAGACGGTTTCGGGAAAAACTTCTTTGCCATTCCCATCATCATGCTCCAATGAAACCCAAGATGAACGGACATCAGTACAAATCCCCAATAAGCGGAAAGCATATGCAGATTCCTCGCAAAAGAACGCCCGCCTTTTATGGGAAGAAAAGACAGCGCATGACGGGACAGGATAATTCCGCTTACCATTAAGCCGGCCATTGCGCAAAGTATCAATAATACAAGTCCTGTCTGCATGATGCGCACAGGATTGTATCTCCCTCTTAGAAGGTTTCTGATCCAGCTGCCGTTTAAGATATGGTGGATGACAAAAAGGACAAACATTCCAATGCCGATCCATTCATGGGCTGCCTGTCCGACCAGCTCATATGCCATGAGTAACAGCAGCGCCGCCGTCATTCCAATATCAACTGCCAGTTTTAAAATCATCTTCGGTTTCATTCCGGTTCCCTCGCATTTCTAACGGATAAAATTTGTAAATACAGGCGTTTCCTGTTCCGGCAGTTCTACACCAACCTTGCGCGCCACCTCTTTACAGCGCAGCATATACGCCATATTCCTGCCCAGAACCCGCATGGTATATAGTCCCTCCGCATCCTGTCTTGCCTGCTCTGCATTTGCACCGTGGATCATGTTCCAGTAGCGGGAAGATACCACAGGCATTTCCTGAATGGTAAAATATTTATTTAGCTGGTCAAATGTCACCGTTGTACCGGCCCTGCGTGCGGAAACGACTGCCGCTGCAGGTTTCATGTAAAACGCCTTATTCCCGTTTCCACGCAGTTCAGAGTAGAACAGCCGGTCCATAAAAGCTGTCATATTTCCGGTTGCGCCTGCATAGTGGACAGGGCTTCCAAACACAAATCCGTCCGCCCCATACGCTTTCTCCCGGAAACAGTTTACTGCGTCGTCAAAAACACAGCAGCCCTTTTCCCCGCATTTCAGACAGGCAATACATCCCCCTATGGGTTTATTGCCAATCCAGAAAATTTCCGTCTCAATACCCTCTTTATTCAAGGTATCTGCCACCTCGCAAAGCGCCGTATAAGTACAGCCTTCCTTATGGGGACTGCCATTTGCTAAAAGTACCTTCATTGCTTCTCCTCCTATCATTTTTATATCTTTCTGTTTTGGGGCTGATAATTCAAGCGTAGCCCCCCGCCCCCTATCTGCTCTATTTCCCTTAATAGGAACTCTACCGGTTCGCCTTCCGTAAAGGGCTGAATCTGTGTAAATAAAGATGCCGTACCGCAGCCGCCATCCGTTACCGGCGCCAAAAACAGGCTGAGTTCATCGACCATACCAGCCTGAAGAAAACTCCAGTTCACGATACCTCCCCCACAGATCAGCAGCTTTTCGATGTGAAAAAGTTGATACAGCTTTTTCATTGCCGCCTCACAGTCCAGTTCCTTTTCACCTGCAATAATATAGGAAACTCCTGTTTTCCGCAGACAGGCTTTATAAGCCGTCGGAGTGGAAGCCGTCAAAACCTCTATCACATGAGCCGGCGCTCTCCCTTTATTGCAAAATATCCCCGATTCCCATCCGATTTCACCGTCCACATCCACTGAAACAAAATACAGGTCTGCCCTGTCATCCGCCACAAAATCCCCTTCCGGCACTTCCTCCGTTTCTTCCAATACAGGCTTTCGGAAACCGGTAAATTCCTTTGTTGTAGTGGTTCCATACAGTAGCGCTCTCGCATTCATCTCTGTTCGGTATCTCCCATACTCTGCACCAAGGGCTCCTGCTGCTTCCGTTCCCATAAACGG
>CAJUCN010000050.1 GCA_910585005.1 uncultured Lachnospiraceae bacterium | reverse complement strand
TGAATTGTAACACACAAAACGCAAAAATTGCATCCATAACTGAAAAAACTTTGATTGTTGGAATCGATGTAGGAAGTGAAACCCACTATGCCAGGGCATTCGACTGGCGAAACTACGAATATACCAGAAAGCCACTGGAATTCAGTAACACAGAGGCAGGGTTCCAGACATTCAAAGCATGGATGGAGGATATAGCGGCGAAACACGGTAAAACTGCTGTGATACCGGGCATGGAGCCGACAGGACATTACTGGTTTGCCCTGGGGAAATTCCTGCAGGACAGCGGGATGAGACCTGTGCATGTGAATCCCCACCACGTGAAAAAATCAAAAGAACTGGATGACAACAACCCCAACAAAAATGACCGTAAAGACCCAAAGACGATCGCTGCGCTTGTCAACGAGGGACGGTTCTCGTACCCTTACATACCAACCGGTATCTATGCAGAGATCAGGAGCCTGTCGAACCTGCGCTTCCAGACGCAGGAGGAGCTCACGAGGATCAAGAACCGCCTGGCCAGATGGTTCGCCATCTACTTTCCTGAATATAAAGACGTTTATGGGGATTATAAGGCGGTCAGCGGGAGGATGGTGCTGAAGGAGGCACCGCTGCCGGAGGACATCAGAAAACTGGGAGTGGAAGGTGTGAACCGGATATGGAGGGACGCAAAGCTCAGAGGCGCCGGAATGAAGAGGGCAAAGACCCTGGTATCGGCAGCGGAGCACAGCGTAGGAAGTAAGGAAGCGCCGGGAGCGGCAAGGATGGAACTGAAGAACCTGCTGAACGACATGGATGTATATACCTCAAGGCTGGAGGAGCTTCTCCTGAAAATAGAGGAAAAGCTGAAAGAGATCCCATATGTTGATAAACTGATGGGGATCAAGGGGATCGGCCTGGTAACAGTCAGCGGATTCATTGCGGAGGTGGGAGACATTGGACGTTTTGACAACCCAAAGCAGTTACAGAAGCTGGCGGGATATGCGATTGTGGCGAATGATTCGGGGAAGCATAACGGCGAGAGCCGGATCAGTTACAGGGGAAGGAAACGCCTGAGGTATGTGCTGTATGAAGCAGCGATATCCTTGATTGGGAAGAATGCAGAGTTCAGGGCAATACATGAGTATTACCGGACACGTAAAGAAAACCCATTAAAGAAGATGCAGTCTGTCGTAGCGGTAGCGTGTAAGGTTCTGAGGATATTCTACACGATACTGACAAAAGGTGTAGACTATGATGCCGGAAAACTGATGGGCGACATCAGGAGACCACAGATCCAGGCAGCGTAATAAACGAACATAAACCACAAGCAGGCAATGCCCTGTCATAGTTGGGTTGAACTTTCAAAAATTTTGATTGAGAGTTGAATCCAGCTGTGACAGGAAAGCTGGAAAGTATGGGGAACGATCCGGGAAAACGTCCACCGAAAGGTGCCGGTGAGGGAAGCATATGAGACAGGTCAGTAAGACTTATGACAAAGAATGAGCCGGTAGTCGGCAGGAATATTATCCATAGGGCATGACCCTGTAAAGGAGCTAAGCTGACACCCTGGTTATGGACAGGCGGGACGAAGGAAGTTAGGACCCGGCAGAGATGCTGGTGATCCTGGTAGACACGGGAGGTTCGCTGCCGTAGAAGGAGGGGCATACACAAGGCCATGTAGAGCGGAAACGGAAGACGTTCTATTTCGTATACCCCAACACCTCTATTTTCGTACCAGATACAAAGAAATGTCCATTATCCTGGCTCATTCATCTGAGATATATAACTAAAAAATCCTTGAAAAATAAGGAAAAAAGACTTGACTAAATAGGGAGGTATAGAGTAGTGGAAAGCTATACGGGTAAATCCATTTTTCAAAAGGTTGCTGTTGGCAGGATATTTTATTATGAAAAAAATGAAAATATTGTTAAGAGGAATCGTATTGAGGAAACAGAGGAAGAGATAAAACGGTTCGAAGCGGCAAAGGTGGTGGCGCTCGGGCAGCTTGACAGGATTTATCAAAAGGCTTTGAAAGAAGTCGGAGAGGATAACGCGGCTGTTTTTGAAGTACATAAGATGATGATGGAAGATGAGGATTATCTGGAATCTATCCATAGTATGATCCGCGAACAGAAAGTAAATGCAGAATATGCCGTGGCAATGACAGGGGATAATTTCTCTAAAATGTTTTCTCAAATGGACGATGAATACATGAAAGCAAGAGCGGCAGATGTCAAAGATATTTCTGAACGGCTGGTTTCGGTTCTTCTGGGAAATGGAACGGATATGGGTGCGTTGAAAGAACCGGTTATTTTGGTGGCAGATGATCTGGCTCCCAGTGAAACAGTCCAGCTTGATAAGTCTAAGATCCTTGCATTTGTGACCAGATACGGCTCTTCCAATTCCCACACAGCAATCCTGGCAAGGACTATGAATATCCCGGCGGTTATCGGAGTTGATATAAGCAGGGAATGGAATGGAAAGATGGCAGCGGTTGATGGCTATACCGGAACTGTTTATGTAGAGCCGGACAGTGGCTGTATGGAACGGATGGAGAACCGCATTGCGGAAGACGAAAAGAAGAAACTGCTGATGCAGGAGCTGAAAGGCAGGGAGACTGTTACAAAAGGGGGCAGGAAAATCCATCTTTATGCCAATATTGGAAATGTGGCAGATACAGTAAGTGCGTTGCAGAATGATGCAGAAGGAATCGGTTTGTTCCGCAGTGAGTTTTTATATCTGGAGTCGAAGGACTTCCCTTCGGAAGAGGAGCAGTTCCAGGCTTATAAGACGGTGGCTGAAAGCATGGGAGGTAAGAAAGTAATTATTCGTACATTGGATATCGGGGCGGATAAACAGGTGGATTACTTCAATTTGGATAAAGAGGATAATCCTGCGATGGGATACCGTGCGATTCAGATCTGCCTGAGTCAGCCCGAAATTTTCTGGACACAGCTCAGGGCGATTCTGCGGGCCAGTTCATTTGGAAATATTTCTATTATGTTTCCAATGATTATTTCCGTAAAGGAAGTAAGGGAGGCAAAAAGAATTCTGGAAGAAGTTAAGGAAGAATTAAAAGAGAAAGAGGTTCCGTATCAGGATGTGGAAACAGGTATCATGATTGAAACGCCGGCAGCAGTTTTTGAAAGCGGAGAACTTGCAAAGGAAGTGGATTTTTTCAGTATCGGAACGAATGATCTGACACAGTATACGCTGGCCATTGACAGGCAGAATCCGAAACTGGATCATATTTATGACCCACATCATCCAGCGGTTCTGAAGGCAATTAAGATGGTAGTGGATAATGCACATGAGCATGGGGCATGGGTAGGCATCTGCGGAGAATTAGGGGCAGACCTTACACTAACAAAAACCTTTGTGGAGATGGGCCTCGATGAACTTTCCGTATCGCCTTCTTTTGTTCTTCCGGTGAGAAATGAGATTTGTAATTTGTAAGGAGGGATTGCGGTGAGGTTCCATGTAGAATCTACTCTAAAAGAATATAAAGACCGTTTTCTGAAGCATTATGATGAATTGAAATGGCTGTGCTGCGAGCTATACGGAAATCAGCAGGATATGTTTGAATCCTGATGCCGCTTCTGGATTCACCGGAAGGAAGAAGTGACGGGGGTTATGCAGTATCTGATTTCCGAAAAGTAAAACCGGAGTTAGGTTCTATGGAGGATTTAGAATGTCTTGCGGAGGATTGCCATGGCAGAGGTATTTCCGATCACGGCACCGGGAAATTATACGTGGCTTCCTGAACTGGGAAAATTTGTGATGACTACATTCTATCCATATCAATGGGATTTGAATTACTGGAATCCAATTGTGTTTAATGAAATGGTGTACAATATGCTGAATCTGGTCAATAAGGGAGTTGATATTATACGGATTGATGCGGTTCCTTATATTTGGAAGCAGCTTGGTACTGACTGCCGGAACCTTCCACAGGTTCATACCATTGTACGAATTCTTCGGATAATCTGTGAAATTGTTTGTCCGGGAGTGTTGTTGCTTGGAGAGGTGGTTATGGACCCGGATAAAGTAGTCCCTTACTTTGGAACAGTGGAAAAGCCGGAGTGCCATATGCTTTATAATGTTACTACAATGGCGACTACATGGAGTACAGTAGCCACCAGGGATGTCAGGCTGCTGCGGGCGCAGATGGATATTGTCAATCGACTTCCCAAAGAATATGTATTCTTGAATTATCTTCGGTGCCATGATGATATTGGCTGGGGATTGGATTACCTTTGGCTGATGCAGTTTGGAATCGGAGAAGTAAGCCATAAGAAATATCTTAATGATTTTTTGACAGGGCAATATCCAGGGTCTTTTGCAAGGGGAGAATTATATAATTCAGACCCTGCATCTGGTGATGCGAGACTTTGTGGCACTACTGCTTCTTTATGTGGAATTGAGAAAGCATTGTATGAGAGGAATGGGCGGGACTTAGAGAAAGCAATTAAGCTGGACTTGATGCTTCATGCTTACATGCTGACGCAATCAGGAATACCTGTGATTTACAGTGGCGATGAAATCGGGCAGGAAAATGATTATTCCTACCATCAGATTCCGGAAAACTGCGATGATTCCAGGTATTTGCATAGAGGAAATTTTTGTTGGGAACTGGCAGAAAAGAGAAAGGTGCAGGGAAGTGTCCAGCAGAAGCTGTTTGACGGCATCAAATATCTTGAGCGCCTTAAAACAAATCATTCTGCGTTTGATGTATCTGCAGATGTTTGGACAATTGATACATGGGATGTTTCAGTGCTTGCCGTAGTTCGGAAGAGTGAAAAGGAAAAGCTGGTGGCATTATTCAATTAAGAAGAAATGGAGGGAAAAAAGTGATGAAAAGAGAGATGATAATTTCTCTGCACTCTATAGATGGAGTTAAGGATTTTGTAAATATGGTCAGCAAAATAGACGGTGATGTAACAATATCAAGCGGACGTTACATTATTGATGCAAAATCAATTATGGGCATTTTTAGCCTGGATCTGTCTAAGACGGTTACTCTGGAAATTGAGGAGTGGAAGGATGAATACATGGAAATGTTGAAGCAGTATATAGCTGTGTAAATATTGAGTAGTTGAAGTAATATTCACACCACTTTACAACTTTTTAAAAGAAATGCCGTATGAGGCGCTCTGGTGTATAATAAGTTTGCGAACAAAAATACACGAAAGAAGTGACCTCATACGACAACCTTATTATACAATGACAAACACATAATTGGCAGGCTTTTTCGATATTTTTCTGTATATTTTTCCACCTTTGCTGCCCCTACGGCTGAAAGCTTGTTTTGCTTGTATTAGCTATACTGGCAATGGAATCTGCGGATTCCATACGCTCCCTGTACAGACACTTTTTGTCCGGTATAACCGCAAAATCGCTCAATGCTTTTTATTATGCCTGCTCTTATGCAAAAGTGGACTGCTCTGTTTTTATGAATGTCACTGCAAAACAGGCTCTGCGGCTGATTCCGGCAGACCTGGGATCACAGCCTCTCTTCGGTTCCCTTGTTTATTTCAAGAAGATAACGGTCACGCCGGATGACGAGCGGGCATGGTTCAGGAAACATCCGCAGCCTTTCCGTCCTGTCCGGCTTTTTTTGCAGTTACAATTCTGTGTTCATTTCTTTTGCTTCTGTCGGCAGGCATTTCCCTAAAAACATGGCTTTGCAGTCGGAAAAGCCAAGCAGGTAGGCGAGCATCCCAAACCGGGATCAATAGCACAAGTGCTATGCGCGTTCTGCTCGCTGACGTACCGGTCGATCAGCAGCCGGATTTCTTTTGATAAGTCCATCCTGTCCA
>CAJUCN010000049.1 GCA_910585005.1 uncultured Lachnospiraceae bacterium | reverse complement strand
ACTGTATACAGCCCCATGAATATCATCATCAAAATTGTCGGAAATGCAAATTTCAACAATGATTTTATTGTAAAGTTTTGTGATAGTGGATTTTGGTCACTCATTGTCCCCGCCCTCCAATTTTTCTCTGTGAAGTATAAACCGCTGTGTCGGATATCCAAATTCAATTAACAGTTCCGCTTCGGCAAAGCCAAGGCTTCCCCATACCTCCCGATAGCCTGTGTCTGCCTTGTCACCCTCCCGAAAAGTCGTCACGCTAATCTGTGCGGAACGTGCAAGTTCATACAATGCCTTTTCGCAAAATGCTTTCGCTATCCCTCTTTTCCGATACTGTGGGTGTACCCCAAAGAAATCAATGCTCCCCGTCACCTCGTTAAACGCCATAATCCCGATTGCCGTATCAGCGTCTTTCAAAATCAATGCACGCTTATTTTTGATATACTCCTGCAACTGTTCAAGGTATTGTTTTTCGTCCAAGTGCGGGAAACCGTCAATGACAAGGTGAACCAGTTCTATCCATTTGGGTATGTCCTCCTGTGTTGCAAAGACGATTTTATCCTGCCATTCTTTTTCCTCTAAATTTGTAGGATTTTCATTCAAGACATATCTTAGCTGCAATGGATAAAATTCTTCTTCCTCCCTGTACCTGTTAGGGGATTTTTTATACATGGCTTTGAAAATATCCGTAAAGGACTGCTGGCTCTCATATCCGGCAGAAAGCGCAATTTCAAGGATTGGTCTGTCGGAAAGAACAAGCAGTTTTGCGGCTTCGGTCAACTGGCGGCGTTGTACATAATCATGAATTGTCAACCCTACCGTATCTGTAAACATTCGGTGCATATGATATTTTGAATAATGTACAGCCCCCGCAACTGTTTCTAAGTCCAGTTTTTCGTGCAGGTGGCTTTCGATATAGTCGATTACCGTCATTACATTTTTGATATTCCCCGGCATTGCAGCTTCCTCCTTTCTCTCTGCATTATAGCAGGATATTTCATTCCTCTTTTCATATATCTTGCGGTTTTAAGGACAAGTATTTACCAGTATACAACAGACCACTCTGATAGGAAAGATTTTTAACAATTTTTTTGGAAACATTGGCATTTCTTAAACTTCCCCGTATTAAGAAGCAAGGAAAACTTTTTGAAAAATTTCTCTCAAATATTCGTCAAAAACGCCCTGTGCGGTGTTGTAGGTACAGGACACGCACCAATCGGAATGAATTTCACTTAGATGACAAAGAGCAGTACATCCTTGACGAGAAGTTTAGGCTGTCCTGCATGAAAAGCAAATCGGCTTTTATCCGAAAGCTGATTCTATACGGATATGTCTATGACGTGGATTACAGTTTTTACGGGAATACAATACGGAGCTTGGACGAATCAGCTCCAGTCTGAACCAGATTGCGAAAAGAATTAACAGCACAAACCATATCTATCAGGAAGATATGGACGAAGTAGCGGAGTTGATGGAACAGATATGGCAGTCACAAAAATCAATACTATCACAGCAACTGTTGATAAAACGGTAGCCTACATATGCAACCCGGACAAGACAGACGAAAGTATCTATATTTCTTCCTACGCCCGTGCGCCGGAAACCGCAGCGATTGACTTCAAATACACCTTATACCACTGCCGGGAAACAGCCCCAATAAAGCCTATCATTTAATACAGGCTTTCGCTCCCGGTGTGGTCAGCTTTGAGGAAACGCACCAGATTGGGAAGGAGCTTACGGAAATCATCAAATATGCGGAGCAGCACAAGGCAAATAAAGCGTACGCTGGAGCAGGCGGGCATCCCGCCCACTCCCTGCATTTTATCTCAATACCCTTTTAGGCATAAGTATTACCCTGGCTTATGCTCAATACGGTGATAATCGGATATGATGTTTCCTAATGTGATGCT
This sequence comes from uncultured Lachnospiraceae bacterium, assembly GCA_910585005.1. Lineage (GTDB taxonomy): Bacteria > Bacillota > Clostridia > Lachnospirales > Lachnospiraceae > Suilimivivens. The sequence continues at coordinate 5,156 of CAJUCN010000049.1, read as the reverse complement.
TTCTAAACTTTGGCATAGGTCATTTCTTATTTTCTCATAAGAGCAGTCCAATACATTATGGATATTTTTTCCTATGGGGCATAGCTGCGAAGGCAGTGAATGAATTCCTATAAGTTTGGAACTAAAGGCTGGCTCTATCGCTTTACATATACGGTATAAGGTCACTTCATCCGGCGGACAGTTCAGTGTTGTTCCGCCTGTCCCGAATTTCACAGATATTATGCCATCTTTTTTCAATGAACTTATAATATTGCGGATTGTGACAGGATTGATTCCGGTTGATAACGCCAGAAGTTCACTGGTTACCTTCTGCTTATTCCCATATTCATAAATAAAAAGAAGGCAATGAATCGCAACCGAACATCTTGTACTGATATGCATGACATTACTCCTTTCCACTTTAGATTGTATTTAGGCGTTTGCGCATAAAATCCCGTTATCTACACCCTCCCTCTTAAGATCCGGCTATATTAGATTTTTACTTTGTTGGAATCATTATTGTGAACTTGCTTCGCAATTACCTATTAGATTGTAGCATATATTTTTATTGCTGTAAATCTTGACACTACACCATGTGCCTGTTATAATGGTGTAAATTTTAGAATTACAGGAGGAACAATCATGAAAGTTTCACAGATTATTTTTAGCCCGACAGGAGGAACAGAAAAGGTTGCAGATGCCATAACGAATACATGGGGACTGCCTGTAAATAAAATTGATTTGTCCAATGCAGAAACCGATTATTCCTCGCTTAGTTTTGAAAAAGATGATATTGTGCTTATTGCAGCTCCGTCTTTTGGCGGACGTGTTCCAAGCCTTGCCACTCAGAGAATCTCAAATATTCATGGCAGTCATACCCCCTGTGTAATTGTCTGCGTATATGGCAACAGGGCATATGAGGATACCCTGATTGAATTAAGCGATGCTGCTGAAAAAAGCGGTTTTCAGGTAATTGCTGCCATTGCCGCCATCGCAGAACATTCTATTATGCACCAGTATGCTGCAGGCAGACCGGACACTAAGGATAAAAAAGAATTAAGCGGCTTTGCGAAAAAAATATCAGAGAAAATAAACAATAATCTGACCAGTCTTTCCACACCGCAGATTCCAGGAAACCGCCCCTACAAGAAAGCGGCTGGAATCGGCTTAGTGCCCAAAGCGGACAATAACTGCACAGACTGTGGTCTTTGCGCCAGACAGTGCCCTGCACAGGCAATCAGCAAAGAAAATCCAAAAGTTACGGACAGTAAAAAATGTATTTCCTGTATGCGCTGTGTCGTACAATGCCCGCAGTCATCCCGTAAAGTAAATGGGGCTATGGTTTCTGTTGCGGCATTGGCAATGAAAAAAGCCTGTTCAACAAGGAAAGGGAATGAGCTTTATATTTAATTCGCTTCCGGTTATATCCAATGCCATATGATATAGTCTACAAATCCACAAAAAATAGGAGTGCCGAAGCAACAACAGACCGCCGCATATAGCGGTGAACCATAGCGGCGGTTAGCTTTTGCATTATCCTTCAAGTTTACTTTCATCAAAACAAATCTCTCATTACCACAATTTCACCATCCGATATAATCAATTATCCTCAGTAGTATGATCAGCGAAGGCTGCGGGCTTATTTGCCTGCAGCAGTAATTGTGCATCACTTTCTGAAATGGTTTTTATCTCTGTGATGTTATGGTTTCCGTCTCTGCTGACAGCAAGGCATATTCCCTTTTCATCCGTGTAATATACAATAGCCCTTTCACTATCAATCAATATTTTAATCTCGTTACCGCCATAAAACCAGCGGCCATACTCGCCGTCAAAGGATACACCATACTCTTCATAATCCTTTAACAACTCTCCGTTGCTCTTCCCTGTTTCGCCTGTCATTGCTGCATTTGGTTCCGTACTTATAGACATATCCTTAAAATGCTCCTGCTTCCGCGTATGACGGTCATATACTTCCTGAGAGCATTCTTCGATACCGACAAGGTTATTGTCTGCGTCACGCTTTGCTTCAATATCCACCGTCCCTGTAAAGAAATTCGTAAAGCTCGCCCCTGCTGCCGGATCATTGAAGAAACGCACGATGCTCCCATTGTAGGTATAGCAGCCCGTCTTTTCATCATAGGACAGCCCATATGCTTCATATACAGACCAGTCCACGCTGCCGGGAATTTCCGCCGCAGACGAATCCTCTACCATTCCAGTGTCATATATAGGTATTGTAGACAGCAAAGTTCCATTCTGAACGCTTGCGGCTGCATTTCCCGCACAGCCCGTAAACATACATATACTGATCAGGACAGATGCGGATAAAATCCTTTTTGTCATTTTTAATTTCATTTGAAGTTCTCCTTTCTCGTTTTGATAATTCTATCTTATCAAAAGTATTTGGGGGTTCCTTGTGGACTTTATGTGTTTTGTGTGAAGTTTCCCACAAAAGAAGGCGGCAGGCAAATCATATGCCGCCACCCTGTTTCTGATGATTATATAAAAATTCAATGTTAAAACATACGCCTTGTTCGGTATTCCTTATCTGATAATCCGCTCCATGCTGCTCCAGAATCATCTTTACAATATAAAGCCCCAATCCACTGCCGCCCGTCTGCCGGCTGCGTGACCGCTCCACACGATAGAAAGCGTCAAAGAGTTTTGGTATGTCATCTTCCGGCAAATGAATCCCCGCGTTCTCTATGGAAAATTGTATCCTCCCGCCCCTGGAATGAGCTGTAACAAAAATATCGCTGCCCTCCGGCGAATAATGGATTGCATTGGAAACAAGGTTATTTACCACTTTCCCCAGGAGTGCTTTGTCTCCCTGGAGCATCAGCCCTTTCTGTATCTCCTCATGCCATTCCATTCCCTTGCCTACAACCATATCCTCAAACAGGCCATACGCACTTTTTACCGTATCTGAAAAATCAAATATTTCCTCCTGCAAGTCAGTTTCTGATGATTTGATGCGGGAAACAGTCAGGATTTCCTGCACCATCCCTCCCATTGCTTTTACCACTTCAAGAGAACGGGCAAGATATTTATCACGTTCTTTGTATTTCCCCACATTCAGCAGCATCCCTTCAAGTTGTCCCTTAATGACCGTGATCGGTGTTTTCAGTTCATGGGATACCGCCGAAAAGAAATCAAGCTGTGCCTGTTCCAACATACGCTCCCGCTCAATGTCCGCTTCCAACCGGCTGTTTGCCGCCTGCAGTTCACCGAGCGCCGAAGACAATTTCCGGGCCATTTCATTCAGGCTGTGCGCCAGTATCCCTAATTCGTCAGAGCGGCTTTCCGTACAATCCCATGAAAAGTCAAGGTCTGACATTTTTTCTGACACCCTGCTGATCTCTATGACAGGCTTTGTGACATACTTAGAATACAGAACTGCACCTATGGCTGAAATGCAGATCACCATGACCATCAGAGGCGGGACGATATTGCCGATGGTATCCTGCAGTCTGTTTACCGGTTCTGCGTTTCCAGCAACAGACAGGGTATAGACCCTCTCCGAATCATCGAAGTGAAACAGGTATCTGTGCGTTGCCCCATACATAGAAGGCGGTCCCTCAAAAGCAATGCCGTCACTGACCGCATCCGGGAAATCATGGTTATACTGTGAGGGCAGCGCAATCTCCTTTCCATCCTCATCATACAACTGGAGCAGCACATCATTGTTCAGCAAAAATTCATCAAACAGAAACCCACTTTCCTCTCCCGCAGTACATTCCAGTTCTGCAAGGAACGTGTCCACTTCCCTGTCCAGCGCATCATCCAGCTCTGTGCTGTATGTTTTGGGAACCAGCCACGCGATAAAGCAGTAGGTGGCCAGGCAGCATATCACCATCAGCAGGCAGGTTACGGCAAATATTTTAGTAAACAGGCTTTTCTTTCCCCTCTTTTTCAATTTTATATCCAACTCCCCGGATCGTCTCAATGTAGTTAATGTTCAGTTTTTTACGGAGATTTTTGATATGCGTGTCAACCACCCTCTCATCCCCGTAAAAATCGTACTTCCACAGTTTGTTCAGGAAATGCTGCCGTGAAAGCGCCTTCCCCTGATTCAACAGCAGCTCCTTCAATACCTCAAATTCCCTTTGTGTCAGGTCATATTCCACATCCCCGGCATAAATCCGGTAACCATCCATATCCAAAGTAAGCCCTTTGTAATGGAGCAATGCGCTTTCGCCATCCTCCCGGTTTCCGGTCCGCCGCAGGACAGCCGCTATTTTTCGCAGCAGCACTGGCATGGAAAAGGGTTTTGTTACATAGTCATCCGCCTGCAAGTCCAGCCCTTTGATCTGGTCTCCTTCACTGCCCAGGGCCGTCAGCATAATAATAGGAACCTGTGACTGTTTCCGGATCAGTTCGCAGACAGTGAACCCATCTATTTTAGGCAGCAGGATATCCAGCAGGATCAGGTCATAAAGGTTCTTCGCAAACATATCCACGGCTGCCACGCCGTCACCTGCAATATCGGCCTTATATCCTGCTTCCTGCAAAAATTCCTGCAGAAGTTCCTGAATATCCATATCATCTTCAACAATTAAAATCCTCTGCATGGTATCACCTCCACACTCCTTAACCATCATACCATACTTTTTTGTAGTTTGTGTGTAGTTTGCCTAAGTTATATAAAACCATCCCCTCTGTCATTCCATCCCCCTGAACGTACCGGATCCTTTTTTATTAACTCAACCAAGTCTGCCACTGTCCTGTGTGCCGCAATTATCTCCAACAATCCGTTTTTCCTCAATCGTTCCACCTCGTTTACAGATATTAAAAGAGCAGGGCATCCTAACAATAATAAGACTTCCTGCTCCCATACCTTTTTCATATTATTTTTTCGGGCTCATCTCATAGTAATTTCACGAATTCATCAGGCTCGATCACTTTAACACTTGACTGTTTAAAATCAGCCGGATTCCGTGTCACAATGTAGTTCACCGTTTCCGCTACTGCACACTCTTCCTGTAGGCAGTCCTCAAAGTCCAAAAACTGCTCAATTGGTTCCTCAATCTGGAATAAGTCAACACCCTCGCGGCAGCCGCCAAATGTGCATGCAAGCATGCCCACTTGGCTCGTTGCTCGCGGAAATCAATGGCTTTTTGGCAAAACGATTTCCTCACCACTTTCTTTTGATAACACATAAATATTTCCTGTATCAC
>CAJUCN010000048.1 GCA_910585005.1 uncultured Lachnospiraceae bacterium | reverse complement strand
TTTTGAGAAATAAACACTGGCATAGTCGAATGCAAGCATGGAATTTAATTCTGACGAAAAAGCTGCAGCAAGAATGTAAGGTGGTGTACAAAAAGGAATGCTGGTGAACAATGAAACCAGGGCTTTTGGGGTTTGAAATTTGGATTATTAGAGCAAGTTCCATTAAACGAACTTTGAGGAATATAATATTTAGATAGAGGTCGTTGGAATCACAGGATTTCCGCAATATCTTTATGTATCTTTAGAATTTCATCAACCAATTTTGCTGGTTTGAATTTTTCCTGTAGTTGTTTGTAGTCTGGTGTCGTCATGTATAATCTCCTTTTTTTATGCTATCATTATCACTTAATAATGGGAAATAAAAACGCCAACCTATCGATAAACTTAGACAAATTAACATGATTATTTTGAGTAAAAATATGAAAAAAATTTTTGCCGGTATCCGTTATCTATGGACCCAATGGCGGTGGTAAATCGGAGTGCGAATTTAAGGCCAGAAAGATTCTGGTGGAACCTTTTGCTTTTTCAGAAGAGACAAGATATTGTTGCATACGAGAGTCTGGATCGAACCAAGTATCAAGATCAGTGAAGAAATTTCAGAGAACTTGCCGCTACTGTCTTATCTTGAGATAACTTATAAAAAGAACGAGATCATTTCTGATGTGATTCAGTGGTTTGAGGATTCTATTGACTTTTTAAATTACGGAAATCCAAGACAGGAGCTACGAACAGCGATAGTTAAGACAGACGAGGTAAAAAACTCGTGCTGGACATGATTCGTGAGATGGATTTAGGCATTGAGGAAAAAGATGAAAACCATATACCGGGTGAATTTTTGCATCTAGTTCATCGATGACTAATGTTGTTCCAGCGACAAGACTTTTTGCGATAAAAGGAAATTGCCTGTCATCGATTCTTACGGCAGTTATCTGCTGCCGGATGCCTTTGTGGGAGATTCCACTATTGATCATATTGGTGGCGTTGTCCGCCTTTGTGGCCGCTGTGGTGGGGCTTTTGATCGGTAGGATATCGGAAGGGATGCTGGTCAGGGCAATCTGCTATCTGGTTCCATCCCAGCCGGCCTTTGAAGTTTAGAAGGAGAGGTGGGAGTGACGCTAAAGGATATTGGGATCTTTGCAATGCATGGTGGGAGATGGTTTTTGGTAAGCTGTGTCATAACACATTAGGATGCTTCATAGAATGTAAAAAAGCATTCTGAGGGGTTTCCTTTGAAAGATTATATCGAGGAGCGAGCAATCGATATTGCCAATTATATTATCGAAAATAACGCAACAGTAAGACAGAGCGCAAAGCAGTTTGGGATTAGCAAGAGTACGGTACATAAAGACGTAACGGAGAGGCTTATGCAGATCAACCCTTCCCTTGCCAAAGAAGCAAGAAAGGTTTTGGATGTGAATAAACAGGAACGGCATATCAGGGGTGGGATGGCGACAAAGGAGAAGTATCAGCACATGCATTATGAATGATGGGATGCAGGACAAAAAGAGCAATGACGTTTCATGCACGAAAGGGTGGAACGTCATTTTTATTTTACGAATGCTGTTGTAATGGGATAATTCGTGCTATAATATCCTCAATGGATAAGCGAGCTGTGAGTTTCTCCGTCCACTGGCAGGAACGGATGGCCATTAATAGATGAATGCCGTGGAATATGGCCGTGATTGCAGGTGTGGGACAGGGGATTTTTGACGTAGTGTTCCTGAAAGAAACTTTTGACAAGGATTCGGCCTGTCTTTATAATGAAAAAGTAATGGCAATAAAGAATACATCGGGAAGAGCTAATGACAGATAGGAGCATATCTATGGAAAAGGAAACGGTCATAGTACTTGATTTTGGCGGGCAGTACAATCAGTTGATCGCCCGGCGGGTAAGAGAGTGTTATGTGTATTGCGAGGTTCATCCTTGCACGGTCAGTTTAGAACAGATCAAAGCGATGAAGCCAAAGGGGATTATCTTTACGGGAGGGCCTAACAGTGTTTACGGTGAAGGTTCCCCGCGGTATGCGAAAGAAATTTTTGATCTGGGGATTCCGATCCTTGGCATCTGTTATGGTTCCCAGCTTATGGCGTATCTATTGGAAGGCAGTGTGAAAACAGCGCCGGTCAGCGAATATGGAAAGACAGAAGTGGAGGTGGACAAGTCTTCCGCGCTTTTTGACGGTGTATCAGAAAAGACGATCTGTTGGATGAGCCATACGGATTATATAGAGAAAGAGCCTGAAGGCTTCAAGGTGACGGCACGCACGCCAGTATGTCCAGTGGCGGCGATGGAAAATGCACAAAAGAAGCTCTATGCGGTGCAGTTTCATCCTGAGGTGATGCATACCCAGGAAGGGATGAAAATGCTTTCCAATTTTGTATATCAGATCTGCGGTTGCAAGGGTGATTGGCGTATGGATTCTTTTGTAGAGGCTACAGTTTCACAGATTCGTGAAAAGGTAGGGACAGGCAAAGTGCTTTGCGCGCTATCTGGCGGGGTGGATTCTTCCGTTGCGGCGGTTCTTTTGGCAAAGGCAGTGGGAAAGCAGCTTACTTGCGTCTTTGTAGATCACGGCCTGCTCCGCAAAAATGAGGGGGATGAGGTGGAAGCGGTATTTGGCCAGGATGGGCCTTATGATCTTAATTTTGTCCGTGTCAACGCGCAGGAGCGGTTTTATGGGAAGCTTGCGGGAGTGACAGAGCCGGAAACAAAGAGGAAGATTATTGGCGAAGAGTTTATTCGTGTTTTTGAAGAGGAAGCCAAAAAAATCGGTGCGGTGGATTTTTTGGTGCAGGGAACGATCTACCCAGATGTGATTGAAAGCGGTCTTGGAAAAAGCGCCGTGATCAAATCCCACCATAACGTAGGCGGTCTTCCGGATTATGTTGATTTTAAGGAAATTATTGAGCCGCTACGGTTATTATTTAAGGATGAAGTGCGTAAGGCAGGGCTGGAGCTTGGGATTCCGGAACATTTGGTATATCGGCAGCCTTTTCCGGGACCAGGACTTGGTGTCCGTATTATCGGGGAAGTTACGGCAAAGAAGGTTCGGATGGTACAAGATGCGGATGCGATCTACAGGGAAGAGATTGTAAAAGCGGGTATTGATAAAGAACTTGGACAGTATTTTGCAGCCCTTACCAATATGCGTAGCGTTGGCGTTATGGGGGATGAAAGAACCTATGATTATGCGGTTGCGCTTCGAGCGGTAAGTACCTCTGATTTCATGACTGCGGAAGCAGCGCAGCCTCCCTGGGAAGTGCTCAGTGTGGTGGCCAGCAGGATCGTAAATGAGGTAAAAGGGGTTAACCGGGTGTTGTATGACTGCACAGGGAAGCCTCCAGCGACAATTGAAATGGAATAAAAATTATTATAATAGAAGTAAAAACGTAAGGAGAAAATGATTATGAAACAGGATATGATTGTAATTCTTGATTTGGGCAGTACGGAAAATGCGGCAATTGCCCGCCAAGTGCGGGAATTGGGAGTGTACAGCGAGATTCATCCTCATGACATTGCCCCGGAAGAATTGAAAAATTTACAGAACGTAAAAGGAATTATTTTAAATGGCGGGGAGAACCGCATGGTAGACGGCGTAGCAGTAGAAATTTCTCCGGAGCTATATCACTGTGGCTACCCGATGCTTGCTATTGACCATCCCACTGCAAAATGTGACAGAAAGTTGGAGAAAGCGCCGGATGAGTCTGCCTTAAAGGAATTCTTATTTGATGTGTGCCATGCTGAGCCGAACTGGAATATGAAAAACTTTATAGAGGATCAAGTGGAGTTGATCCGCAGGCAGGTAGGTGATAAAAAAGCGCTTCTTGCGCTTTCCGGCGGGGTGGATTCCTCAGTGGTGGCGGCACTTTTGATCAAGGCAATCGGGAAACAATTGGTATGTGTCCATGTAAACCATGGGTTGATGAGAAAAAATGAATCGGAAAGTGTCATTGAAGTTTTTAAGAGCCAGCTTCATGCAAATTTGATTTATGTGGATGCTACGGAAAGGTTTTTAGGGAAACTGGAGGGTGTTGCGGATCCGGAAGAGAAACGTAAGATCATAGGCGGGGAGTTTATCCGGGTTTTTGAAGAAGAAGCGAGAAAATTGGAAGGTATTGATTTCCTTGGTCAGGGAACGATTTATCCTGATATCATAGAAAGCGGAACCAAGACAGCCAAAATGGTGAAATCTCACCACAACGTGGGCGGTCTGCCGGATGATTTGAAGTTTGAACTGGTAGAGCCGTTAAAGCAGTTGTTTAAGGATGAGGTAAGGGCTTGCGGGATTGAGCTTGGCCTGCCGGCTGAAATGGTTTACCGTCAGCCATTCCCAGGCCCTGGTTTAGGTGTGCGCTGCTTAGGGGCAATCACCAGAGAACGTCTGGAAGCTGTCAGGGAATCTGATGCAATTCTCCGTGAGGAATTTGAAAAGGCGGGGCTTAACAAAAAAGTGTGGCAGTATTTTACGGTAGTGCCGGATTTTAAGTCAGTGGGTGTGAAGAACAATGCCAGATGTTTTGACTATATGGTGATCATCCGGGCGATTAATACCATTGACGCTATGAGCGCATCGATTGAAAAAGTGGACTGGGATGTGCTGGAGAGGATTACAAACAGGATTTTGGCAGAGGTGGAGCATGTGAATAGGGTTTGCTATGATATGAGCCCGAAGCCACCGGCAACGATTGAGTTCGAGTAGCTGATAAAATCCAGGAAATGCTGATAAAATGGGCGTTTCCTGGATTTTATTATGCCGTTTGGCTCTAAAATGGCTCTAATTATTTGAGAAATACTGGATTTTGGGCGGGTATCGTGATACCTGCTTTTTTACAGCTAATTTTCGGGATAAATTTTTACTGCTATCCCGGAAGTGCCTTTTTTCACAATCCTGTTTGTATCAACTAAATGCTGTTTAATTTGTTCACAAGTTTCATTCATTTGTTCCAGTTCATGCTGAAAAGCGGCTTCGCTTGGAAATGCGTCTTTGGAAGCAATCAAATTTTCCTGCAATTTCTTAGCTTTTGCAAACTTGGCAAGTCGGTTGTTGATTTCCGGGTTTTTAAAACGAATATATATCGTGCCGGGAATGAGGTTGCCCTCACTGTCTTTTTCTCCGTCAATCTCCATATCTATCTGCTCGTCCATTTTAAAAAGCAATGTAAGCACATCAGAAGCAGTTTCTATATCAAAGTCTGTGAAAACATTGATGCTCACACCCAAAGCATTAGCGATTTTTAAAAGTTGGTCGGGTTTTGGGTTTCTGCTCCCCAATTCATATTTGCGAATAGTAGTTCCGTCAATTCCTGCCAGTTCTCCTAACGTATTCTGTGAAATTCCCCGAATATTTCGGAATGTCTTGATTTTTTCTCCTACTGTCATAGGACAACTCCTTTAATATTGATAATGAAAATAATAGGGACATTTGTATTCTATCATATCCATTGAGAATAAGCAAATAAATATTAAAAAATATATTGACAAGGGACAAATGAGCCTGTATAATTCCAATATAGGCAAGGGACAAAAGTGCCTAACTAAAAAACAGGAGGACATTGAATGGAGAATGGAAAGAGAATGTATGTAACGGCAGAGGAAGCGGCTGAAATGCTTGGCGTATCAACGGGCTATGCCTATAAGATTATCCGGGGGCTGAATGAGGAACTGAAAGCTAAGGGCTATCGGACAATCTGCGGCAAAGTCCCGACAAAATACTTTGAAGAAAAATTCTACGGTCTGACCGTAGCCATGTAGGAAAGGAGAGATTTTATGTCAGCGACAAGGGACGGAAAGATGTGGCGTTGCCAGTTCTATTATAAGGACTGGCAGGGCGTAAGCCACAAGAAGAACAAGCGGGGATTTAAGACAAAAGCGGAAGCGGAACAGTGGGAGCGTGACTTCCTGCAACAGCAGCAGAGGAATTTAGACATCAATTTTGAAAACTTCGTACAAATCTATTATGAGGATATGGAACACCGTCTGCGTGAAAATACCATGCGTACAAAGAAATTCATTATTGACTTGAAAATCATTCCGTATTTCAAGAAAAAGAACATGAATGAGATTAAGGCTTCCGACATTCGGGCGTGGCAAAATGCACTGATGAAAAAAGGATATTCGGAAACATATCTGAAAACGGTCAATAATCAGTTGTCGGCAATCTTCAATTATGCGGTTCGGTATTATGACTTGAAAGACAATCCTTGCAGGAAAGCCGGGAGTATCGGAAAGAGCCACGCCGGGGAAAAGGAGTTTTGGACGAAGCAGGAATTTAAGCAGTTTCTTGTGACTGTGGAGAACAAGCCGGAAACAAAAATGGCGTTCCTGCTCCTTTACTGGACGGGCATGAGGATTGGGGAATTACTTGCTCTTACCTACAATGATATTGACTTAGAGAAGCGCACCATTTCCGTAAACAAGTCTTATCAGCGGATAGAGGGCAGGGACATTATCACACCGCCTAAAACGCCAAAGAGCAAGCGTATCATAACGATACCGCCATTTCTGACGGAAGAATTAAAGGAGTATATTTCACATTTGTACGGAATTATGGCAGACGAAAGAATGTTCCGTTTTACAAAATCTTATATGGAGCATGAAATTATCAGAGGTATCAAGGCTTCCGGGGTAAAAAGAATACGTTTGCACGATATTCGTCATAGTCACGCTTCATTACTTGTGGAAATGGGATTTACGCCATTAGCGATTGCGGAACGGTTGGGACATGAGAAAATCGAAACAACATTAAATACTTATTCACATTTATACCCCAATAAGCAGGGGGAACTTGCGGATAAATTGGAGATTGAGAACAGCAGGGAGGAAGAAGAATGAGTGGAGTGCATAAATACCCGACAATCAGCTTTCGCATTTCCCCCAGAGAGAGGGAAGAAATCGAAGCGAAGATTTTAGCAAGCGGACTTTCTAAGAAAGATTATTTTGTCCGTTCCTGCATTTATAACCGGGTGTGCGTGGTCGGTAAAAAAGAACTGGTTTATCAGTTGGTAGAGGAACTAAAGATAATGCAGACAAATATCCGGGAAGTGACAGAACAGTTTGAAAAGACAGAGATTGATTTAACGCCGGAGGGATTGGAAGATATGCGGAATGACTGTCTTGATATGCTGAAAGCTATCCTGTGGGTGTTGGACGGAGCAAAATATCTGTGGCAGGGAAATACCAACGGAGAAGAAAAAAGCCCCGACAGCGGCAACTGTTAGGGCTGTGATAACT
>CAJUCN010000047.1 GCA_910585005.1 uncultured Lachnospiraceae bacterium | reverse complement strand
TAGCGGGCTATGTAACCTGAATTTGGCGCAAATATCACGCAAAGTGGGGCGTGCAGATGTCAGGAATGAATTTTCAAACACGCTCTAGAATATAATACTACAAATAAGTCAAAAAGCGGTCAATTTCCTGCTTTTCAGAGCGTTCTCAACCGCTTTTTTTATGACAGTGCTTGAATTTGTTGCGCCTGATATTGCGTCTACATCTATTTTCTGTTCATCAACTATACTGTCAGCGATAACTTCTGCGGTCTTTCCACGTTCATTCCTATGCTCCAAAATGTTAATATTTGTGATTTCTCCATTTTGCACGGTAACTTCCACTTTGGCATATATAAAATCCACGTCATATTCACCAACATAAACTCCGTCAGGAATATCAGAAATATTTATATCTTCAAAGGTGGTTTCCCTTACTGCCTGTCTATAGTCCGCAACACTTTTAAGGTAGAGGATTCCCAAAACGAAACCGACAAGCAAAAGGAACACGATAACAAATAATACTGTTTTCTTTTTCGATATTCTCACTTCATCACTCTCCACTATCTGCAATAGAACAATACAACATATGAAAACCATGTTCTAAAAACTTGACTTTTGATAATCCCATTGCTTTTTTAATATATTCTTCTTTATTTTCTGCAAGCTGAATAAGCCCGGACAACATACCCCAGAAAACAAAAATAGTAGGCATGATTTTCAGATCGCTTCGCAGATCGCCTTTATCTATACCGGATATTAAAAATTCCTTTATCTTTTCGTTTATTTCTTCCCCTATTTGATAAGTTTCTTTTTCTTCGGGAAGATAATCGTGGCGCTCAAAATCAATATTGATTTTATCCAATACCATTTTGAAGTAGAACGGAAATTCTTCCTGATACTGAACCAATCCACGACAAATGAAATTGTATTGTTCTTTTGTGGTTTGCTGCTGCTCCAGTGCAGAAGCGATGTAATGATAAAGTTTTTTCATGCTGTCCAACACTAAGATACCAACAATTTCCTCTTTGTTCTCAAAATACACATATAAAGTCGCTTTGCTGTATCCGGCTGCTTTGGCTATATCGTCCATAGAGGTTGCCGCTATGCCTCTCTCCATGAACAATACTGACGCAGCGGAAGCAATTTTTTCCCGGTGTACACTTTTCGGCTCTTTTTTTCTCCGTGCCATTGTCTGCCTCCTTATAATTAAACTCTAAGTTTAATTATAAGAGTTTTAAAGAATACTGTCAACTTTTACCTCCGTTACTGCTACATTCTTTTTCTTGCCATGTCCTATCATTTTGTAATACTTCCTGCGCAGTCTCTCGTTTGCCTTGTCTGCGTAGGCGATCACCTCTGGCGCATTACCATACTGCCTCGCTTTTAAATCCTTTGATTTATGCCCGATCTGCCCCTTGCATATCCCTGTGGAGGCCTCAACCAGCAGTTTCTTCAAATGACTGTTCCCCGCTTTTGTAATGGAAAGCCTGTTGATGTTATCACTGCTCGAATCTTCCCCTGGCACCAGACCCAGATATGCGGCATAGATATTCCCCTTTGCAAACCTCTGGAAATCTCCGGTTTCCACCAGACAGGATAGCGCCGTATGGATTTTTACTCCGAGAAAGCATACCAGCTTTTTTACCTTCTCCAGGGCCAGAATCACACAGCGGATCCCTTTTTTATCAGTTCGTGGTACAGGGAAAATCCCAGACACCCGGCCTCATAACCGCAGAGAATATCGCATTCATCTTTTACTTTTTTCTTGATATTCTCAATAAACTGCACGATATTGTCCGAATCCGGTGTTACCTTTACATTTGCGTAGATAATGTCATCCCCGTCAAATCTAGGCTCAATGGCGCATAAAGTGTAGTTTGTGCTATGGACATCCATTCCGATTCGTAGTATTCTTTTCATTAGGTGACCTCCTTTCGCTGCTCTCCCAATCAGCCGGAACGCCAGGGATGCCTGCCTTACCCTTCGTCTTTAACGATACTTCTATTGAATACTGCTCTGTAAACTGTACCAAATGGTTACAAAACTGTTCAGCCGGTTCGCTTTGTGTTGCCACGTCATCAAAGTTTACTGACACAGTATTTTCTTCCGTATCTGACTGTAAAATTTCTTCCTCTGCACTGGCTACCATTCCACACCCCGTCAATGAGAGAATACATATCAGTGTCAACAAAAATCCTGCTTTTTTCATCAATATCTCTTTTGCCTCCATCCATTTAGCCGTGAGGCAGGCCATTTTCAATTATGATTTGCTTTTACAGAAAGTCAGGATGTCATTGATCCATTTGCCATACCGCAGATACCCGTCCCAATTCCCAAGTGTTTTCATATCGCTCATAAGCTCGTGCGCCATTGCCATATAGTCTGCTTTTTCGTGGTAGGAAGTACCACTCATCTTATCCTTCAATATCGACATGGTCATGAAATTGCTGTCTGACTTATTCCCGGTATGTGCGTTTAACGCAAGCATCTCCGTATAAGAACAGCTATTCGGGTTCACCTTGCTTACATCCACCGTCTGCTCATATTCTTTTCCGTTTTTGTCAGTGCCCTTCACAAGATAAACCGGATTATCCTCCGAATAATCATCCGCCCTGTATACATTTGCGCTCTCCCCTGTCTTTACATGATGGATAGAAAATAATGCGTCCGGGTCAATATGTACCACATTTCCTGTTGCTTTCACATTCGCCCCGAAGTCGCCCTTTGTACTGCTTTCTGCTTTTCTTGCTCCCTGCCATGCCGGATATCCTGCTGCTCCTATTCCATTAACATTCATTTCTTTTAATCCTCCATTGTTTTTAGTATTGCGGCTCATCTCACTGCTCCAGAAACCGGGAAAGCCTGCCCTGTCCGTCCTCTGCGTCTTATTGTAGATATGCCGTCCGAAAGACCAACTAACAGTTTATATTTTCTTGTTCGCAGTCTTTCAAGAAAAATCGTAATGACATAACTGTAACCGCAACTTTGTATTTTATATTTTCTGACACTTTCTTGGGTGGATTTGATAGCATCCTCTCAATATCCTTTACCTCTACCCCTGCCATTTTCGCCATTGCCCGTTTAGACAGACCATGATAGGAAAGAAGCACTTTCAAGAATGCACATAACTTTAAGTCCTTATCCTCCACAGCACTAAGATAAAGGAACGAAATCTTATTAAAGATGTTGAAACGATATATAGAATCTTCCGGCAAAAAGCCAACATCCCCCTCAGACAGTTTCCTTATCTGCTCCACGGGCAACTGCAAATATTTAGAAAGTGTATCCATACTGAACTCATACATATCGAGAAGTTCTTTCAGTTGCTCTGTTACATTATCTCTTTGATTCATACTATCTTACCTTTCCATTTTGATTGTCTCCCTCTTTGATGCGGGCCTGCTGAACTTCTATACTCCTGGGCGTATATACCCTTGGATGCTCCAAATCATACAGCGCCTTTTTCGTTGCCTGGATCGCAGATTCCACTGTATTTCCAAGGATGTCAAAATTCTCCGTCTCACCCTTAAGCTGTTTATTTAACCGCTGCACCATCATCTGCGATATGTGGCTCATCATTCCATTGCCCCGGATTCCCATGCCATTCGCATTTACTTCTTTCGCCGCATCCATCCACGCATCCTTCACTTCCTGCGGAGCACCCTGTCCGATCATCTCAAAGGCTTTCTCGTTCTTGCCGTGTATCCTGTCAGCGGATATCCCGCTGTTCCTATCCCGTTAATACCCATTTCCTTTAATCCTCCGCTATTTTATTATTGCAGCCCCTCTGTCGGTCAGAGCCACTTCCGCTCCCTCGTAATAAGTCCGAGCGGTTTATTTATTGCTCCATAAATACATTTCACCTAACTTCCCCGGTCAAATCCCATACCGGCTTTCACCTCCTTCCAAGCTCCCCCCCGACAGGGGCACACGGTTTTACGCCTCCGCCGAATAAGGTGTAAGCAATATCCCCTTATGCCTTTATGTCAAAACTGCCCCCTGTGGGTGACGATGTGCCGGATACCGCCGCAACAATATTCTGTGTAACGCTTTTCACATCCGTGCCAGTGGCAGATACCGTGAACGTACCTTCCATCCGCTCTTTTCTTTCTGCCCGCCGTTCCTCCGCCTTTTCTTCCTCCGCCTTTTTCTCCTTGCGCCTCTCGGCGGCCTTTTCCTCGGCTGCTTTCTTCTCTTTCGCCCTCCGTTCCGCATTCTCCCTGGCTATCTTCCCATCGGGGTCATTTGTGCCGGAAGAAATTCCCGTTATATTCCCATTTGCGTCAATCTCATAGGAAATACTCGTCAGTGTTCCCTGCGCATGGGATACCGCATAAGAGGCGCAGTCCGGCAATGCCGCCAGATTTTCTTCCAGATACTTTGCTTTTTCCGGGTCGTTCATACATTTCTTCAGGAAAGCGCCCGATACGGATACCGTTGTCGGAACGCCCTGCATGGAGGTTGTACCCGAATTCATATAGCTGTACTTACCTTGCAGGTATTTGGAATAATCATTGACATTGCTGTACCCGGTCTTAATCTGCTCCGTTTTTGTTCCCCCGGTTGAGGTTTTCAGTTCCACCGTGCTTGTTGTCACATTGCCTTCCTGTGCAGTATTTGTGTAACCTTTCCCATAATCGCTGTAATTGTTTGTGATCTCCATTGCCATAATATTCGTATCACTGAATGATGTTGCTGACTGCATCACCGTATGATTAATTTTATTCATTAAGATTTCCCTGTTTTTCGATAATTTGGAAACTTCTAAGGAATCCCTGTGAAACACTTTCTGGTCCTCATTTTGGTTCCCCTGAGACCTCAAACACTCTCTATTTAGTTTAAGCCCTTCCTGTAAATGCACAGGATAATTTGAAATACTAATTGGCATACATTTTCCTCCAATTTAAGGTATCCGTCAAATAGCAAAATGCCAACTATGGATATCCGTACCGATATCTAAAATCCCCAAAACTTCGATGCCAGCTCCCGGTTTATGATAGGTGAGAGGAAATTGGGATTGCTGCTCTGGAACATTTTCAGGCTTTCCAAGAAAGCTGCCTTGCTTCCCGTCTTTAAGCCCGCAAAAGTCTTATCCAGTTTCTGGTTTTTCACATTCTTCTCCACATATTCCTCCGACTGTTTTTCGTAATTATCAACCATCGAAGGGTTCTTCTTCACTGCACCTGCATACCAGTTTGTAAGGTATTTCAATGAACTGAGACCGCCATCATCATTTTTCCCCATCTTTTGGTATTCTGCGTATGCGTCCTTATCCATCGTTCGCATCATGTCAAGCGCGTTTGTGGTCTGGACAAGATTGCTCCCATGCCCAAGATACCTGCCTTTCGCCACACCGTAATCCATGTTTCCGTTACTGTCCGCTTTTCCCGCGCTTGCCAGTTTCGCAATGGATTCCATTGCCTCCAGAAACGCATCCCTGCTGTCCTCCGGAATAAAGTTTTCTGCCGCATATTCCGCTTTCTTCATGCCGAGCGATATGTTCGCCTGCCGCTCCTCCTCCGTCATGGAGCCGCTGTTCCCGACAAGGAAATTCTGCCGGATGATGTCATACACAAATCCCTGCTCCTCTTTGCCGCAGTTCTCCAGTGCGGACGCAACCGCCTTGTCTGCGCCATACATCCCCGAATATGCCGGGAGATTATTTAAAGACTTGTCAACCTGCACGATATCCTTTTGGAATGCCGCATTTCTTGCCTCCACTGCTTCCTTATCTTCCGGCACCATCCAGCCCTTCCTGCCCTCCGCAAGGGCCGCCATGCCGTCTCCTGAAAACTCCACGATAACGCTGTCCCCATACTGTGAACGGATGTCCTTCATCGCCTGCAGGGTTTCCTCCCTCGACATTTTATCCATGACCTTGTTGCCATGTTCATCCGTGGTGTTGAACTCATATTTTACAAGGGTGTCCTTCTTATACGCACCGCTTCCATATGATGGGATATTTGTTGTCCCTCTGTAAAACTGGCTGTAATCGATATTCATGATCTGCACTCTCCTTTGCTTTGTTTTGGCTCATTATGTTTGCCGTTCTGCCGAAATCCTATATAAATCCAGTAA
Source organism: uncultured Lachnospiraceae bacterium (assembly GCA_910585005.1). Classification (GTDB taxonomy): domain Bacteria; phylum Bacillota; class Clostridia; order Lachnospirales; family Lachnospiraceae; genus Suilimivivens. The sequence continues at coordinate 1,454 of CAJUCN010000047.1, read as the reverse complement.
ATACTTTTTTCAATCCGCACTCCCTTTATGCGGTTCCGCCGAAATGATCTCCCCCTGCACGTTGGCATCACCCGAATCCCCGTCCAGCTCATCTTCGTCAAGCTGCGGCTCCACCGCTATCGGGTCATCATCATAGACCGCCGAGCCGTCATCCTCAATCTGATGCACGGCATCCGGGGCGGGGCTTCCCTGTGTGGTGCATCCGCTGATCGCTGGAATCATCATTGCCGTAATCAGTAATGCCGATATTCTGCTGACACGCATTTTTCATGTCCTCCGATTTCCTTTTATGTAACAGCCCTCTGTCATTAGAGCCACATTCGCTCCCATGCAATATGCCTGAGCAATCCGCAGGGGCAAAGTTTTATGCACCTCTGCGGAATTGGATATAAGGATTATTACGCCTTTATGTCAAAACTGCCCCCTGTGGATGATGATGTGCCTGAAACCACCTCAACAATATTCTGCGTGACGCTTTTCACATCCGTGCCAATGGCAGATACCTTATACGTCCCTTCCATCAGTTTTTTCATCTGCTCTTTTCTTTCTGCCCGCCGTTCCGCTGCTTTTTCTTCCTCCGCCTTTTTCTCTGCTTGCTTTTCAGCTATTTTTTCCTTTTCTTCACGTTTCTTTCTGGCTTTTAACAGGCGTTCTTCCTCTTCCTTATACTTCTTCTGTATTTTATCAGTATTGTTATTTCCATTTCCCGTATTTGCTGTCCTCATGCCGCCACAGGATGACTGCCTGTTGCCATTGGCATCATATGTAACAGTCCTTCCGCCAAGTACGACACCATCTCTCTGCGCCCACCCATAAACCATTGAGTTTGCAGCAACTTCTCCCGACAGATTCCATTCGATTTCTTTTGCGAATTCAGGATCATTTGCCATTTTCTTCAAACAGTCATACGAAAGATTTACCGTGACTCTGCTGCTATTGCTCGGTAATACGCCGCCATTTGTGTTGAAATTTATCTGTGGAAATTTTTTGCATAGCTGTTCATAATACGCCTGCACCTTGTCTTTGCTGTTTGTTGATTTGCTTGTCTTTACCTCTGTTGCCGCCTTTCCATCCGGCTTTTTCTGTAACGCGGCATCAGTATAATTTGCCGCATAGTTGCTGTAATTGTTTGTGATCTCCATTGACATAATTTTCATCCTCCTTCAAAAAATCTTACCTGCGGCCCCTCTGTCATTCGGAGCCGCCCATGCCCCCTTGCGGTAAGTCCGGGCATGATGCCCTTCATTAACCAAGCAGCGTATCTCCGCCTGCCGCTGTCTCCGTCATGACATTTGCATCATAAGCATTGGATGCCGCCGCCATCTGCCTTTCACCAGCCCATGCCTTTGCCAGCCTGCTTCTCTCCTGCTCCGCCTTTGCAACCTTTTCATCCAATAACTCCTGCTGCTGTCTCTTAGCCTGCGCCCGCTTTTCCAGATATTCTTCCAGCAGTT
>CAJUCN010000046.1 GCA_910585005.1 uncultured Lachnospiraceae bacterium | reverse complement strand
TGATTTTTACCGTTCTTTACTGTTTTGGTTCTTCTTGTTCTCTGAATTTTCTCTTCGAATTTTCAGGGTTGCATTGCTGTTTATTTGTCAAGGTGCTTCGTGATCGCCTATCGAAGTACTTCCGATGTGCGACTTTCACATAATATCAGATATACCAATTGTTGTCAACACATATTTTAAATTTTTTTGAATATTTTTTATTTTATATCCCCGCATCCTATTCCGCGGCCAAAGATCCCTTTTACGCAAGAACGGATAACCCCCAGTTCTTTAGCAAATACACCAAAAACCCCACGATCAGTGCTGCTTCCAAACAGCCAACAACTGCTCCAAGCAATTTGTCCACACCTTTGATAACTGGCAGTTTCGATATCAATTCCAACGAGACAAACAGCATGTGTATAAGCCGGTACACAAAGCATACTGCAAAAAGCACGGCAACTACCTGAATCATTTTGCCAATTTCACGGTTCATGTAATTCCCTATCGCTCCCATAATCAGGAAAATACAGATCCCAGCGGCTGCCATTGCAACCAAAGACACAATTTCCTGCACCATCCCTTTTCGGAATCCCGCCACAATTCTCCATATAAATATTAATGCGATCACTATTAATGCTATATAATACATTTGTTTTCCCTATTTTAATTCTATCGTATTGATTGAGTCTGCCGTTACTGCAATATATTTGTACATAGAACTTGTAGGAATCAGCAGTGAAATATTTTGATCAAAATTTCCCACAAATTTATCTACCCCTTTTATATTGCTGATCTGGCATTGCGTATCATTGTAAATAATAATCTGGTCTTTGTTAAAAATGATATCCGTGTACTCAATATCAAAAAACTGAGACCCCACTTTACTTCCCACGCTATTATATACATCCAAACGGTAAATGGATTCACCGCTTGGATTATGAAATACAAGCCCTACATAATTTTCATTATAATAGATACTCTGTATCTGTTCTTCCAAAAACTTTAAGGCAACATTTGTGGGTTTTTCCGCTCCGGAAAAGAAAGCAATCCGGTCATCAGAAACAGCAAATGCCGAATCATTATCCATAAATCGTACAAAAGGTATTACCGTATTCAAGTAATCATATCCGCCAACACAATTATCTGTCTCATTTTTCCCCACTTCGCCAAAATTATAAAAAGCAACCGAGGATTTCATATTTCCGCTATCCACATATAAGTAGGAAACAGCCATAATCTTTCCGTTAGGGGTCAGGGAAATACTGACCGGATAACCGCTTTTCCCCATAGAAACCGTCGCATTCACAATCGTTTTCTCAGTATTTTCATTTCCATTATATACATTCAGCCTGATCACATTTGTATCATCCAGCACAGTTGCCACAACGCCGCTAGCGGAGACGCAAAAATCCCTGATGGGAAGGTTGGTATTGATCGTTCCTCTTTCCCCCTCCTTGTCCATCACATAAATAGAACGTCCATTGTAATCGCCAATGGCCACCGTCTGCCCGGAAACGGAAATCATGGGAGCCTGCATTTCGTAAGTCCTGTTCCATACGGCGTTTCCTTTCGCATCCACACAACTAGCCCCATCCTTACTGTACAATAGAATATTTCCGCCAAGGTTCTCCACCCTTGCCCCCTGTACAATTGTGATTGGAGCCGTACCGGTTACCACGCTCTGTGTAAAAACTTTATCCCGCCATTGAATGATCAAAAATACCAGAATAGCAACGGTTAACGCCACTCCCAAAACCACCCTGTAAAAAATCGTCAGTTTATGGCTCCGGATTTTCTCTCTATAATCTATATGTATTGAGCTTCCCTTCCTTTTTTCTTTTTCCTTCAAATAATCCCGTATATTAACCATACTGCCATCTCCAAATCTTTCGTTTCACGATCCGATTACTTACCCTTCTGTTTCCAGCATATAAGCTGCCTCGGCCGTCATTTCAACAAAACCGCTCATCTCATCATAACTATTAACCGCACATACCGCCATTGCCAGAATGAGTACGCAAACAAACATAAAGATCTGCTTAAGGGCATCTTTGGCATGTCCCAGTCCCTTTCCTGCCCAGATGCCTGAAGGGACCCCTGGCACCATAAGCCCTTTCTCTCTACTTTCTTTTTTCTTTTTTCTTTCATAGCAAAAAGACAAATAATTCTGCATTCCTTCATTAGACTCATAAAAAATAAAATATCCCTTATCTTTCCCCGGAAATGTCTGCCCGCTTTTACAAATATTGACATAGCCGATCAGTTCATATTCTTCAAAAAAATCTTTCCTGACCTGTTCCTCATTCCTTCCACATTCCAATTCTTCGACCACACAACACGCGCCGTAGATCATATAGCTGCATACATTATCTTTCTTGACCACACGCCCAAAAAGCGCTGCCCTAAGTGGCAGAAGATCTATTTCCGAACGCAGCCCACTCAAATAACTGTACACATAATCCTCAATATAAACGCGGATTTGTTCATTTGCATGACCTGTCCATTTGATAAATTCCGGCTTTTTCATTTAAATCTACCATCCCAACCCATTTTCTTTCAGTCTAACACAAATGGGGGGCAGGCAGATTCTTAATCCATCGTCAAATAATGCCTGTACACGATAATTGCCTGAGAGATATGAGACGCCCCTATATCTCCCAGGCAGCCAAAACTTTCACTTAACTGAATTTGTAAATCGTGGTACTGTCATATTTTCTCTCCGGCCCGAAAACCGCTGAAGGAAACTGTGGCTTATTTGCCGTGTCCGGATAATACTGGGTTTCCAAACACAAACCACTGCGAGCGCTATACACCGCATTTTCTTTTCCCGGATGGTTCTTAATGCTGTTTCCCGCATAAAACTGTACTCCCGGAAGATCCGTATAAGCCTCCATATGCCGTCCTGATACCGGTTCCTTCACATCAGCAAATTTCCTGACCGTGCCATCGTACCCATCTAAGATCCAATTGTGATCATACCCGCCTGTCATCCTTAGCTGCTCATCATCTGCGCCAATTTCCTCTCCAATCTTTTTCCCTTGGGTAAAGTCAAATGGCGTACCCAAAACGGAAGCAATCTCACCAGTGGGGATCGCCCCTTTCACGATTGGCGTATAACAGGATGCATCCAATTTAAGGATATGATCATAAATATTTCCATTTCCATGGCCTGCAAGATTGAAGTATGTATGGTTCGTCATATTTATAATTGTGTTTTGGTCACTGTCCGCCTGATAACGGATCTTAAGTTCATTCTCTTCAGTGACCGTGTAGGTAACGAAAACTTCTTTATTTCCCGGGAATCCCATAGTTCCGTCTGCATCTTTGATAAAAAAGGTAACGCTTTCGTCTCCTTCCCTGGCTTCCCATACTCTCTTATGGTATCCCTGTTCCATATGGCTATGAAGATTATTCATCCCATCGTTAACATCCAGTTGATAACGTTTTCCGTCCAATTCAAAGCTTGCCCCTCCAATGCGGTTTGCATTAGGCCCAACGGTAGCTCCAAAAAAACTCCCATTTTGAAGATATGGCTCCAGGTCGTCATAACCAAGCACAACGTCCTCCACATTCCCCTTTTGGTCCGGAACATAGAGGTTCACAAGAACTGCGCCAAAATTTATGACCGCCGCCTTCATCCCTTTGGAATTTTCCAGCCAATATCTATAGATCTCTTTTCCGTCTTTTGTTGTTCCAAACAATTCCTTTTTCATATTCTACCCCTTATCTTATAATTCTGTCCTGCCTTCTAACGCCCGCAGGAGCGTCACTTCGTCTATATATTCCAAGTCTCCTCCCACCGGAACCCCGCTGGCAATCCTTGTGACTCTGATACCTGTCGGTTTAATCAGCTTGCTGATATACATAGCTGTCGTTTCTCCCTCAAGGCTGGAGTTGGTTGCTATGATCACCTCTGACACGTCTTTCTCAAGACGGGCGATCAACTCCTTCAACCGGATATCACTTGGCCCTATCCCCAACATAGGAGAAATAGCGCCCTGAAGCACATGATAAACGCCCTCATACTTGCCCGTTTTTTCGTAAGCGGCAAGATCCCTGGTGTTTTCCACTACCATAATCGTACCATGATCCCGTTTCCTGTTTGCACATACCGGACATATCTCGCTGTCTGTCAGTGTAAAGCACTCCTTGCAGTAACGGACATTTTCCTTTGCTTCCAGTATGGTCTTTGCAAGCCTGTTCACTTTATCCTTCGGCATATTGATCAGATGGAAAGCAAGCCTTTGCGCCGACTTAGAGCCAATTCCCGGCAAACCGGATAACTCGTCTATTAACTTATTAATATGCACGCTGTACAAGTCCATCAGAAGGGAAGGCCTCCTCCCAGCCCTAATCCGCCTGCCATCTTGCCCATTACCTCAGAATTTGCTTCCTCCGCCATGCGAAGGGCCTCATTGGTTGCTGCCATAACCAGATCCTCTAACATTTCAACGTCGTCAGGATCTACCACCTCCTGGGAAAGTTTGACCTTAGTGACCTCCTTCTTGCCAGTGACGGTAACTTCCACCGCCCCGCCCCCTGCTTTCGCAGTAAACTCCTTCGTTTCCAGTTCCTTTTGGCTCTCCTCCATCTGACGCTGCATTCTCTGCGCCTGTTTCATCAGATTGTTCATATTGCCGGGCATACCCCCCGGAAATCCTCCGCGCTTTGCCATTTTAATCCTCCATCTCTTCTATTTCCATATTGATCACCTGGCTGACCACTTGTGTCAGGTCAGGAAAGGTATCCCTGGGATTTCTTCCTTGCTGGGCGCTTTGCAGTGTGACCTTGATTTCTTTCCCCACCGCACCCGAAAGAATTTTTTCTAATTCTTCTTTATGGGAAGTCTCTTTAAAATAATCCGATGGCAGCCCATCCTCCACCACGATCAGCATACTTCCATCTCCTGCAAGACTAGGATATGCTGTTTTTAAGTATCCTTTCATTGGCATGGGACACTGCCCTACGATTGCCCCCCATCTGCCTACAGCCTGCTCTACATCGGCCGGTATCGCTGCCGGCAATGGCGCCTGCCCCGCTTTCTCCTGTTCTTCCACCGGCATTATTTCACCCGAACCGGACATGGGCGCTGTAATAAAACTGCCCCTTTCTATCTTGTCTTCAAGCTGTCTGATTCTGTCTGCCAGGGATTGTGTATCTGTTTCCATGGACGGACGGCAAAGCTTTATCAGCCCCATCTCCACCAGGATCCTCTTTTGGGAAGCATAGCGTATCTGACCGGAAAGTTCTGATAAGACGCGGATATAACGCATAATCACATCATTTTCCGCCATCTGTGCTTCTTCCTTAAGACGGGCAAGATTTTCTGTGGATACGTCAATAATATCCTCAATCCCATCAGCCGTTTTCACAAGAAGCAAATTCCGCAGATACCATGTAAGATCGGCAATAAACTGCACCAGTTCCCTGCCCTGCATGATTATCTCTTCCAAAAGCCCAATCGCGCCCGTCACATTTCCTTCCAGCACGGTACGCAGCATTTTACTGAACACCTGCGTATCCACTGCTCCCAGCACATCCAGTACTTTATCATAGGTAAGTTCCTGCCCAAAATGAAACGCGATGCACTGATCCAGAAGGCTTAGTGCGTCTCGCATGGAACCGTCAGCAGTCTTGGCAAGATATCGGACCGCCTTTTCCTCAATCTGTACCTGTTCCTTTTGAGTCAGTTCCTTTAAACGATCCGCTATCGTGTCTATGGTTATCCTCTTAAAATCATACCTCTGACACCTGGACAAGATGGTGATAGGAATCTTATGCACTTCCGTGGTCGCCAAAATAAAGATCACATAAGAAGGTGGTTCCTCCAGCGTCTTTAAAAGTGCGTTAAATGCACCGATGGAAAGCATATGAACCTCGTCAATAATATAAACCTTGTATTTTCCTTCCGCCGGAGAATAATTCACTTCATCCACAATCTCACGGATGTTATCTACACCGTTATTCGATGCGGCATCAATCTCAATAACATTCATGCTTGCCCCCGCAGAAATTGCCTTACATAACGGACATTCCCCGCAGGGGCTTCCCTCCTTAGGATTTTCACAATTGACCGCCTTTGCAAAGATCTTGGCTATGGTGGTCTTACCGGTTCCCCTGGTTCCGCAAAAAAGATATGCGTGGCCAATGCGGTTGGCTTTCATTTGGTTTTTCAGCGTTGTGACTATATGGTCCTGTCCCTTCACATCTTCAAATGCAGCAGGCCGGAATTTTCTGTAAAGGGCTGTATATGACATATCCTCTCTATCCTTCCATGACACCCTAAGGCATCCTGTTATTAATTACCAAAACTAATCCCCAACATTTTTGCTTCTTTTACAATGGATGCATCGGGGGCTACCATCTTCAATTTGCCGGCAACCTCCTCAAGGGGAACTCTCACCACTTCCCGGTTCTTATATCCTACCATAAACCCATACTCACCCTTCAGGATCAGTTCCCCGGCCTCAGCGCCCAAACGACTGGCAAATACCCTGTCGTAAGGGCAGGGGCTTCCGCCTCTTTGCGTATGTCCGGGAACAGTTACCCGCACCTCATATCCTGCCATCTTCTGGATCTGATCCGCAATTTCATAAGAAACGGAAGGATACTTATAGTTTTTCATTTTCTCTTTATATTCTTTCTTGGACAATTTCGCATCCTCCTTGGAAATTGCCCCTTCCGCCACGGCAAGAATGGTAAAACTGCTGCCGTTTCTGTTACGCTCTTCAATCTTGTTTACCACCTTTTTAATATCATAAGGGATCTCTGGAATCAGAATGATATCCGCTCCTCCTGCCATACCTGCATTTAATGTAAGCCATCCCACTTTGTGTCCCATAACTTCTACAATAAATACTCTCCCGTGGGATGCTGCTGTGGTATGAATACAATCAATTGCATCAGTCGCAATATTCACTGCACTCTGGAAGCCAAAAGTCATATCCGTCCCCCACAAATCATTGTCTATGGTCTTAGGCAGTGTAATCACATTGAGCCCTTCTTCCCGAAGAAGGTTTGCCGTCTTATGCGTTCCGTTTCCGCCCAGGATCACCAGACAGTCTAAACGGAGTTTGTAGAAATTCTGCTTCATTGCGTCTACTTTATCCAGCCCGTTCTCATCGGGATCCTTAATCGTCTTAAAAGGAGTTCGGGAGCTTCCGAGAATGGTACCGCCTTTGGTAAGAATACCGGAAAAATCCCTGCCTGTAAGCATCCGGAAATTTCCATAAATCAGCCCTTTGTAGCCTTCCAGGAAACCATAGATCTCGACATCCTCTTTGCTGTTTGTAAGACACTTGACTACGCCCCTCATTGCTGCATTTAATGCCTGACAATCGCCGCCGCTTGTTAACAAACCAATTCTCTTCACTGTCACTTTCCTCCTTACTTCCCTTTGAAATAAATTCCGTGCCAATTCATGTACTTTTTTATTATACCTAATTTAAAGTTTATCTACAACCTTGAAATTTAAATCATTGACTTGTAAATACGAAAACAGTATAATGGGAAGGGTCACAAGGAGTCGTATCGAAGCGGTCATAACGGGGCGCACTCGAAATGCGTTTGCCCTCCGGGGCACGAGGGTTCGAATCCCTCCGACTCCGCT
>CAJUCN010000045.1 GCA_910585005.1 uncultured Lachnospiraceae bacterium | reverse complement strand
ATCTACATTTTTTCCCCGGCGTTTTCTTACATTTTATCATCGGCGCTAACACCCGGAAATGGTACATGCATTGATAAAAAGAATTGTTTTCTTTGGGGAAGGCAGGATTGAGATTGAGTATGCTTTCGATGATGAAATGAAGGAACTTGTGGAGCTGGCAGAAAGCAGGAAAGGGGAGGTTTCATGGATACAGAAAGCGTCAGTATCATAGACCAGAACAGGTTTAAGGAATATGTGGTCTGCCTCTATATCCGGCTTTCCATGGAAGATGATGATGTGTCCGGCAGTTCCTTCAAAACAGAGAGCGGGAGCATCACAACGCAGAGGGCGCTTCTCTATGAATATATCAAAAGCCGGAAAGAGTTTGAAGGCTGTAAGGTCATAGAAAAATGTGATGACGGATTTTCCGGCACACACTTTGACAACAGGCCGCAGTTTACGGAGATGATAGAGCTTGCCAAGAAAGGGGAGATCGACTGCATCATCGTAAAGGATTTTTCAAGGTTCGGCAGGGATTATGTGGAGCTTGGCAATTATCTGGAACAGTTATTCCCTTTCATGGGAGTTCGCTTTATCTCTGTCAATGACAACTATGACAGCGCAGAGCTTGTGGATGGGGCAACCGGCGGTCTGGATGTAGCGTTTAAGAACCTTATTTATGACTACTACAGCAGGGAGATGTCAAAGAAGCAGAGGATCGCCTGGCAGAGGATGGCACAGCAGGGGCAGTATAATTCCAACTGTGCATTGTATGGCTACAGGAAATCGGAAGCAGATAAGCACAAGCTGGTCATAGAGCCGGAAGAGGCGGCAGTTGTCAGGGAAATCTTTGATATGAAGACCGCAGGGATGGGAACTACCATGATTGCAAAAACGCTGAATGACAGGGGAATCCCCAGCCCGGCGGAGCTTTACCAGTCAAGGGGAAGCACAAGGCAGTGGAAAAATAAGGGAAGGAAATGCTACTGGACTGCCTGTAAAGTAGAAGATATCATCCGGGATGAAAAGTATACCGGAACCATGGTACAGCTTAAGACAAAGCTGGATTCGGTGGGTGGGAAGCAGATAAAACGCCCGCAGGAGGAATGGGTGAGGGTGGAGGACACCCATGAGGCGATCGTAACCTATCCCCAATACATAAAAGCAGTCTCTTCTTTGAAACAGCAGAAAGCAAGTGAGAGTAAAAGGAAGAAAAATATTTATTATTGTGGATGCTGTGGCAGGGCATTGTTCAATGCACACTACGGGACTGTATTCTGTAAACAGAGGTCATTCAAGACCGATTCTGACTGTAGGGATATAGAAATCTGTAAGCATGATGCGGATATGGCAGTGCTTGCGGCAGTCAAAAAGGAAGCGGAGCTTTACCTTGACCGGGATAGACTGTCAAGACAGACAGTAAAGAGGAATGCATCTTTATCTGTAAGCGACAGGATCAGTGCCATAGTAAAGTCTATGGAAGCGGCACAGAAGGGCTGGTTTGCCCTGTATGACAGATATGCGGATGGGAAGCTGGAAAAGGAGTTCTTCCTGAATGAGAAGAAGAAATATGATGCCGATATGGAGCGGATGGAAGAAGAACTTGCGGCACTTAAGCAGACACAGGAAGCAGAGGAAAGTATGCAGGGCGGTTCTAAGAGGAAAGCAGATCAGGCTGTGGCATTTCTGGAAGAGGATGAACTGACCGAGGATATGAAGGAAAAGCTGATCGAGAAGGTGGTTGTCTATCCGGGGAACAGGATTGAGATTGTGTGGAAGTTTGGAGAGCATTTTGTATAGCAAATGGCAAATATTTTCTATTTGTTGTAGTTCTCCGGGGGATATGTTTGATTCTATAAGGTAAATTTTGCATTTACATGTAGCAGAAATTGACACAGGAAACATCATAAGAAAAGAATTTAGGATGTTTTCTATAATTTTTATAGTGAACGACATAATAGATTTCTGTTTCCGGCTCTTGCAGAAGCTATATACGGAAGCTTCTGCAAGTCCGAAAATGAAATTTCTAATGTCGTTTACTATAAAGACTATTTGTAAGACTTACCAAATTCTTTTGGAGTTATTTTTTAAATGAATGAAATGACGCCAGATATTAAAAATCACAATATTTGAAATATGTTTTTTTAGGAATATAAAAGCAGTTGCTGAATCTTGTGAAAAATCAATTGTTTAAATTGTATAAACGGATATTTTTTCCTTTTAAAATTAACATTATTAAAGTCCAATTTTGAAGAATAAATTAATGTATTTATTGATTAACAAAAATTTCAAAAAATTGTGTTTGTTACTGTGTCGAATATAGTCTAAAATTGACGATTGATACTATATATGCTACTATTTATATGAAATAATTGTAATAGAATGTAGTATTTATGTATTTTCTATAAAATGCTTTTATTCAAAATTCTACATAAAACTAGGAGACGAGTATAGTATAATGTTTATTAAAATTTTACGATGGATTTTTTTTGGAGTAATATTATCAATATTGCCTTTTACACTTGTGGTGGCACGTAACTGGTTGGATAGTAATGAGGTGTCTGAAATAAATTATATTCTTGATTTATTGCTCATTACTTTAGCGGTTGCGGTTAATGCATTAAGTACGATGACAGATATGGAAAAACAAATATGGCAATCAGTGAGATATATATGTGCAATCCTTTCGGGACTTTCAATATTTTTTTGTGGTTGCATGTATTTTTCTTATTTTGAGAATTGTTTTTTGAATGAAAAATTGCTTGAACAATTTATGCAAATTGATTGTTCTGGTGAAAACATTTTATCAAATCAAGATGTTTTTCAAAAAATAGAGATTTTAAAAAAAATGGGTGAGGAACTTGAACCTAAAAATGAACAGCTTGTTTTTTTAATGATAAGCACTATTGTAATTTTAGGTATAAATTCTATTATTGGTATTGTTGTGGAAGTAATTGATGGGTGTCGGAAAAAAAAGCAATATAGGGATCAGCATAAGAACGGTGGAAATGAAAATACAATACAACATAATGTGAAAGAGCCTACGTGATTTATTAATAAATTTTTTGTTATAGTATAAGGATATAAAATTTTAATTTTGACATTTTTAAGAGTCTAGATTTGGATTATAGGTTCAAACTCTTTTTTAGATTTAAGGTAATTTGACCATGTATTAAGAAAAAATGAAAGTGATTTAGGAGGAAACTTTGAAAAGTGAAATGAAAAAAAAGCAGAAGTGTATCATATTGATCATTATCGTTGTAGGAGTCGTTTGGGCTATTTTGGGGGGAATCATCCATCAGCGATATATGAAAGAAAAAGTATATGGAGAAGCGGTTCAAATGTATGAAGAAGAGCAGTATGAAGAAGCAGAAGAAATATTTACTAAACTAGGTTCTTATAAAGATAGTATTTCTTATTTGTTAAATATCAAGATTATTTTTGATAATTTGGAATCTAATTATAGATATGCGTTGGAGTTAAGTGATAAATGCCAGTATCAAGATGCGATAAAAGTATTTGAAGAGTTAGGAGATTATAAAGATAGCGTAGAAATGATTGATGAAATTAGAAAATTGCAATATTTAGATGCTGAAAAATTATTTAATGATAATAATATTGAACAGGCTTATAAATATTTTTTAGCTTTAGGAGATTATAGAGATAGCCTAGATAAGGTAGCAGCATGTAAAAATAAAATGAATGAAAGTGAAGTAAATGAGGTGGCATATCAAGCAGCATTAGAAAATTATAGATTACGAAATTATTATTTAGCCTTAGAACAATTTACTGATCTCCAAGATTATAAAGAAAGCATAGATATGATGACAAAGTGTCAAAAAGCGATTCATCAAAATTATAATACAATTTCAGCAGGTGTTATATGTTCTATGGGTATTAAAGATAATGGAGAAGTAATTTGTACAGAGAGTAATTTATATAAATTTTCGGGTATTTCGGATTGGCGTAATATTGTTTCTGTATCCTGTTTTGGGAATATAGCCATTGGGTTAAAAGAGGATGGAACAGTGAATGTTGTTACTATCAGTAATAGTACCATAGATGTAAGTGAGTGGAATGATATTGTTTCTGTATCGGCAGGATATGACTATGTAGTAGGATTAAAGGCGGATGGGACTGTTGTTGGAGTAGGTCATGATGCAGGTGATGGACAGTTAAAAATAGATAAATGGGAAAACATTGTTGCCATTTCAACTGGCTGGAGGCATACGGTAGGATTAACAGTAGATGGTATTGTATATATTACAGGTTACGGAAGTTCTTCGCAGCTTCGGCAGATAGAGGCTCATAAAGCAGATTGGACTGATATAATTGCCGTAGCAGCGGGCGGTGGTAGTGATTCATCATCAGGAAAAGGTCATACGGTCGGTTTGCGTTCTGACGGAACAGTTGTAGCTGTTGGAGATAATACATATGGACAATGTAATGTGAGTAGTTGGAAAGATATTGTAGCAATTTCAGCAGGAGATAGACATACAGTTGGTTTGCGCTCTGATGGAACAGTACTTTCTGTTGGACATTACAATGATAATACATGCTCTACAGAAAGCTGGGAAAATATTGTAGCAATTTCGGCAGGAACTGGATTTACTTTAGGTCTTAAATCAGATGGAACAGTAATGGCGGTTGGTTATAATAAGCAAAATCAAAGACCCGATTCGGAAGAATGGACTAATATTAAAAGATATAGCGGATGGGAGAACATGAAAGAGTAAGGAGCTAAAATAATATTTTGAAAGTATAATATTCTAAATTGCAGGTATTTTTGTTGTAGTTAGTTTTGTTTGCAAAATAAAGGATAGATATTAGAGTATATGTCGATACAATATGAAAAAGGAAGCTGGATTTTTTGTAGATGTAGGTTTTTAATTTGCTAAAAAGTCTAGCTTATTTTTAGTTTGTATTTATTCATTCATTTTTATTACTTTTAATAATGTTTTGACGTATGGAATTGAAACGATATTTGTTACTTGACTTAAGATGTAATTAAAGAGATAGAGGTTAATCTTCGAAATATTTGGAAGAAAATCAAACTTTTTAGTCCTTACTTGACAGAAGAATAAGCTATTCCAAGGGGAGGCTGCCCCAAAAGGAAGGAGAAATTGCCTTGTCCGCTATGAATGCGAAAGAACTGGGATTGGATGTAGGCGATAAGCTGCGGCTTGGGGGCAGAGCGAAAGAGGACGGAGCAGCAAAAACGGATTATATTGTCTGCGGCATTTATTCCGATATCACCAATGGGGGAAAGACAGCGAAGGTACACAGCATTGACAGCCATGAGCCTGCGATCTGGAGCGTCCTGTATGTCTCTTTGAAAGATTCCGCCCAAAAAGGACAGTGGATGGCGAAGTACCGGAAGATGGGCGCAGAGGTGACCGATATAGAAGATTATGTGAAACATACCTATGGACAGACGTTGGGGCAGCTCCATATGGCATCCCTGACGGCGCTTGTGGCCGGAGTGTTCGTGGTTACCATAGTGACGATGTTGTTTGTCCGGCTGATCGTGGAGCAAGACCGGTATACGGTTTCTTTTTATAAGGCATTGGGGTTTTCGGGAAGGGCGTTAAAACGAAAATACTTAATCAAAGGGATGTTTCCGGTCATAGTGGGTATTGGGGCAGGGCTTTTGGCAGGAAATCTTTTGGGGGAGGGGATCTGCGGGATGCTGCTGCAATCTTTTGGGGCTGACAGCTTCCGGTTTGTGATCCACCCGGTTAAGGCATTGCTGCTGACGCCCGCTTTGCTTTTGGCAGTGGCAGCGGCAGGGGTATGGATGGGAATCTGGGAATTGAAAAAGATCGGCGCTTGTGAGTGCTGTATGGGAAAGGAATAAGGGCATGGACTTATTAAGAGTAGAAAAGGTAAGCAAAGACCGGATATTGGATCAGGTTTCTTTTTCGCTGGAAGAAGGTGGGATGATGGCGGTTATGGGCCCTTCCGGTGCGGGGAAGTCCACGCTTTTATATCATGTGGCTGGTATGGCAGATCCTTCCGGCGGTAAGATCTGGTTGAAGGATACGGAAATCACCGGGCTTTCGGAGGATGAAAAAGCATTCATCAGGCTGCACAGAATGGGGTTCGTGTTTCAGCAGATGAACATGATTTCAAATTTAACGATCCTGGATAATATTTTGCTCCCGGCAATACAGGCAAATAAGGGGAAACACAGGAAAACCAAAGCGGAGCTGACAGCAAAGGCAAGAAGCCTTATGGAGAAGCTTTCCCTTTCCGGTTTGGAGGAAAGGAAAATCACCCAGGTTTCCGGCGGACAGCTCCAGCGGGCATGTATCTGCCGGAGCATCATGAACGATCCGGAGATCCTGTTTGCAGATGAACCCACCGGCGCTTTAAACCGGGGGGCCGCCAGGGAGGTCATGGCGGAGCTGGCCCGGCTAAATCATGAGGGAATGACCATACTGATGGTGACACATGACGAAAAAGTGGCAAGTAGCTGTGAGCGGGTATTGTATCTGGTGGACGGGCGTATCCGCGGAGAACTTATGATGGGAAAGATGAGGCCCGGAACGGAAAAACAGCGCCTTGAAAAACTGGGCAAGTGGCTTGACCGGACAGATGGGTATCATTCAACGACAGGAATTTCAATCTGTACAATATAGTCATCAATCCGGTCAATGACAGTCTCATTGATTCCCTTTTCAT
The DNA here is from genome assembly GCA_910585005.1 of uncultured Lachnospiraceae bacterium. Classification (GTDB taxonomy): domain Bacteria; phylum Bacillota; class Clostridia; order Lachnospirales; family Lachnospiraceae; genus Suilimivivens. The sequence goes on along the minus strand of CAJUCN010000045.1, from coordinate 1,037 downwards.
AGGAAAAGCCGGACAATTCCAGTCCTTTTTGTCTGGCATATCCAAGGATTTCCCGGTAACGCATAGGAATCCCGTCCCAGGCGCCCTTGTGGAAAGCCCTGATATATTTCCCCTTTGGCTGGATGTGAAGCCCCTCTTTTTGATTCAGGGAAGGGATTTCTATAAACAGTTTTGTATAATCATTAAAATTGCCGTTAAGCAGACTGGCGGCGGGGATCATGGAGCCGTAAGAGGCGTCATGGAGACGGCCAAGCTGGTATTTGGCTGTTTTGGCAGTGATCAGTTCCACCTCTTTTTCAAAGGAAATGTTCTTCTCGATATCTACCGTCACCAGATACCGTTCTTCTTTTTCTATGATACTGATTTCCGATAAATCCATGGTTAAAAGGGTGGTCATATCCTGATAGTGGTTTTGGAGGGTTTTCCTGATCGCCTTCAGGTGCATGATCTGCAGGTCAAGGCCGGAAATCTTTTCTTTTAGAAGGCGTTCCATGTTTTTGGCGGAGCGGTTTTTCATGAAATCCTGTATTTCCGGTATAGAAACATCCAGTTCCCGCAGTAGAAGTATGGTTTCCAGTATAGGGCTTTGGTGATAATTGTAACAGCGGTATCCGTTTTCCGGGTTTATGGCAGCAGGCCTGAAAAGCCCGATCTCATCATACCACATCAAGGTTTTCTTGTTGATCCCGTGCAGGGCTGCGAATTGGCCGATTGTAAGTAGTTTTCCATTTTTGTCCATGGCGCGAACCTCCAAAAACAGTTGGGAAATTTTGAATTCATGATACAGTTAAGGTTTCGTTTATGATACTATATACAACAAGAAAGTACAAGGCATGGGGGCAATGCATTTTAAAGCATATGAGGAGGAACGATGGGAAAAAGAGCTTATTTTGTACGCATGTTCTTTTTAGGGATCATGGGCATATTTTTACTTGGCGGCTGTACGGGGAAACGGGAGTTTGACACTTCCTTTTAAACCTCCTAACACACAAATCTTGTATTTAAGCCTGCTTTGGGCTTATTTTTTTGTCAAATTT
>CAJUCN010000044.1 GCA_910585005.1 uncultured Lachnospiraceae bacterium | reverse complement strand
AGAGCAGGGGGTTCGCTCAATCATCTGATTTGATGATTTTGCGACACCCCCTTACCGTTTAGAAAAGTCTTTTAAGCAGCTTATTAGGAAAAGATGGGAAGAAACATTAGAAAAATTTAAGATTTTTTTATAGATTATTGAAATAATTAGGACATATAATTCGTTATGCTATTAGAAATGGCAAATGATTTTAAGAATTGAGAAGTGGAAAGAATTTGGTATTGACAATTAATGTATTAGTATTATAATACAATAGTACAGACAAAAAAGCTGCATTGCAGCAGAAGCGAGGAAATATGAGCGAACTGATTGAGATCCGGGATATGTGCAAGGTATATAATCCTGGCGAAAATGAAGTCCGGGCATTAGATCATGTGAATCTTAGGATTGAGAAGAATGAATTTGTGGCCATTATTGGCCAGTCAGGATCCGGGAAGTCCACGTTGATGAACATGTTGGGGTGTCTGGATGTTCCCACAAGCGGCACATACATATTAAATGGACAGGATGTGTCTCATTTGACAGACGATGAACTCTCAGATATCAGAAACCGGGAAATCGGGTTTATTTTCCAGGGATTTAATCTGATTGCCGGATTGACCGCATTGGAAAATGTGGAACTTCCCTTGATCTACCGTGGAGTCGGGAAGAAGGAACGGATGCGGCTTGCCAGGACGGCTCTTGAAAAGGTAGGGCTGAAGGCCAGGATAGAACATAAGCCTTCTGAGATGTCAGGCGGACAGCAGCAAAGGGTAGCCATAGCCAGGGCTATAGCACAGGCGCCTCCGGTGATTCTTGCCGATGAGCCTACGGGAAATTTGGATTCAGGATCTACAAAGGAAATCATGGAAATATTAAAGGGGCTGCATGGGGAAGGACGAACGGTTATCCTGATCACCCATGATAACGACATTGCAGTCAGGGCAAAACGGATCATCCGTATCATAGACGGAAAAATTGTGGACGATATTATCAATGACGGAGGTTTATTATGAACGAGGAAGAAAAGAGCATCAAGAAAGAAAAGAAGCCCAAAAAGGAAAAGAAACCTTTGGATAAGGCAGCAAAAAAGAAACGCAGACGGATTATTTTGGGCTGTGTGGCAGGTGTGCTTATCATTGCCTTTGTGGTGATGAAGGTCACTGCCGGGGAAGGGGCGCAGGCCTTTGTCACCACTGCCAGCGCACAGACCGGGGAGATAGAAGAAACCATTAATACCAGTGGCACAGTTACGACATTGGAAACAAAGACTTATTTTTCTGAGGTGAATGTAAAAATTGCGGATGTTGCCGTAGAGGTGGGGGATGCGGTCAAAACTGGCGACCTTTTGATCGCTTACGATGAGAATGATCTTTTGCGGGAAAAAGAGCTGGCGCAGCTTTCATCCCAGGTCTCGGAAGGAAGTTATAAAAATTCCATCCAGAGCAACAACGAAAAGCTGGGTGATCTAAGTGAGGCAAATACCAATATAGAAGTGCTGGATCAGCAGATTGCAGATACGGAAGCATATATTAAGAATCTGGAGGCTAAGATCGAAAAGAAAAAGAGCGATCTTGCCTATGAAGGAACGCTGCTTCAAATTACCCTCCTGGATTGGCAGGACAAACAAGCCAAGGGGGAGTTCACGGAGGAAGATGAAGATACTTATCTGGAACTACAAAAATTAGTCCAGCTAAACACTTATGAACAGCAAAATAATAAAGAGGTCAGCGGGTGGCAGGATGAACTTGCGGTTTATAATGATATGCTTGCAGAATATAAGGAATACCGTTCTGAGATGAAATCCCAGAAAAGTTCTGCACAGGCCGGAAAGATGAATGCAGGTGCGAAAGAAGAGTTGGAAGCAAACAAGCAGACCAAGGAAATTGAAACGTCTAATACACTGGAAAATCTGGAATCAGCCCAGGGCGGCATTGTGGCGGCTTTTGATGGGGTAGTCACAGAGGTAAACGCCATAGAAGGCGGCAGCGTGGCGGTTGGCAGCTCTCTTCTTAAGCTGGAAAGCACCCAGCAGGTGATGGTCAGGATCTCGGTTACCAAATATGACCTTAATAAGATTGCCATTGGGCAGAGCGCTACCGTCAGCGTAGGCAGCAAAGAGTATCAGGGAGAAGTTTCCAAGATCAATAAGAAGGCGGAAACCAACAACAGCGGTGCAGCCGTTGTGGGGACGGAAATTAAGATCGTAGATCCTGACAGTGATTTGGTGCTGGGCGTGGAAGCAAAAGTGGTTATTCGTACGGCCAAGGAAGAAAATGCAGTTTTGGTTCCGGTCAGCGCGGTTAATGTGGACATGGAAGGCGAGTTCGTCTATGTGGTAGAAAATAATATTCTGGTGAAGAAACCGGTGGTAACAGGAATTTCTTCCGACCTTTATATACAGGTTAAAGAAGGATTATCCCAGGGGGAACAGGTGGTCACCGATGTGTCAGCAGGTCTTACGGAGGGTATGACTGTTATGGCAATGCCCCAGCAGTAACAGGATGGAGGCTTAAAATGTCACAAATTTGGGAATATATTAAAATCGCATTGATGAATATTAAAAGTAATAAAGGGCGTTCCATCTTGACGATGCTTGGCATTATTATCGGTATTTCTTCCGTGATTATGGTCATATCCATCGGGAACGGGCTGAGAGGGCAGGTAAACTCCGAATTGGAAGGACTTGCTGGCGGGCAGATAGCTTTTTATGTGGACAGCACAAGGAAAGATACTACAGTAGCCTTTGACCAGTCGGACTTTGATGCCATCAAGACACAGATTCCTCATGTAAAGGGGGTTACCCCTAGCTTTGGGATATGGGGGACAGCGGAGGGCCCAAAAGGGGATTATGATATTTCCATGTCGGGCGGTACTACCGGGATGCAGTATACTTCCTCAGATCCTATTGTCAGAGGAAAGTATTTTACCCAGAACGATTATGATGCAGGGAGCAATGTGTGTATTATTACAGAAAGCAGCGCTGCTGCACTTTTTGGAACCAGTGATGTGGTTGGCATGACGTTTGATGCTACTTTTTGGGGAATCACCCAGGAACTGCGGATCATCGGCATAAGACAGGATAGCACTTCTTCCCTGATTACCATGGGAAGCGGTGGCATGGTCATGATCCAGGCGGAAGTTCCGCTTACATTTATGGCAAATAAGCTGGGATATTACATTGATGAGATTGAGCAGTTTTATGTGATTGCAGAATCTTCAGAATACTGTACGGAAGTGGCGGCAAAGACCCTTTCTCTTTTGGAAAACCGTCATAATGTGCGGGGAGAAAACCAGATCATGATGCAGAGCTTTAGCGATGTTTCAGCGGCGTATGATTCGATCCTCAGTATCATTACCGTATTTATCTCCTTTGTGGCTGCAATCTCCCTTTTGGTTGGCGGCATTGGGGTGATGAATATCATGCTTGTGTCTGTTACAGAAAGAACCAGGGAAATCGGCATTAGGAAAGCCCTGGGGGCCAGGACGGCATCGGTTCTTTTACAATTTCTTGCAGAAGCCGGTATCATTACGCTTTTAGGCGGAATGATTGGAATTGCTTTGGGTATTCTTGGAGGCTACGGAATAGGAAGCATTGCTAATTTGACTCCGCAGGTCAACTTTGGAACGATCATTTTTGCTTCGCTGTTTTCCTGTGGCGTGGGTATCTTCTTCGGGATCTATCCAGCCAAAAAAGCGGCCAAATTAAGCCCTATTGAGGCCCTGCGGCACGAATAAAGGTAATGTGGCCGTTTGTTGTTGCACTTTGGCTGATTTTTAGTATAATAAGAAGAGTGAAGGCGCCTACTTCCGTAGGCGCTTTTTTCGGACAATAAAAATGACAGGAAGGCAGATCATCATGGAAGTGGAATTTGACGTCAGGATAACGCCGGCGGCTTTATATGATTATATGTTGTATCATACTTATACCAGCCCGGCAGGGCTGATCGGGGCAGTGACAGGAGCGCTTTTGGCAACTGCATTTTTTATGGGCGCAGGTGTGTTGTGCTTGATTGCAGGGATTATCATTTTAGGATATCTGCCATGGACTTTGTTCCTTAAATCCAGACAGCAGTTTCTTGCAAATCCGGCATTTAAGCAGCCCCTCCACTATAAAATAACGGAGGAGGGGATTGAAGTATCCCAGAATGGGGAGATTCAAAGCCAGAAATGGGATGATCTGTTTAAAGCGGTGTCCACACCCAAGAGCCTGATTATATATACCTCCAGGATCAATGCATCCATTTTTCCCAAGAAGGATCTTCAGGAAAATACCGTAGCGGTGATACGGATGATATCCACCCATATGCCGCCCAAAAAAGTAAAGATCCGAAGCTGAGATCTGATAAGTGGAGTGTGGCAGGAATGGAAAGAAACGAAAAATTTTTTGAAAGCTATAAGCCTGAGGATACTTTTGAATTTGGCAGGAAGATAGGAGAGAGAGCGCAGGGAGGGATAGTTTTTACTTTGCTGGGCGATTTGGGCGTGGGGAAGACTGTGTTTTCAAAGGGATTGGCGGCAGGATTAGGCATTACAGAGCAGGTAAGCAGCCCTACGTTTACTATTTTACAAATTTATGAAGAGGGGAGACTGCCCCTTTATCACTTTGATGTATACCGGATTGGAGATATTTCTGAGATGGATGAGATTGGGTATGAGGATTATTTTTACGGGGAAGGCGTGTGTCTGGTGGAATGGGCGGACTTGATTGAAGAGATCCTTCCTGAAAATCACATTCGGATCACGATCTCCAAGGATCTTCAAAAAGGGTTTGACTATAGGAAGATCCTGGTGGAAGACAAAGGTATGGGGGATTAGGAACATGAAGATTATAGCAATTGACAGCTCCGGGCTGGTGGCATCGGTTGCCATTGTTGAGGATGATACTGTGGTTGGCGAGTATAACGTCCAGTATAAGAAGACTCATTCCCAGACGCTGCTTCCCATGCTGGATGAAGTGAAAAAAATGGTGGATCTGGATCTTGGCACTGTAGATGCCATAGCTTTGGCAGCAGGCCCGGGATCTTTTACCGGTCTTCGGATCGGGTCAGCTACTGCCAAAGGACTTGGGCTTGCCCTTGGAATTCCCCTTGTGGAAATTCCAACGTTAGAGGGCCTTGCATGCAATTTGTATGGAACCGGTCAATTGGTATGTCCCATTATGGATGCCAGAAGAGGACAGGTATACACAGGAATATATGAATATGTAAAGACACAGACAGAGCCGGTTTCTTACACCCTTCACAGTTTGCTTCCACAGTGCGCCCTGTCCATCGAGGAAATCAGTGGGCAGCTAAATATGCTTGGAAGGGAAGTTGTATTCCTTGGCGATGGGGTTCCCGTTTATGCGGATAAGTTACAAAAGCTTATGGAGTGTGCCTATGGATTTGCACCAGCACATATGAACCGTCAGAGGGCGGCTTCTTTTGGAATGCTTGCTATGAGATATTTGAGAGATGGCAAAGGGGTGGATGCAAAGGATCATGGGCCGGAGTACTTAAGACTTTCCCAGGCGGAACGGGAAAAGAAAGAAAAGGAGCACAGTGATGGTCATCAGACGGATGGAAAAAACTGATGTGGAAGCGGCCAGCGCCATTGAAAGAGCGTCCTTTTCCATGCCATGGTCGGCGGATGACTTTTTGGAGATGGTGGAAGCGGATTATGCTTTCTATTATGTGGCGGAGCTGGAAGGGGAAATTGCAGGCTGCTGTGGTATCCGCAATCTTTCCGGTGAGGGGGAGATCACAAATGTTGTGGTAGCCGACCGTCACAGAAGAAAAGGCATTGCGCGGAAAATGATGGAATATATGCTTCAGGAAGCAGAAAAAAGAGGGATTAAGGATTGCACGCTTGAGGTGAGGTGCAGCAATCTGCCGGCAATCCGGTTGTACGAAGGTTTGGGATTTAAAGGTGAGGGGATCAGGCCGGGATTTTATGACAGGCCCAAAGAAGATGCCCTGATTATGTGGAAAAGATAGCCACGGCTTGGAAGATTTACCACTGTTTCTTATTTTTCTTTTATGTATAATAGAATATATAGAAATCAAAAATAAAAGATTTCATTTTGAAGGCAGGGTATTTGGGGAAATGCCCTGAACATAGAGGAGGATAAGACCATGAGGATTTATATGGATAAAAACAAGCAGGAACTTCAAGGAGTTATCTGCAATCGATGTAAAAAGGAACTTACAGTGGAAAACGGTGTGGTCAAAGAAGGGTATTTTTGTGGGGATAGCTTGTTTGGCTACTTTAGTAAGAAAGATGGAGTGAAGCATTCTTTTGACTTATGTGAAGAATGTTATGATAAAATAATTGAAAGCTTTGCCATTCCGGTTAAGGCAGAAGAGATCAATGAACTGCTTTGAATAGCAGGCTGACCCATGGATGCGGAATGGACAGAGTGAATATCGGAGGAACTATGCTGGATATTTGCTTGCTTGGAACCGGCGGAATGATGCCGCTTCCGTATCGTTTTCTGACATCTATGATGGCCAGATATCACGGACAAAGTATCTTGATTGATTGTGGGGAAGGAACGCAGATCGCCATGAAGGAAAAGGGATGGAGCCCCAAACCTATTGACATTATCTGCTTTACCCACTTTCATGCAGACCATATCAGCGGACTGCCGGGAATGCTTCTCACTATGGGAAATGCAGAACGGACAGAGCCGCTTCTTTTGGTGGGGCCGAAAGGGCTTTCCAGGGTAGTGTCATCCCTGAGGGTCATTGCGCCGGAACTTCCTTTTGTGATTGACTGTCTGGAGCTTATGGAGACAGAACATGTGATCTGCTTTGACGGGTTTCGGATCGAGGCATTTAGGGTAAACCATAATGTGCCCTGCTACGGATACAGCATTTGCATTGACCGGATTGGTAAATTCCAGGCAGACAAGGCTGTCAAATTAGGGATTGAAAAGAAGTATTGGAATCGGCTGCAACACGGTGAAACAATAGAAACTGAGGAAATGACACTTGTGCCGGAAATGGTGTTAGGCCCTTCAAGAAAGGGGATTAAAGTAACCTATTGTACAGATACCAGGCCTACGGAGGGAATCGTCAAACATGCTGTAGGATCTGATCTGTTTATCTGTGAGGGGATGTATGGGGAACCGGATAAGAAAGCGAAAGCCAAAGAAAATAAACATATGACCTTTTATGAGGCAGCGGAACTTGCAAGGCGTGCCCAGGTGCCTAAATTGTGGCTGACGCATTACAGCCCTTCCTTAAATAGGCCGGAGGAATATCTTTCGGCGGCCAGGAAGATCTTTCCCGAGACAGAGGTCTGCAGGGATGGGAAGACCATAGAGTTGATGTTTGAGGATGAGGAATCATAGCGGAAGAAAAGGGATTGGGAAGGAGAAAGTAAAAATGAAAGAGAAAAGCAGTGGTGTGAAAGTTTTTGTGATAGGGCTTATTTTAGTCGGTTTAGTGCTGGGATATTTCTTTTATTTATCTGCGAAGAAGTCAGATAAGAATGCAGACGATGACGTGAAGGTGGGGGCAGTGCAGGAAGTGCTTTTGCGTAATCTTGAAAAAAATTATCCGCCGTCTCCCAGAGAAGTTATTAAGTATTACGGGAAAATTACCCAGTGCTTTTATGGGGAAGAATACACGGAAGAGGAATTTTACCAGCTTGCCATGAAGATTCAGGAGCTATACGATGATGAACTTGTTGCGAACCAGACCCAGGAACAGTATTTGGAAGGTCTGCGGTGGGAAATTGGGCAGTTTAAAGAACAGGAAATGGTGATATCCAGCTATAGCCTTCCCTCCAGCACGGATGTGGAGTTCTTTTCCGAGGATGGGTACAATTGGGCAAGGCTTTATGCCACGTTTACCCTAAGGAAAGGAACACAGCTTGGAATGACCAGTGAAGTTTTCCTGCTTCGCAGGGATGAGGCGGGGCACTGGAAGATCTACGGCTGGCAGTTGGAAGATCAGGGGGCGCAGAATTGATCATGGACAAAGATATCTATGTGTTGGCTGTGGAAAGTTCCTGTGACGAAACAGCGGCGGCTGTGGTGAAAAACGGAAGGGACGTTCTTTCTAATGTTATTTATTCTCAGATTGCCTTACATACAGAGTATGGCGGAGTCGTGCCGGAGATTGCATCCCGCAAGCATATCGAAAAGATCAATCAGGTGATTGAGCAGGCCCTTTTGGAGGCGCACAAGGACTTGCGGCAGATGGATGCCATAGCGGTGACTTACGGCCCAGGACTGGTGGGCGCTTTGCTTGTGGGAGTTTCGGAGGCGAAAGCCATTAGCTTTGCAACCGGTATTCCGCTGGTTGGTGTGCACCACATTGAAGGGCATATCAGCGCGAATTATATTGAAAATAAAGACCTGGAACCACCATTTATCTGTCTGGTAGTCTCAGGAGGACATTCTCATCTTGTGGTAGTAAAAGAGTATGGCGAATATGAAATCATTGGAAGAACCAGGGATGATGCGGCCGGGGAGGCTTTTGATAAAGTGGCCCGTGCAATTGGGCTGGGATATCCAGGAGGGCCTAAAATTGATAAAATTTCCAGACAGGGAAACCCGGATGCCATCCATTTTCCCCGTGCAAAAGTGGGGGATGCAGAATATGATTTTAGTTTCAGTGGGCTGAAATCGGCGGTGCTTAATTACCTGAATTCCTGTCAGATGAAAGGGGAGGAGATCGTGACTGAGGATGTGGCGGCCTCTTTCCAGCGGGCGGTGATTGATGTATTGGTGGAACATTCTATCCGTGCAGTTAAAAAATATGGCTGCCGAAAATTTGCAATTGCAGGAGGAGTGGCCTCAAACAGCGCTCTCAGGGAAGCTTTCGAGAGGGAATGTGAAAAAGAAGGGATTGCTTTTTATCACCCCTCACCGATTTATTGTACAGACAATGCGGCAATGATTGGAACGGCCGCTTATTATGAATTTTTAAAAGGAGTACGGCACGGATTTGATTTAAATGCAGTGCCGAACCTGAAACTAGGGGAACGGGTATTGTGATGGATAAGGAAAAGAAGACGGTTGCCATTGTGCTGGCGGCAGGAAGCGGGAAGCGGATGGGAGGCAGTACCAAAAAGCAGTACATGCTGCTTGGCGGCAAGCCGGTGGTGTACTATTCTCTGAAAGCGTTTCAGGAAAGCTTCATAGATGAGATCATTTTAGTGGTTTCCGCTGGTGATAGGGAGTATTGCAGGGAAGAGATCGTCAGGCGGTATGGGTTTGACAAGGTAAGATATATTACGGAAGGCGGAAAGGAACGGTATCATTCTGTGGCGGCTGGCCTTCATGATGCACAGGATTGTGATTTTGTGTTTATCCATGACGGGGCAAGGCCGATGGTAACACAGGAGATGCTATCCCGTCTTTTGGCTGGTGTGATGAAGTACGGCGCCTGCGTGGCAGGAATGCCGGTAAAAGACACGATTAAGATTGCAGACCAGGAAGGATTCATTTCAAAGACGCCGGATCGGCGGCTTGTGTGGATGGTACAGACGCCTCAAGTATTTGCATACCCGCTTATTAGGAATGCCTACGGATTACTTTTGGAAAAAGAGCAGGAGCTATTGACGCAGGGGATTGCTGTGACTGATGACGCCATGGTGGTGGAGAGTCTTACCGGCCATAAAGTAAAGCTGGTAGAAGGATCCTATGAAAATATAAAGATCACGACCCCTGGGGATATACAGATAGCGGAAGCCTTTTGCAAGGGCCTTTAGCAAGGTTGGAGAAATTTTAAAAAAAAGTGTTGACACCCAGGAAATCATTTGCTAGAATAATCATTGCGCTAACGAAGAGCGCGCGACATGGAGAGGTATCGAAGTGGTCATAACGAGGCGGTCTTGAAAACCGTTTGTCCGCAAGGGCGCGTGGGTTCGAATCCCACCCTCTCCGCTGGAGATACCTTCTCCGCGGACTGATTGACAGTCTGATTCATTAGTAAGAATAAGTCAGCTTGATTTGGAGAAGTACCCAAGAGGCTGAAGGGGCTCCCCTGGAAAGGGAGTAGGTCGTTAATAGCGGCGCGAGGGTTCAAATCCCTCCTTCTCCGTTGGTAATCTCTAACGATTGCCTGACAAAATTTTCTGCTATTCATGCAGGAATCAAACGAAGCACCTTGACAAATAAACAGCAATGCAACCCTGAAAATTCAAAGAGAAAATTC
>CAJUCN010000043.1 GCA_910585005.1 uncultured Lachnospiraceae bacterium | reverse complement strand
TGTTTTTTTCGATTGTCTACTTGACGGGTAGCACACCAAAACACGGCACTTTCGGTACTACATAGGTTTGAAATTTACATTATTTCCGTGTGCTTTTAAGGGCATTTTTACATTAGCGAGGGTACGAACGGTTGTTCTGGGGTTCTTTTGCCTGATAGTATATACTCGTAGGCAAAAGTCGCTTATTATCACGGAAACTCGGATACTATCAGGCAAAACTCCATACTATCAGGCAAAAGTCGATACTCGCAGGCAAAACCCTTATACGAACACGGAAACTGCCTGTATTATCACGGAAACCCAATGGGAGTTTTCGTGATAATATAAGGGTTCCCGTGTTTATGTATTAGCAAAACGGTAAAAACTGAATGGATAAATGATAAAATGGTAGAAGGACTGTTTTGGCAGTTCTTTTTTTATGTCTTAATATTCCACAATTCATTTCTTTACAACACATCCTATGTATTTTAAAGTGTATTGGTTAGGTTTTCTTTTGCCTATACTGATTTGGACTCATGAGATAATGCTGTCTAAATTTTCTGCAAAAGTATCCAGAACTTGTAAATCCTGTTTCTTCTGCGATGGAAAAAACAGATTTTTGAGTAGCATAAAGCAACGTGGCGGCTTGTGCCAGTCGGTACTGGATAAGATACGCTACTGGAGAAATGTTGATACCTGACTGGAAAATATGTAATGCGCCGCTCTTGCTGATGGATGCGGATGCTGCAATCATCTCAAGGGTAATCTGTTCCATATAGTGATCATGGATGTACTGCATCATAGTCTGTAACCTTGCCTGTTTGTGGTCTAAACGCTGAAGTTTTTTTGAATTGGAATCCAGATTTAAATGTCTTAACAATACGTCCCATATTTGAAAAAGAAGCTGGACGGTGCATAACTCATTATTTTGCCCCGGTCCCTGAAGGGCAAAAATTTGTGACAGTAATTGCAGGATGTGATTCTGCCACGGTATATGCGGATCAAAAATCTGGTACGGGATAGATGACATTATAAGGGGGCTGATATATTTTTCATAAATAAGGCTTGTTTCAGGCGCTAACAGGGTTGGCGAAAAAACAATGTTAGGAACGAATGTGCTGCACCGTGTTTCAAAACGGTGGAGAATACTGCTGTTGATAAATATGCCGAAGCCTTCATGCAGTTCGATTCTGTCTGTTCCGGCCAGGCAGAGTGCCGCACCATTTTCGACAAACAGGAATTCTAGTTCACTGTGCCAGTGCCAGTCAATCCGATGGAAGTCAAACTGCCAGATGTTTTCAGGATAGTATGCAAAAGGATAACTGCTGTCTCCATGACGGACGGTTTCACGCAATGTTTCATCTGTAGTGATCTTATAAGAGTCCATAGAGCGTCCCTCCTTCATAAAATAAAAATCAGATTAGTGATATTGTACCATAAGTGTGCGATTATGTGCAATGACTTGGCATGAATTGTGAGATATAATATCATTTGTTTGGAGGTATTGAAATGAAAAACCAATATAATAAAACAATCACAGCCTGTTTTGTAGGATATATCGTGCAGGCTGTAGTTAACAATTTTACGCCGTTGCTGTTTTTGTTTTTTCAAAAAAGTTATCATGTCCCGCTTTCCCAGATTACGCTGTTGGTGACTTTTAATTTTGGTATACAGCTGTTGGTTGACCTTCTTTCAGTCGGATTTATAGATAAGATAGGGTACCGTGCATCAATGGTGATAGCCCATGTTTTATCGGCTGCAGGCTTGGTTCTTCTTACGGTTTTGCCGGATGTTTTACCAACTCCCTTTGTGGGGATTTTAATTGCTGTCATGATTTACGCCATTGGCGGCGGACTTCTGAAAGTTCTCGTCAGTCCGGTTGTGGAGGCGTGTCCTTCCGACAATAAGGAGAAGGCAATGAGCATGCTTCATTCTTTTTATTGCTGGGGACATGCGGGGGTGGTATTCATATCAACTTTGTTTTTTTATGTGGCTGGTATAGAGAACTGGAAGATATTGGCGATTATATGGGCGCTTATCCCGGTTGGAAATGCTATTGTTTTTACCAGGGTTCCCATTGCAACCTTGATTGAGGACGGTGAGTCCGGACTGGGATTAAAGGAATTGTTCCGGATGAAGATATTTTGGATTTTGCTGGTAATGATGATATGTGCAGAGGCGAGCGAGCAGGCAGTCAGCCAATGGGCTTCTACCTTTGCAGAAAAAGGACTTGGGATTTCCAAGACGGCAGGTGATCTGGCTGGACCGATGGCGTTTGCGATTTTGATGGGGACGTCAAGATTGTTTTATGGCAAATATGGGGACCGTATTCATTTGGAACGCTTTATGGCCTACAGCAGCCTCCTATGTATACTGTCTTATTTGGGAATCTCCCTTTTCCCGGTTCCGTTGCTTAGCCTGATTGCCTGTGCTGTCTGCGGGCTGTCAGTTGGAATTATGTGGCCAGGAACCTTCAGCAAGGCATCGGCAGCTTTGCCAAAAGGCGGAACCGCTATGTTTGCGTTATTGGCGCTAGGCGGGGATATAGGCTGTTCGGGAGGTCCCACGTTGGTCGGTATGGTATCAGGGGCATTGGGGGATAATCTGAAGATAGGGGTTTTAGCAGGTATTATTTTTCCAGCGCTGTTACTAATGGGAATTATTCTCTGTGGTAAAATGAAAAGAGAGTTCTCTTAATGGAGGGGAAAATATCTATTGAAAAAGGCAAAGATGGATTTATCTTCATTGTATTTGCTGTAAAACAGAAGAATGATGTAAACGAACTGACGTTAGATATGATGGGGTAGGATTAGAACCATTATATGAACCCAGAAACATGTCTGGACGATATGAGAGCTGTGTTATATGCAATGAAAAAATAGGCATTGAAATAGCTGCCTATCAGGAATAAAAGAAAGCGAGGAAAAAAAGATGGATTTTTTGAAATGCAGTCCGAAATGGACACGCCAGCCCAAGCAGGTGCAGGTTGATGAAGACAAGGTTGTAATTATTACGGAAAGAGGAACTGATTTGTGGGCACGCACTTATTATGGTTTCCAGAATGATAATGCCCCGGTGTTTCAGATTGAAACGACAGATAAGTTTTTCTCCTTTATCGTGAAAACAGAGTTTGAAAGTACCCGTCGTTTTGATCAGTGCGGTGTGGTTATGTATTTAGACAGCGACAACTGGTTCAAGGCATCTATTGAGTATGAAGATGAAAAAATGCAGCGGTTGGGAAGTGTCGTCACGAATCATGGATATTCTGACTGGGCCACGACAGATATATCCTCTGACATTAGAAGTATGTGGTATCGTTTTTCGCGCAGAAATAGCGACTATTGCATTGAATGCAGCGAGGACGGCATAAATTTCAGACAGATGCGGATTTTCCATATGTGGGAAGGGGCAGAAAAAATTACATATGGCATATATGCGGGCAGCCCGACAGAAGGTTCGTACAAGGCAACATTTTCAAATATGCAGATTACGGAATGTCAGTGGAAATCGGATGCAGAATGGCGTGACTGATAGGGGGTATTTATATGGAATTCAAATGGCTTAATGAAGGACAGATAAAAACAGAAGACAACAGAATAGAAATGTTTGCACCGGCGCAAAGCGACTTTTTCTTTAATAACGGTGCGGTCAGCGAGGAGGGGATTACGCCGGAATCTTTGTGCAATGCTCCGTTTTACCACACAGAGATTGCCGGAGATTTCGTGATGCGGGTAAAAGTATCCCATGATTTTAAAGACACATATGACTCTGCTTCTATTATGGTAATGCAGGATATGCGGAATTGGGCGAAATCATGTTTTGAAATGACCGATTTTGGCACACATGCCGTTGTCAGCGTAATTGCAAGGAACGGGGAATCGGACGATGCGAATGGGTGCAACATTGACGGAAATGAGGTATGGCTGCAGATATGCAGGTGCGGTCAATCCTTTGCGTTCCATTATTCCGTTGACGGTAAGAAATTTTACATGATGAGATTTTTTAATCTTCCTGTTGGTGAAAACGTAAAGGTAGGGCTGCTTGCACAGGCTCCTGTTGGAAATGGCGGGACAAGGGTTTATACAGACCTTACCTTTGAACAGAAAACAGTGAAAAATATCCGTATGGGTGAGTAAGGGGAGTTATAGCAATAATCTTGATGCAACGGAAAAACAGACTGAAACCTCAAGCGGTTTCAGTCTGTTTCGTTTGTAAGGCATTTGCTTCTCCCCAATCACATATTGCGTTGAGTATCGGGATCAGCGATTTTCCGCGTTCAGTTAAGCTATATTCTACTTTGGGTGGTATTTGTGGATATTCCTTTCTGTGAACTAATTGGTCGGCCTCCAGCTCTTTCAGCGTGGCGCTTAAAGTTTTGTAGGAAATTTCCTCAATATATTTTTTTATTTCGTTAAACCGGACTATCTCAAACTCTGCCAAAACGTATAATATGGTCATTTTATATTTCCCGTTAATCAGGGATAAAGTATAGCTGAATCCAGTACTTCTGAAACACTCGTTTGAAATAAGGCGTTCACTCATATTTGCACTCTCCTTTTATTAGTATATAACATATAGGTAAGTATCGCACTTTAATGTGCGTACTTGTTTTTGGGTTTATTCTTGCTATGATGATAATATATTTCATGGAAAAAGTCAATCCTGCAATGAAGGAGGGAGATAAAATGTTTCAGTTGCTGTTAGTTATAATTTATCTTGCATTTATCAGTCTGGGACTACCGGATTCCTTGTTAGGTTCAGCATGGCCTGTCATGTATCAGGAATTTTCTGTACCTGTTTCCTATGTGGGTGCAGTTTCTATGATTATAGCTGTTGCTACGATCATTTCCAGTCTGCAGGGTGACAGAATGACCAAGATGCTTGGAACCGGAAAGGTTACGGCAATCAGTGTGTTAATGACCGCCGTTGCGCTGTTTGGATTTTCAATCAGCCATTCTTATGTCGAATTGTGTTTGTGGGCTGTACCTTACGGACTTGGAGCAGGAAGTATAGACGCTTCTTTGAACAATTATGTTGCGCTTCATTACGCGAGCAGGCATATGAGCTGGCTGCATTGTATGTGGGGTATTGGTGTTTCATTTAGCCCTCATATCATGGGGTATGCATTGACAGGCGGGCAGGGATGGAATATGGGTTATCGCTATATTTCCATTCTTCAAATGATATTAACTGTCATATTGATTTTTAGCCTACCGCTATGGAAAAAGCAGGGAGCAGGCAGCACCGAACAGGTGGACAAAAAAGCCAAAATTCAATCGCTTTCCTTACGTCAGATTTTAAGGATTCCGGGAGCAAAAGAGGTGATGATAACATTTTTTTGTTATTGCGCCCTTGAACAGACTGCGGGGTTATGGGCAAGCAGTTATCTTGTAATCCGATGGGGAGTATCAACAGAAACTGCGGCAAGATTCGCAAGCCTGTTTTTTATTGGAATTACCATAGGCAGGGCTTTCAGCGGATTTTTGACAATGAAGCTGAATGACACGCAGATGATACGTCTTGGGCTGGGAGTTATATTATTGGGAGTTGTACTTTTGCTTCTGCCACTAGGTGGAAAAAGTGCATTGGTGGGATTGATTATTATTGGATTGGGCTGTGCCCCGATTTATCCCTCAATCATACATTCTACACCAGAACATTTTGGAGCGGATAGATCACAGGCTATGATCGGTGTACAAATGGCATTTGCTTATGTGGGAATCTGTATTATGCCGCCAATCTTTGGTGTTATTGCAAACCATATCAGCTTTTCCCTGCTTCCGGTGTATTTGCTGGTTATACTGGCTCTTATGATTGTCATGCATGAAAAGATGCTGCCAATGATTGAGAATAATAAAAAGGGAATGATTAACGGACAATAGACAGTTAGCTATACATATTTCCATAAGTGCTGGCAACTCCTTCAGTTCTATATTTAGCGGAGGAGACGCTCAATGAGAGAGAAGTTTAGACAGTAAATAGTTTAGTAAAGTAAAGGCGTAATTAAAGCCTATTATAAAGGAGGATTTTTTTATGAGCAAAAAAATTGTAGTAATCACAGGAAGTCCCCGGAAAAATGGTAACAGCTTTGCAATGACAGAGGCTTTTGTCAAGGCGGCAGAAAAAAAGGGGCATACAGTAACCCGCTTTGACATTGCGGCAATGAATGTAGGCGGATGTCGTGCCTGCGAAACCTGCTTCAAAACAGGAAAAGCCTGCTCCTTTAATGACGATTTTAATACCATAGCTCCGGTTATTCAGGAAGCGGACGCAGTAGTGTTCTCCATGCCGGTTTACTGGTATTCTATCCCGTCACAGGTAAAGGCTGTAATAGACAAATTATTTTCCTTCTACAATGCAAAGATTGATCTTTCTGGTAAGGAATGTGCATTGATTTCCTGCTGTGAAGAAAATGATGAGTCTGTTTTTGATGGTGTTCGTATTCCGGTAGAACGGTCTGCCGCTCTGTTAAACTGGAAAATGGTAGGGACAGTAATGATACCGGGAGTTGTTAATGTCGGCGATATTGATAAAACAGAAGGCTGTAAACAGGCAGAGGAGTTAGCTGAAAAGTTTTGAACCGTAGGAGGCAGTTGACAGCATAGAAAAATCATCACAGGAAGGAGAGTACCAGATGAGATATTATGTTGATGTGAATGCAGTACAGGGAGGAGACGGGAGCAGTGAGAAGCCTTTCAGGAAGATTCAGGAAGCTGCGGATAAAGCGGTGGCTGGGGATGAGGTAATTGTTGCGCCGGGAGTCTATCGGGAGGCGGTAAGTCCAGTAAATGGTGGCAGGGAAGATGCCCGGATTGTCTACCGCTCGGAAGTGGAACGGGCTGCTGTGATTACGGGAGCAGAATCTGTAAAAGACTGGGAGCCTTGTGATGGCAATGTGTGGAAGGCACGGATTCCCAACAAGGTATTTGACAGTTATAATCCCTATACGACATTGGTATATGGGGACTGGTTTGTGGCTTCGATGATTGCGCATACAGGAGATGTATACCTGAACGGTAAGTCCATGTATGAGGTTACGAAATTTGACAAAGTTCTGCATCCGGAAAAGAGCAGGACATCATGGGAGCCGGAATTTTCTGTCTATGTATGGTGTACGGTGCAGGATGAAAAGGAAGATGAGACGATTTTATATGCCAATTTCCAGGGCAGGAATCCTAATGAAGAAAATGTGGAAATCAGCGTAAGAAAGAACTGCTTTTATCCGAAAAAAGAAGGTGTGGGCTATATTACTTTATCGGGATTTACCGTGAGACAGGCGGCAACACAGTGGGCTCCGCCTACGGCTTATCAGGAGGGGATGATCGGGCCTCATTGGTCAAAGGGCTGGATCATAGAGGACTGTGAAATCTATGAGGCAAAATGCTCCGGTATTTCTCTGGGGAAATATCTACAGCCGGAAAACGATAATAAGTGGTCTAAATGGAAATATAAGGACGGAACGCAGACAGAACGGGAGTGTATCTGTCAGGCGCAGCGGGAAGGCTGGAACAAGGAAAAAATAGGCTCCCATATTGTCAGAAGGTGTGACATCCATGACTGTGGCCAGACGGGAATAGTGGGGCATCTGGGCGGTGTATTTTCTGTTATAGAGGATAACAGGATTCATCATATCAATAATAAGCAGAATTTATGCGGCGCTGAAATCGGCGGAATCAAAATGCACGCAACGATTGATGTCACCATACGCCGCAACCGGATCTATCACTGCACCCGTGGCTTATGGCTTGACTGGCAGGCACAGGGGGCAAGGGTAACAGGAAATCTGTTCTTTGATAACTGTCTGCCGGGAGAATATAACCATACAGAGGGAAACGAAATCGGAGAAGATATTTTTGTGGAAATATCTCATGGTCCAACTCTGATCGACCATAATGTCCTCCTGTCGGACTGTGTGCTGAAACTTGCAACACAGGGAGTTGCCGTGGTACATAATCTGATTGCCGGTTCCTTTACGGCAGTAGGTCGCGGTGTCTTAAATGGTGCGCTTACCAAAGCTGCTCCGCGTTATACACCGTACCATGTGCCGCACCGCACAGAGATAGCGGGATTTATGACAGTTCTGCATGGGGATATGAGATTTTACAATAATATATTCATTCAGAAAGAAATACGCCCCTCTTTAAAACAGATGATGGATACAATGAAAGATAGTGAATGGACGGACGGGAACCTGATTACTGGCACGATTCCTTATGAGGAATATCCGACTTTGGAAGAATACCAGAAACAGTTTGAGGGTTATTGTGGGATGGGTTCAGCACCCAGTGACAGATATTATAATCCGCTCCCGGTATGGGCCGAAGGAAACGTCTATTTTAACGGTGCTAAGCCCATGTCAAAGGAAAAGGCATTTGTGGATGAAACAAACAAAGTAACTATAGGAGTTGAAGAAACAGAGGAAGGTTTTTTCTTAAGAACGAATCTGTATGATTACATGCCGGAAATGCAAAACAGAATAATCACGACAGAAGTGCTTGGTATGGCGTTTGAGCCGGAGCAGAAGTTTGAAAATCCGGATGGCTCTCCCATTGTGTTCAACGAAGATTATTATGGGAATGCACATGGAGAAATACCGAAAGCAGGTCCATTTGCAGAACCGGGCATGTTGAAAGTCTGATATAGGAATAGAAATTTTTTATCTGATATGCAGACTTATGCAATTAAAAGATTTAGGTATAAAGCGAAGCAGAAATATATTTTAATACACAAACGATAAAAGGGAACTGGCAGATATAGGCTAGTTCCCTTGTTACAGTGCGCCTTGCGGCGCACGTTTCTAACGGGTGAAAGTCCCCAATCCGCCCTGGTAGTGGGAAGGATACAGCCGAACACCAAGGGTGTCCATCGTGAGGTGGAATCTGAAGGAAGGTGAAGGCAAATCTCTGGTCTGACGAACAGAAATCACATCAGGCTATAGTTAAGGATAAGGTTGCTGTACAAACCAAAGTCCAATAACTACTCGGAATTAACTATAGTAAATGTGGCAGATATGTGTAGAGAAAGAAACGTGTGGTACCAAGGGAGGTCTCGCCAGCGGACGGAAACAGAGTATGAAACCCGTGAGTAACAACGAATGGTGAGAAGTCAGCAGAGGTCATAGTATCGTGACGGATGCAAACGTCATGGGAAGGACTGAACTTTAGGAGACACAAGCAATGAATGTAACTGAAAGTAGATTTGAGAACAGACAACTTCATATGGAAGACTATCTGCAAATGGTATCTGCGGAACAGAAAGAGTATGCAGAAGTGTTCGACTACTCTAAGATTACTGAAAAGAGCGGTGTCATCACAGACTATTGGACAGATAATCTTTTGGATTTGATTCTGCGGAAAGAAAACCTTAACAAGGCATATAAGCAGGTAAAGTCAAACAAGGGAAGTGGTGGAATTGACGGAATGCAGGTGGATGAACTTCTGCCCTACCTAAGAGAAAACCAGATGGACTTAATCCAAGAGATAAGGGATGGCAAATATAAACCCAACCCCGTCCGAAGGGTAGAGATACCCAAAGAAACAAAAGGCGAGATTCGTAAGCTTGGAGTTCCAACGGTTGTAGACAGAATGGTACAACAGGCAATCACACAGGAACTCACACCAACCTACGAGGAGCAGTTCTCAGAGTATAGTTTTGGTTTTCGCCCAAAAAGAGGAGCGCATGATGCCCTCAGACAATGCCAGGAGAATGTCAATGACGGCTATGTATATGTGGTGGATATGGACTTGGAAAAGTTCTTCGACACGGTATGCCAGAGTAAACTGATTGAGGTGCTGTCACGAACCATAAAGGATGGCAGAGTCATTTCGCTGATACACAAATACCTAAATGCGGGAGTTATAGCGAATGGGATGTTTGAACATACAGAAACAGGAATGCCCCAAGGCGGTCCGCTTAGTCCGTTGCTAAGCAATGTCATGCTAAACGAGCTGGATAAGGAATTAGAGCGCAGGGGGCATAGATTTGTCCGCTATGCCGATGACTGTATGATTTTCTGCAAGAGCAGGAAAAGCGCAGAAAGAACCTTAGAAAACATTATTCCATTTATAGAAGGGAAACTATTCCTTAAAATAAATCGGAAGAAAACAGGGGTGGCACATATCAGCAGGGTCAAATATCTTGGCTATACCTTTTATAGGTACAAGGGAAAATGCAGATTCAGGGTACACCCGAAGTCAGTTGCAAAGATGAAGGAAAAAATCAGGGAACTGACAGACAGGAATAATGGCATGAGTAACGCAAAAAGAGAAGAGAAATACCAACAGTTTGTGAGAGGATGGGTGAATTATTTCAAACTTGCAGACATGAAGAAACTTCTCAGAGAAACAGACGAATGGGTAAGGCGAAGAATCAGGGCGGTCTATTGGAAACAATGGAAGAAAATCAAGACAAAGTACCGAATGCTCAAAGCGTTAGGGCTTGAACATTGGAAAGCGAAAGAACTTGCATGTAGCAGAAAAGACTGCTGGAGAATGGCGCAAGTCTTAAATCAAATCTTTTCAAATAAAATAATAGCCAAGTTAGGATACACATCCATGCTTGACTATTATCTGGCAGTCTGTGAAAACTAAGGAACCGCCGTGTACGGAACCGTACGCACGGTGGTGTGAGAGGTCGGCTAATCAATTAATGGTTAGCCTCCTACTCGATTATCAGTGCAGGAGGCGGAAAATAAGGCCGGTTACTGGCCGGAGTGGAGTAAAGGAGGCGGCAGATGGAAGTGATCAGATGCCCCAACCCCAAATGCAGGAGGCGCATTTTGGACGATGAGGGAACAGAGACGGAGTGGACGGTCCTTGAGATCAAATGCCAGCACTGCGGAAAACTGGTAAGGCTGCACTTCGGCCCGGAAGGGATAGAGGCTGGCATATATGAGAGGAAGAAACGGCGGAGATGATTCTGCTGTTTTTTTATGCATTCCGTGATTAAGGGGCGGCATTCCGGGTCATACTGGTAACAGGCAATGGGAATTTTTGGTAATTTCCACCGATGGGACATTTTATGCTGAGTGCATAACATGGCTTTGTCATCCAAAACAGGCTGTGGAGGTATACGGTATGTGTATGGTCAGATGCCCCGCTTGCAAAGGACGGATCTGCGATATTATTGCTGTTAGCGCCGATGATAAAATGTAAGAAAACGCCGGGGAAAAAATGTAGATTTAT
>CAJUCN010000042.1 GCA_910585005.1 uncultured Lachnospiraceae bacterium | reverse complement strand
AAATAACCCCTTTTATTAGACTTTCATTTTTGTCTAATAAAAGGGGTTCACTTCAATGAGGGCGGCGCATCATGAAATGCACTTATAAAACCTTGGAAAGGAAATCCTGAAGCCTTTGACACTGGGGATTGCCAAAAAACTCCGTGGGCGTGTTTTCTTCCATAATAACCCCTTCATCCATAAACAATACCTTCGTCCCCACTTCCCTTGCAAAACCCATTTCATGGGTTACCACGACCATCGTCATGCCGCTTTCTGCAAGTTCCTTCATAACATCCAAAACTTCTCCTACCATTTCCGGGTCAAGGGCCGATGTAGGCTCGTCAAAAAGCATTACCCGGGGATTCATTGCAAGCGACCGCACAATGGCAATCCTTTGCTTTTGTCCCCCCGATAGCTGGCTTGGATAAGCATCCGCCTTTTCTTTTAATCCCACCCTTTCTAAGAGAGACAACGCCTTTTCCTTTGCCTCTTCTTTTCCCATAAGCTTCAGCTTGACCGGTGCAAGGGTGATATTATCCATAATGGAAAGGTTGTTGAACAAATTAAAATTTTGGAACACCATGCCCATATGTTCCCGGACTTTGTCAATGTCCACCTTGGGATCCGTGATCAGTTTTCCGTCAAACCAGATTTCCCCACTGGTGGGTGTCTCCAAAAGATTCAGGCATCGAAGAAATGTGCTCTTGCCAGAACCGGAAGGTCCGATCACAACAATTTTTTCCCCTTGGCGTACATGATAATTTACGCCCCGGAGCACATGATTGCCTTCAAATTTTTTATGTAGGTCCTTAACGATTATCACTTCTGCGAAGCCTCCTTTCCAGTTGTTCAAGCAGTACCGTAAGAATTTTTATGATCACAAAGTAAATGACTGCAGCGCCAATCAGCGGCATAAACGCCTCATAAGTCCTGGAAGATATCTGGCTTGCCGTTCTGGTCAGGTCAGTCAGGCTCACATACCCTACAATGGCCGTTTCCTTAAGAAGCACGATAAATTCATTTCCAATAGGCGGCAGCACATTTTTGATGGCCTGTGGCAAAATAATGTAGATCATGGTCTGCACCTTTGAAAGCCCCAGGGATCTCCCTGCTTCCGTCTGCCCCTTATCCACCGCCAAAATCCCGGCCCGCACGATTTCCGCTACATAAGCGCCGCTGTTGATTCCAAAAGACAAGACAGCAACCAGAACTCCATTTTTACAGCTTTTCATAATGATAAACCACATAATAAGAAGCTGTAACACCGAAGGCGTCCCCCGGATAACGTCAATATAGGCATTGGCAATCCAAGCCCATACCGTCTTTTTTCCTTTCCGGTTCGTGGAAAGCTTCATAAGCGCCACGATCGTTCCTATGATCAGTCCCAGTACCGCCGCAAAAAATGCAATTTCAAGCGTCACTCCAAGACCACTTATATAAAGTTTCCACCTGTCTCCCGAGACAAAGGCAAGCTGGAACAGTTGGGATGCTTTTTCAAACCATGCCTGCATATCATAAATTCCTTTCTTTTCCAAAAGAGGATAGCATGCCCATAAATGCAGCTACCCTCTTTTACTTTATAGCCGTTTACTGGCCAATATATTCCTCAACCAGTTTATCAAAAGTTCCGTCCGCTTTGATCTCCTGCAATGCCGTGTTGATCTGTTCAGCCAATGCGGTATCTCCCTTAGGCAGTGCAATTGCATAATTTTCCACTTCAAAATTAAATTGGGCACCGTCAAGAGCCTTCACCTGGCCTGCAAATTTCTCTTCAAACACAAGGGCCGGGTTCTTATCAATGATCACACAGTCCACCCTGCCATTGATCAGGTCATTTACTGCATCAACCGCCTTGTTGTACTGGGAAACAGAAGCTCCATCCACATCATCGCTTGCAATGAAATCGCCTGTCGTACCTAACTGCACCCCGATCGTCTTGCCTGCAAGGTCATCAAAGGTTGCAATCTCTGACCCCTCCGGAACAATCACATACTGAAGCGCATCATAGTAAGCGTCAGAAAAATCAACGGAATTTTTCCGCTCCTCTGTCACCGTCATACCTGCAATCGCCACATCGATCTTATTGCCGATAGAAGCAACCAGGGAATCAAACTCCATATTTTCCACTTCTACCTGTACGCCCAGCTTCTCGCCGATCGCCTTGATCAGCGCAACGTCAAATCCGTCTGGCTGCCCGTCATCGCCCACATACTCAAAAGGCGGGAACTCTGCGTTCGTGCCAACGGTAAGCACTCCGTCTGCAATGGCCTCTGATCCTGCCCTATCTTCTGTCCCATCTTGCGCCTCATTTGTTTCAGGCTGCGCCGCATCTTCTGTCTCATCTGTTTCAGGCTGGGCTGCGTCCGCCTCCGGCTGTGCCGTATCCTCAACCTCATTGTTCCCTGAATCTGTCTGGGCTGCATCCTTGCCGCCGCAGGCAGTAAGCAGGCTCATAGCCAGAACCCCTGCCAAGAATAACGCTAAAAATTTTTTCATAACTCTCCTCCATTCCTGTCTGCTCCTTTTCAGTCACAGGCATAAGCTTTTTATGCATAATTATGCACTCACTTATAAACAGTATGAGTCTATCACGTTCATTCCCCAAAAGCAAGAATTTTTTTAAATCATAAAGATCATTTCCCGGTCCAGGGCCACCCCGGTCCTTTTCGTATCTTTATACACCAAAATCTCCTGCTCTCCTTTTCCCAGCCGGAAGAAACCCGGCCGAATGCAGTAACGGTTCGTATAGGACTTTTCCACCGCCTTTTCTGATATTGTCATTGCATAACCATCTTCTTCCAGCCGGATAGGGCAGCGTCCCAGGTAAAAAAACCTGCCTTCCCCGTCATCATTATACAACCTCACGCTATTGCAGACAAAAAGCAGCAAAAGAAGTAAACCGGATATGAGTAACAACACCCCGGCGGCGATGGCAATTATTCTGACTTCCGGGATGGCAAACACCCTCTGCCAGAAACCGATCTTTTTTATCTCCCCGGAAACGGATAATGCAGCCATCTTTTGGGGCGGTTCTTTCTTTTGTATCTCCTTTAAAGCCACAGGAGCTTTTTTATCCAGGGAGCCTGTCATCTCTCCGCCAGGATCCTGCCCCCCTTGCCGTTTCTCCGATGGACGGTGGGCGTTTCCTGTTAGATCATGATCCTCTCCTTGCGCCTCCGGAACCTGCCTTGTCGGCGTGGGCGATGCCGTGGGCAAAGGGGACGGATTTTCTTCTCCGGAAGGCTCCTTTTCGGAGGGCGCTTCTGTAGGCTGTGGATCCGGCCTTTCTTTTTTGGGAGACGCTGCCGGCGTGGATCCGGGAACCGGAGTCTTTTCACTGTCCGGGGAAGGGGAAACCTCCGTCCTGGCCAGTACATTATCTACCAAAATGCTGCTTTTTAACCCTTGTTCATCCACATCTTTATTTTGAAGTCTTAGCTCTGCCGTATATCTTCCATTTTGTCTCACCTCAATGGTCTTGCCGTCGCCGATGCATTTTCCTGTTTCGTCATACCACACAAAAGGCCTATCGCTTAAGATAAGCTTTCCTCCTGAGAGATCCTCCATGCGGGCGCTTACGGTAACCGTTTCCTGACGGTCTATGGTTTCATTGGTAATGACCAGCCTGCCGCATGGCTCATCATCCTCAAGGCCACAGTTCCTTTTATAGCCCTCCGTCTTCTTTTCACAAGAAAGCTGGTAACCTGATACCGCCCCTTCCTCAAAACCACAGGCAGTCTCATATCCCTCTATGGTATTTTCCTCTTTTCCACAAATTTTCTCGTATCCTACAGGCTGATCTGTATCTGTGCCGCAGACCGCTTCTTTGTATGTATGATAGCTGTATGTCATAGGCCCGCATCCCGCGCAATATTCCAGTTGCACTTCCACGTCCCCTGCTTTGCAGTTCTCATGAGCCGCCATCCCGGCAGCCCTCTCATGCTCATAGGATCCATGCTCATCACAGTCCTGGATACTGCTTCCTGTCACTTCCCCTTTGGTATAGCGGATCGTACAGATCTTATTCTCATAGCAGCTATCCTCATGGGTATGATAGCAGGCGGCATAACAGTCTCCTGCCCTTCCCTCATCTCCGTCATGGATATGATACACCACGTGGGTATAGCATCCGGTGCCGGAAGTTTCCTCCCCCTGGTGCACATGTAAGACAGGGGTCTGATAACAAGCCCCTCCTTGCGCCTCATTGCCCTGGTGGACATGGGGA
The DNA here is from genome assembly GCA_910585005.1 of uncultured Lachnospiraceae bacterium. Classification (GTDB taxonomy): domain Bacteria; phylum Bacillota; class Clostridia; order Lachnospirales; family Lachnospiraceae; genus Suilimivivens. The sequence goes on along the minus strand of CAJUCN010000042.1, from coordinate 7,069 downwards.
ATCTCCTCCTGGTAGCACCCGCCTTTTGCAGACGGGTTTCCCCTATGTATATGGTAAATATCCGTGACAACTACTTTGCCGGCTGCCTCTTGTCCGTGCACTGGCACACCGCTCCCTGCCGCTCCGGCAAGCATCCCCAGAAGGAGCAGGCTGCCTGCCACTTTTCCTTTTACCCTTTTCTCTATCAAATACCTTTTTTGCTTAGAAATTCCTTTTCTCAATTTAACCTCCGTTTCTGAACATAAAAACCTGTCCATGAATCTTCACGGACAGGTCGTCTTTTCACCATCACCCATATTCAATTTAGAATCTCTAAGCGGTAAGTGAACTAAGCATAGCATATTCCACAGATAGTTGTCAAATATTTCTTTTCGTTGCTCAAACCCTCCTCTATTCTTTCGGATAAGCAAAATTTCCGTTTAGCTGGTTTATTTATGGTATCTAAGCAACCACTCTGATAAGAAGCAAAATTCTACGTCGCCACGCTTGATAAAACATTCGCGAATTGGCTCCTTTAGAATTTGAAGACTCCACTATAGTCGCCAGCCCGCTATTTATACGTCTTTCAGGGCGCAAATCATTTAGCTTTAGCGGCGTACCCAATTGACTTAGGCGTCTGCCAACAAACAGCATGGATGGATCATAAATTCTAAAGGAACCAATTCGCGCACGCTTTATCAAGCGTGGTGACGTAGAATTTATGATCCATCCATGCGTACGAACTAACTCGCCTAAGTCAACTAAACGGATACCTTCCGTTTATGGGCTATCATCTTCCCTATATTCCTTGTCCCTTCTGCAATCACAAGGGGAAGCCCTATCCCTACAAGCAGATAGATCCACCTGCCAGCTTCAGCGCCCCCTGGCAGATACACGAAATTGATTTCCGAAAAAAACATCTCCGTATCAAATTCCCTGCACAATGGCGTTAAAACACTGACCATATAAAAAAACCCTTTTACCAGCATGAAACAGGCCACATGGTGCATCATCACCCCATAGGTATTGCGCCCGATATACACCATTTTGCGGGAAAGATAGGGGATCTTGCTGATGATCCTTGCTATGCGGAGCCAAAATGCAATCCCCGTAATAACCGTAACATAAGGGATCAGCGGCCCATTGGCAAAACTAGTGACCCATACCGCGCTGAAAGCCAGGCCGCCGCAAAAGATCGTCAGTAATATCTGTATCCCCATCACGATCAGAAAATAAGGCCCGTCCTCCATCCTGTCATGGGCCTCCAGCTTTTCCCTGTAGATTCTGCCCATCTGGAAACCCGGCAGCATAAAAAGGATACGCCCTGGAAGCTTGTAAAGCCCCCATACATGCCCGCCATTCGCCAGCCAAACCGTAAGAATCCCTGCCCCAAGGCATAGTCCAAAGATCAGCCATTCCTCATCAAGCCGGATCAGGGATAACACTTTACGCATCAGCACATTGATCACTTCTATCATAAAAAGCGCCGGAACAAACCATGCAGGAAAGTGATACATAAACTGATGGCCGTCCAAAAACGGAGACAGGAACAAGGTCTTTAAAGAAAGCTTCTCCCCTATAGAAAATCCCACATTTTGAAGCAGCATTGCCAACAACCCATAAAAGAAATTCCACAAAAAATACGGTAAAAGCAGCGTTGTGCACTTCCCCAGGATATAAGCGCCGATCCGCTCCTGGGCTTCCCGCCTGTAAAAATATCCCGAAACGAACAAAAACAAAAAGACATGAAACGAATAGTAGGGAAACAGGCCGCCTATATCAAACAGATCGTACCCCAAATGCCCCGCCGCCACCAAAATAATGCCTATTGCCGATAAAATCCGAAATTCCTTGTTTTCCTTTAAATTTGCCATACTCTCCCCTCTCTTAAGAATTCTATCCTAAGTATACAAAAAAACATTGTACAATAAAAGCAAAAAAATTATAATAGCTGTATGAAAACAAATGAGAAGAAACAATTTACCCCAACAAGACAACTATTTTTTACCATTGGTTTATGCCTGTTAGCCGGGCTTTTGGCATCCTGCTCCCGGAAGCGCCCGGAACCTGCCACGGATTATATTCCTGAAGGCTATATTGCCGCTTCAGAATCCATTTCCTTTGACATCGGGCAGCTTGACCATATCCCCAATAATCCTTTTCCTTCTTTGAGCGTTCCTACTTATATTACTAAGGTGGAGGATACTTATTTTATTGTGGACTGCTACCATAACCAGGTAATTTATCACCATAATCTGACCGATCCATTATACGAATGGCAGGTTATGACGCAGGATATTTCCATGGGGCATACACTGGCCAGCGATGGAATCGTTTATCTGATCGACGATACCGAAAATAACCGGATCCTTATTATGGAAAAAACCGTAAACGTCAACGGCCAGACTGCCTTTATCCCCACCCAGGAATTTACCGGTATCGGCAACAGGCCTCATTACATTATTTATGACAGCTATACAGACACTTTTTATGCCTGGAGTTCCCTAAGCGGGGAAATGTTTCTATTCCGGCGCGGAAAGGATGACTCCCGGGTATACTTGACCCAGATCCTTTCCATTCCCTCTTTAAACGGCGTTTATGTGCGCTCCTTCACCATTGTGGAAGATAAGATTTATTTTGTGTCAGGCAATTCCAGCATTATAGAAGCAGATTTGTACACCTTTGCAGTCAAAAAGGAGTATCCTGTTCCCGCCGCTCTTTCCGGCATGGTACAGCTTACTCCCATTGAAGATTACTATTATATAACGATCTCCACCGATGCCAGCGGCAGTCAGGATCATGCCACCATCATCCGGACCAAAAGACTGGAAGACTTATCCGCCGGAAAATATGAAGATATTTATGAATCCTTTATCGGTGGCGGAACGCCTTATTACATAACCAGGATCGACGATTACTGGTACCTGACAGAACACCGCATTCCCGGCCACTCTATCTGGCGTTTTCAGGTGCGGGATCATGTGATTTCCGATGTAGTTTCCCTCTACTAGCTGAAAGGACTTTACCAATGAAAACTCTGCTCTTTGCAAACAACAAACTTACGAATTTTTCCTCAGATAAAAAGCTTCGGATCGCTCTCATACTCATGATCCTGTTATCCTGCGCCCTAACTGCCATCTTGCAGGGCGGGCAATTTTCTTTTAGCAGCCATTACACCAAGCTTTTCATCCTTTCCTTCTTTTTTCTTATTTATATTGTCCTGCTGGCTTACCTGAAAATTTCCAAACAACTTACGGAAAACTCTCAGGTATTTATGATCCTGCTGCTGGGCGTTTTACTTCGGTGCAGTTATGTCCTTTTATCCGGCCTTTATGACCGTCAGCATGACGCCGGCGCTTACACCGGCATGGGAACCTCTTTCGTCAATCCCGGCCACATCGGCTATATCGAATATATTTACAAGTTCCATAAGCTTCCGGATCTAAACCCTTATGAACTTTTTGCCTATTACCATCCGCCCCTGCACCATATCCTTTCTTACCTATGGCTGCAGTTCAATATCTGGCTGGGCGTCAGTGAAGAACTTGCCTTTGAGAACCTGCAGATCCTGCCCCTTCTCTATTCCTGCCTGTCCATGACCGTAACCTGGAAGATCCTAAAGGTTCTCGAGGTCAAGGGAAATGGCCTGATCATTGGCCTTGCATTTATGGCTTTTCATCCCGCGACGATCATTATGGCGGGAAGCGTCAATAACGATATGCTCACCATCCTGTTTATGTGCCTGATCCTGTTAGGCGCTCTTAAATGGATCCGGCATAAGGATCTCAAACATCTGATCCCACTGGCGCTTTCCATCGGCTTTGGTATGATCACCAAATTAAATTCCGCAGTTTTGGCCATCCCTCTGGCTATCCTGTTTCTGATGCATTTCCTTTCCGTCCTGGGTACAAGACAAAAGGGAATGATCCTAAAATGGATTCGGAATTATTGTGTCTTTGCTGCTGTCGTCATGCCTATCGGACTGTCCTGGATCATCCGCAACCTGATCCGTTTTGGCGAAAAACCCGGTGTACCCGTTCCCGGGGAAACTTCCCCTATGTACACCGCTGGCTTTTCCCTATGGAGCAGATTAGGCATTCCCACGCTTGCAGATTGGAATTTTTCTTTTCCTTTTCATCCAATCAGCGCCAAAGCATGTAATAACACCTGGGTGATCATGTTCCATACCGCATTATTTACGGAAGAGTATCCCACCAGTCTGCCGGATATTCTTTTGCTCCTTTGCCAGATTGCCTTTGTGTTGTCTGTCATTTTAGGAATCGCAGCCGCCATATTACTGGTGGTTGTCCTTGTAAACAAACGCACCGATCAGGAAACCCGTATATTTATGCTCACAGGATATGTGATCCTGTTGGTATCTTTTGCCGCATTTGTGATCATTTATCCCTATACCTGCAGCAGTGACTTCCGCTATGTTGCCATTTGCCTGGTGTATACTTCCGTTGCCCTGGGGCTTGGGAACCGTTATTTCCTGCAGCTCCCACCCCTGTCGGGAAATCTTTTTTCAAAGGCGGCGCCAGTTTTTATGCATATCATAAACTGGGGGATTCTTACTTTATTAGGGCTGGTTCACATCATCTATCTTTTCTGGGAACGCTGGTAAGTCTATCCCGTCGAAAAGATAATTTTTGCCCTCCGGCAACGTATCAAGAAACTCCTCCCTGATATGCCGGTTGACCTGCTCAACCTCTTCCTTCAGGTCATTTGCCGACAAAAGCCTGCACCCTTCCCCCCGTATAATGATCTGTTCCAACCCATCGGATGTGGCCACTGTCACATCATATTTAGAACCATTCTCATGGGCAAACCGCTCGATATACCGGTCTGCCGTTTCCGCTTCCCTGGTATAGACCACATGGATATTATGGTACTCCAAATTCTCCGTGGGATGCCCTGCCAGCCTGTATGCGTCAAACACGGCGATCAGGCTGCATTTTTTTACCGCCTGGTAATTACATAAAATGTCAAGCAGCCTTCCTCTCGCGCCATCTAAATTTACCTGTGCCAGCTCTTTTAGTTCCTGCCACGCAAAAATGATGTTATAACCATCCACCAAAAGATACTGCTCCTTTTTGGGCTGGGGCTTATACACTCTGCTCTTAGGATCAGCAGGCGCCGGTTTTCCCATCCCCCTTGTCCTTTTCCAGCCTTCTCTCCCTGGCCTCTGGTTCCCTTTTTGATTTGCATGGGAAGTCCTGTGCAGGATATCGTCAATTTCCTCCGTCCCCATCCACGGTTTCTCACCCGTTTCCTCTTTTACCCCTTTCGGACGAAGGACAGCTCTTTCCTCCTCTTCCGTCTCCGGGGCCTTTTCCTTGTGGGGAACAAAGGTCCTTTCCAAATGCATATAAGCGGATACCTGGTTCCACTCCACCACAAAACCTGCCCCATGGGCGCAAAACACCGATGATGCAGGATTTTCCAGATCCCTTAAGGGCTCGTAGCCGATCCTTTCCATGACCTGCTGGGTATTATGACAGGGAAAATACCCCTTTAACATACAGGAAAGCCGTCCTAATCCTTTGGTATAAGCCGTCACTTCTTTGGAATAATCCTGTAATTTAGCGACCGGCGCCGTCCCGGTAAGTACCGCCATCTCCTCTCCCTGGGTTTCCAGATCAAATTCCGCCTGCCGCTTTTCCAGATCCGCCATCGCGCGGCCTACCATGTTGCCGGGAACCTCAAGCCGGAAAAGGTACCATGGTTCCAGAAGAATATTTTCCGCCTGCATAAGTCCCTGACGCACTGCACGGTAGGTTGCCTGGCGGAAATCCCCGCCTTCCGTATGTTTCTGGTGAGCCTTGCCTGCCACCAGCGTGATCTTCATATCGGTAATCGGCGCACCCGTAAGAACACCTACATGCTCCCGCTCCTCCAGGTGCGTGAGAATCAGCCTCTGCCAGTTCTTGTCCAGCATATCCTGTCCGCAGTCCGTCCCGGTCAATATACCGCTTCCGGCTTCTCCCGGTTCCAGTAAGAGGTGGACTTCCGCATAATGCCTTAACGGCTCGAAATGTCCCACTCCCTCCACCGGCCCTGCAATGGTTTCTTTATAAACAATGCTCCCTTCCCCAAACTCAACAGAAACTCCAAATCGTTCCTCTATCAATACTTTTAGCACTTCCGTCTGTACCTGGCCCATGATTTGGGCCTTAATTTCCTTATTTCTCTCATCCCACACAATCCGAAGCTGGGGTTCCTCCTCCTCAAGCTGCCGAAGCTTTGGGAGCATCACTGCCTCGTCGCACCCCTCTGGCAGACGGATCTGATATCCCAGAACAGGGCACAAAACCGGATGCAGAACCTTTTCCTCTGCTCCCAGCCCTTCCCCTGACCAGGTATAAGACAAACCTGTCACAGCGCAAATACATCCCGCCCTGGCAATATCCCTAACTTCATACCGCTCACCGGAGTAAACCCTGATTTGATGGATCTTTTCTTCCCAGGTTTTGCTCCCGTCCCCATCCTCTTTTTGTTTCCTTCCGCTAAGCATCTCCTTTGCGCGGATACATCCGCCTGTCACTTTCATATGGGTAAGCCGGTTTCCCTGTCCATCCCGGGTGATCTTAAACACCCTTGCCCCAAAAACTTCCGGGTAGTCAGGCTCTTCGGTATACTCCCGAAATCCGTCCAAAAATTCCCGTACCCCGGTAAGTTTTAATGCAGAGCCAAAAAAGCAGGGAAAGATTTTTCTTTCCCTGATCTTATTCCTGATATTTTCCTTTGAAATCCTGCCGCTGTCTAAGAATTCTTCCAGCAGTTCCTCACCGCAGACCGCAATCTCTTCCATAAATCCCGGTTCGGCTTGCCTGGTAAAATCCACACATCCTTCGCTAAGCTGACTGCATAACTGCCCGAAAAGCGCTTCTTTGTCCGTTCCCGGCTGATCCATTTTATTGACAAAAATAAATACGGGTATCTGGTATCGCTCAAGCAGCTTCCAGAGCGTGTATGTATGCCCCTGAATGCCATCGCTGCCACTGATAATCAAAACCGCATAGTCTAAGATCTGCAGCGTCCGTTCCATTTCCGCGGAAAAGTCTACATGCCCCGGCGTATCCATAAGCGT
>CAJUCN010000041.1 GCA_910585005.1 uncultured Lachnospiraceae bacterium | reverse complement strand
CGTTTCTCTGCCCCGAAACTCCAATGCACTCAACAGGGTCTATCCGACCCATAAAAAATTTACGCACAGACGGTTTCCCGCCTGTGCGTATCTTTCCTGCCTATTCTTGTCTCATCATGGCAAGCGCCATCTGCGCTGTCTCCGCCATATTGGTTCCACTGTCCATACTGCACTTTTGAATATATCTGTGAGCCTCCTGTTCCGACATATGGTTCCGGGCCATCAATAGCTCTTTTGCCTCCTTAATCAGTTTATCTTCCTCCTCATTCCTTTCCCTTGGCCTGCTGCGCTGCTTTCGGCGGCGCCTCTCTATCCCATGGATCATCATATCCAACGTACCAAGCAGGTCATGGATTTTAAACGGCATTGTCAGACACATCAAATCGTTTCTCACCATTCCGCTGCTTATGACCTGGCCGGAGGCAAGAACCAATAACTCAAACCCTGGCGGAAGATCCTCGCAAAGCTGCAGATAGAGCATATCGGCAAGTTTATATCCACATATGACAACACCGTCATTTAGTCCGTCCGCCAAAGCAATTGCCTGCCCGCCGGTAGCGCATACCCCCAAAACAGAAAACCCATTCCGTCCCAGGAGACTTTTCAGTTTTTTTGCATCATCCAATTTGGGCAGGACAATGATCACACCTGTCATGGTATACCACCCCATCTCCTACGGAATCTTCACGCTAAAATTGATACAGATATTGGGCAATTTCCCAGTCCGTAACCTGGGAACGATAACTTGCCCACTCCGCTTTTTTGGCCTCGATATATTTCGTGGAGACATGTTTTCCAAGCACATTTTGGATAAAATCGTCCTTTTCCAGTTCATAGACCGCCTCAATCAACGTTCCCGGGATCGCCTCTATGCCAAGAGACTTCTTTTCTTCTTTTGACAGGGCAAAAATATTGCAGTCCACACTTTCCGGCGGTTCCATCCGATTGGCAATACCGTCAAGCCCCGCCCGCAGACAAACTGCCAGCGCAAGATACGGATTCGCCGATGGATCCGGGCAGCGGAGTTCTATTCTGGTCCCCTCCCCCCTGGATGCCGGAATCCTGATCAGTGGACTTCTGTTGGTGGCGCTCCAGGCGATGTACACAGGCGCTTCATATCCCGGAACCAGCCTTTTATAAGAATTCACAAGAGGATTGGTAATCGCCGTCATTCCTTTCATATGCTTTATGATCCCGCCTATAAAATAATAAGCGTCCTTGGAAAGGCCCAGCTTATCATCCGGGTCATGAAACACATTCCTGCCATCCTTAGAAAGGGACATATTAATGTGCATCCCGGAACCGTTTACCCCAAACTTGGGCTTTGGCATAAACGTGGCATGAAGTCCATGCCTTTTGGCAATGGTCTTTACCGCCAGCTTAAAAGTCATGATATTATCTGCGGTGGCAAGCGCCTCATCATATTTAAAATCAATTTCCTGTTGGCCCGGCGCCACCTCGTGATGGGATGCTTCCACTACAAACCCCATATCCTCCAGGGTAAGCACCATATCCCGGCGCGCATTTTCTCCCAGGTCAAGAGGGCCTAAATCAAAATACCCGGCCTTTTCATGGGTCAATGTGGTGGGAAGGCCGTTTTCATCCGTATGGAACAAAAAAAACTCACACTCCGGTCCCACCTCAAACAGATATCCCATATCCGCCGCCTCTTTCAGCGCACGTTTCAAAATATACCTGGGATCCCCCTCAAAAGGCTCTCCACTTGGACGGTACACATCACAGATCATCCGGGCCACCTTTCCCTGCTGGGGCCTCCAGGGAAAAATCTCCATGGTATCCAAGTCAGGGTACAAGTACATATCCGACTCCTCAATCCTGACAAAGCCTTCGATGGAAGACCCGTCAAACATACACTCATTGTTCAGCGCCTTTTCAAGCTGGCTTGCTGTAATCGCCATATTTTTAAGGTTTCCAAACAGATCCGTAAACTGCAGCCTGATAAATTCCACGTCCTCATCTTTCACAAGATCCATAATATCCGCTTTTGAATAATTTCTTTTCATGATCGTCCCATTCCTTCCTTTCCCGCTTTTTTGACCCAAAAAAGATCCCAATAAGAAACACAAAGGCGTCTACGCACCGGCCTGGTTTCCCTAAAGCCTATGCAAGAACGCCTTTGTTCTATTTCACTATAACAGCCTGTTTCCGGATTTGTCAAGACTTCATCTGCCAGACCTTACCTGGTTTTTAACGCGCTGCTTTTTTTAATCGTCAGTTAAAGCATAAAATGATATTCCCGTTAATATGATAATAAAAAGAACGTAACGGGGATATCCTATGAGCTCCAAAACTAAAATTGTTGTACTTCACCTGAAAGAATTGATATATACCGGCATCTTTGCACTGCTGGGAATCTTATTTATCATTCTCCTGATCATTATGTTTGTGCCAAAAGATAAAAAGGAAAACAATGCCATTGAAGTCCCTGCGGATTCCTATGTCCCCGGCATCTATACCACCTCCCTGATCTTAAACGATAATGCAGTGGATGTAGAAGTAACCGTGGACGAAAACAACATCAATGACATACGCATTGTCAACCTGGATGAAGCTGTCGCTACCATGTTTCCGCTTCTCGAGCCATCCTTCGACTCCCTGGCTAACCAGATCCTGCAAAACCAGTCCCTGGACGGTATCACCTATGCGGATGATAATAAGTATACTTCCATGGTACTTTTAAATGCGATCAAGACATCCTTAGAAAAAGCAGCCGTGCCATCTCCATCAGCCAGCCCTTCCGTTTCGCCGGCATCTGCGCTTTAGGAGAGCGCTTTTGGCTTCTCACTTCCCCTGCCCCGGGCAAAGGAGCAGGGGATTTCTTTCCTCTTCTTTCCCGGCCGGGGAAATGTTGGAACATTCTTTCAGTTGTTCCAGCCAGATCCTCACACATGCATCCGACGGCATCCGCAGATCTCCCCGGGGAGAAAGCGCCACACTTCCCACCTTAGGCCCGTCAGGCAGACAGGATCTTTTAAATTGTTGGGAGAAGAAACGGCGGTAAAACGTTTCCAGCCATTTTAGGATCACCTCATCCGCATATTGTCCTGCAAAGGACTTTCTGGCAATCCGGTAGATCTTATCCGGGGCATAGCCGCAGCGAAGCATATAATACAGGAAAAAATCATGGAGTTCATAAGGCCCCACCAGATCTTCCGTCTTTTGCGCGATCCTCCCGTCCACTGGCGGCAAAAGTTCCGGGCTTACCGGGGTATCAAGCACATCCAAAAGAACCCCTTTTAATTCCCCGTTTTCACAGGTATCCGCACAGTACTGAACCAAATGCCGCACCAAGGTCTTGGGAACCCCCCCGTTCACGCCATACATAGACATATGATCCCCATTATAGGTTGCCCATCCAAGGGCCAGTTCGGACAGATCTCCCGTTCCAATCACAAGAGCATTTTCCTGATTGGCAATGTCCATCAAAATCTGCGTACGCTCTCTTGCCTGTGCATTCTCATAAGTCACATCACGGCAGGACGCATCCTGTCCAATATCCCTGAAATGGACAGTTACAGCTTCTTTCATATCAATCTCTGTCAGCGCCGCGCCAAGAGATCCCGCCAGCTTACAGGCATTGTCGTAAGTCCTGTCCGTTGTGCCAAAACAGGGCATCGTCACCGCATGGATATTCCCCCGTTCCAAAGAAAGCATATCGAAACACCTGGCCGTTACCAAAAGCGCCAACGTAGAATCCAGACCGCCAGATACTCCGATCACCACATTTAAGCAACCTGTATGTTCAAGCCTCTTTTTCAGTCCCATCGATTGGATGGACAAAATCTCCTCGCAGCGCTTCTCTCTTTCTTTTAATTGGGAAGGGACAAAGGGCATACAGGGAAATTCCCTCTCCAGCTTTGTCTCCTCTATGGCCAGGGAAAAGGAAACCTTCTGGTAAGACTGTTGATTCCCACACCCAAACGTATTCATTTGCTCCCGTTTGGTCCGCAGCCTGCCAAGGTCAATATCCCCGTAAGTGGCCTGGTTTTCAAACCGTTCCGCTTCCTTTAGTATTGTCCCGTTTTCTGCAATGATATTGTGGCCGCCAAATACCAAATCCTGGGTGGATTCCCCTTCCCCGCTGCTGCAATATACATAACCGCAGACCAGCTTGGCGGACGCAGACTTGACCAGCATCCTGCGATAGGCATCCTTCCCTACCGATTCGCTGGATGCAGACAGATTGACCAACACCGTAGCCCCGGCCATTCCGTGGGAAATCCCTGGGGAATCCGGCACCCAGATGTCCTCGCAGATCTCGCATCCCACCACCAGCCCTTCCATCTCCTTTGCTTCCAAAAGGATATTCGCCCCAAAGGGAACCTCCTCCCCCCGGAAAGAAACGGTATCCGGCAGGCGATTGCCAGGGTAAAAATATCTGGTTTCAAAAAATTCCCCGTAAGAGGGAATATGGACCTTGGGGATAAAGGCAAGAACCCTCCCGCCGCTTACCGCCGCTGCAACATTGTAGAGCTTTCCATCCTTTGGAAACGGAAGCCCCACAAACAAAAGCCCGTCCTTTCCCCGGGTATGCCCGGCAATCACGTCAAGCTGCTCCCTGCAGGAGGCAAGAAGCCTTTCCTGAAAAAAAAGATCCCCGCAGGTGTAACCACTGATACCTAGTTCCGGAAACACAAGAATCTTCGCGCCTTTGGAAAAAGCCTCCTCCATGCTCTCACAAATCTGCTGTGCGTTATAAACCGTATCCGCCACTTTCATTTTGGGGGTGACTGCCGCCACCTTGATAAATCCATGCTTCATATCCGTTCCTATCTGCTTTTCTTTAACAGTCCTTTTAATTCTTCCACTGTAAAAGTATAAGCGGTGTTGCAAAAATGACATGTTACCTCAATATCTTTCTCATCGGCGATCATATCGCTAATCTCCTTGCGACCGATACTGATCACCGCTTTCTCTACCCTCTTCTTATCGCAGTTACAAAAAAACTGCACAGGCATGGTATCCGTAACTTCCATATCCAGTCCCGCAAGCAGAAAACCCAGCATTTCCTCCGGCGTCTTTCCCTCTTCCAGAAAACTGGTAACAGAGGAAAAGCGGGAAAGGTTTTCTTCCAGCCGGGCAATCACGGCCTCCTGTGCAAATGGCATAAGCTGAAGAATAAACCCCCCTGCCTGTTTCACGGTATTATCTTTTTCCATCAAAACGCCAAGCCCTACACTAGAGGGCACCTGCTCCGATGCCGCGAAATAGTAAGTCAGATCCTCCGCAATTTCGCCGGTCTGTAATACAGTCTGCCCCACATAAGGCTCTTTTAATCCCATATCCTTAATGACACGGACCATTCCGCCACCTACGCCGCCTCCAACATCCAATTTCCCGGCTTTACTGGGAGGCAGCATCACCTGGGGATCATTGGCATAACCCTTTACATTTCCTTGGGAATCGGCAGTCACAGTCATCCCCCGGATAGGACCGTCTCCGCAGACCTGCAAAGTCAGTAAATCCTTCTCCCCTTTTAACATAGCTCCCATCATCACACCGCCTGTGAGCAGCCTTCCAAGAGCCGCCGTTACCACCGGACTGGTATCATGAGCGCGCCTTGCCTGCTCCGTCAAATCTCTTGTCGCAGCGGCAAATGCCCTGATTCCCGCATTGGCCGCTGTTGCCCTAACCAGATAGTCCGCCATCTGAAACCTCCCTGATCTCTTTTCCTGTTTCCCTTGCCACTACATAGATCCGCTCACTGGTTCTGGTGGGGGGCTTATGGGTATCCGCATCCAGCATAAGTTCCACCCTCATCCCTGCCTGTTCCACAAACCCGCAAATCTCTTCCGGCGTATACCCCCGCTGGAAATGAGTCTCCGAAAAGCGCCGGAACAACCCGCCTTCCCCTTCTTTTACAAAAACAGTCAGGTCATACTCATTGATGCGCCCCTTCGGATCATAGTAATTTTCCCAGATAAAACTGCATTCCTCCCGGTTTTCCGCAATCGTGGCATCCCCGATCACCTGCTCATATTTGTATACCGTATTAAAGTCAAAAATAAAGATCCCGCCGGGATAAAGATAGTTATTGACCAGCGTGAAAGACTCCGCCACCTCTTCATCCTTTAGCAAATAATTGACGGAGTCGCAGACACTGACCACAGTCCCTACCGTGCTATACAGATCCAGCTCCCGCATATCCTGACAAAGATAAAGGATCCTGCTGCCGGATCTCTCCCTTTTGCGAAAGGCCACATCCAACATTTCCGGGGAAAGATCCACCCCGATCATATCGTACCCTTTTTGTGCCAAAAGTTCCGTCAATGTCCCTGTGCCGCATCCTAAGTCCAGCACCAGGTCACGTTCAGAAGTAAGGCGCGCCTCTTTTCCATCCTCCCCCTGCCGGCTCTCTTCTTCCTCCCGGGAGCCTTGCGCTGGCAGCGGCTTGGATATCCCATACTGCCTGATCATATCTGCCAGGAAATCCGCCCATTCCCCATAGGGCGTGTCATCCATAAAAATATCATAAACTTCCGCAAAATCTGTGTATGCTTCCAATCCCTTAATCTCCCAGCTTCATAGCAATTACAAAGCCAATTGCAAAAGTAACGATGCTGACCGCCACACTAACCACCGTGATTGTTCCAAGCTGCGCCATCAAAAGCACCGCAAAGGGCGATGCCACAATAAGCCCAATGATCGCCCAATAAGCCTGCAGCGGGAACTTTTCAAAAATAATTTCAATCAGCTTTGCTATGGCAAAGATTCCTATCACAATGCCAATCCCTGCAGGCACCAGCACGCCGCATCCCTTTAAGATTCCCTGCATATCAAAGGACACAAGGGCAGTCACAAAATCTTTGATGGCGCTTACAATGGGATTATAATACCCTAAAAGAAGCAGCATCATAGACCCGCTGACGCCGGGAATCACCATGGTTGCCGATGCAATGATCCCAACCACAAACAGCTTCACACAAGACCACAAGCTAAAGGAAAGATCGGCAGCCGCTCCCTCCTTTTCTCCCATCATAGCCAGTCCTACCACCATAACAAAAAATACCAAAAAGGGAATGATATAGCTGACCTTAACTCCCTTGCCCTTTACCTTTTTCCATATGGCAGGAAGCCCGCCCACAATCAGACCGATAAACAGACAGCTTGTCTGGAGGGGAAAGTGTTCAAACGCCGGCTCAATAAGAAAGGATAAGCCTACCAGTGCAATCCCCATACCAATAAAAATAGGGATCAGGAATTTCATGCTCTCTTTAAATTCCCGAAACAAATGGGTAACACAATGGATCAGTTTATCATAGATACCCATGGAAACCATCATGGTTCCGCCACTGACTCCCGGAATAATATTGGCAACGCCAATTACCATACCTTTTAAAATATTTTTAATCATACTCTCTCTCCTTGATATATTTTGCCAAAGTTTCCACCAATATTTCCATCTGCTGATCCGTCCCTACCGTAATACGCAGATAATTACTGATTCTTGGCCTGTCCCAATGCCTTACATAAATCTGTTCCCTTTTTAATGCCTGGAAAATTTCTGCCGCCGGAATCTCTTTATGGGTGGCAAATAAAAAGTTGCTCCGGGAATCGGTAACATGAAATCCCAACCGGGCAAGCTGCCCCTTCGTCCATTCTCTCGTCCTTATGATTTTTTCCACCGTTTCCTTAAAATAAGCATCATCCTTAATGGCTGCCACACCTGCTGCAAGGGCAGGCATATTCATCGTATAAGAATTGAAAGAAAACTTCACGTCTTTTAAATAGCCGATCAGCTTCTCATTTCCTATGGCAAATCCGATCCGCATCCCTGCCATGGCGCGGGATTTGGAAAAGGTCTGCACCACCATTAAATTTCCGTACTTTTCAAGCAAGGGCAGCATACTCTCCCCGCCAAAATCCACATATGCCTCGTCGATGATCACTACACTGTCAGGGTTGGCTCTGACAATTTCTTCCAGTGTACTGATCTCCTCAAAGATCCCTGTAGGCGCATTGGGATTGGGAATGATGATCCCCCCGTTGGGCCTTAAATAATCTTCTTTTCTGATTCGGAATTCCCCATCTAAAGGACAGGTTTCCCAGGGAATCCGAAAAACTTCCGCCCACACATCGTAAAAGGAATATGTGATGTCCGGAAACAGGATGGGCTTTTCCCCGTGAAAAAAGGCCATAAACGACAGTGCCAGCACATCATCCGATCCTACCCCCACAAACACCTGACCCGGCCTGACCCCATAATACGTTGCCAATGCATCCACAAGCGCTCCCGCGTCCATATCGGGATAAAGCCGCAGATTTTCATAGTCAAACTCCCTCAGTGCAGCCTTCACTCCCATCCCAGGGGGATAAGGGCATTCATTGGTATTTAATTTTATGACGCCTTCTGTTTTCGGCTGCTCCCCTGCCACATAAGGGATCACCCTCCGTATCTTTTTTTCCCAGCCTTCCACTGTATTCATATTCAGTCAGCCTCCACGCTGCAACTATTTATCCCTTGACGGGATTATCACGCTACCTATGGTAACATTATCCACAAATGACTGCAAGTATTATTTGGCGCTCACCTTTTGCTAGTCCCTCATCTGGCTGGCCCACTCTCTGGCTGCCTCTTTGTACTTTGCTGCCTGATCCTGATCCCCCAAAGTCTCATAACACTGGGCAAGACGCTGCAGCGGAAGATCCCCTCCCGTGTGGATGTTCAAAATGCTGGCGGTTTCGTATGCCGCATTATAATACCAGATGGTGGCTTCCTCATAATCCTTCTGCTGCAAATAGTACTCTCCCAGTTCAAAGCATACTTCGCTGATCCCTTCATCGGTTACGCCCTTCATGGCATACCGGTACATTTTCAGATCATCCTTCCGCACTCTCGCGGCTCTTACCACTACGCACAAGGCTTCTTTCATTTGTTCCAGTCCGGTATTTACACCATCAGCCGCCCGGGTAAAGAAATCCTCCGCTCCCTTTAGCTGCTCCTCATCACCGGAAATCAACAATTCCCTGGCATACATCGTAAACAAACGGTCTGAGAGCGGCTCCCCTTTTCCGGTAAGATTTCCGAAAATTGCAAGATCCCTGTCTGCATGGCTGTCATGAGGCTTATGCGTAATCTCTATGTCACTGTCAAACACTACCGGTAACAGACGCACCGTCTCATGGACAGGCTCAATCCACCGAAACTCCCTTTGACGCTTAAATAACTTAGGACGCAGCTCTTTGTCAAAATTATAAACAGTCCCATGAGAAAGCTGGTTCCCATAATACATTTGCACAATCTCCACTTCCGGCAGCAGGGTTTGTTTTAAAAGACGGAATTTCTCTCTGTTTTCTTCGTCCAGGACTTCATCCGCATCGGCAGAATAAATATATTCGCAGGAAGCCTTGGAAAAAGCAAAATTCCTGGCCGCTGAAAAATCATCAATCCACCGGAAATCATACACCTGTCCCGTATACCTTTGGGCAATCTCCTTTGTCCTGTCCACGGATCCGGTGTCTACAATAATGATCTCGTCCATCAGATCCCGGATGGCATCAAGGCATCTTGCCAGTACTTCCTCTTCATTTTTAACGATCATACATAAACTGATAGTTGTCATTTTCTCATCTCCATCAAACGGATTCTTCTACTGCATCCGCCACAGTCCATATTGATTGACAATATCGTCACATTAAATTATATTATATCATATTACATCTTTTATAGAAACAGGAGTTATTCATATGAAAGTTCTAAACCGGAAGGACATCCTAATTAAATCCGCCCAAAGTTTTTTTGCAACCTGGGCGCTGATGAAAGCAAGCCGCATGGAGGTGGAGAATATCCTTACTTTCGTTTTTTTCCTTCTATGCTTTTTCTTTTTTTGCCATATAGATACCAGACTGTCCATATCCGGTTTTGACAGCGGGAGGCGTACCCGGCTTACTGCCGCCGCCATTTCCCTGGTTTTTTCGGCATTATATATGGCTGTTGACTATCCCTTTTATGTGCAGGATCTGTCTAGCCCCCTATTCCGCACAGGAATCGTCTGTGCAATCTTTATTGGATTTTGTGTCCTGTTTTATCATCTGCTGCTTCTTCTGTTTTCTTACACCGGAGATCAAACAAAACTGGAAAAATTATTATTGGAAAACGAAAAAGAAATTTCAGGCAAGATCCGCATACAGTACCGTGCACACGCTGGGCTTTTTGCATTCCTGATCTGTCTTTTGGGATGGCTTCCTTACTTTTTGTACCAATATCCCGGCATTATGACACCGGACAGCATCAATCAGTTGGAGCAGGTCCTTCACCTCATCCCCTATAGCAATCACCACCCCTGGTTCCATACGCTTACCATTGGGTTTTTTTACAACCTGGGCTACGCTCTTACCGGAAATATGGTCGTTGCAATGTCCTTTTACACCTTGTTCCAAATGTGCGTGCTCGCCTTTGCAGTGGCTTATCTGATAAACACCCTCCGTAGTTACCGCTTTCGTCCTTTGGTCTGCCTGGCAATTACCCTGTTTTATGCCCTGGTTCCCTATCACGGCGTGTTTTCAGTAACGGTCTGGAAAGACATCCCATTTGCCGCAGGAGTCATGGTCTTTAGCTGCGCCATGCTGCGGATCATGACCCGGATTACTCCGGGAAACTTATGTGCCTTGGGTTTATCCGGGCTTGTGTTGTGCTGTTTCCGTTCCAATGGCTGGTACGCCTTTTGCCTATGTTTTCCTTTTCTGCTGTTTTCCTTCAGAAAAAAAGCAAAAACATTCTTTCCAGTCCTACTTAGCATCCTGGGAATTACCATCATCATGAAATATCCGGTCATGAACGCTTTCCATGTCACCCAGCCAGACCTGATCGAGTCTCTTGCCATCCCAACCCAGCAGATTGCTGCCGTGCTGTGCAAGGACCGTCCCCTGACTGATGAGCAGCTTGACCTGATCGAGCAGGTTGTTGACCTCACCTACATAAAAGAATTGTATAATCCCTACTACGCTGACAATATCAAAGAATTGGTCCGTGCAGGCAACCAGGCATACCTTGCCGCCCACAAGAAGGAATTCCTGCAGTTATGGCTAGAACTTTTGATCACCTACCCGGGAGATTTCCTCACTGCCTATATCCATCAGACCTACGGCTACTGGTATCCCGATTCCTTCTATCTTGTAGCGGAAGCAGAAGGCGTAAGCGCTACCAGCCTGGGCGTATCCCATACACCGCTGATCCGGGGGCCTATCGTGATCAAGGCAAAAGAAATCGCCATCAAGCTGGGGGGGATGCTCCCTGTCTATGGCACGCTTTGGAGCATGGGCGTCATCTGCTGGATCTTCATCTTCTGTATGGGAAATGCATTTGTCCGGAATGAAAAGTGGAAACTGATCCTTTATCTGCCAAGCGCTACCCTGCTTCTTACCGTGCTAATCGCAACGCCCGTGGCTACGGAATTCCGCTATGTGTACTTTTTGGTATTCGGACTGCCCTTTTATCTTTCCTGTGCGCTCATTCAAAAAACAACGCCGCCTGATGTGATCTGACCCCAAAAAGTTAGACAAAAATTGATGGTTATGCAACTGATAAGGAT
>CAJUCN010000040.1 GCA_910585005.1 uncultured Lachnospiraceae bacterium | reverse complement strand
TTTTAGATTCATGACACAGTTATCAGTTCAAATACTGTTTCGTGAATAATTCAGGTTAATTTATAAAATTTGACAATAAAAGGGAAAGAAAAATGATGAATCAAAAAACCAAACAACAAGCGCAGGAAGAGATCTTAAATTTAGTCAAAGACTACTGCAACACCTACCACAATCCCAAAGAATATCATGAAGGAGACCGCATTCCTTATGCGTCCCGTGTTTATGACAGTGCGGAAATGGTCAATCTGGTGGACAGCGCACTGGAATTCTGGCTGACTTCCGGCAGGTATACAGACCAGTTCGAGGCAGACTTTGCCAAATACCTGGGGGTGAAACATTGTTCCCTGGTAAATTCCGGCTCCTCGGCGAATCTGCTGGCCTTTATGGCACTTACGTCTCCGCTTCTGGGAGAACGGGCAATCCGCAGAGGAGATGAGGTTATCACAGTGGCAGCGGGATTTCCTACGACGGTGGCGCCGGTGATTCAATATGGGGCAGTGCCGGTGTTTGTGGATGTGACCATCCCGCAATATAATATTGATATCAATATGCTGGAAGCGGCAATCTCAGATAGGACAAAGGCAGTGATGATAGCCCATACCCTGGGAAATCCTTTTGACATAAAGGCAGTCAGTGCCTTTTGTAAAAAACACAATCTGTGGCTTGTGGAAGATAACTGTGACGCCCTTGGCTCCACATATACACTGGAAGGAAAAACAGGGCTGACGGGGACTTTCGGCGATATCGGCACATCCAGCTTTTATCCGCCGCATCATATGACCATGGGGGAAGGCGGAGCGGTCTATACGAATAATGCGCTTTTGCATAAATGTGTGAGGTCTTTCCGTGACTGGGGCAGGGACTGTGTATGTCCTTCCGGCAGGGATAATCTTTGCGGACACCGGTTTGACGGGCAGTACGGGGAATTGCCGAAAGGCTATGACCACAAGTATGTGTATTCCCATTTCGGATATAATCTGAAAGCAACGGATATGCAGGCCGCTATAGGCTGTGCACAGCTTGAGAAGTTTCCATCCTTTGTGGAGCGGAGAAAATATAATTTTGCAAGACTGAAAAATGGCTTATTGGCGGCAGACCAGGACGGGCGTATCACGGAAAAGTTGATCTTGCCTGTGGCTTGTGAAAATGCAGATCCAAGCTGGTTTGGGTTCCCGATCACTTGTCAGAATGGTGTGAGCCGTGAAAAGATAGTACGCTATCTGGAAGAACATGGTGTGCAGACACGTATGCTCTTTGCCGGGAATCTGACGAAGCATCCCTGCTTCGATGAGATGAGAACAAGTGGTGAGGGGTATCGGATTGTGGGTACATTGAAGAATACGGACCGTATTATGATGGATACTTTCTGGATTGGCGTCTATCCGGGAATGACGGATGAGATGATTGATTATATGGTGCGAATGATGGTAGAAGCTGTGAATGCGCAGTAAAAGGTTCCTGTATTGTTTGGCGTAGTGTGGATGAGTATATATGTGGCAGGAAAGTATGTTGGGGTGTATAGGAACAATAGGAATAATATATAATCCTGTGAGGCGTTTTATGTTTGAAAAATCATTTTATACAAATAAAAAAATTTTGATTACCGGTCATACCGGCTTTAAAGGGACGTGGCTGTGTGCTTTGCTTTTGCAGGCAGGAGCACAGGTGACAGGCTACGCTTTGGAGCCGCCCACGGATCCTTCGGTTTTCAATCTGACAAATATGGGAAAACGAATCCAGTCCATTATTGGTGATATCAGGGACTTACCGCACCTGAAAAAGGTGTTTGAAGAAGTACAGCCGGAGATTGTCATTCACATGGCGGCTCAGCCTATTGTACGGGAATCCTATAGGAATCCGGTATATACGTATGAAACCAATGTGATGGGTACCGTGCATGTGTTGGAGTGCGTCAGAACCTGTGAGAGCGTGAAATCATTTCTGAATGTAACGACAGATAAGGTATACCTGAACAGGGAATGGCCCTGGGGATACCGGGAGAATGAGGAACTGAACGGTTATGATCCTTATTCTAATTCCAAGTCTTGTTCGGAATTGGTGACTGGATGTTATAAGAATTCCTTTTTCGGGGAAGAGAACAATGACCGGCGTGTGGCAGTCTCAACAGCCAGGGCAGGTAATGTGATTGGCGGCGGTGATTTTGCAGTGGACAGGATTATTCCTGACTGTGTCCGTGCAGTGTTAAGCGGACAGGAGATTGTTGTGCGAAATCCCTATTCTACCAGGCCTTACCAGCATGTGCTGGAGCCTTTGGCGGTCTACCTGATGATTGCCCAGAGACAGTATGAAGACGGTAGGTATGAGGGGAATTATAATGTGGGACCGGATGATGCGGACTGTTATACCACAGGGGAATTGGTGACGCTGTTTTGTGATAAATGGAACCAGCTTACGGGTAGTGAGATGGTATGGAAAAACGTGTCAGACGGCGGACCGCACGAGGCCAATTTCCTGAAGCTGGACTGTTCTAAATTGAAGTCTGTCTTTGCGTGGAAGCCAGTATGGAACGTAGAACAGGCGATGGAAAGAATCGCAGAGTGGACGCTTGCCTATAGGCGCAAAGAGGACGTCTATCAGGTGATGAGCAGGCAGATTGAGGAATTTATGTCTTATTATCCACAAAAATGAATAACTGCTTCCACAACCGCGTCATTAATGCTCAGATGATAGCTGCATAATCCACTGAATGATATGTATATCACCATGAGAATACAAAACAGGCAGGTTAACAGGTTTTTGCTGACCCTGAGAGTGCCCAAAATCCTTGTATTGCCTGGGGAGTTTTTTGTAGTTGGTATGATCATCTCATCAAAAATGGGTGAGGAAAGCCGCAAATGAATGAAAAAGATATTGATATCGTGCAGGAAGAATGCAAACAGTAGGATAGTCCGTACCTATACAAAACTGAAGCAAACCTGTATGATAGAGGCAGATTTGCTCCGCAGCATTATTATCCATTGGGACTTCACCGTCATCCAGAAATACCCTCAGGTATTCCCGTTCGCCTTCAATGGTGTGGTAGACCTGGTAGCCGTCCGTGACGCTACCCCGCTGAAATCTTTTAAGAATTCCCTGGGATGGCTGGCGTTATAAAATATAAAAGACTTCTTAATCAAAACAAATACAAAAGAGCCACAGCATATCCAACCAAAAGGCAATGTTAGAGGATTATGCGGAAAAGAACGGTTTTACGGGCATATGCCATTTTACCGATGACAGGATTTCTGGCACGACCTTTGAGCGTGATGGATTGCAAGCCATGCTTGCAGAGGTTGAGAAAGGTAATATCGGCACTATCATTGTGAAAGACATGAGCTGTTTAGGAAGAAAATCCCTACAAGTGGACAAGTTCCACCATAGCGCATATCTTACGTCAAAAATGTATGTCCTCTTTGCGCAGATTCAAGCCGCCTATAAGGAGAGCCAGTCACTCAAAGGACTTGTGAAAATGAAATATGATAAGGAGCATAAAGACACTTATCGAAGTACCTCGAATTAAAGGAGCGTATGCAGAGCCTTTTACAGAACGGCGAGAAGATAACGCCGAAGCAGTGGAAAGCGGAAATACAGTCCTTGCAATCCGAGTATGACAGTATCGACAAGGAGCAGACAAAGACAGCCACAGAATCAGTATATGCCGAGGTAATCAGCTACAACAAAAAGAACCTTGAGAGGAAACTTCAGAACGAGAGCCGACAGCATTGCATAACAGACAACAGAGCAGAACAAAACGGAGAGAGGAAGAAATTTAATGCGAATTTTATTGTAAAGACAGGCGTTTTTTTGTATAATTGAGATGTCGCTGGAGCAGGATATATTGTATCTTATGTAACAGATTTTTAGAGATTGAGGTGTTCAAGTGCAGGACGATACAAAACAGATAGAGGAAGTCATGGCAAAGCGTACCGCAAAAAACAGCGTATTCCTTGACCTTTTTCAAAATAAGAGTTATCTGCTAAAGCTGTATAAAACGCTCCACCCGGAGGACACCACAGCAACAGAGGATTCGCTTACAGATGTGACAATTACAAATGTATTGACGGATAATCTGTATAATGATTTAGGCTTTATTGCTAATAATAAGCTGATGATACTTGTGGAGGCGCAGTCAACATGGACAGTGAATATTTTAGTAAGAGTTTTGCTGTATCTGGCGCAAAGCTATCACGAATATTTTCAGCGTACCTGCCAAGACTATTACAAAAGCAGGAAAGTAAAAATGCCAAAGCCTGAACTTTATGTGATTTTTACGGGAAACAAAGGGCGGAAATCCGATAAAATATCTCTGTCTAAAGAGTTTTTCGAGGGCGCGGATATAGATATTGAGGTAAAAGCAAAGGTTATCTATGAAAGCGATACAGATGACATTATCAACCAATACATTATTTTTTGCAAAGTTTTTAATGAGCAGACAAAACAGCATGGAATGACACAAAAGGCAGTTTCGGAAACGATCCGCATATGTAAAGACAGGAACGTCTTAAAGGAATATTTGCTTGACAGAGAAAAGGAGGTTGTGACGATTATGATGAGTTTGTTTGATGATGAACAAATTATGAAGTCGTTTATCAAGAGCGAAAGGCATGATACAGAAAGAGCAATGGCAGAACAGTTAATAAGAAAAGGCAAAATGACAATTGAAGAAATTGCAGATTGTGTATCTACACTATCATTCGATGAATTAAAAGAAATCGAAATCGAAATCATGCAGTTAGCTTAATCGGTAAAGTAATTTAATATCAAAATAACAGCGTAAAGGCGCATGGAACAGTAAATTGTAAACCATGCGTCTTTTTTTGCGTCCAAAAGAAGGAACATGAGGTACAATATTCAAATCAATACCACAGGTAAGCGCAAAGTATTCCTACGCTAGACAAAATTAATTATAACCCTAACCATCGAAAGCTAGGATTGTGAATATTCCGGCTTCCGTGTCCCTGCTGTCCGGTGATAGGAAACCGCAAATCCGTTTTTAAGGAAACCGTCATTCCGGAGAGGGAAACCATTAACATATATCCTTTAGAATGTAAGCATGCACCGTAAGGTGTAAATACATTCTAAGGAGGGTCATTATCATGACCAAGTATCGAGAAATTCTGAGATTATCAAATCTCGGTCTCAGCCAGCAGAGCATCGCTGACAGCTGCGGTGTATCCAAGAAAACGGTTAATCGTGTCCTCAAGAAAGCCAAAGAAATAAACATTTCTTGGCCGCTTGATGCAAACGATACCGATGCTGTGCTTGCGGAAAAGCTGTTCCCATCTGCTGACAAACCCATTGCATCCAATAAACGGATGCCCGACTTTGCTTACATCCGTAAGGAACTTCTGCGTAATGGAGTAAGCAAAAAACTGTTATGGACTGAGTACATGGAGGACTGCCGTACAAATGGCGAAGAACCTCTCATGTATTCCCAGTTTTGCTACCACATCTAGCAGGATGAGCAGAAGCACCGTGCAACCATGCATATCAGTCGTAAACCCGGCGAGCAGGTTGAGGTTGACTGGGCAGGTGACCCTGCCACGGTCATCGATCCGGATACAGGCGAGATCCTGAAAGCCTATGTCTTTGTCGGTGTCATGACCTACAGCCAGTATGCATACGTCGAAGCGTTTCTGGACATGAAGCAGAAATCCTGGATCTGTGCCCATGTATATATGTATGAATACTTTGGCGGTGTTGCTAAAATCTTAGTGCCGGATAATTGCAAGACTGCCGTTATCCACAATGGCGGCTGGAAAGACCAGCAGATCAATGAGACCTACCAGGAAATGGCGGAGCATTATGGCACAGCCATTATCCCGGCACGCGTCAGGACTCCAAAGGATAAGCCAAATGCGGAGGGAACTGTAGGGATGATATCCACCTGGATCACCGCAGCCCTTCGGGATGAACAGTTCTTTTCCCTTGCCGAATTGAACCGGGCAATAAGAGAGAAGCTGGAACTGTTCAACCACAGACTCTTTCAAAAGAAAACGGGCAGAATGGAAACAGGCTACCGTCCAGTTCAATTATCACATAAGTATAGAAAAAATGCTATACTCCGTGCCGTATGAATACATCAAAAAGAAAGTTGATGTACGGGTAACGGAACACACAATTGAAACTTTCTACAACCATAGCCGCGTCGCTTCCCACCGCCGCCTTACCGGGCGCCCCGGGCAGTACAGCACCATCACGGAGCATATGCCACAGGATCACCAGAGATATCTGGAATGGAACGGCGACCGCTTCCGCAAATGGGCTGAGCGGATTGGCATAAACACATACTCAGTGGTAAATGCAATACTTACCTCAAAACCCGTGGAACAGCAGACCTACTGGAGCTGTATGGGGCTTCAGTAGGCGCCTGTAAGAAAGTTCTGTCCTTTACAGCTTCGCCCAGTTACAAGAGCATAAGCAACATTCTTGCAACCGGTGCTGACCAGACGGAGCCATCCGAAAATGGATCCGGAACCACGAAACTGAAAGCAAAAGGCATCACCCGTGGTGCCGACTACTATCAGAGGTAAACGCATATGACTAGCCAGAGTACGATTGATAAATTAATTGAAATGCGTCTCACTGCAATGGCAGATGCATTCCGTAACCAGACCGACGATCCAAGGCTTAAGGAAGTTCCTTTTGAAGACCGGTTCGGTATGCTGGTGGATATCGAATTCAGCAGCCGCAAGAACAACCGTTTAAAGAGGCTGATCCGGAATGCCGCCTTCGACCAGCCTGATGCCAGCATTATGGATATCAACTACACCTCCGGGCGCAAGATGAACAAGGAACTTATTAAACGCCTTGCCACCTGCGAATATATCGCTGAACACCGAAATCTTTTCATCACCGGTGCAACAGGCTGTGGGAAGACTTATATGGCCTGTGCCTTTGGCATGGAGGCATGTAAACAGTATTTCAACACCAGGTATATCCGCCTGCCCGACCTGCTCATTGATCTGGAAATGGCGCGGTCTGACGGCAGCTACAAGAAGACGATGGCCAAATACGCCAATCCCTTGGTGCTAATCCTGGATGAATGGCTTCTCCTGAAGCCCACGGAGACGGAGCAGAGGGATATCTTCGAACTCCTGCACAGGAGACGGAAGAAATCATCTACCATCTTCTGCTCCCAGTATGAGTATTCTGACTGGTATGAGCAGCTTGGCGGAGATGACAGCCCACTTGCCGATGCCATCATAGACAGGATCGCTCATGACAGTTATATGATCAACATCACTAGCATTGATCCCCAGAATGACAAATCAATGCGTGAGGTATATGGCTTAGATAAAGCATTACGCGAGTAAACTCGCAATAACGGTTTCCTGTATGCCGGACTGGCGGTTTCCGCCAGTCCGGATATGCGGTTTCACCGCACAAGAATATTCAGATTGCAAGCATTTTACTTCACATTGTACCGGAACAGATATCCTGAACGGTTTCATTCCACGGAACCAGCGTTGACAATTCAGCGTCCGACATTACAGCTCCAGGAAGCCGTTCCAGTAAGAAGTTCAAATATTTATAGATGTTCAGGTCATGTGCCTTGGCCATCTCAACCATTGTATAAACAATGGAACTGGCATCCGCCCCTTTGGGGGTATCACTGAACAGCCAGTTACGGCGTCCCACAGTAAATGGTCTGATGGAGTTCTCGCTGAGGTTGTTCGAAAAGCTGTACCGCCCATCTTCCAGATAGGTCATAAACTCGTCTTTGTAATTTTGGGCATAATTCACTACCTTCTCAAAGCGGGTTCCTTTTTTAGGACTCTGCTGAGAAATCCATTTCCAGAATGCGTCCAGTTTTGCTCCCGCACGCCTCCAGCCTTAGTATGTCGCATAACTGTCTGTAAAACTCCGACACACTGATGGTGGACAGGCAGATATAGGCTGTCTGGTACTGGTTCGGGTTTAATCCTTTCATGAAACACCTAAGCGCATACGTCTTTCCCATCCCCGGCCTTGCCGTGAACACCCCGATCCCCCTCACTCTCTTTAAGTACTCCAGACGTTCCTGCATCTGCCGGTGGTCCTCCGATGGGAACGCATATTTTTCTTTCAGGTTCTGTTTGTTGAAGGGATTGAACCCCATCCCATTTCCTGCCGGGAGAAGCGGACGGCGCCTATGTGCTGTATGGCGGGGAGCATTATCCTTTAAGACTGACGGACAGGGTGGAGAATGGGCGGACGAAGCGGGATAATGGGATGTCGATCCGGTACGGGAAGGAGGAAAAGAGGGATGTTCACTGAGTATAACGTACTTCCACCTTCTGCCTGATGAACTGCATGGGCGCATCGTATACCGTATTCATCAGGTGAAGGGTGGCGTCCCTGTTCACCCGCCGGTAGATCCGGTTGTGGAAACATTCTTCCAGCCATTCTAAAGACCTCGGTTTCCGTATCTTTTCATTCCCGGACAGGTATGTCTCCAGCGGGCTCTGCCCGGTAACCGAATGGACCGTGGTGTTATGCTTCCTGATATAGTCTGCAAGCAGACCGTTGAACTCTTTTAATGATCGGATCTGCGGGATATCAAGGCCGTAGAGCCATCTCTCCTTTAACGTGCGGAAGTTCCTTTCCACTTTTCCCTTGGATGCCCCGTCCCTGACCGGCGTATGCAAGAGCACCGTACCGATAGAACCGCAGATATAGGAGAGCTAGTCGTTGCTGTAGGGTGCGCCGTTATCCACATACAGCTTATGTGGTATCCCGTATGCTGCCACCGCCTCCCGCAATACCTGCTGGAAATTCGCGGCATTCTCATGATAAAAAAGCCGTCCCCCGACGATCATCCGCGAATAGTCATCCAGGATCATGATCAGATACGTCCTCCGGTTTTTCCCTTCTTCCCGGATATAGGGCAGGTAACAGGTATCCGCCTGCTACATTCCTCCGAAGTACGCTTCCTCAAAAGCTTTTCTGTCCTTCTTTTCTGATTCCTCCACGCCCAGCAGGCCGTTCTTCTTCAGGTATCTCTGTACACTTGCCACAGACACGCCTGCAGGCAGGAACGCCTCCTGTACCAGCCTTGCATGGATCTGCGTCCCGTTTAACCGCGGGTATTCCCTCCTCAGCCGGTGGATCTCCTGTTGAGCCTCCGGCGTGATCACGCGGCTAGCTCCTTTGTCACATCTGGTCTTCGGGAGCAGCGCATCCATGCCCCCGCTCTCATATAGGCTCACCCATTTCTCCAGCGTCTTAGGCTTATACAGGACCTGCCGTCCGTCCGGCAGTGTCTGCACATGTAACTGTACAGGACGGTCAGAATAAAACGCAGGGAATAGGAACGGTACGGCACAAGACAAGACAGGAGGACAGCAGAGCATGGGTATGCTGGCAGGAGGTGCATCTGTATCTTTTTATCCCAACCCTGTGGATACCGGGTTCTCCTGACTCCAGTTCTATCAGGTATCTCTCGTAATACCCGAATTCTTTCAGGCAGCTTTTCGCACCACAGTGTAGACAGGACGCTCCCAATCCTTTGAAGCTTGCACGGTCCTGCTCCAGCCATTGCCGGTCTGTCAGGGACAGCTTATATAACTGGCTGAAAACTGTATAGATCCGTATCATTCGTATGGGACTCCTCCTTTATCATTACCCGTTTATCTTAGCTGAAAAACAGCATAGAAAAAAGCGTGCTGTTTTCTGAAGCACGCTCTCATAGGAGCTCCGCGGTACACAGATATTTTATTTTGTAGCGATTGCTGTATCTTTAGGAACTATAATTTGTCGCTCTACAAAAAGCCACATGAATGAATCTGTTTCTGCTTTTCGTTCTTCTTCATGCAAAACCTAGATTCTGGTTTCGCCAGCCATCAGAAACTGCCCTTTTAACAGTTCCCGGTGCAGATAGTCATAAAACGGTGCAAAATACTGGGATGCACAATAGATAATCCAGTTTGCCATGGTTGGACTCCCATCCGATTCCAGTCCTGTTCCTGACGGTATAGGGGCATGGAGTTCCCATACTTTTGATACATGACCCAGGCTGCCACGGATGCACCTGCATAACTGTGTGGTATCAATGCCTCAGGTGCATGGGATTTCACAAACTGGATAGCTTTAGCCATAACCGGTGCCTCGGAGCAGACAGGGCACTTTGCTGTTTCCACATAGATGTTTACAACCTCGCCCTTTGCAGGTGTGAAACGGAATTCCCTTCTTACGAATTGCTTACCAATTACTTCCAACACGGCACCGCAGTCAGCACAATGCTTCTGCCCGTCAGAAAGCGGTATGATTTCATCCCTGGACGGGACACCTTTAAAGATATCTGACTGTTTGCTTTTCGCTTTCCTCGTGTGCCCTTTTACCGGAACAGAACAGACGCTGCGGTATCTGATTCATTGGCCGAAACCGATTCCTGTTCGGCTTCATCAAAAAGATTGTACTGTCCTTCTATGGTTTTGCTCTTCTCACTGGAAGTACCAAACAGCTTATTTGTCAGATAATCAATCTTTTCCGTCATGACACGCATTTGTTCCTGATTAGATGCAATGGTTTCCTTTAAGGAAAGGATGATCTCGTTTTGGCTTTTGATAGTCATATTCAGTTGGCTGATAGTGTCCTTATACTCAATGAGCCGGGCATCTTTTTCACACACTCTTTGCCATCTGTTTTTTGCTCCTCTTTAGATATCTTTATTTTATCATAAAAGGCACCTGAAGAGAAGCAGAAAACGGCATATTTTCGGGCCTTTTGGCAACTTGTGGATAAGTTTGCCAAATAGATTCCCCGGCTGTTTATGCAGAAATGTTATCCACATTTTCCGGCAGTTTGAAAGCCTTGGGCTGCTCACTCGATTTCCAGTCCGGACATAAGCCAGCCGAATTGCTGCCAGGTAAGTGACCTGACTTCATCAGAATTCCTTGGCCAGCGAAAACGCCCTTGGGCTTCCATTCTTTTGTAAAGGAGAAGAAATCCGTCCCCTTCCCATAAGAGGGATTTCAGACGATCACAGCGTTTGCCACAGAACAGATACAGTGCCCGCTGTCTCGGATCCATGCAAAGTCTGTCCTGCACAATGGCACAAAGACCGTCAATAGACCGCCTCATATCAGTGTAGCCGCAGACGATGTAAATCTCATCTGCAGCCGAGATATCGCCTAACATGATAAATCCCTCAAAATGAGGAGAGTCTGCCTGAGCAGTACAGGGTCTGTTCCATTTGGTATCCGAAGAACGGTTCCTGCAATGGAAAGCTCCATGGCAACGTCCGTTACCCGGCATGTTTCGGGTTACTGAAAAGAGGAGAACACCTTTCCGGTCACGTTGTCCGGTGAAGTCAGTTCGATTTTTACAACTTCCTGTCGGCGCGGTGAGTGATGATGACCTGCTGAATTCGGAAGTTCAGAACATCTTGCTTTGCGGAGTCGTTTTACCCAGTTATAAAAGGTTCCTGATTTAATATCATGCTGCAGGCACCATTCATGATCAGTAAGTCCGCTGGAGCGACACTCCATAATCAGTCGGTATTGTTCGTCTGCTGGGATTCGGGTTGCTCTCATAATCTAGCCTCCAAAAGTAGAGTGAAACGCTTGCATTTCCTGTTATTATTATGAAGCTAGATGAGCATGGTGTCACTACGTCACAACATTGAGCGCTTACTACCACAGGGCAATTAACGCCCTGTTTGCAAAAGAAGATTGATAAGACGACCTACTAATCGAGGTACATTTCTCTGATACAAGTACCCAAAGCCTAGAGTGTAGAGCGAACAGAAAGGAAAAGACAGTCAAGGAGTGTTCTGTCAAGAAGGAAATAAAGGAGGAGTTCATCAGGAATGGTAAAAACACAGTGTATGTGTAAACAGGCAACGAGTTTGCAGGACATATGAAAGGAACGCATTTGGTTGTATTTGTTTCCGCGGGAAGGACAAAAACGGCTTTTACAGCGGAAAGGGACGAATTTCATGGAGTCACAGCGGGCACAGGCAAACATGGCGCCACCGTAAGAAGGGTCACCACAATGAATCATCTTGCTGACATTTTCAATAACAGCAGGACGGTGATGAAGTTCGTAGACTATATGCTCATAATAATCAGTAAAAATGGATTGTAAAACATTCATAATAAAATATTACAATAGTAGAGGTAAAAGGAAAACCCTTAACTCCTCATGAATGAGGGGCAGGGGAGTTGAGAGTGTCGAAGACACTTTTTTATATAATAGGAAATTCCTCCTGCCGGAGGAATCTTGAATTAAAATAGCC
>CAJUCN010000039.1 GCA_910585005.1 uncultured Lachnospiraceae bacterium | reverse complement strand
GTGACTGCCCTTTTCTTTGATGACATCATGGCTTTCCATGAAATGATGTACGCACAACGCTCTGCCGAAACGGAAAAGGAAATGAAGCGCAGAAAACGGGAAGTCGGACAGGCAAAAAAACGGATTGTAGAACTTGACCGTATCTTCAAGCGGATTTATGAGGACGACATAAGCGGCGCAATCAGTCATGACAGATTTTTGAAGCTGTCCGCAGAGTATGAAGCGGAACAGCGGGAACTGGAAGAAAAGGTCAAGGCAGACCAGCAGGAAGTCGATACCTACGAACAGAACAAAAGCGATTTTGACAGCTTCGCCGCGATTATCCGCAAGTATGTGGGGATAAAGGAACTCACCCCCGCAATCGTCAATGAATTTATCAAGAAAATCATAGTCCATGCGCCGGAAAAGGTGGACGGGAAACGGGTACAGAAAGTAGATATTGTTTTCAACTTTGTAGGGGAAATCAATTTCCTTTCTGCCACG
The DNA here is from genome assembly GCA_910585005.1 of uncultured Lachnospiraceae bacterium. Classification (GTDB taxonomy): domain Bacteria; phylum Bacillota; class Clostridia; order Lachnospirales; family Lachnospiraceae; genus Suilimivivens. The sequence continues at coordinate 12,562 of CAJUCN010000039.1, read as the reverse complement.
CAACCGAAACGGCAAGGCGCATAGGAACTCGAAAAGACGGTACAGCCCTTGTAATTGGGGCTATACCGCCTAATCTGAAATTACTTCCCTCTAACCGTAAACATTTGATTTTACTGGTTTTCTTTGCCAAGCGTTTTCATCGTCGGGAATTGGGGAACATCCCGAAAAGATATTGCAAATCCGCAAATTTTGCAGAGCCAACCGTCCTGGTAACCCTTAAGCAAAAAAGACAAAAGTAAAAAGTCTGCGGTGGCAATTTAACCAGAAAAATGAATTGAAAAATTTCTCCAAAAATGCTATGATGATTAGCGGAAAATAATTGCAAATGGAGCGTGTCATGAAAAGAAAAAAGTACATATGGTTTCCGGCCCTTTTGTTGGCCGTATTATTGTCCGGATGTCAAAAAAACAGCTCGGTTCCCTTAGCGGAAGAGCAGACTCCCGATGCTGGTACGGTCAACCTTACTGTCTGGGGGGCGGAGGAAGACGAAGAACTGCTTTGTCAGATCATTGATAGTTTTCAGGAAAAATACCACGGGCAGGCTGATTTCAATATTACCTATATGCCCCAAAGCGAAAGTAGCTGCACCAACGCCCTGATGGCGGATTTAGAACAGGGCGCCGACGTGTTTGCCTTTGCAGACGACCAGCTAAACACACTGGTAGCGGCCGGTGCGCTGGAGCCTGTCGAAAATGCGGAAGCTGCTAAAGAGGCAAATTTACCGGAAGCTGTCCTTGCAGCATCCATAAACGATACCTTATATGCACTGCCGCTGACGGCGGATAACGGATATTTTCTTTACTATAATAAACAGTATTTTTCTGAAAATGATATAGAATCCCTTGACCGGATGTTAGAGATTGCCGCGGAACATGAGAAAAAAATTTCTATGGAATGGTCTTCTGGCTGGTATGTCTATTCCCTGTTCGGCAATACCGGCCTTTCTGTTGGATTAAACGATGACGGAATCACTAATTATTGTACCTGGAACAGCACCGACGGAAACATCAAAGGAACCGATGTGGCCAGGGCTATGCAGGGCATTGCTATCCATCCGGGCTTTACCAGCGTTGACGATGCCGGTTTTCTTGACGGCGTAAAAAATGGAACCATCATCGCGGGTGTGAATGGCGTATGGAATGCAGTGGCCGTGGAAAAGGCCTGGGGTAGAAATTTTGGCGCCGCCAAACTGCCTTCTTACCGCTGTGCAGGAAAGCAGGTTCAAATGGCTTCTTTTTCCGGTTATAAACTGATCGGGGTAAACGCTTACTCCAAGCATCGGGAATGGGCTGCAAAGCTGGCCCAATGGATCACAAATGAGGAAAACCAAAAACTCCGTTTCCGGCTTCGCGGTCAGGGACCTTCCAACATCAATGCAGCCGCCTCAAAAGAAGTACAAAGTTCCCTCGCTATTGCTGCCCTTTTGGAACAGTCCGAATTTTCCTGCCTTCAGCGTATTGGAGGAAATTTCTGGGATCCCGTATCTGCATTTACCGCAGATATCCTGGCCGGAAACCCGTCCGGCAAAAGCCTCCAGGAACAACTTGACACGATGGTTGAAGGAATCATTGCCCCATAACATCCGGAAGGGGCTCAGGTGTAAAGGAGAACAAGCTATGATGAAAAATATCAGTTTAAAACATCGGTTGATCATACCCATTGCTCTTTTAGGGATTGTAGCGCTTTTGTCAAACATCCTTTCCATAATTAATATACATAATGTAAACGCAAGCGCTGCCAATATTGCTGACAATTACATGGACGGAAAGAGCAGGCTGGCACAAATCAGCCAGGCTTCCATGGATATCCATAAGATGGCCCTAAGCCATATTGTTGCCACAGATTACAATACCATGATCACCCTGGTTCAACAGATCAAGACCGAAGAATCACTTCTTGACGGGCTGCTTGGAGAATATGAGTATCATGTAACGGCAAAAGACCAGCCCCTATATGAGTCACTTTTGTCCAATTATGCTTCCTTTAAACATGCATTGGTTTACCTGGTTTGCGCCAGTGCAAGCCACAACCCAGGACGCCTATGTCCTGGCAAATGGCGATGTGGCCTCCTATGCCACTGCCATGAAGGCAGATATTGACGCCCTAAACACTTCCATCAACGATCAGACCCTTGAAGCAAGGGCACGTCTTTCTGCCGTATACTTTCTCTCTCTTACCGTCGGCATTGCCGCAGCAATTGCCTGCATCCTGTTGGTATTTGCGGATCTAAGGCTTATCACCAATTATGTGGTAGTCCCTATCAAAAACATCCTAAACACCATACAGGCAAGCTCCGGCCGCATCAATAACATGACCAGCGAAGTGCTGAAAAGAACTCAGGCTTCCAAAGGAAACGCCGCAAGCCTCTCTACCCTTGCGGAACAATTATCCGCAACCATCCAGGAAGTGGCAAGTAACGCCTCCGCCATCAATGACAATGCAGAACAAGTCAGCCTTGATGTCCAGGATATCGCCCGGGAGTGCAATGCTATCACTGCTTACACTGCCCAAATGAACACCCGTGCTGACACGATGCAGAAGTCTGCCCAAAACAGTGTGGAAATTACCGGAGCCAAAGCGGAAGAAATCTTATGTTCTCTAAATGACGCCATTGAAAAAAGTAAAAGTGTAGACCAGATCAAAAACCTGACCAGCGGAATCCTTGCCATCTCTCAGCAGACCCAGTTGATCGCTTTGAATGCTTCTGTGGAAGCCACCAATGCCGGGGCAGCCGGTAAAGGTTTTGCTGTTGTGGCCAGGGAAATCCGCACCCTTGCCGATTCCAGCCAGGAAACTGCAAACCAGATCCAGTCTGTTAATGACGTGATCACTTCCGCGGTACACAATCTTTCAAAAAGCGCACAACAGTTGATTGATTATATGAATCAATCCGTCCTGACGGAGTTTCAGGCATTTGCCCAGTCTGGCCGCCAGTACAAAGAAGATGCCGCTTATATCCGCCAGATCATGGATGAGTTCAACAGCAAAACTGAACGCCTGAAAGATTCTATTTCCGGAATCGCAAACTCCATAGGCACGATTACCAAAGTCATTGACGATGGTTCCAATGGCATTTCCAACGTTGCCGGCAATACCAAAGACCTTGCTGACGACATTGATGATATCGCACAACGCATGGGAACCAATCAAGAAGTAGTAGAAGGCCTGGAAAAAGAAACAGTCATATTTAATAACTTGTAGGAGGAAGATCATATGAAATTTCTTGTAAATCGCAAACTTGCTATACGCATTGGTATTATCACTACAGCAATTACCTGCATGGGCATGGTTCTGCTCTGGTTTATCGTATCCGGCCGCGTTGCCTCTATGGTTAAAAGCAACATAACAAACCAAATGATCGACGCTGTGGAATCCCGTGCATCGATCATAAATGATTATGTAACTTCCGCTGAAGAATATATGCGCGCTTTTGCGTTAGGCAGTGAAGTCCACGACCTTCTTACAGACCCACAAAACCCTGGCCTGCTGCAAAAGGCACAAAAATATACCGAAGATTTTGCTGCTGTCAAGGGAATCTTTGAAGGATTATATATTGCAACCCCTTCCACCTACGTTCTGACACACACTTCCCAAGGGGCTATCGGAATAACCACCCGGACAGGCGACTCTTTAGAGGAATTCCATAATACCATCCTGGCTACCCCGGAACTGACCAATCTTGGAATCATGAAATCTCCAGGAACCGGAAGTATGATACTTTCCATGTACTATCCTCTCTTTAACGGACAGGAATGCATCGGCTATGTAGGCGCCGGCGTTTATGCCAGCCGGTTAATGGATGTATTGCTGGGCCTGAACATCGAAGGTCTGCCGCATAGCGAATATGTATTTTTAAATGTGGAAACCGGCACCTACTTGTACCATCAGGACGAATCCCTTCTAAATACGGAAACTACCGACAGCGGTTATCTGGAGATCATCCAGAGGATCAAAGCAGAGGATGACACACAAGCTGGCATCTATTCTTACCAGGATGAAAACGGCATTGACCAATTGGTTGTTTATAAATATTTAAAAGACCGGAACTGGGTCTTCATGGTTCGCGATAATGTAACGGAGGTTTATGGGGAAGTGACGGCGGTACGGAACACAGTAGGTATTTTGTGCGCTACCGTAGCTGCTGCCATCGTCCTGATCACACTTCTTATCTTGTACCGGGAAGGCAAAGAGCTTATGGCTATGGAAAAGGCGATCCGGCGTCTTGGCAACCTGGAACTTTCCGCCGACGATGAATTGGCATCCTTTTATGGACGTAAAGATGAAATTGGCATGATTGCCCAGACGATCCACCACGTCTGTGACTGCCTGAGAAAAACGATTGATGACATTGGCCGCATTTTAGGCGAAATGGCAGACGGCAATATAGCCGTAGATGTTACACAAAATGAATCTTATTATATTGGTGACTTTAAAGCGCTCTCCCAGAGCCTTATCAGCATCCGTACCCACTTAACGGAAGTAATGCGTGATATTACCTTGATTGCAGGCCAGGTAAACAGCAGTGCCAGCCGGGTATCCGCTGGAGCGCAGGCGCTGTCGCAGGGAACCATGCAGCAAAAAGACTCCATCAATGGATTGGTGTCCAATATCACGGACATTACGGAGCAGATCCAAAACAGTACCATCCGGTGCAATAACGCCAGCAATCTAGTAGATAAAGCTACCGGATATGCCTCAGAGGCTGACACCAAAATGGAACAGTTGGTCACCGCCACAAGGAATATTGACCAGTCATCCGCTAAGATCAGCAGTATCGTAAAGACCATTGAAGACATTGCCTTCCAGACAAATGTCCTTGCATTAAACGCTTCCGTTGAGGCTGCCCGTGCCGGAGAGGCCGGAAAAGGCTTCTCAGTGGTGTCTGAAGAAGTCAGGAGCCTTGCAACTAAGTCTGCTGAAGCCGCAAGAAATACAAGCACGTTAGTTGGCCAGTCTGTCCATGATGTAAAAATTGGCACGGAATCCACGAACCTTGCCATCTCGGCAATGAAGGTCATCAGCGAATGCATCCAGTCCATCAAGACCCATATGGATGAGATCTCGCTTGCCAGCAGCCAGCAGTCAGAAATGATCGCTTCCGTTGAAAACAGGGTCAAAGAGGTTTCCAAGGTTATACAGGAAAACTCCGATACTGCCGAAGAAAGTGCAGCGGTTTCAAACGCATTATCTGACCAGTCCCAAACCTTAAACCACCTGATCGGGCAATTTCGTATCAATTAGGTGACTTGATCACAGAAATGCTGTCAAATATTAACTATACTATAAGCACCGATAAGAGAAAGGAAGGTAATAACCATGTCAGTGCTTATAGTAAACAAAAATAATTTTGATTCCATTAAAACCAGCAGCAAACCAGTGCTTTTAGATTTTTATGCAGACTGGTGCGGCCCTTGCCGCATGGTATCCCCCATTGTGGATGAAATTGCAAAGGAGAATCCTCAATATCTGGTAGGTAAAATCAATGTGGATCAAGAGCCAGAACTGGCACAGACTTTTCGTGTGTTAAGCATCCCCACGTTAGCCGTCCTAAAAGACGGCAAAGTCATTAAACAGGTAACAGGGGCAAGACCAAAATCACAGATCCTTGCCCTGTTAGAGGGCTAATTTGCGAAGGCGTTTCTTATCAAGGATCTTTACCCCCTTGCGGGAAACCTCCACAATCCCCTCATTTGCAAAATACTTTAACATTCTTGAGACGACTTCACGGGCAGATCCCATATAACGGGCAATCTGCCCGTGAGTTAGTGTGATGACATCCGTTCCGTTTCTTGCTGATTCGTCCAAAAGAAAAATAGCAAGCCGTTTGTCCATGCTCATGAAAAGGATCTGCTGCATTACCCACATCACATCAGAAAAACGGCTAACAGCCGCCTCAAGAGCAAAGATTTTCATCTGTGGATTCCGCTGCGAGGCTGCGGCAAAAGCAGGCCCGCCAATGACATAACACTCACTGTCCTCCTGGGCATCCACAAACACATCAAAGGTGATTGCCTCTAAGACACAGGAAGCGGACAACATACAGATATCCCCCTTATGCAGCCGGTAAAGCGTGATATCCCTGCCCTCCTCCGACATCATATATAGCCGAAGGCACCCGGAACGGACCAGGATCACCCCGGAACATTCATTGCCATCATGAATATTTTTCCCTTCCGGGAAGGTGACGGCATGAGAATTTTGGCAAATATACTCCTGATCCTCATCCGGTATTCCTCCCCAAAAGGGTAACATTTCTTCAAAAACAGATACTTTCATTTTACTTATTCAAGAAGCCTTTTAAAGAGTCCACGGCTCCGGATACCTTGTCTTTCATAAGCTTTGCTTTTACCCCGGAAATGACCTGTTCCACAATTTCATCGGGTAAATCCACGCCAAGCACACTCTCCAACGCTTTCACTGGTTCTTTTTGAAACTGCTCCTGCAAATCCTTGTCCTTGGTAATTTTCTCCACTGCTTTTGTTATCTGGTCCTTAATGTCCATATTTTTATCCTTCCTTTCTATTTTGTAAGGCATTTCCTGAATTGATCCATGAAATGTCTATCATAAAATCTACTGCACTATTATAGCTTCCCCTGTAAGGTAATGTAAAGAAAAAAATCCAGCAAAACCTCCCTAAAATCCCTTATATTTCCTTAATCTTACCGTAAATACCGTCCTGATCCCCGGCTGACTGTCCAGCACAACATCGCCTCCCATCTGCCTTGCAAGATTCCTTGCAATGGTAAGCCCAAGTCCGTTTCCCTGAATATTGCGGTTTCGGGAATCCTCCACGGTATAAAGCCTGTCAAACACGTTCAAAGCAAACTGCTTTTCAATCCCTTTTCCCTTATCAACCACGTCAATGCAGATAAAATCCTTCTCCTCTTCCAGGAAAAACCCAAGGTACTTCCCCTCTCCGCCGTAGCGTATGGCGTTGGACAAAAGGTTGTTCACGATCCTGCCAATAGACTCCCTGTCCCCCTGCACATACACATCTTTTTCCGGTATCACGACCTCCACTTCAAATTCCTTCCGGGTCAAAATTTCGTAAAAGCAAAGGACATTTTCCCGGCAGACCTCATTGATGTTGACTTTCGTCATCTCAATGTTCTTATCCCCTGCCTCCAGCTTCGCCAACGTAAAAAACTCATCCAAAAGCTCCAGCACCTGCTTTGCCTTTGTCTCCACCTTTTGCAGCATTTCATCTTCTTGGTTCTCTAAGCGCAAAATTTCCAGGTATCCTAAAATAACCGTCAGCGGTGTCTTAATGTCGTGAGAAATATTGGCGAGCATTTTCTTGGAAGACATTTCCTGTTTCTTAAAATCCGCTTTCATCCGCTGCCTGTCCAGTAAAAGAAGATTGATCTGACCGCTCAGCTCCATCAATGCTTTATTATCCGTAAATACCATAACCTGTTCGCTGCTGTCTTTTTCCAAGATGTCCGCCAGCTTTTCACTGATTTGTTTCAGTGCATTGTGTGTGCCCTTACTCATTCCACATCCCCCAGCTTATATCCAATCCCCCATACCGTGACAACATATTTCGGATTACGGGGGTGATCTTCTATCTTGGTACGCAGCCTGCTGATATGGACATTGACCGCATTTTCATCCCCCAGATAGGCATCCTTCCATACCAGGGAATACATCTGTTCTTTGGTATAGACTTTTTGGGGATTTTTCATTAATAATTTTAAAATTTCAAATTCTTTTGCTGTTAATTCAATTTTTTTACCATTTTTGAACACAGAATAATCATTGGTATTGATCACAAGCTCTCCTCTTGCAATCTCAATCTCCTCTTTCGGCATATCCGAAACGTACTGGGTATTTCTCCTGATATTTGCCTTAATCCTGGCAAGCACTTCCGTAACGGAAAACGGCTTGGTGACATAATCGTCCGCCCCAAGCCCTAAACCTAATGCCTTATCAGAATCCGTATCCTTTGCGGATACAATCATGATCGGCACCGTACTATTTTCCCTTATGGTCTTCATGACCTCCATCCCATTTTTTTTGGGGATCATCAGGTCAAGCAGGACAATGCTATACTCATCCATGAAAAATTTCTCTAAGGCGCTTTCCCCATCAGTGGCACACACCACTTCAAAATTTTCCGTTATAAGGAAACTTTTTAACATTTCACTGATTTCCGCATCGTCCTCAACCAAAAGTATCTTCATATCCGTCTTTTCCTTTCCAGACAATTTGATCTATGCTAAATCCTTTGTCTCCACATTATAAACAGACAGGTAGACAGCCACCACCGCCACAGCCAGCAAGATCATGAAAAAATATAGATTATTAGCCAATGTTGCCGACCCGATCTGTCCTTGCGTCAGGCAGACCACCAGAACAGAGGTCACGATCACTGCCTTAGAAGACCTCATCTTCATGCCCACCGCCAAGGCAAGGAAACTGACGCTTACCATTACCGCCGAGCTTAAGATCATTTCCAGCCAGAATTCCGGGCTGCCAAGAAAAATCCCCTCCCCCTTTATAGAAAGCAGTGGACCTGCCGCTATCAGAGAAACATAGATCAATGCTTTACTTACCGTCATTGCAATAAAATTAAAGATCCACACCGCGAATATTTTTGACAGTAAAATTTTCTGGCGCCTGATCGGATAAGAAAACATCAGGTTTATGGTTTTCTTTTCGTATGCCCCTACGATAAAAGACGCAAGCATGACCCCGGTAAAAATGATATACGTCATATGGACAAAAAGCGCAACCGTAACGTCCAGCATCCCTTTCTCATAAGGCTCCAGCGTACCCGCCCCCTCCAGTTCCTTTGCCGACGCAAAAAGAAAGAGCAAAAGGATCCCTGTAGTAATGATAGCACTCCGGATATATTTTGCAATATTATTTTTCTTCCATTCCAGTTTGATCAGCTTAAACATGACGTTCTCCCTCCCCTGTCATTTTTAAAAAGTAATCCTCTAAGCTCTCGGATTTCCTGCCAATTGAAATAAGCTCCACTTCGTTTAACGCCAGTTCTTTTGCAATCTCTTTTGCTCCCACACGGATATCATAAATACGGATCGTTTTGCCGTCCATTACCTTAAAATTTGTCAATTCCAATTTATCCGCCAAGACATAAGCCGGCCGTTTCGTATCTTCCACAACAAGTTCGATATATGCCGTGTTCCTCTCCGCGATCTCCTGCATGGAAATCTCCTGCATCATCTTCCCTTTGCTGATCACCCCTACGGTATCCGCAATACTCTCAATCTCAGAAAGAATATGGGTGGAGATCATGATGGTGATTCCGTATTCCGTGCACAACATCTGAAACAGATCCCGTAGCTGCTTCATCCCTGCCGGGTCAAGCCCGTTGGTTGGCTCATCCAGCACCAAAAGCTCCGGCCGGCAAAGGATTGCGCGGGCGATTCCCAGACGCTGCTTCATCCCAAGGGAGTAACTTTTTACCTGCTTTTTTGCAGCCTCCAAAAGCCCTAGCATTTCAAGGGCATTTTCTATGCTGCCCGGCGTATGATATCCCATATATTCACAGTGTAACTGCAGATTATCCCACCCGCTCATATGCTCATAAAAGCAGGGAAATTCAATGATGCTTCCCATCCTCTTTAATACTTCGTAGGAAACCGGCGTCAGCTTTTCCCCGAATAGTTCCACCGATCCATAAGTGGGCTTCCAAAGATTGGTAAGCATCTTCATCACCGTCGTCTTCCCTGCACCGTTGGGGCCTAAAAACCCGTAAATTTCCCCCTTTTTGACATGGATATCCACATCCTTTACCAGTTCTTTTCCATCAATGATTTTTGTTAATTGATTGGTCTGTATAATATTTGGCATCTTAACTGCCTCCCTTCTGAAAATCATTGTAACAGACCGCTTTTTCAAAACTATTGAATAATTCTTACGAATTTCTTTCTTTTCAGGCAGCTTTCCTTTCCGCTTTTTCCAATCCATATCTCTTCCCATATTTCAGGAACACAAACCCGGACAAAGCAAGGGCCATCAGCTCCGCCACCGGCGTTGCCAGCCAGATACCGTTCACGCCTAAAATAAGCGGGAGCAGGATCATGGTGATCAGCATAAACACAAAGGATCTGGAAAAGGCAAGTACCGCCGAAACCACTCCATTGGACAACGCCGTGAACATCCCGCTGGCAAAAATGTTAAAACCAATGAAGCATAAAGCGATTGTACAAATTCTGTTCCCTGTCACTGCCAGGCCATACACCGGGTTATCCGGGCGGGCAAAAACAGACACCAACGGCTTGGTCAGCATGAGGGAAGCGGCAACCGTCAATACGGAAATACACGCGATCACCTGAAAGCTTACTGACACCACCTTTTTTAATTTCCCATAGTTCTGCTCCCCATAGTAAAAGCTAATCATAGGAGCTACCCCATAAGAATACCCCGTATAGAAAGAACTGGCAAACATCAACACATACATAATAATGGTCACAGCCGCAATTCCGTCTTCTCCCACATAATAAAGCATTGTCCAGTTGAACATCATGGTAATGATCCCGGTAACAAGGGCCGTTGCCATTTCCGAGCACCCGTTTGTGGCGGCACTTGCAAGGACCTTCATCCTCAATACAGGCTTTTTAAAGTGCAGAAGGCTCTTTTTCCGGCTAAACACAACCAAACCTGCCACCGCTGTCACAGAATATCCCAGCCCCGTGGCAATGGCCGCGCCGGAAATCCCCATGTTAAACCCTGCAAGAAACACATAGTCAAGCGCCATGTTAAGGACGCCCCCTGTGACGGAGCAGACAAGGGAAAGGGTGGCCTTTTCACTGGCGATCATGTACAGCGTAAAATTATTCATCAAAAGAATGGGTACAGTGAACACCAGATAGCGGCTCAAATACTCCACACAGTATCCTTCCACATCCGCCGAAAGGTTCATCCCCGCAAAAATCTGATCCATTGCCAGATACCCCAGGACACACATAAAAATCCCTACCACCACATTCACCAAAATCAGAAATGTAAAATCTTCTTTTGCCTCTTCCCTTTTCTGCTCCCCCATCTTTTTCATAATCACCGCACTGCCCCCGGTGGCAAGCATGGTAGAGACTGCCGTCACAAGCTGGATGAGGGGCGCAGTCAGGTTGATTGCGGAAAGTGCGTCGGTGCCGATCAGGTTTGACACGAACAAACCGTCAACCATCGTGTAAAAAGACATAAATACCGTCATGACAATGGTCGGGATGGCAAATTTCAAAATATTTTTTAATGTAACGGGTTTCAAATATCCATTTTGGTTCTCCATAATTTTTCCTCCTGAATTTATGCACTGATCTCGTATATGTTTCCCATACAAGGTATCATAAACCGTACAGTAACAGTACAGTCAATAGCTATACATAAATTTTTATAGAGACCTAAAATATTTGAACGGAAACGTCACTAAATGGCAAGCAGGCTTTGCTCACCTGCTAAGCCCGTTAAAATAATCTTCTACCAGCCGGATTGCAATTTCCTTAGCCCCGGCGCTGGATACCTTCTTATCGTCCGTCCTGCCTAAATACACGCAAAAATAAATAGTTTCTCCTTCTTTTTGGGCAAATCCGGTATACCAGGCATCCACCACGACACCTTCCGTTTTTCCCATCCCGGTCTTTCCATATATGGAGATGTCCGATCCGCTCTCTTCCACCAGCATCACCTTTTTTAACTCGTCCTGCGTCTTTTCTGAATAGACGGAATCCTTTCCAAAAATGCGCCCCATCACCTCTGTCTGCTCCTTTGGCGAAATCAGCAGTGAAGATTCAATCCAAAAACCAGTCAAAGCCCTGTTGTTATTATTGGTATTTTCCCGTCCTTCCCAATCAGAAATATCCCGGTTTCCGTACAGAAGCTGATCTATGCCTTCCTGCATCATCTCCGGCCCAACCTCATCTGTAACTTCCCTGAAATACCAGACGCATGACGCCTTAAATGCCTTGTCAAAGTTAAGATCCCGGTTCCAGTCTTCATTCCAGAATATCTCTCCACTCCATGATCGTATAGAATCTTCCGGATCCATAATCCCATTTTCAAGGGCGATCAGGGACGAGATGATTTTAAAAGTGGAACAAGGGGATCTCCGCGTCTCTGCCAGTTCCCTGTTAAACACCTGATACTCCATAGAAACAGCATCATAAAGAACCGCCGCCCCATTGATACCGTTAAAATATCCTGACCAGTCCGCTTCTTTGATCTCCGGCTCCTTTTTCTCCGTCTCCTCTTCTTCCGCCTCTTTCTCCTCTGGCTCTTTCGTTGTACCTTCCGTCAAACTCTCCGGAATTATTTCCGGCCCCCCGGTCTGCTCAATATTAACCGGTCCCTGTCCTTCTCCGTTTCGTGACAGCTCTTTTTCCCTTTGCGTATCGTTTTTCCCCGTACAGCCGCCAAGTAAAAATATGCCCATGATCCCTAAAAAGAACATGCGTACAAAATAAGCTCTTTTTCCCATCGTTCCTCCTCATATGCTTTAAAATGCATTGCCCCCATGCCTTGTACTTTCTTGTTGTATATAGTCCCGAGTTTGACACTTGTGAAATCAAAAAGTGGCTACAAACCCAGTAGTTATGC
>CAJUCN010000038.1 GCA_910585005.1 uncultured Lachnospiraceae bacterium | reverse complement strand
GTCAGGATTTGGTGAGATTCCAAAACCAACAGTATAGTCTGGATAGAAGAAGATAGGGCCGCATCCCGGTGGTGCTTTTCCTGAAATATGACCCGAAGGATATCATCATCACGCTTGGCGGGCTGATATGGGGGCCGATGATATCCTTTACCGTATCCGTGATTGTTTCGCTGATAGAGATGGTGACGATCAGTGAAAAAGGGATTCTTGGATGCATCATGAACATTGTGTCATCGTGTTCCTTTGCCTGCACGGCGGCGGTTATCTATAAGAAAAAACGGACATTAAAAGGGGCAGTTGTAGGTCTGCTGTCCGGAAGCGTGGCGATGGTGCTTGTGATGATGCTGTGGAATTATCTGATAGCCCCTATTTACATGGGATATCCCCGTGAAGCGGTTGCAAAGCTGCTGCTCCCGGCATTCCTTCCGTTCAATCTGTTAAAATCCGGGCTGAATGCGGGATTCACATTCCTGCTTTATAAGCCAATCACTACGGCACTGCGCAGGACGGGGTATCTGTCGGAGTCTGCCGTGGAGCAGAATCAAAAGCCTGTGCTGGCATGGTATTGCAGTGCAGGCCCTTTTTGCAGTTCAGCCTATATCAGATGCGTGTCGCTCCATTTCTTCATGTCTTTTAAGATTGGTATAAAACTTTTCCCCAGATCAGTCAGGGAATACTCCACTTTCGGCGGCACTTCCTGATAGATATAGCGGGAGATAAAGCCGTCCTGTTCCAGTTCCCGGAGCTGCTTGGTAAGGGTGGACTGCGTGATGTCCCCAAGCCTCCGCCTCAGTTCCCCGAACCTCTGCACTTCATATTCCGCAATGTACCATAATATCGTTATCTTCCATTTCCCGCTCAGGATGTTCTGTACTCTGACCATAGCCGCACATTGGGGCAGCGGCGCTTTCATGTTGCTCATAGGAGTTCCTCCTTTTAACGGCATTATACTATATCCGCTCTTTCAGTTCAAGGTACTATGTTTTTTGATACTGGTATTATTTTTAGCACTATAAACGAAAAAGGACAGTACTTTTCTTTTCTCCTGCCAGTTGCTATCATGTGATTCAGAAAGGAGGCGGACGGGATAAACACATCAGTGGATATAGCGGGCATCAGGTTAAAGAACCCGGTGATGCCCGCGTCCGGGACATTCGGCTCCGGGCAGGAATACAGCGGGTTCGTGGATCTGAACCGGTTAGGCGCAGTGGTCACGAAAGGCGTCTCATGCGTCCCGTGGGAGGGGAACCCGTCCCCAAGGATCATGGAGACGGCCAGCGGGATGATAAACGCAGTGGGGCTGCAGGAGCCGGGGATGGTGGAGTACATCACGAAGGAGATAAAAAAGAAAGCGGCGCAGCCCGTTTCCATGAAGCTGACGCCGAATGTCACGGACATAACGGAGATTGCGAAAGCGGCAGAGGCAGGGGGAGCGGATGCGCTCTCGCTGATCAATACCATCACGGGCATGAGGATTGACGTGAAAAAAAGGACGTTCAGCGTGGCGAATAAGACGGGCGGGCTGTCCGGACCCGCAATAAAGCCGGTTGCGCTGCGGATGGTATGGCAGACCTGCCGGGCAGTAAGCATCCCGGTCATCGGGATGGGAGGGATTCAGACGGCGGAGGATGCCCTGGAGTTCATCATGGCCGGTGCCGCCGCGGTGGCGGTGGGGACGGCGAATTTCAGGAACCCCTGTGCCATGCCGGAGATCATCGGCGGGCTGGAAAAGTACATGGAGGAAAACGGTATCCGGGACTTAAAGGAGATCAGGGGTATCGTCAGTTAGATTTTTACAGACAGGAAGGAGAGATGTTTTATGCATTACACGGGAACGATATGGAGGCCGCCCTATGAGGCGGGGAGCGCACTGGTACAGGTGACGGCGGGCTGTACCCACCACAAATGCAAGTTCTGCACGCTCTATGAGGACGTGCCGTTTAAGTTCCGGATGTCGCCTTTATCCGAGGTGGAGGCGGACTTGAAGGAGATCAGCCGCTACTACCGGAACGCAAAGAGGGTATTCTTCACCGGGGCGAACCCTTTTGTATTAAGTTTTGACAAGCTGAAAACGCTGGCGGAACTGGTACGGAAATATTACCCGAAAGTGCAGTCCATCGGCTGTTTCGCCCGCATCACGGACATCACGCCGAAGACCACGGAGCAGCTACGGGAGCTGCGGGGGCTTGGGTACAACAGCCTTACCATCGGCGTGGAGGCGGGTGACGAGGAATCCCTGTCCTTCATGCATAAAGGGTTCGGCACGAAGGAGATCATAGAAGAATGCAAAAGGCTGGATGAGGCAGGGATGGACTATAACTTCTTCTACCTTGCCGGGATATACGGCTCCGGGCATATGGAGGAAGGGGTGAAGAACACGGCGGAGGTGTTCAACCAGCTCCACCCGAAGGTCATTGTTTCCTCCATGCTGACCATCTACCCGACTTCGGAACTGTACCAGGAAATCCAGGCAGGCAACTGGACGGAGGAAACGGAGATAGAAAAGCTGTATGAACTAAGGACGCTGGTCGGCAGCCTTGACATAGACACTTATTTTGCAACGATGGGCGCATCGAACTGCATCAACGTGGAAGGGCATCTGCCGAAGGACAGGGGACGGATGGTCAAGTGGCTGGATGAGGTCATCGGCGCTGTGGATGAAAAGGAACTGCGCAGGTACCGTGAGAACCTGCGGCACCTGTAAGGAGGGAAGCCATGATACAGGATATCTTCCCTTACAGGCTGGACGGCCCTGATGGGATACGCCTTGACAGGAAGGAACTGGCGGCGGCAGAGTGGCATCCCCGCACAAGGCTTCCGGATGAATTGACGGACATCAGTATTGCCTATGAGATGATTGAAGCCCTGCGGCTTTAAAGGAGAATGGACTAAAGAGAAGTGAGGAAAGGGCTCACAGGCCCTTTTTCCTATTCAGAAAACCGCTTGGAAAGCGGGGGAAGTCAGGTAATATGCTTACACGGCGTTTTGCCGGAAGATAAGGAGAAACTGCTGATCTGCTTTGCTGTTATTGCCCTGCTTATTACGGGGGCGGGAAGAAGCCTGCCGCTCCCCCGCTTGAACTGCCGGATGACGGACAAATAACTGCCGTTGAGGTTACAACCATAGACGGTTTTTCATGTTCCTGTTCGGATAGGGGATGGATTGGGCAATTCGTGTCTGTCATTTCATCTGCGCAGGCAACAGATGAACTCTCGGTACAAGAACATCCTGCTTCGGATTACTATGGGGAATTTAGTATTTCAGATGGGGATAAGGCCATCGAAACGATCTACTATTACTTGAAGGGCAACAGGGGATATGTGGAGAAAACATATCAAGGGATATACGAAATTGATATGGAAGAATTGAAAAGCCTGATACAGGATATGAATTGAGGAGATGAGTTTATGCACTTTACAGGAAGGACATGGAGGCCGCCTTATGAGGCGCATTCCGTCATCATACAGGCGGCTTCCGGATGTACCTATAAAAAATGCCGTTTCTGCAGCCTTTACAAAGACGAGTGTTTCCGTATGTCACCGATGGAGGAGTTCGAGGAAGACCTGGCGGAGATCAAAAGCTACCAGCCCTATGCACGGCGCATCTTCTGGACGGGGGCAAACCCGTTCGCCATGAGCTATGAGAACCTGAAACTCCGTGCGCTGACGGTGCGGGATTACCTCATCAAATGCCAGACGATGGCCATGTTTGCCAGCATCCGGGATATCAGGGACAAGGAAGTGTGGCAGCTTAAGAAGCTCCGGGCGATGGGGATAAACGGGCTGACCATCGGGACGGAGAGCGGTGACGATGGCACGCTCGCCCTGGCGGGCAAAGGGTACACGGCGGCTGACATACTGGAGCAGTGCCGGAAGCTGGACGAGGCAGGGATAGAATATTATTTCGTCTACATGACCGGGCTTGCGGGAAAGGGTAGGGGATACTGGAATGCGGTGAACAGTGCAAAGCTGTTTAGCCGGCTCAATCCCTATTTTGATTGACAGCACCGATACGGAGGACATTCCCGACAGCTATGTTATTACAAAGGACAGAACAAGAGCAGATTCAGAGGAATAACGTCTTATTGCAATTAAATGAATTTTTTGTAAAGTCTATTCCATCAGGAAAATTATTGCGGTATAATGGAGCCGTTGACAAATTGGAGTTTGGGAGATATTCATTTTGAAAAAGATTGGTATTACAATTTTAAAATCCATAGGCTTTTTTCTGGGATGGGCAATATTGGTTTCTATACTGCCGTTATCATCTTCAAAGGAACAGGCTATATGGAGATTATGGGCAGAAATAACACCTTTATTGGCAATAGCAGCTTTTACCCTCATCTTTTGGCTTGCTGAAAAGAAAAATGTAAAGTTATATTTATTCGATAATCCAGTAAAGGGAATGGTATTGGGAGTAATCGCAGGGATTGTATGGTTAGCTATCCCTGTTTTGGTAATGTATGTAGCAAAAATTATTCATGTTGACGGAACTAACTTAATTAACCTATTCCCTGTTTGGGTGCTGGCAGTATTTCTAAATACCATTATGCAGGAACTTCTTGTTCGTGGTTATTTGTATCAAATGCTTAAGCAAAAGCACAATATAATTGTTGCTACGATTGTGACAACAATACTTTTTACAGCATTGCATGGAGGGGCATTTGAAGCGGGTATTATTCCCGTTTTAAATGTACTTACTATGAGTTTGCTTATGACAGTAGTCCTTGAATATAGTGGCTCTATTATAGCACCAATTATTATGCACTTTTTATGGAATGGAATTGGTGCATTAGTTTTAGGTGGTGTGTCACTTGCTGATGACTATCCAAATCTGTTTGTTACGACTTTTACTGGAAGCGATATTTTGTCCGGCGGAATTTGCAAAATTGAAGGAAGCATTATTGTTTTAATTGTCAATGTGATTTTGATTGCATTTTTTATATTTCTACAAAAGAAAAAAATATAAGCATAGATTCCGGTTTATTGAGCCGCGCCCCAACTAAATACTACCAGCACAAAACCGCTGCTACATCCAAATCCTGCTTCAATTCTTCGGCAATGGTAGTTGGCGGTGCGCTTTCACTGTCAGACTTGTGTACAGCACGGATGATTACACTTATATCGTCCTGTATCGTGTGGCTGAAATATTCGTCATCCTCAATGTGTGCAGCCTGCAAAATCCGGAGGTGCGGGTTATCTACCCCAGGGCGGTAGCGTTCTATAATTTCGTGCCGGACAGTATCGACAAGGGAATTGAGGTTTTGAATCTGCATGGAGGCAATCCCATCCACATAAACCGCAATATCAGCTAAAACTTTATAAAATCCTTGTGGGTGGCAAGTTCGCACAGCAGGCGGTTGTTGATTCGACCACTTTTCAGAGGCGCAACCATTTCATCACTCAAATATAGTTCTGTTAAAGGCGTGTTGGGTCAGAGGAATCATGATTGATGATGAATATGAGGACTCTATCGTGGGGACACCACAAGGAGGAAATCTCTCACCATTGCTGGCAAACATCGTGCTCAACGAACTGGATACGGAAATGGAAAAGAGAGGGCTTAACTTTGTACGATACGCAGATGATTGTATCATCATGGCCGGAAGTGAAATGTCTGCAAACCGGGTAATGAGAAATAGATTCCGCTTGCGGATATGGAAGAAGCTGCAAAAGCAATCTATATTATGATGTATGGATGTTTCATGCTGATATAGATATATCTGAAATAAAAATGCAGGAAACAGAAGTTGGCGGTGTTCAGTGGGTAAACAGGGATGTTCTGTTTGATATGCTGCATAGCGGAAAGTTTGCAAACAGGATTGAGTTTGTAAGGGGTGGAAGTGTTGCGGTTGAAGCCGTCAGTATGTCCGAAAGATGACAGAAAGTACTAGTCACATTGAAATAATTTATTGGCACTGTTTTATGAAAACAGCATATCAGATATGTTCAGATTGGGGAAATGAGAAATGAAATGTAAGTTATATAAATATCGAATGAGATTACTTATAAAAATCAACGGCATACTGCACACATCAAGGTGTTTCGTTCTCTGTTTGCCATTTTTTGTTTCCTTTCTGTAATGGGATTATGAAAGGATTTTACACTATCTTATATCCCGTTACGGGGGATATTCGTGCAAAAAAATGAGTGAAAAAAACAGAAATTCCAGCATGGCATTTTGTGATTTTTGAGCGCAGAGGGGTTAGGGGAAAGAAAATTGTTTTAGAATGATGTGTTGCTCCCGCTCAATTTTTACGGTACTCTTTCGGTAGGACTTCAAAATATGTTTTAAATGCCGCAGTAAATTTGCTCTGGCTGTCATAGCCGACAGCCTGTGCGATTTCAGCTATGCTCTTATTCGTTTCTTTTAACAGTTTTGCAGCCTGCCGCATTCGGTGTTCCTTGATATGTGCCGCAATGGAAGTTCCATAGACTGACTTAAAAGCGCTTTTCAAAGTTGTCGGATTGATGAGATATTGTCTTGAAAGTTCCTCTATGGTAATTCTCTGCTCCATGTGCTGCAAAAGCTGGTCATGGATCTTTCGGATCGTTTCAGTCAGCTCGAATTGATATTCAGCCAGTTTGTTTTGGGGCGTAAACTTCATTTTGGCAAGGTAAAGCAGCAATTCCAAAATCTTGATTTTTTGGAATGGAAGCATAAGCGTTTCGGGCTGGTTATAAAATGCAGAAAAAATACTTTCTGTCTGTTCATTTCCAGCAAGAAAGACAGGTCTGTCATCTTTGCAGAATTTTTCAGGTAATATGGTTTCAAAAATACCAAAGTTTTTTAACAATTCGGGAGGCGTGTCAGAGGCTTCCTGCAGATCAATATAGATGCCAAGTCCCTGATATGTACCGTTTGGAAAGGTGAGTACGGAATCCGTACAGGTTTTCATGGTATGCAGGGAGAAATCTCCCGGATTCAAATAAATCCGGTTTCCGTTTTTCATCTCCCACATCATCTGTCCGGCTTTGCAATAGTTAATCTGAATGATGTGTGATAGAGCCTTATGCTGCACAGAAAAAGAATCGGTTGAAAAAGTAAGATAACATAACGCTATACCGGGATAAAGCGGAATGACAGCATTTGCCACCTTTTGATGAAATCTTTCCACTTCTTTTTGTATTTTTATCAATTCACCATTCATAAGACAGACCTCACAATTCAGGGCAGGTGATTTCCATAACCTGCTCAATCATCTGATGCAGCAGACGTCCTTGCTCTGTATCTGTGGCTCGATAATATACTTCTTTTCCTTCACGCCGGCAAATAATCAGACCGCTGTTTTTCAATGGTCTGAGATGATGTGAAACTGCCGGGCTTGACATATGGAGCATGTCTGAAATATTGAGGACACATTCCTCCTGGTGGCAGAGAAGCCAGAAAATCCGGATTCTGGTGGTATCGCCAAGCTGTTTGAAAACTTCAGCTACGGTTTGGAAATAGTCTACATGGTCTAATTGTTTCTGGATCAGTGCGGTCTGCGGTCCTTCTCCATGTTGGTGTGGTAATTTCATATTGTCCATATTATTGTTCCTTTCTTATCGTTTGCATTTCGCCCAAACGGAAATACTTTTCGCCCGTTTAGGAAGGAATGCTTTAGGAATATTGACGTGTGCCTTTCTCTGTATTATACTACGGTCATGATGATTAAACAAGTACTTAATCACTGAATTCAAAAATAACAAGGAGGACTTTACAATGAAAAAGACTTACAAAATCGAGGTAGACTGTGCCAACTGTGCAAATCTGATGGAGGATGCAGCCCGTAAAACAGCAGGAGTACAGAGCGCAACGGTCAATTTCATGACACAGAAGATGATCGTGGAATTTGATGAAGGGCAGGAGCCGAAAGATGTTATGAAGAATGTGCTGGATGCCTGCAAGAAAGTGGAGCCGGACTGCGAGATTTTCCTGTAAGCGGTAGCTGCCCATGAAAAGGTGACACCCTGAAAATGCCCGGCTGCAGTTTTGGGGTGTCTTTTTTACCTTATTAGGAAAGCCGTCGTCAGACGGATATGGAATGAGTAAGGCGAGCATGCTCGCTTCTTTATCAGAAACGATTAAACAGTTAAGTATATTTTGAAATGAGTTTTTACCATGCAGGAATTAGTAATCAGCATATTGCTGACAGTTGTTATTATAATGGCTGCTGTACTTCTTATTTTTGTCGGCAGCCGCAAGGATGGTATGACAAAAAAACAGAGGGTTATGATGATCCGTATTTTGATCAGCGCCGGAATCTTACTGGCACTCCAGTTTGTTTCAGCAGAGATGTTTGATACGGCTGACAGTTATTTATTTCCGTCCGCAGGAAGGTGGATTCGTTTTGCGTGCTATCTGATAAATTATTTTATCATCGGATATGACATTTTAAGGAAAGCGGCAAAAGGCATCAGAAACCGTCAGGTATTTGATGAAAGTTTTCTGATGGCAGTGGCTACGATCGGGGCGATGGCGCTTGCTATTTATGAGAACGGTGATTATCTGGAAGCGATTGCCGTTATGCTGTTTTACCAGATCGGGGAATGGTTTCAGGGCTATGCTGTGGGCAAGAGCCGCCGCAATATCAGTAACCTGATGGATATTCGTCCTGATTATGCAAATGTTGAGAGAAATGGGAAATTAGAGCAGGTTGATCCGGATGAAGTAGGGATTGGCAGCGTGATCGTTGTACAGCCGGGCGAGAAAGTGCCGATTGACGGCAATGTAGTTGAGGGAGCTTCCAGTCTGAATACCAGTGCACTGACCGGGGAAAGTCTGCCCAGAGAGGCAAAAGTTGGCGATGAAGTAATCAGCGGATGTATCAGCATGACCGGTGTATTGAAAATACAGACCACAAAGGAGTTTGGAGAATCTACGGTTTCTAAGATTTTGGATTTGGTGGAAAATGCAAGTTCCCGCAAATCAAAATCAGAGGATTTTATCTCGAAGTTTGCAAAAATCTATACTCCGGCTGTCTGCTATGCAGCATTGGCACTGGCATTCCTCCCTCCTGTTATCCGTATGTTTTTTATGGGACTGTCAGCAGATTGGGGTGTGTGGATTTACCGGGCGTTGACATTCCTTGTCATTAGCTGCCCTTGTGCGCTTGTAATCAGTATTCCTTTAAGTTTCTTTGCGGGAATCGGCGGCGCAAGCAAGGAGGGCGTGTTGGTAAAAGGTTCCAACTATCTGGAAATCCTCTCCCAGACCAAGTATGTTGTTTTTGACAAAACCGGAACCATGACAAAGGGTGTCTTTGAAGTAAATGGTATTCATCACTCCACCATAGACAATGAGAAACTGTTGGAATATGCGGCTCTTGCAGAGAGCGCTTCTTCCCACCCGATCAGCAAGAGCTTACAGCGGGCATATGGAAAAGAGATTGACAGAACCCGTGTGGCGGATATACAGGAAATCAGCGGAAATGGCGTGACTGCAAAAGTAGACGGCGTAAAGGTTGCCGCTGGTAATGACAAATTGATGAAGCACTTAAACATTCCTTATCAGGATTGTCATCAGACAGGTACGATTATTCACATGGCAGTAGGTGGGAAATATGCGGGACATATCGTAATCTCCGATATTATCAAGCCTCATTCTAAGGCTGCAATTGCGGAATTAAAGAAAGCAGGGGTAGATAAGACCGTCATGCTGACCGGGGATGCAAAGAAAGTGGCGAATCAAGTTGCCGCATCACTTGGAATTGATGAGGTTTACAGTGAGCTTCTTCCGGCTGACAAGGTGGAAAAGGTAGAAGAACTATTGCGGGTGAAGTCGGGCAAAGCAAAGCTGGCATTTGTTGGCGATGGTATCAATGATGCACCGGTGCTTTCCAGAGCGGACATAGGTATTGCTATGGGCGCAATGGGTTCGGATGCGGCAATCGAAGCGGCTGACATTGTTCTGATGGATGACGATCCGATCAAGATAGCAAAGGCAATCAAGATTTCAAGGAAATGTCTGCGGATTGTTTACCAGAATATTTCGATGGCGCTTGTAGTGAAATTTGCCTGCCTTGCATTAGGGGCTGTGGGAATCGCAAATATGTATCTGGCGATTTTTGCAGATGTAGGTGTTATGATTCTTGCGGTGCTGAATGCGATCCGCTGCCTGTTTGTGAAAAAACTGTAAGGAAGGAGGGGGTTCCTTTGGCGGAATATCAGGTCGTTCAAATTTATGAAGGACTGAAAGAAAGCGATTTGTACATTCTTACGGAATTTTTTAAGATGCTTGGGAACCCTACCCGTATCCGTATCCTGCTCCTTTTAATGGAGCAGGATTCATGTGTTGGTGATTTGGCAAAGCAGCTTGGAATGACCCAGTCTGCGGTGTCCCACCAGCTAAACCTTTTAAAGTCAAATAAGCTGGTGAGGCTGCACCGGATATATCCATACGGATGCTCATTCCGGATACAACGGAGTGAAAGGGGTTACGAGATGCATGTGCTGCACCTGTTTGCCGGAAGCCCGAAAGGTGCTGCTGCAAGTACGGGAATCTACGCCCTGGTCGAAACAGCCAAAGCCAATAGCCTGGATGCAATGAAATACCTTAAATACATCCTGTCAGATATGCCGGTGTTCAAGGAGATGGAGTAAATGGGCAATAGATAATATAACTCCCTTTTCGGAAAAGTGTTCCTTATGTATAAAACTTGAAATAAAATACATATTCTTGAATATAAGTGCCGATTTTGCACTTATTTATCACTCCTGCAAGCCCGAATCTGTTATTTTGAATTTCCCCACTCATCTCGTCTTACAGCATACGTAAGTAATATATCATTCTTTCGGGTATTCCATAACCATTTCTCTGCACTTCCATTCTTCACCCAGAACACAATATTTTTCCGTTGTATCCAAAACTGCATCACTAAAACCAGCTGCTTTGTAGCAGTAATAAGCAGAAAGATTATTCTCGAAAACACCCAGGGATACTCTTTTAGCACCATATATTTGAAATGAAAATTTTAAACCTAATTGAAGCATAACTTTTCCATAACCTTCTCCTCGCTTGTGAGGATCTATAATGACAAACCCAAAGCGCAGTTCATTCAATGCTTCATCAGGATTTCTCAATGTAAAAAAGCCAACGATTCCTGTTTCATCAAATGCGGTAAACGGCATTAGGGATTCCACAAAAGAAAATTCTTTTTTTGTGACAGGATAATCGCCAAGAATGCCTGCTGTCCACTGGTAAAACACTTTTTCATCCTGACACCATGATAAGATCGTATCTGCATCCGATGCTTTATAAGGTCTGATTCTAATCATATGCTTTTCCTCACAAACATCAATTTATATACTTGATTATAAAATATTTTCCTGTTGCCTGCAATGTATATTTATAGGCTCGTTTTTACTGGGTACACAAATCCGGAAAGGGAGTAATATAATTGAAAAAGGCGATAGGAAAAAATAAATTTATCCGTATCTTTATGAAATCTTCAAAATTATCTGTTATTCTTTCTATAAAAACAAATAGAAAGGCTCTTTCTCAGCAAAAGGGATTACTACTATATTATCCAGCCATATTTTGTCAGAGGTCGAGTTGATTGCAGACCATATCGGTATTATCTCAAACGGGAAGTTAGGTTATGAAGGTGAAGTCCATAAAGATGCGGATTTGGAACGCATTTTTATGGAAGTTGTTTGCCCGGGAGAAAAAAGTGGGATGCAGAACATAGTTTTCCGGCCTATACGGTTCAATAAAATCTGGCTTGGAAAACGGCAGCATTTGCGAGGATTAGGGCTTGGCGCTGATGATTACATTACAAAGCCATTTGGAACGGATGAGCTTCGGATTTCCCTCAAAGGAGAACCGAAATGAATTTTTATTTGACCAATCAACCTAAAAAGAAACTGAACTTTGTACAATCCATTCCGATGAAATGTTGTACAGAGTATGGCGTATAAATAATGCATTAAGATTTCATCGGAAAATAAGGCAATGGCTATTCCGACTATCAGTATATTTATTGCCTGTTTTACGTATGTAGATTAGGAGTATGAAAGGCTATGGACAATGTTTTGTCTGTAGCCTTTTGTCATATAGGAACAAGAACCCATATAGACAGAAGGCAGTACACAGATGAGATGCAGATGAGATGCAGATGAGACCCTGCAGATGAGATGTGTGCAGGCGCTTTCTGCCTTTCGTTACCAAAAAGTAGCCGTTTCGTTCCCTCCGTTCGAAAGATAGAAATTTTCTGCCGATATAAAAGGTGAATACCTGTATGGATTTAAGGTGATGGATTTTGGAGTGACAGGTAAATCAGAAGGGTACTATCTGGCGGAGCAGTGCCGGAGGAATGTGGCAGGTGAGGTTTCCGGGAGCATACTATCATACGGCAGATTCGTCC
Source organism: uncultured Lachnospiraceae bacterium (assembly GCA_910585005.1). Lineage (GTDB taxonomy): Bacteria > Bacillota > Clostridia > Lachnospirales > Lachnospiraceae > Suilimivivens. The sequence continues at coordinate 3,129 of CAJUCN010000038.1, read as the reverse complement.
AATATTCCGCAGGGGGTATGGGCGTCTCCGAATGACAGAGGGACCGCAGGTAAGATTTTTTGAAGGAGGATGAGAATTATGTCAATGGAGATTACAAACAATTACAGCAACTATGCGGCAAATTATACTGATACCGTGAAAAAGCCGGATAGCAAGGCGGCAGCAGAGATAAAGGTAAACACATCAACAAACAGCAAAGACAAGGTGCAGACATATTATGAACAGCTATGCAAGAAATTCCCTCAGATTAATGTTAATTCGAATAGGGGCATTGCAGGGGGCGGTAAAAATAATATCGTTTTGAGTCTCTCTGATGACTGCCTGAAAAAAATGGCAAGTGATACGGATTTTGCAAGAAAAATCGAAAATGACATAGCGGGTATACCGGCGGCGCATGAGCAGCTGTTTGCCAAGGCAAAAAGTGACGGTATTGAGATACATGGATTTGCTGTGAGAATCAATGCAGATGGGAGTATGCAATGCTCCTGTAGCGGTGCAACAAGAAGCAGCGGCACAAAACAAAGCACATCCATACTGAATACGGAAAAGAGGCAAAAAGAAAGAGTAGAAAAAAAGCGTGAGGAGAGAAAAATTTTAGAAGAAAAGGATGCGGAACGGCGGGCGGAAAGAAAAGAGCAGATGGATAAGCTGACGGAAGATGGAGAGGCAGAAGCGTTCGCGGTATCGGCCACGGGCACGGATATAAAAAGCGTTACGCAGAACCTCATGGCAATGGTTTCTGGCACATCAGCACCTACAGGTGCAGGGTTTGATATAAAGGCGTAAGGAACATTCCGCAGCAGACGGCTCAGATATGGCACTGATTAGACATATTCGCAAATGTACTGAAAGAGAATGTGAGTTTTGCGGCGAATACTCAAAAATTTTTTAGTAGATTGGGATGGAGATAAGGTTTTAAACTACGGATATATTGATGCTTATAGATTTTATAAGAGGAATCCCACTCCTGTGTACCCCGGACAGTTCCGGGTAAGCACGGAGGTTCTGCTCTGGATAGATGTAGATCATTTTTCCACAGGAAGAAGTGCAAGGATGGCCACAATGGCATACACGGTTTGATTTCTTTGTGACGCTGTTCCATTCCCATTTCATTTTGGAGCAGAAGGGAATACCGTCTTCGTTGACGATGGAATCAATCCGTTCGGTTTTGAGTTTGTTTTTCAGAGGAATAATCGATTGTAAGTCGAATAAGAAGTTCTGTTTGAAACGGATAAATTTAGACGTGTTCGGGACGGTGTCAAAGCCGCAGAAGTCCCGCAATTCCTGTGAGTATTTAAGAAAAACAATCAGAAGGGACGTTGTTGGGATTGAGAAAATAAGCAGTAATAACAGAGCCTTGAGTATCGGATAAAAAAGGTGTTTTCTGGGTCTGCCGGTGAGAGCATGAAAATGAGAAACAAAAGACACCGGGACAATTTCATCGAGGCTGATGGTTTCATCAAGCAGGGAAAGGAACTCGTACTTATTGTTATCAAATTTATACTCCTTTCTTGGTGGATTCCAGTGAGGAGTTGTTTTATTTTGCAACAAAAAGAATTCCGTATTTATGTGGGTTCTGGCGTTTCGCAAACGCCTAAATGATGATGAAAAATGAAAGGAGAGAGGAAGATGGATTTTGGAGTGTCAGGTAAATTGGGAGGGTACTATCTGGCGGAGCAGTACCGGAAGAATGCGGCGGCTGATAAGAATGGAGGTGTGAGTTTTGCGGAGCTTGCGGCGGCAAAGGCGGCAGGGCAGTCAGAGGTATCGGGAATGAGTTTTAAGGATATGTGGCAGGCGAGGTTTCCGGGAGCCTACTACAACGTCATGGATACATCCAGGATTGACGGATCTTTATGGGGGAGGAATGATTATCCGTGGGATAAGTATTTCAGCGAAAATGCAGATGCTTCTGTTCTGGACTGGAAACCATCGGGTGCGGAGCCTGCCATGCTTGACTCCAAGGTGCAGGCAAAGATCAATTCCACCATAGGCAAGAAGGCCATTGTTGTACCGCCGGAACTGGAAGAAAAGATGAAGAATGACCCGGAGCTGGCAAGGAGTGTTATGGCAAAGGTTGAGGGCTTTATTGCGGAGCAGGATATTATGAATCCGAATCCCCGGAAAGGTTATCTGATCGCATTAGATGAAAATGGGGATATTGCGCATGCATGCGTGACAAGTGAAAAGATGTCAGTGTCATCGGCAGAATTCATAGAAGCCCGCAAAGCAAGGGAAGAAAAACACGCTGAGTATGAGAGGCTGGCGGAGGAAAGCGCCCTGAAACGCAAGCTGATGGAGCAGGAAGCGGACATACTTTGCATTGGTTTGACACATCGGAGGGTGATCAGCCATTAGGGGTACTTGGAGATAAAGGAAACAGCAGCATAACAGTATATAAGCCGAAGGATTTTGACCCGGAAAATTCCATATATAAGGTTAAGATGTGGGACGCATAGGGTAATGTGACGGAGCGAATTTACGGGAGTATCTTGATTACAAGAAATTTCGCAGGAGAGCATTATAAGGCAGGCAAAACAGGCGGCAAGCGCATTGTCTGTAAACGCCTATGGCGGCGAACTGGCCGGGGAAATGGAAAAGTTGCAAGGGCAGAGGGTAGGCGGCACAAGGGAGCGTTATGTGGAGGATGAAAATTCAGAGACGGGTTTCCGCAAAATGACAATGGAAGAAGAAGTAAGCGAGCTTGACCGGGCGTTCCAGAAGATGACGGACAGAGCGGATACCAGAGAAATGATAGAGGGCGAGTTTAAGAGGCTTAGAACTGAAGGTGGGAAGGGGCTTAATAGCAAGTGGAAAATAAATCTCACAGCGGCACAGGCAGTAAGCTTGAATTGATGCCATAGGAATTTGGGTACTCGCAGGCAAAAGTATACTTTCACGCAAAAGTCAGGGGGTTCCGTGATAGTATATGGTGGAAAGGTAAAAGGGTGTAGGATATTGTTGGTTTTTGCGGAAAAGGGTATTAGTGTGACGGAAAATGCGGTTGAAAAACGGGGGATATAATACAAACACGGAAATGGCTCAGAGTTTTCGTGTTTGTATATGAGTTTCCTTGATAATACAGATATTCATATTAAATTACAGGAATCATATCTGATATTTTCTATC
>CAJUCN010000037.1 GCA_910585005.1 uncultured Lachnospiraceae bacterium | reverse complement strand
TAGGTTTTATGCAACCTACAAGTACTTTTTCTAATATTTAACTGTCAAACTCCCGGCATAAAATCGCTTCAAAAAGATGGTCTACGGCAGAAGTCTGTATTTTTTTGTTCATATTATAATACCTCCCGGTAATATATTCGTATAGTGAAATTTTACCATATTAAAATTTTAAAGTAAAGCAGTAAACTGTTTTAAACGGTGCTTGTCATGTAGTTTTAAATACTATATAATAATAGTAGTGTGAAAAGGATGACGCTAAGACGTACTGGTAAGGAGCGGAAGATGACATGACGATTGACAGGGATGATTTGCTGAACAGCATATTAGCGAGTTTAGGAAGGATCAAGCATATTGAGCTGGAGGATATTCCGAATATAGATTTATATATGGATCAGGTAACTACCTTTATGGACAGAAAATTGAAAAGTACGTCCCGCTATCCGGAGGACAGTAAGATTTTGACAAAGACCATGATCAACAATTATGCGAAGAATGATCTGCTTCCGCCGCCAGTGAAAAAGAAATATAGTAAAGAGCATATGATTTTGTTGATCTTTATCTACTATTATAAAGGGATTTTATCGATTAACGATATCCAGACGCTGTTAAGGCCCATCACTGAGCGGTATTTTCAAACTGGCGGGGAGTTAAACCTTGGGGCAATATATGAGGAAGTGTTTAGCCTGGAAAGTGATGAGGTTAGTAGTTTGCAGGAAGATATTGTCAAGAAATTTAAAACCTCACAGAAAACCTTTCAGGAAGCGCCGGAGGAGGACCGGGAGGTTTTGCAGATGTTTTCATTCATTTGTATGCTAAGTTATGACGTCTATGTAAAAAGGCTGCTTATAGAGAAAATGGTGGATAGTTTTGCAACGGCAACTGCCGGGGAAGAAAAAACGGGGAAAACGGATGGAAAAGACAAAAATGCTAAAAATGCTGGAAAATAACGGGTTTTTAGTGGAGGAAGGGCTTTACTATTGCGCTGGCTCGGAAAGCATTTATAGAGAAGTGCTGGATAGTGCAGCGAAGGAGGGAGAAGAAAAACTGCCTGTTCTTGCCAAGTGTATGGAAGAGGCAGATTACCAAAGATATCAGATCGAGGTTCATGGCATTAAAAATGTAGCAAAGACAATTGGCTGCGTTTGTCTGTATGAGGCGGCTTTGGATCAAAATGATGCTGCAAAAGAGGGGAAATATGAGCAGGTCAGAAAAAATCATGCTGCTTTTATGACTGTTTATGAGAAGGAAATTGCACTGATTCGGGATGCAATTGCCGAGCCGGTATAAATAGGATAATTTATTGATGTAATGAAATGGCTGCCACAGGAAATCTTTCCAGGGCAGCCTGATTTGTTTGTAGTTTTGCTTAGAAGAATGCTGTCATAAATACAACAGGGGAATTCCAGTAGATGGTAATTTCGTTGGTAGAGTAGCTACCTACGTCATCTACATAGCATTTCATAGGCGGTGTACCGGGGGCAATAGCAGCTTCGGCGGCAGGGTCGCAAGGCGTCTTAAATGGGCCGCCGCTCACCCAGCCAGGCATGGGAAGATCAATTCCGTCCGCAAAGGTGGAGCGGTTGTGTGGATTTTTAAATGCATGTTCCCCAAAGCCGGTGACATAGCTGATATCCAGGGCATTGCGCCCAAGCAGATAGTGAAGCTGGTTAAGCGCTGCTTCCCGGTAATGTATGGCGCTGTTTCCTTCGGAGAGCAGGCTGGCCAGGATCAGCAATATGGAACGGTTACATACTACCATGTTGCTTCCCCAGACAAAGTCCTCCGGTGTCATGGCAAGTTCATATCCTGAAACCTCCTGAAGCCTGCAAAGCCTGTCTGCTTCAGCAAAGAGAACCTTCCGGTAACCGGATTCCAATTTCTTAGCGCTGTGAAGGGGATCAAAAAGGATCGTAAGGGTGGCAAAGCCGGAAACGTCGGTCCATCCGAAGTCTGTTTTGCTGATATCCCTTTGGGAATATTCCAAAAGCCGTTTCAAATAACCTTCGGTATTTGTTTTATCTGTGCGGAGAAGCTCTGCACTGGCCCAAAGCCGTTCGTCCAGGTCGCTTACATCGTCGTATTCGCCAGTATTGCTGCCCTCTGGATTATGGAAACCAGTGTAGGGATTTGCCTCTAACCAGTTCCAGGCCCTTCGGGAAGCCTCTAAGGCTGTCTGGGAAAAGTCTGGAAGCAGACCGGCATACACTCTGGAGGCCAATGCCATTACAGCGGCGAAGTCTGCGGTTGCCATGGAAGAAACCGGGTAGATCAGGAATGGGGCATGGTCGTCTTCTGGCATGACAAAGTCAGCATGATTAAAGGAAGTGAGCTTGTGATAGCAGCCTCCCGAGGGCGCCTGCATCTTTAACATCCATTTCAACTCATAGAGACATTCATTTAACAGGTCAGGAAGGGCGTTTCCGCTTTCCGGGATATTCAGGTTCATTTGAAGATTTTGTGGGAAAAGTTCGTAAGCGTATAATAAATGGGCCAGTGCAACTGCGCCTGGGGATGTATACCGGCCAAAATCCCCGGCATCGTGCCAACCGCCAGCCATGTCAAAGCTTTCAGGGTCAGGCGTTCCGGTAAGATAGTCCTCAAGAAAAATGGCCGGAGCAGTGTGGCAGGCTGCATGGGTATAGATGCCGGCATGTTCGTTTTCCAGCGGACATCCGCATCTTTGATAATAAAAAACCTTTGTCAAATCATGCTTTAACTTTTCGTAAACATCATTGCATATTTGGAACGCATGGGATCTTTCCCCATTTCCAGCAAGGATATAATAACGTCCGGGAGTAGTAACTCCGGAAAAATCAATCGGATAAATTTTCTCACCGGACGCGGGATCTTCCATCGCGGATGAGGTAGTGCCATCAAAAATACTGTGTTGGTTTTCAGCGTTAATTAACTGAAAGTTGCAGGGAAAAGTAGACGATGCTGCTTTTTTGGCATTTGGCAGATAACCTAATTGGTTTACATAAATACCCATCTTATGACCTCCGTTGTAAAATATTACCTTTATCTTACAATGTAGGAGAGCGGTTGGCAATAATACATGATAAAATAAAAAAATTTTTGAAAAATATGAAGAAGAAAGAGGAGGCAGGCCGTTATAATAATTGAAAGGCAAGAACAGACAGAAGGTGAGGTGGGAAAAATAAGTGGTTTCAGAAAAAATGTCAGTATGCACAGAAAGCAGGCTGGAAGAATTGATAGATACCTATGATAAACTTGTTTTTTCCATCTGCTATAAGACCACTGGTGATTATTTTGCTGCAGAGGATCTTGCCCAGGAAACATTTTTAGCGGCGTTTCAGAAATATGATACCTTTGATGGCGCTAATGAAAAAGCGTGGATCTGTAGGATTGCAACCAATAAAAGCATTGATTATCTACGCAGCGCCAGCCGCAGGAATGTGCCTACTGAGGATAGCTTTTTTGAGATGACAGTGGAAGAGAGAGGTTCGCCGGAAGATATTTGTATGGAAGACGAGATCAAGGAAGAGCTGGAGAAGTATTGTAGCGAACTAAAACCGCCTTATAATGAGGTGGCAAAGGCGTATTACCTTAAAGAACTAAGTCCTGGTGAGATTGCAAAAAGACTGGGGCAAAATGTGAAGACCATACAGACCCAGATCTACAGAGCGCGGGAAATGCTGAGAAAGCGGTACAGAAAGGAGGAACCGGTATGAGAGAATATCTTACGGATGAAGAACTGGCCCGTATGATCGAACAGTTGGAAACGCAGGAATTATATGCACCTAGACATTTAAAAGAAGAAATTCTGGATAAGGCATTCCCAAAACAAACGGAACAGGTGTTACCGAAATCCAAAAGCAGTGGGAAAAAGCCGGTTTCATTATTTGCGTATCGTCTTAAAATTATAACCGGAATGGCGGCAGCGCTGATCATGCTTCTTTTGATCCCATTGCAGACGGGTACAAGGCAGGGAATGGATGAGATGACACGAAGACAGAAACGCCTTGAGGATATGGAACAGGAATACCTGGAAGGCAGGAACGGCAGCTTGAATTGTTTTTTGAATGAAGGTGCAAGAAGAATGGATGAAAAAATTAATTCGTGGTTTAACATGACGAATTGGACACAATTTGACAGATTAAATTAAAATTTATTATGGAGGAGTTTATCATGAAAACAAAGAAAAAAAACAGATTTTTAACTTTTTGCTTTTCCGCTCTCCCGGGAGCGGCAGAAATGTACATGGGATTTATGAAAATGGGGGTCAGCCTAATGCTTTTGTTTTTCCTGGTGTGCATACTATCGGCATGGTTATACCAGGGAGCGTTGGTTATGATTGCTATAGTGGTGTGGTTCTATAGTTTTTTCCATGCCAATCATCTTGCAGGGCTTTCGGATGAAGAATTTGACCAGGTAAAAGATGATTATTTGATGGGGATGGAGGGAATACCAGGAGTCCGCTCTGTGATAGACAAAAACTACAAATGGGTGGCAGGAGTATTGATCTTCCTTGGGGTTTGTTTTCTTTGGAACTCGATAGAAGACCTGCTTCGGGATATCCTTCCTGAGGCATACAAATTTATCCCGAGGATGATGTGGAGAATTGGAAATTATATTCCCAGCCTGGTGATCGGTGTGGGCATCATTTATATAGGAGTTAAAATGATTAAGGGGAAAGAAAGATCCCTTATTGAGGAACACGACGACCAGGATAGTGGAGAGGGATCCGGTTTTTAGCAGGTTTGGAAAGGAGCTATAAGCAGATGGGAAGACAGACGATCAGGGTACACAGGGTAGGTTGTGTAACTTTTGGGATGGTTTTGGTTATAACGGGTGTTATATTTTTGCTACAGCAATTTTTACCTAATTTGGATTGCAGGATCATATTGAGGTTTTGGCCAATTGTGCTGATCGGCCTTGGGATCGAGGTGCTATTGGGCAACAGGCAAAGGAATATGGAGATATTGGATGAGGAAGGGAAGGTTGTGGAGCAAAATAAAGTGATCTATGATGTGCCGGCAATGATACTGACAGTGGTATTGACTTTCTTTTCTATATTTATGGCGATGATGAATTGGGCCTTGGTTCATTCACAGAATGTTTCTTTTCGATGGTAAAATTCGTTCCCCCGGATCCCAAGATCCGGGGGTTTTTCTCTTTGGGATGGAGAATAGGCGCCTATTTGGAGGACGCTGCCTTTTGTGCAAATTCAGTGGTTACTAACTTATCATAGGGTACCCGTTCTGGCAGTTCGCCAGATTGTTCTAAAATATTTTGGAGGAGCTGGAATGCGTCTTCCTCAAAAACCAGGTTGTTTTTCCAGGTATCTTGTTCATAGTAGCGGGTGATGATCTTGGTAAGTGTTTCCAGGTCGGTTTCCTTAAACTGGGGTTGTATCGTTTTGGCGATCTCTTCCGGCGTATGGGAGGCTACATAGTCCATTCCTCTTTGCAGTGCATTGGTAAAGGATTGAACTAATTCGGGATTTTTTTCCAGGTAGCTTTTTTTGGCGCTAAAGGCGGTATAAGGAACGTAACCGGAATCTTCGCCTAAGGAAGCGACTACATAACCATCGCCCTTTGCCTCTAAGGAGGTAGCGTGGGGTTCAAATTCTACAGAGTAAAATTGTTGCTACTCCTATTTTACTAGAAAATTGAAGCCACAGATCCGGTGGGTTTCTTTGTCAATCTGTATGTCTTTGATTGTGCCCTTCCAGAAGGCCTGTTTATGAGATTTGTCAAGGTTGAGGTACAAATCCTGCCAGTTGCCGCTAAAGGTGCGTATGATATCCCTGTAGCTTTCCAGGGAGACGCATTTGGAAGACTCCTGGATGTCTGTAAGTTTCTTTTCAAGTATGGCATACTGTTCGTCATAATAGTGTTCTGTGATCCGTCCCTTTTGGAATAAGATATTGAGGCGTTCCATTTCTGTCCGTATCGCTTCTGGATCATCAACCCGGTGTGGGCGCTGCTTGTGGTTAAAATTTATTTCAGCAAGTTCCTGATCCAGTCGGTCGGAAACATGGGTCAGCATGTATTCCTCTATTTTATGTTCTGTAAAGTGGGCACAGCTATGCCGCCCAAACTTATTTCCGCATCGGTATTTGATATAAATGCTTTCTCCACCGTTTTTTAATTTTTGTTTCTTACGATAACCTGTGTAATTGTTTCCGCACCAAGGGCATTTGATTAGGGAACTAAATAGGTACGGCTCATAGTTTCCCGAAGAATAGGTCTTGCTTCCAGTGATCTCCCTGATTTTCTGGAACTGGTCTAAGGATATGTAGGGTTCACAGTATTTTAGGTTATCTTTGTCTTTTCCAGCGTAAGTCTCATTTTTGAAAAGACGGTCTACCTTGTTATGGCTGGGAGCATCAGCTCCATATTTAGTTTGTAGGTAGGAAAGAGTGGAACGGATAGAATAACAGGTGAAATAATATTGGTATGCATCATTGATAATGTGTTCTACAGATTCATCTTTTACAAGGCGGTTATTAACAACCTTGTATCCGTAGCAAGCGCACATGCCACTGGTCACTTCTCCGATTGACCGTTTATAGTCAAGGACTGCCCTGATACGTTCTGACGTGCGGTCACATTCCGCCTGGTTCACGGAAAGCATGATGTTAATTACCATCTGGCCGTTTGCAGTGGAAGAATCATAGTTTTCAAAGATGGTCTTCCAGTGACAGTTATGAGCTTGTAAGATCTCTTCGGTGATATTGTAGTCCTTGATGTTACGGAACCAGCGGTCAAGTTTGGTGACAAGGATCATATCAACTTTGTCATGTTTTACGTCTTCTAAGAGCTGCAAAAGCCCACGGCGGTACTTCATAGGTTTACGGGCTGAAATACCTTCGTCTGCATAGCAGCCTACTATATTATAATTGTTGCTTTCGGCAAATTGGGTTAAAGCTTTCTTTTGTGCCGGAAGGGATAAGCCGTTTAAGTGCTGTTCTTCTGTGGAGACACGGATATAGATTGCACATCTTGGTATTTTGGACATTGTATCATCCTCCCTTATATCTTATGGATTTGAGGGTATAAAAATAACAGCCAGCAAAATAATCGCTTGCAGGCTGTTCCCGAAGATGATGGTATTTTAGGGATGGTTGGGAATATCCGGTAATATAGTTTGGAATAATGTGCACAATGGTTGCGTACATCTGTGAGACATCGTAACCAGCTCTCCATAGTCTGATAATTTACACCATACTGTTTTCTGAGATTTTCGCTTTGTCAGGGTTTTGCATCAATGTAATCCCCGATCCTTTTAGTGAATTGAGAAATTAATTTCCGATGAATCCGGGATGGCGCCGTAGCGGTTTAATCGTTATTTGAATGGTACAATGGTTAAATAATTATTTAAAGCAATTTCCACAAGTCGTATAACCTTGTGCTTCTAATTCTGCGACTGAGGAATTAGAAGTTGCATAATTTTTTTGTGCTATTTTAGCAACAGAAGAACAGGAAGGATAGTGTATTTTGTGTCTGCTGGTGTTCAACACATAAGCATCCGTAGTTTGCTGTTGTTCCGGATTGTCATAAGTATTAAAATTATTTCCATTTGAACCGGATCCTGAACTTCCGTTAGAAGATGTAATATCTGACTGTGTTTCAGATGCAGATACGGATTGTGAACCGGACTCTGTAGCAGCTTGAGGTTTTGATACCGCTTCCGGTTGAGGCTCTGGTGTTTCAATGGGTGATAGTGTAGGCTGTGGCTTTTCTGTAGGCTGTGGCGTTGGAGATTCTGTAGGTAAAGGTGTGGGTGAATTAGTGGGTGTTGGAGTTGGTGTCTTAGTGGGAGCTGGTGTAGCAGTGGGACAAACAGTAGACGTAGCAGTAGGGGCAATTGTAGGTTGTAGTGTAGGAGATTGTGTTACGACAGCAGGACTTTCAGACACCATATTAATTGATTCATTAGATGGAGTATTTTCCATTGTGAATCCAAAGCCAACGGTACTGGTTATTAATGCTAAAGCAGATATACCGGCCAATGTAAAACGTTTTTTAGCTGGTTTCTTTCGGAGCAAATTTATGAACGCCCACAACAAAAAAATCGGAATGCATAATAAACTTATGCAAAATAGTAAAAGAAATAAATTATTCATGGTGAATCCCCCCTTTTTCTTTTGTTTTCACATAAAGCGTTAATCGGTTTTATCGTTAATTATATCATTTCCAGTACAGCAATACAGGGCTCAAAAAATATAATATAGCTGTCAATAACCGTATGCTTTCCGTATTTACTTTTGTAGTGGTTTAAAGCATCATTTAGAAATTCCTCTGTTACATCAAGAAATTCTGCTGATTCTGAAATACTTGTACAATGGTTTTTATAAGCATTCACGATACCCATAAGACCAACAAGTTTATTATATGCATAGATTCTTCCATGAAGTTCTTGCTTTCTGCCAGTCACTGTGGACTGATCTAAAATATCCCCATATCCAGTGTAATAATGGCCTAGTTCTTCTGCCATAACGCATTTCTTTTCAGTCTCGGTTAGTTTATCATTTATTGCAATACGGTTTCCCATGATGCGTCCTTTATGAGCACGGAGAGACTTTTCTTTAGTTATTAAGTTATTAGCATCTGCTTCTAAAAGAATATCTTCATATGTAATCAAAGCATCATCCCCTTTTACAAAATAGTAACAGATTTTGTGTCCTATAAAACGGACTAAAAGTTTTCATCATGCATAATATCTTCATCAAACTTTTTGTCCTCTTCTGATGCGCCTTCAATGGGGTGTGCGGCATTGACATAATATGCAGCCTCATCTTTAAGCGGTATCGGAGTGACTTTTTGTTCTGCCGTTGAGCGTTCCCATTCCTTTAGGAGAGTGAAATCTACCATTTCTTTTCCGTGCGGGTCTAGTGACCGGTATTTTTCTATGTGCTCTATTTCTTTTAGATTTAACTGAATACTTCCATCTTCATTGTAGCCATTATAACCAAATGCAGAAAAGATATCTTTTACATGATATAACTTACATAATTTAAGCAGCATATCCGCAGATGGTTCTGCCCTCCCGGTTTCCCAGGCGCTAAAAGTGGACTGGCGTATATTAAACATTTCATATACTTCCTTTTGCGAGTATCCAGCTCTTATTCTCATTTCTTTTAATGTTTCTGCAAAATCTTTTTTCATATTATTTACCTCTCGTTATTTTTATTATAACGAATAATTTTATTATGTCAATAAAAATACTAAAAAATTTGTTAAATGGTATTGACAAACAATATTAATGGTATTATTTTAAATATAACAAAATATTTGTTATCAGAGAGGTGATAATGTTGGACGATCTTACAATGAATGTTTCTACTTATATTAAAAAAATGGGTATTAATTTAACCAAAGTTTCCAAAGATACCGGGATTCCTTATATGGCGTTATATGACAGTCTTTTGAATAAGGATAGAAACAGAGAATTGAAAGCAAAGGAATTTATTGCGGTTTGTAAGTTCCTTAACGTGGATCCAATGGATTTTGCGAATAAGGAAAAGAAAGTGATGTGAGGGGGATGTGAAAGCGCGCGGAGCCTTATACTTATGAATGGCTTAAATAATGATATTGGGCGGTCAGGAAAGGTGTACAACCGGTATGGCATAGGATTTATAGAAAGGCGGTGGCTTTATGACAGAATTTGATATGGAAGTAACAGATGAACGTTTCAGCTACATGAAAAATCTATTAGTCATGCTGTATGCGGACCAGATAGGAGCAGAGGTTAAAAGCATTAAGGTCAGGCCGGTAGAAAAAGGCACCGAAAGAGAACCGGCATAAGCCGGTCAGGAAGGACAAGCCCGGTGAATGCAATCATCGTATTCCTTATGGGCTGTACAATGTTTGCTATATATATGAAGGCAGAAAACATTCCCTGCCGGAGAAACAGAAAATCTTACAGGAAGGAGAGGAAAATGAAGGGATTGGAAAAAGAAATCAGCATGGAAGAATTTAAGGAGCTGGCAAAGGACATGAAGCCGGTCTTAAAAAGCATGGAAACAGCGCTAAAAAAACATAACATTAACTGCCTAACTTCCATGGCAGTAAGCACGGACGGATACTTTAACTTTAACGTGCATGATTCTGAATGGGTGTATAGCAGGGCCGACAGTAACGCAAGGTCATTGATATCCATACACATCAGTGAGGAGGTATGACATGACAGTGCAGACCGAAAACAGCATGGCGGTTGATAGCTGCCGGAACGAAATTGAGTATGGCGTCCCTTCCGGTAACCGTCTGAGAAGGGAAAGACAGGCCTATGAACAGGAAGAAAGGGAGGAAAACAGATGGAACGGAAAGAAAGGATAGAGAATTTATTGATGCCCATCAGACGGGAAGGCATGGACAAACTTCTTGCATGGATGGAGGAAAACGGATTTTACCAGATGCCATGCAGCGGCGGGAACCATCTGGCGAAAGAAGGAGGGCTTGCAGAACATAGTTTAAATGTGCTTGGGATTATGCAGGACATGTCATTTCTGCTCTGCAATGGCCGGGATGGGCTGTCTAAAGAGGACCAGGACGCAATTTACATCTGTGCGCTGCTTCACGATCTTGGGAAGTGCGGCGATTATGGAAAGCCCGGCTATATACCCAACATGCTTAAGGGAAGGGCGACCAAGGCAAACCCTGAGCCGGAGCCATACCAGTCACCCAGCAAGCCTTTTAAAGTGAATGATGAACTGTCGGCAGTGGATCATGAAATCAGGTCAGTTAAGATCGCCTCAAAATATATCAGCCTTACAGAGGAAGAGGAACTTGCAATCCTCTGGCACAATGGGCTCTATGGAAATTTTAAATATCAGATTTCAGGAAAAGAGACGCCGCTGTACCTGCTGTTGCATTTTGCAGACATGTGGGCGAGCAGGGTGACAGAGAAGGGCGAAGCCGCCAGGGAGGAAACAGCATGAAACCGTTTAGATTTCTGACGGCGGAAGACATTGAATGCCGGGTAAACACAGTCAGTGAGAAAGGATGTTCCCTTCTCCTTTATAAAGATGCCAGATGTGACATGAAAATCCTTGACGAAACAGTTGGAGCCGAGAACTGGAAACGGAGCCATGAACTTATTAATGGAAACCTGTTCTGCAACGTGTCCATTTATGATGAATCGAAAAAAGAGTGGGTGACAAAGCAGGATGTAGGAACGGAAAGCTATACAGAGAAAGAAAAAGGGCAGGCGTCTGACGCATTCAAGCGTGCATGTTTTAACTGGGGGATTGGAAGGGAGCTGTATACAGCCCCGTTCATCTGGATCAAAGCGGATTCGGTAACCCTGAAAGAGAGCCAGGGGCAGAACGGGAAAAGCAGATACACCACATACGACAAGTTCCGGGTGACACAGATCATTATTGAGGATGGAGAAATCAAGGCATTAGCAATAAAAAATGATTCCATGAATAAGATGGCATTTCAGACTGATAAGAGGAAAAACGGCGCATGAGTATACGCCTTAACATGAGACACGGTTTCCGTACTACAGAAGAAACATTTTGCAATGATTAGCAGGGGACTAGCGGAGGTTGAGCAGTGAAAAAAGAACAGAAGGATATTTTAGAGATGGAACTGAAAAAAGAATATCTTAGAGGTTATGAGAAAGCAGTTCGCCAATTGGAGCGCAGTGAACTTAAGATAAGGGAAATGCGATTGAGCCAGATATGCCCTCTTGTGATAAATGATGGAATGCCCCATTCATCAAGCCCAAATGACTTATCCAGTTATGCTGCGCTGCTGGATCGGGAAGAAAAGCGGTATATGCGGTACAGGTACCAGCGGATCCGGAAATGCAAGGAGATTACTGACCGGATAGAACAACTTTCAGATGAAGATGAAAAGGATGTTCTGATATATCGGTACATAAAGCTGATGAAGTGGGAGGATATTTGTGCGAAGATGGAATTTAGCTGGAAATGGATACATCAAATACATGCAAGAGCGTTAAAAAATTTCAATCTTAAAATTTAATATTGCGCGTACAAAATACATATTTTCTAGTGTTTATAGCAGATTGAGAAGTTTATACAGAAGGTAAAAGTATATTGGATGTTATAGGAGGGAAAGGAAATGCCTGAAGCAACAAGCGATGAAACAGCTATAGAAAAGGCAAAAGAAGATATAGAAATATTTGATTATATCCAAGGTATCTTAGCTGGCAGGGACTTTTATTATGTAAAAAATAAAGAGTACATAGAAGTACACATTTAGCCTGTGATATAGTATAAAGTGAAAAGCAGAAATGCTTCTTCCCAATACCATTTTAAAATACCTGACCTGTGAACGGCTGGGTATTTTTGCAAACTTTGGACAATGCCAATTTTTTCAATTATGTGTGCATTGGCAATTGACACATTGATAATGGTTGGAATATGCTTATTTTTTCTTTTTGTATTAGTAATGAGAATTAATACTGGAAAGTGGTAAAAGCCATTGCAGGTGAGGTTGACCAGGTGATAGAAAATCCTGAATTAACCGATAAGCAAAGGCTTTTTTGTTTACCTTTTGAGTCCTTGGATTCGATCTGTAATCGCATTTGCGGATATTACCGATTATGTTGAATTTGGACATGAGATAGTCCCTGTTATGGGATCGTTTGACCCGGTCATAGTAAAATACGAAGAGACTGACGAAAAGATAGGAGTCAAAAAGGAAGTAAATGTTGTCCGTTTCAAGGAAAGCATTGAAGTGGCTTTTTGCTCACATGGATTTGGCATCGCCTGAACAGAAAGCACACTTGAAGAAATTGGAAGCCGAAACAGAAAGGATCGGCCATCATTATGGAACAGAGGGTGAAGATGATGGAGTCGAAATCATTAATGACTGCTCCGCCAAAAAAGCAGCAGGTGCGGATCAGTGACATAATCATTCCCAAATATCAGGTTATTTTCAATAATCGGACTGCAAAGCATATTATATTGACATCCGGGCGTGCCGGCACGAAATCAAGTTTTGCCGGGGTTCGCGGTATTTACCAGTTAATTTCCGATCCTTCCGGCTCTGTGGTGATATTGCGTAAGCGCCACAATAAGCTGCGTAAAACAGTGTACAAGGAAATGCTTCGGGGGATTAATAGGCTTGGGATAAGTAAGAAAAAATTTAAGATTACAAAATCCCCTATGGAGATCACTTGTACAAAGTACGGAACTACGATGTATTTTGCGGGATCTGACGGTATAGACGATACAAAGGGGATCATTGATGAAGATAAGCCGATCAAGCTGGTCATTTTGGATGAACTTACAGAGTTCTTTGACGGTGGGGAAGGCGAAGATGAACTTCTGAATATTGAAGCTACTTTTGCCCGTGGTAACAAGGGCGATTTTCAGATGCTTTATTTGTTTAATCCCCCAAAGAATCCAAATAGCCCGGTCATGAAATGGCTGGAAAAGATGAAGCAGCGGCCGGACACCATCCACATTCACACGGACTACAGGGATGTTCCCCCTGACTGGCTGGGGCCTGACCTAATACAATCAGCAGAAGTTCTACAGGGTATTGATGAAAGACAATACAGATGGGTGTGGCTTGGCCAGTGCGTAGGCATTGACGAAGCCATTTATTATATGTTCAGCAATGAACACATGGCTGAACCTGGGCAGAACCAGCGTTTTTCTATTATTGGTATTGGCGGTGACTATGGACAGCAGAATGCAACGACGTTTCAGGCGTTTGGGCTGGACATTCCGCATATGAAGTTGTGCGGGCTAGGTGAATATTATCACAGCGGCCGGGAATCAGGACACCAGCGAAGCCCTTCCGAATATGCACAGGATTTTGTGAGGTTCGTTGCAGGACTGGAGGAGAAATACGGGATGTTAAATACACGTTTTTATTTGTTCCTGGATCCTTCAGCAAAAGGGATGCAGGAAGAGATAAAGCGTGCCACCAGGGATGCAGATATTCGGGTGGTGATCCGGAATGCTGAAAATGACGTGAAGCTGGGGATCAGCCGGGTACAGAAGCTATTGACCTATCAGATGATAAGCGTGAGCCGCACAAAACAGGAAAACGCTGTGCGTGAATTTGGAACCTATGAGTATGATAAGGACAGCATTGAAAAGGGCAAAGAAGAACCGGTTAAGATTGATGATCACTGTATGGACAGCATCCGCTATGTGGTCATGGGTTTATGGTCAAAAATGAAACGCTGGCTGCCAGTGCAGGACGATGACGAAGGGGAAAAGTAATGGATATTTTTTCATATTTCAAAAATCATGATATTAATACGGTGGATCCTACATTTTACAGGACTATCAGGGTGTGGCGCAGTTGGTACTATTCCAATGTGCGGAAATTCCACAAATACAAGGTTTACCGGGGGAACGGCACTTCTATAAACTGCACCCGGTATTCTTTAAGTATGGCAAAAAAGGTATGTGAGGATATTGCTGATCTGCTGCTGAATGAGAAGGTACAGATCGCCATAGCGGATCCGGCTACTGACAAGTTTGTGAAAGAGGTCTTGACTGATAACACATGGGAAGAGCTGGGGAACGAATATCAGGAATGGAAGGCCGCTCTGGGAACCGTGGCATATGTGGTCTATATCCGGGATGGCCAGGTGGACGAAGCCGGGAATATGACAGGGGGAAAGATCGGGATTAACTATGTGGATGCGTTGAATATCTTCCCTACTTCATGGGAAAACAAGGTTGTGAAGGAATGTATCTTCACATTCCGTAAGACTTACAAGTGCAAGAAATACGTTCATATACAGTATCACAGGCTGGAACCACTGGCAGATGGCGGGCGACAGTATGTGATCGAAAATAAGGTTGTGGAAGATACAGCCGGAAGCGGTATAGAATTAACGCCGGAACAGTGGCGCATGATTCCCTGCTTTTCCGGGTTGGCGGAACGCCTTGAAACTTATTCTGATCAGCCAATGTTCATCATTGACCGTCTGAACATTGTGAACAATGCAGACGATGACACAACGAATCCGATGGGCATAGCCCTGTTTGCAAACGGGATAGATATAGTCCGCAGCATTGACCTGAAATATGACAGTTACGCCAATGAATTTTCTTTAGGGAAAAAGCGGCTGTTTGTTGCACCTGAATTTGTCACCAACGTGGACGGGAACGCAGTCTTTGATCCGAATGATACGGTGTTTTATGAACTGCCGGAAGATTTTTTCAAAAATGCGGAATCAAAGGAAGCGATCCATGAGGTCAACATGGAGTTGAGGATTGAACAGCACAGCAAGGGGATCACGGATGATTTGAATTTCCTTTCCATGGCGTGTGGGTTTGGAACAAACCGCTATAAGTTTGAAAATGGCGGCGTGAAAACCGCTACAGAAGTGATCAGCGAAAATTCCGATATGTACCGTTCGTTGGTGAAACATGAACTGGTGCTGAACCGTGTCCTGATCCAACTGATCCGGACGATCATCCGGACCGGTATCAGCATGGGAACGCCGGGGCTGAATGAAAATACTGATATTACTATCCGGTTTGACGATTCCATCATTGAGGATAAAGTTACGGAAAGGCAGAATGACCGTCAGGATGTGGCAATGGGGGCTATGGGTGTGGCTGAGTACCGGGCTAAATGGTACGGGGAAACGCTGGAACAGGCGCAGGCAAATCTCCCGGCGCAGGAAAGCGAAGTGATGCTTGAATGAAACCTGAATACCAGTCTTTATTGTCTTCCGGTGTGGAAAAGAAATACAGGATGCTGGAACAGGAAATAATGTCTGATGTGGTGCGCCGGATCCAAAAGGCAGGAAGTGTCACTTCTGCTGCTGACTGGCAGCTACAGCGTTATATGGTGCTGGGGCACAGTATGGAAGATGTTGAAAATATCATCCGTTCAGCGGTGGGTGGTGACTATGTTGACACCTTCCGGTTGTACGATGAAGTGATTGAAACCGAATACGTCAGGTCAAAGGCGGTGTATGATCAGGTGAACGCACATTTTACGCCGTATGAACAGAACGATGAATTGCAACAGATGACCAACGCACTGATCCAGCGGTCTACTGATGAACTTTTCAATATCAGTAAATCACTGGGGTTTATGGTGAATATGGGAAAGGGCCGGAAAGTGTTCACACCACTGTCAGAGATATACAACGGCTATCTGGACAATGCAATCACCATGATGGCATCCGGGGACTTTGACTATAATACACTGATTCGCAAGGTCGTAGGTGAAATGACTGTTTCTGGGCTACGGTCGGTTGATAATGATTCCGGGCGCAGCAGCCGGGTGGATGTGGCTGTCAGGCGTGCACTTCTTACAGGCATGGGACAGCTTATCGGGCATATTTCTGAGATGAATGCCCGAAGGCTGGGTACGGACCAGTTTGAAATTGACTGGCATCCGGGAGCACGTCCTGATCATGCGGCATGGCAGGGGCGTGTATGGAGAAAAGAACAGCTTTATTCTGTCTGTGGACTGGGAACTGGCTCCGGTCTTTTAGGGTGGAATTGCAGACACACCTACTACCCTTTTATTCCGGGTGTTTCGGTCAGGAACTATTCTGATGAATGGCTGGAAGCAAAAGCCCGTGAAGAAGCTGAAAAGAAGCCGTTCCGGGGCAAGGAATACAATCTGTATGAAGCCACACAGAAACAACGGCAAATGGAAACGGCAATGCGGGCGCAGCGCGAGAAGGTGAAACTGCTACAACAGGGGAAGGCCGATAAGGATGACGTAATCAACGCTAAATCCAAATATCAGGCTATGCTTGATGAATATGCAGAGTTTAGCAAAAAGTTCAATCTTCCTGAACAGCGCGAACGTATTTATTATGACCTGAAAGGGCGTGTCGCACCTTCCACAAGCATATACAATAAATGGAAAGTTGAACAGGCAAACAAGGCGAAGGAACGTGCTAGACAGAAAGCTGCTGAAAATGTTATAATAAAAAATAAGCGGGAAACGATTCAGGAATTAAGTAAATTGAAACACTCCGGCATGGCCGGTAATGAATATATTGAATACCTGAATATGATCAATACCCATAGGAATGCAAACATTACCAGACTGTATAAAGGATATGCAGACAAGATAAACAGTGTCAAGAAAACCAGCGCAAGCGGTGTGTACTCTCCCGCTGAAAATAAGCTGAATTTTGATTATCCTAAATACAGTGATATGAATAAATACGGCACACTTGCACATGAATACGGACACTTTTTTGATGCACGGGCATCTTTCCGCAATCTGACCTTCAAGGAAATGGAAGCAGTCAGAAGGGCAACCGGGCTAGACAGGTCTTTTCCGAATGTCGCAAGTTCCAGTGATAAATTTCTCGTTGCTTTACGGAAAGATAAACAGCACATCAAAGATATACTGACCACGGAAGCGAAAGCTGATCTTGCTACGCACAACGCAAGTAGCGGAGTACAAGACGTTATTGACGGACTTTTCCCGAAGTCAAGGATCCGATGGGGGCATGGTGAGAAATACTATAACCGTAAGTATTCCGCGATAGAATCTATGGATAAGATAGTGGGCGGTACACGAAAAAAAGAATTGCAGCAGGTGTATAAGGCGTTAGGGCTAGATGCCAGCAATCAGGCAAAAACAAAGGTTATCTGTAGACAATATGAAACAGCTTCCGAAGCGTGGGCTAATATCATGAGTGCGGAAGTGTGCGGGGGTGAATCACTGGAGTATGTAAAAAAGTATCTGCCAAACTCTTATAAAACTATGCTTGAGATATTGAAAGGGGTGGACTAAATGAGTGATAAATTGTTACAGGCGTTGGAATTATATGAAAAAACTTTTGATGATTCTTTTCCAACTATCTCCATGAGCGGGCGCACGGAAGAAGAAATGATTGACATTATCGGTAAATGTGTTTCTGAAAAGAAAGATGTTTATGATATGGGTTATCTGGATATTGAAGCAATTTATTAAAGCATCGTCATTGTTGGCGGTGCTTTTTCTATGAAAGGAGGTGGAGTCGTGATCAGCGTATCACTGACACAGAATAGGATCCATGTATCAGGCCACGCAAACACAGCCCCGTATGGTTCAGATATTGTCTGTGCCGCCGTTTCCGCTATTACCCTTACACTGATAAAGGGTCTGAAAGAAATAGCCTGCATGGGATTAAATGAAAGCGCGGAACCGGGGAATATCTGTATTGAGTGGCAGACGATCAACGACACGGGCAAAGCCCTGATTGATACATGGTTTTTGGGTATTCTTGGGATTGCCCAAGAATACCCGGTTATTGAACTGAAAACTGGTAATGAATCAGCATCCGGAAAGGGTGCTTTTTTCATGCCTGACGGGGCGTAAAATACGGAAATATCACAGAAAGGTGAGGATTGAAACATGAAGAAAAAACTGTTATTTGATTTACAGCTTTAAACAAGCAGAAGGAATTGCTGACGCAAGGGCTGAACGTGCATTTAAAGCGGCATTTGTCAGCTACTTGGGGCAACAGGGAATGAGTGAAGCCGAGATTATGGCTGACATTACCATGAGGGCAAAACGCAGGGGGTGTTAAGAATGTATGTAAAATACGATTACTACAGCAATACTTATAAAGGGACGCTGATCCCGAAAGAGGAATTCCAGAGGGCTGAACAGGAAGCTGAAACATACATCCGATACCTGACCTATCTGA
>CAJUCN010000036.1 GCA_910585005.1 uncultured Lachnospiraceae bacterium | reverse complement strand
CCGTTTCTCTGCCCCGAAACTCCAATGCACTCAACAGGGTCTATCCGACCCACAAGAAAAAACGCCGCCAAAAGGCGACGTCAAATTCTTTCCCATTTTCTTTTATTTCCTGTAAAATACCTCTAATGCCTTAACGAAATACTCCACATCCCGGCTTCCCCCAGTCTCCACTGCTGAATGCATTGCAAGCTGCGGCAAACCAATATCAACTGCCGGAAGCGCCACCTGAGCCGATGACAAGTTTCCAAGGGTGGAGCCGCCTGGAATATCCGAACGGTTATGGTAATCCTGAAAAGGCACTTCAGCCTCCAGACAAAGAGACTTCATCACTGCCTCCGTATAGCCGTCCGTGGTATACCGCTGCCCGCCATGATGCTTGATCACGATTCCACCGTTTAAATATACCTTATCTGTCAGATCCGCCTTTTCCGGGTGATTGGGATGCAGGGCATGTGCATTATCGGCTGAAATCATGAAACTGTCCGCGATAAGCCGGAGCAGCCCCCCGCCCGTATATCCAAATGCTTCGCCGATCCTTAAAAGTGTATCCTTGAGAAAGGTAGAGGCTGCCCCTGCCCGGGTAAGGCTTCCCACTTCTTCATTATTAAATATTGCACAGACACTGCAATATTCCTTTGGCAAAACGCTCATCACCGCTTCCATGGAAGCATATACACATTCCAGATCATCCAGCCGGGGCGAGATCATCCATTCCTCATGAATTCCTGCCAGCTTCCCCTCTTCCCTTACATAAAGGTATAAGTCACTGCCTAAAATCTCCTCCGGCCCTGCCCCTGCAAGACCAGCCAACTCCTCCATAAGGCGTCCTTTTCCCTCTTTTCCTCCTATCAGCGGAAGCAGATCGATCTGTGGATTGTATTCTATTCCCTTATTTGTCTCCCGGTTCATGTGGATCGCCAGGCTTGGGATCACGCAAAGATCCCTGTCTATATTTACGTTCACACAAAATGGCTTTTTTTCTCCTTTCAGCGCTATCCGCCCTGCCACTGAAAGGCTCCTGTCAAACCAGGTGGAATAGATCATCCCTCCATAGCCTTCCGTATTCAAACGCAGATAACGTTCCTCCGCCAAAAGTTCCGGTTTTGTTTTCAATTTAAAACAAGGGGAATCGCTATGGGAAGCCACGATATGGAATCCCTTCATTTCATCTTCCGGTATCCGAAATGCCATGAGGGAAGAATCGTTTCTTTTTACATAATAATCCTTTCCCTTAACCAGATTCCATTCCTCCTTCTCCTCCAGACACTTAAAACCTGCCTGCGCCAATTTCTTTTCCACTGCGTCCACTACATGATAACAGCTTACGCCATCCTTAATAAAATCAAGACATTTTTGTGCCGTATTTTCTTTCATGCCACTTCTCCTTTCTCTCACATTTACTTAGAAAAAGCTGTACACCTTATGGTATACAGCTATTTACACATTCATACATTTATTTCTTTTGGAGAAAATCAGGAATCTTAAGGGGCTTGTCCGCCACATTGCTCCTTAAATCCCCAGGACTGGTAAGCCCGGACACCGGCCTTGGCGAAACAGGCACTACCGGAGTTTGAACCGGCCTTCCCTGATGTCCGCTCACCCCTTCCGGAACTCCTGCTCCCATTCCCTGGGATCTCAAATTAATATTGGGAGTCACCGGTTTCACATATTTATTTGAAAATGTTCCATACCCGGAAACAGGTTTGTTTGTTGGAAGCGTTGCATCTTCAAGTCCGGTTGCAATGACTGTGATTGAACACATATCGCTCTTAGACTCATCATACATCGCGCCGAAAATGATATTTACCTCATCCCCTGCCAGTTCCTGAACATAGCTTGCCGCATCGGACGCATCTGCAAGGGTGATATCACCGGAAACATTGATGATGACATGAGTTGCACCAGAAATATTGGTCTCCAAAAGGGGACTTTCCACCGCCATTTTGACTGCTTCGCTTGCCTTGTCATCACCCTTACCTGTACCAATACCAATATGTGCAATTCCCTTGTCCTTCATGACTGTCTGTACGTCTGCAAAGTCAAGATTAATCACTGCAGGCACATTGATCAAATCCGTGATTCCCTGTACCGCCTGTTGAAGCACTTCATCCGCCTTCTTAAGAGCATCGGGCATAGTTGTCCTTCTGTCAACGATCTCAAGCAGTTTGTCGTTGGGAATCACAATCAAGGTATCCACATTGTCTTTAATCCGCTCAATACCGCTGATCGCATTGATCATACGGGCTTTGGCCTCAAACCGGAAAGGTTTTGTTACAACGCCGACTGTCAAAATCCCCATATCTTTTGCAAGCTTGGCAACAACCGGAGCTGCTCCAGTCCCTGTTCCGCCGCCCATGCCGCAAGTAACAAATACCATATCTGCACCTTTTAAAGCCGCAGCAATCTCTTCACTGCTCTCCTCTGCAGCTTTCTCGCCAATTTCAGGCTTTGCGCCTGCTCCAAGACCCTTGGTCAGCTTTTCACCGATCTGTAAAAGCTTCGGTGCACGGCATAGCTGCAATGCCTGCTTGTCCGTGTTGATCCCGATAAACTCCACCCCGGTTATGTTCTCGTCAACCATTCTATTAACAGCATTATTACCTGCTCCCCCAACGCCGATCACTATGATCTTCGCAGCAGATTCAGCCTCGTTTGTCTTAATTTCCAGCAAAGGTTTTTCCTCCTATCATTCCCACTAATCTGACCTTATGCTGTCTTTTTGATACAGATACCATCAGACTCATATAGACTATCATATAATTTTTTCTTTCAATTAGCAACCACAAATTTAAGATTTTTTGATTTTCTTTCGGCTTGTTTCACCTTAATCCGGGTCAAATGGAATATTCTTGGTATCCTCGGCAAAATTTTCCATATGGAGTATCCCCTTCTTGCCTTCAAGCTTCGGAAGGATATCCTGGAGTCTCATAACCTTTTCATCCAAATACTCCCCTGTCCCCAGGGAAGCCCGTATCTCCCCAAAATAAAGCGTCAAAGAATCATCGCTTCCAAAATAGATCCTGTCCACAGACAGGTGATACTTATTTACAAGCTGGGTGATACTCAGGATCGATCTGAATATCCCCTTATCTTCCACCGGAAGGGGTTCATGCAAAAGCACATGGTCAAAGGAAAGCCCTATCACCTGCGGAATCCCGGCAGTCCTTTCCTTAGAGCTTTCCACCACAATCCCATCCTTATCAAAATACATATATCTCTCTAAATATTCCACATAACCTGCAAGCGCTTTCTCATATACCTCTATCCGGATGGTATGAGGATCCTCCACGGACACATCCATTTTTTCTACGAAGGGAATCCCCTCAACACTCTTATCCTTATATTTCAGGGACAGCAGAAGGGAATTATTCCCATACTTCCCCTCCATGACCATCCCTATAACCTCTTCATTGGTATAATGAATATTTCCGTCCACATAGACAGTTGTCACTGTGTAATTTGCTATAATATATCCATACCCTGCTGCCAATGCCGCCAAAAAGGTAACGGCCATGGCGCCGATTATGAACAGGCTTTTATGTCCTGCCACATATTCACCGATATTTATTTTTTTCGTCTGTTTCTTTTTTTTCAATCTTTTTTTCGCCATATTCTGTGTATATATTTACCCCCAGATTTTGGAAATCCCTGCAGATATCTTCATAGCCTCTCTCAATAAAGTGCCTGTTTGCCACCACAGTCTCGCCTTCCGCCATACAGCCGGCTATGACCAGCGCCGCCCCTCCCCGGAGTTCATCCGCTGTAACCTCGCATCCAAGCAAGGAATCCACTCCATAAATTACTGCCTGACGTTTCCCCCGCAGTTCAATATCCGCTCCCATTTTCTTAAGCTGTTCCACAATACGAAAACGGTTTTCAAATACCGTTTCTTCAATAACGCTTATCCCTGAAGCGGTGGTAAGCGCAGCCATAAGAAGAGACTGCATATCAGTGGGAAAACCTGGATATATTTCTGTTTTAGTCAGCGAAAGTGCTTTTCTTCCTTGATCCGCCATAACGCTAAGTCCGTCCCGTGAAACGATAACCTCCGCACCCGCAAGCTCCGCTGCCCTAAGGACGCTGTGCATCTGGGCAACAGGCGCATCTTCCAGAAAAATATGCCCTCCGGTTCCCAGCACTCCCATCAGGTAAGTTCCTGCCACAATCCGGTCAGGTGGAATCCTGAATCTGACTCCATGCAGCTTATGCCCCCCTTGTATGATCAGGACAGAACCTCCAATTCCCTCAATCACGGCGCCCGCTTCCCTTAAGAATTCACATAAAGCAACGATTTCCGGCTCTTTCGCCGCATTTTGCAAAACAGTGACCCCTTTTGCCCGTACCGCTGCAAGAATCACATTTTCAGTCACGCCTACGCTGCAAACGCAGGGCCTTATCACAGCCCCTTCCAGCTTTTCCGCCCGTGCCGTAAAGACCCCTTCTTTTTCGTAGATCTTTACTCCCATCTTTCGCAACGCATTCAAATGCAGGTCAATCGGACGTTCTCCTATGACGCATCCCCCAGGATACCCCATAGTGACCTCCCCTGCTCTCCCCAGCATTGCCCCAAGCAGCATAATCGAAGAACGCATACCCGCCACATTTTCCCCGGATACCGTATCTTCAGACACATTCCTTGCATCAATGGTAATGGTCTGTCCCGACCTGCCTACCCTGCACCCAATCCCCGAAAGCAGCATCAACATATGATGCACATCCGAAATCCTGGGACAGTTTTCCAACACGCAGACATCCTCTATCAAAAGAGCCGCTGCCAAAATCGGCAGCACAGCATTCTTTGAACCTTGTATCTTCGTTTCTCCAAAAAGAGCGTTTCCTCCTCTGATATGAATAGAATCCAAATTATCACCTTCTGCCTTCCGGTTAAAAAGTAAGACCTATTCTAATTATATGGTTTTCAGGAAGAAACGTGCCTTGTACTACAAATCTTTCAGCCTGATCCCTCTGCCCACGCTCAGCACAATCCCAATTTCAATCAATAGAAACATGACGGCAGATCCCCCATAACTGATAAAAGGGAGCGTGATCCCGGTATTAGGGATGGTATTCGTGACCACCGCTACATTCAAGATCACCTGGATCGCAATGTGCCCCAACACACCTACCACCAAAAGCGCTCCAAACAAATCCGGGGCATTATTGGCGATCACCATAAACCTCCATATTAAGAGAATAAACATGATCAAAATAGAGATTGCCCCAAACAGCCCAAGTTCCTCACAAATAATCGAAAAGATCATATCGTTCTGGGCCTCAGGCAAAAATCCAAGTTTTTGCATACTCTGCCCCAGCCCCTTACCAAGGATCCCTCCTGAACCAATGGCATAAAGCGCCTGCAGAGTCTGGAATCCTTTGCCGCTTGCATATGCCTCCGGATCCAGCCATGCCAAAATACGGGCTCCCCTGACTCCCAGTGTATCAGCGCTGCCTGCGCTTGCAATAATATAGACGGCCAACGCACAGACCGCTGTGCCTGCAAGCCCTAAAAAAATAAAACGTTTATAATCCGGGCAGGAAACGAAAAGCATCAGGACCGCAATTCCAAAGATGATGATGGCGGAACTCATGTTTTCCGTGACTTTCCATACCAAAAAACAGATCGGCATAGGAACCGCCAAAACGATCATAAACCCTTTTCCCGTACGGATCTTACGCCCCATACGGCAGATCATGCTTGCAAGAAAAATAACCATTCCAAGTTTTGCGATCTCCGCAGGCTGGATAGACATACCAAATATTCTGATCCAACGTTTTGCCCCGCCTGCCTCATAACCGAAAGGAATGATCAACAGAATCATAACTGCGGAACCAATATAGCCAAGAGCTGCAAACTTCTCCCAAATGTGATACGGGATATTCGCCACTACCATCATGGCCACAAGTCCTAAGATCGTGGACGTAAGCTGGCGTTTCAAAAAATATGCAGGATCCCCGTACTGCAGGCCTCCATCATAACTGCTGGTGGAATATAGCATAACAAGACCAAACCCTAAAAGGAACAAAACGATAAAAAGCAATGTAAAGTCAAAAAATGACTCCTGCCCTCTTCCAGTCTTTCTTCCATTTATCCCTGCGCTTCTCCTATCTGCCACTTCTTTTAGACTCCAATCTTTTCTACCAACTCTTTAAACATCTTCCCCCTGACCTCATAATTAGGAAACATTCCCCAGCTTGCACAGGCTGGAGACAAAAGCACCGCGTCACCGGGCCGGGACTGTTTTACGCAGATGTCAAACGCTTCCTCAAAGGTATCCGCCAAGATCACATTAGAAACACCATGCTCCTTTGCACACTTGGCAATTTTCTCCCTGGTCTGCCCAATCAGGACAAGCGCCTTGACTTTTCCGTCAAAAGCTTCTATCCACTGATCATACTCACTTTGTTTGTCGTAACCGCCGCCAATTAAGACCGTGGGCTTATTCATCGCCCGGATTCCCCAAATAGCGGCATCCGGATTGGTCCCTTTGGAGTCATTATAAAAATCCACTCCATTTTTTGTCGCAACAAATTCGATCCGGTGCTCCACCGCCTTAAATCCACGGACAGTCTTTAATATCACATCCATGGGAACTTCCATCGCTATACTGATGGCAATAGCCGCCATCACATTTTCCACATTGCACAGCCCAAGCAGATTCATCTCATGAATGTTCATCAGTTTCTTTTTTTCGCCATCCGCCCTAAGAACAATCTCCTCACCTTCAAGATAAATTCCTTCTTCCAGCTTATGGGCGGAAGAAAAGTAGATCACCTTTGCCGGACATCTCTTTCCAAATTCCCGGGTATAAGCATCCTCATAATTTAACACACAGACCTCATCAGACGTCTGACTGCCGGCAATCCGCTCTTTTGTCTTCACATAACATTCCATCGTGTGATGGCGGTTTAAGTGATCCGGCGTAATATTTAAGATGGCGGAAACCGCCGGCCTAAAACGATGGACTGTCTCAAGCTGAAAGCTGCTGATCTCCGCCACCGTCACGGAATCTTCCCTGGTTTGGAGCGCCGCATCCGTATAAGGATTGCCGATATTCCCAACCACAAATACCGAATCATAATATGCATCCATGATCTCTCCCACAAGCGTAGTTGTGGTCGTCTTTCCGTTCGTACCCGTTATAGCGATGACTCTGCCTTTTGCAAAAGCATAGGCCAGCTCGATCTCCCCCCAGATAGGCACATTCCTTTCCCTATATTCCGCAAGCATCGGGGCATCAACGGGAACCCCAGGGCTGATTACGACCAGTGCAATTTCCTTTTTTTCCTTTTCCGGAACTGTTCCTAAACAGATCTCCAGGTTTTTGATCCCTTCTGTCCTTACCCGCAGTTCCTCCAGGTCAAGCCTCTCGTTACTATCAAACAGTACCGGCGCTCCGCCAACTTTTGCAAGCAGGCTTGCCGCCCCTATACCGCTCTTGCCCGTACCCACTACCAGTACCTTTTTTCCTTGTATCTCCATATAATAACTCCTTTAAGTAATTCCCATAAGCGCCAAAATGCAAAGCGCTGCCGTAACCATTGAAAAGACCGCAACCACGGTAGTTTCCTTAAATCCGCACAGTTCAAAGTGATGATGGAGAGGCGCCATTTTGAAGAAACGCTTTCCACCCGTCAACCTAAAATATACAACTTGGATCATCACCGACAGAACCTCCACTACATAGACAAGCCCTACCATAGGCAAAAACAACGGCATTCTCATCATATAGGCACAGCCTGCCGCAAAGCCCCCCAGCGCCAGTGAACCGGTATCTCCCATAAATACGCTGGCGGGATGTACATTAAAAAGCAAAAAACCAAGTAAAGCCCCTGTGACTGCACAGGTGATTGGTTCAATCCCCGCTCCCGTTCCCATGGATGCCGCCGTAAAAAAAGTGGCCACCATGATCGTCACGCTGCTCACCAGCCCATCCAGCCCATCCGTAAAATTCGTCCCATTCGCTGTCCCTGTCACCACAAGAAACAAAAAAGGGATCCCCAGCCAGCCCAAATTCAAATACCTGCCTTCCACGAAAGGAATCTTCATGGTCTGCAAAAGTCCATCCGTATGGGACAAATACCAGGCAAACATCCCTGTGACCAGGAGCTGTCCAATCATCTTTTGAAAGGGACGGAGCCCCTCAGAATTTCTTCGCACTACTTTAATATAATCATCTAAAAATCCTATCATCCCAAAGCCCAGCGTCAAAAAAAACACTGGAACGATCTTGGGATATTCTCCTGCGTACAATACTGTCGTAACTGCCACGCTGACCAAAATCAGGATTCCTCCCATGGTGGGAGTCCCCATTTTTTTCAGATGGGTGTAAGGTCCATCCTCACGCACCGTCTGTCCGACTTTCAGCCTTCTAAGGAAGGGTATGATTACCGGTCCTAACAAGACGCTCAGTCCAAAGGAGATCAGCATAGGCATGATAACATGACTGCCCGCCATTGCCTGCACCTCTCAATTATAATCCATTTTTTCCAAATAAGGAAGAATATTTTCAAAAAGCTGCCGTACCACCGGCGCCGCCACCTGGCCTCCATAATAGACCCCCTGGGGGTTATGTATGACGGCAAGCGCAAGCACTTGTGGATCATCTGCCGGTGCAAAACCAACAAAGGATGCAATATATCTTCCGCTTCCCCTTGGAAGGGTCTGACTCGTTGCCGTCTTTCCCCCCACTCTGGCCCCTTCCACATATCCGTTTTTTCCCGTCCCATTTTCCACCACCTGCTCTAAGATCATCCGCATGGTTTCTGAAGTTTCTTCTGATACGATCTGTTCCTTTACCGAATAAGAGAATTTCTCAATCTTCGTCTGGCTTCTATCTGCACTGGCAATTCCGAAATGGGGCGTCACCCGGTTTCCCCCATTTACAATAGAGGCCGCCGTGGTGGCAAGCTGTAAAGGGGAAATCTGAAACGACTGGCCAAAGGATACTGTAGCCAGTTCCACCGCCTTCATATCTTCCATTTTATGCATAATCGTTCCCGCCTCACCAGGCAGATCCACGCCAGTTTTTTCCATCAGCCCAAACTGCTTAAAATAATGGTAATAATTTTCTACCCCCAGACGCAGCCCAACAGTGATAAACACCGGGTTACAGGAATTCATGGTAGCTTCCATAAAATTCTGGGATCCATGGCCTGTCGTCTTATGGCAGCGGATCCTTCTGTCCTCTACCATAATATACCCGGGACAGCTAAAGCGGTCTTCTACCGTGACGGCTCCCCCCTCAAGCCCTGCTGCTGCCGTAATGATCTTAAAAGTGGAACCGGGTTCGTAAGTATCGCTGATACACCCATTACGCCACATCTGATTTAACAGTTCCTGCTTTTTATCCTGGCTCAGCCCTTCTGTATCAATTCCCTCAGGAAGCTCGTAAGGATTATTTAAATCAAATTCCGGTACATCCACCATTGCCATGATCTCACCGTTTTGCGGGTTCATAACGATAATCGACACCCGTTCCGCCTGTTTCGTCTCCATCACCTGCTTTGCCAACTGGGTGGCATAACTTTGGATATTGATATCCAGACTGACATAAAGGTCGTTTCCAGCCACAGGTTCCACCCTCTCTTCCCCTGCTTCGCTAATCTCCACACCTCTGGCATCGGTGACGGTCAAGATCGTCCCTTCCTGCCCTTTCAGATATTCTTCATATTTTACTTCAAGTCCAATGATCCCCTGGTTATCGCCACCCGTGAAGCCTAATGCCTTAGAGGCAAGTTCCCCGTAAGGATAATAACGTTTATAGTCCTCATCCACTTTCACGCCGTCTAAATTGTATGCCCTGATCGCATCGCCTTTTTCCTTATCCACATTGCTCTTGATCCGTTCAATGGAAGAATATTTCTCCACACGTTTCCGCACATATTCCTCCGACAATTCCAGTTCTTTACAAAGCACTTCCACAATACGGTCCGGTTCTTTTACCTGATTATGGATCACGGAAATGGTACA
This sequence comes from uncultured Lachnospiraceae bacterium, assembly GCA_910585005.1. Lineage (GTDB taxonomy): Bacteria > Bacillota > Clostridia > Lachnospirales > Lachnospiraceae > Suilimivivens. The sequence continues at coordinate 8,966 of CAJUCN010000036.1, read as the reverse complement.
CACCGTCTTGTTATCCGCAATCACTGTTCCATTTGCATCCAGTATCCTTCCCCTTGCCGCTTTGATGCTCCTCTCCCTTTCATGAAGCTCCTTTGCCTGCTCCATATAATAACCGGACTGAAACACCATCAGATAGACCAGCCTGCCCATCAAAATCAGGAATATTACAAAACAGACAAAAAATACCGTTACGATCTTTTTTCTGATATAAGTTTTATTCTTGACCATAGAAACCTCATAGAAAAGGTATTACTACAATTTATTACCCTTTCTATGAGGTTATTCTTAAAACTGTCTACGCTCCCGGCGAAGGGGATGTCCCTTCTTCCGGCAAACTTTCTCCGCCTGTACTTTCGCCTTCAAAACTCAAACCCAGCACTGCTCCTGTAACGGGATCCACAAAATTTCCCGTATCGGGATCTACCGCATATCCCGTCTCCGGATCAATGGGAAAATCCTTCCACGGCTCACTGCGTTCCGGTTCCTCTTCTCCCGGATCTTCGCCTGTATCTTCCCCTGCCCCTTCTCCTTCGCCTTCGTTTCCTTCTGGCTCATCCTGTTCTGTTCCTTCTCCTTCAGCAGGTTCCGGTGGCGTCATGATCTCGACTTGCAGGGCGTTTAATTCTTCTATCTCTTCTTCACTTAATTCTTCCGTCATGTAAATTCCCATATAGGGAAGCACTTCTGTTAAAATATTGCGGACGATCTTGGTTGCATATTTGGCATCATCCATCACCCTGTTATCTACATTTGGCCGGTCTACTACCACATAAATGGCTATCTGGGGATTATCCGCAGGTGCATAACCCAAAAAGGAAAGCACATATTCTTTTGCGGAACGGGGCACTGTCTGTGCCGTCCCTGTTTTCCCGCCGATCATATAACCTGCCGGCCTGGCCGTCTTTCCGGTTCCCTTTTCCCCAGACACCACAAGGTTACACATTTCCCTGACTTTATCGGAAGTGGTTTCCGAAATGGTCTGCCGCAAAATCCTAGGCTCAATATTCTGTACCGTAGCCCCGGAAGGACTGACAATCTTCTTTACGATATGAGGTTCATAGTAATACCCGCCGTTGATCAGAGAACAAAAAGCCGACATCATCTGAATCATAGTACAGTTGTAGCCCTGGCCAAAACTACAGGTGGCAAGTTCCGTGGCATGCATGGTATCCTTGGTATAGATCAGGGTATCTGTCCGCAATTCTCCCGCAAGATCAATGTTCGTCTTAAGCCCAAAGTTAAAAATATGCTGGAATTCCGTAAATGTCTCAATTCCGGTAGCGCTGGCAACATACATCATATTCACATTGCAGGACCGCTCGATCCCTTCCGCAATAGACAAAGAACCGTCCCCCCATGTGTTATGGCAGCGGATGGGGTACCCGCCGATCTCCAGCTTTCCCTCACAATTATACTTTTCATTTCCGGTAATGCTGCCGCTCTCGATCCCCGCCGCTACCGTCATCGGCTTAGAAACGGATCCCGGCTCGTAAGTCTCGCTGATACAAAAATTTTTCCACAAGGCGTTTAACTGCCGGTACATTGCATTGGAATCATCTTCTAACAGATGAAGGTTTTCTTCCGTCACATATTCCCCAGTCCGTTTCCCTTCCTCGTCCAAAATGGGCATACCGATCAGCGCGCTCAAATTTCTGGTGTCATTTAAATCAAACCCAGGATAACTTGCCATGGCAAGCACTTCACCGCTGTTCACATCCATGATGATGGCCCCCACATTGTTTGCGCCATTCCCTTCATGAAAACCATCACGAAACTCCTCATCAAATTTCTTCAGGTACTTTTCAACGATTCCCTGGATATTGATATCGATAGTAGTCACAAGGCTATTTCCATCCACTGCAGGTATGGTAGTCCTCTCCACATTGGAATCCCCGTTTAAATATCCGTATTCCCTTCCAGGCGTCCCGGAAAGCACGTCATTATAGTATTCCTCAAGTCCATAAGAACCTACGTTGTCACTGGTGGTAAATCCGATCACATCACAGGCCAGGCTGCCCCCCGGGTAACTTCTCTTATACTCATCTTCAAACCAAATCCCCTGCACCAGGGAATTTTCTTCGCCTATCAGTTCCATAAGACCTTTGATCTGTTCAAATTCCAAGCGTCTTGCCAGTACATAGTACCGGGAAGTCTCAGCATTTGCCGCGATATAAGACCGCACTGAGGAAACATCGATTCCGATCTGGTTCCTTAAAGCCTCCAATGTGGGTTCCAGATAAGACTCATCCCTGGAAACTGCAACCGCATCAAGAATCACATTATACACCTTTTCACTGGAGGCTAAGATACTCCCGTTTGTATCCAGGATCGATCCTCTTTTATAAGGCAGTGTGGTACTGTCATACCTTTGCTGTGACAGCACCTGCTTTTTATATCTTTCCCCGTTATCTCTCGTGATAATAAATAAACGGTAGGATAATCCCACAAAAGCCAGTAGTACCACACCAAACAGTACCACCAGCTTCTTTTGCATCTTAATTGTAAATCTGTTGTTTTTCTTTTTATTACTCAAAACCACACCTACTTTAATCCGGGATCTCACCGGTCTGCCTTACATAATCGCTGCTCTCACCATGAAACAAAATGACCTGCCCTTCCTTTGCGTAGATCATGCCAAGCTCCTGGATGGCAATCCTCTTGACCTCCTCAAGATTGACATTGCTGACAATCCGGTCATAATTCTCATCATTGGTAAGCTTCATCTCATTTAAAGTACTTTCCATCCTGGAAATATTTTTAATACTGCTTGTAATATCCGCCTGAAGCGTCAGGTATCCTGTAAGGATAAATCCAGCCACCACGATCGCCGCAGCAAGAAAAAGCACATATCCGATATTCATGTAGAGTGCGCGTTCCCTGTTCCTGCGGACATTTTTCCCTGCATGTTTTACAGGAGTCTTTTGTTTGGGCAAGGCATAGATCCTGTCGGCCTGTGCCTGTCTTCTGGCGGCAGTATTTCCCTGGACATAAATGCTGCTTCTGTATGCATTTTTATATCTTTCTCTCGCATTTACCGCCATGCTAAACCTCCTGCTTTCATTAATAATTCCGTCTTATTTCTTTATCCGGAAATCTTTTCAAATATCCTCAACTTTGCACTCTTCGATCTGCTATTTTCCTTTTGTTCTTCATTCCCTGGCAAGATCGGCTTCCCTGTTATTACCTTTCCCATACTCTCCCTGCCACATACGCACACAGGAAACCCAGGGGGGCAAATGCAAGGATTCTGCGCCTGTCTGAATGCTGTTTTTACAATCCGGTCCTCCAATGAATGAAAAGTAATGATACAAAGTCTTCCTCCGGGGTTTAACAAACTGATCAATTCTCCGATGGACTCCTTAAGCACCTCCAGTTCTCTGTTACATTCAATACGAATCGCCTGAAAAGTTCTTTTAGAAGGGTGTCCCCCTTCCGCTCTCATTTTTGCGGGAATTGCTGAGCAGATAATCTCATTGAGCTCTCCCGTGGTTTCAATTGCTTTTTTCTCTCTTGCCTTTACGATATGCTTGGCAATATTTTTGGCAAACTTGTCTTCTCCGTAATCCCGGATCACCCGGTACAGTTCCATTTCGCTGTATTCGTTCAGAATATTTTTCGCACTTTTTAACTGCCTTTGATCCATACGCATATCAAGAGGCGTGTCAAACCGGTATGAGAATCCTCTTTCCTTCGTATCAAGCTGGTAAGAGGATACCCCCAGATCCAGCATCATACCGTCTATCCCTGTGATTCCCAGCTTGGAAAGCACCTCCCTGGTATTCCCGTAATTATCCCTAACGATGGATACCCGGTCACCAAACTCCAGGAGGCGGCGCTTTGCCGCTTCTATCGCATCCTGATCCTGATCAATGCCGACTAACCTGCCGCCTGAGCCAAGCCTTACAGCAATCTGAGCCGAATGCCCGCCGCCGCCAAGTGTGCCGTCCACATAGATCCCATCCGGCTTTATCTTCAGTCCTTCAATTGTCTCAAAAAGCAATACCGATTTATGTTCAAATGACATTTCCACTCCCAGCCGCTAAATTCCGATTCCAAGTTCTATCATATGCCTGGAGATCTCCTCCATATCCTGATAGGTCACAGTGCCTTCCCATCTGTCCTTACTCCAGATCTCCACTCTGCTTCCTACCCCAACTAGTACTGCATCCTTGGTTATCCCTGCAAATTCCCTAAGTACTCCCGGAAGAAGGATCCTTCCTTGCTTGTCCACCTCCAGGCTTGCTGCTCCGGCTAGAAAAAAACGGGTAAACTGCCTTGCTTCCTTGTCGATCATCGGTAAGCTTCGCAGCTTCTCTTCAAATGCCTGCCACTCCGGTTCATCGAACACAAACAGACAGCCGTCCATCCCCTTAGTTACCACAAATTCATCGCCAAGCGCCTCACGGAACTTTGAAGGAATGATCAGTCTGCCTTTGGCATCTATTGTATGGCTGTATTCTCCCATAAACATATGCATTCACCCATTCCTGCAGGTCTCGGCCGGCTTTTCTGCCACTAATCGGTATCCAAAATGGTCTGCCACGGAAAGCAGCGGTAAAATTTACCACTTTTACCCACTTATATATCATTATCCACCACTTTCCACCACTTTTAGGTACATTCTACCCCATTTTTTCCTCAGAAGCAAGAAAAAAAAATGCCCTGCCGTTCCCGGCAAGGCGCATAAATACTGATTTTTCTCATAATGCAACAATATCTAGTAACATATACTACATATGGCGCTAGATATTGTAAAATATTTATTAAATTTTTTTCTTATTTTTTTTCATGCGGATCACCACATCGCAGATGATGGCGCCTACAAATAAAATGACTGCAAGCACCTGGGATACCGGAATCTGTGTTCCATGGATAAAGAGCTGGTCTGTTCTGATTCCTTCGATCCACGCCCGTCCAAGTCCGTAACCGCCCAGGTACAAAAGCGCGATTTCTCCTTCAAACTTTTTATGCTTATAATAAATCAGCATGATAGCCAGGATACCCAGATTCCAAAGACTTTCATACAAGAACGTAGGATGAACCTGGATATAATTCACTCCCTCTGTCATATGCGCGGCAAGGGAATCGGATATATCAATGGAACGCACCATCCCCACCGGAAGCCTCATAGCAAACAGGTTATCCGTATATTCCCCAAACACTTCCCGGTTCGTGAAATTTCCCCACCTTCCGATTGCCTGCCCTAAGATCAATCCCAGCACCCCTGTGTCCGCCATTCGGAAAGGGTTTTGCTTTTTAATCTTTGCATAGATAAACAACGTAGTAAATGCAACGATCACTCCGCCATAAATAGCCAGTCCGCCTTCCCTGAAATTGAAGATACTAAGGAGGTCATTTTTATAATTATCCCATGCAAAAATCACATAATAGATCCTGGCGCCAATAATAGAAAAGATCACTGCATAAATCGAAAAATCCCAATATACTTCCGGGTCCTGCCCTGTGGCCTTTGCCCACTTTGCAGCCATCATGATCCCTGCGATCACGCCAATCCCTATAATCACACCATACAAAGCAATCTCAAAACCAAAAACGTGAAAGCTCTTCGGCACATTCTTTAAATAGATTCCCATATTGGGAAATGCAATATCCATCAAATCCATAGTAAACGATCCCTTATCAGACATTGAAGCGGAAAACTATAAACCGAAATTTCATCATGTCTATACAATTCCGTCCTTTCACATTATGTTGAATTTCTTCTACTTTACCAGTTCAATATATACCATAAAATCCAGATTGCGTCAAGGGGTTAGGGGTGATGGTAGGGGTTCAAAGCCTGTTTGAGAAACCTTGTAAATTACAGGCGGCGAACCCCTATATAATTATCTATTCTCTAATTAGAGTTAAGCGTACTAAAACAAAAAGGATATGGAAAAAGGAAATGGAGGGATTGTAAACATGGAGAGCATGGAACATACGCCCATAGTAAAGGAAGTAACAAAACACCATATGGGAAAAGTGCATGGGAACGCAAAGCGGAATGAAGAAATGGTTATGAACTATCTGAAACTGCTTGCAAACGGCATTGTAAAGAAACGCCTGTCGCCTCATGAAGCTCATATAATAAGGGAACGCAAGAAACGTCTGGAAAACTGTAACCGATTCTGGTCTATGGAAACTTATGAAGCCAGCCATGTAAGAGTGTTACTGCGAACCTTTTTATGTAAGGATAAATTTTGCAGTAATTGTAATCAGGTGAAGAAAATGTTACTGCAAAACCGTTTCCTGCCCTATATGGAACAATATAAGGATTCTCTGTATCATATGGTGCTGACCGTTCCAGACTGTAACGGCGAGGAATTGAGAGGAACCATACAGCATATGGCTTACTGCTTTAAAACTTTGGTAACGTATCTAAACGGCAACAAAAAAGTGAAGGGAGTAGACCTGTCACAGTATGGCTTTCAAGGCTGTATCCGTTCCTTAGAAGTCACATACAGAGAAGATGTCTACCACCCTCACTTTCATGTAGCCGTTGTTTTTGGGAACAACGGGATTGGGGAGAAGCATATTGCCAATCAATTTTCTGGTATAGAAAGCCGCCTGTTTTCTGATTTTGAAACCATCATCCAGAGGATATGGTGGCTCTTAGTCAATCAAAAGCGGCTTACCTCTGATAATATCTTAGGTGAGGACAATTCTTTCCAGCGATATAGCTGTATCGTGGATAAATTTCAGCCAGAGGACTATAAGAAACTGTTTGGGTATATGACAAAAATGTACTCCGAGGATAACAGCCGTATGCGGTATGACAACTTCAAGACTTTGTATTCTGCCCTCTCCCATATCCGCCAGATACAAAGCTATGGCGTATTCTATAATGTAAAGGAACTGAACACAGAAGCCTATACCGAACAGGAGTACCAGACGTTGGAAAGCTATCTTGTCTGTAAGGAAAAGCCCGTCTGCTCCTATGAGCCGTTAAGCCGCCTATCTGGCGATGAAAGATATATCGTGCTGAAAACAAAGCACCGAAAATAAAATTTATTTTAAACTTGAGGTTTTATTTTAAATGAGATTTATGGGCGAAAATGGTTTTAAACTTATTTTAAAGTAGACTGGAAACACTGTTTTCGTTCAGGTGAAATGATAAGGATTGAGTTTAAAATAATTTTACAGACAAGGGGGAATGTCATGGAACGATATATCACAGATACGATTTACACTCATACCGTTACGGAAAAGGCGGCAGAAATTGAGTTGAGGGAAAAACAGCTTTATACAAGGCTGTCTGCTCTTATCTCTGGTGAGGAATACCTACAGATTGAAGAAGAATTGAACCGTTTCTATAATGAGCTGGAAAGAGAGGGGTTTTGTAAGGGATTCAGCGAGGGAATACGGTTTATGCTGAAATGCTTATAACGGTATCAGTCACAGGGTTAAAGATTTTAGGCGGTTTGTAAGCGGGATGCGGAATAAAACGATATGTAAACCGCTGTAAGGAATCTGTCTTGTAAGCGATTGAGGAATGACATTTTAGCCATATGGATTTTCTATCAGCTTTTGTAGAACGGAAATAGGATTTTTACAAGGCTTATAAGCGGCTAAGTTGCTTTTCGGCGATAGGGAACAGCCTTAAAATTGCGTTCTAAGGTTCATTCGGCGATAGGTGGAGTTATTCTCAGTCAAGCGGTTAAAATGCATTAGCGGTGATTTCTGGTCATTTAAAATGGGGAAGATTCTCTGTTAAAGGGTATCTTCCCCATCACTGTATCATTCAGGAATTTTCGTCCAGATAGCCAAACATGAGTTTTACCATATTGATAGCTAAGGCTTTTTGTTCCTCTGTCCTGCCGTTCATCAGTTGACACCATAGCCGATATTGACCGTCACTGTCAGAAACGACGGAATCAGACAACAGATAATCTATGGTAACGCCCAGACGGTTAGCAACTGCTGCCAGATTTTCTAATGTTAAGCTGCGTTCCCCACGCTCAATCTGCCCGATATAGGCGGTTGAAAGGTTTACATCTTCTGCCAGTCTTTCCTGTGTCAGATTCAGCTTTAGCCGTTCCTCACGAATACGCTTTCCTAATGCCTGTTGCTCCATGCGTTTTCCCTCCAATGCAAATAGTATATGTAAATGATACTAATTGCTTATGTCTTAGATAATCCGCACGTTGCGTTATTTGTATATGCTGTCAGTTGCTTTTTGTTGTGCTATATGCTAAGATGGTGCTTAGTAGGAGGCATGGCATTATGAAAGTGATACTGAGCAGAAAAGGCATGGACAGTACATCGGGAGGTATGGCAAGCCCTATTTTGCCAGATGGTACGCTGTTATCTCTCCCAATCCCAGATAACACGGTAGGAACGGCATACAAGGATTTATGTTACAAAGGGCAGAGTTTAGAGGAAATCATCAGTCAGCTATGCCCTAAATTTGATTTTGGCAAAAGCCAGACCTGTCATCTTGACCCCGACATATATGAGGATATAGAGGGCAGAACGGCAACAGATGAATGGAAACCAGCATTCGGACAACATGGCGTATCTGCCGTACATCTGGATAAATTGGGCGTAGGCGTGGGCGATATATTTTTATTCTACGGAATGTTTCAAAAAACAATGGTTCAACCTAATAAAACACTGTGTTTTGACCGTAACGCTCCTATTGTCCATATCATCTACGGCTATATGAAAGTTGGAGAAGTATTGAGGGAGAAACAGGAAATAAAAAGCCGCTATTTCTGGCACCCTCACAGTATAAATTGTAACCGTCCGAATAACCGCTTATATTTGCCCGATACATACAGCACATTCCAGTATGACGATTCACTGATACTTACAAAGAGAGGGCAGGACAATCGGCGGCTATGGGCTTTGCCTGCGTTCTTTGGTGAGGACGGTATATCCATTTCATGGCAAGGCGATAACCGCCCTATACTAAAGGACGGTTATGCAGAATTAAATTCTGCTTGCAGAGGACAGGAATTTGTTGT
>CAJUCN010000035.1 GCA_910585005.1 uncultured Lachnospiraceae bacterium | reverse complement strand
AACAAGAGCATAACAGTCTATACACTCCACAAGTTATGCTTAATCTTAGATTGTACGCCGAACGACATATTGGAGATTTCTCCAGACGAACCGACACCAGAAGAAGAAACAAATTGACTTTTCTTAATTTATTGGTGTAAAGTAATTTGAGGTTATCTAACTAATAACAGGAACTAAGCCTAAATATGACTCAGTTCCCGTATACTAGGGTTGAAAAGCTGTAGACACATGGTAGACAGTGTGCATTCCTCCTTGATTTTATAGGCTTACCGGGGTGTAATCAAGTCCGATTCCCGTCAGCAGCTTTAGAAAACCCTTGTTAAATACAGGGTTTTTTTATTACCCAAAATCAAAAGCGTATCAGACACGAGTTGTAGTCATGCTTGAAGGCAGCGTATCAGGATCGGGAGGACAAAAACATGCCGCTTGGGCTTAGAAGGCCATACATACAGGTGAAGAGGAATTCCGGGGAACTGACTTATGGTGGCGACCAAGGTTTTTTTAAAGACGGAGCGAAGGGATCTTTAGACGAACGGAAAAATGCCATGGGTTGTGGCGTGGTGGCGTTTAGTGATTTGCTGCTTTATTTGGGGAATGACAGCAGGGAAAAGGTGATTCCAGAAAATGAAAGTTATGTAAACCGTATAAATACACAGGAGGCATACCGGGAATATTATAACAGCATCTATCATTTTTTGGGCGGGGTATCCAGGAAAAGCGGCATAAGCGGTGTGAAACTGGCGGCCCGCTTTAATCGTCTGGCGAGGAGGGAAGGCTGGAAGCTGCGGGCACGTTGGGGTCTTAGCGTCGGGAAACTGTATAGCAGAGTGGAAGAGATGCTTAGAAGAGACATTCCGGTGATCCTCTGCATTCCCATGATGCTTCTCAAAAAAGATCAGGGGGATGGGCTTACTTTTTACCGGGAGGAAGAGGGGAAACTGGCAAAAGCATGTACCGTTTCGGCTCATTATGTTATGGTTACAGGGATCATACCAAAGGACGGTATTTCATTTTTCGAGATATCTTCTTGGGGCAAAAAATATTATGTAAACTGGAAAGAGTATGACAGCTTGGTGCGTACCCATTTCCTTGGGGCATTTTTAGGAAATATCATGTATATTAAGTAAATGAGGAATCAGAAAATGAAGAAGTACAATATGTTAACGGATTCTCCGGGAAAGTCGTTGTTTTTCTTTGCACTTCCTATGATCTTAGGGAATTTGTTCCAGCAGTTTTACACAACGGTAGATTCTATTATAGTAGGACAGTTTGTTGGGGAAGATGCGCTTGCTGCAATTGGCGCTTCTTACTCTTTAACCACTGTCTTTATTATGATTGCCATAGGCGGAGGGATCGGGGCATCGGTCATTACGTCCCAGTATTTGGGGGCAGGCCTTCACCAAAGGATGAAAACTTCTGTTTACACAGCGTTGATTAGCTTTCTTTCCGTCAGCATTGTGCTGGGAGGCATCGGGTTAGGGCTTTCTGGGGCAATCCTGCGTGGGCTTAATACGCCGGATAACATTCTTGCTGATGCAATGTTATATTTGCGGATTTATTTTTTAGGACTTCCGTTTTTATTTATGTATAACATTCTCTCGTCTATTTTTAACGCATTGGGAAATTCCAGGACACCGCTTTATCTGCTGATCTTTTCATCGATCTTAAATATTGTGATGGATCTTGCCCTGGTGAAAGGGTTTGGGTTGGGGATTGCCGGGGCGGCGGTTGCCACTGTGCTGGCCCAGGGGCTATCAGCAGTGATCTCTTTTATGATCCTCATGCATACGCTGAAAAATTTCCGGGAGTCAGGGGAAGAGGCCGTATTGGGGGATAGCCCAAAGAGGATCCTGTTTGATATCAGAATGTTGGGAAATATGGTGAAGGTTGCGATTCCGTCTATGTTACAGCAGTCTATTGTATCTATTGGAATGTTGTTAGTACAGTCGGTAGTGAACGGATTTGGTTCATCCGTGCTTGCAGGTTACACGGCGGGGATGCGGATCGAATCTATATGCATTGTCCCGATGATCGCGTCAGGAAATGCGGTATCCACTTTTACGGCGCAGAATCTGGGTGCAGGAGCTCCTGACCGGGTGAAAAGAGGGTATAGAGCGGCGGTCAAGATGGTAGCATGCTTTGCCGTTATCATTTGTCTTACTTTGACCCTGTTTCACGAAGAGATCACCCGTTCCTTCCTGGATGCGGGGAGTGGGCAGGCAGCTTTTCGGACGGGTAATGACTATCTTTCCTTCATTGCATTCTTCTTTGTATGCATTGGTATGAAAGCGATTACAGATGGTGTGCTGCGAGGGGCGGGAGATGTAGTGGTGTTTACGCTGGCCAATCTCCTCAATTTAAGTATCCGTGTGGCTTTTGCCTTTGGTTTTGCTCCCATTTTAGGGGTACAGGCTGTATGGATCGCCGTGCCTATAGGATGGACATCCAATTTTATCATATCTTTCATTCGTTATTTATCGGGGAAATGGAGCAAAAAGAGGTTGATACAGGTGCAGGAACCGTAGTAAAATAATTTCATTAAGACGAAGGAGGATAAAGGCGTGCAGCTTTTAGAGGAAAGGATTCGCAGGGATGGAATCGTAAAACCGGGGAATGTACTAAAAGTGGACAGTTTCCTGAACCATCAGATGGATGTGGAATTATTCCAGGAGATGGGGAAAGAGTTCCGAAAACTTTTTCCCAGTGAAAAGATCAATAAAATTTTGACAATTGAGGCATCGGGAATCGGGATTGCCTGTATTACGGCACAGTTTTTTAACGCCCCGGTAGTGTTCGCCAAGAAATCCCAGAGTATCAATCTGGACGGAGAACAATATACGACCAAGATAGAATCATTTACCCATAAGAGGGTATATGATGTGATTGTGGCAAAGAAATTTTTGGGAAAGGATGATCATGTGCTGATCATTGACGATTTTTTGGCGAATGGCTGTGCGGTAGCAGGTTTGATCGATCTGGTAAGCAGTGCAGGAGCCGTGATTGAAGGTGTGGGCATTGCAATCGAAAAGGGATTCCAGGAAGGCGGAAAACTGTTACGCAGGAAAGGGATCCGTGTGGAATCGCTTGCAATTGTGGAGAGTATGGACGCCGAAACCGGAGAAATAACATTTCGCTGATCTGGTAAATAAGAAACCCCGTCTTTCAAGGTAATGGGCCTTGAAAGACGGGGTTTTTATCGTTAAGGTTTATTGGTAGTTAGCCGGCGCCGCCATTGCTATCATCTACGGGCGCGGGCGGTTCCGCTGGAGGCGGTGCGTTTTCGGCTGCCGCTGCTGCAGCCGCTGCGGCAGCAGCAATTTCATTACGCTGCTGTTCGATGATACCTTCAATACCCTCCTGGGACATAAATTCCCAATTATGAGGACAGGTATTGGTGGTCTGGCCTGGAACAACTACGGTTGAAATACTTCCGTCCTCGTTAGTCACCTGCTGGGTAACAGAGGAACCTTGCTGTAATACAGGGTCTTCTACAGGCATCAGTTCTAAGACTCCTTCCACTTTAAAAGGACAGGGCTCGCTTGATGGCAAGTTGGTGTACTGGCAGATGGAGCCTTGGTAGTGGACATCGCAGCTTTCGGTGGGGACAGTGCCTTCCGCAAAGTATTCAGATTTCAAAGTGCCGTCACACAGCCCTGCAATGGGAAGTTTCCCGGAGCGGGCGCATACGGTTGCCTGGACAATACCGCTTTCAGGCATGGGGAAAGATGCGCTGGGCAAATCTTCATGAATGCGGGACATGACAGCACGCCAAAGTTTCTTTGCCACATTCCGTTCTTCCCCTTTACGGAGTTTTACGTTATTGTCATATCCTGCCCATGTGGTGGCGGTATAATAAGGGGTATAACCGGAAAACCAAATATCGTTATAATCTGAAGTTGTACCTGTCTTGCCCGCAATTGCCATATTTCCAAAGTTGACAGAACCTCCGGTTCCCTGGGTTACCACATCCTGCATAGCGTCAGTGAGAAGCCATGCGGTAGTTTCTTTGATAACCTGCCTGGAATCAGGCTGGGTGTTGTCCAGGATCACATTTCCGTCATGATCCACAACTTTTGTATAAAGTTTGGGCTTAATGTAGCTTCCCCCATTGGCAACACAGGCATAAGCAGCGTTTAGCTCTTCGTTGGTAACGCCATGGGTCAGGCCGCCTAGAGCAAGGGACTGCTGGATATCTGAGTAAATCTGCGTCTCCCCGTTTACGACGATCTCTTCCCGGTCAACGACAGTGCTGAAACCGAAATTTTTTACATAATCGTACCCAAGCTGGGGTGAGATCAAGGTAAGAGCCTTAACGGTCAATACATTCATGGATTGGATGATACCCATACGAAGAGAGTTCATTCCCCGGTATTCAGATCCCCACCAGTTGTTTACGGGACGTCCGTTTGCATAGTTAAAAGGAGCATCGTTGATCATCGTTGCCAGTGTAAGCCCAGCGCTGTCAAGGGCAGGGGCGTAAGCGGCAACAATCTTAAAGGTAGAGCCTGGCTGGCGGACAGCGTCAGTAGCCCTGTTCAAGGTCCGGCTTCCTTCTTTGGTGCCCCGTCCGCCTATCATGGCAACCACATAACCGGTATGCTGGTCTTCTATCGTAAGAGAAACCTGGGGCTGGGGAGTAAGAGAGATATTTTCATCAAATACTTCATCACCTGTCCCAAGTACAGCGCTCTGGTAGAGTTCAATATCAGCGTAAGCCTCCTCCTTGGAATCATAGATCAGGTTATAGGAGGAATTGAGTTCTTTGAAGTAAGACCGGAGCATTTCCGTGCTGTGGTTTTCAAAGTCTCCATTCGCTTTTTTGACCGTTAACGCGTAATTTAAGTACCAGCGGGTGTTGTCAGGATAATTTTCTTCATTGGTAAATACCTCATCACAGATGGCCTGGATGTGGGGATCCTGGGTGGAATAAATCTTCAGGCCGCCGCTGTACAAAAGGGTAAAGGCCTGGGTTTCGTTATACCCTGCCGCAAGAAGATCATTCATGACATCATCGGTTAACGCGTCCACAAAATATGTATTAACCAGTGTGTCTTCTGAAGTTTCTTCATTTACCACCTGAATGCGTGAATACACATCGTCAGCCATAGCCTCGTCATATTCCGCCTGGGAAATATAGCCTTGCTCCAGCATATCATCAAGTACCTTTTTCCGCCGGCTTGCATTATTATCAGGGTGGGAAATAGGATTGTATCTGGAGGGGTTTTGTGTAATACCTGCAATCACTGCACATTCCGATAACGTAAGGCTGTTCACGGATTTGTTAAAGTAACGCAGGGATGCAGCCTGCACACCCAGGGTATTTTGTCCTAAGTTAATGGTATTCATGTAATTGACCAGGACTTCATCTTTGGACATAGATTTCGTCAGTTCGATGGCCAGATATTGTTCCTGGATTTTACGTTTCATGCTTTCTGCAAAGCTGTCTTCACTTGTCCAGTCTGTAAATACGTTGTTTTTTAAAAGCTGCTGGGTGATGGTGCTGGCCCCTTCCATCCGCTTAAAACCGGTGGTGAGGGCAGTATAACCGGCACGGAAAATTCCCTTGATGTCAATGCCGTTATGCTCATAAAAACGCTCATCCTCAACAGCAACAAAAGCGTGTGCCAGATCTTCCGGGATCATATCCAGGGTTACCGGGATACGGTTGGAATTCTGGGAAATCAGTTTTGCCGTCTGATTTCCTTCCAGATCGTATACAAAGGTGGAAAATCCGGTGGGGGTTACCTTGATGTTTTCAATACTGGGCGCCGTGTCAATGACACCTTTAAAAATACCGAATGCCATGCTGATACCAATGACCCCTATTGCAATGATGCCGAGAAGGGATAAATTGAGAACGGCTAGGAGCAGCTTTTTGCCGAACTTGGTAGATTTCGCGTGGAGAGCTTTCTGCTTGGCCCGTATTCCTTTCTTCGTGTAATTCATTTATATGCCTCCGTAAACACAATTCTTCTTTTTGATTTCACAATGTATGCAAGAATGCTCACAATATATAGAGTATACCAAAATGTAGGGTCGAAATAAAGATTTTTTATGATTTATTAAGAATTGTTCACAAATTGATACACTTTTATTCTATAGTATGATAAACTTTCCCTGTGTACAGACTAGGAATAAGGAGGGGAAGAGATGGAAAACCTAAAACAGGAATTTCCTCCATATCAAGTAGTAGACCAAGAAGGAAGAGGCGAGTATGAAGAAAAAAAGTCCCGCTTTATTGCCAATGTAGCTCCGGTTTCTTCGGCGGAGGAGGCGGTCCGGTTTATCGAGGCTGTGCGGAAGAAATATTATGATGCGCGCCATAATTGTTCGGCATATATAATAGGTAGAAACAGGGAAGTGACCAGGTGCAGTGACGACGGGGAACCTAGCGGCACTGCCGGGAAACCGATTTTAGAGGCGCTGCTTGGGGCGCAGGTGACAGATGTAGTTGCAGTGGTTACCAGATATTTTGGCGGGACGCTCCTTGGCACAGGCGGACTGGTGCGTGCTTACACGCAGGCAGCCAAGGCTGGGATTGAGGACGCAGGCATTGTAACGATGCGTTATGGGAAGGAGCTTACGGTTGAAGTGGCGTATGGCGATGTAGGACGTGTGCAGCATCTGTTTGAAAAGAGCCAGGTGACGGTGCAGGAATCCAGATATACGGATAAAGTGGCATTTGATATCAGGATCCCTGGGGATCAATGTGATGCGGTGGAAAGGATCCTGACGGAGGCTACGGCGGGGCGGGCGCTGATTTCCCAAACCGGAGAAGGCTATTACAGGGAAAGAAATTGATTGACAAAGTGATATCTTAAGGCATAAAGTAAAGTGGTACAGGAAATACATATCCTGACATAAAATGCAGTTTTCTGAAAGGTGGTGGTTTTTATGAAAAAGAGTATCGTGTCTGGCGGTACAGATATTCCTCCTCATGAACGGAGCATAAAAATCACAGATAAAGGAGAATTGCTATGGAAGAGATTAAAGAACTAGAAGAGATTAAGCTGCTTCTTGACACAAAGCAATATACCAGGCTCCGCCAAAAGATGGAAGAGATGAACATTGCCGATATTGCGGCAGCGTTTGAAGAACTGGAGGAGGAAGACCTGTTAAAGATCTTCCGTATATTGCCCAAAAACATGGCAGCAGACGTTTTTTCCTATCTGGAGGTGGACAGCCAGCAGTTCATCATTACCAGCCTGTCTGAAAAAGATGCGGCAGGGATCATTGACAACCTGATGGCGGATGACGCAACGGATCTTTTGGAAGAAATGCCGGCAAATATTGTGAAAAAACTGCTTGCCAATGCGAACCCGGAAACCAGGAGGGATATCAATCATCTGCTCAGGTACCCGGAGGATTCTGCCGGAAGTATTATGACGGTAGAATATGTAGACCTAAAAGAAAATATGACGGTTCAAGATGCCATAGAAAGAATCCGTCAGATCGGGCTGGACAGTGAGACGATCAATATCTGCTATGTGCTAGACGCCCAAAGAACGCTGGTGGGCACGGTTGCCTTGCGTTATTTGCTCACCAACGCGCCGGATGAGGTGATTGGTGAGATTATGCATGAAAATGTGATCTATATCAATACTTTGATGGATCAGGAGGAGGTAGCAAGGCAGTTCCAAAAATATGATTTTACGGCTATGCCTGTGGTGGATAATGAAAACCGTCTGGTAGGGATCATCACTGTAGACGATATTGTGGATATTCTTCAAGAAGAAGCCACAGAAGATATGGAAAAGATGGCGGCTATCGTGCCATCGGACAAGCCATATATGAAAACAGGTGTTTTTGAAACCTGGAAAAAGCGAATTCCCTGGTTGCTGCTCTTAATGATATCGGCTGCTTTTACAGGCAGCATCATTACCTCTTTTGAGGACGCATTAAGTGTCTGTGTGGTGCTTACAGCGTACATCCCCATGCTGATGGATACCGGTGGGAATGCGGGTGGACAGGCCAGTGTGACGATTATTCGCGGACTTTCTTTAAATGAGATAGAATTTTCGGATGCCTTTGCGGTGATCTGGAAAGAGATCCGGGTGGCTATGCTTTGCGGATGCACGCTGGCGGCAGCCAATTTTGCAAAGCTGCTTTTACTTGACAGGGTCACGATTGCAGTGGCGGCAGTGGTATGTCTGACTTTACTGGCGGCAGTGCTGATTGCAAAGGTGGTTGGCTGTATGCTTCCCATGTTGGCGAAAAAAATTGGTTTTGACCCGGCGGTGATGGCGAGTCCTTTTATCACTACGATCGTGGATGCATTGTCCCTGCTGATTTACTTCAGGATTGCCACATGGGTTCTTCCTATTGCATAAAATGACCCCTTCCTGCATTGGGAAGGGGTTTATTTTATCTCTTATAAGCCGCTACAGCGTTATTTTTGATTCATGGAAGCTGTCCGCATGGCGGCTCTTTTCCGCATGGTAGGATCAAGAATTTTCTTACGGATCCGAAGGGACTTTGGCGTAATTTCTAAGAGTTCATCGGTGTCAATGAATTCCAACGCCTGCTCTAAACTTAAGATCTTAGGCGGAGTAAGGCGAAGCGCTTCATCCGCACTGGAAGAGCGGGTATTGGTAAGCTGCTTTTTCTTACATACGTTCAGTTCGATATCTTCTCCCTTGCCGTTTTGTCCAACGACCATTCCCGAGTAAACTTTTTCACCAGGGCTGATAAACAAGGTACCCCGCTCCTGTGCATTGAAAAGACCGTAGGTGATGGCTTCCCCAGGTTCAAAGGCGATAAGGGAGCCTTGTTTCCGGTACTGGATATCGCCTTTGTAAGGGCCATAGCCGTCAAAAACACTGTTCATGATCCCGTTCCCTTTGGTGTCAGTCATAAATTCCCCACGGTAACCGATAAGCCCACGGGAAGGGATGGAAAACTCTAAACGGGTGTAACCGCCGCTGGCAGTTCCCATGTTCCGAAGTTCCCCTTTGCGCTGGCTTAGTTTTTCAATGACAGAGCCGGAAAATTCTTCCGGGACATCAATATAGCAAAGCTCCATCGGTTCTAGTTTTTTGCCATTTTCATCAGTTCGGTAAAGGACTTCCGCCTTGCTGACAGCAAACTCATAGCCTTCTCTTCTCATATTTTCAATTAAAACGGACAGGTGCAGCTCACCACGGCCGGATACTTTAAAGGCTTCCGTGGTATCGGTTTCTTCCACCCGGAGAGAAACGTCTGTATTTAATTCCCGGAACAGGCGGTCACGGAGATGACGGCTGGTTACATATTTGCCTTCTTGACCGGCAAGGGGGGAATCGTTGACTACAAAGTGCATAGCTATGGTAGGCTCCGAGATTTTTTGGAAAGGGATCGGCGCCGGGTTGTCCAAAGAGCAGAGGGTATCGCCGATATGGATATCGGAAATGCCGGAGATTGCTACGATAGAACCGATCTGCGCTTCAGTGACGTCTACTTTATTTAATCCATCAAATTCATATAGCTTGCTGATTTTTACTTTCTTTTGCTTGTCCGGTTCATGGTGGTTTACGATGACCACCTCCTGGTTGATTTTGACAGTGCCGTTATCGACCTTCCCCACACCGATCCGTCCCACATATTCATTATAATCGATGGTGCTGATCAGCACTTGGGTTCCGGCATCGGGATCACCATAAGGAGCCGGAATGTAATCCAGGATTGTTTCAAACAGCGGAACCATATTTACGCCAGGCTTGTCCATTTCAAGGGAGGCGGTTCCTGTTTTAGCAGAAGCGTAGACAAAAGGACAATCAAGCTGTGCTTCATCGGCATCCAGATCAAGGAAAAGTTCCAGTACCTCATCGACAACTTCGGAAGGACGCGCCTCAGGGCGGTCAATTTTGTTCACGCATACGATTACGGGAAGCTTTAGCTCTAAGGCTTTGCGTAGGACAAACTTGGTCTGGGGCATAGCCCCCTCAAAGGCGTCTACCACAAGGATAACGCCGTTGACCATCTTAAGGACACGCTCTACTTCACCGCCGAAGTCTGCATGTCCTGGGGTATCTATGATGTTGATCTTAGTCCCTTTGTAGGTGACGGCAGTATTTTTGGAAAGGATCGTGATGCCGCGTTCCCGTTCTATATCGTTGGAGTCCATGACACGCTCGGCAATTTCCTGGTTTTCGCGGAATACACCGCTTTGCTTTAAAAGTTCGTCTACCAGGGTGGTCTTACCGTGGTCTACATGGGCTATAATCGCTATATTTCTAACATCTTCTCTTTTTTGCTTCATCGTTAACTCCCATATGATTGTAAATATTTTTTCAAACCGATTAAGTATAGCACCATATTGAGGAATTTGTAAATATGTAAATTTCCGTTTAGCAGTTTAGCCAGGTTGCAGTAACCGTGAACTTCAAAGGAGCGGCCTTGCGAATAGGATCAGCAGAACGGTTGGTTTGGGTGTCATTTTTAAAGGGTCACTCAGATCAGAAACAAAATTCTACGTCGCCACGCTCTGATAAAGCGTTCGCGAATTGGCTCCTTTAGAATTTGTTTCTGGTCTGAGTTAGTTTTTTGACCAACGGAAAAACACCAGGCGTCCCTCACGGTAGCCGTCTAGTCTTCGCCCCGGTAACTTTCCCAAATGTAGACCAATTGGTTAGTGAAGTGACCAGTTGACTTAGGCATTTCCCAACAGTCCAGCTTGAAGGGATCACAATTCTAAAGGAGCCAATTCGCGAACGCTTTATCAGAGCGTGGCGACGTAGAATTTATGATCATTCAAGCGTACGTTAATTTCGCTAAGTCAGCTAAACGGAGATAAAGTCGTAATCCGCGGTGCATAAAAGTTCTATAAAGCGAAAGTCTTCATATAAATAATAATACATGACGGGATAGTCAAAAATCTTAGGAAAAAATTCTTAAGGAATAAGAAGGGAGAACAAAAATGACAGATAAGGTAATTGAAAACAACCAGGTGGTAATCATGGGAGAGATCGTCAGTGATTTTAAGTTCAGCCATGAGATTTTCGGAGAGGGCTTTTACATGATTGATGTAAAGGTACCCAGATTAAGCGAGTCCAGCGATATCATACCACTGATGGTATCGGAGCGCCTGATTGATGTGGAGGAGGATTATAAGGGTTTGAACATTACAGTCCAGGGACAGTTCCGTTCTTATAACCGGCATGAGGAGAGGAAGAACCGGCTTGTGCTTTCAGTGTTTGCCAGGGAGATTGAATTTGTGGACGAGACACCGGAAAGCTCAAAGACCAATCAAATCTATCTGGACGGATATATCTGTAAAGAGCCGATTTATCGGAAAACTCCGCTTGGACGGGAAATTGCAGACCTTTTGCTTGCTGTGAACAGGCCCTATGGAAAAAGTGATTACATACCCTGTATTTGCTGGGGGCGAAATGCCAGGTTTGCCAATAATTTTACAGTGGGAACAAGGTGCGAGATCTGGGGCAGGATCCAGAGCCGGGAATATATTAAGAAAATTTCCGAGGAAGATGCACAAAGAAGGGTGGCATATGAGGTATCAGTCAGCAAATTGGAACTGATGGAAGAATGAAAAGTTGATTTCTGTTCACTTCTATGTTATGATAAGCAACGTAATTTCAACTGATAGGGAAATGCGATTGTGAAATACATATGAGGTGGGATATGAAACAAGGATCAGTCTACATATATAGCGGGGATGGACATGGGAAATCACCGGCTGCGTTAGGGAAAGCGGTGCTTACGGCTGCACAGGGAAAGAATGTTGTGATCATCCAGTTCCTTAAGGAAAAGGGGCTTGCAGATTCAGAGTTCCTTCATAGGCTGGAGCCAGAGATCAAGGTCTTCCGGTTTGAGAAATCAGAACTGAATTTTTTTGAACTGCCGGTAGAAAAGCAGACAGAAGAGGTCATTAACATGAAAAACGGGATTAATTTCGCCAAGAAAGTCCTGGCCACGGGGGAATGCGACCTGCTCATTTTAGATGAAGTTTTAGGTTTGGTGGACAATGGGATCATTACGGCGGATGATTTAAAAACCCTTTTGGAGACCAGGGATGATGAGACGGATATCATCATGACAGGCATTTCATTAAATGATGAGATTTGTATGCTGGCGGATGAAGTTTCCCGAATCGAAACGTTGAAGATCAAATGCTGTTAGCATTTTTTGCAATATTGTGAGCATGAAATCATAGCATCTATGCGTTGACAGCTATCACGCATGGTGCTATGATTATTGTATGCAATAAAAAGAACAATTTCATAGGCTTTTAAGAGGTAGAGGTTGCGTGTTTTATGAGTAGTTTTTTGGATGTGGCAGGCACAGCAGAAGAAAGATGAAAGGAAAAAACGCCGAAAGGATCCGCACACCTGCAGGTGGGTTCTTGGGCATACAGTGAAGAACTGTATGACTGTCATCAGAAATGATGGGGCGCTATCCGATGAAGGACGTTTATAGTAATCGGTGCGCGTATTAGGTATGTGCATCGTTTTTTGTCATACTGGAAATGACAAAATATCACATTGCAGGCGGTTTGGCAGTAAATGATTGGGCATGAAAAAGGAGGAGAAGATATGGCTATTTTTACAGGTGCAGGTGTTGCAATCGTTACGCCTTTTAAGGCGAATGGAGAAGTGAATTATGAGAGATTTGCGGGATTGATCGAGGATCAGATTGAAGGGGGAACAGATGCAATTATTGTGTGTGGGACTACAGGTGAATCCTCTACATTGACACATGAAGAACATTTGGACGTGATCAAATTCTGTACAGAGCAGGTGGCAGGAAGAATTCCCGTTGTGGCGGGAACAGGATCGAACTGTACGGAAACAGCAATATATTTGTCCACAGAAGCAGAAAAGTTCGGTGTGGACGGACTGCTTTTGGTTACTCCCTATTATAATAAGGCGACGCAAAATGGGCTTTATGCACATTTTAAAAAGATTGCAGATTCTGTGAAGATCCCTTGTATCCTTTATAATGTGCCTAGCCGTACCGGTTGCAATCTTGCACCGGAGACCGTGGTAAGGCTGTGTAAGGAAGTGGAAAATATTGTGGGGGTTAAAGAGGCAAGCGGAAATATTGGCCAGGTGGTTAAGCTGATGTCTCTTGCTGACGGGAAAGTTGACCTTTACTCCGGTAATGACGATCAGATTGTCCCGCTGCTTGCCCTTGGCGGAAAAGGCGTTATCTCCGTCCTATCCAATGTGGCGCCGAAACAGACCCATGAGATCTGTGCAAAGTTTTTTGCAGGAGACGTGGCAGGAAGCTGTGCGGAGCAGCTTAGGGCTATTCCGTTATTTACAGCCTTGTTTTGCGAGGTGAATCCTATTCCGGTCAAGATGGCTTTAAATCTGATGGGAAAAGAGGCAGGTTCCCTGCGCCCACCGCTTACGGATATGGAAGAGGAAAACGTGGCAAAGCTGAAAAAGGCAATGGAAGAATACGGGATTTTGTAGGCACAGGAGGAATTTAGAGATGGTAAAAGTAATTATGCATGGCTGCAATGGCAAAATGGGGCAGACAGTTGCGGGGCTTGTGGCGGAAGATGCAGAGATTGAGTTGGCAGCAGGGATAGACGCCCATGACGAAGGCCAAAATACATTTCCGGTGTTTGCCAATATTGAAGAATGTGATGTGCCGGCAGATGTGGTGATTGATTTCAGTGTGGCGGCTGCAGTGGATGGGCTGCTGGATTATTGCGTCAGCCAGAAGATTCCCTGTGTGTTATGTACGACGGGATTATCCAAGGAACAGCTTGAAAAGGTGGAAAAGGCATCAAAGGAGGTTGCGATCCTAAAATCCGCCAATATGTCCCTGGGCATTAATATGCTTTTAAAACTTTTAAAAGAAGCGGCATCAATACTTGTTCCGGCAGGTTTTGATGTGGAGATTGTTGAAAAGCACCATAAGCTGAAGGTGGATGCACCCAGCGGCACAGCGCTTGCCCTTGGGGATTGCATCAACGATGCGTTAGGTGGTGAGTATGAATATGTGTATGACAGGAGTGGCAGAAGGATCAAACGGCCTAAGGCGGAAATCGGGTTTTCTGCGGTCAGAGGGGGCACTATAGTGGGAGATCATGATGTGATCTTTGCTGGTGCAGACGAAGTGATCACTTTTTCCCATTCTTCTTATTCTAAAGCGGTTTTTGGTAAAGGGGCTGTGCAGGCAGCCAAATTCCTGAAAGGGAAACCGGCAGGGATGTACCAGATGAGCGATGTGATCGGTTGATAGGAAGAGGGGAGAACGGGGAATGAACAGACTGGAATTGTTGGAACTGAAATATTTAAAAAGCCTTGCAAACCAGTATCCTAACATTGCAGCGGCGTCTACGGAGATCATTAATTTGCAGGCAATACTGAATCTGCCCAAAGGGACGGAACATTTTCTTACCGATATCCATGGAGAATATGAACAGTTTAACCATGTGCTAAAGAACGGTTCAGGCTCCGTGCGGCGTCAGATAGATGAGCAGTTTGGGAATACGCTCAGCAATAAGGATAAAAAATCCCTTGCCACATTGGTCTATTATCCGCAGGAAAAGCTGGATATTGTATTGCAGGAGGAGGATAACGTTGAGGATTGGTATAAGATTACCCTCCACCGGCTGGTGCAGATTACGAAAAAGGTTGCTTCTAAGTATACCCGTTCTAAGGTACGCAAGGCGCTGCCGAAGGATTTTGCCTATATTATTGAGGAACTGATCACCGAGAAAGCAGAGGTTTCTGATAAGGAAGGATACTATAATGAGATCATCCACACCATCATCAGGATTGGGAGGGCCCAGGAATTTATTGTAGCTCTCTGTAATCTGATCCAAAGGCTGGTAGTGGATCACCTCCATATTGTGGGGGATATTTATGACAGGGGCCCTGGCCCTTATGTGATCATGGATACGCTGATGAATTATCATTCCGTGGACATTCAGTGGGGAAACCATGATATTGTGTGGATGGGGGCAGCTTGTGGGCATCTTCCCTGTATTGCCACAGTACTGCGGATTGCGGCAAGATACGGGAGCCTGGATACGTTGGAAGAGGGGTATGGAATCAACCTGATTCCTTTGGCGACCTTCGCACTGGATACCTATCAGGATACAAATTGTGACATTTTTGCGATCAAATATAATACCGATTACAATACCAAAGATCTGAGCCTTGATATGAAGATCCATAAGGCGATTGCGATCATTCAGTTTAAACTGGAAGGGCAGTTGATCAAAAAGCACCCGGAATTTCAAATGGAAGACAGGCTTCTTTTGGATAAGATCGATTATGAAAAGAAAACGGTTTTGGTGGATGGCAGTGAATATGCGATGCTGGATACAGATTTTCCTACAGTGGATCCGGCAGATCCATATAACCTGACACCCGATGAGGAGCAGGTTATGGCAAGGATCCGCCAGGCGTTTTTGAAATGTGAAAAACTCCAAAAACATGTTAGGTTTTTATTTACCAATGGGAGCCTTTATAAAGTACATAATTCCAATCTGCTTTACCATGGATGCGTACCCATGGATGAAAACGGGAAGTTCTTATCCGTCAATGTGGATGGCAAAAAATATAAAGGCAAAGAACTTTATGATGTGTTGGATAACCTGGCGCGAAAGGGATATTACGCCAAAAATGATCCGGCGGAAATGAGAAAGGCCCAAGATTATATCTGGTATATCTGGGCGGGGCCCAATTCACCGGTTTTTGGTAAGGATAAAATGGCAACCTTTGAACGTTACTTCATCAGTGAACCGGAAACTCATAAAGAAACGAAAAACAGCTATTATTCTTTGCTGGACAGTGAAGAGGTTTTGAACCGTATTTTGGAAGAATTTGGATTGGATACCAAGAAGTCCCACATCATCAATGGACATGTGCCAGTGGAACTTAAAAAAGGGGAAACGCCTATCAAGTGTGATGGGAAACTTCTTATTATAGACGGCGGTTTTTCTAAAGCTTATCAAAGCAAAACGGGAATTGCAGGATATACGTTAGTAGCCAGTTCCCACGGGATGCGTTTGGTGGCCCATGAACCTTTTGAATCCACGGAAGCGGCGATCCTGCATGAGTCAGATATTTTTTCAGATTCCACGGTGGTGGAGATGGCGCCTGTCAGAATACGGGTATCGGATACCGATATTGGCAGGGAACTTAAAGAAAGCATTAAGCAGTTAGAGCAGCTTTTACAGGCATATCGGGATGGAACGATCATAGAAAGATAATCGGTTTGCTTGACGCAGCGGAGGGAAAGGCTGTGTGGGAGGAGCAAGAGATTGTGGATGAAAAACAAGGAGGACAGATGGGATCTGAACCTCCTTGTTTCACTAGCAGACCTGTTATTTAGCGGATGCAGTACCAGTGCCTGTAGTGCCGGTGCCTGCAGCGTTTGTACCGGTAGTGTTCGTGTCGTTGTTATCTGATCCGTTTCCAATCACATCATTGGTCAGATCAGAAACACCATCGGTAATATCATCCACTACGTTTCCTACTGCGTCACCGGCATCATCCAAAATAGAATCGCCGTCATTTTCTGTTCCGGCTGTGGCATCGTTCACATTATCGTTCCCGTTATCGTTTACATCGCCGACACCATTGCCTGTATTGGTATCGTTGTTGTCTGTGATGCCATTTGAGTCCTCACCGGCCATATTGCCGGCGCCTGTGCCGTTTCCTGTACCTGTTGTTCCGCCATTGTCTATGGCGCCGCCAGTGGTGTTTCCGTTACCAGTAGTTCCATTGTCTGTGGTTGTGTTGTTGTCGGTAGCCCCTACCATGTCATTTGCATTATTCTTCTTGTCAGTTCCGCAGGCTGTAAGAATGCAAAGCATTGTAATGACGAGAGATACCGAAATAAGTTTTTTCATTTTTTTCATAATGGACCTCCTTATCACTAAAAGAACCGCATGATATCAGTTCTTTTGTTATTATGTACCAAGGAATAGGAAAATATACGGTAAAAGAATAGAAATATTTTTAAGAAAGGCAGTAAAAATGAGATTTAGGCCATGTATTGATATTCATAACGGAAAGGTGAAGCAGATTGTTGGGGGAAGCCTTACAGATCAAGGAAGCTATGCCACCGAAAATTATGTTGCGGGGCAGGATGCAGATTTTTTTGCAAAATTATATCGGGAAAAGAATCTTTCAGGTGGTCATGTGATCTTGTTAAACCCGGCTGACAGTGATTATTATTTACAGACAAAGCAGCAGGCATTATCGGCTCTTAGGGCTTATCCAGGAGGCTTTCAGGCAGGAGGAGGAATGACACCTTATAATGCGGAAGAGTTTTTAAAAGCGGGTGCATCCCATGTAATCGTCACTTCCTATCTTTTTTTTGACGGACAGCTTCACAGGGACAGGCTGAAAGAATTATGCAGCACAGTTGGGAAGGAAAAGCTGGTACTCGATTTAAGCTGCAAAAAAAGAGGGCAGTTTTATTATATTGTCACCAACAGATGGCAGAAGTATACGGATGTTTGCCTGAATGAGGAGACTATCCAGGAATTATCAGAATTTTGCGATGAGTTTTTGGTGCACGCAGTGGATGTAGAAGGAAAAGCAGAGGGAATCGAAGAGGAACTGGTAATGCTTCTGGGCAGATTTTGCACGGTTCCAGCTACTTATGCAGGCGGCGTACATGATTTTCATGATCTGGAAAAATTAAAAATTCTTGGACGTGGAAAGGTGGATGTCACTATTGGAAGTTCGCTGGACTTATTTGGCGGAAAGATGAGACTTGAAGATGTTTTGAACTATATAAGGAAGGACTGACGTTCCCCAAAAGAACCTGTTAGTCCCCAAAGGTAAAAAATAACCTATCTCTTGGGAGATACCTCCTACGAGATAGGTTATTTCCTTAATCTGATAAAACAATTTCACAAATCCTAAATATAATGAAATATTTATATGTTAAGAAAAGGAACATCGTATTACGGATTAATTCGTTACAATCGGTTTATGGATTATAACTTTGTTACGTTTACGGCCTGAGGTCCCTTTTCTCCATTTACTACTTCGAACTCTACAGCAGCGCCCTCTTCGAGAGATTTGAAGCCTTCCATGTTAAGTCCTGAGTAGTGCACGAATACATCGTTTCCTGATTCATCAGAGATGAAACCGTACCCTTTTTGGTTGTTAAACCACTTTACTGTACCTTTGTTCATTGTAGATACCTCCAAAAAAAATAAGTATTAGCTTCTGTTACGAAATACTGTAACAATTCAAGAATAGCATAGTCGATTTTAAAAGTAAAGAAGATTTTATCGGGATTTTCAATATTTTTTGTATCATAGGCGATTGGTGCAGCTAAGCGATTCCATATTTATTTTGTGGGAATGTAAATAAAGTTGTTCTATTTTGTTAACTGTGGTAAAATGTAAACAATTGAGCAATTCCCAAGAAGTTAATGGAGGCTAAAAATGGAGCAAAAAACAAAAAGAAAGAAGACATTTGCGCTGCTTTTGGTGACCGAAAAAAAAGATGGGACCATGAAGCGGCATGTGATCAGCTCAGCGCTTGTAGAAATGGCAATAGCAGCTCTTTTTGTGGTAATAGTGGTGGTGGTCTGTAAATTTGTTTACGATGGAATCACACTTAAGGATGCACGGAAGGAGATTGTAGAGCAGATCATCATGATCAATAACCTGACGGATGAAAATGAAGCGCTGTCAGTAGAAAACTATACCTTGTCCAACAAGGTGACAGTATTAAGCGAAGCAGTGAGCATGAAAGTTGCCAGTGAGGATGCGATTTCTCAGGAAGTAGTAGAAAATGCTTTGCCGAAGGGGTTTCCTTTAAGCGGTTCAACTACGATGGAAGAAACGACAGGAGAAGAACCAATGTTGGTTTTTCATGCAGTACAGGGAATCAATGTGATCACCAGCGGGACAGGGACAGTGGTCAGCGTGGATGTTGATGAGGAATATGGAAATAAGATCATCATAGATCATGGGAACGGCTATCAGTCAGTATATCGAAATGGTGGGGTTGCATTGGTCAAAAATGGTGAGGAACTGGGAAAGGGTTATATTTTGTTTTCCATAGGAGAAGATAATCAGGATTTGGCCTATCAGATCATAAAAGATGATGAATATATAGACCCAATGCTGATGATAGACATAAACGGATAATCCGGCAGGGTTATCCGTTTGTTGCATTTTGAAGGCGTTCAAAAATCAGATCGTACCCATCATTTCCGTAGTTCAGGGAACGGTTTACCCGGCTGATTGTAGCGGTAGAAGCTCCTGTTTTTTCTGCTATTTCCAGATAGGTCTTGCGGTCTCTTAGCATTGAGGCGACTTCGTAACGCTGAGAAAGAGAGAGCAATTCATTGACCGTGCATAAGTCGTCAAAAAAAAGATAGCATTCTTCCTTGCTCTGCAGGCATAAAATCGCTTCAAAAAGATGGTCTACGGCAGAAGTCTGTATTTTTTTGTTCATATTATAATACCTCCCGGTAATATATTCGTATAGTGAAATTTTACCATATTAAAATTTTAAAGTAAAGCAGTAAACTGTTTTAAACGGTGCTTGTCATGTAGTTTTAAATACTATATAATCCCATCTTTGACAGTTTAGCAAAGCATAATACCTCGCAATCCCGGTATT
>CAJUCN010000034.1 GCA_910585005.1 uncultured Lachnospiraceae bacterium | reverse complement strand
TATGTGAAAGAGCATGAACAGGAGTTTATCGAAACCGCCAACGAGTGCAGCGCAAAGGCAGTACAAAAGACGCTGACGCAGCAGCGGAAAGAGCTTGACAAGGCGCAGAGCCGTATTAGCGAGCTGAATATCTTATTCCGCAAGCTCTACGAGGACAACGCTTTAGGGAAACTTTCAGATGAACAGTTTGCTTTTCTGACTTCCGGCTATGATGAAGAAAAAAAGACGCTGACCCGGAGGATTGCGGAGCTGTCACAGGAAATCGACAACGCCACCGAGCGCAGCGCGGACGTGAAAAGGTTTGTCGCACTGGTACGCAAGTACACCGCCATTACCGAACTGACCTACGAAAACGTCCATGAATTTATTGACCGTATTCTTATTCACGAACTGGATAAGGAAACGAACACCCGCAAAATCGAAATCTTTTATAGCTTTGTCGGCAGAGTTGATACAGGCGACAAGCCTACCGAAAGTATCTCCTATTTCAGACAGATAGGAGCCGACGTAAAGAGTTATGCTATCTAACATACATCAAAAAGAGGTAAGATAACGCCCTCTGCAAAAAAGGTTACGTTATCTTACCTCAACAAAATGCGCTCCGTAAAATGCGCTGTCATGTATTCGCAGGCTTTTTCAATCTCCTGCCTGCATTCCGGGATGCAGCTTTCAAAAGGCTTCCCATAATTCTGGATGAGGTACGAGAGCAGGAACAGCAGGGTTTCCTCTTTCTTAAACTCCCCCGTTCCTTTCATGACCATCTCATGCAGAGGATGCAGGTGGCAGGCTATCTCCTCATCACAGATAACATTTTCTGAAAATCCCGGAAGCTCCCGTTTCCCGGTAACTTCCTCTGCCAGATCAAGCATGACCTCCTTTGAAATGTTAAATCCCCGGTAATCAAACGTCCCTTCATCACTCTGTACGCAGGCATGGCTGTCACCCGGATTGAAAAGCACGATGCTGCCTTCCTCTATGGCATACTCCCCGTCCCGGCAGGAAAGCACCCGTTCCCCTTTCTCCACAAACCCTATGACATAATGCTCATGAAAATGGCTCGGAAAAGGCTGCACAATTCCCTCAAAGCGATATGCCTCCATCCTCAATTCATCATCATATACCACAGTCCTTATTTCTTTTTTCATGTGGATTACCTCCGAATTCAATTTTTGAATTTTGTCAAAAGCCATTTTACCTTTTATTTTTTCCTGCGTCTTGTAAAATATCTTCATTTTTCAGATTTATCGGTTTTATTTCGCTTTGGCATTATCCGATAAAAAGAAACGGTTTTATGTGTATTGGAGTGTGTTGCAAGAATATTGCTTTTTTCGATAATATAGTCTGCCTATTCCGCCACTCGCAAATTATAACTTCTCGGAATCTTCAGCCCTTATTTCATGGGGCTTTCAGAACCTATTTTTCAAAAATCACCCACTTTTTTCTCAAAAACACTTGACAAACCAGTCAAAAAATGCGGCGCTTCGCGCCCTTGATCAAAAAGTACATTTTTTGATTGGAGGCGATTTTTGATGTTACCTTGTAACCCTGGCGGTCATGCCGCCTTTCAGGATACTTTCGTATCCCAGTTCCTTAAATTTTACCCGGATCCCTTTGTGCTTCCCAAAAGCACTTGGGATTATATCGTGCAGTTCTGGTTTCTCGATCTTTCCAAGACGGATTCTGTCATGCAGGAATGCTATTCTGTTTTTGGCCCGGAACCAAGGCTCCCTTCCTGCATGCTGCGCTCCTATCTGCTTGCTTTGAAACTGAAAGTTACTTCCATCACTGTCTGGTGCCGCATGCTTAAGGAAACTCCCAGGGGGAAGAAGAAAGGTGATAAGACTCCCTGCGATTCTTCCAGCACTGCTTCAAAACTTCTTCCCCTGCTGGAACGCTGGCATTTAAAGCCTGAGAATCCCTTTTTCCTCATTTTCCGGCTTTATCAGCAGCAGTTCCTGGACCAGTCCATCCACAGGGGGCTGGTTAATCCCCGGCACCTGGCTCTTGCCGGTGACGGCACCCCTGTCCGTACTGCCGCACAGCAGCGCAAAAAGCGCATCTGCGATTGTAAGGAGAAAGGCTGTTCTTCCTGTAACTGCAAACGTCATTATTCCCAGCCCGACTGTAACTGGGGATGGGACTCCCACCGGGAATGTTATTTCTTCGGCTACCACCTCTACATGTATGTGGCTTCCGATTCCTTCAGCGACCTCCCTGTGTTTCCGCTTTTAGAGCGGGCCTCCCGGCATGACATGCTTTCCTTTCTCCATTCCTTTTTCACCATGAAAGCATATCTTCCGAAATTCCGGATTGAAAAACTCCTTCCGGATTCTGCACACGACGCTTACGCTGTCTATGATTACTGCAGACGGGAACATATCGTTCCTTTTATTGACCTCAATCCAGGACATACCGGATATTTCACTTATAAGGATGATTTCACTATTGATGATGATGGTGTCCCTGTCTGTAAAATGGGCTTACGTATGCATAAAGATGGATATGAAGCTGCCAAACACCGGGCAAAATACCGGTGCCCGAAATCAAACCGGAAACGTGGCTGCTTCTGTGAACACCCTTGTTCACCGGCGAAATATGGAAGAACCGTACACATCTTTACCGATGACAATCCAAGGTTATTTAACATACCGCCAAGGGACTCTAAAGCATGGGAAAAGGAATATGACAGAAGGACTTCCGTGGAGCGCTCCAACAAGCGCGAGAAAGAGGACTATAAATTAGAAGACGGCAGGCACCGCTCGACTAAGATGTGGTACTGCCGCCTCTACGGCATCATGATGCTACAACATCTTGATGCCTGGGAAATGCCATCTGCTGAGGCATTTCAAGAATCATTATTAGGATTGACCGCCTAATAATGATATCTTAAGCGATTCCATAAGATTTTTCAAGGCATAGTACCCGCTATGTCCAATGTTTATGTCCATTTTTCTCAAATTTCTTTTCCTGCACGATATTCAGTTGTCAATCTTCGGTTGGAATCTCATTCATTGAGATTCCGAGAAGTTATTATTACCCCCGCTTTCCAAGTAATTTCCGTTATCAGGCCTCCCGGCCTGTCTGGGAAAAACCAGACCGCCAGAATTGGAAAAAGGGCCTATGAGCCCTTTTCCTCTTTATCCTTAGTGTAATTCCAGTAACCGGGATATGTTCTCCCCTAATGCCATCTCCGCTGTCCTCTTGTCCGGGCTGACAAATTCAATGAGCTGCCTATATAGATACGGTTCCCCATAAGGGGCATCTGAACTGTACAGGCACATCTCCGGCAACTCGGTCAATGCTATCTTAGTAGCAATGGAAACAAATGCAGCCGAAAGGTCTAAGTACACATTATCATGCTCTTTTGCGAATTTGATCACGTCCATCCAGTTTGAGCCGCCCAAATGCCCGAAGATAATGGGAATGCCAGGATATTTTTCGCATAAGGACATCAGAAGTTTTATCCCCTCCACCGTAACCGGGTGGAAAGTATGTACCCAAACCGGATAAATCCTTGTATCCATCAATGCCTGAAATACAGTGTCCAACTGCCTGATCTGCCGCTCGTTTCCGGGTGTAAACTCTCCGATTCCATACAGAGAATTGGAAGTGATCTGTGTGTCAATCCATTTTTCCGTTTCTTCCAGTTCCATTCCAAAAGGCACAGCGCCGAAGCCTAAAAAGCGGTCAGGATATGCCCTTACTGCCTCTGCCACTTCTGCAATATTCTTTTTCAGGCGACTGATGTTATCCTCCTTAGTGTTGGAACCTGCTAGAATCTTATTCAAAGCCGCCATTTCTTCTTCCAGTTCATTTAATGTGCCTGCTTTCTCCGGGTGCGGTGCCGTGCAGAATAATACCGTCTTATCCACCCCCGCCGCATCCATTTTCTCCAACTGCATTTTTATGGGGAACATGATATGTTCATGGCTGTCTATCACCATTTTCAGAACCTCCTTGACAATTTTGGTATATTGACGTTAGCATTAAGGAAAGCTAAAATCAAGTACGCACTTTTTTGAAATAAGGTTTCCTTTTTGAAACCGTGCGTGGAAAGGGGCAATACATAATGGCAAAGGTGCAAGCAGTGGATGAACAATGCCCGGTTGAACTTGGGCTGAATATCCTTAGCGGAAAATGGAAACTGAAAATATTATGGCATCTCTCCAAAGGCACAATCCGTTTTAATGAGCTGCAGCGGCTCCTTGGCAGCATCACCACCAAGACACTGACAGAACAGCTCCGGGAACTGGAGGAACAGCGAATCATCCTTAGAACTGTTTTCCCCGAAGTCCCTCCAAGGGTTGAATATTCATTAAGCGAAATAGGCAATACCCTGAAACCAATCTTAGGCGGGCTGTGTGAATGGGGAAAGACATATCAGGAATATCAGCGGCAAGGAAAACATGTGGAGAAAGGCTTAAACTTCATACCCATGATTTTTCATAGCTGTCCTCATTGCTGAATGGCTTCTTCTGCTTCGCCGTTTATTTCAATCAAGTAAATTTCGCAAGGCGATAATCTCATATTTTCAGTGGATAAGCTATTTGCAAGTTCAGCGGACTTGTCTATGAGCATTTCTTTGATATTGCTGCCCACAATTTCTGTTTCGCTTAGACCATTCAAGTAATTCTGCATTTCTTCTTTATAGGTCAGCAACACCTTATCTCTCTCTGCTACCGATACAAGTTTCGGATTGTCGATGGAGTAAGCGACATTAGACTCAACAAAACAGTTAAATTCATATACGGGTTCCCCAGCCTCGTCCAAATAGTCACAAAGCCTACTCTGTTTTGACATTGGTACAAAGAGAGTAAATTCTTCTCCCATATGCTCACAGTATAATTCATGGGACGAAAAGGTTATTGTGGTTGTGAAAAATTCATAGTTTTCGTCATCGGGAGACATGGTGTTTGTCACGTCAGCTATATCTGCAAGGAACACTGCCAATTCATCAGGTGTCGAAGCAAGCGCAGCATTGAAATCGGCTACGCTCTGCTGCCCGTAGTCCTCAGTTTTGTATGCCATCAGCTTTTCATATGCAGCAGACGCATTAGAGGGAATGGTCGGGCTGAAAGCCCCATTTGTTGACAGTGCCGTTTGGATAATGGCAGGTTCGCTACTTTGCACGGTAGCATTGTTTTGTTCGGACGAAGGATTCCGTCCTGCGCACCCTGTCAGCGAACTTACTGTTATGAGGGCGGCAAAGATAATTGGTAAACATTTTTTCATAGTAAAATCTCCTTTCTGTTACCCTTTTCCGGGTACAATGAAAGAATACCGTCCTTCGGGTCAAGCTGGCCCGAAGTGAAGTTCTTCGCCCCCTGGTGCTTGATGGCCTCAAGCTGCATTTTTAATGCCTTGGCCCGCTCGCTGGGGAGGATGTTCTCACGCTGGTTGGTGTTGTCCTCCACCATCTGCGTGATGGCCTGCTCGTCCGTCAGGTTGCGGATGATGCACGGCATGTCCGCGTAGCCTGCAAGCTCGCTGGCCTTCTGGCGGCGGTGGCCGGAGACGATCTCATAGCCGCCGTCCTCCCGTGGCCGGACGATGGCCGGCTGGGTCACGCCCTTGTCCTTCACGCTGGAGACCATCGCCTTCATTTCTTCGTCATTGCGGACCTGGAAGGGATGGTCCTTGAAGGCGTGGAGCTCGGACAGCTTCAGGTAGACGGTCTGCTCGTCACCGCGCCGGATCTTTGTCCGGACCGTCTGAGCCAGTCAGGTTTTTCGATTTTTCATCGGCCATTCGCAATACCTCCTTCTTGGTTTTCTGGCATGAAAAAAGGGCTTGACCTCTCTTGTCAAGCCCCGGTAGTTGGGTTGCCTCCTTTCCCTGCGCCCATGAAAAAACCGCCCTTCGTTGTGAAAGAGCGGTTTTTCAGTAGGTTGGCAGTCCATTATTTTGTTTTTTTATATGTATCCCTTTGTACACTGTTGCAACAAATCTTTTATGAATTTTTTATAACTTATTTTTCCACTTGATAATTGATATGGTCATCTGCTGTCAATTTCAAACCCATGCTCTACAAAGAATTTCCGCAGCCAGAATCCGAATCTTCCGTTTCCAGCCTTTCCGCTGCTTTGCTTATCTCGTCAGCAAAGTTCTTATCCGCCACGTGCCCTTCTGTTTCTCTCATTCCATACATGGCAAGATACCCTGCCGCTCCTATTCCATTAATGTTCATTTCCTTTAGTCTCCATTATTTTTAATATTACGGCTCCTCTGTCAGTCAGAGCCGCCCCTGCTCTCTCTATAAGTCCGAGCAGTTTATTTCTCCATGCAAAGACATTTTATCCATGTTCCCCCGTAAAATTCCATACCGACCTTCACCTCCTCTCGCTGCTCCCCTATTCTTCAATCTGCCGGAACGTCGGGGATGCCTGCCCTGCCCTTGTATTATATCTTCCCACAAGGCATTACGAACCCTGATAAGGGCAAAAATGAGGGGAACATTTGCAAGCCTTTATAGTTAGGTTTCCTATGTCCCGCAACAGAAGATGAAACATAATAATCAAAGTAGCTCAAAAGTTCTGCGATATCCCGCCTAAAAATTTCATCAGGCATTGCACTAGGTAAATCTGTCAATGCTGCATACTTGCTTTCCTACAAGACAAAATACCCATTGCATAAACACAGTTTGTGCAATGGGTGTATTTCGCTCTCAAATGCCAAAGACTTATTGTTGATGTTCAATAATCCATTGTAAGATTTCCTTTTCGCCAATGTTACCGGATGCCAGTGCAAGAATTACATCACTTAACTCCTTTTAGCTGTAATGTTATCCATTCAATGCAAGAAAAACTAACATAACATGCGTACCAAGTCTTTTGTTTCCGTCCAGCATTGCATGATTTCTTACCAATCCAAAACAAAGCCGTGCCGCCTTTGCCTGAATGCTTGGATAAAGCTCTTTTCCGCCAAATGACTGAAACGGATTATTTAACGCCAAATCCAGCATTCCCTCATCACGAATACCGTCACTTCCTCCAGTGGTTTTGATTAAACTTGTATGAAGTTTTAGTACTTGCTCCCTGCTTAAAATAATCATTTGGCAAGAACCCCATATGCTTCCATATTCTGTTTTATTAATCGTTCAGATATTGCAAATACATCCTCATTACTGGCAACTTTTTCTTTTTCCGCTTTACTGAAATCAATAACCAGATATCTAGGCACATTATTTTTCAGAATAACCGCTGTTCCATGTTCGTCAACTACTTTAGCTACTTTTGAAAAATTTTGATTCGCTTCTGTAATTGAAATCATGGTGTTTGTATCTATTGTCATTTTATATACACCTCACTTTCACTTATATTATATGCAAATTCTAGCTAGAAAACAACCTATTTCATATTCTCGATTATTATACAACTGAAATCTGCCCTTGTAAACTGCCTATAAGGGCAAAAACAAGGGAAAGTACATAACAATTCACTGTATGAGGCTTGAAAAGCCTTGAAAAATAAGGAGAGTTCAGGAATTTCATGTAATCATCAAAATTAGCCGTATTGGTCGGTTCAAACATAACCCATTTTCCGTCATGATAGGTTTTTGCCTCATCATATTGTCTGCAAACAACGTCAGAAAGAGTACCCCGTATTGCTTCAAATTTAGCTCTCTCATCTTTCCCAAAAATAATCATGAAACCAACACAACTACTTTTTGCGTATAAGCTGCAAAGGGTTTTTCCCCCTCTGCGATATTTATACTCGTAAGTCCAATTCTTACCACCAGCATTCCATAACCAATCCATATCGTATTTTTCGTCAATAGCCAAACATAACGCCTGCCAAACTTCAAACAAGGATTGTCCAAGTAATTCCGTCATAATTGATTAAGATGGTATATTTTCGAGCATAATATCTCCTCCGCAATTATCGTTCCAGCGATTTCTCAATTTTCCATTTCTGCCCTTTCAAGTCATTCTACTTCTGTCTGTTTTTTATGTCGATATCGTCAAGCGGCAGTCGGCAGAACTCTGCTTTTGTCATTTATATCATTCTATCTGGTTTATTACAATAATTTTAAAATGTTTTCCGTATTTTCCCCACATCCAGCATCTCAAGGTCCCCCGCCAGTTCTACCAACTCTGCCTCCAGACAAAACAAATCTACTGCTGTAGCAAAAAAATCCAGTATCACATTTATAGCAACTGCAATCATAATGGCCTGGGCAGGGATTTCAAGCTGTAAAAGCAGAATCGTATAGCAGGCAAGAGCACCCCCGGGAATGGGCGGTGTAGCCACAGCCAGTACTACCGCAATGATCAGCGCTGTAATCAGCCATACCGGGGATATCTTCACACCATAAATCTCCGCCATACAAATTCCCATTACAAAATATAAAATAAAAAATCCCGGCATGAATACCACCTGACCAAGAGGAACCCCGATATTTACAATTTTTTTATCAATCCCCAGTTTTTCCTCGCACACTTTCCTATTCTCCAAAAATGCGGCGGCAGAAGAAGCTGTTATCAAACCGATCATAAAAACTGGAAAAACTTTTTTCAGGAAGACTGCCATAGAAACTTTTTTACGAATGCATACAAGACCTGTATAAACTGCCATAAGAAAGACATCCCCAAGCAGCATAACCGGCAGTACTTTATAGGCTTTCAGCAATACAGAAAAGTTTTTGCCAAGAATCATATTGAAAAGACTGACAAAAATGAAAACGGGGACAAAAGCACTGATATTTTCCATGATTAGTAATATAATGGCATTTGCCTGTTCTAAAAATAGC
This sequence comes from uncultured Lachnospiraceae bacterium, assembly GCA_910585005.1. Classification (GTDB taxonomy): domain Bacteria; phylum Bacillota; class Clostridia; order Lachnospirales; family Lachnospiraceae; genus Suilimivivens. Next base: position 10,821 of record CAJUCN010000034.1, on the reverse strand, counting down.
GAAACAATCGCAGCCCTGTTCCCTAGAATCAGCATTGCCATCCCTGCAAGGACAGCAAGAAAAATAATCTGTAAAGGATTTCCCTCCAAAAAAGGCGTAAAAAAATTGTCCGGTACAATTCCAAGAACCATTTCCAGAAGTTCTGAAAGCCGAAAGGAACTGCTGCCGCTGCCTGCAAGAGGAAATAAAGGCAGGATGGCAATACCGAATACTGTCGTAAAAATCAGCGTCATCCATAAAAACCTGCTGATCATCCGCTTTCCGACTTTTCCCAGCGTTGTAATATCCCCAATATTATAAATACCGCCTGCCACCGACAAAAATATCAGGGGCCCTGCAACAGCACTCAACAGCCCCATAAATGTGTCAAAAACAGGGGTAATCATTTCCTCTGAAAGAAAATTAACAGTTTTTTCCGGTAGAAAACTGCTTACCATACCGCAAAAAAGGCCAGTATCACTGCTGCTAGCAGCGATACTGCAGGAGATAATTTATTCTTTTTTAATGTAAAGGTAAGGTAATTGACTCCGTTTTTGAACTGCCATGTGGGAATTTCTCCCATACCTGAAAGGATGCCTTTCATGATAGTGCTCTCTTCGCCGCCATCCGTATGCACCACATCGTTTCTTTCTCCCGGAATAGAAAAACTGGCATACAGACGGTTTATCCGCTTTCTGCACTGAAATTGAAAAGTCCCCTTTGTGCCAATAGTTTCCTGATATTTCAGCAATATCTCTTCCACAGCCAGTCGTGTACGGAGAATGTCCCTTTTTTCCCCATTGGCGCGTTCACAAAATGTCTCTACTTCATGACACGCCACATCTATATCACGATTTGTCAGGGTATAATCCTTCATTTCAAACTCCTAAAAGATTAAATCCGTTCATGCGGTACTGTTTAATCTTGTCTTTTATTTCTTTTCTCTCAGTTTTCTCACATCCAACATATCAAGACCGGCAGCCAGTTCCACAAGTTCCGCCTGCAGACAGAACAAGTTCACCGCTGTAGTAATAAATTCCAGTATTACATTGAGGGCAATCGTGACCGCTACAGCCCCCATGGGAATCTTAAGCTGGATAAACAAAATCGTATAACAAGTCAGCGCACCGCCGGGAATAGGAGGCGCTGCAACCGCAAGCACAATGGTAATGAGACAGGCCGTAGCCAGCCACACCGGTGAAACCGTCACGCCATAGATTTCAGCCATACAAAATCCCACCGCCAGAAACATAATGGAAACCCCCGGCATAAAGATAACCTGCCCTAAAGGGATACCAAAATTAACTATCCTTCTGTCAATTCCAAGATCTTTTTCACAGCACTCCATATTCACCCCAAATGCTGCAGAAGAAGATGCCGTGGTTAATGCAATCAGAAAAGTGGGCATCATCTTTTTCAGCAATACCCGGAGCTGCACCTTCCTCCTTGTGCATACTAGCACAAGATACACTGCCAGAAGAACAGCATCTCCCATAAGCATTACCAGAACCAGCTTATATGCAGGAAGAAATACCGAAAAATTGTTACCCAGTATCATATTTAAAATACTGCCGAACACAAACACAGGGACAAAAGAACTGACTGCCTCCATAATCAGCTGTATAATATAATTGGACTGTTCCACAAAGGCCGCAGCAACCGTAGCTTTGTTTCCCAGAATCAGCATTGCCATTCCGATTAAAACTGCCACAAAAATAATCTGCATAGGATTCCCTTCTGTAAAGGGCGTAAAAAAGTTGCCTGGTACAATATCCAGAACCATTTGAAACAATTCGGAAAAATCAAACCGTCCCCCGTCTCCGGTTTTAAGGGAAAAAAACGGCATAGCCAACGCACATGCGGGCAGTGTCAAAAGAATCGTCATCATCATAAAACGTCCGATCATCCTTTTTCCGATTCTGCCCATAGCTGCCATATCCCCAATGCTGTATATTCCCCATACAATTGAAAGAAACACCATAGGTCCTGCAATGGCTGATAAAAGTCCCATAAAGCGGTTAAATACCGGGCTGATAATCTCATTTGCAAGAAAAGTCCTGAAACTCTCTGGCAGGAAACTACACACACCAGCGCACAAAAAAGCCAGTATTACGGACAGTGCCAGCGAAGCCATCTGAGAGCGTTTCTTCTTTTTGGGATAAAATATAATAAGATTCTCTCCATTTTTGTACTGCCACGCGGGTGCAACCCCCATATTGGCAAGCAGTCCCCGCAGTATCTGGCTCTGTTCTTCCTCCCCTGTATCAAAAGGATCGACCCTTTCTCCGGGCAGGAAAAGTTCCAGACGGATGCGATTAAGACGTTTGCTATATTTTTGTGCAAATACTGCCTCCACACCGAAAGCTTCCTGGTACTTTAACAGCGTTTCCTCCACTGCAAGCCGGATTTGGATAATATTTCTGGCATCAACGTCCCATTCTCCAAGCGTCTTTTCTGCAAGACTGCTTGCCTGCGCAATATTTTCATTATTTAATTTCATCTCTTCCATAGTTTTTCTTTTATTTCCAATTTAATATTTTTTAATTTCAACCTCTTTTTTAATCTATATACTTATAATGAATTGATTCGTTCCATCCACAAACTTATGCTCCATCTCTTTGGACATTCCTTTTATTATCCTGTCGGACAAATCTTCTTCGTCCCCAAAAGGATGAAAGGAATACCCATTATAGGAAAACCGCATCTGCGCCAGATCTTCCCTCTCGCTGTATTCCACATCCAGAGAAAGATCTCTTTCCTCCGCTTCCCCTGCCGCAGGCAGAAGTTTTTGCATCAGCACTTCCTCCACAACAAGCTGCATGGCGTAAATCTGTCTCTGAGAAAACTGCTGTTTACGTCCGAACTCCTCAAGACGTGTCATAAAGGCCGGGAAATCAAAGTCACGTGAGATTTTTTCCACATGGAGTACCTTAAGCTGCCGGATAAATATCCGGGTTCTCTCCCTCTTTGGGTGCTCAAAAATCTGTTCCGGCGTTCCGTCCTCATAGATTTCGCCCTGATCCATATAAAATATCCTGGTGGATACATCCCGGGCAAACTTCATTTCATGAGTCACGATCATCATGGTCATTCCCTGCCCTGCCAGTCCACGGATAACCGAAAGAACTTCCCCCACCATAGTGGGATCCAGGGCGGAAGTGGGCTCGTCAAAAAGAATAATTTCCGGCTCCATGGCCACCGTCCTTGCAATAGCCGCACGCTGCTTCTGTCCTCCGGAAAGTTCATCCGGATAAGAGAAAGCCTTGTCTGCAAGCCCTATATTACGCAGCAGTTCCATCCCTTTGTCATAAGCCTCCTGCCTGTTTCTTTTAAGAAGATCGACCTGCCCCATCATGATATTTTCTATAATGGTCTTGTGTGCAAACAGGTTAAAGGACTGAAATACCATTCCCATCTTCTGCCTCACCAGATTTACCTTACATTTCTTATCCGTTGTTACCACACCGTCTACCACAATCTCGCCTTTTGTAGGTGTCTCCAGAAGATTAATACAGCGAAGCAGGGTTGACTTTCCTGTGCCTGACGGACCTATAATGGAAATTACCTCTCCTTTTTTAATCTCCACGCTTACATCCTTTAAAGGAGTTACGTTCAAAAATTCCTTACACAGATGCCGGATAGATATTATGCTCGTGTTCATATTTTCCCCGGCACAAGCGCCCCGGGCTTCATGCTTTTCTGTTATCACATGCACACCCCCTTTAAACTGCGTTTATTCCGCTTCGGTGCAACTTTCCTCTCTACAAATGAGAGAGCTGCCGTCATCACATTGGCAACAATAAAATAAATTACTGCCGTCATTATCAGTGGAAAGAACGCCTCCATGGTACGTGAGCGTATAATATCGGATACCTTGGTAAGATCCTGTACAGCAATATACCCTACTACTGAAGTCATTTTTACCATGGAAATAAATTCACCTTTCAGCACAGGAATAAAATTCCTGGCCGCCTGGGGCAATACAATCTTAAAAAATGTCTGGCCTTTCGTATAACCCATGGCAAGGGCTGCCTCACTTTGCCCCTTATCCACCGTTTCTATTCCTGTCCGCATCATCTCTGATGAATAGGCCGCGAAATTAATGGAAAATCCAATAACTGCAACCAGAATTTCAGAAATATCCACCGAACCAAAAATTCCGTAATACAAAATCATCAGAAAGACTACAATAGGGGTTCCCTGAATCACACGAACAAAGACCGCCCCGATCCACTGAACTGACTTACAATTGATCCGGCGCAGCATACATATTCCAAAGCCAAGGCACAGACCAAAAAATCCTGAAAAAACAGAAATCAGTATGGTGACGCCAAGCCCCCGCAAAATCAGCCGCCAGCGCCCCTCCACTACAAAAGTGCTTTGGAAGCTGTCCCCAAGATTTGCCCAGAAACCTTTTTCCTGCACTGCCCCATCCAAGTCACGCACCAGAAGTACCATAGCTGAGTCATAATGAGTATCTGCAAAATCTACCCGCTTCGCTCTTTCTTCCGTGATGGAAAGACTTCCGCTGACCACATCCGCCTTCCCGGTTTCAAGGGCAGTTATCAGCGAAGCAAATTCACATGTTGTCATCTCCACCTTCATATCCAGCTCACGTGCAATCAGAAGCAGCAGATCTATCTCAAGCCCTAAAGGTTCACCGCTGCTTCCAAGATAGGTCATAGGCTCATGGGTGCCATCATAGTAGTACCGGATAATTCCCTTATCCCCCGGCCAGTCCTGCTGTGTCAATACCTTTATGCTCTCATCCGCCCCAAGCCATTTATCCTTTAAGGATGCAATTGTCCCGTCCTCTTTAAACTTTGCAATAAGTTCATTAAACTGATCCCGCAGAAGGCTTCCTTTTTGAAAAGCATATCCATATTTATCCTGTACGACAGGTTCTTCAAAAATTTTCAGCCCTTCATTTCTTGCTGCCGCAAGCTGTGCCAGCGGCTCATCCAGCACGCCCGCATCCACACGGTCTGCCTTAAGGGCCGCAACAATATCGGGAACAGAATTGTAGTAGGAGAAATCTTCCGCATCCGCAATTACTTCCTGTAAAAGTTTATCGTAAACCCCTCCGCTTAATGAGGCAAACCTTGCTCCGGCAAAGTCCGAAAGTGTCTCGTATTTTTTCTCTGTGCTGTCTTTCTGTTCCGACCTTACCATAACGGCAGTCACCGAAGGATAAACACAATCGGAAAATTCGATATGTCTGCGCCTTTCCTCGGTGGCATTTAAATTCGCCATAATACAGTCAATGTCGCCGGCCTGTGCCGCAGCAATAATTCCGTCATAGTCGTAAATCTTAATTTCCACTTCCGCATTCAGCCACGCTCCAAAACGGTAAATCAGCTCCACATCATATCCGGTAAGAGTCGTTCCCTCATAGTAGCTGAAAGGCTGAACCATCCCTGTGGTTCCCACCTTAAGCTTACAATCCGGCATCTGTGGCGCCTGTATTTCCGGCATGGTTCCCTCCGCCCTGCTTACCCAGCGGTCATACATATCATCCAGCGTCCCCTCGGCTCTTGCTTCCGACAGAAACTGGTTCACTTTATCCTTTAAATTGTCAACTTGGCTTTTGGGTGAAATCCCCACAGCCACATCCATACTTTCTCCCAGGTTTTCCTCTAAAATCTCCACATCCTCAAGACCGCTGGCAATAGCAAATTCCATCATTACCCGGTCATAAACAAACCCGTCCACTTTTCCCTGGGAAATAGCAAGATACCCCGAAGTGTTGCCGGAAAATGTTTTATGCTCCGCCTCCGGCAAATATTTTTCCGCCATATACATACCTGCCCCGCCTTCCGGAACACCAATCGTATAGGCCGGATTGTTGAGCTGTTCTATGGAAGTAATTTTTTCATTTTCTTTCCTTCCACATCCCCCAAGGCAAAGTATTCCTGAAAGGGCAAATATTAAAAGCGCCATTCTTTTTTGTAAAACCATTTTTCCTCACCTTTCGTCTGAAATGATCCCTCTGTCTCAGCACAGAGCTTCTATCGCTATTATAGCAGAATAAGATTTTTGCTTTGGTGGGTATGGGATAATTTGTATATTTTCTGGTATAATTTGTTATATATTCTTTTTGTTGATTGCAATTCAGGTGGATTGCAATTCACGGATTGCAATTCACGATTGCAATTCCAAAATAAGTCTAAAGTTTTTCGCCATTCGTCCGATATAGGGGCTGATGCCCCATAAGGTCTGTCATGTAAGCATATTACCTCTACTGATTCCCCCGCTTTCCAAATAATTTCCGTTATCAGTCCGCCCGGCCTGCCTGGGAAAAAAGCAGACCGCCGCATATGGGAACAATGGCTCAGCCAGCCGGAAACTGAAAGTTTCCCTGTCTACCATCCCCACCACATTTTCGCTGTCGTACAATTCAAGCAGGAACCCAGCCATCTGTTTGCCCGTATGGTATGTTCCGAAAGACTTGTCATAATCGTATTCCCTAACATTGTTTGCTACCATTCCGAATTCTGTCTTTGTCGCCGCGGGTGCCAGTACCTTTGCCTTCATCTTTGCGCCTGTCTCTTTCAGTTCCCATGCCAGCCCTTCCGTAAATGTGCTGACATAAAACTTTGCCGCACAGTATGTTACAGCCGTAGGCACAATGGTATACCCACCAGCCGATGATATGTTGATAAGCTGTGTTCCTTCTACATCTTTGTAATCACGGACATACAGTGAGGACAGAATTGTCAGAGCCTCTATGTTCAGATTCAACATCATACTGATTTTATCCAAGTCCTGATCTGCTACGCTGTCATAATTTCCAAAACCCGCATTATTCACCCATGTCTCAATCTCATAGTCCCTCAAGCCCTCATAAAGCTGGTATACGTTTTCCGACACAGATAAATCCGTACTTCGGATAACAACATCCACGTCCGGACGTTCCTCCAATATCTCCTTTTTCAGCATCTCCAGATTATCCTTGCGCCTTGCTGCTATGATCAGATTTTTTCCCCGCCCTGCAAATGCCTTTGCCGTTTCATACCCAATGCCGGAGCTTGCCCCGGTGATGACTGTATATTTTCCTTTTTTCTGAACCATTTGATAATCCTCCTTCGATTTGGTATAATCCAACCATACAATGTAGAGTGAACTCTATGTCAAGAGGATTGGAGTGATTTTTTATGGAATATTCTATCGGGGAATTTTCAAAGCTGGCGGGGCTTGGCATCCATACCCTGCGCTACTATGAACAGGAAGGGCTGATTGCCCCGAAGCGCAATTCCGGCAACCGCCGCTGTTATTCCGATAAAGACCTTACATGGATTGAATTCATCAAACGACTGAAAGATACAGGGATGCCTATCAAGGAAATCAAACACTATGCCGAACTCCGGGCAACAGGTAATCCCACCCTTTCTGATAGGATGGAAATGCTGGTGCAGCACCGGCAGGCACTCAGTGAGCAGATTGCACGGCTGCAGGAGCATAAGATAAAACTGGATGAAAAAATTGAGTTTTACAGAAATGAGATTGAACGTGTAAATACCAAAGGGGCAAGATACCCCGCCCCTCCATATTAGCCAATCAGTCTAATGACTTTATTTCCCGGTTGAAACAGGATGCCATGCTCACTGTAAAGCCGCATATCCCGGTACACAGGAACATTGCTGCCATGCCGCTTCCGGCACTATCCCCTACTATTATTTCCAGCATTTCCGCCAGCCTGTTCCCGGAAACCATAAAAGGCTCAAACACATAATCTGCCAGATAACCTCCCAGGATAATCCCAACCGGAATCGTGCTGTACTGGATAGCATTCCTGACCGCAAATACCCTCCCCTGCATAGCGGCGGGAATCTTACGGTACAGTATCGTATTCTGGGATGCCTCTATAAAAGGAATCGGCAGACTGGCAGCGACCGCAGCCACTGACCACCAGAATACATTTTGACTGGCTGCCATCATCAGGTCACCGAACAGAAATGACAATGCCGCCGAAACATAAATTGCCACAGCCTTATGGCGGATTTCTTTCTTTACGGAAACAATAATACCCCCGGCAATCCCGCCTATCCCCATGCAGGCATTTACAGTTCCAAGCACGATACTGTTCCCGGAGCTTCTTGCCAGGATCATTGGCGATAAAATATTCTCATAGGTCAGCCTTGAACAGAAATTGATCAGTGCCATTGTAACCATGATATAAAATATGCCTTTTTCCTTTTTCAGAAAATCAAATCCTTCTGCTATTCCGGCAAATGGAGAGCTGTACTTCTTTTCCTGCTCCTGTTCCGGGATAGTGATAAAGAACAGCAATACGCAAAATGCAAAGCCAAAGCTCGCCAGATCTATCAGCAGGATAAGAGGAAGTCCGCCTGCCACAAACAGGAATGCCGCCAGCATAGGGCTGAATACAACAATAAGGTTATTGGAAAAAGAATTCATCCCACTGATATTTGAAATCTTCTCCTTTGGTACAAGTCTTCCCGTTGCCACCGCGGACGCAGGCTGCTGAAAGGCATTCGTTATACCAATCACCGCATTTATGGCATAGATATTCCAGACCTCCAGACATCCTGCAAACAGAAACACCAATACTGCCAGCGAACCAGCCGCCGCAATGCTGTCCGAGACCAGCATGATTATTTTCTTCTTATGCCTGTCTATAAAACTGCCGACAAACAGGCTTAAAAAAACATACGGCACATAATTGCAAAAGGACATCAGCGAAACGGACATTGCAGAATGGCTCTGTCCATACGCCCATAAAACGAGCGCAAACCCGGTCATGGAACTCCCAAGTCCCGATACGCTCTGGCTTAACCACAAAATAATATATTTCTTAAATGATTTTTCTTCCATTGAATTTTCTCCATTCTATTCTTTATTTTTTCAGAATAAAAAGTACAAAATCCAATGTGGACGATAGTTATTACCTCTGTACAAATTTCGTCCAGTCATCAGACTTTGTACAGAGTCCTTTGTTTAAGTCAATCACCAAATGGCAGAGCATATTTCCCACCTCCCTCAGTTATCTTTTCGCAGGACAGTATAGCATGGAAATTTCTTTAAATCAATTTATCCTTGAAAACAACAAATCATCGATATAGAACTATGCATCAGATATACAGTTACTCCATCTCCCTGAACGTGCCAGTCATCCCCCCACAAGGCTCCACTGGCACAGCATATAGGATTTCAGATTTACCGTGCTTTTCTGATAAGCCACACAAGCCACTTTCAGCTTCCGTCCTTTCCTATTACTTCAGAAGAATACCGCTCCTGCTAAAGTAAAATCACCCACTGAATTATACCATAGAAATTTTCTGTTTTTCACCCAATGGCACGAAACGACTATTTTTCGGAAATGGAAAGCAAAAAAGAGCCATTGGACAGCCCTTTCCTCATCTCATCTATATTCCATTTAATTTTTATCGCTTTACTAATATATAAACACGAAAACTCTTTACACTATCACAGAAACCCTTATATTATCACGAAAACTCCCATCCTGTTTCCGTGATAATACAGGCAGTTTCCATGTTTGTATATGGGTTTTGCCTGATAGTATCCGAGTTTCCGTGATAATAACTGACTTTTGCAACAGTGTACAAAGGGATACATATAAAAAAACAAAATAATGGACTGCCAACCTACTGAAAAACCGCTCTTTCACAACGAAGGGCGGTTTTTTCATGGGCGCAGGGAAAGGAGGCAACCCAACTACCGGGGCTTGACAAGAGAGGTCAAGCCCTTTTTTCATGCCAGAAAACCAAGAAGGAGGTATTGCGAATGGCCGATGAAAAATCGAAAAACCTGACTGGCTCAGACGGTCCGGACAAAGATCCGGCGCGGTGACGAGCAGACCGTCTACCTGAAGCTGTCCGAGCTCCACGCCTTCAAGGACCATCCCTTCCAGGTCCGCAATGACGAAGAAATGAAGGCGATGGTCTCCAGCGTGAAGGACAAGGGCGTGACCCAGCCGGCCATCGTCCGGCCACGGGAGGACGGCGGCTATGAGATCGTCTCCGGCCACCGCCGCCAGAAGGCCAGCGAGCTTGCAGGCTACGCGGACATGCCGTGCATCATCCGCAACCTGACGGACGAGCAGGCCATCACGCAGATGGTGGAGGACAACACCAACCAGCGTGAGAACATCCTCCCCAGCGAGCTGTGGTGGTCACAAATGCGTTCTTTTTCCCCATGGCAGTTACCTGCCTTTCCTCTGTATCTGGTAGAGCAGGCCGTAGCCCTTCGCGTTGGCGCAGATGTCCTCCACGAAGATGCTGCGCCCGATCTTGTCCGAGCTTTCCAGGTATTTCTTAAGCAGCATGGCCCCGCCGCCGATGAACACCACGCAGCTTGTCTTTAAGTCAAGCCCCGCTCCCGGAGCGTCCCCAGGATGTCGTCCACAAAAGTCCTGGTCATGTCCCCAACGATGCGCACGACCTCCCCGTCATAGTCCGTCCTCTCTCCCCGGATGATCCAATCGATGTCCGTATCGTCCAGCAGGATGTCCTTCTCGGAATTGATGCGGGAGGCCACGTCATTGTACAGCTTGATGACGCCCTTCTCCAGCGAGTCGCATACCCCAAGGTCCGGCCTGCCGCCCCGGATCAGCAGGTAATCCAGCGTGAAGCCACCGATGTCCACCGTGATGACCTTATTGAACTCCGCTATCCTCTGGTAGACGGTCATGGCTGCCGCATCCGTTATCCCCACCTTATAGGGGATGCCCTTATAGGTGAACCTCTGGATGCCCCTGCCCCGGAAATAATCCTCGAACTTCCGGTACAATGCGCCGTAATGCTTCGGGGGGCAGCCCCACCGGCAGCACTGCCTGGAGGATGGTGTCCTGCGCATTGAGCA
>CAJUCN010000033.1 GCA_910585005.1 uncultured Lachnospiraceae bacterium | reverse complement strand
TTCCAGAGGGCTGAACAGGAAGCTGAAACATACATCCGATACCTGACCTATCTGAACGGGGACATTTTCGCTGATGAAGCACACATGGATCCGGTTATCATGAATGCTGTGTGCGCTACAGCGGAAGCGTACTATACGGCAATTATGGAACAGAAACAAGGGGGGGATGTGAAGTCTGAAAACAAAGACGGAATGAGTGTTTCTTTCATAGTAGCCCGGAAGGATGGAGAAACGGTGGATGAATATGTAAAACGGTCTATGCATCAGGTTATCAGGGTGCGCTTACTTCCCACTGGGTGGTTGTCCAGAAAGGTAAGGGTGGGCGTATGATTACAAATGCAGCCATAACAATTTTCAATGGACGCACTGACAAGGGTGAACGGCGTATAAAATATTTTCCTACGGTAATCAGGGGCGTGTCCTATCAGGAAGCAAAGGGATCTGTGATTGGCAGTAATGGAGTATGGGGGGAAAATGTCAACTATAAGATCAGGATCCCGCTGGTGGGTTCAGATGTTCAGGGCAAACGGCTTTATATACCATGTCTAAAATATGCAAAGCTGGAAGAGATCAAAGCCACAGCATACTGGACAATAAAGAAAGGAGATCTGATAGTCAGGGGTGAAGATGTCGATGGCGCTTTCCCGCTGTATGAGGATGAATTAACAGCATACGCAAAGGAACAGGGGCTTGATTTGATTCATGTTGCGGAATACGCCGATAACACGTTGGGAGGTAGTCTTTACACCAGGCATTGGCGGATCGGAGGTAAATGATGGCTGGGATACATCGTATTAATACACCACGGGGGACTATCATAAAAACAGGGAAGACAACCTGTGAACTTGTATGGAATCCCGGCTCTGGGCAGAACAAGACGAATATGTTTAACCGAAAGCAGGCAATTGTTGACAGTGAAGTACTGCGCTACTGTTCCCCGCTGATCCCGCTGCGTACCAGTATGTTGGAAAAATCAGGTACGCTGGGAACTGTAATTGGATCGGGGCTTGTGCAGTATATAGCCCCATACGCACGGATGCAATACTACTGTACTGCTCAATCCCGGCCTTATGACGCACGGCGGGGCAGCAAATGGTTTGAAAGGATGAAAACGGCCCATAAAAAGGACATCCAAAGAGCTGCAGAAAGGGGATAGACAATGACAGAATCAATCATCGAAGGACTTTCGGCTTATTTCCTGAAATGCCCTCTTTTAAAAGACGGGGTTTTCCGGGTAGATGCATTGGGGAGTGAGCCGGTAGAATATGCACTTGAGTCCGCTATCACTTCCCCGGTGATGCAGACGTATATTGACGGATCCAGCATCCGGCAATACCAGTTTAATTTTAACAGCCGGGAAACTTATTCCATGGATAGGGTCTTGGCAATCCAGAACGAAAGTTTCTATGAAAATTTATGCAACTGGGTGGAAGCGCAAAGCGTATCCGGGAATCTCCCGGAAATGCCGGAAGGGTGTGAAGCGCAAGCTTTAACTGTTCTGGCGCCAGGGTTCATGATGGATGCGACAATGGAGAACGCCCATTACCAGATTCAGTTGCAACTACAATATTTTAAGGAGGCACCAAAAAATGAAAAAATTTAATTTACAACTTTTTAACGGCGGCAGAAGTGCGCTGATCCGCAATATGATAGCGGATTACATGGACGTGGACGGAAAATTTGAATTATGTGGGATAGGTTTTACGAAACTGGATGAATCCCCTGGAGCAAAAAGCGATTCCACAACGTACATCAATGAGGTGACAAGTTCAGCGGATATCATTGCATATGAAACAGAGTTTCCGTATGAGTTTGATGCAATACCTTCACAGAAAGCATTATATGCATTATGGAAGGATGGGCGCGATCATCATACAGGAGAAGATGCACAGCATACCTATGTGAAAGTGGAACTGTTCAATCCTATCGGTATGCCATCGGACACTGTGGCGGAATATACAGCCCGGCAGTTTATCGTGTCAAATGAAGTCAGTGATTTCACTGGCGCAGGCGGTGAGAAGATCAGCGCTTCCGGAACGCTTCATGCAGTGGGTGACCCGGTCTTTGGAAAATTTGATACCGTAACGAAAAAGTTTGTAGCAGGCGAATTCAAGGGCAGGTATGACGAAGAACCACAAGAGACATAAATTTATAAGACAAATAATTACTGAAAACGGTAACTGACCTTCAGGGCAGTGGACGATCAGAACAGCGCAGAGCGCCACCACGGCTTTGCGCTGTTTTTACATGCGGTGGTGAGCGAAAGGATGAAAAATGAATATAGAAATCAATGGGGTAACTTTGCAGGCTGATTTTATGGATGCAGATTTTATGGAAGTGCTGGAACCGTCCATAAATAAAATGAAGGAAGAGATCAATGCAAGCAAAACAATGCAAGGCAGTGTTGCGGCAAGGTATAGGGCAATGAACCAGGCTGTGGAACTATTTTTTGATGAAGTTTTTGGTGAGGGCACTTCTGATAGTATTTTCCAGGGTGGAAAGAATGTCATGGTACATCTGGAGGCGGTGGCTCAGATTGAGGAGGCACAGAGGGCGGAAAGAAAAGAGTTCAGTAATTTTTCCAATAAATATACACAGCGTCAGAGCAGTTTCCAATCTATGCAGGGATACAAGAAGAAAGAGAAGGGCCAGCTTAACCGTACATGAATGTTTTGATGGATGACCTGCCCTATGCGGTCATTATAGCAGATAATGAGATCCCCATAAATACGGATTACAGAACAGGGATTTTGTTTGAACAGACTTTGGCTGATTTGACTTTGCCGGATGACGAAAGGCTGAATACTGTTTTGAAGTTGTATTATGGGGATACTATTTTTCCGCTAATGACGGATATGGAGATGGTGCAGGAAGCTTTGGACGGGATCATGTGGTTTTATCGTTGTGGAACTGATGATACGGTAGAGCCTGAAATGGATGGGAAAAGTTTAGGCGAAGATCCGCCGTTTTCTTATGAGTATGATGCCGGCTATATTTACGCTGCATTTATGGAAACATACAAGATTGACCTGACAAAGAACAAGCTTCATTGGTGGCAGTTTAGAGCTTTATTTTTAGGATTGCCGGAGTCGGTGCAGTTCTGTAAGATCATGGGATACCGCACTATGGAAATACCGGTGAAGATGCCAAAGGCACAGAAAAGATTTTATCAGCGGATGAAACGGGTATACAAATTACCTGAACCTGCTGAAAGGGTAAAGATCGAAAAGGAATTAGAAGCTATCCTTGAAAAAGGAGGCAATATTTCACAGATGATCAAGTGAGGATTTTAAATGGCAGGTAAAGACGGATCATTAAATTTTGATACAAAAATAGATAGTTCAGGATTTCAAAACGGATTAAACAGCATTGGAGGTTTGGCAAAGAAAGGATTTGCGGTCACCGGTAAAGTATTAGGTGCAGCGGCTACCGGCATTACAAAATTGGGTGGTGCAGCTATCAAGGTTGGTTCGGACTTTGAAACATCGTTTACAAAAGCATCTACCCTGTTTGGGGATATTGCCGTTGATACGGATAATTTAAATGCAAAAATACTAGAAATGTCCTCAGCGTCGGGAACAGCAGCAACTGAATTGAACGAAACGCTTTATCAAGCTATGTCTGCGGGGATTCCGGTCACAGAAGATATGAAAGATGCACTTAATGCCGTAGATGTTGCTAACAAGCTGTCGGTTGGCGGTTACACATCAGCAAGCACAGCTATGGGCGCACTGACCACGGCAATAAATGCATACAAATTACCGGCGTCCGATGCAGTTGAAATTTCAGATCAGCTTATCACCGTGCAGAATGAGGGTGTTACCACTGTAGATGAATTAGCGTCTAATATGGGCAAAGCAATCGCTACAGGATCCGCATATGGAATCAATCTTAAAAATATTAATGCAGGCTATATTGCGCTTACAAAAAGTGGTATATCTACAGCCGAATCCACAACGTATATGTCCGCTATGTTTAATGAACTTGGTAAAAATAGTTCAACCGTTGGGGACATCATTCAACAAAAAGCCGGAATGTCTTTTGCTGAATTTATGGCTCAGGGTGGATCATTAGCCGATGTTATGGATGTTTTGTCTGAATCCGTGGATGGTAGTTCAGATGCACTTATAAATCTTTTTGGAAGCGCAGAAGCAGGAAAAGCAGCTAATGCAATTATGCAGCAAGGAACAGATTCATTTAGACAATCATTGAATGATTTAACTACTAGCACAGGAAGTACACAGGCGGCTTATGATGCCATGATAGATACTTTTGGCGGTCAATTCAGTATTCTGCAAGAATCTGCCGCAAATCTGCTGACTTCCCTGTATGAAAACATGCAGGATACGGCAAAGGACGTTGTAAAAGAAGCCAGTGGTATGGTTCAACAGCTTCAGGGTGCGTTCGATGAGGGTGGTTTTGAAGGTTTGGTTGGTTCCGTAGGTGATGTGCTTGCACAGACTGTCCAACGCATAGCAGAGTCAGCGCCCATGATAGTGGATGCAGCCGTAGATTTGGTTAGTTCTTTCTGTGAAGGGCTGAAAAACGCACCGGGGATCGGTGAATCTGGGGCAAGCCTGATTACATCTATAGTCGTTGGATTACAGTCATGTGCTGGCGAGATTTGGGCAACAGCCATAACTTTAATTGGCAAACTTGCAGGGGGAATTGCTGATGGCGCACCACAGATGGTTCAAGCGGCTTTGGCTGCTTTTGAGGATATGACAGCCGCTATTGGTAAATGGTGTCCTCTTATTTTACAGGCAGGTGTGGATATTATTGTGGCATTAGCGGGAGGAATTGCTGATGCGATTCCTATACTGATTTCACAGGCAGCTTTCATTATTACAGATATAGCAATGGCTTTAGTCAATAACCTTCCTGCACTTGTAGATGCAGCTTTACAGTTAGTGCAGGGTTTAGTACAGGGTTTTGTTGAAGGAATGCCTATTTTATTAGAAGGAGCTATTCAGTTATTCATGGCAATACTGGATGCGCTGCCCGTTATCATAGAAAAATTATTGCAGGCGCTTCCTGATTTGATAACCACAATTATTGACTTTTTTACCCAGAACATACCTCTGCTTGTGGATGGTGCAATTCAGTTGTTAATGGGTATCATTGAAGCGATCCCTGTTATTGTTCAGGCAATCGTGGATAATTTGCCACAGATTATTACAGCGCTTGTCAATGGACTTGTAGAGGCACTTCCGCAGTTGTTAGAAGCAGCTATTACATTGTTGATGGCAATTATCGAGGCGATCCCTGATATTGTGGTTGCAATTGTTGAAAACCTTCCGCAGATTATTACAGCAATTGCTACAGGTTTAGCACAGGCTATGCCGCAGATATTCACAGCGGCAAAAGAACTGCTATGGCAGATTATTATAGCTGTCCCGGAGATTGTTGCAGGTATTGCTGAAGCTGTCCCGAACATTGTAGCAGGAATTGTGGGTGGACTAATCGATGGGATGGGTGCTGTAAAGGATGCGGCATTAGAACTTGGTTCAGCTATTCTGGGTGGAATCAAGTCATTTTTTGGTATTAACAGCCCGTCAACCGTGATGGCTGAACAAGGAGACTATTTAGTACAGGGGCTTATCAACGGAATTACCAGTATGCCGGCAGAACTTGCACAGTACCTTGACGACACGGTGCAGAAGATCATTGCGTGGGGACAACAGATGCTGGATGTTGCACAAGGGGCAATAAACGGTATGATTTCTGCAATGATAGCATTAATGACTGAATTGCCGGGAAAGATCTGGGAGTGGCTTGTCGGGGTCATCACGAAGATGCTGGCATGGAAACAGCAGATGGTAAGCAGTGGAAAAAAAGCGATCAGCGACATGATATCCGCTATCATCTCACAACTATTACAGCTTCCAGGGAAAGTAACCAACGAACTGGTTAAGGTGACCGCCGCAATGATGGAGTGGGGCGCTGATATCGTAAAGCGTATGACAGAAGTAGGGAGCAATATCGTGTCCGGTATTTGGAACGGTATTTCAAGCGGCTGGGACTGGTTGAAAGAGAAAGTGGCGGATTTGGCAGACAGTCTGCTGGACGGTGCAAAGGAAGCGCTGGGAATCAATTCTCCTTCTACCAGATTCAGGGATGAATTTGGCCGCTGGCTGATGCCCGGCGCCGTAGAGGGTGTAAAAAGATCTATGCCCAAGGCGTTACAGGACATGCGGACGCAGGCAGGGGAACTGTTGGCGGTTATGAAAGGAACAGTGGATGCTTCCATGGGGCAGGTTGCGTTTCACGCATACGGCGCGGCCGGAGCAATGGCGTTAGTTTCTACAGGGACCGTTGTCTACAATGATAATCATATGGAACAGGAAAACAACTACCATGAAAAGGTGATAACTCCGGCAGAGGTGAACAAAGCGCAAAGAGAAGCGTTCAGGAAATTTTCAGGGGGTGTCAAGTAATGACAGTGAATACACTAAGAATTGAATTGTCTTGTAATGGCAGGACGCTGGCAATGGGACCAGGTGAGGATTTGGATATTACTGAGATTTCAGGACTGGAGTCACCGGAACTGGAGATAAGCACGTCTGACAATGCATTGGTGGATGGTGAATCGGTGGATGGCAAGAAGATCGGCAAGCGTTCCATCCATATAGAAGCAAAATTTAGGAGTGGCCGTAACAACCCGGAAAACCGGGGTGCGGTCATTAAATTTTTTAATCCTAAATATACAGGAAAAGCCCTGATTATGAACATGGGGATTTCCCGGAATATTGGATATGAACTGGAAGGCTGGACATTTGCCAAACAAAGAAATCTTGATGCCCCATTAGGTATTATAGTGGATTTGATGTGTCCGGATCCTTATATGCTGAATATTGATAACTTTGGAAAGAATATGGCGCACTATACAGCGCAGTTTCATTTTCCATGGCATAGCCTTGCAAGCCGTGCTACAAACAAGATGGATTATCCAGAAAGGGCAAGGGGACTAATGCTGGGCGGTATGATAACCGGATACAGAACATTGCGGAAAGAAGTAGTGCTTGCAAATGACGGGGATGTATCAACGGGGGTGCAAATACAGTTTATAGCAAAACGTGGGAATGTAAAAAATCCGAAGATCACCAGCGTAAAAAATGGTAAGTTTATGAGGGTTGTCTGCGATATGGCGATTGGCGATGTTCTGCTGATAGACACAGACCCACGCCATCAGGTGATTGAATTGAATGGAGTAAACTATTACCAGCATATAGACAGGAAGGCGGAGCCGTTTGAGCTTGAAGTGGGGGACAATTACCTGGAATATGATGCTGATGAAAATTATACAAACCTGGACGTGAATTTGTATTACCGTCCGAAATATCTGGGGGTGTGACATGTATTTCATAGTATTTGACAAAGATTTCCAGACTATTGGGGCTATCCAGGTATTTAATACTCTTTTGTGGTACCGCAGATATTACAGTCCTGGCATATTTGAACTTCATGTTCCGGCAGAATATTTTGATCTCATCAATAGGGGGAGATATTTGTACAGGAATGACAGGACAGAACTTGGAGTGATCAGAGAAGTTGATTTTATGCGCGGCGAGAAAAATGAAAGAACAGCATACTGTAAAGGATATTTTGCTGAACATATATTAAGCAACAATGTGATCTGGCCTACATTCAACCAGACAGGAACGCCGGAAACGTTAGCCCGCAGTGTGGTTGACCAGTATGTCATAAGCCCGGCCGATGCCAGCAGGAAGATCCGGTATGTGCAATTAGGGCAGGAACAAACTGGCGGAACACCTATTACATTACAGAATACCGGGGACTTTGTGGGGGATCGGTTATATGACATGCTGAAAACGCAGGAAATGTCACAACGTCTTGTATTTAATTATGTTGAAAATACTTTGAGGTATGAGGTTTGGAAGGGACTTGACCGACGGGATACACAGACAGAAAATAGCTGGGCAATCTTTTCGGATGCATTCAGGAACATTAAAAATGCTCAATACTCACGGGATGAAAGCGACCATAAAAATTTTGCCTATGTGGCAGGCGAGGGCGAGGGAGCTGGCCGAAAGGTAGCGAAAGTGGATATCAGGCAAAACCAGGATGAAGAACGCAGGGAACTTTGGGTGGATGCAAAGGATCTGCAGCAGAATAATGACGGCACAAAGTACACAGATGCACAGTACCATGACATGCTGTTCCAGCGTGGGCTTGAAAAACTTGCTGATTATACAGCAATTGAGAAAGTTGACAGTGGGATAGACCCATCCGCTAATCTGGTCTATGGTGTTGACTTTGACCTGGGGGATCTTTGTACTTACCGATATACCGACGTTGATGTCGAGTGTTCAAAACGGATAACTGAGATCCAGGAAGTCCTGGAAGGATCTAAAAGGACTTTAAATGTCATTTTTGGAAATGACAGTGCGACAGATTTTAAGAAGATCATCAGGAAGGAGACAACATAGATGGCTTTTAGGTTTGGTTATTTTGACAGTGAGATTATAGGAGTCGATGATGAAGGGATGCCGATATTTGACAGAGCGGAAACGACAGACTTGTTTTCATTACTGTTTGCATTTCTTGTTAGTGATGGGGTCATGGCAGCTCCATCTACTTGTTTTAGAATAAGGGCGGCAGGCAATGGGCTGATGCTTGAAAGGGATCCGGGATTTGGTATGGTAAAAGGACATTTCTGCTATGACGATGAGGTAGGGCAGCTTACGATAGGGGCAGCGCCCCAGCAGTATGACCGGATTGACCGGGTTGTGATGCGCTGCAATTACCTACAGCGTATGGTAGAAATCGTGGTAAAAACAGGCACGGAAGCTGCCAACCCTGTGCCGCCGGAACTTTTGCGGCCAACGGCCGGTGATTATTTTGAACTTTGTCTTGCAAATGTGCGCCTGACAGCCGGGCAGAAGGTAATAACCCAAAGCTGCATAACGGATACACGGGCAGACAGTTCTGTTTGTGGCTTTATAACGAACTTAGTCAGCCGTATTGATACAGCAGTGTTTTTTGCACAGTTGGATACTTTTTATCAGGAATTTGTAGACAAATCCAATACCAGTTATGAGCAATTTGTGAATATGGCGCAAACAGCTTATGACAGTTTCCTTCAGATGATGGAGGAGAGCTATTCAGGACTGACACAGCGTGGAGAAGCTTTATATGCGGAATACGAGGATTATGTTAGAGCATTGAAAGCAAAAGGGGATTCTGACCTTGCGGCCATAACACAACAGCTCATTGATTTTCGGAATACCAATGAAGCTAAGTTCCTGGAATGGTTTGAAACGATTAAAGGTGTTTTCAGTACGGATGTGGCGGGTGAACTGTTACTTAAGACGCAAACGCTTAATGAACAGGTAGCAGAAATAGAGGAAATGTTGTTTTCAGGCATGGTGAGGGCAGAACTTGCCACCAGCCAGGGAGACACAATAATAGACAGCATGGGCAATACTATAATGGTAAGACGGCCAATCTGCCAATGCACAAACTAATATTAGAAAGGAGTAGTAACAATGGCAAAGTATGATATTACACAATTAGAACAGGCTACAACAGTTCCGGCCGGGAGCCTGCATCTTGTAGAGATGGGGGATGGATCAGGAACAAAAGCGGTAACACAGGAGATATTGATCAATGAGACGGGTAAAGCTCTTAAGGTAGGGGATCTGACAGAATTACAAACAGAGGAAAAGACAAGCCTTGTAGCGGCTATTAACGAAGCAGCACAATCCGGGGGCGGCGGAACTTCAGCAGAGGTAGATATACTGGATACCAAGGAAGAGATAGAAGCCAATACGGAACCGGAAAAAGCTGCCGGAGCACTGGCAGTAAAAGATATGCTTACTGAATTAAATGATAATTTACAGTTCCCGGATGGCGTAAAATTCTACCCGGATGTACAAAATGGGGTTCGCGGCTACAACACAGACGCCGCACGGGGTGCTGATACATTCTACCCTTTTAAGAGTGGCGCAGACATAAAACATATTGCTAGCGGAATAAGCAGAAAAGCTACAACAAACGATGTTGCATCCATATCCAAAACACATGCAGCAGATGAAGATGGTACGATTATGGTTTTTTGTTCCATAATGTACACGGGCAGTAAGTCCGAGTCAATAACTTTAAATGGATCAAAAAAATCCCCGAGTTTTACGGAAAGTGCATCGAGATCGAGTATTTCACTGTATAAAATACCTGTAAAAAAAGGAGACAATATAAAAATTGCACTTTCTGCAACAAATACAGCAAACTATGAAATATTTGTAGCCTATTTTATGGAAATGATCTAACCGTTTTTTGAAACTTATGAACATTTAGCCCGGCGCGCCGGAGAAAAGAAAGAAAAAATGCTTAATTTATCATTTAATTCAGAAAAATAGTGACTATAAGTCGGGTACGAGGAAACTTGTATCCGGCTTTTATTTTACAAAAAAAGAAGGAGAAATGGATTATGAGAGTAAAAGAAATGATTTGTACAATAATTGGCGTAGCAGGAAGCTTTATCACCAAAGCATTAGGGGGATGGGATGCGGCCCTTACCACCCTGATTATTTTTATGGTGGCCGATTACTTAACAGGGCTTATGGTTGCCGGGGTATTCCATAAGAGTAAGAAAACGGAAAACGGAGCCTTAGAAAGTCATGTAGGATGGAAAGGGCTTTGCAAAAAGGGAGTAACATTATTGTTTGTCCTGATTGCCTATCGCTTGGACTTAGCGCTTGGCCTTGATTTTATCCGAACTACCGTTGTGATCGGATTTATGGCCAATGAGCTTATTTCTATTGTTGAAAATGCGGGCCTGATGGGCGCCCCAGTTCCTAAAGTGCTTCTTAGGGCAATTGATATCCTTACACAAAAAGCAGAAGCGGAGAAACAGGTATATGACAATAGGAATTAATTGCGGGCATACGGCCAGCGGCGCCGGCTATGGAGCCGTTGGCATTGTGAAGGAAAGCGAACATGCCAGGCTGGTAGGACAGGCCCTCATGGGCCTGCTTTGCTCAGCCGGGGCAACGGTAGTAGACTGCACCATAGACCAGGCAAACACACAGCAGGAATATTTAGCGGCTGCCGTTGCTCTGGCGAACCGTCAGGATCTGGACTGGTTTATTAGTATCCATTTTAATGCGTCAAAGGATCATGCTGGCCATGGCGTAGAAGTCTATACATACAAGGGCAGACAATACCAGGATGCGTTAGATGTGTGTGCAAACCTGGCAGATCTTGGTTTTACTAACCGCGGCGTAAAAGCTGGTACCGGCCTATATGTTATCCGGAAGACCAAGGCGAAATCTATGTTGATAGAGGTATGCTTTTGTGATAACCAGGAAGATGTGAAGCTTTATAAAAGGATAGGGGCGCAGGGAATTGCCAAGGCGATTTTTGAAGCTTTATGGGATCATGTCAATGTTCCTGAAGTTGTTACAAATGAAACATTCATCATGGGTAGCAGCATTGGAAAGGAAGGTCAACTGAATGCTTTGTTATTGTCTGGAAATCCTCAGGCAACAAATTATTGCCATTTGGCAGAAATCTTCCTGGAAGAGGGAGAAAAGGAAGGCGTAAGGGGAGACGGGGCGTTTTGCCAGAGCCTGATTGAGACAGGATATTTCAGATTTGGAGGAGATGTACAGTCTGGCCAGCATAATTATGCTGGGCTGGGAGCGACAGGCGGTGTGCCGGGACTTTCTTTTCCGGATGTCAGGACAGGAGTCCGGGCACAAATACAGCATCTTAAGGCGTATGCCTCTATGGATCCGCTGGTACAGGAATGTGTTGATCCCAGGTATCAGTATGTTTCTAAGGGATGTGCGCCGACTTTTGAACAGCTATCAGGGAAATGGGCCGTTCCTGGATATTCCGGCTATGACAGCTTAGAAGCGGCAAGGGCAGCGAAAGATACTTATGGAGATCATATTGTGCAACTGATTGAACGTGCAGTAAAGATGGAAATCGAACCGGCACAGCCGGATCCGGATGAAACAGCCCCGGAAGGATATTTATATATTGTTCAAGTGGGAGAATATAAGAGTCTTAATAATGCAAAAAAGCTTCAGCGTAAGCTTGAAAGCATGGGAGTCGTTTCCTTAATCAATAAGT
Organism: uncultured Lachnospiraceae bacterium; assembly: GCA_910585005.1. Taxonomy (GTDB): domain Bacteria; phylum Bacillota; class Clostridia; order Lachnospirales; family Lachnospiraceae; genus Suilimivivens. Next base: position 8,822 of record CAJUCN010000033.1, on the reverse strand, counting down.
ACAGAACAAAGGATCAGGAGTAGCATTACATATAGGAGTAGTAAAAAGTTTATACTACAGAGAAATCTCCCTGCCCACCGGAAAATGCCGCGGCTGTGGAACCGAAGTCAATGCTTTGGTCGATGGTTAGGTCTGATCTGGGATCAATACCGTTTTTCTCCAAAATAAATTCAAATACCATTTCTGGCATACCGCCTGCCCGCCCGCCAAGAACGGTAGTGCCTTTTAACATATCCCATGAAAATTGATCTATTGGCTGTCGGGATACGAGGAAATTTCCGGCGCGCTGGGTCAGTTGGGCGAAATTGACCACATAATCCTGGGTGCCGCCTGCATAGGTATAGATTGTGGATTCGCTTCCCATAAAGCCAATGTCTGCTTCATCGGTGAGTACCGCCGTCATGGTCTTGTCAGCGCCAAAGCCAGTTACTAAAGTGAGGTCAATACCTTCATCTGCAAAATAGCCTTCTTCAATGGCAACATACATAGGAGCATAGAAAATAGAATGGGCTACTTCATTTAAAGTTACAGGTGTTAAGGAAGCAGTGTTGTTTTCTTTTGCCGGGGATTTGCCACAGCCTGTCATGATACCCATCACGAGAAGGGAAGTAAGCAGCAGGGCTAGTGGCTTTTTCAATATTTTTTTCATAATAACCTCCAAATAGGATTAAACCGGCTTTTTGATCAGTCGGCATATGTTGATTTATCTTATGTGGAAATCAGGGAAAGTAGCAAGTCTACTTTGTTTTTAGTTAAAAATAGGATCAAATGCATTGTTGTTAAGCGTTGCTAGTGGACAGTAGTTTTGGGTAGACAACAGACGACAAAATAAGATATACTATTTACAAAACAGGGATCAAAATTTGAAGGAGGATATTTAAATGGGTTTGATTAAGGCAATTACCAGCGCTGCAGGAGGGGTGATGGCGGATCAGTGGAAGGAGTACTTTTACTGTGATGCCTTAGAGACGGACGTGCTGGTAACGAAAGGCAGGAAACGCACCAACGGAAGGAGCGGCGGAAATAACAGAGGCGAAGAAAATATTATTTCCAACGGCTCAGTGGTTGCTGTCAACGAAGGGCAGTGTATGATCATCGTGGATCAGGGAAAAGTTGTTGAGTTTTGTGCGGAAGCGGGGGAGTTTACTTATGATACTTCCTCAGAACCCAGCCTTTTTTGTGGGAATCTGGGCGAAAATATCAAAAGGACTTTTGCCACTGTCGGGAAACGTTTTACGTTTGGCGGCGATACAGCGAAGGATCAGAGAATATACTTTTTTAATACCAAAGAGATTATGGGCAATAAATATGGAACGGCTAATCCTGTGCCTTTCCGCGTGGTAGATAATAATATTGGTTTGGACATTGATATTTCGATCCGGTGTAACGGTGAATATTCTTACAAGATTACGGATCCTCTTTTGTTTTATACCAATGTGTGTGGGAATGTTACGTCAGATTATGAGAGGTCAGAGATTGACAGTCAGCTTAAGACAGAACTGATGACAGCTTTGCAGCCGGCATTTGCCAAAATTTCAGCAATGGGCATCCGTTATAGCGCGGTTCCGGCACATACCATGGAACTTGGGGATGCTTTAAATGATGTTCTTTCCGAAAAGTGGGCAAATCTCCGCGGCATTGAGATCGTATCCTTTGGTATCAACGCGATGAAAGCATCCGAAGAAGATGAGGCAATGATCAAGGAACTGCAAAGAAATGCAGTACTGCGTAACCCGAATATGGCGGCGGCTACCTTGGCAGGCGCTCAGGCGGAGGCAATGAAGGCAGCAGCTTCCAATAAGTCTGCCGGGCCTATGATGGCATTTGCAGGAATGAATATGGCGGCTCAGGCAGGTGGCATGAATGCACAGCAGTTATTCCAGATGGGGCAGCAGGCAGCGCCAGCACAGAATACGGCGCCAGCTCCTCAAGTATCAGCATCTACAGTTTCGTCAGGGTGGGTTTGTAGTTGTGGGCAGACCGGAAACACAGGTAAATTCTGTAGCGAATGCGGCAAAGAAAGACCGGCGGCTGATGGTTGGACGTGTGCCTGTGGTGCAAGGAATAAGGGAAAATTCTGCTCTGAGTGTGGAGCTAAGAAACCTGCCGGAGAGCCTTTATATAAATGCGATAAGTGTGGATGGGAGCCGGAAGATCCCAAAAACCCGCCGAAATTCTGTCCGGAATGCGGGGATCCCTTTGATGACAATGATATCAAATAATGGGGGAAGCAAAGATGAGTGAATTTGACACGAATCTGGACGCCCAAGCAGTATCTACGATAGAAGAAACCGATAAGAAATGCCCCTCCTGTGGCGGAGTGATGGACTTTGATCCTGCCACAGGAGGGCTTAGCTGCCCATATTGTGGGCATACGCAGGAAATCCCGGTGGAAGAGGCCGGGGCAGAATCCGCAGAGGAACTGGCATTGGAAGAAGCGGATAAAGTAGGCAACTGCAATTGGGGTGTTTCCAAAAAGACTGTAATCTGTAATGCATGTGGGGCTGAATCAGTTTATGACGCACTTGAGATTTCAGCGGTATGTCCTTTTTGTGGTTCTAACCAGGTCATGGAAGCGGCAGATAAGGATACGATGGCGCCAGGGGGAGTAGTCCCTTTCCAGATATCGGATAAGCAGGCATCTGATCTGTTTAAAAACTGGATCAGGCATAGATGGTTTTGCCCGAAGCTTGCAAAGGAAAGCGCAAAGGCAAAGAATTTTAAGGGTATTTATCTGCCTTTTTGGACTTTTGACGCTCTGACCCAGTCCGTATTCCAAGGGGAATTTGGACGGGATAAGGTGAAGAAAAAGGCAGATGGCAAGACTGAGATTGAGACTACCTGGCATTCGGTAAGGGGAGAACATGAAGAATTTTTTGATGATGAGCTGATTTGTGCGACCACCAACCATAATCAATCCATGCTTCAGGGGCTGGAGCCTTATAATACGGCGGACAACAAGGCATATCGGCCGGAATATGTGGCGGGTTTTGCGGCGGAGCGTTATGCCATAGGGATCAAGGAAGCCTGGCAGATGGCGAAAGAAAGTATAAAGTATAAGCTTCGGGGAAACATTGAGAGACGTATTATCAGGGATAAGCAGGCAGACCGTGTAAGGAATTTACGGATTGATTCTACTTTTTCTAAACTGACATACAAGTATTTGCTGCTTCCAGTGTGGATATCCAGCTATAAGTATAAGGAAAAGGTATATCAGTTCATGGTAAATGGTCAGACTGGTAAAGTATCAGGCAAGACACCAATTTCTATTCCCAAAGTGGTCATAACGGTAATTGCGATCATTCTGATTTTCATCTTAATTGCCATGTTGTCTAACTATATGGGATAGTGAATGATCGGATCCAAAGCCGGGGAAAGATTTGTGGGGGGATACATATGAACATGATTGTAATAGCGGGTGTTATTATTATTTTAGTATTGATTCTTATTGTTTTTGCCTGCATTTTTCATTTTATCAGGAAGGCGAAAAGGGCGGTGGAATCATTTTCCAGGGATGCGTTTGGCACTTCGGATATTGTACAGGGACTTAAGCAGGTGGAGCAGGAATATTCCGCTACGCCCAAATCGGTATCGGCGATGACAAGCTTATATCTTCCTAAAATAAAAAAGGATTTCCCGGAATTTCATTATGATGAGATGAAGGTCAGGGCAGAAAATGTCCTGACTTCTTATCTGCTTGCCGTAGATGGGATGAATGCAGGGCTGCTGCGGGAGGGGAATCAGGAGCTTAAGGATAAGCTGGAAATGCGGATCGAGATGCTTAAGGGGGCCAGGGAGCGGGAACGGTTCGGCAGTATTAAGCTGCACAGGACGGAGATTACCGATTATAAGAAGCGTAGTGGAAGGTGTATCATTACATTTCAGACTTCACTGCAATATTTTCATACGCGGAAGGATGAAAATGGAAAGATTTTGGATGGAAGGGAAGACCTGACAACGCAAAGCAAATACAATACAGATGTTATTTATATACAGGATAGAGAAATGCTTGCAGATGAAAGAGATCTATCCCTTGGGTTGAACTGTCCAAACTGCGGGGCGCCTATATCAGGGACAGGGAGCAAGGTTTGTGAATATTGCGGAACGCCGGTGGTGGAATTGAACATTTATGCATGGACGTTCAGTAATGTTACAGAGGTGAAATGAGTATGAGTATATATGAGACTTTAAATGAACAGCAAAAGAAAGGGGTATTTACCACAAAAGGGCCTGTACTTTTACTGGCAGGCGCCGGTTCCGGCAAGACCCGTGTCCTGACTCACCGTATCGCCTATCTGATAGACGAATTAGGGGTTAATCCATGGAATATCATGGCAATTACCTTTACAAATAAAGCGGCTGGGGAGATGAAGGAGCGTGTGCAGAACTTGGTTGGGAGCGGATCTGAAAGTATCTGGGTAACAACGTTCCACTCCACATGTGTGAGGATATTGAAGCGATATGCAGACAGGCTGGGATTCGATACGAATTTTACTATTTATGATTCAGATGACCAGAAGTCGGTTATGAAGGAGATCTGTAAAAGGCTTCAGATCGATACGAAAACGCTGAAAGAAAGGACGATCCTTTCGGCGATTTCCTCTGCAAAAGATGAACTGATATCACCGGAAGAGTATGCACTTGGGATTATGGGTGACTACCGGAAGGAAAAGATCGGGGCAGCATATCGGGAATATCAAGCAGTTCTGCGTAAGAACAATGCTATGGATTTCGATGATCTGATCGTGAAGACGGTGGAACTTTTTAAAGTGGACGGTGAAGTGCTTGAGGGATACCAGAACCGGTTTAAGTATATTATGGTAGATGAGTATCAGGACACCAATACGGCACAGTTTGAACTGGTAAGGCTTCTTGCTGGCGCACATCATAATCTGTGCGTAGTGGGAGATGACGACCAGTCCATTTATAAGTTCCGGGGAGCCAATATCCGAAATATCCTGGATTTTGAAAAGGTGTATCCGGAGGCGGAAGTGATCCGCTTAGAGCAGAATTACCGTTCCACTCAAAATGTGCTTGATGCTGCCAATGCAGTGATCAGGAACAATAAGGGGAGAAAGAGCAAGACTCTTTGGACGGATAAGGAAGGCGGAAACAGAATTCATTTCAGGCAGTTTGACACAGCCTATGAGGAAGCGGAATATATTGTAGATGATGTGGCCGGGAAAAAGAGGGATGGTGTGGCGGATTACCGGGACTGCGCTGTTTTGTACCGGACCAATGCACAGGCGCGTATTTTGGAAGAGCGTTTCGTAATAGAGGGGATTCCCTACAATGTAGTGGGCGGAGTGAACTTCTATGCCAGACGGGAGATCAAAGATTTACTTGCTTATCTGAAAACAATTGATAATGGAAAAGATGATTTGGCGGTAAAAAGGATTATCAATGTTCCGAAACGGGGTATTGGTGCGGCGACCGTTGCCAAAGTACAAGATTATGCGGATATGCGGGAGATCAGTTTTTATGATGCACTTCGTAAGGCTGATGAGATTGCGGATATTAGCAGGCCGGCAGCGGCAAAGCTAAAGCCCTTTGTGAATATGATACAGGCATTTAGAAGTAAGCTTGAGTTTTATAGTATCAGGGATCTCATGGATGATCTGATCGAAACCACGGGGTATGTGAAGGATTTGGAAACTTCCGGCGACGAGGATGCACAGGCACGGATTGAAAATATTGATGAATTAGTTAGCAAGATCGTTGCCTATGAAGAAATACATGACCATCCGACTTTAGGTGAATTCTTAGATGAGGTGGCGTTGGTGGCGGACATTGACAGTTTGGATACAGGGAACAATAAAGTACTTTTGATGACGCTTCACAGTGCAAAGGGATTAGAATTTCCCCATGTATATATGGCAGGTATGGAAGACGGGATATTTCCAAGCTATATGACCATTATTTCGGATGACCCGGATGAAATTGAAGAGGAGCGCAGACTTGCCTATGTGGGGATCACCCGGGCGAAAGAAGATCTGACCTTATGCTATGCAAAAACGCGCATGATACGCGGGGAAACGCAGATGAATGCAGTAAGCAGGTTTGTAAAGGAGATCCCACAGGAATTAATGGACAACCGGCCGCCAGGATCCAGATTCCGGCCTACGGCTGTGGTTGCCCCTAAAAGGACAGCGGTAGAAAATAAGCCATATCTTGCGGGAGGCGGATTGGGATCTTTTGGCGCGCTGGGCATTAGTAAGGGAGTGGGGGCTGTGACTGGCGGAAAGCCGGACTATGATATCGGTGACAGGGTAAGACATGTGAAATATGGGGAAGGGACAGTTACAGATTTAGAGCCTGGGCCAAGGGACTATAAGGTTACTGTGGACTTTGACCAGTCAGGACAAAAAATTATGTATGCTGCTTTTGCCAAATTGATTAAAATTTCATAAAAATTGAAATTTTTGGTAGTAAAATTTTGCAGTAAATGTTATATTATTTATCAAGAAGGAAATACTATTCCAAATAGCTCTGCTATCTATTTTGAATGGTGTTCTGTATCCGAAAAGGGAGGTATGTACTATGAATACTTGGAATAAGATTGAGGAATTAATGGAGTTTGTAAAGACTCATGATATCAAAGAATTGAAAGATTACTGGAATCACAAGGAAGAAAAGAAAAACAATACGCTTCTTTGGGTTTTGGCAGTGATTGGAGCGGTAGCGGCAGTTGCAGCAATCGCTTATGCAGTATATCGTTATATGACTCCGGATTATCTTGAGGATTTTGATGACGATTTTGACGATGATTTTGAGGATGATTTCTTTGAGGATGAGGAAGATGAAGAAGAGGAATCCCCCAAAACTGAAGATACTGCGAAAGAAGACAAAGCAGAATAGGTTTTTGTGTACAGGTATAGTGGATCATATGGGATGTGCAGAAATGTACATCCCGTTTTTCGTGCTATAAAACCGTTACAGGATTCAGAGTTTGTGGTGGTATGAGTGTTAGAATGGAGATAAGATGAAAAAAGGACAGATTTTAACAGGAATTGTGGAGCGGGTGGATTTTCCGGGGAAAGGGATCGTAAACACGGAGGAAGGTCAATGCACGGTAAAAAATGTGCTTCCAGGACAGAAAGTAAGTTTTGTGGTTTCAAAAAAGAGAAATGGACATGCAGAAGGAAGACTGCTTAAGATTGAAGAAAATTCGCCAATGGAGACGGGAAGTCCCTGTTCCCACTTTGGGGAATGCGGCGGGTGCGCCTATCTTTCCCTTCCCTATGAAAGGCAGCTTCAAATTAAGGAGGAGCAAGTAAAAAAGCTTTTATCGGGGGCGCTTGACAAACAGGAAAGAGCATGGAAGTTTGAAGGAATTAAGCCTAGCCCGGTCTGTGAAGGATACCGGAACAAGATGGAATTTTCTTTTGGCGATTCCTTTAAAGGCGGCCCCTTGTCTCTTGGAATGCATAAACGGGGAAGTTTTTATGACATCGTTACAGTTAGCGGTTGTAAGATCGTGGACAGTGATTATCGGCGTATCCTTGCTTTTACGCGAGATTATTTTGATGGCGCTTCTTTTTACCATAGACTACATCATGAAGGGTACTTGAGGCATTTACTGGTGAGAAAGGCGGCTAAGACAGGAGAAATCTTAATTGCTCTTGTGACGACTTCTCAGATTGATCCGCAGATACAAGAGAAAGAATTCCTTGGGACGTGGAAGGATAAATTATTAAACTTAGATTTAACAGGTAAAATAACGGGCGTTTTGCATATTTTAAATGATTCTGTGGCAGATGTAGTCCAAAGTGACCGCACAGATATCTTATATGGGAAAGATTATTTTTATGAAGAACTTCTTGGGCTAAAGTTCAAAATATCTGTATTTTCATTTTTTCAGACCAATTCCCTTGGGGCGGAAGTTTTGTATGAAACAGCCAGGGATTATATAGGAAAACTGGATGAAGAAGGCAAGCCGGATAAAGTCGTATATGACCTCTATAGCGGTACAGGTACGATTTCACAGCTTATGGCGCCTGTGGCAAGGAAAGTGATCGGGGTGGAGATAGTGGAAGAAGCGGTGGAGGCGGCAAAGAAAAACGCAGAGTTAAATGGTTTACATAACTGTGAATTTATTGCTGGCGATGTACTAAAAGTGTTAGATGTGATAGAAGAAAAGCCGGATTTGATCATCCTTGACCCTCCCAGGGACGGGGTGCACCCTAAAGCATTGAGAAAGATCATAGGATACGGGGTAGACAAGATCGTGTATATTTCCTGTAAGCCTACCAGTTTGGCCAGAGATCTGGAAATCTTTTTGGAAAATGGATATGAGGCGGAAAGAGTTGTGGCGGTAGATCAGTTCCCGTGGACTTCTGGGATTGAGACGGTTGTGCTTTTATCGCGTAAAAAATCAGAAGGCAAATCCGCTAAGATTGAGATAGAAATTGACTAAGTGAAGCAGACAGGCGGGAATGCATCGACACAGCAACATATCAGGAAATTAAGGACTATATTTAGGAACACTATCAGGCGAAAGTTTCTCACTTGTACATAGCACAAATCAAGAAAAAGTGTGGCTTGGAAGTAGGCGAAAACTTCAATAAACCCAAGACAGAGGGAAACAAAGTTCCAAACTGTCTAATAGAGAAATAGAGGATGATTAGAGAGGTGTTGAAATATTTTGGAATGATAAATAATGAATAAATCGCAAACTCCCTGAATGGCAAGTTTCAGGGAGTTTCAGTATTTTTGATTTCTTCTATTTGGAAATGAGGTATGGATGAAATTGTTTTGCAGAAAGCCCGAGTCTGTGAAAAATTTTCTGTAAACAGGTATTAGACAGCAGGTCTTCTATGATA
>CAJUCN010000032.1 GCA_910585005.1 uncultured Lachnospiraceae bacterium | reverse complement strand
AGGTTGCCGACGGTATAGCCCGTGTACATGGTCTGGAAAACGCAATGCAGGGAGAGCTTTTGGAATTCCCCGGGGAAGTATATGGTATGGTACTGAACCTGGAGGAAGATAATGTTGGTGCAGTTCTTTTGGGAAACCAAAAGAATATCAACGAGGGCGATACCGTAAAGACCACAGGACGTGTGGTTGAGGTTCCTGTAGGCGATGCCATGTCAGGGCGTGTGGTCAATGCCCTGGGGCAGCCCATTGACGGCAAAGGACCGATCCAGACAGAGAAATACCGCAAGATAGAAAGAGTTGCATCCGGTGTTATTACCAGAAAGTCTGTTGATACACCGTTGCAGACAGGAATTAAGGCAATCGATTCTATGGTGCCTATTGGAAGAGGCCAGCGTGAGCTGATCATTGGCGACAGGCAGACCGGAAAGACCGCGATTGCGATTGACACGATCATTAACCAAAAAGGCCAGGGCGTGAAGTGCATTTACGTTGCCATCGGCCAGAAGGCATCTACTGTTGCATCGATCGTAAGTACCTTGGAAGAATACGGTGCAATGGCATATACAACGGTAGTTGCAGCAACAGCAAGTGAGCTTGCGCCGTTGCAGTATATTGCCCCTTATTCAGGATGTGCAATTGGTGAAGAGTGGATGGAAAATGGGCAGGATGTGCTGGTTGTTTACGATGATTTAAGTAAGCATGCGGCTGCATACCGTACCCTCTCCCTGCTCCTGAAACGTCCTCCCGGGCGTGAGGCTTATCCGGGTGACGTATTCTATCTCCATTCCAGGCTGCTTGAGCGTGCGGCAAGAATGAGTGAAGAATATGGTGGGGGTTCCCTTACGGCGCTTCCAATCATCGAGACACAGGCAGGTGACGTATCTGCGTATATTCCTACAAACGTTATTTCTATCACTGACGGGCAGATTTATCTGGAAACAGAAATGTTTAACTCCGGTTTCCGTCCGGCAGTCAATGCAGGCTTGTCCGTATCCCGTGTAGGCGGCGCTGCTCAGATTAAGGCAATGAAGAAGATTGCCGCACCTATCCGTGTGGAGCTGGCACAGTACAGGGAGCTGGCTGCTTTCTCCCAGTTTGGTTCTGAACTGGATGCAGATACCAAGGAAAAGCTGGCACAGGGTGAAAGAATCAAAGAAATTTTAAAACAGCCTCAGTATCAGCCTATGCCGGTACAGTATCAGGTCATCATTATTTATGCAGCTACCAACAAGTATTTGCTTGATGTTCCGACAGAGGATATTACCCGTTTTGAAAAAGAGTTGTTTGAATTTTTGGATACCAAGTATCCCCAGGTTGCTTCCGGCATTGCCCAGGAAAAGGTGATTTCCGATTCTGTAGAGGAAGATTTAAAGAAAGCAATCGTAGAGTTTAAAACGGCATTTTTGAAATAAGGAACTGCACAGTTCTAAGGAAAGGATAGGGTAATGTTATGGCCTCAATGAGAGACATAAAAAGGCGTAAGGGCAGTATTCAAAGCACCCAGCAGATTACCAAAGCCATGAAGCTTGTTTCGACGGTTAAACTTCAGAGAGCCAAGCAGAATGCCGAAAAATCACAGTCCTATTTCCGGTACATGTTTGATACGGTAAATTCTATCTTAAGCAAAACGGGGAATTTGGATCATAAATACCTGAAGGCCGGAGAAACCGGAAAGAAGGCGGTCATCGTGATCACATCAAATCGTGGACTTGCAGGGGGATATAACTCCAATGTGATCAAACTGGTCACAAGAGGGGAACTGGCAAACGAGGATTTGATGATCTATGCCATCGGAAAAAAGGGCAGGGATGCATTACAAAGGAACTATGAGATCAAAGCGGATTACTCCGATGTAATCGAAGAGCCTGTCTATGCGGATGCGATGAAGATCTGTAAGGATGTGCTGGAGGCTTTTGCCAAGGGTGAGATCAGCGAAATTTATCTTGCCTATACCGGGTTTAAGAATACGGTGGTCCATGTTCCAACGCTCTTAAAGCTATTACCGGTGGAGATAGCTGAGCAGGAAGCTGTGGAGGCAAAGGCGGAGGAAAGCGCTGGAGACGAAAAGGCGCTGATGAATTTTGAGCCTGATGATGAAGAAGCATTGAACATGTTGATTCCTAAATATATCACCAGCCTGATCTATGGAGCGATGATCGAAGCTGTGGCAAGTGAAAATGGCGCCAGGATGCAGGCGATGGATTCGGCAACCAGCAATGCGGAAGAGATGATCGATCATTTGACGCTGCTATATAACCGGGCGCGTCAAGGTTCCATCACACAGGAATTGACGGAGATCATTGCTGGTGCAAATGCAATCTCGTAGGTGTGAAGAAAAACAGGCGCCTGCGAACGAGCAAACGCCCGGTAAAATCGGGCTAAAAGCGTGTGAGCGTGTGTTTGCGAGTCTCAAGAAAAATAGAAACCCGGAACACCGGGTTAGATAGGAGGAGAAATGGCAGATGTAAATACGGGCGGAAAACTCTGCTCGGGTAAAATTACACAGATTATCAGTGCCGTTCTGGATATCAAATTTACAGATGGCAGCCTGCCGGAAATTAATGAAGCAATTAAGATTCCGCTAAAAGATGGCAGCCAGCTTACGGTGGAGGTAGCCCAGCACTTGGGTGATGATACCGTCAGATGTATTGCCATGGGTTCCACGGACGGACTGGTAAGAGGAATGGAAGCAATTGCAACAGGCGCTCCCATCAGTGTTCCGGTAGGAGAAAATACGCTGGGGCGTATGTTTAACGTATTGGGCGAGCCTATTGATAATAAGCCGGCCCCGGAAGGCGTGAGCCTTGAGCCGATTCATAGGCCGGCCCCGGAATTTGTGGAACAGTCTACACAGCAGGAGCTGCTTGAGACGGGTATCAAGGTGGTAGATCTTCTTTGCCCTTACCAGAAGGGCGGAAAGATTGGACTTTTCGGCGGCGCCGGTGTTGGCAAGACCGTTTTGATCCAGGAGCTGATCCGTAACATTGCAACGGAGCATGGCGGTTATTCTGTATTTACGGGCGTTGGAGAGAGAACCAGAGAAGGAAATGACCTTTATCATGAAATGATAGAGTCCGGTGTTATTGATAAGACGACCATGGTATTTGGGCAGATGAACGAGCCTCCCGGAGCCAGAATGAGGGTTGGTCTTTCAGGGCTTACGATGGCAGAATATTTCCGTGACAAGGGTGGAAAGGATGTCCTTTTATTTATCGACAATATTTTCCGTTTTACCCAGGCAGGTTCAGAGGTGTCCGCTCTGTTAGGGCGTATGCCTTCTGCAGTAGGTTACCAGCCCACTTTGCAGACAGAGATGGGTGCGCTTCAGGAGCGTATCACATCCACGAAGAACGGTTCTATTACTTCCGTACAGGCAGTTTATGTGCCGGCGGATGACTTGACGGACCCGGCGCCGGCTACGACGTTTGCCCATTTGGATGCAACGACGGTTCTTTCCAGGTCTATCGTTGAGCTGGGTATTTATCCGGCGGTAGATCCGTTAGAGTCCACTTCAAGGATTTTGGATCCAAGGATTTTGGGTGAAGAGCATTATCACACAGCCAGAGGCGTTCAGGAAATCCTTCAAAGATATAAAGAGCTGCAGGATATCATTGCGATCCTTGGTATGGATGAATTGTCAGAAAGTGACAAGCTGGTGGTTTCCCGTGCAAGGAAGGTTCAGAGATTCTTGTCCCAGCCTTTCTTTGTGGCAGGACAGTTTACCGGATTGGAAGGAAAGTATGTTCCGATCAGTGAGACGATCCGCGGCTTTAAGGAAATTTTAGAAGGTAAGCATGACGATATTCCTGAAAGCTATTTCCTTAATGCAGGGAGCATAGACGATGTACTTGCCCGCGTGAAATAGTGAGGGAGGGTGCATATGGCAGAAAATAATTTATTTACACTAAAGATCATTACCCCTGACAGGATTTTTTATGAAGGTCAGGTATCCATGGTAGAGTTTAATACTACGGAGGGTGAGATTGGTGTATACAAAAGGCATGTACCCACCACCGTGATCATCAGTCCGGGCATTGTAACGATTACGGAGGCGGAAGGAGTTAAGGAAGCGGCGCTCCATGCAGGCTTTGCGGAGATCCTTCAGGACGAAGTGGTCATCATGGCAGAGATCATTGAATGGCCCCATGAAATTGACCTTGACAGGGCGGAGGCGGCCAGGGAGCGTGCCGAAGAACGGCTAAGCTCCAAGACGCCGGAAACGGATCTTTTGCGTGCGGAGACGGCGCTGCAGAGGGCGCTTGCCCGTATTCATGTAATTCATAAGTAAAAGGAAAGAGGTACATATAGGCATATGTGCCTCTTTTTTATCCGATAAGGAGCGTATTTGCTTTTTTATGTCAAAGGAGAGGGAAAACCAGCTAAGGAGTTTCACAAGCAAGGCTGGGAAAGCATATGATAGCTGTAAAGATAAAAGGAAGTTATCAATATGTATGAACGCAAAATTATGCCTTTTTATATGACCTATCCATTGCCCATGTACTATCAGGAGGAGGATTCCATTGTCAGGGATTTGGAGTATCTCCAGCAAATGTATCCGGCGGAGGCTAAAAGGTACCAAAAGGTTATTGCAGGTATTTTGGATAAGCTGGATTATGAAGGCAGCATGATTTATGATGAATACCCGGATAAATGGCAGCTTTATAAATTGTCAAAGGATATTTTGGAACGGATCAAACGGGATGAGGAAAAGGCGGAGCCGAAGGAAGAAATACCGCCGGAGAAATGGGAATGGATGGGAGATCTGGTGCAGATCCTCTTATTTTATGAGATTTACAAGAGAAGGCATAATTCCAGGAGAGGGATTCTCAGGTTCTGATTCTAAAAGTTTGGGTTGTGGTTTTGCATGTAAATAAGTAAAATATAGTCATGACGCAAAGTTATGGCTATATTTATGTTACGGGATAAAAAGGAAACAGTCGATCATATGGAAGAATTAAAAAGCAAACTTACAGAATTTTTGACGGACAGGCTCTATCAGATCATTATCAGCAATCCCAGAAGTATGGCGGGAGCTACAAAGGTAAAGATCCGGCCGATCATGTTAAAGGGAAGCCTTTATTTTCAGGAAACCGCTACGAAAGGGACGCAGGTGTTTCATGAAAATCATACTGCTGAGGAAATAGCAGAACGTATTTTACAGTATATGAATGAGGAATTCCGGCAGTTAGAGGCCCAGAGTATGGAGGGAAGGATGACCGTGCTGGTGAGTAAGAAAGGGAAAGTGACTTTCAAACACACCCGGTCAGGGCAAAAGGAAAGCCTAATGCCGGATATGTCCCATAACAGGACAAAGCATTATCTTTTGAAGGAAGGCGTGCCTGTCCCGTTTTTGGTAGATCTGGGCGTGCAGTCCCCGGAGGGAATGATTCTGCGTTCCCGTTATGACAAATTTAAACAGATCAACCGTTATTTGGAATTTGTTGAGGATATTCTGCCTACACTGGATAAAGGGAAAAGAGTACGGATTATCGATTTTGGATGTGGGAAGTCCTACCTGACGTTTGCTTTGTACCACTATTTACATGAGGTGAAAGGAATCAACGTGGAAATTACCGGGTTGGATTTAAAAGCAGATGTTATTAAAAAGTGTAACACGTTGGCGGAGAGTTATGGCTATGAGAAGCTTCGCTTTTTCCAGGGAGATATCAGCGCTTATTGCGAAACAGGACAGGTGGATATGGTGGTTACCCTTCATGCTTGTGATACAGCAACAGACCATGCGATCAAAAAAGCCATAGAGTGGAAAGCAAAAGTGATCTTTGCAGTGCCCTGTTGTCAGCATGAGGTAAACAAGCAGATAGAAAACGAGCTGCTTGCCCCCGTTTTGAAATATGGGTTGTTGAAAGAGCGGCTATCGGCAATCCTTACCGACGCCATCCGTGCCAATTTGCTTGAGGAGGCAGGATATGAGACGAAGGTGTTGGAGTTTATTGATATGGAGCATACACCAAAGAATATACTGATCAGGGCAGTCAGGAGAGAGGACGTTGCAGGCAGGAGTAGTAATATCAGGCAGTTGACAGATGCGTGCAGGGTGGAAATGACGCTTCAAAAGCTGATGAAGGATGAGGACAGGATTTCATTATGAAAAAAATGAGAAGAGCGGTGATAAAGGGGACGATTGTTACAGCAGTGTTTTTTGCGGCGCTGTTTGTGATCAGCAGTCTTTTAAATAAAGGAAATACGGACATGACCACAGAGATGGCGAAAGCAACCTATCCTGTGGTGGCGGTAAACTATGGAGGATTCCGGATTAATGTCCTTCATGGCTATCGGGATGTGATGGAGGTAAGCCAGATGCGGGATTGCCTTACCCCTCTTGCCGCGGGAAGAAAAATGAACTTGGACATTGACACTTATGGGTGTGAGATCGGCCAGATCCGGTTTGAGGTTAGGAGCGTGGATGGAAGCAGGCTGATTGAAGATACGGTGGTGGAAGAATATGAACAGTCGGAAGATGAGGTGAAAGTTTCCTTTGGGATTAAGGATTTGATCGAGAGTAACCGGGAGTATCTGCTGGTGCTGGTTTTGACAACGGCCGGAGGAGACCAGATCAGATATTATACCCGGATCATTAATCCGGAAGAATATTATGTTGCTGATAAATTAGAGTATATTACAGATTTTTCCAATAAGACTTTTGATAAAGAGGCTGCCCGGGATCTGACCAAGTATCTGGAATCGAATGCAGAAGGGGATAACACCACTTTTGGACGGGTAACGATCCACAGTAGCTTTCAACAAGTGACATGGGGAGATCTTGATGTGGAACGCCTGGGAGGGGAGGATATCACGATCAAAGACCTGGGCAGGGAAACGGGCAACTTTGTAATGGAATATTATGTATCCATGCCCTATGCCGGGGAAACCTGCTATTATCGTGTTAAGGAATATTACCGTGTACGATACACGCAGGAGAGAATTTATCTTTTGGACTTTGAGCGCAGTATGAACCAGATCTTTAATAAAAACGGAAAGGTTTATGCCAATAATAAGATCATGCTTGGGATTATCGGGGAAGAGACGCTTATTAAGGAAAGCGACGGGGGGAATGTAGTCTGCTTTGCCACGGGAAACCGCCTTTACAGCTATAATCTGGCTGATAATAAACTGGCGCTTTTGTTTGGTTTTTATGATGAAGAGAATTTAGATGCCAGAACCCTTAACGATGATTTTAAGATTAAAATCTTAAATGTGGATGAAGGTGGGAATGTGATCTTTATGGTCTATGGCTATATGAACAGAGGCCGGCACGAAGGGGAATCAGGGATATCCATATCTTACTATGACAGCACGGTGAACACGGTGGAGGAAATGACTTATATATCCAGCAAGGAACCTCAATCGCTTCTGATGAGGGAAGTTGACAGGCTGGCATATGTGAATAAGAATGGCAAACTGTACTTGATGTGGGAAAACCAGATCTACGGAATAGATATTATGCAGCGGAATAGTGAGATCGTGGTGGAAAATCTGACAGAAGAAAATTTTAAGGTGTCGGACAGCAACCGTATGGTAGTATGGCAGAAGGACAGTCAGGGTTTTAAGGGCAGAGAACTGGTGCTGATGAATTTGGTGTCCGGCAGTCAGAAGACGATCCGGGCGGAAGGTGGAGAAAGAATCATTCCTATTGGATTTATGGAAGAAGACCTGATCTACGGCATTGCCAGGGAAAGCGATATTCAGGAGGATTATGCCGGGAATCTTATGATTCCTATGTATGTGGTCCGCATAGAAAATGAAACATCTGGTGTACTGAAGGAATATCAGCAGGAAAATATCTATGTGATATCGGGGCAAGTGGAAGGAAATCAGATTATCTTAGAGAGGGTGGAAAAGCAAGAGGACGGCACATATAAGGAGACGGTCGAAGACCAGATCATGAATGCGGAAAGCAAAGCCGAAAGTAAAAATACCATTGAAACGGCAGTGGTAGATAAATATGCAAGGCTTACACAGATCGCATTGAAAAATAAGATAGAGACAGATTCTATTATGCATTTGACGCCGAAGGAAGTTTTATTTGAAGGTGGCAGGAGCATCAACCTGTCAAGTACTTTGGAGTATGGTGAAAAGTATTATGTGTATGGGAAATACGGTATTGAAACGGTGAGTACAGACGCCGGCAGAGCCATCAGGCTTGCGGATGAAATTTCAGGGGTAGTGGTAGCCAAAGACGGTAATTATATTTGGAAAAAGGGCAACAGAAGCCTCCGTAATCAGATCATGGCAATCCAGGGGGAACAGATGAGCGAGGAGGGGAATTCCCTTGCGGTATGCCTGGATACGATCCTTGCCTATGAAGGAATCGTCAGGAATTCCGGATATATGTTAAGAAGAGGGGACTCTGTGATTAAAATTCTTGAGGAAAGCCTGGAGGATGCACAGGTACTTGATCTGACGGGATGCACCTTAGATTCCGTACTCTATTATGTAAACAGGGATATTCCGGTGCTTGCAATGATGCAGGACGGTTCCGCAGTATTAGTTGTTGGATTCAATGAAAAAAATACAGTTGTTATGAATCCTGAAACAGGTACAGTCTATAAAGTAGGGATGAACGACTCTACAGAATGGTTTGAGCAAAACGGGAACAGATTCATTACTTATATTAGAAGTGAACAGTAGGAAAAACAGGGTGTAGAGGCGCTTGCAACCAATAGTTGCGGCGCTTTCAAACTAGAGTTTCTAGCGCAACTGCCAGCGAAACCTTTATAATTGGCTCATAAGGCAGGCCGAAAATACAGCCTATATGAGGCAGAAAGCGAGAAGAATGATAAATGAATATTGAGATTGCAAACAGACTCGTAAACTTACGGAAATCAAACAACCTTTCCCAGGAAGCGTTGGCTGAAAAGCTGGGAATCAGCAGACAGGCTGTGAGCAAATGGGAAAGAGCGGAGGCATCACCGGATACGGATAACCTGATTTTGCTGGCAAGGCTTTACGGGGTTTCTTTAGATGAACTATTAAAAACAGAAGATGAGATACCAATGCCAGAACCCTTTATGGCGGAAGAAAAGGATTCCTTGATAGAAGAATATACGGAACTGGAAAGTTGGGGAGCCGGATCAGTTTCCGATGAAGAACCCCCAAAAGAAAATGATAATGGGTGGTTGATCCATTACAATCATTTTCCCATATGGGCGGTGATCGGCGTTCTTTATATAGTGATCGGCGTGATGTGGAACGCATGGTATCCCGGCTATCTGCTATTTTTCCTTATCCCAATCTGGCATACGTTTGTAAGAGCCGTTGAGCGGAGAAACCCCAGTTATTTTGCCTATCCGGTATTTGTGACGTTAGTATTTTTGTGTCTTGGTACCTTTGGGTCTTGGTGGCATCCCGGCTGGGTAGTTTTTCTGACAATTCCATTGTACTATTCTTTGATTGAATGGTTCCGGGATAAAGGCAAGAGGGAGCAGGAGGATTGGAAGGATGAAGAGTAAGTATGCACTTCTGGCAGGGGCTGGCGTTATAGTTTTTTTGGCAGGAATCGTATCCCTGCTTTGTGTACTTTATGAAAAAAAAGGAGGTTCATTGGTCTATATGGGTGCGGAGTTGAGAAATACCATAGAAATCCCTCTTTCTGAGGCGGATAGTCTTTTGGTGGATTATGGGAGTAAAAATCTGGATGTTTATGTGTGGCAGGAAGATCGGATTGTCATCAAAGAATACTTGAGCAGCGGCCGTAGTGATGCGAAAGCAACTGTGGAATATGATGGAAATCGTGCGGTGGTCACCGGAGGAAAATGGACTTGGAGCTGGAGAAATTTATTTTGGGGTGGCTTTCATGAGAAAATTGAGGTTTATCTGCCTGCCCAGGGCCTTAAGGAATTGGAATTATCTACTGGTTCCGGGAATATCAGCCAAAAGGAAGGTTCCCCCATTGAGGCAAAGAAAGCCACGGTACGGGCGGGAAGTGGAAATATTCGCTGGCAAAGCGCCAAAGCCGGTGAAATGGGCCTTTTTGCAAACAGCGGAAATATTTGGGCGGCCAGCCTTGTGGGAGACGCGAAGATTCACACGGGAAGCGGTAATATTATGATCAAGGAAATATCCGGCAGTGTGGAAGCTAAGGCAGGAAGCGGAAACGTTACCATAGAAGCGCTTAGAGGCCAGTGCCAAGCAGAGGCTGGCAGCGGAAACCTGCGGATAGGAACTTTGGCAGTGACAGGGGATATTACCCTCCATACCAGAAGCGGAAACCAGAAATTAATACTGCCGGAAGACCTGTCTTTTACGCTGCAGGTGGATACGGGAAGCGGAAATATTCATACGGATTATGATGGATTCCTAAGTTTTAATAAAAAAGGAAATCAGGCAACAGGGCAGATTGGAGATGAGCCGATATGCCTGATTTCCTGCCATGCAGGCAGTGGGAATGTGACGATAAAAAAAGATTGATAGATAAAAAGCTTGTATTAGGGCTTGTCATGGTATGCAAAGGGCTGCTCCGCGAAAAAGCGTTTCATGGATTTTTCCAGGGCAAAGAGCAGCAGCATGCCAAGCACACCGCAGGAGATCACTTCCCCAATCGTAACGGTGATGTAGGATAGCCACAAGGGCCTGATGCCGTAAGCAAAAAGAAGCAGAGGCGGGATCAGGACGGCATTTGCCAAAATAGGCGGTATTGGCGCAAACCATTTATTTTGGCGGAACCTGGCGGTAAGAAGGGCGCCGGCTAAAGTGGCAATGCTGCCAAAAATAATATCAGGAATGGCAGCGCCTGTCAGAAGATTGGCAAGCAGGCATCCCACAAATAGGCCGGGAACAGCAGCCGGTGTGAAATAGGGTAAAATGGTGAGCGCTTCAGAAAAACGCACTTGGATAGCGCCGGAAGCGATGCCAAGTAAATTGGCAACATAAGTAAGGGTTACATAGAGAGCAGCGATCAGCGCCGCATGGGTTAAGAATAAGATCCTTGCG
This sequence comes from uncultured Lachnospiraceae bacterium, assembly GCA_910585005.1. Taxonomy (GTDB): domain Bacteria; phylum Bacillota; class Clostridia; order Lachnospirales; family Lachnospiraceae; genus Suilimivivens. Next base: position 11,821 of record CAJUCN010000032.1, on the reverse strand, counting down.
TTTGATTTTTTCATATGAAATTCTCCTTTAGTTTTGTTTTTCGTCAGGAAGGTCTCGAACTGACGTTATAAAATCGGAAAAGCTTTTGCCTTTTCCGATTTTATAGTATAGCAGTATAATTAGAAATGTCAAGTTTTCTTTTGAAGGAAAGGGAATCTGTCAAGGATCCGTTATGACCCAATACCCATCGTATGCATACCCGTTATGTCCTGCCAATAAATGTTCCGATTTCGTAAAACCAGCCTTTTGGATTGCTTTTATTCTCTCCACAGCATATATAGGAGCTTTGGTAATGATTCCATTGCAGCCTAGCAGCCGGGGGATGTGGGGAGTAATAAGGGCAATAATGTCATATAAGGCATCTTCTCTTTCGTAGCCGCTGCTCACATCAATTCTTAAAATACCCATATGATGAAATGCGTCTTCGGAAATCCGCAGACACAATTCTATTGATCCAATAACGCCCGCTATCGACTTATCTACAATAGCAAGTCTGGCAAACCAGCTATTTTGATATGCCAGATCCCAAAACGCAAGGGCTTTCGCCATCCGTTCCTTTGAGGGGTAGTAAAAATTATCTCCATTACAATTATCGCTGTTAAAAAACGGCAGAGCATTTTTGTCACTATAAACGGCTAACAGGTCGTCACAGTCTTCTGTTACGATTGGCCGTAATAGAAAATTGTCATTTTCAAATGTTGGACATGCTTCGTAAATGCTCATAGTCTGCTCTCCATGGATCCGGACGGTAAGGTTTACAAATTTGTGTTGAGTGGAGATAGCGAGACTCGAACTCGTGACCTATACGTTGCGAACGTATCGCTCTCCCAACTGAGCTATATCCCCATAGATAAAATTATAGCATAGTTGGAAGAGATTACAAGCACATTCCCACATTTTATGGATCTTGTCCTGTCCGTTCAAACCTTGTATGATAAGAGGGAAAAGATCGTAAGAAATCTGTAAGAAACATCCCAAGATTTTTGAAATAATTGTGGGTTACTCTATGAGCAGCTCAAGGATACAGCTACAGAAATAAACAGTGGAAAGGCATGGAAAGGAAATGAGCGAGAGGATCTTAGTAGTAGATGATGACAGGGAGATTGTAAAGGCCATTTGTATTTTGTTAAAAAAGGAAGGATATGAGACACTGAAGGCTTATGATGGACTTCAGGCGCTGGACATCCTGTCAAAAGAAAAGGTACGGCTGGTGCTGATCGATGTGATGATGCCGAAACTGGATGGTTTATCGGCGATCATGCGTATCAGGGAAAAACAGAATATCCCGATCATTGTGCTCAGTGCAAAGAGTGAAGAGACGGACAAGGTACTTGGACTGTCTATGGGCGCCGATGATTATGTGGCGAAGCCTTACCAACCCGGGGAGCTGGCAGCCCGGGTGAAAAGCCAGCTCCGTAGGTACACCAGCTTAGGTGATATCTATGCCGGGGACAGGACTGGCGAGATCAAAAATGGCAGGCTGACTTTTCACACGGAAGAAAAGGTTCTCTATGCAGATGGAGAGCCAGTTAGGCTCACTGCCACGGAAACGAAGATCATTGACTTGTTTATGCGAAATCAGGGCCGTGTGTTTCCTGCTGAGGAGATTTACCGCCGAGTTTGGGAGGAGGATGCCTTTGCATCCGAAAATACTGTGATGGTGCATATCCGGCGGATCCGTGAAAAACTGGAGCTGAATCCGAAAGAGCCAGAATATATAAAGGTGGTGTGGGGAATTGGATATAAAATGGAAAAACAAGAAAAAAACAATTAGTTTTCTCATTCTCTTTTTGGGAATCAGCTTGAGCCTGGGGAACCTGGCAGGGATTCTTCGGGAAAAACCTTCTAATGCGCGGTTCTGGCAACTGGATAGGCTCTTAGAGGATGATTATCAGGAAAGTGGAAGGTTCCGGGAATATGTGGAAAACCGTCTGTGGAAATGTTTAGTCATGGCAACAGGCGGAGAAGGATTATGGGACACATGGGGATATGAGGATGGCGCTTATTATGATGGAAGTTATGAGGAGTTTTACTTTCCCTTAGAAGCTGTGGAAGGGATTGCCCCGGATGAACTGACAGAATATTTGGACAGCTTTGCAAGTATGCAAGAGAACTATCTGGGTCTGTTGGAAATTATGGAGGAGCTGGATGAGGATCAATGGACAGGGTTTCAATCCGAACTTGAGATCTATCAGGAGGAAATGGAGTCCAGCATAGAATTTTTGCGGGATTATGTGCCCAGGCTGGATAGGGAACAGGCCGGAGGCCTTACAGATGATCAAAAACAAAAAATTGTGCAGAAGTATCATGAAAACATGAAGGGAGATAAGAACCTTCTTTATACGATCTATTATGATGGTAAGGAACTGTACAATAATTGGGACACTGCAATGGCAGAGGGCAAAACCATGCCATCTTTGCCGGCGGGATACAATTTTCTTCTGTATTTTGACGGTGAAAAGGCTAATATCTATAAGGATGGAAAAGAAATTGATGTGTACGGGGACGGCTATTACCGGGACGGCAGCGATTGGCATCTGCCTGGTTATATCAATTTTCAGGCGGACGATTCCACGAAAAAAGCAGTGGTTTACATTGCCGTGGCAAAGGAGCCTGTACTTTATACGCAAGGCGATTATGGGAGCGGCGGGGCAAGGCAGTATGATAATGCACTTTATTGGATGAATAAGAACCTTCAAGACAGACGGGAACGGATTCTCCGGGGTTTTTATGGCCTGTTTGCCGGGCTGCCCCTTCTGCTTATTGCTTTCTTTTGGAAAAAAAGCTGTAAGGAGGCTATCGAAGGGATCGCAGGATTCCAGGCAAAAATTTGGGCGGAATGGAAAGTTTTGTTGTTCTTTTTGCTTTTTTATGCTCTTTATATGCAGTACCGTGTTTTTATGACCGTTAGTTATGGGTATGATATTTGGGAAGATTGGTATCAGGTGTGTGTTTATGATCAAAGTTTAGATACCGTCTTATGGTTTTTCCGGAAGCTGGCAGGCGGTATCCATCCCGTGTCCTGGGTTGCCATGTTTTGGGGGATCTGGCTTTTTTGGAATGACCTGCGGCACAATAAAGCAATCTGGAGGCATAGCTTTGGAGCAAAGATCTACCGTGCCTTTACGGCAAAGAGCCTTAGCCTGTCCATGACCAAGAAGATGTGCCGCCGGAACTTGGCTGTTTTTTTGACAGCTCTTGTTTATGGACTGGTGATGCTGGCGGAGGTGACGGTCAGTACAGTTTGGGATAGCTGGGGAATTTTGACGGCCATGCGGATTTTATTTGTGTTTGAAACAGTCCTTTTCCTGGTCCTGCAATATATGGCAGGGGTGAAGAATATGAAAGCTGCCCGGGATGTGGAGATTTTGGCAGACAGAATTGCCCAGATCAGGAACGGTGATTACAGGGAGGCATGTGACAGGGAAGAGGAAGAAAAACCTGTGGAAAGTGAACTGAAAACGGTTATGGCGCAGCTTGAGGACATCCGTCACGGTATGGCTGTGGCTGTGGAGGAGCAGACAAAGAGCGAGCGGATGAAAGTGGAGCTGATTGCCAATGTGTCTCATGACATCAAGACTCCATTGACTTCCATTATCAGTTATGTGGAGATATTAAAACAGGAGGAAGAATTGCCGGATCATGTAAAAGATTATATTAAAATCCTTGATGAGAAATCCCAGAGACTTCATCATATGGTTCAAGATGTATTTGCGGTAAGTAAAGCCGCTTCCGGCGAGCTGCCTATGCAGATGGAAGAGCTGGATTTTGGAAAGCTTTTGCAACAGACCCTGGCGGATATGGAGGAACAGATCAGGGGCTGTGACGTTACTTTCCGGACAGAGCTTCCGGATGCGCCTGTGATGATTATGGCTGACGGTCAGCGCATGTACCGGGTATTCCAAAATCTGTTCCAAAATGCGATCAAATATTCTTTGCAGGGATCCAGGGTATATGTTGCCCTCCGGGTAGAAGGCCATTTGGCTTTAGCCAGCGTCAAGAACACTTCCCGGCAGGAGCTGGACAAAGACAGGGACTTTTCGGAACGTTTTGCCAGGGGAGACCAAAGCCGTACTGATGGGGGCAGTGGTTTAGGGCTTTCCATTGCCCAGAGTTTTACGGAGGCGTGCGGCGGTGAATTTTTTTGGGAAACGGATGCGGATCTGTTCGTAGTTAAGGTTACATTCAAGGTTATATAAAATATATTTACCTCCAAAGTAAGCAGGGAATATAGGCGCAAACTTAGCGGCATATTCCCTGTAAAAGCAAAACTTATATTTATGAAATGGGAGTTCCAATCTGCTGGTCGATTCTCCATTGTGGCGCCTGGCCATCTTCTCCCCAGTATTCGTCAATGGAAGTGATTTTCCCCTCTTTGATTTTTAGAAAAGAAGTTACATGAAAGGATAGTTTCCCGTCAGTGGAAAACACATGAACCACACAGATAAGCAGGTCGCCTGTTTGTATGGTCCGCTCTATTTCCCCGTCCCATTTGCCAGGATATTCACAGTTTGCACGCAAAAAATCTTCAACAGCAAAATGTTCGTTGGTATTATGCCAATTGACATAAGCATCCCTATGGAAAAAGGTTCTCATGGTGTCTGCATCCTGGGCTAATGTGGCTTTCCAATAATTTTCTATATTCATCTTGGCATCCTTTCCGGGTTCCGGGAATTTAATCGGTGTGAATAAGCATTTGCAAAGGAAAAGCCTTTGATGAAGAGAAACGCTTATGCTATACTATAGCATGAAATATTATCATCATTCAAGGAGGTATTCAATGTATCAGGATAAAAAAATTTGGATTGGGAAGTCGGAAGATGAAAAAATTTACATATACCCGAAAATGGCAAATCGTCATGGTCTGATTGCCGGAGCCACGGGAACGGGGAAAACGGTTACCTTAAAAGTTCTGGCGGAATCATTTAGCGACTGTGGTGTACCGGTATTTTTGGCGGACGTAAAGGGAGATCTGGCAGGGATGTGCCAGAGTGGAACGGCAGGCGGGAGCATACAGAAACGGATAGACGGGATGGGACTTATGCAGGAAGGTTTTCAATTTCATGCTTATCCTACCACTTTTTGGGATGTGTATGGGGAAGCGGGAATGCCGCTTAGGGCTACCATTTCGGAGATGGGGCCGCTTCTTCTTGCAAGGATCATGGACTTAAATGATACCCAGACGGATATTTTAACGATTATCTTTAAAATTGCGGATGATGAAGGGCTGTTACTCCTTGACAGTAAGGATCTGCGCTCCATGATCCAATATATTTCTGAAAATGCAAAGGAATATGGAGCAAGGTACGGCAATCTCTCCAAGCAGAGCCTTGGAGCAATTCTGCGTTCCCTGATTGCGTTAGAAGCAGAGGGTGGGGAACAGTTTTTTGGTGAGCCGGCGCTTAATATTGGAGACTGGCTTTGTACGGATTGTGATGGCAAAGGTACGATCCAGATCCTGGATTGCCGGAAACTGATTAACAACCCAACTATGTACTCCACTTTTATGCTTTGGATGATGTCGGAGCTTTTTGAGACATTGCCGGAAGCCGGGGATCGGGAAAAGCCGAAAATGGTATTTTTCTTTGATGAGGCGCATCTTTTGTTTGATTCCGCATCCAAGACGTTGCTGGAAAAGATTGAGCAGGTGGTGAAGCTGATCCGTTCTAAAGGGGTGGGGATTTATTTTATTACCCAGAATCCGAAAGATATCCCGGACGGCGTGATGGGACAGCTTGGAAATAAGATCCAGCATGCACTCCATGCCTATACCCCGGCGGAACAAAAAGGGGCAAAGGCGGCAGCCCAGTCCTTTCGGGAAAATCCGGCATTTGATACCTTTGAAGTATTAACGCAGATGGGGATCGGGGAGGCTCTGATCTCTGTGTTGGATGAGGAAGGGGTTCCTACCATCGTAAAACGCTGTAAAGTCCTGCCCCCTCAAAGCCAGATGGGCGCGTTGGAAGAGGAGGCGCGAAAAAGGCAGATTACAGACAGCCTGCTCTATACCAAGTATTCACAGACCTACGACCGGGAGTCGGCTTATGAAATCCTGGAAGAGCGGGTAGTGAACCAGCAGGAAGCAGACCGCCGGGCAGCAGAGGAAGCAGAAGCGGAGAAAGCCCGCCAGAAGGAAGAAGCGGCAGCGGAAAAACAGCGTCAGAAGGAGGAGGCTGCCGCCGAAAAGCAAAGACTTCGTGAAGAGGCTGCCGCCGAGAAGAAACGCCTTAAAGAAGAGGAGGCTGCAAGAAAGGCGGAGGAAAGGGCTCAGGCAGCCAAGCAAAAACAGGTAAAATCGGCAGTCAAAAGAGTGGCGGGATCAGCAGCAGGAAGTATCGGAAGAGAGGTAGGTAATACCATTGGAAAGTCGGTGGGCGGCAGCTTTGGAAAAAGGATTGGCGGCAATGTGGGCGCTTCACTTGGCAGAGGAATCTTAAGCACTTTGTTTAAAGGATAAAGGCAGGGGCATGATAGCGAAAAGGGATTTCAGGGCAACAGGGCAGTTGATGATACCATGGCAAACAGGAAATAGAAAGGGAAAAGGGGCTTATGGCAAGAATTTTAGTGGCTGAGGACGAAAAAAATATGCAGGAAATCATCGCCACTTACATGCAAAAGGGCGGCCATGACTGCATCACGGCGGATGACGGGGTGGATGCTCTGATGCTGTTAAAACAAAGCCCTGTGGATCTCCTAATCCTGGATATCATGATGCCCCATTTGGACGGCTTTTTGGTTTGTAAGATTGCAAGGGAAATGGGCAATGTGCCAATTATCCTGCTGACGGCAAAAGGAGGGGAAGAGGATAAGCTAAAGGGATATGAATACGGCGCGGATGATTACATGACAAAGCCCTTTAGCCCCAAAGTCCTTTTGGCGAAGGTAAATGCCCTGCTTAGACGTTCAAGTTGTGGGGCGGCCTGGACGTTGACGGCAGGGAAGATTGCTGTTTGCCCCGCATCCCGTACAGTTTACCTGGATGGGGAGGAAATATCCCTGACCCATAAGGAATATGAACTTTTGTATTTTTTCATGACAAACCGGGAGATGGTTTTTACCCGGGATCAGCTTCTTAACAGGATCTGGGGGTATGACTTTGAGGGGAACACCAGGACGGTGGACACGCATATCAAGACTCTGCGTCAAAAATTAGGCGGTGAGGGGAAACATATTGTTACATTGATCCGTTCCGGTTATAAGTTTGAGGTAAAGGTATGAAGGAAAATGAATCTAAGAATTTATTTTCTGTAGGGACGGTCCGCAGAAAAATTATTTTGGTTTCTAAAATAGCAGGCGCTGCCCTGATTGTGTCTTATCTCATTTCCATCCGCCTGCCTGTAGGCACAGACCTTTCCTTCTTAATCTGGATGTGTTTTGTGGTTTTATTAGTGCTGGCCGTTGATTATCTGCTGGGGAAATTTATTTCAAAGCCAGTTTCGGAACTGAACCGGAAGGCAAAAAAGATGGCGGATCTGGACTTTTCTTCCCCCTGTCTGATTGACACAAATGACGAGTTTGGACAGTTGGCCACAAGCCTTAACCATATGGCAGCCAATCTGCAAAAAGCCCTTTTAGGGTTGGAGACGGCTAACGGGCAGCTTGAAAGCGAGGTAAAAAGAGGGTGGCAGCTTCTGGAGGAGCGCAAGGAGCTGGTGGATCACTTATCCCATGAGATGAAGACCCCGGCAGGGGTGATCCGGGCATATGCGGAAGCTTTGCAGGAGGAAAAGGACGAGGCGGAAAAGCAAAGATATTTGGAAGTTATCATAGAGGAAACGGAGCGGATGGGAAAGCTGGTCAACACATTGCTGGATCTATCCTCACTGGAAACCGGGGCAGCACAGCTTGTGCCGGAGCGATTTGATTTTGTTGAGTTTTTGGAGACCATTGCAGGCAGACTTTTAATCGATGCGCCGGATGGCTGTTTTCAATTACAGTATGAACTTCCCGAAGGGCAGGTTTTTGTTTATACGGATAAAGCACGGATGGAGCAAGCCTTAGATAACCTGATTATCAATGCAAAAAGGAATGTATCGCCGGGCGGTGTTCTGGAGCTGCGTCTTTTGGAAGAATCGGGGATGCTGCGCTTTTCCATCTATAACCAGGGGACGCCAATCCCGGAGGAAAATCTGCAAAAAGTTTGGATGAAATTTTACCGAGGCAGCCAGAGTGGGTATAGCGGGTCGGGATTGGGGCTTTCCATTGTTGCCCAGATCTTTGCCATGCAGGGTTTTGATTATGGCGTGGAAAACCTGCCCGATGGCGTCCGGTTCTATTTTTCAATTCCTATATCTGATTCATAAATCAGCAATTCTTTTTCGTGCAAGCCGTCAGGCTTGCATTTTTTACAGCAGGTTCACGGCAATTTCACATGGATTTCACCGCATATTTTTAAAGTAATCCCATGGAAAGGGCAAACGCCCAAGGAAGGAGGAAGTTCTATGGGATTTTTCGGGTTGGAATGGTATTGGTGGCTGGTGATTATGGCAGCGGTTGGGGCGTCAATCCCGCTCAAGATAAAATTTATGAAATGGTGGCAGAAGCGCACCCAGGAGAAAAAGGAAAGCAGTCATGGGAAATGGGGGGATGAGGAATGATCAAGGTGAAAAATTTGACATATTCCTATCATACAGGCGGAAAAAAACACCCTGGGAGCAGACCGGATAAGGGTGGAAGGCAGGTACTGCAGGGCTTGGATTTTGCGGTAGGAGATGGGGAGATCTTTGGATTTTTAGGACCCAACGGTTCGGGAAAATCAACGACACAAAAGATCCTTACCGGAATTTTAAAAGGCTATGGTGGGAAAATTTCTTTTTGGGGGCAGGATATTTCTGTCATGCAAAAGAAGGAGTTTTTGCAAAAGATTGGGGTCTTATTTGAATTCCCCTATCTATATGCCAATTTAAGCGCGGCGGATAATCTGAATTACTTTGCATCCTTTTATCCAAAGGGACAGCTTCGTGATGTCGGGGAGTTATTGGATCAATTGGAGTTTAAGAAGGATTTTTTAAAAAAGCCTGTTTCCTCTTATTCAAAGGGGATGCGGCAGAGGGTGAGCATGGCAAGGGCGCTCCTGAGTAGTCCTAAGGTGTTGTTTTTGGATGAGCCTACCAGTGGGCTTGATCCTTCCGGTGCGGTGTTGTTCCGCAGGATCATTGAAGAGGAACGAAGGAAGGGAACTACGGTATTTTTGACCACCCATAATATGTTAGATGCAGATCTGCTTTGCGACCGGGTGGCGTTTTTGGCGGATGGGCAGATCGTTGCCATGGATACGCCCCAGAGCTTGAAGGAACAAAATAACAGCGGGGACCGTGCGCCTACCCTGGAGGATATGTTCATCCATTATACAGGAAGGGGGCTGTCCTGATGGGGAAAAAGTTTTGTGCACTGTTAAACAAGGATCTCAGGATGATGATCTCAGGAAAATACTTTTTTATGGCAGCAGGATTTTTGGTCTTATATACGCTGTATGTAAATTTGGGTTATGTCAGATTTATGAAGGAAGATCCTTATCATGTGTACCTGTATGATCCCCAAGGGTTAGAGGAGGATGTGGCTTCCGAGATTATCCGGGTATCTTCTAAGGAAGAATTGGAGGATGCACTGCAAAGCGATGGCGGCAGTGCAGGGGTGGATTTAAGCAGTGGAAAGGTACAGGTGATCCTTTATGAAGGAACGCCTAAGTCTGACCAGTACCGGGCGGCATATGCCCTTTCACGGCTGCAATCATCCCATGAGTATAGAGCGGAAGTGGTGGGAGATCATACGCTGGAACAGAAGGCAAGAAGAGAGATCACCTGTGAGTTGTTATTTTTTGAAATCTCCGCAGTTGGATTTTTGGGCATTGCAGCAATCTTGTTTAAAGAAAAAAACATGGGGGTTATCCGTGTCCATGGAATTTTGCCGTTGCCCAAAGGTCTGTTCCTGTTTTCAAAGATGATCATTTTTTTGTTGGCGGATCTGGCATTTGCTGTGCTGCTTACATTATTTAATACAGGCTGGGCGCAGGGGCTTAGGGTATTGCCAGGGGTCTTGATCCAAACAATATTTTTATCATTGGTTATGGCGCTTGTGGGGATTGGGTGTTCTCTGCTGCTAAAGGACTTCCGGCAGTTTACTCTTGCCTATTTGGTGATTGCCATTTTTGTTGCAACACCGGTGTTTTTAACAGCGAATACACCCGTGAAGTTGGAAGGGATCGCTTATCATCCGTTTTATCCTATTTATATGGGCTTGAAAAATGCTTATTTTGGGAATTGGGCGGCCGATCCGCTGTATTTTGCCGGAGTGACTTGTGGGATCGTAGTCTTATTTGCCGGGGTATGGTTAGCTTTTTGTAAAGAAATGGCAAAGGAGGGGTGAGGATGAAAGGTTTGTGCTTGCAGATGAAAAGTGTGCTACGGGATAAGTTCTGCCTGATGACTTTTTTTCTTCCGATTGTGGTTGCGGCGGCGTTTCAGTTTGCAGGAACGGTTGATTTTTCTGCCATGGGGGAACTGCATTTTGGGGCGTTGGAAAATGATTTATCCAGTCAGACGCTTGCATGGCTGGAACAGTACGGCGCAGTTACGGTATATGGAACAAGGGAAGAACTGATTGACGGGATTAACGAACCTTCCACGAATATAATTGGTGTGGAGGCTGCCTGTGCCGGTATCAAAACAATGGTTTCCGGTGACGAGTTGGAACACTTCCGGCAGGCGGCGGATGCCTTGCCGGCCCTGTATGGGAATAGGGGCAGCGTTTCCCGGGCAGAGGTGACAGTCCGTAAAAAGCCGGATTTGGCAGCAGGTTTTCGGGAGATGATCATAGCCGCTATTTTGATAACCGCCATGTTTATGGGAGGCACGTTTAATGCCATGAACGTGATTTCCGAAAAAGAGGACGGGGTGGTGTTTGTCAATGAAATCCTGCCTATGACCCATGGCCAGTATCTGGTACAGAAAATTGCAGTGGGGTTTTTGTACGGATCCCTGTCATCGATTCTTACGGCAGTTATCTGCTGCCGGATGCCTTTGCGGGAGATTCCACTATTGATCATATTGGTGGCGTTGTCCGCCTTTGTGGCCGCTGTGGTGGGGCTTTTGATCGGTAGGATATCGGAAGGGATGCTGGTCAGCGTGGCGTACCTTAAAATCGTCCTGATTTTATTTATGGGAGTACCGATCCTGTGTTTCCTGGCAGGTGAAGGCGGGATACTGGTCAGGGCAATCTGCTATCTGGTTCCATCCCAGCCGGCCTTTGAAGGGATTATGGGACTTTTAGAAGGAGATGTGGGAGTGACGCTAAAGGATATTGGGATCCTTGCAATGCATGGTGGGGGATGGTTTTTGGTAAGCTGTGTCATAACGCATTAGGATGCTTCATAGAATGTAAAAAAGCATTCTGAGGGGTTTCCTTTGAAAGATTATATCGAGGAGCGAGCAATCGATATTGCCAATTATATTATCGAAAATAACGCAACAGTAAGACAGAGCGCAAAGCAGTTTGGGATTAGCAAGAGTACGGTACATGTGGTAGTAACAAGATAAAACGAATTGAAAACGGAGTGATATGGGTGATCGAATAGGGGAATGGATAAACGCTGTTTGCGGAGGAGTGCCGCAGGCGGCGTTTTTGTATCTATGTGGACAGAGCAGTGTGGAGTATAAAAGCTATTATAATTTTAGAAAAAACTTATATGAAGGGTAAATTTTTTGGAAAGTTTTTGATTGCACAGGACTTGGATTTAAAGTAAAATGATTGTAAATTCAACTGATTACAAAATGATGTCAAGGGAGTGATTGCGTATGCGATATACTATCAATGAAATAAAGAG
>CAJUCN010000031.1 GCA_910585005.1 uncultured Lachnospiraceae bacterium | reverse complement strand
AGAGCAGGGGGTTCGCTCAATCATCTGATTTGATGATTTTGCGACACCCCCTTACTGGTTCATTAAATAGATTCATGGAATGTACGGGAAATAACATCAGCCTGTTGTTCGGGAGTTAATTTAATAAAATTAACTGCGTATCCGGAAACACGGATTGTAAGCTGAGGATAGTTCTCGGGATGCTTCTGAGCATCCAATAACATATCTCTGTTTAATACGTTAACATTGAGATGATGTCCGCCCTTGGTTGCGTAACCATCCAATAATGATACCAAGTTATCTACCTGAGCACTGTTTGTTGCCATGGTAATTATCCTCCTTTATTAGTGAAAATCATCCAATCCATCCTGCAGGGTAGGTACGCTGCAGGCCAGCGGCGTTCTGGAACAATCTGTACAGCCCATCGTCTGAACTGTTTTGGATTGTTCTTCGGCAGCGTCAGTGTCTACATTGACGTGTCCCACACCCATTGCCATACCGGAATCCAGCATTTTCACAAGATCATCGATCATACTTTTTTCATCCATTGCCATACCTCCTGAAGATGGATTAATTTTATTATGGTTTATAAACTCTTACTTGTTTCAATTTAATTCGATATCACCAGCGAACACAACACGTTCACCGGATTATTTGTTTAAATCTAACTCGATATCACCAGCGAACACGGTATCTTCTTTGCCAAGAGCCCCAGGGATGATAGTGAAGGTATTGGAAATACCATCCTGTGCATCGTTGAAAGGCAGTTTGGATACAGAAGATAAGGAAGCTACTGCACCGTGAGTATCACGTCCATGCATCGGGTTAGCGCCAGGTGCAAAAGGCTGTCCTTTCTTACGTCCATCAGGTGTGTTACCTGTAGCTTTACCATAAGTTACGTTAGAAGTAATGGTAAGGATAGAGGTGGTAGGAACACCGTTTCTGTAAGTATGATGTCTTCTGATTGCTGTCATGAATTTGTGAACAACATCCTGAGCGATTGCGTCTACGCGGTCATCGTCATTACCGTATTTCGGGAATTCCCCTGTGGTCTTAAAGTCAACAATGATACCGTCTTCATCTCTGACAACCTCAACCTTAGCATACTTGATTGCAGATAAGGAGTCAGCTACGATAGAAAGGCCAGCAACACCGGTTGCGAAGTAACGCTTAACATCTCTGTCATGAAGAGCCATTTCTGCTCTCTCATAGCAGTATTTGTCATGCATATAGTGGATAATGTTCAATGTATTTACATAAACATCTGCCTGCCACTCTAACATGTCGATGAATTTGCTGTACACATCATCGTAATCAAGAACATCGCCAACAACAGCACGATACTTAGGTCCAACCTGTTTCTTGGTCACTTCGTCTACACCGCCGTTTAATGCGTAAAGCAGACATTTTGCAAGATTTGCCCTTGCGCCAAAGAACTGCATTTCCTTACCGATAACCATAGAAGATACACAGCATGCAATACCATAGTCGTCACCGTGGGTTACTCTCATCAGGTCATCGTTCTCGTACTGGATAGAAGAAGTCTGGATAGACATCTTAGCACAGTATTTCTTCCAGTTTTCAGGAAGCCTTGTGGACCAAAGAACGGTAAGGTTGGGTTCCGGGCTGGGTCCTAAGTTGGTCAATGTGTGCAGGTAACGGAAACTCATTCTTGTAACCATATGACGGCCGTCAACGCCAACACCACCAAGAGATTCGGTTACCCATACAGGATCGCCGGCAAAAATCTGATTGTATTCAGGTGTACGCGCAAATTTGATGCAACGCAGCTTCATGATGAAGTGGTCAACAAACTCCTGGATCTCCTGCTCTGTGAAAGTTCCATTTGCAAGATCTCTTTCCGCATAGCAGTCAAGGAAAGTAGAGGTACGTCCAAGAGACATAGCAGCGCCGTTCTGCTCCTTAACGGAACATAAATATCCGAAGTAAGTAGCCTGGATTGCTTCTTTTACGTTGGTAGCAGGTTTAGAAATGTCACAGCCATAAGAAGCAGCCATTTGTTTCATCATTTTAAGAGCAACGATCTGCTCGGAAAGTTCTTCACGCAGACGGATCACATCATCGGTCATAACCCGTCCGGTAGAATCCTTCTGAGCCAGCTTGTCTTCGATCAGTCTGTCAATACCATAAAGAGCAACACGTCTGTAATCGCCAATAATACGTCCACGTCCGTAAGCATCCGGAAGACCTGTGATGATATGAGCGGAACGGCAAGCTCTCATCTCTGCATTGTAAGCATCAAAGCAGCCAGCGTTATGTGTTTTTCTGTGAGTATTGAAAAATTCGCTGATTTCAGGATCTACTTTATATCCATTGTCCTCACATGCTTTTTCTGCCATTCTGATACCGCCATAAGGCTGAAGGGAGCGCTTAAAAGGAGCATCTGTCTGGAAACCAACGATTGTTTCTTTGGATTTGTCAAGGTATCCGGGGCCATGTGATGTAATGGTGGATACTACCTTTGTATCCATATCAAGGACACCGCCTGCCTCACGTTCTTTTTTCTGCAGATCAAGTACCATCTGCCATAAATCTTTTGTGTTTTGTGTAGCTTCAGCTAAGAAGGATTCATCACCGTCATAAGGATGATAGTTTTTCTGGATGAAGTCGCGTACGTTAACTTCATTTTCCCACTTGCCGCCTACAAAATCTGTCCATTCTGGTCTCATTTTGCGTAAGCCTCCTACATGAAATTATTTGATTTATTTTTGCATAAAAACTATGCTTTTACCGTAATTTCATTATATGTTACAAGGTGAGAAACAGTCAAGGTAAAGAGTGTACTTTTTTATGAACAAAGTACGCATTTTACGGAAATTTTAGAATTGTTTTGTAAAAAATGCCGTCCCGGTTTAGTCTTGCCAGAAATCGGGTAAAGTATTATACTGTAGAAGTTCCACATAGTAGATTTTAAGGAGGTTACAGGATATGGCACAGATTACCAAAGACATGACGATCGGTGAGATTTTAAGGACAAACCCCGGAGTTGCGCCTATTCTCATGGAGGCTGGCATGCATTGTCTTGGCTGCCCTTCCGCACAGGGCGAAAGCCTTGAGGAAGCAGCAATGGTCCATGGAATGGATATCAATGATCTTATGGCAAAAATTGAAGCTTTATAAATTCTTCAAAAAAGAGCTGCCCGCAGGCAGCTCTTTTGCGTTAAGCCTCTTGGGAAGGCGCACAAAACTTAATAACAAACAGTACAGCCAGCATCAGGACAATACCGACAGGAAGGCTGATCCATGGGTTTTGTGTGAAACCGGCAACCAGATAAGTGACAAAGGAAACCGCTGCAGCAACCAGCGCATAAGGAAGCTGGGTGGTCACATGGCTTACATGGTTACACTGTGCGCCTGCACTTGCCATGATGGTAGTGTCGGAAATGGGTGAACAGTGGTCACCGCAAACTGCCCCCGCCATACAGGCAGAGATGGAAATGATCATCAACTGAGGGTTGGAGTTTGCAAATACAGCTACTACAATAGGAATTAAAATTCCAAAGGTTCCCCATGAAGTTCCTGTGGAGAATGCAAGGAAACATCCTACCAGGAAAATGATAGCAGGCAGGAAATTCACCAGGCCTGTTGCACTGTGTTCCATGGCAGTTGCAACAAATACGGCAGCTCCTAAGCTATCGGTCATGGCTTTGAGAGTCCATGCAAAAGTCAGGATCAGGATGGCGGGAACCATTGCTTTAAACCCGGATGGCAGGCATTCCATGCATTCTGTAAAGGTAAGGACTCTTCTGCACAGATAAATAATGATCGTAATGATCATGGCAAAGATGCTGCCAAGAGCAAGGCCGACAGATGCATCCGAATTGGAGAAGGAAGAAACAAAATTTTCCCCTTCAAAAAATCCGCCTGTGTAAATCATGCCGACCACGCAGCAGATGATCAGTGTGATGATGGGAATAACCAGGTCGATCACTTTGCCTTTGGAGCCTGCGGGCGCATTTTCTTCTCCGGAAGAGGAAGACTCACCGGAAGTAAAGAGATCGCCTTTTAATGCGTTTGCCTCATGGGTACGCATAGGGCCAAACTCTATTTTCAGTAAAATCATGGCAACCATCATAAGGATAGTCAGCAATGCATAATAGTTGTATGGAATAGCCCGGATAAAGATGGAGAATCCGTCTTCACCTTCTACAAAACCGGATACGGCAGCGGCCCATGAAGAAATAGGGGCAATAATGCAGACCGGAGCGGCAGTGGCATCGATCAGATATGCCAGCTTTGCACGGGATACTTTATGCCGGTCCGTGACAGGCTTCATAACGCTGCCCACGGTCAGACAGTTAAAGTAGTCGTCTATGAAGATCAGCACGCCAAGTGCAACGGTGGCAAGCTGTGCGCCTGCACGGGATTTAATCTTTTCTTTTGCAAACTGTCCAAAAGCGGCGGAACCGCCAGCCCTGTTCATCAGGCTTACCATAGCGCCTAAGATCACAAGGAATACCAGGATGCCTACGTTATAGCTATCAGAAAGGACGGCTACAAACCCATCGTTAAATATGTGCATGACAGTGCCTTCAAAACTGAAGTTTGAAAAGAACAGCCCGCCCACTAAAATGCCAATGAAAAGGGAACTGTAAACTTCCTTCGTGATGAGCGCAAGAACGATCGCAACGATGGGAGGGACAAGAGCCCAGAAAGTGGCATACATAGAAGGGAGCGCAGCTTCTTCTTCAGCGGCAAGGACGGTAAGCGGCGCAAGAAGAGTGCAGATAGACAGCACACTTGCCCCGGCAAGCAGCCCTTTTTTAAAATTTTTCATAATTATACTCCTTTCACTTTTGTTTAAGCATCTTATTTTATCATTAAAACCAAAAAAAACCAAGTATTTTTATGCGTATGAAAAGGAAATTTATACAAAAAAGAAAGAAATTAGCACAAAAAAACCCCGCATCTGATAAACAGAAGCGGGGGATTTTTAAATGCAGGATAACGACTGCAGCGCAGTATTTTTAATGATCGGTTCAAAATGTTCTTCCAGATAAGCTTCTGAAGCAGGCACCGACTTAAGGCAGGCGCCATATTCAGAAAGAATATTACATACTTTATTAAATTCTACCGGAGTGTGAGAACTCTTAGAGACTACCAGCAAAAAGCTGCCGTCTGTCTGCTTATACAGGGAATTGGAACCTGTGTAAAAACCCGAAAGTACATGGGATACTGCGGCCGCTTCCCGAAGAGTTCTAAAGGAAAAGATCTTGGTAAGCTCTGTTGGTACAGTTGTATCGGAGAGCTTCTTTTGGAGAGCGTTTTTAAAGGAACGCTTCACCTCCTCGGTGGAACTTTCATCTGATGTGTCGGCATTTTCGGTGGAGTTGGATGTCCGGCCATTTTGGATTTTCTTAAAAAGATCCAGTACGGCATCGGCTCCATCGCTGATAGTGTCCAAAACATCGTCCAGTGTATTGTCATCGGAGTGTACGGAAGGGGCAAACTTAGAAAAACGTGTATCAAGTTCGTCAGGATCTTCCACCTTGGTAATGATCAGGACAATACATTCAGAGTTTAATGGAATTGCTTCTATCATTAACGGGATGTCTTCTGCTTCAAATCCAAACTCGAAGGATGCCTGCTGCATCATATCTCGGAACAGATCTTTTGCTTTTTCAGTGCCGTATGCAAGTTCGCTAAGCTTTAGTTCCCTGTCAGCCAGGTCTTCCCTGGTGAGAGTACAACGAATCTGATGGTCATTTACTTTTTCTATTTTCATACTCTTATCACATCCTTACTATATAAGATACTGTTATCCTGCCGTTTGGTGACACCTAAATTCTGCAAGCGTAGTTTTTGCAAAAATGCAGGCACTCACTTAAAATTATATTATACTTTGTGTGAATTTAAGTCAATAGGAGAGAAAAACAGTTTAAAAAAATTTTATAAAATATGTTAAATTTTTATCTTTTGTGGAATTTGTTAAAAATATATAAAAACATAAATTTACATCTTGCATTTTTTGGTAAAAGTGCTATAATTTTCCTAGTAAGATGCTTCCGGGTAAGTCAAGTATCGAAAGGAGGCATGTTTTCAGAATATTTTTAACGGATCTAAGCAAAATTATCAAATAATCTTTCCCGCGCCTGCATCTGGCAAAGGGGAAAGATAGTCTTACAGGCTTCGTGCCTGTCACGATGGTCGTTCAAATTTTCATTTGTTATAATTCACCTTTAATTTGAATGTTCAAAGCGGTAGTTTATTTTAGATACATACCCAGCGTCTTACCTGTTTTTATTATCGTCATTATAAGGAAAAGTATAATCAGTTTCGGAATTAATTTATCTTTTTGACATGACATATCACGGATCCTTTTGGAAAAGTCAAAATCCGAAACAGATGGGAGAAAAGTTGAAAAATTATGCCAATTACGAAGCCCTGAAGCTACGTCTTGAAAAAATGGAAAAAACAGGTGTAAAGCTGTACTTAAATGGCGTTCCGTCCACTACGGAATATATTGCAAAAAAATGCGTAAGGGAAGATACTGTCTATATGCCTGATTATGTAACTGACGGGAACGGAAAAGTAAAGGAGATCCGTTATGACAGGATTTCCAGGAGATGATTGCCTCCTACTGCCGGTGCCGGAACCGGAGACGATTGGAACGGAAAGCCCCTTAAAACGAAAACCCAAAGATGTTCCGGGAATCCGGCACAGGTGGAATTTGTTATAAAAAGTCAAAAATGGTAATGACGGTGTAGAAATAGTCTGCTATAATTAGGACGATTGGAGGTTTACAGGATGAAGAAAAAAGTACTGCCTGTTATGATTGCCGTCGTCCTGATCATAGTGATAGCCGGCGTAAGTGTGGGAGCCACATTGTGGGAGAGATATTCTTATACGAAGGAAAGAGCGGATTTGTCTGAATATTTTGGAATATCGGGGGAAGCTGATGTGGCTATAATATTACAGGATGAGATCTTGGAAGAGCGGGCCAGGATCTGGGATGGTGTGTACTATTTAGACTTAAATACGGTTCATCAGTATTTTAATGCCCGTTTTTATGAAGACCGGGGAGAAGGGCTTTTATTGTACACCATACCGGATGATATCATAAAGACGGAAATTGGGAGCAGTGAAGTGTCAGATGGTGACGGGAGCAGGAGCATGGGATATGTACCCGCCAGGTATGAGGGAGATACCTTGTATGTGGCGGTGGATTATGTGAAGCAGTACACCAATTTTGAGTATGAAGGATTTATGGAGCCGAACAGGCTGCAGATTTATACGCTTTGGGAAGAACGTCAGGTGGCAGAAGCAAAGAAAGATACGGCGGTCAGGGTCTTAGGCGGTGTGAAGAGTGAAATTCTTGAGGAGATCAGCGCCGGAGACAAGGTGGTCATCCTGGAGCAGATGGAAACATGGAGTAAGGTAAAAACGGAGGATTCGGTCATTGGTTATGTTGAAAACAAAAGGCTTAATGATCCCCGGGTGGAATTACCCATACCGGTTACAGATTATGAGGAGCCGGTATACACCAGCCAGACCAGGGAGGGAAAGGTGAATATTGGCTGGCATGTGGTGGCCGGGCCGGGAGGAAATGATACGCTTGATGAGGTAATTGCAAACGCAAAGGCTTTGACGGTGATTTCCCCTACATGGTTTAAGCTCAATGATAATGAAGGAGGTTTTACCAGCTTTGCCAGCCAGTCTTATGTGGACAAGGTTCACGGAATGGGAATGGAAGTCTGGGGGCTTGTGGAAAATATTGAATATAAGGACAGCATTGATATGTATGCGATCCTTTCCTCGACCACGACAAGGGCAAAGCTGATCGATGGTTTGATCAATGAAGCGCTTTCTTATGGGCTGGATGGAATCAACGTGGATTTTGAACAGATTAGTTCGGACTGCGGGGAACATTTTATAGAATTTATTAGAGAATTATCCATTCCCTGCCGGCTAAATGGCCTGGTATTATCGATTGATAATTATGTCCCGATGGGAGGGACTGACCATTATAACAGGACGGAGCAGGGAATTGTTGCAGATTATATTGTCATTATGGGTTATGATGAACATTATGCAGGAAGCAAAGAAGCAGGGAGTGTTGCGTCCATCAATTTTGTGGAGAAAGGAATTGAACAGACTCTGGCCCAGGCGCCGCCTGAGAAAGTGATCAATGCCGTTCCTTTTTATACCCGGATCTGGGAGACTAAGGATGGCGCTATCGGCAGCCAGGCTGTAGGGATGGATACGGCGGAGGAATTTGTCAGGGCCCATAATATTACGGTGGAGTGGAATGAAGAAACCTGTCAGAATTATGGTGAGTATACGGCAGACGGCAGCCTATTCCAAGTCTGGTTAGAGGATGAACGCTCTATTGAAGTGAAACTGAATATCATGGATAAATATAAGATCGCCGGGGTTGCCTGTTGGAGGCTTGGGTTTGAGAAGCCGGAGATCTGGGATCAAATGGAAGAGTACATGAACCGGTAATGATGTGGGACGGCAAGGATGCCGTCCCTTTTTCTTTTGAATTTCAATGGCTGTTTCTTCATATACATAGTGTAAAGCCCATATTTATGGAGCAGAATATGATGACAGAAAAGTGCAACCGTATTTTACAGACCGTTATGGCAGGGATCTTGCTGGTGTCCATGTTTTTTGTGGCGAGGGAGGGAGCAGTCTATGTAAGTTCTATGCAGATCCAAAAGAAGGAAAAGCTTTGTGTGGTCATAGACGCAGGCCATGGAGGAGCAGATCCGGGAAAAGTGGGCGTCAATGATCAGTTGGAAAAGGATATTAATCTAAAAATTGCAAAATTCCTTAGGCAGTTTCTCCAGGCAGAGGGAATCGAGGTGATCATGACCAGAGAGGGAGAAGAGGGGCTGTACGATGAGGGAGCTTCCAATAAAAAGGTACAGGACATGAAACGGCGTCTTGAGATCATAGAAAATTCGGATGCAGTATTGGTGGTGAGTATCCATCAAAACAGCTATCACGAAGAATATGTAAAGGGAGCTCAGGTCTTTTACTATGCAACTAGTGAAAAAAGCAAATATCTGGCGGAGATCTTACAGGAACAGCTTAAAGAACTAGAACCTGATAATAAGCGTGAGGCAAAGGGGAATGACAGTTATTTTCTGCTGAAAAAGACTTCAAAACCGATCGTGATCGTGGAATGTGGGTTTCTTTCCAACAGAGAAGAGGCGGCAAAACTCTCCGATGAAGTTTACCAGGAGCGGTTGGCATGGAATATCCATATGGGGGTCATGAAGTATTTAAACGGTATAGAATAAAGTTGACTTAAAAACGGTGTTAAGCGGTAGGCTTAACACCGTTAAAGTTACCTTTCAAGATTTGATGTTTCTGAAATGGAAATGGCTATGTCTGTTTTTTTCATGAACAACAGGCCAAAAGAACCTGGGCCACAGTTGCAGGCGATAGCGGAAGAAGCTTTTTGCAGGTAGACTTTTTCAAAAGGACAGTATTGCCGTACCAGGTTCTGAATATATTGAAGTTTTGCCTCATCCACGCCAGCGTAAGTGATAAATAAAATACGCCGGTCAATATTTCTTGCGTTTCGGAGGACTTTCCTGACATAATGTTTGGCAATATGTGTAAAATCTCCCATTTCCATGCCGCCCACAACCATTTTGCTGTTTCGCAGCATGATAACGGGATGTAGCAGCAATGCATCACAGACAATTTGCACCTGCTTGGAGATTTGCCCTGCCTGGCACATCATATGAGTACTGTCAATGACAAATGCAGAGGAAATATAATGCCTGAGCCGTTTTACAGCTTTTACGATCTCTGCCTTTGGAACATGATTTTCCGCCATGGATGCGGCGTACAATACGGATAACCCCATGCTGCTGGACAGATGGCCGGAATCCAGCACAGTGACATTTTCAAAGGACTTTGCTGCTTCAAGGGCATTATAGTACCCTTGGCTGGTGTGCTTTGCCATGGTAATGTGAATGATATTTTGGGCTTCGGTCAACTTTTCTGCAAAGAACTTTTCATAGTCTTCCACTTCGGGAGGCAGGGAAAAACCGTTTTTCCCATTTGACATATGGGATAAAAGTTCGTCCGCTTCCAGTTCCAGCTCATCAAGAAAACGTCCCTGGTCTGTTCGGACATAATAGGGGCAAACCGAAATGTCAAACTCATTTTTCAAGGATTCCGGGAGGTCGCATACGCTGTCTGTTGTGATCATCAAAGACCGTCGGTGTGACTGTTCAAAGATCAGGATGTCCTTTCCGATTTCTGTCTGGTTGGCCTCCTCACTTAACGTGATCAATTCTTTTGGCAAAATACTTAAGACAGCAGCTTCGAGAAGCGTTCCACTGACTGGTTTTGCCAAATATCCGCTAAACCCTTCTTTTCGGTAAAGAAGCTGGTTGTTACTTCCGGCGTTGGCGGTAAGTGCGATTACCGGTACATTCTGGCACAGTCCGCCAGGCTGCGTGCGTAATGCATGGAAACATTCGACCCCATCCATTTCGGGCATTAAGTGATCCATCAGGATTGCATCATAATGCTGTATCTGCGTCAATTTCAGACATTCAGCGCCGCTTGAGGCTGTATCGATATGGATCTTAGTTTCAGAAAGCAGTTTCCGGACTACTTTTAGGTTCATATCATTATCGTCTACCACCAGTATGTGTGCTTCCGGGGCTTCAAAACTTTGCTGATAATGTTCCCCATCATGGCGTTTAGCCCGTGAGGCAAGAGTAAATGTCCCCAGTTCCTTATCATCTACAATGTCCTGTTCCAGGGTAACAAGAAAGGTAGATCCTTTGGTATAGACACTGTTAACGCTGATTTCGCCGCCCATGAGTTCAACGAGCTGGTGGACGATGCTAAGTCCCAGTCCAGTGCCTTCAATATGGCGGTTCTTTTCCTCATCCACCCTCTTAAAGGCATTAAAAATATAGGGAATATTTTCCTTTTTAACCCCTTGGCCGGTATCCTCAACAGAATACCAGACGCGCACTTTGTTGAGAGCTAAACGCTCACACCGGATAGAGAGGGTGACGGATCCTTCGCTGGTATATTTAATGGCATTGTTTAACAAGTTGATCAATATTTGTTTGATACGGACTTCATCGCCGCAGAGCATACTGGGGATGGAAGAATCTACATGTAAGCGGAAGTCCAGCCCTTTTTCTTTTGCCTTGACCCAGATCATATTGACGATTTCCGAGAGAAGGGTGCCTGTTTCGTAGGAAACATTTACGATCTCCATCTTTCCTGATTTGATCTTGGATAAATCAAGGATGTCATTGATCAGCGTAAGCAGCATTTTGCTGGCGCCTTGGATGTTCCTTGCATTTTCAGCAACGTCATCAGAGATGTCCCCCCGCAGGATAATCTCATTTAAACCAATGATTGTGTTGATGGGGGTACGGATCTCGTGGCTCATACTGGAAAAAAAGTTGTTTTCTGCTTTGTTTAACTCCTCAATTTCTTTTTTTTGCTGCTTGGAAAGTTCGTTTTCTTCTTCGTAAAGCTTATTTAAGAACAAAAGCAGTACACTGGTTAGGATACCAACTAAAATGACGGATGAGGCAGAATCAAAAAAGGAATTCCGCTGGGTATTCCGTGTGATGATCTGCGGAAAACGAAATGCAACGTAATAGCAAAGCAATGTTTCAAGCATGCAAAGCAGAAAAAACACGCCTTTTCGTCTTCCTTCCAGGGTAATGCTGATATAGATAAAGCATAGGATAAACCATTCAGGCATGCCGCTGTAAAATCCTCCTGCGGTAAAAAAGCTTAATGGAAAAAGTATAAGAAGCAAGACGGAAATAGCTGTGGCCCCTGCGTGGATACAATCTTTTTGGACGCTGATTTTTAAAATGGCGGTTATACATACAAGGCTGGCCGCCAGAATCAGCAGATTATTCAGGCTTTTGCCCATGGGAAGTATGATGATCAGTGCAATCATGTTAATGATCGTGACCAGGCGGAACATTCGTTCCTTCAAACTGATCCTATGGTCAAAGATTATTTCAAACCATCTTTTTAACACTTGATGTTTCCTCCTGTTTTATGGTATAGAAGAACTATAGTAATCCGGCAATACATTCACAGACCTCATCGTACTGGCGAAGCAGTGTGGAGTGGTTTTGGTGGATATATTCAGTGTCCTTATTTTTTCCTGCCATTTCTAATGCCTTGGCTTGTTCTGAAAGCTGTTCCGCGCCAATGGTCAGCGCCGTGCTTTTTAATGCATGGACTTTGACCGCATAATCCGCCCAATTGGCAGATTCATATAGGGAAATAATCTCCTCTTTCCTTTCCTTGCCCTGTGAGGAAAACATCTCCAGCATTTCCAAATAAAAATCTTCTTCTCCGGCACAGTAATCCAACCCTAGCTGTACATTAATGCCCATCTGGGCCAGAGGACCAAAGATTGTGGAAGTACTGGCTGTAGAAACGGCAGCTTCTTCCGGAGCATTTTCTGGTATGGGAGAACCAGAAGGAGTATCATTCTGTGGGCCGTCTGTGTGGCTGTAAGTATCAGTGGTAAAGGACAGGCTGCCCGGCATGATATTGTACTGGATGCGGTTTTTGGGCAGGACTTTACGCAATACCCGCTCTAAAACAGCGCGTTCAATCGGCTTCGGTATAAACTCTGTAAAACCTTCATTCCGAAACATTTCCCTTGCGCCGCTGATGGTATTTGCAGTCAAGGCAATGATAGGCAGATCCTGGTATATGCCGTCTTTGATTTCCCGGATCTTTTTTAAGGTTTCTACTCCGTCAAAACCAGGCATCATATGATCCAGGAAAATAATGTCATAGGAAATGCTGTTGCAGCGTTCTACAGCTTCCCTGCCGCTTAGGCAGGTGTCCACCTGTATTCCGTAACTGCCTAACACGCCTTTGGCTACTACCAGGTTCATTTCTTCATCATCCACAGCCAGGGCGCGAATGCCTACACAGGAAAAAGGTTTACGTCCTGCGGCCTGGGCTTCTTCAAAACCGTTTTCTCCTATTTCCCCATTGAGAAGATTGACCACAGAAAGGGCGAAAAATGGTTTATGGATTACCAGCAGATTGCTGTCGTGGCTTAACATGAAATCTTTTTCGGCAATCACAACAACCCGGAGTGTCTTGGACAATTCTTCATAGTAGGAACAATTTTCTTTATATTCAGATTGTGCAATAAATACATGAGTCAGGGAATGGCTGTTTTGCAGTTTTAGCAGTCCTTCAAAATTGTGGGTTTGGTATCCCTCAATACCAAGACCTTCTACCATATGCAGAATCATTTTGTCGTAGTATCTTCGGATATCATCACTGGTATATCTTTCAGGACGGAAATAGCATGCAATGCAAAGGGATTCCACATGGGAAATGGTCATGGATGGCCTGTCATCCTCCACTCCCTGGGGAATCGTGATATGTATCTGCATTCCTTCATGGTCTTTGCTGTCAAAACGGATAAAACCGCCCATGGCATGGAGCAGGCCGCGGGCAATCGGAAGCCCTAAGCCCAGCCCGCCTGCATAGCGCCTGGTTCCGGAATCTGCCTGGTAGAAATCGTCACACATCTGTGTGAGCTGGGAATTGGTCATGCCGATCCCTGTGTCATAAATGTCAATGAGCAGATTGCCTCCGTAGCTCTCCTGACGGAATCCGATACACAAGTTGATACCGCCTTCTTCGGTAAACTTAATGGAATTTTCCAGAAGAGTTTTCAGGATATGGGAGATCTTCTCCGAATCGCCAATTAAAATAGCGGGCGTTTTGGGATCAAGGTCAAAGACCATTTCCAATTGCTGCCGGTTGCTTTGCAGGGCAGTTGTTGTGATCACATCGTTAAGCATGGAAGTAATCATGTAGGGTTCTTTGGCAGGCGCCAAGGTACCTTCCATGATTTCAGTATAATCAAGAATATTGTTAATCTGATTAGAAAGGCGCTTTCCTGCCATCTGTATGGAATGGATATCTGCCCGGATTTCAGGGGAAACTTCCTTTTCTAATGCGACTTCGCTGATTCCAAGCACCATATTAATGGGGGTCCGGAGTTCGTGAGATACATTGGACAGAAATTCTGCATTTTGTCTGCTTGCCGCTTCAAGCTGCACCAGAATGCTGTCATGGATTCCCCTTGCTTCCCGGCGCCTGTTGATCCGGTAAAGGGCAATGGATACGGAACCGGCCACAATGGTAGCGCCAAATAATAAGCGGACTACGTTTTGCATACCCATGTCATAACCAATCGTGTGCAGAATAAGGAAATGATATAGGAGCTCTAGCAAATAGAGAGAGATTGTCATGTATAAAAGCCGTTTTTTGTCAAACATGGAAAAGATAAGAAGGATCATGCAGGCTACGGCAGGGATGTCAAAAAGGACAGCTTCATGAATTCCAAAGAAAAAGAACCCAATCATTAACAGGCCGGCGCATAAATTTTCGTAAAAATTTTCTGAACCGACCCTTCCTATGTGGAGAAACCACACGAGAGAATTGCCAATTACGATGATTGGGACCATCCATGGTTCCCATGATATTGCGATAGTGATCAGGATCAGCATTACGCCAAATATGGTAACAATGCTTGCCAAAAGCAAATGTATGCTCGTTTGTTCTTTCTCTCTCATTTTTTCTCAAGCCCCATTGCAACCCGTTTTAGCAGTTCCTGCGGAAGAAACGGTTTTTTCAGATAGTTGACAGCTCCCAGATTAATGGCGCTTAAAACGTCGTCTTCATCTCCGGAGGCTGTTAAAAAAATAACAGGGGTTTCTACCGAAAGATCCTTCATGCGTTTGAAGGTTTCAATGCCATCCATTTCAGGCATTGCTATGTCAAGAAGAATTAAATCGATCTCTTCACATACGATCTTATCAAGAGCCTCTTCCCCTGATTCGGCAAGTAGTACATCATACTGCTTTTCCAAAATTTTCTTTGTTCTTCTCAAATTCATTGTGTCATCGTCCACGACCAAAATCTGTTTTTGCATAGAACTGCCTCCTTCTAGTTGTTTTGAATCCACTCACTCCTTGTAAAAACTATTGTAAAATAGAAAAGTAATAAAATCAAGTCTTATGACGCATAGCGTCTATTCCTATTTTCGGCAATATTTTTGCATACATTTATCCCTGGCGGTTGCGGAAAAAAGCGATTGATGGTACAATCCATTCATCCTGCCAGTAGCGATGGAAGGGAGAGTGGCAGAGGGGATGGGCAGAAAAAGAAAAGAGAGAAAAAGATTCCGATTAAAAAGGTTTTTCCTTTCTTTGGTGGCGCTGTGTGTGATCGTACTACTTGGATGGTATTTTTTGCTTGGGAAACTGTATGGGCAGATTCAATACCAGCCGGCAGACGGCTTTACAGATCAGCCATGGAAAGAGGCGGGTGTAACCAATATCTTGTTGATTGGCAGCGATTCCAGGGAAAATGTGGAGGGTGGCAGATCGGATGCCATGATTCTTCTGACGGTCAGCAATAAGACGAAGGCCATTCAGATGACTTCTCTCCTTAGAGATATCTATGTGGAGATACCGGGGCATGAAGGAAACCGTTTGAATGCGGCTTATTCTTTCGGAGGGCCGGAACTTTTAATGGAAACGATCAATCAGAACTTTGATATTTCCGTGACCCGTTATGTGTTGGTAAATTTCGAGGCGTTTGCCAATTTGGTGGATGCTGTGGGCGGCGTTGACCTTTTCCTGACAGGACAGGAGCTTGAATATGTGAATGCCTATCTGGTAGAATACAATCAGATCACCGGCAGGCCGGAAGGAACGGATTACCTGGAGACTTCCAAGGAGGGAGAAGTCCATTTAAATGGTCCGCAGGCGCTTGCCTATAGCAGGAACCGATATATTGGAACGGATTTTGGAAGGACGGAAAGACAAAGGAAGGTCTTGTCTGCGGTGATCCGGAAGGCGCCGGCGGCGCTTGTTAGGAACCCTTCCAATCTGATAAAAGGGCTGCTGCCTAATCTGACTACGAATTTAACCAAAGAGGAATGCTTCTTCCTTAGCTTGCAGGCAGGAAAATTTCTCTGCTGGGAAATCGGGCAGGGCAGCGTACCGTTAGACGGCACTTACCAGCCGGCAGATATCCGGGGAATGAGCGTTCTTCAAGTTGATTTTGAGGAGAATAAAAAATACCTTTCTGACATCATGCATGGCAGGTAAATAAGAGAATATCTTTTGGCAGCGGAAAGTAGCCACAAAAGAGAAAATATGATAAAGTAAATTGAGGGAAAAGGGTCATTGATGAAAACGGAAATAGAACAAATCCATGAAGAAAATATAGACCAGTCGGTCATCGACCGGGCCGGAGAGATCATTCAAAATGGCGGACTGGTGGCATTTCCAACGGAAACGGTGTACGGTCTTGGGGGAGATGCCCTAAATGAAGCTTCTTCGGGAAAGATCTATGCGGCAAAAGGCAGGCCTTCTGATAATCCTCTTATTGTGCATATTGCAGAAATTGACAGTCTTGCGCGGATCGCCGCAAAAATACCGGAAAAGGCAGTGGCATTGGCTGAGAGGTTTTGGCCGGGTCCGCTTACGATGATCTTTGAAAAGGCAGAGTGTGTCCCTGATGCTACCACCGGAGGGCTTGG
Organism: uncultured Lachnospiraceae bacterium; assembly: GCA_910585005.1. Lineage (GTDB taxonomy): Bacteria > Bacillota > Clostridia > Lachnospirales > Lachnospiraceae > Suilimivivens. The sequence continues at coordinate 6,253 of CAJUCN010000031.1, read as the reverse complement.
TACGGTTGCGGTCCGGATGCCATCGAATAAGATTGCAAGAGCCTTGATTAGGGCATCGGGGGGATATGTGGCTGCCCCTAGCGCCAACCTTTCCGGCAGGCCAAGCCCTACACAGGCGAAGTATGTGATCCAGGATCTTGACGGCAGGGTGGATATGATTCTGGACGGCGGGGCATCGGAGATCGGGCTGGAGTCTACGATCATTGATCTTTCCGGCGAGAATCCTGTTATTTTGAGGCCGGGATCTATCACGGAAGAGATGCTTAAGGAAGTTGTGGAAGACGTGGGTATGGATCCTGGTATTTTGGGGGAAGAATCCAATGAAGCGCCCAAAGCGCCGGGGATGAAGTACAGGCATTATGCGCCTTTGGGAAATCTTGCCGTTGTGGAGGGCAGGCAGGATCAGGTGGCAGCTTACATTAATGGACGGTTAAAAGAATGCAGGGAACAGGGGAAGAAATGCGGCGTCATTGCGGCAGATGAGACAGCGGCAGGATATCTGGCGGATAGCGTAAAAAGGGTAGGGAAACGAGAGGACGAGTGTGCCATAGCAAAGCATTTGTTCCAGGTTCTCAGAGAGTTTGACGATGAGGGGATACAGGTCATTTATGCAGAATCCTTTGACAGCAAAGGTGTAGGGCTGGCGGTCATGAACAGGCTCTTAAAGGCAGCAGGGCATCAGGTGATTACTGTGTAGGTGGCTTGAGATAGACTTATGAAAGAAAAGGGAGGTTTGGTATGATCGCATTAGGAAGTGACCATGGCGGATATGATCTGAAGTTCCAGATCATGGAACATTTAAAGGAGAGAGGACTGGAGTTTAAGGACTTTGGATGTTTTGACAAAAGTTCCTGTGATTACCCGGATTTTGGAAGGGCGGTGGCAAAAGCTGTTGCCATAGGGGAATGTGAGCGTGGAATCGTGGTATGTACGACAGGGATCGGAATATCCATAGCCGCGAATAAGGTTTCGGGGATCCGGTGTGCTTTGTGTACAGACGCCTATCTGGCAAAGATGACAAGGCTGCACAATGATGCCAATATGCTGGCTCTTGGGGGAGGCTTTACGGGGAAGAACCTTGCTATGGAAATTGTGGATACCTTTTTGGACACGGAGTTTTCCCAGGGGGAAAATCATAAGCGCAGGATCAGTAAGATAGAACTTTAAAACAAAAGAAAAGGAAAGGCAGGTGAGACGGTTTGAAAGGAACAGGGAAAAAAGTAATTGCGGCAGTGGCAGCGGCAATTCTTTTCGCAACCATATTTCCCACCGCCGCACACGCTGATAATGATAAAATTTCAGAGATCGAAGAACAGATCAGACGGGCAAAGGAAGAAAAGGAGCAGACAGAAGGAAAAATAGGCGAGAGTAAAGAAGAGCTGGAAAATCTCCAGGAAACTACGGAAGGACTGAAAGGACAGCTAAACAGCCTGAATTCCGACCTGCAGGAAGTCAGCGACAACCTTGCGGAACTTGAGGAGAAGATCAAAGCGAAAAATGAAGAGATTGAACAGTCAAACATAGAACTGGCTGCGGCCAGGGAAGTGGAAGCAGAGCAGTATGCCGCTATGAAAAAAAGAATCCAGTTCATGTATGAGAAACAGGATTATGTGCTTTTGGAGATGCTTTTTGGCGCGGCAAGCTTCTCAGATCTTCTGAACCGCAATGATTATTTTGAGCAGCTATCCAAATATGACAGGGAGCAGCTTGAGCTGTTCCAGGCAACCAGGACGGCAATTGAAGAAAGAGAAGCGCAGCTTGAGCGGGAAAAGCAGGAGCTTGACGCATTGAAAGTGGATGTGGAGGCGGAACAAAGCCGTGTGGCAGGGCTGGTAAGCCAGACATCAGGGAAGATTACGACTTATCAGCATGAAATATCTGATACGGAAGCGGAAATGCTGGAATATGAGAAACAGCTTGCGGAGCAGAAAAATAACATTGCCCAGCTTCAAAAAGAGCTGGAAGAGGAACGCCGCTTATCCCAGTTAGCTGCGAAATCTGCATGGAGGGATATTTCAGAGATTTCTTTTGCAGATGGAGACCGGTATCTGCTTGCCAATCTGATCTATTGTGAGGCCGGCAACCAGCCTTATGAAGGGCAGGTGGCAGTAGGAGCAGTAGTCATGAACCGGGTCATGAGTTCGGTGTTCCCGGATACGGTGGTGGGCGTGATCTACCAGAAAAAGCAATTTTCACCAGTGGCAAGTGGAAGGCTTGCTCTGGCATTGGCGGAGGATCATGCCACTGCAGCGTGTTACCGGGCTGCTGACGAGGCAATGTCAGGGAAGACGACGGTAGGAAACTGCCTGTTTTTCCGGACGCCTATCGAGGGACTTAGCGGAACCCAGATTGGGGGACATATCTTTTATTAAATAGGAGCTGCTGTTTGGGGATTTTGAAACTATTTGCCAAATGGCAGCTTTTCAAAATGTTCAATGGATGCTTTTAGCTGATCAAATTGGTTGGAATAAATGAGACTCAGAAGTTTGTTAAGGCGCATCAGGCTGGATTTTAATGTGTCCAGAGAAATAGAACGGGATTCAAGGGCGGTGACAAGCTCGTCCAGATCCACTACCTTAACAAAACCATCAGGATAGATGATCACATCGGCAAGAAGATCGGTTACGATCAACGCGTTGTCGGAAGGATGATAATTGAAATCCACAATGTCACAATACCAATAAAGGAGACGATTATCCTGGTAACAGAATTTGCTTATTTTGAAACCCTCGCGGAGGAAATAGCAGGACATGCCATGATGGAGGTCTTTTTTGGGATGAAGGGCATTCCAAGAAGTGACGATCCGTTCTTCATCGCAGGACAAAATAACGTCGTCTTTCAGTAAAATACATTCTTCCGGGATAATCCGTCTGCGGTATAAAATAGGATTTGTCATAGGGCCTCCTTTAGAGATATCTTACTTAAAAATACTACTCTCAAATGTGCGGAAAGTCAACGGGTTTCCTTCACAAAAAGGAGTGGTTTCCCGGCCTTTTGTTTTCCGGCAAGCGGGAATTTTATGGAGAAATTCGTATCATTAAGAAAACTTACTACCTTTTTCTAGACAGGAATAGAAAAAATGAGTATAATCATATAGTGAATATTGTGGAGGGGAGAAGCATGTGAAATTCAATCGGAGCGTGTATCAGGCATTATCTATGATAGGACAGTTCGGAATAAACATGCTGGTCCCTGTTTTTGTTTGTTCCTTTCTGGGAATGGGCCTGGACCGGAAACTTGGGACAGATTTTTTGATCGTTATATTTTTCTTTATAGGGGCATTAGCAGGCGGGTGGAATGTGTTCCGGTTTGCCAGACGGATTTATTCGGGCAGTTCAGAACAATCTGCATATTTACATAAAGGGAGAAAGAACAGGGACAAAAAGGATGAAGGAAAAGATCACGGGAATAAACAGGACACTGTTTGAATTGGAAACAGGGATTTTGATTTTTGGCGTGATATGCCAGTTTTTTGCCCTGGCAGTAAAAGATCATGGGGGGTACAGTTTAGGCCTGTGGGCCGGGATCGTCACAGCAATGGCAGGAGCTTTTCATATGTGGTGGTCTTTAGATAGGGCCCTTGATCTTCCGCAGAAGGATGCGGTCAGAAGTATGAGCGTCCACAATATCATCAGATATCTGGTCTTTGTCCTGGTGGTTGGGGCAATTGCAGTGACCAAAATAGCTAATCCTCTTTCGGCGTTTCTGGGGATCATGTCGATAAAGGCGGCAGCTTATATGCAGCCGTTTACCAGAAAGATCAGCCTAAGGATTTATGGGGAGGAAGTTCTTCCTCCGATCATAGAAGAACCTGCCAACGGACAGGATAGGTAAGGAGGTGAAGATATGGGACAGGGAATATTGTTATCTCAGGAAGCCAATGTAGATTTCATGATTCATGGAGTGTTCTCTTATGAGCTGTTCGGGCAGACGGTGTGGATCACGACCACGCATGTCTGTGTGCTGATCGTCATGCTGATCATCGCTGGTTTTTGCATTGCGGCTAACCGGGCCGTAAAGCATGCCACTGAGGTGCCGGGTGCATTCCAGAACGTGGTAGAGCTGATCGTGGAGATGCTGGATGGAATGATAGGCGGTGTTATGGGAAAACAGGCCGTCAGGTTCCGGAATTATATTGGGACGATTTTTATTTTTATTCTGATCAGCAATATCTCAGGGCTTTTAGGTCTCCGCCCGCCTACTGCGGATTATGGAGTGACTTTTGCACTGGGAATCATTACATTCACGCTGATACATTTTAACAAATTCAAGTATCAGAAAGTGTCTGGTGTGCTCAAGGGATTATGCGATCCTTGGCCGATCTGGGCGCCGATCAATATTGTCAGCGATCTGGCGGTTCCGGTTTCACTGTCACTCCGTTTGTTTGCCAATATTTTATCAGGAACAGCGATCATGGCGCTTATTTATGCACTGCTTTCTAAGTTCGCTATTATATGGCCGGCGGCGCTGCATGTATATTTCGATCTGTTCTCTGGGGCGATTCAGACCTATGTATTTTGTATGTTGACAATGACCTATATTACAGATGCTTGTAATACAGGTGAATAAAATTAAAATTATGAAAGTAAATCATGCACAAAGCATAAGGAGGAAATCAAAATGGATTTTAATGTAAACTTTATCTTAGGTTGTTCAGCAATTGGTGCGGGCCTGGCTGTTATTGCCGGTATCGGACCTGGTGTAGGCCAGGGTATTGCTGCAGGGCATGCAGCAGCAGCAGTGGGAAGAAACCCGGGCGCAAAATCTGAAATTACATCTACCATGCTCTTAGGTCAGGCAGTTGCCGAGACAACAGGTCTTTATGGTCTGCTTGTAGCAATCCTGCTGTTATTCGTAAGACCTCTTTTGGGCGCTGCTCAATAACACGAATAAGAGTTTTTTAGACCCAGGCTTATTCGGAAAGCGCTGCAAAGCAGCATTTTAATATGGCGTCATGGAAGGACGGATCTACGCGAACAATCCTTCCAATGACAATAACTACTAAGAAAGGAGGCTTACGGATGGAACCGAGATTGTTTGACCTTGACCTGCAGCTCCTTACAGATGCAGTGTTGATGATCATTGCAGTGTTTGTGCTTTTTTTGGTGGCGTCTTATTTCCTGTTTAATCCAGTCAGGGAAATGCTTGCAAAGAGGCGGGCAAAGATCAAAGAGGAACTGGACAGCGCGGCAAAGGACAAGGAAGATGCAGCCGGCTTAAAACAGCAGTACGAAGATAAGCTGAAAAACATAGATAAAGAAGCCGAGGAAATTTTAGGCGATGCCAGAAAAAGAGCGCAGGAAAATGAGAACCGGATCGTAGCCGAAGCAAAAGAGGAAGCTGCCAGAATCATTGAGAGAGCTAAGGTAGAAGCAGAACTTGAAAAGAAAAAGGCAGCAGACGATGTGAAGCGTGAAATGGTAGTGCTTGCTTCCGTAATGGCAGGCAAGGTGGTGAAAGCATCTATTGATACAACCGTACAGGAAAGCCTGATCAATGAGACGTTAAAGGAAATAGGTGAGAGCACATGGCAAAGCTAGTTTCTACAACATATGGAGAAGCTTTGTTTGAACTGGCATCTGAAAATGGCAGAGAAGAAGAATTCTTAAATGAGATAGAGGCCCTTAAAAAGCTTCTGAATGATCATCCTGATTTTGGTAACCTGATGAATCATCCTAAGATCTTAAAAGAGGAGAAGCTTCAGGTTTTGGAGGAAGTCTTTTCAGGGCGTATTTCCAGGGAACTGCTGGGGTTTTTGCATCTTGTTGTCACAAAGGACCGTTATGGAGAGATCGACGGTATTTTGGATTTTTTTGTTGACAAGGTGAAACAGCACCAGGGGATCGGGATTGCCCATGTGGCTACTGCCGTCAGTTTAAACGAGGCGCAAAAAAAGGAAATAGAAGGGAAACTGCTCTCCACAACCTCTTTTAGCAGGATGGAAATGCATTATCAGGTAGATGAAGACCTGATCGGCGGCATGGTCATCCGTATTGGGGATCGTGTAGTGGACAGTAGTGTGAAAACCAAGTTGTTTGAACTTCAGCGTGAACTGCTGAAAGTACAGCTATAAAGAAGGTAAAGAAAGGTGCGTATAAACCATGAATTTGAGACCGGAAGAGATCAGTTCTGTTATTAAAGAGCAGATTAAAAGATATGCTTCAGAACTTGAAGTTTCAGATGTCGGTACTGTTATTCAGGTTGCCGACGGTATAGCCCGTGTACATGGTCTGGAAAACGCAATGCAGGGAGA
>CAJUCN010000030.1 GCA_910585005.1 uncultured Lachnospiraceae bacterium | reverse complement strand
GGCGGGCTTATAGCCCGCGTCCCTAGCCACCCGTTTTACGGGTGGGGGCGACTGGCTTTTCTTTAGAAATATTTAAGAACCATATCCGGTTCCTGTTTAGATTTTCCAATTAGATTAATAATAAATAAAAGTTGAAACATTTTCCTTTTGGGATTCGTTATAAAAGTATAAAAACAGGTTATGGGCGATGAAGATAACCGGAAATAGGAGGCAGATATGGGAATGGAAGCAATTATGGATTATTTTGTGAGGTATGGCGGTGTGGCAATTTTTGTGATTGTCCTGCTGGAATATTTGAATCTTCCCGGTTTTCCGGCAGGGGTGATCATGCCCCTTGCAGGGGTGTGGGCCGCCAAGGGAAACATCCATTTTATTCCGGCAATTTTGATCACGGTGGCAGCAGGGCTGACGGGCAGTTTGATTTTATATTGGGTAGGTTATACCGGGGGAGATTTTGTTTTAAAGAAATATTTAAATAAGTTCCCCAAGCAGCGCCCTATGATTGAAAAGAAATTGGAATGGGTAAGGCAGCGGGGGAGTGTAGGTATATTTTTAAGCAAGCTGATCCCGATGATCCGGACGCTGATTTCAATACCTGCAGGGGTATCAAAAATGAACTTAGTGCAATACACTATCAGCTCCACTCTTGGAATTTTGGTATGGAATCTGTTTTTTGTGGGCGCCGGATACTTTTTAGGCGATACCGTGTTAGGCTATTTGGCATAAGGGGGCGCGTAATATGAAAATTGCAATGATGACAAACAATTACAAACCGTTTGTGGCAGGAGTGCCGATTTCCGTGGAACGGCTGACAAAGGGGCTTCGGGAACTGGGGCATCAGGTGGTGGTCTTCGCGCCCAACTATGACGGCCAGGAGCAGGAGAGGGATCTTGTGCGGTACGGAGCGCTCCTTAAGGGGGTGGCAGGCGGGTTCTCTGTACCCAACCATTTGGATCCGAAGATTGAAAGACATTTCCGGGAGGGGGACTTTGACCTGATCCATGTCCACCATCCCATGATGATCGGCAGTACGGCCCGCTACTTGTCATGGAAATACCAGGTGCCACTGGTCTACACCTACCACACAAGATATGAGCAGTATCTGCATTATATCGGATTATCCGGTTTAAAAGGTATTATGCCGGTGTATCTTAGGAATACGCTAAAGCGCTGCTCCATGGTCATTGCCCCTACGCCGGCAATCAGGGACTATCTGGAAGAGGTACAGATAGGCGCGCCTGTGGAGGTGCTGCCTACCGGGCTTTTGGATAGCAGCTTCTGTCCGGATGAAGACAATGCGGCGCGTCTTAGAAAAAAGCTTTGTGGGGGAAGGGAATTTTTATTCTGCACGGTGGCGCGGCTGGCAAAGGAAAAGAATCTGGAATTTCTGATTGAAAGCCTTTGGTTTTATAAGCAGAAGGCCGGATCTTCTTTTAAGCTGGCGTTAATTGGCGAAGGACCATACCGGTCCAAACTTTTAAACAAGGTAAAGGAACTTGGTATGGAACAAGAGATCCTTTTTGTAGGGCAGGTGCCAAATGATGCGATCAAAAACTACTGCCGTGCGTCAGACTTATTTTTGTTTCCATCCAGGTCGGAAACCCAGGGGATCGTCCTGCTGGAAGCTATGGCGGCCGGGACGCCCGTGCTTGCCCTTAAGGCAACAGGGACAGAGGATATTGTGGTGGATGGCAAAAACGGATATATGACATCTGCATCATGGGCCGGGCAGGAGGAGAGAAGGGAGGAGGAACAGATCTTTGCCGGCAAGTTAATGGACATTTTGGAAAAAAAGGAATTATCTTTTCTGAGCCAGGGGGCATACCAGAGCGCCTGTGAATATCAAAGTTCCCGGATCGCCCGGTGTGCGGAAAAATATTACCTGGATGCTGTTTGGGCTTACAAGGAAAAGAAAAGCAGATTTAGTAGGAACCGTCTTGCGGATATGTTATACTAGGCAAAGAACTGGAAAGTTATCTAACTGTTTTTAAACCAGTTTTTAAAGGTGATAAACGATATCTTAAATGAGGAAACCAGGAGGACGGGAAAATGGACGCGTATCATATCTTGATTGTGGAGGATGACAAGGAGATCAGGGAAGGCATAGAAATTTATCTGAAAAATCAGGGATATGTGGTATATCAGGCGGCGGATGGCATAGAGGGCCTGGAGCAGATTGAAAATCAGGAGATCCACCTTGCCATTGTGGATGTGATGATGCCAAGGATGGACGGCATTACGATGATGATGACGGTCAGGGAGCGGGGGTATGAATTTCCGGTGATCATGCTTTCTGCCAAATCAGAAGAAGTGGATAAGATTATGGGCCTTAATATGGGAGCGGATGATTATGTGACGAAGCCCTTTACTACCATGGAGCTTCTTGCCAGGGTAAATTCCCACCTTCGCAGATACGGGAGGTTCCTGGAAATGGTGGATGGGCAGAAGCAAAACGAAAAGGTTTATACCATTGGAGGCCTGGAACTAAACGAAGAGACGGTAGAAGTATTTGTAGATGGCAGCCCGGTAAAGATGACGCCCTTAGAGTTCAAAATCCTGCTTCTGCTGATGAAAAATCCGGGAAGGGTGTTTTCGGCAGAAGAAATTTATGAGAGAGTATGGAATGAACAAGCGGTCAATACCGATACGATCATGGTACATATCCGGAAGATCCGTGAGAAGATCGAAGTCAATCCAAGGGAGCCTAAATATTTAAAGGTGGTGTGGGGAATTGGGTATAAAATTGAAAGACAATAAAACAATCAGTTTTCTAATGATCTTTGTGCTTATCAGCGCGGCAGTGATCTGCTTTTGTGTGCAGTATCCGGTATTTGAAAGAAACGCCCGGCGTTATCAAGTGGATATTTTGCAGGACGAGGAATTTTTGACCAATGTGTATCAGGGGAATATAGTGCTTTATAGGGAATTGGCGGAACGGGTGAGCGGAAAATCCGTAAAATACCGGGATCTGTTTTTGCATGTTTACGAAATGCCGGACGAGAGAGCGGACAACCGGTCTTATCTTGGACTTGGAGGAAAGACCTGGAACGAAGTGGCAGGCGAAATCATGGACGTTCTTTTGGAGGAATGGGAGAGCGAGGTACGCGGTGATAACGGGATTGCCAGGGAAGCGGATTATTGTGTGACCGACCATGCCAGCAAAATGTGTATCAGCAATACCGGGAATCCGGTGATAAAGCTAGGAACCGATGAGGCGGACGAAGAATTAAAGGCACGTTACCCTTATTACATAAAAATGTCTTTTAACGATGTGGGCTATTTGGAGCATGTGTCGGTGAAGGGAGAGAATTCTGAGGAACTTTTGAAGACGGTGCAAAACAGCATGAGGAGAAGGCTGCTTTCCGATTGGTTTGACCGGAGATGTCCTTACAGTTATGACGAAGATAGAGTCGTTTATTATTATAATTCCCTTAATGAGGGGATGAGGGCGGAAATGGAAATATTTGATTCCCCTAAAGGCTGTACGATCTGTTACGCTTTTACGAAAGAGCAGATGGAGACGATGGTTACGAATAACAGTTGGAGAAAATGGATGGCTTATTACAGTCATTCCGGCGTTTCCAGCAGTTTTCACGGGCTTTTGTGTATGCTTGCAGTCCCGGCGCTCCTTCTCCCTTTTTGGAAACGGTATCCCTTACACCATTTAAGGCTGGCCAAAGTTCCCTTTGAGGCAGCGGCAGCAGGGGTGATCTGCTGTCTGAGCTATGGCGGAGTATATATGACGGATTTGGTCATGGGAGTAAATGGGGGAAGCCTGGCAGATATGATCCGGAATATTTTTGGATTTTTGCCGGCTTATCAGGCGGACCGTATGGCGCATGTGGCAGCCTGGGTGGTCAATTTGGCCCTCGTCTACCTGGCATTTGGCTTGTGGTTTTATTTGCTGACTTCTTTTGGACAGGTGCGGGAGCTGGGAATGGTGGGATATTTCAAGGAGAGAAGCTTGATTTTTTGCTGGTCAGGGAGATTTGTCAGGAATTTGAAGAGAAAATACGGGCAGTTTGAAGAACAGATCCTCCATGTGGATTTGGGGGAAAAGGAAAATAAGACCGTTTTCCGGGTTGTGGCAGTTAATTTTGTGATTTTAGCATGTATCTGTTTTATGTGGATGTTTGGCTGGATGGCGCTTGTTATCTATTCTGTTGTGGTATATTTGATGATCAGGAAATATATGAAAAAAATAAAGGATCAGTACCAGAATTTGTTAGAGGCGACGGAATCCATAGCAGGAGGGAACTTACAGACAAAGTTCGACAAGGATTGGGGCGTGTTTGAATCCTATAAAGAGGAACTTATCAAGATTCAGGACGGGTTTTCCAAAGCGGTAGCGGAAGAGGTGAAAAGCCAGAAGATGAAGACGGAGCTGATCACGAACGTTTCCCACGACTTGAAAACACCGCTTACTGCCATCATGACTTATATAGAGTTGTTGAAAGAAGAAAATTTAAGCGGTTCCCAGAAGGAATATCTGGATGTATTGGAGAAGAAAGCGCTGCGGTTGAAAACACTGATTGAGGATTTGTTTGAAGTAAGTAAGGTAAGCAGCGGGAATGTGACATTAAACCTGCAGGAGGTGGATATTGGCAACCTGATGCGGCAGGCTTATCTGGAGTATGAGGATAAGGTAGAGGATGCAGACTTGATCTTCCGGTTCCGGATGCCTGAAGAAAAAGTCGTCTTGAACCTGGATTCCCAGAAGACTTACCGGATTTTTGAAAACCTTTACACCAATATCATTAAATATGCTATGCCCCATACCAGAGTGTATGTGGATGTGGAAAGGACGGAAAAAGATATCGTCATTGAATTGAAAAATATCTCCAAGGTGGAATTAAATATTCCGCCGGAGAGCCTGACAGAGAGATTTGTTAGGGGCGACAGCTCCCGCAACACGGAAGGCAGCGGGCTTGGGCTTGCCATTGCACAAAACTTTGTGGAGCTGCAAAAAGGGAAGATGAAGGTGGATATCGATGGGGATTTGTTTAAAGTTACGTTAAGCTGGTTTGCAGGGTAAATGGCAAGGTCCGTTCCTCTTTTACGGCGATCGTGTGTTCCACAAATCCGGTGGTCACACATGCTTATAAGCTGGGAAAAGAGAAACGGGCCTTGCCCTGCCACCTACGAAACAGAGATTGTTATCCAGGGGTTACCGTTCACGAACGGTTACATCAACTTCATCCCCTTGGGACTTGCCGAGCTGATTACGGATTGATTTTAGCATTCCGATGAGATAGCAAATACTTCCGTCAGGATTTTTTACGCCCATATTTACAATACTTCCGTCATAAGGAATCCCGTCAAATGTTACATGGACTTTAACTCTTCCCTTACCAAATTCCTTACGGATATCGTATGGAAATACAATGTATGCCCCGCCTTTTTGTGGAACCGTATGGATTTGTGCTTTAAACTGATATAATTGACTGCTCATCGTATTGTTCTCCCCATTCTTTTTATCATTTTTAACATCTACATTATATCACTTGTATAAGATAATATCCCTATTTTTGATAAGACCCATTGGAAATCTACAGGGATCATTGGATTTTGGAAAAGAAAAAGCATCTTTTGCAAATAAGACCGCAAAGAAACCCATACCAGTATGGAAAAAAGAGGTGTATACTAAACATGTTGTAAGATAGAAAATAAAAGGGGGAAGGGTATGAAGTTTACAAAAATGCATGGCTGCGGGAATGATTATATTTATGTGGATGGCGGCAAAGAACAGATTCCGGAAGCAGGCAAGCCGGAACTGGTAAAGAAATTAAGCGACAGGCATTTCGGAATCGGAGGGGATGGTGTGATCTTCATTCATCCATCAAGGGAAGCGGATTTTGAGATGGAAATGTACAATATGGACGGGACCCGGGCGGAGATGTGCGGAAACGGAATCCGGTGCGTGGCAAAGTTCGTCTATGACAAAGGTCTTACGGACAAGACAAGGGTCAGGATCGTAAGCTGCGGGAAGGTGAAGGAGCTGGAACTGCATGTTGAGGGGGATCAGGTATCCAGTGTAAAGGTGAACATGGGACAGCCGGTACTTAAGGCAGAAGAGATTCCCGTGAGGGCCGATGATACCTTGGTAAATGACAATGCAGTTTATGAGAATGGTACGGTTATTTCCAGTCCCATTAACGTAGGGGGAGAAAGTTATAAAATGACATGTGTGTCAATGGGAAATCCCCATGCGGTGGTGTTTGTGGATGATGTGGCCTCCATGGAACTTGAAAAGATCGGGCCTTTGTTTGAAAATCATGTTCGTTTCCCCAACAGGGTGAACACGGAGTTCGTAAAGGTGTTGGACCGGGAGAACATTGAAATGCGGGTGTGGGAGAGAGGGACCGGGGAAACCCTGGCTTGTGGCACAGGAGCCTGTGCCAGTGTGGTTGCCTGTGTTTTAAATGGTTTGACGGCAGAGCAGGTAACTGTTAAACTATTAGGTGGCAATTTACAGATTAAGTGGGACCGGGAAAATAATCTGGTCTATATGACGGGACCGGCAGCCACTGTTTTTGAAGGTGAGATCGAATGGTAAAATAGGAGGAACCAGCAGATGTTTAAGATCAATGATAACTATTTAAAACTTCCCGGCAGTTATCTCTTTTCCACCATCGGGAAAAAGGTAAATGCCTATGCGGCAGCAAATCCGGATAAGAAGATTATACGCCTGGGCATTGGCGATGTGACCCAGCCCCTTGCGCCGGCGATTATTACAGCGCTTCATGGAGCGGTGGATGAAATGGGCGCTGCGGAGACTTTTAAGGGCTATGCGCCGGATTTGGGGTATGAATTTTTGAGAAATGCCATTGCGGAAAATGATTATAAGGCAAGGGGATGTTGTATTGATGCGGATGAGATCTTTGTTTCCGATGGGGCAAAGTGCGATTCTGGAAATATCCAGGAAATCTTCAGCACGGATAATAAGATTGCCGTGTGCGACCCGGTTTATCCCGTTTATGTTGACACCAATGTGATGGCGGGCAGGACGGGCATTTATGATACGGCTTCGGAGACATGGAGTGACGTGATCTATATGCCGTGCAGGGCGGAAAACGATTTTGCGCCGCAGCTTCCCAAGGAGACGCCGGATCTTATTTATCTGTGTTTTCCCAACAATCCTACCGGCTCTACCCTTACCAAGGCACAGCTCCAGGAATGGGTGGATTATGCCAACAAAGCAGGGGCGGTGATTATTTATGACGCGGCGTATGAAGCCTACATTTCCCAGGAGGATGTGCCTCATTCCATTTATGAGTGCGAAGGGGCAAGGACCTGTGCCATAGAGCTTCATTCCTTTTCCAAAAATGCAGGGTTTACCGGTGTGCGTCTGGGCTATACGGTGATCCCCAAAGACTTAAAGTGCGGCGATGTACAGCTTCATTCCCTGTGGGCAAGGCGGCACGGAACCAAATACAACGGCGCGCCTTATATTGTGCAGCGCGCAGGAGAAGCGGTATATTCCCCGGAAGGGAAAGCGCAGCTAAAGAAACAGGTCGCATACTATATGAACAATGCCAAGTATATTTTGGATGGGTTAAAAGATGCGGGTTATACGGTTTCCGGCGGTGTAAATGCCCCCTATATCTGGCTGAAAGCCCCTGGCGGGATGACAAGCTGGGAGTTTTTCGATTTTCTGCTTGAGAAGGCAAATGTAGTGGGAACGCCCGGTTCCGGTTTTGGACCCTCCGGAGAAACCTACTTTAGACTGACCGCTTTTGGAAGCTATGAAAATACGGTGGAAGCGGTAGACAGGATCAAAGCATTATAAAAAGCTTTTTGGGCATTGCATCTGGTGATTTGCAATGCCCTTGCGTATGTAAAAAAGGAAACCATAAATAACGTTAGGAAGAAACGTATCTATATAGGAAGAGGGACAAAACCGTGACAGAGCATCAATTTGAACAGGCAGTTGGCCGGATGGTGCGCGGGGATAAGGCGGGTCTTAAGGAAATATACGAGAATTACCTTGGGTATATTTACCGGATCATCTATGAGATTCTACAGTCAAGGGAAAATGCAGAGGATGTTACCAGCGAGTTTTTTATCAGGTTGTGGGATCGTGCAGAGCAATTTAAACCCGGCTCCGGGCATAAGGGTTATCTGGCGGCTATGGCAAGAAATATGGCCATTGATTTTTTGCGTAAACGGAAAAGGGAAGAGTTGACAGCTATGCTCCAGGATCTTGAGAGCGGGCCGGAAGAAGAAGGCCGTGGCGTGAATACGGGAGCATCAAGGAGCAGTACGGATGTGGAGATGCAGGTATTGCAGAATCTGTCGGTACAGGCGGCAATGGAAACCCTAAAGCCGGGAGAGAGGCAGATTGTTGGCATGAAGATCCTTGGAGAGCTGACATTTAAAGAAATTGCAGAGATCATGGGAATTCCTATGGGAACCGTGACATGGAAATACCAAAATGCAATCAAAAAGTTAAGGAGGTGTGGATATGAGTAAGAACTTTGAAGAAGAATATAAAGCTCTGGCAAATAAAGACCTGCCAGATTTATGGAACCGAATTGAAGCAGGGCTTACAAATAGAGACGCATCCTTGATGGAAGATGAGAAAGGGCAGGATGAAAAACCGGCCGGCGGGGAAAACCCCCAAAAAGACAATTTTGGAAAAATCTTTTCATTTTTTACCCGATACCGTACGGCAGCAGCGGCAATTTTGTGTGTCGTTGTAGCCATACCAGCCTTCCTCCTGCTTGGCAGGACTGGAAAAGATCAATTGTGGGAAGGGGCAGAGGATACGGCGTCACAGGAAATGGCGGAGGAAACGTCACAGGAAATGGCAGAGGAAGCGGCACCGGCGGAGGAAGCGCCGGAATATGGAGAAACAGGGCAGGGCGGGAACCTGGCAACGGCGGAATGTTATGATGGGGCGGTGGAAGAAGATCTGGATGATATCCGGGAAGAGGACAGGAAAGGACAGAGGAAATCCTCCGGTGAAACGGACGATGCTTTGGCAGGGGCTGTCCTTTCGGATGTACCGCGCCCGGAAGAAAGGGATGGGGGAAACAGTCTTATGGCGGATAAGAAAATGGAGACTGTGGAAGAGTCTGCGAAAACCGAATCCCAAGAAGAAAAAGAGTTAATCAAAGTTTATAAGAAAGTTACTGTAAAGGTGATTGAAGTCACAAAAGAAACGGTTAA
Source organism: uncultured Lachnospiraceae bacterium (assembly GCA_910585005.1). Lineage (GTDB taxonomy): Bacteria > Bacillota > Clostridia > Lachnospirales > Lachnospiraceae > Suilimivivens. The sequence goes on along the minus strand of CAJUCN010000030.1, from coordinate 15,544 downwards.
TACAGATGATGACGTTTATTATGGAGTGAAGATGGAAGTGATCGAAGATCCCATGAGGGAATGGAAAAAGGGAGATCAGTTTACCGTCTGGATTCCCACGACGTCCTCCAAAATCTATGTGGAAGGGGAAGAAGATACTGTAGACTTTTCTTACGATCCGGACAGACAGTGCCCATACCGGATTAACTAAATCATAAAAAGGAAAGAGGATGTCTTAAGGGCATCCTCTTTTGAGTGACGTTTACAGCATTTGCTGCCAGGATCATTCCTGGGGACCAATATACTGTGCATTCCCGAAGCCAAGAATCAAAGAAAAAATTGGTGACAGGAAGAAAAGACCAAGTCCAAATCCTGTTCCCTGGCCGAATGCCTTTGCAAGTTTGATTGAATAAATAATCATAACTACAAAATTGACACAGGGAATCAGCGTAAGCAGAAACAGCCATCCATTCCCCCAAGCGATCTCAAATTGGCAGTACTGGGAATAAAAAGGAATTAAGCACGCCCACCCGGGTTTTCCTGCTTTGGTGAATATCTTCCAGTAACCGACAAGAACCAAGACCATAAAAGCCAGGAAAAATAAGTAGTAAACGATCAAAACGCCTGCAGCGGCGCTTGCAACCATTGCATCATAAGAATCCATGAGGACACCTCCCTTCATAAGAATGTAAATCTTAAGTAATCTTTTTTTATCATACTAGAAGAGATGGGGATTGTCAATTTGTAAATTTTGTATAAACAAAAAAGAGATTTATAAACATTTTTATAATTTTTTGTAAAGTAAAAAAATAGCGCCGCATGGAAGCGGCGCAAAAATAAGGGCTAATTCGTTATTTGACCAATTCATCGGCCAAGGTTTCCAAGGCGCTGATATCTTCTGCTTTCACAGCGCCGCGAATGGTTACCTGCTGGCTTAAGATGGTAATATCTTTCATCTGGGAGAGGATGTCTGCCATGGCCTTGTTTGCGGATGGCGCCCAGGATCCGTTTTCGATCAGGGCGATGGTCCGGTTTTGATAGTTTTTGGCTTTCAGATGGTGAAGAAAATCCTCCATAAATGGCATAACGCCGGCATTGTAAGAAGAAGCGGCCAGGACAACTTTCCCATAACGGAAAGCATCCTCCAGGGCTTCCGCCATATCGTCCCTTGCAAGATCTGAAATCGCTGCTTTGGGGCAGCCTTTGGCAAGGAGCAGTTCCCCTAGTTTTTGGGCAGCATGTGCGGTGTTTCCGTGAAGAGAGGCATAGGCAATGAATACGCCCTCTGATTCTGGCTGATAGCTGCTCCAAATCTGATATTTATTCAGGTAGAATTCCAGGTTCTCCTTTAAAATGGGGCCGTGCAGCGGGCAGATGGCCTGAATGTCCAAAGCAGCGGCTTTTTTCAGTACTGTCTGCACCATCATGCCAAACTTTCCAACGATGTTAAAGTAATATCTTCTTGCTTCGCAGGTCCAGTCTTCTGGGGCATCTAAAGCGCCAAACTTTCCAAAGGCATCAGCGCTGAATAGTACCTTGTCCAGGCAATCGTAGGTAAACATGACTTCTGGCCAGTGAACCATGGGGGTCAAGATAAACTGCAGTTCATGGCGGCCAAGGGAAAGGGTTTCCCCATCCTTAACGGTAAGGGTCTGTTTAGGATCTATGTCAAAGTACAGCGCCAGCATCTGGAAGGTCTTGGCGTTGCCCACAAGTTTAGCGGAAGGGTATTTTTCAAGGAATGCGCCGATGCTGGAAGCATGATCCGGCTCTATGTGGGAAATAACCAGAAAATCCGGGACATTACCGTTTAACGCGTTTTCCAGGTTGGTAAGAAAGTCTTCTTTTTTACGGATGTCAACAGTGTCCATAACTGCAATTTTTTCGTCCATGATGAGATAAGAGTTGTATGCCATACCATTTGGGACGAGATACTGGCCTTCAAAGAGGTCAATGTCATGGTCATTAACTCCCACATACCGGATATCGTTTGTTACCATAAAATCTGTATTCATAGCTTTGGATCCTCCTGAATGAAATTGTTATCCCTCAGGGAATATGCCTAAGGGGGCGTCATTTGGCAGTTCTATGTTAACAAGTTTCTTAGGGGCTGTCAATTGCCGAAACTTACTCCCTTTTTTGTTAAACGGATTAGTAAGAAAATTCCGTATTCAAATCCTTATTTTTAACATGATTTTATTGACAAGCATTTCATAGAAACGGTAAAATTACTTATATATTATAAAACGTTTTACTAGCGCAGGATTTGTCCGTGATCTTATGTTACTGCGGGAAGGAATGACAACTATGTTGAAAAGGAGAAGGTGATCATGAAAAAGCAGGCTTATAATCCTTATTTACCGTCGTGGGAGTATATCCCGGATGGGGAACCTTATGTTTTTGACGGGAGAGTTTATGTTTATGGTTCCCATGATTATTATAATGGGCATGTGTTTTGCCTGGGGGACTATGTGTGCTGGTCCGCGGCAATAGACGATCTGGGGGACTGGCGCTATGAGGGGGTCATTTACCCCAAGACGGCCGATCCGCTGAACAGAGAAGGGAAAATGTGCTTATATGCCCCCGATGTGACAGTGGGGCCTGACGGAAGATATTATCTATATTATGTGCTGGATCATGTATCCGTGGTATCGGTAGCCGTGTGTGATACGCCGGCGGGAGAATACCAGTTTTACGGGTATGTCAGTTACCCTGACGGGGTAAGGCTTGGAGAGAGGGCAGGGGATGAGCCGCAGTTTGACCCGGCTGTTTTGACGGAAGGGGAGATCACATACCTCTACACCGGTTTTTGCGGGCCGGGGGATAAGACAAGGACAGGCGCCATGGTCACCGTCCTTGACCGGGATATGCTTACTGTGAGGGAAGCGCCAAGGATCTTAGCGCCCGGCTGTGAGTACAGCGAGGGAACCGGGTATGAGGGCCACGCTTTTTTTGAAGCGCCGTCTATCCGTAAGAGAGGGGATACCTATTATTTTATCTATTCTTCCCAGGTTATGCATGAATTGTGCTATGCAGTCAGCAGCAGCCCTACAGAAGGATTTGAGTATAAGGGGGTGATCGTAAGCAATTGCGATCTGCACATTGACTCTTATAAGCCCGCTGACCTTCCGGCTGCTTACGGGGCAAATAACCATGGCAGTATCGTGCAGGTGGGGGAGAAGTGGTTTATCTTTTATCACCGGCACACCAATGGAACCTGGTACAGCAGACAAGGCTGTGCAGAAGAGATCTGCTTTGACGGGAAAGGGGACATTGCACAGGTTGAGATGACGTCTTGCGGGCTTAACGGCAAAGCGTTAGAGGGCAAAGGGGAATATCCGGCATACCTTGCCTGTAACCTGTTTACACAGGAACCTTCTGTTTATGTTGGAGGTGACCGTTTTCCCAAGATCATGCAGGATGGACGTGACGGAGATGAACTGGACGGGTATATTGCCAACATGACGGACTCTGCCACAGCCGGGTTTAAGTATTTTGACTGTAGGAATGTAAAGCATTTTAGCATCACGGTGAGAGGATACGCTGACGGGGTGTTTGAAATAAGACGAAAATGGGATGGAGAGGAGCTTGCACGGATTCAAGTGGAATACTCCAATGTCTGGGAAACCTATACGGTGGATCTTTGTATGCCGGATGGGATACAGCCTGTCTATATCACTTACCGGGGAGGCGGAAATGCAAGTTTGAAATCCTTTACTTTTTCTTAACTGGTAATTGGCATCAGGATAAAACGTTTCGGGAAAGGAGCTACTATGAAAAATTTAAAGCTGGCTGTAAAAATCAGTATGATTGCTATCGGGATATTAGTCATTGGGCTGATGGGGCTTTGGCTTGGCACGGATCTGCAGATGACGAAGATCATGAGAGGGGCGATCATACAGCAATTAAGCGATTCCGTAATGACCCAGGCTGAGATCGTCCGGAATTATGTGGATAAGGCGGAGGCTTATCTGATCGGATACGCACAAGAACCATTGATGCAGGAAGTTTTTACGGCGCCGGGTAATAGCGCTGGGGTGGGGAAACTCCAGGAATATACGGATGTTTATGCCGGAACAGGGGACAATCTTGAAAATATTTATGCTGCAGACTATAACTCTACCGTAATAGCCTCTCATGTGCCAGGAGTGATCGGGGTTACACTCAGGGAAGGGGATGCTTTAGAGCAGCTTCGGGAGGAGCTTGCCAAAGGAATGTATAATACCGGGATTATGGCTTCAAAGGCAACAGGCAAGCAGGTTATTTCCATGTATTATCCTGTCACGGGGGGAGAGGGGCAGCCCATCGGGTATGTTGGCGCGGCGATCTATGCCGAAGGCCTTAGAGACACCCTAAATGGACTTGCCGGAAAGACGGAAGGCAGTAATTATATGCTGCTGGATGCGGCTTCAAAAACATACATATTTTGTCCGGAAGATGAACTGATCGGGACGGTAATTGAAAACGGAGATGTCCTGCAGATGATGGACCTGGCGCAGAATGCAGGTACAGAGACAGGAAGCCTGGAATATACGGACAGTCAAAGCGGTAGAAAAATGATCTCGGCAATGTACCATATCAAAGAAAGGGATTGGGTGTTCGTGGTGCTGACAGACCAGGATATTGCTTTTGCACCCTTGGTTTCCCTGACGGGAAGGCTTGCATTTTTGTGTCTGGCTGTCCTTGCAGCGGGGTCTTTGGCGATCTGGATCTGCGTATCTTTGCTTGCCCGGGATATCAATAGGGAAGCCGGAGTCATCCAGCAGATCGGTACCCTGGATTTTACAAGGAAGCAGGAACTGGAGATTTATTGCGGCAGGAAAGATGAAGTGGGCATGATTGCGGATGCCACCAAGGTTCTGGTAAACGCCATTTTCCAGGTAATTGTAGAGTTAAAGGAAAAGGTGGAAAGGCTCCAGAAAACTGCGGATCAAATGAGTGAAAGCGCTGCTTCTACGGCAGAGGCCATCAAAAATGTGGAGACAGCGATCCAGGAGATCGCATCCGGTGCAGGAAACCAGGCGGAGGAAACGGAAAAAGCATCGGAAAGCGTTATCCATATCGGAAACCGGATCATGGAAACGAAAGAAAAGTCCTTTCTGTTAAATGAGGTGGCCGACAGGATCAGTGGATCCAGCAAGGAGGCCCTGGGGACGCTTCAGGAGCTGGGGAATATTAACGAGAAGGCGAAAGAGGCAGTTAGCCAGATCAGCCGCCAGACGCTGACAACCAATGATTCAGCCCTGAAAATACGGGATGCGGCGCAGCTTATCACTTCCATTGCGGAGGAGACCAATTTGTTGTCCCTGAATGCGTCTATTGAAGCGGCAAGGGCCGGGGAGCAGGGAAGAGGGTTTGCAGTGGTTGCAGGGCAGATCAAAAAACTTGCAGAGCAGTCTAATGATTCAGCCAAGTATATTGATGGCATTATTGACGTGCTGCTAAAAGAATCATCCAATGCAGTGCAGTTGATGGATGACGTAAGGGACATTATGGAAACCCAGAGCAGCCATTTATCCGCTACGGAAAACCGTTTTGAGGAAGTGAACCAGGAGGTTGCGGTTACCCAGAGGGAAATTATCAGCATGAACCAAGCCATTTCTGATATGGATAACGAAAGGACATGGGTGGTGGATGTTGTCCAAAGCCTGACGGCTATTGCCGAGGAGAACGCTGCAGGGACGGAAGAATCCCTTGCTTCCACGGAGATGATCAGTGATATGGTGGGAAGTACTCTGCAAACGGCGAAGGAATTGACGGAGCTGACCGATGCGATTGAAAAAAATATCGGAATTTTTACGCTATAAAGGAAGAGGGGGATTTAGTGGTTACAGTAAAAGAAATAGCCAGACGATGCAACGTGTCGCCTAGCACGGTTTCTAATATTTTGAACGGGAAAACTAATATGAGTGAGCAGACCAGGCAAAGGGTGCTCGAAATGGTCAGGGAAACTGGCTATCAGCCCAATTTTTTTGCACAGAGTATGCGTAAGCAAAAAAACCGTATGTTGGGAATTATCACAGAAGACTTAAATGAATTCAGCACCAGCCCTATTGTTGAGGCAATCATGGCGTATTGTGACGATCATGGATACCGTACGATCCTGATGAATCTCAGGCTGTATGATAAATGGCAGGACACATGGTTTGAAGATTCGGAAAAACTGAAAGCAGTTTTAAATCCGGTGCTACAGGAAGCGTTGTCTATCCGGGTGGATGGATTAATCTATGTGGCAGGGCATTGCAGGATCATAAACAGCCTGCCAGAGGATTTTCCCTTGCCGGTGGTATTCGCTTATGGGGTATCCTGGAACAAGAAATATCCATCCGTGATCATTGATGATGAGAAGGGGGGATATGACATGACCCGTTATCTGATTTCCAAGGGACATACCAGGATAGGGGTAATCGGCGGGATGGCTGATAACCTGCATACCCAAAACCGTCTCTTAGGATACCAAAAAGCCCTTTTTGAAGGGAATATCCTTTATAATCCCTGCTGGGTCAGGTATGGAAACTGGTGCAGGGAAGCGGGATACAGGGAAACGGAAGGTTTATTGGAAGAAGGAGTGAGCGCCGTCTTTTGTATGAATGATAATATGGCGGCGGGAGTGTACGACTATACCTATGAAAAAGGGCTGGCAGTGGGAAAGGATATTTCCATCGTAGGTTATGATGACAAAGAAATAGCGGATTACCTGCGTCCGGGACTTACCACAAACAAAATCCCCCTACAGGAGATTGGAACTGCATCAGCACGGATGATGGTGGGCGCCCTGGAGAGCGAGGAAGGTATTTTGGATCTTGGCATTGTGCGGATCCCATGCAGGCTTACGGAGAGGGATTCCGTTGAGAACAGGAGGGACTAATGGCAGTATTTCGTATTAACTTTTTTTCACAATCTTTGCAAAGAACAGTAAATTTTAATATGTTTATCCCCAATGATCTGAGGGAAGGTTCCATAGAAGAAAATAAAGTGAGGAAGACAGGCTTTTTTCTCCATGGTTATACAGGAAGCAGTGAGGATTTTTGGGAACTGACATATTTAGCAGAAAAGTATGGCTTTGCTATGGTCATGCCAAACGGGGAAAATTCCTTTTATCTGGACAATAAGGCCACTGGCTTTGGGTATTGCACTTATGTGGGAAAGGAACTGGTTGCGTATGTGCGGAAAACTTTTGGGCTTGCGCTTACCAGGGAGGATACATTTCTTGCGGGCCTGTCCATGGGAGGATTTGGCGCTTTGCATACGGGGCTGAGTTTTCCTGAAAATTTTGGCAGGATCGTTGCGCTTTCTTCGGCGCTGATTGTCCATGAGGTGGCAAAGATCAGGGAAGGGGGCGGCAATGATGTGGCCAATTATGAGTATTATTTCAGGTGCTTTGATGATCTTAAGGCCCTTGAGGAGAGCGAAAATAATCCGGAAACGCTGGTAAAACGGCTAAAGGAAGAGGGAAAGGAGATCCCGGCTATTTATATGGCGTGTGGGACGGAGGATTTTCTCCTTGAAAATAACCGGGAATTTCACCAGTTCCTGGAAGAGCAGCAGATCGGACATTTATATCTTGAGAGCAAGGGAATTCATGATATGGTCTTTTGGAAAGAGTATTTTGAAAAATCAGCAGAATGGATCAGCGAAAATAAAATAGATCAATAAAATTGATTAAAATCATACCTTGTAACGCCTGCTGCGCTATGATAAGATTGACACCATCAAAAGTACAGATTTCGTTTACGTCTCTATGAATATCTTTCAGGATATTTATAGGGACGTTATTTTAACAGCTAAAACCATGACAGGAAAGAGAGGACGAAAAGGATGTATGCAGAGGCGAAGTATGGGAAATCTTATTTTATGCCCCCGGAGGTGACTTATGACTGGGTGAAGAAGGACACGGTGACAACACCACCTATTTGGTGCAGTGTGGATCTAAGGGATGGGAACCAGGCGCTGATCAAGCCCATGAGTTTGGAGGAAAAACTGGAGTTTTTTCAAATGCTTCTGGAAGTGGGGTTTAAGGAGATCGAAGTAGGGTTCCCGGCTGCCTCCGATACGGAGTATCAGTTTGTGCGTGAGCTGATCGAAAGGGGAATGATTCCCCCGGACGTAACGATCCAGGTGCTTACCCAGGCAAGGGAGCATATCATCAGGAAGACTTTTGAGGCAATTGAAGGCGCCCCGGCAGCGGTTGTCCATCTTTACAATTCAACTTCTGTGGCACAAAGGCAGCAGGTGTTTCGCAAATCCAAGGAAGAAGTGAAGAAGCTTGCGGTAGATGGCGCGAGACTGCTTAAGGAGATTGCAAAGGAAACGGAAGGGAATTTTACTTTTGAGTACAGCCCGGAAAGCTTTCCGGGGACAGAAGTGGATTATGCAGTGGAAGTCTGTAATGCAGTACTTGACGTATGGGAGCCAGACCAGGGACATAAAGCGATCATCAATATCCCTACGACAGTCCAGATCGCTATGCCTCATGTATTTGCCTGTCAGGTGGAATATATCCATAAGCATCTCAAATACAGGGACAGCGTTATTTTAAGCGTGCATCCCCATAATGACAGAGGATGTGGGATCAGTGACGCGGAGTTTGGAGTATTGGCCGGCGCCGACCGGGTAGAGGGAACTTTATTTGGAAACGGCGAGAGGACGGGAAATGTGGATGTTGTGACCCTTGCGATGAATATGGTATGCCATGGGGTAAATCCCGGGCTTGATTTTTCGGATGTAGGCAAAATCCGTGAAACCTACGAAAGGCTTACCGGAATGAAAGTTTATGAAAGGATGCCTTACGCCGGGGATCTGGTGTTTACTGCCTTTTCAGGCTCCCATCAGGATGCCATATCCAAGGGGATGGCATGGTGGAAAGAGGGGAAAAGTAAGGGACGCTGGGATGTTCCCTACCTTCCCATTGATCCCCAGGATCTGGGCAGGGAGTATGAGTCTGATGTGATCCGCATTAACAGCCAGTCCGGCAAGGGCGGGATCGCCTTTATCCTGAAGCAGAATTTCGGTATGGCGCTGCCGGATAAAATGAAAGAGGAAGTAGGTTATCTGATGAAGGGTATTTCCGATCACCGCCATAAGGAACTTGCTCCTGCAGACGTTTACCGGATTTTTGAGGACGAGTATATTGACCAGAGGGATGTGTTTGACATACCAGCGTGCCATTTCCAGCAGGTGGAGGATGGGATCACGGCCAAGGTGACCATCAGACAGGAGAAAGAACAGCGGGTGATTGAAGCTACGGGAAACGGACGTCTTGATGCGGTCAGCAATGCGGTAAAGTTGTACTTTGGGATCAGCTATGAACTTTCTGTCTATGAAGAACATGCCGTGTCCAGAGGATCTTCTTCAAGGGCTGCGGCTTATGTCGGTATTGTTTGCAGTGAGAGGATGCATTGGGGAGTGGGGATCGATGAGGACATTATCAAAAGTTCCATTGCGGCGCTGGTGTCGGCAGGAAATAAACTGGCAAAGAGCGAGCATATCACGGAGGGGCGGGAAGAGCGGATGGTGGATATTATGCGCTATATACAGAGCCATTACCGGGATGTGACTTTGGAGGAGCTTTCAGGTAATTTCCATCTTTCGGCGCCGTATTTGTCTAAATATATCAAAGAGCATACTGGCGCTACTTTCCAGGAAACCGTTAAAAAGGCCAGGATGAGAAAGGCGAAGGTACTGCTCAAGGAGACCAACCGGACGGTGGAGAGTATTGCAGCGGATGTGGGTTATGAGACGGTGGAGCATTTTAACAGATTGTTTAAAAAGAATTACGGGATGACTCCGGTGCAATTCAGGCGGCAGCAGACGTTATGCCAAACCCGGTAGGACGGTCAAAAGGAAATTTTATTTTGAAATGGGAGTTGAAAAAGGAGAGCTTTTCCGTTACAATAATTTTATTGAGAATATTAACCAAAGCCCAAAGGAGTGATAAGGATGGAGTTTATGTTGTTGGCAGGCGGCCTGGTGATCATACTGATAGCAGTTGTGATTTCAGTGGTATCTTCGGTGGTTTCTGCCGTAGCAGCCGAGCAAGATGATGAGGAAGACTGAAATTTATTTCGTGTAGTATAAGAAAGCGGCATCATCCGCATAATAATTGTGGAGGTGCAGGTCATTATGGATTTTAATAATCAAACAGGAAATCTTCCCCTGGGATTATCCATGGCGGTTGCCATGAATGAGCAGGTGAAAGCCGGATACGACAGTTTAAGCGAAACAGAAAAGGAGCATTTGATCATGCGGTGTAAGGATGCGAAGTCCAAAGAGGAAATGGATCGGATCATTGCTTCCCTTGATCCGGCGGAAAATGTCGGCAGCCTGTTTCGGGGTCCCGGCATCGGATAGGTAAATCATGAAGTACGGGCTTTGGCCCGTACTTTTTCATCCTGCGGGAAAGCTTGTCAAAATCCCTATAGGATGAAAGGGTATGATCGGAGGGCGGTATGAAAAAAGGGATACGGTTATCGGCAGTGTTTACGCCGGGGAGTCTTTTGCTATTGATCAGTGCATCGGTTCTTTTGGCATCCGGGGATCCCAGGACGGAAAACGCAATGGGGATTCCCAGAAGCAGTTATGGCCTTGGGAGTGCGGAGTATCTGGAGGGAAGCAACCTGCTTTACAGTTTATTTGTGGATACGCCAGAGCATATATGGGACATGGAAGAAAAAGAGCGGACGTTGGAGCATCTGGGGATAGCTGCTTCGTACATAGAGGAAAGGGCACAGGAATATCAAAAAGAAGTGGAACTGATTTATGACTGGCAGGAGGCGGAGGGGCTTTCCGGTAAGGTATCTGTGGATTTTGCCATTGGGGACGAGGAAGATTTAACGGGCAGATTAGACCGGGAGATTGCTTTTTGGGTAGAAGAACTGGTGGATTTTGAAGGCCTCATGGAGGAGTATAGCGCCCAGGGAATGGCTCTTTTGATCTTTGTCAACCATCCTGGAACTTCCTATGCAATCGTCTATGACGGCACGGATCATCCCAAGGAAAGCATTGTTTTTTTTGCAGGGGAACCGCCTGCGGTTTACGCTCATGAGATATTCCATGTGTTTGGCGCCCATGACCTGTACCGGGACGCAGAATATTCCCATAAAATTACGGATTATATCCAGAAGACATACCCGTTGGAGATCATGCGGACGGTTCTTGGCGAAAATGGAAAAAGACATGAAGAGGAGATTGTAAACATGGTATCCCCGGTGACTGCGTATCATTTGGGATGGATTGATGAGATCAAGGAGACCGACGAGTTTCCCCAGCTTAAGAGAAAAGGAGATTAGGGCGCTATGAGAGTGACGGAAATTTTTGAAGCAAAGAAAAGGGAAGGGAAACCGGTTTTATCGTTTGAGATTTTCCCGCCCAAAAAGGAGGAGGCGTTAAAGAATATTGACGCTACTTTGGAGAGATTGTGCGATTTGCATCCTGACTTCATCAGCGTGACTTTTGGTGCAGGAGGCAGCGCTGTGGATAATCAAACAGTGGAGCTGGCAAAGAAGATCAAAAACCGTTACGGCGTAGAGCCTATCGTTCATCTTACTTGTCTGCATTATAATAAGAAGGAAATCAGTACGATCCTGGATCAGCTAAAGGAAAATGACATTGAAAATGTGTTGGCTCTGCGGGGGGATGTAAACCCGAAGGTTCCGATGAAACATGATTTTAAATACGCGGACGAACTCACTGCATATATTAAAGCGTACGGGGATTTCCATATCAGTGGGGCTTGTTATCCGGAAACCCATTTGGAGGCGCCGGACGCCATCACGGATATCCGTAATTTAAAGAAGAAGGTAGATGCCGGGGTGACGCACCTGGTATCCCAATTGTTTTTTGACAATGATGCATTTTATCGTTTTTATGAAAAGACAAGGATTGCCGGAATCGATGTGCCTGTTGAGGCGGGGATCATGCCGGTGACCAACCGGGCGCAGATCGAGAGGATGGTGAATATCTGCGGGGCCTGCCTTCCGCAGAAATTTGAGCGGATTCTGCACAAATATGATGAGGATAAGGAAGCCTTGTTTGATGCCGGTATGGCTTATGCCATCAATCAAATTGTGGATCTGATATCGAATGATGTGGATGGGATTCATATTTTTACCATGAATAACCCCAGGGTAGCAGGCAGGATCTGTGATGGAATCAAAAATTTGATCTGATGGATCTAAAAGGAAGGAAATATGAGAAAGAAAGCGCTTATCACGGGAGCTTCAAGAGGAATTGGGGCGGAAACGGCAAAGATCCTTGCCGGGGAAGGGTACGACCTCTTTTTGGTATGCAGGAAGTCGGAGAAAGAAATAGGGCATGTTAAGGAAGAGGTAGAAAAGATGGGAAAAATCTCCTGTCAGACGATGCTGTGCGACGTATCAGACCCCGGGCAGGTGGAGACAATGATAGAGCAGGCAGGGGATGTGCAGGTATTGATCAATAATGCGGGGATCTCCTATGTGGGGCTTCTGACAGATATGTCAGTTGATCAGTGGAGCCAGGTGATCAATACAAACCTCAATTCCCTTTTTTATCTCTGCCGCCTGATTATACCTCAAATGGTCAGGCGTAAGGAAGGGAAGATTATTAACGTGTCTTCGGTGTGGGGCAATGTGGGTGCATCTATGGAGGTGGCCTACAGCGCATCTAAAGGGGGAGTAAACAGTTTTACCCGGGCGTTGGCAAAAGAACTGGCGCCTAGTGGGATACAGGTCAACGGGGTGGCATTTGGCATGATTGATACAGAGATGAACCGCGGTTTTACGAAAGAAGAGTTGGCGGCGCTGCAGGAGGAGATTCCAGCGGACCGGATCGGCAGCGCCATAGAGGCGGCACAAATGATTCGGCAGATCTTACATGCTCCGGATTATTTTACAGGACAGATCGTTACCATGGATGGAGGCTGGATCTAGGTCCGTGTGGGAGGATGGCAGACAGAAGGTTATGAGATATGGTTTATAGGAAAGGAGTAGATGGATATGTATGATGTAGTGATAGCGGGTTCAGGCCCGGCAGGGCTTTCGGCGGCTATTTATGCACAAAGAGCGGGCTTAAAAGCGCTTACCCTGGAAAAGAACCCCATGAGCGGGGGGCAGGTGTTAAATACTTATGAGGTGGATAATTATCCGGGGCTGCCAGGCATCAATGGATTTGACTTAGCAGAGAAGTTCCGTGCCCATGCGGATAAACTGGGGTGCGAATTTAAAGAGGCCCAGATACTTTCCGTCAGGGAGATTGCCGGGAGAGAGGGAAACGCCCAGTTGCAGGCTGCCTCATCAGACTGTGGCGGCCCTTGTCCCAAGGGCTTTGTGCTGGAAACCGACCAAGGAGAGATCGAAACGAAAACGATCCTTGCGGCTACCGGGGCAACCCATGCAAAATTAAAGATACCTGGTGAGGAAGAACTGGCAGGGATGGGAGTCTCTTACTGTGCCACCTGTGATGGAGCGTTCTTCCGGGGAAAGGTGACTGCTGTGATTGGCGGCGGCGATGTGGCGGTTGAGGATGCTATTTTTTTGGCGAGAGGATGCGAGAAAGTATACCTGATCCACCGCCGGGATGAGCTGCGTGCAGCAGCGGTGCTCCAAAAGGAAGTAATGGCCCTTCCCAATGTTGAAATCATATGGGATACTGTGGCGGAAAGGATTGAAGGGCAGGAGCAGGTGGAATCACTGCAGGTAAAAAATGTAAAAACAGGGGAGAAAAGCAGCCTTCCTGTACAGGGGGTATTTGTGGGGGTGGGGATCATCCCCTCCAGTGAAGTCTTCGGAAAGCTTGCCAGATGTGATGAAAAAGGCTACTTGGCGGCTGGGGAAGATTGTGCGACCTCTTGTCCCGGGTTATATGCGGCTGGGGACATAAGGGGAAAGAAGCTTCGGCAGGTGGTAACGGCAGTGGCGGACGGGGCGAACGCGATTACTTCTATTTTAGAGTACTTGGCCCAGGGCGATATTCGCTAGAAATATTTCCTGTTAAACTCCAATTAGAAGATTTTGCCGGGTTGACAGAAAAGGGATAAAGTGTTATATTTGTTAACAGACGTAACAATTTTGTAACATTTGAACTTTAAGGTTGAAACTTTCGGATCTACTGATTGGAGGATAGCATGCAGAAGAAAAATGTGAAAATAATAAAGCATGTAGCTGTAGGCGCAGCGTCGGCGGTTCTTTTATTTTCAGGCATGAGCTTAGATATCTATGCAAAGGAAATGGGGGGGCTTCCCTCAGCAGGAATTGATTTTACGCTTTCCTCGGATGCTACCAGTGTGAAAGATTTAAAGGAAGAAGAAAAGACGGAGAATCCTTCCGCCTCCCCTTCTCCATCGGCGGATATGGACAGTGAGGAAAAGCTTCCTACAGCAATTCCCACCATCATGCTTACACCTACGCCGGCTGTGGAAGAAGAGGAAGAAATAGAAAAGGATGAAGAAAAAGTGATCCAGGAGACCGCCATAGCCTCCACAACCAAAACAGTTCCCCAAAAGGAAAGGGAACTGGAATCTAAGAGGGAAGAGGAAGGTTTTAAGTCCCTGGTGATTGCTAAGGTAAATGATTATGTCAATGTAAGGAGCATTCCCAGCGAGGACGGGGAAATTTTAGGAAAACTGTATGATAAGTCCGTAGGGGAATTTATTTCAGAAGAAGATGGCTGGTATCAAATTACATCAGGAAGCGTAACAGGATATGTAAAAGCGGAGTATTGTGTTACGGGAGATGATGCGGTGGATCTTGCCAAAAAGGTGGGAACAAGAATTGCAACCGTTACCACCACTACGCTGAAGGTTCGGGAGCAGCCCGGACTGGATACGACAGTTTTGGGCCTGATTCCGATTGAAGACCAGCTATTGGTTACAGAAGAGCTGGACGGATGGGTAAAGGTTAACATCGAGGAAGGTGACGGATATGTATCTCTGGATTATGTTTCACTTTCCACGGAGTTTGTAAAAGCGGAGTCAAAAGAGGAAGAGAAAGCAAGGCTTGAGAAGGAAGCAGCCGAGAGAAGGGCGGCCCAGGAGGCAGCAGCGAAGGCAGCGGCGAAGAGATCCTCAAGCAGTTCTTCAGGAAATGGCGGTTCTTCTGATACTGCGTATGTAACAGGCAGTGGAAGCGAGCTTGGGAAATCGGTAGCAGAATATGCATGTCAGTTTGTAGGAAATCCTTATGTATGGGGTGGAACCAGCTTGACAAACGGCGCCGATTGTTCAGGATTTGTTATGAGCGTGTACAATAACTTTGGAGTCAGCCTGCCTCATTCTTCGGCGGCGGACAGAAATGTAGGATCAGCAGTCAATGGTCTTGAAAATGCACAGCCTGGCGATATCGTATGTTACTCAGGACATGTGGCAATTTATATTGGAAACGGTCAGATCGTGCATGCGTCTACAGCTAAGACGGGTATCATTATCTCAAATGCATCTTATCGTTCGGTTCTTTCCGTGAGAAGGATCTTCTAGGATAGCAGATGATGTATCACCGGACATAAAGGGTAATCGCCTTTTATGTCCGGTGGTTTTTTATTTATGGGTCGGATAGACCCTGTTGAGTGCATTGGAGTTTCGGGGCAGAGAAAC
>CAJUCN010000029.1 GCA_910585005.1 uncultured Lachnospiraceae bacterium | reverse complement strand
TAAAATCCTGCGGGACTAATCTCCCGTACCGGTTCGATTCCGGTCGCCGGCATTACTATTTAGAGGATCCATTCTTTCAGTTAGATATTGAAGTGGGTTCTTTTTTTGATAAAGAAAATGTTCATGTGTGGTGAAAGAACAGGCGCAGGATATCATAGATGGAGGATAATTTGAAAACGGAATTACTGGAAGAACTCAGGAAGATCACAGTAGAAGAACAAATTATTTTAAATGGCACCAAGACGATTGAGAGAGAACGGTACATGTCTAAAGGGGAGAATGTGGTCGATGCATCAAAACTGCTGGAAGCAGGTAAACTGATACAGGTTCGGACACATACCAGGTTTGTTCATTTTCCAAAGCATACACATAATTATATCGAGGTCATTTATATGTGTCAGGGGAGTACCCACCATGTGATAGACGGTACGGATGTCGTACTCCATGAGGGGGAGCTGCTATTTTTAAATCAGAAGGCGGAGCAGGAGATCTACCCGGCATCAGAATCGGATATTGCAGTGAATTTCATTATCCTGCCGGAATTTTTTGAATACAGTCTGGCCATGATACGGGAAGAGAAGAATCTGTTAAGTGATTTTGTGGTTGATTGTCTGAAAGGGGAGAACGATTCTTCCGGATACATGCATTTTAAGGTGGCGGAAGTGGTTCCCGTCCAGAATCTGATAGAAAATATGATCTGGACGATCTGGCATAAGCAGCCAAATAGGAGGAGTATTAACCAGATTACTATGGGGGTGCTGTTTCTCCAACTGATGAATCACATGGATCTGATGGAAACCAATGCACAAAACAAGCAGCAAAAGTTGGTCATAGATGTTTTAGGGTATATTGAGGAGCATTACACAGACGGGGATTTATCTGAGCTTTCCCAACTCCTTCACCGTAGTATGTATGGGCTGTCCAGAGAGATCAAAAAACTGACAGGGTCGAATTATGTTGAACTGGTGAGAAAAAAGAGGATGCGTCAGGCCGGATATCTGCTTCGGAATACGACATTATCGGTTATGGATATCGGGATGATGGTAGGCTATGGGCAGTTGAGTAATTTTCACCGCCTTTTTCGGAGAGAATATGGTATGACACCTGGACAATACCGGGTAAAGTCGGCAGCCTCCAGGGGGTCAAACTTCGATTCGATATAAATGGCTGGCAAAATGCAAAAAAGGACACTTTTTTAAACAAAAAGTGTCCTTTTTTTATGCCCGGATGTTTTTTAGAATAGGATCATAAGGCGGAAAAAGGAGGGTGGCAGATGAAGAAATATTATCTGGCTGTGGATATTGGGGCATCCAGCGGGCGTCATATACTTGCACATATGGAGAAGGGAAAGCTGGTCATTGAGGAGATGTATCGGTTTTGGAACGGTATGAGTCAGGTGGATGACGAGCTTTGCTGGGATGTAGACCAGTTATTTAAACAGATTAAGGAAGGGATGAAAAAATGTTTTGAGGCGGGAAAGATTCCGGTCAGCATGGGAATTGACACATGGGCAGTTGATTTTGTGCTGCTAGATGAGAAAGAGGAACGGATAGGCAATGCAGTCTCTTACCGGGATGAGAGGACGGAGGGCATGGATACTTTTGTTTATCAGATCATCCCGGAAAAGGAGTTATATAGCCGCACAGGAATTCAAAAACAAAGATTCAATACGGTCTATCAATTGATGGCGTTACAAAAAAAGCATCCGGAACGACTGAAACATGCAAAAAAGATGCTCCTTATTCCCGACTATTTCCACTTTTTACTCACAGGAAAGACGGCTACGGAGTACACCAATGCCACAACGACCCAGCTTGTCAGCCCTGTTACGAAAACGTGGGATCTGGAATTGGCAGAGAAATTGGGATTTCCGGGAGAAATCTTTCAGGAGATCAAACTGCCAGGGACAGGACTTGGAACCCTTCGGGAAGAGATTCAAAAGGAGGTTGGCTTTAACTGTAAGGTGGTGATTCCGGCAACCCATGACACAGCGTCGGCGGTGATGGCAGTCCCAGCGGTAAAGGGAGATGTTCTTTACCTTAGTTCGGGGACATGGTCTTTGTTGGGAACAGAACTTTTGGAAGCAGATTGTTCCAAGGAGAGCAGGAACAGAAATTTTACCAATGAGGGCGGATATGATTACAGATTCCGATATCTGAAAAACATCATGGGACTTTGGATGATTCAGTTGGTAAAGCAGGAGATGGGGGAAGGGCTTACCTTTAGTGAGATCTGTGATATGGCAGAAAAACAACAGATAACGTCCCTGGTTGACTGTAATGACGACCGTTTTATGAAGCCGGAAAATATGACCAGGGAAATCCAGAAGGCATGTGAAGAATCCGGGCAGCAAGTCCCGGAGGGGATCGGTGAAATAGCGGCAGTGGTTTACCACAGTCTTGCAAAATGCTATGGCAAAGCAGTGGAAGAATTGGAGACGATCACGGGTAAGACTTATCGTAAGATCCATATCGTAGGAGGCGGAGCCAATGCAGATTACTTAAACCGCCTTACGGCTATGGAAACAGGAAAGAAGGCGCTTGCAGGCCCTACGGAAGCGACAGCAATCGGAAACATAGCAGCACAGATGCTCTCAGACGGTGTGTGGGAGAATTTGTCAAAAGCAAGGGAGTGCATCTTAGGTTCATTTCCAATAAAAAACTATGAATGAAATAATATTATTTTGAAGGAAAGAGGAAAGGAAGGGATAGGAAGATGGATTACAAAGACAGGTACAAATTAGCAAAAGAGGCGTATGCATCTTTAGGGATCAATACGGATGAGGCCATTGAAAAAATGAAGGTTATACCGGTTTCACTGCACTGCTGGCAGGGGGACGATGTGACCGGATTTGATCATGACGGGCCACTCACAGGAGGCATCCAGACTACCGGAAATTATCCGGGTAAAGCAAGAACCCCAGAAGAACTAATGCAGGATATGGACCAGGCGCTCCGGCTTATGCCGGGAAAAAAGAAACTCAATCTTCATGCAAGCTATGCTATTTTTGAACAGGGAGAATTTGCAGACAGGGATCAGCTAGAACCGAAGCATTTTGCTAAGTGGGTTTCTTTTGCCAAGGAAAGAGATATGGGAATCGATTTTAACCCTACATTCTTTTCACATGACCGGGTAAAGGATGGGCTGACCTTGTCAAGCCCTGATGAAGAAACAAGAAAGTTTTGGATTGCCCATGGACGGGCCTGTATCCGTATTTCCGAATATTTTGCGAAGGAAACGGGAATTCCCTGTGTAATGAACATCTGGACAGGCGATGGATATAAGGATATCCCGGCTGACCGGCTGGGCCCCAGAATGCGGTATAAGGATTCTATCGAACAGATCCTGGCAGAGCCATTTGACAAGAAGCTGGTAAAACCCTGTGTGGAATCAAAGGTGTTTGGGATTGGCGTGGAGTCTTATACGGCGGGGTCTGCAGAATTTACATTGAGTTTTGCCGCATCCCATAAGGGATGTCTGCCTTTAATGGATAACGGACATTATCATCCTACGGAAATGGTATCGGATAAGATTCCGGCGCTGCTTTGTTTTTATCCGGAGATTGCGTTACATATTACAAGGCCAGTGAGATGGGACAGCGATCATGTAGTTCTTTATGATGACGAGACAAGAGAAATGGCAAAGGAAATTGTCAGAAACGATGCTCTTGGACGGGTCCATATGGCTCTTGATTATTTCGATGCGGGCATTAACCGCGTCTGTGCCTGGGTGGTGGGATTTAGAAGCTGGCAGAAAGCTCTGCTAAACGCCCTTTGCACACCCAATGCCATGCTGAAGGAGCTTCAAGACACAAACCAGATGACGAAACTTATGATGGTACAGGAGGAAATAAAAACTTATCCCTTTGGCGAGGTTTGGGCGGAATACTGCAGGCAGTGCAATGTCCCGGCAGGGATGGAATGGTTTGATGAAATGACAAAATATGAAGAAGAAATACTCAGCAAACGGGGAAAATAAGCGTTGCAATTTCAGTAGAATGAGGGATCATGTTGCGGAAAAAGGAGGTCAGTATGAGGTTCTTAGATGCAGAATTTGTTCAGGGATTTATCCGTATGGCGGATGACGGATGGAAACAGGGATGGCATGAGAGGAATGGGGGAAATCTTTCTTACAGGGTAAAGGAAGAAGAGGTGAAAAGTGTAAAAGAAAACTTTGGCCAAGGGGAGTGGAAACCTATCGGTACGAACGTGCCGGATTTGGCAGGAGAATATTTCTTAGTAACAGGCAGCGGAAAATATTTCAGGAATGTGATTCAAAAACCGGAGGATTCCGTGGGAATGATCGAATTAGATGATCAAGGCCGGAATTACCGTATTGTGTGGGGGCTTACCGGTGGAGGAAAGCCAACTTCAGAACTTCCCTCCCATTTGATGAACCATGAAGTGAAAAAGCTTTCAACCGATGGAAGATATCGGGTGATTTATCATGCACATACTACAAATGTGATTGCGCTTACCTTTGTGCTGCCCTTAAAGGATGAAGTGTTTACAAGGGAACTATGGGAAATGGCAACAGAATGTCCGGTGGTCTTCCCGGCTGGAATCGGGGTAGTTCCCTGGATGGTTCCGGGAGGAAGGGAGATAGCAGTTGCAACCAGTAAATTAATGGAGAAGTATGATGTTGCAATCTGGGCCCACCATGGAATGTTTGCGGCTGGTGAAGATTTTGATTTGACTTTTGGGTTGATGCATACGGTGGAAAAGTCCGCGGAGATACTGGTTAAGATGCTGTCCATGCAGCCAGCCAAGATGCAAACGATAACGCCGGAGGATTTCAGGAACCTGGCAAAGGATTTTCATGTAGATCTGCCGGAAAGGTTTTTGTACGAAAAATAAAGACAGATAAGATATGATGTAATATGAAATAGGAAGAGGATGTTGCAGGGCCATTTTTTGACAGCTATGCGACATTCTCTTTTTGGGTATTTTATTCCCTGTAACGGCCCTTTCATGCCATTTACACTAAATATCAAAAAATTTAGCCGATATAAATAGCATAAACAGTTAGAGGAAATAGGAGACTTGAGGGATAAGGTTTTGAATATAGCAGTTGTAGATGATGAGCAAATCATTCGTGAACAAATTTGTAATTATATAGAGAAACAATGTGCCGGATGCCATGTGAAAGCCTATGAGACAGGAAAAGCGCTGCTGGAATCGGGGAACCATTTTGATATTGTTTTTTTGGATATCCAGATGGAGGGGATGAATGGCATTGAAACGGCAAAGGCCCTTAGGAAGAGCCATGGCAAAGAAAAGGAAACCATTCTGATTTTTGTTACAGGTATCCGGGAATATGTGTTTGATGCTTTTGACGTGTCGGCATTTCATTATCTGTTAAAACCTGTGGAAGAAGAGAAATTTTCGGAGGTTTTTGGCCGGGCTGTGGGGGAGATAGAAAACAGAAAAAGACAGAAAAAGAAGCAGCTTTTTATCAAAAGTAAAGGGCTTATCCTGGATCAAAGCAGTATTCTTTATCTGGAAAGCAGAGGCAAAAAGGTTGCGATCCATACGCTCAAAGAAACTCTGGAAATTTACGCTGTGCTGGGTGAATTGGAAAGCCAGTTGACAGAAGGGTTTTGCCGGTGTCACCGGGGCTATCTGGTCAATATGGCGTATATTTCCATGTATGATCATGAAAGTATTACGCTAAATAATGGGGAACGTATTTATATGAGCAAGAAAAAACATAAGGAGTTTGTGAAAGCATATATGTGGTATTTACAAAATGGAGGGATTTCTTGTGTTTAGCCTGATCAGTAACTGCCTGGAGATTCCTTTTGTGATCCTACAGGGATACTGTCTGCAACTTTTTTTCGGGAGTTTTCTGGAAACCAGAATGAAAAGAAAACATTACACGGGAGCGCTGACGGCGGCTATATATGGAGCGTGGAAGGTAGGAGGCAGTATTTATATACGGGTCGGCGATACGGGAAGCGTGTTGGTCAAATTGCTTCTTTCGATCTGTATTCTGGCAGTCTTGGGAATCTGTTTTTACCGGGGATTTAAGAGAATAACTATTTATCTTGTGTTTGTATTTATTACGGTGAGTGAAATCAGTTTTTTCCTGTCTTATATGTTTCTTCAATTGGGAGGAAACTTATTTGGTTTATGGGAGTGGTGTTTTCAAACAGGGCGTATCACGGACGTGAATAGGTATGTAACGATCGTACAGGTGACAGCATTGGGGCTGCAGGCAGTAAATTACGCGTTATTTATACTAGTTCTCTATCTGATGTTAAAAGGCATCGCAGGCAATTATAAGGAAAAAGAATATACCATTCACCGGACAGAACTTTTGTTTATTCTTGCTCCTAATTTGATTGGATTGTTGATTTGCATATTACTGCGTACCACCATCGAAATGGCGGAAAACAGGACGCCGAAACTTTTGTATGACAGATATCCGCTGCTTGTGTTGATTATTCCGGCAATTTTAGTTTTGTGCCTTTTATCAATCTTGTGGGGGGTAAAGCTGTTTCAGAATATGATCAGTTTAAGCAGGGAAAGAAGCAGCCGGGCTATTCTTGAGAGGCAGGTTGCCGGAATGCAGGAACATATAGAGGAGATGGACCGGGTCTACGCTGGAATACGGAGCATGAAGCATGATATGAAAAATACGCTTTCTGTGGTGATGCGGCTTGCCACGCGGGGATTGGAAGAAAGCGGCGGCGGGCTGGATGTGGAAAGTGGGAAATGCCTGGAGAATAAGGATCTGCAGGGGTATTTGGAAGAGCTAAACCGTTCTATGGAACAGTTTGAATTTCGTTTTAAAACGGGAAACAGTGTGGCAGATACGTTGCTGAATACGAAGTATCATGAAATAACCCGTCTGATACCTGATCTGCAGATGGAGGCGGAGGAACTGATCTTTCCGGAAACTTTGTCCATGCAAAGCTATGATCTGGGTATTATTTTAGGAAATGCGCTGGATAATGCGTGTGAAGCATGTAGGAAACTAAAGGAGAAAGATCCTGGAGCGAAAGCCTTTATCCGGCTTAACTCTTTTAAGAAGGGAAAGCTGTTGTTTATAAAAATAGAAAATAGTTTTGACGGGGCAATTTGTCTGAAAGAGTCGGGAGAATTTCCGCATACGGACAAAAAAGATAAAAACGCTCACGGCATTGGACTGATTAATATTCAAAATACGGTGGAGAAATATGAGGGGGCAGTGGATTGGAAAGTAGCGGGGAGGGTGTTTACCCTGTCTGTTATGATAAAAGCGGATCATTCAATTTGTACCGGATCATGACTGGTGCGAGACGGAAAAGAAAAGGAGGGAATGAACATGTCAGTGACGGGGGTAGAAAATAGTTTTGGTACTTATACCAATTACAAAAACCGTACCCAAAAGAGCAGTTCCGCAAACTTTGCGGCAGCAGTGGATCAGACAAAGGCCAAGAGGGAAAGCGTGGTCGATGAATTCAGGAAAAAGCACCCGGATCAGACGAGTGTTGTAGACGGACAAGTAAATGCCGGGAAGGAAGTCCTTAAGAAAAATGGCGCGGAAAATGTATCCAGGGAAGAGATGACCATGGAGGAATACAAACAGTTTTTTACGAAATTGATGAACAGTATCCCTTGTGATCCTTCCCAGAAAAATGATATTCAAATATGGAATATCTCTGAAAAAGGCTGGGAGCAGATGAAAAATGACCCGGAGTACGAAGCGTGGGTGTTAGGTTATACGGCGTTGGACCGGGCATTCCATATCCCGTTTGCTTCTGTGCCAGGGTATTCCCCGAATTTGCATACGGAACAGTTTGGCGCGTCCATTGAGGAGCATTTAGGCCAGTCCGTACCTATGAACCATTCAAGTAAGAAGACCCAGACGACTGATGAGGAAGAAGACTGGTGGAAAAAGAGGCATAAAAGGCTGGAAGAATTTTTGGAGCAGCAGGAGATGAAGGCCCAGCAAAGAAGAGCGTTGGCGCAAAGAAGAAACCAGCAGGCCCAGTTGATGCAAATACAGATGCAAATGATGGGAAGTACAAATTTTGGGCAGGCTTTTCCTGGATATATGACAGGAAGCTATCCGGCATCGCTGGTGGGCGCAATTTTATCGGGCGGAGGGAAATGGAAGGCTTGAAAAAAGGCAATTTTGGAGTATAATTAGCATATGAAAATTATGCTCACACTCCAAGGGATGGACGGTGGCATGGATTGGAGATTATAATGAAATTTGAATGGAAAAAAGACGCCAAACGTTTTATTGTTATTTGTATTGCGTCTGTTCTTATGGCGGTAAATATCAAGACATTTGTAAGGACAGGGGATTTATATCCCGGAGGAGCCACAGGGCTTACCATCCTGCTGCAAACGATCTTTGACCGTTTTTTTGAGATCTCCATTCCTTATACGGCGATCAATCTACTGCTGAACGCATTTCCGGTCTATATTGGATTCCGTTTCATAGGCAAAAAGTTTACGTTATTTTCCTGCCTGATGATTGTTCTCACCAGTGTGCTTACGGATATCATTCCTGCTCATGTCATTACCTATGATGTGCTTCTGATCAGCATTTTCGGCGGGATCTTAAACGGGCTTGCAATCAGTATGTGCCTGATGGTAGGGGCCACATCGGGGGGAACGGATTTCATCTCTATTTATCTTTCTGAAAAGAAAGGGGTGGATTCCTGGAATTTGATCCTGGGACTGAACATTGTGATCATATCCATAGCAGGCGCTTTGTTTGGGTGGGATAAAGCGCTCTACTCCATTATTTTCCAGTTTGCAGCAACACAGGTGCTGCATGCGTTGTATACGAGATATCAAAAGCGTACACTTTTTATTGTCACGAAAAAACCGGAAGAGATCAGTGACGTTATTTATTCCATCACCAATCATGGGGCAACGATCTTGGAAGGGAAAGGCTCTTACGAACATTGTGAGCGGAATGTAGTGTATTCGATTGTGGCGAAGGATGAGGTGAAGAAGGTTTTAAGGGCGGTAAAGGAAATTGACGAAAACGCCTTTTCTAATGAGGTGAAAACAGAAGGCCTTTCAGGACGTTTTTACCAAAAGCCCAATGATTGACATAGAAGGAAAAGAGAAATGTTTTGTGGCGCTGCCGCCAGGCAGCGCCATGTTTATACATTTTTAAGAATCCTTTAGATAGCGTTTATTGCTTTATGGGAAAGAAAGAAGTAGGATAATTAGTACCGGAGTAAGGAGAGGGTACTATATGAGAGAAAAATTATATCGTTTTATGCAGGGGAGATACGGGGCAGATCAGCTAAATCGTTTCTTGATGATTTTGGTGATTGTCTGTCTGGTGTTTTCCCTATTTGGGTTTCGGATTTTTTATGTGCTGGGAATTGCACTTTTGTTCTACTCTTATTTCAGGATATTTTCTAAGAATCTGTATAAGAGAAGGGAAGAGAACGCCGCATACTTAAGATGGGAATATAAATGGAAACAGCGCTTTGGGTCATGGAAGAGGACGATGCAGCAGCGGAAAACCCACCATATTTACCGCTGTCCTTCCTGCAAGCAGAAGATCAGGGTGCCAAAAGGAAAGGGCAGGATAGAGATCAGATGCCCGAAATGCAGTCAGACGTTTATCAAGAAGAGTTAAACAGGAGAGATCATGTTTGGATACATTATCATTAATAAGGGGGATATGAAATTCAAAGAATTTGATGTGTATCATTCCTATTATTGTGGATTGTGTGACGCATTGAAAAGAAGGTATGGGAAGATAGGGCAGTTTAGCCTTTCTTATGATATGACATTTGTGGTCATGCTTCTTTCCAGTCTTTATGAGCCGGATACGGAGCTAAAGCAAGCAAAATGTGTTGCTCATCCTTTTGAGAAGCATATGGTGAGAAGCAATGAATTTTCCTGTTATGGCGCAGATATGAATGTACTGTTTACCTACTATAAATGCCGGGATGACTGGGAAGATGAAAGAAAGCTGTCCCGATTTGCGTATGGCAGGCTGCTTCGGAGAGCATATTATTCCATATGTTCCCGCTACGGGGCAAAGAGTAAAAGGATTGCTGGGCTGATGAGGGAAATGGCCCAGGAGGAAAAACGCCAGAACCAGGATATTGACCGCATGGCCGGGTTATTTGGAGAAATAATGGGTGAGATCCTGGCAGCCAGGGCGGACGAATGGCAGGAAAGCTTAAAATCCATGGGAAATTTTCTTGGCAAGTTTATTTACCTGATGGATGCATATGAAGATATTGAGGAGGATATCAAACAACACAGATATAATCCTTTTGTTAAAAAATTTGAAAGCCCGGATTTTGAGGAAGAAGTTAAGACGATCCTCACAATGATGATGGCAGGGTGCTGCCGGGAATTTGAAAAACTTCCCATTATTGAAAATGCGGAAATTCTTCGCAATATTTTGTATTCTGGAGTGTGGTACCGTTACGAGATGATCCATCAGAAGCGGGAGGCGGAGAAAGAAAAAAGAGAAGGCGGACAGAAGGTAAAACATGCGTGATCCATATGAGATTCTGGGCATTTCAAGAGGCGCCACAGAAGAAGAAATAAAAAAAGCATACAAGGCTTTGAGCCGAAAGTATCATCCGGATGCCAATATTAATAATCCGCACAAGGAGGAGGCTGAAGAGAAGTTCAAAGAAATTCAGCAGGCATATCAGCAGGTCATGAAAGAACGGACGGAAGGGTATGGCCAGGGAAACTATAGGAGCAGTGGAAACAGTTCCGGCGGATATGGAAATTTTGGCGGTTTCGGCGGTTTCGGTTCCTTTGGCGGTTTTGGAGATTTTGGCGGTGCATGGGGGAATAGTTCCGGAACCGGATATGAGGAAGACAGTCACCTCCGTGCAGCGGGAAATTATGTGAGAAACGGTTATTATAAGGAAGCCCGTACGGTATTGGACAACATGGAGGAAGGCGCGCGCAGCGCAAGGTGGTATTATTACAGTGCCCTGGCCCATGCGGGCCTTGGCAATCAGGTATCGGGCTTAGAACATGCGAGACGCGCTCAGGCCATGGAGCCGGGAAACCGGGAATACAGTAATTTGGTGTATCAATTCGAGAATGGGGGATCCTGGTACCGTCAGCGGCAGTATTCCTATGGCCAGCCTTATTCGGGCGGAAACGGCTTGTGCTTAAAGCTGTGTATTGCGAATATGCTCTGCAATTTATGCTGCGGAGGCGGAGGACTGTGTTGTGGCGGTGTTCCGTATTATAGATATTAATTAGGAAAACAAAGGTTACCATACCCTTAGTTAGCAAGGGGCACACGGCCGGAAAAGAATGGAGGAACTATGAGCGTATTAAATGGACAAAGATTAGTGATGGGGACATGTTATTATCCGGAGCACTGGCCGGAAACTCTTTGGAAAGAGGACTTGCAGCGGATGCTGGATACGGGAATCGAAGTGATCCGGATTGCGGAGTTTGCCTGGAGCAAGGTAGAACCAGTGGAAGGGACATATACGTTTGACTTTTTTGACCGTTTTTTGGATCTGGCGGAGGAAGTGGGAATGAAGGTGATCTTTTGTACGCCCACGGCTACGCCGCCTGCATGGCTTACGGAGAAATACCCGGAGGTGTTGAATGCAGATATTAAGGGGAATCTTTTCCGTCATGGGATGCGGAGGCATTATAATTATAATTCTCCCATCTACAGGAACTTTTGTGCACAAATCACGGAGAAATTTGCCGCTCATTATGCAGGGCGGAAATGTATCATCGGATGGCAGATTGACAATGAACTAAACTGTGAGGAGGATTTCTTTTATTCGGAAAGTGACACGAAGGCGTTTCGCGTATTCCTTGAAAAAAAATATGTTACGTTGGATCGCTTAAATGAAGCGTGGGGAACAGTTTTTTGGAACCAGACGTACACGGATTGGGAGGAAATTTTTGTGCCCAGGTATACCTACAGGGATTCTGTTAATCCTCATCAGGTATTAGACTATATCAGGCTTATTTCTGAAAGTGCGCGCAGTTTTGCGAAGCTGCAAAGCGATATTATCAGGATCTATACGAAACCTGGTGATTTCATTACCACCAATGGACTGTTCAAGCATCTTGACAATCATCAAATGACCCGGGAGAGTCTTGATTTTTATACCTATGATTCCTATCCGGATTTTGGATACTGTCTTGATATGTATGAGGAAAATCCGTCAGCGTTAAGGGATCGGAAATGGAGCAGGAATCTTTCGGAAGTCCGTGCTATTTCACCTGTTTTTGGAATCATGGAGCAGCAGTCGGGGGCATGTGGCTGGAATACCCGGCTGGAGGCGCCGACTCCCAGGCCAGGGCAGATTACCCTTTGGACTATCCAGTCTATTGCCCACGGGGCTGATTTTATCAGCTATTTTCGCTGGAGAACCTGCACGATGGGTACGGAGATGTATTGGCATGGCATTTTGGATTATTCAGGTCGTGAAAACAGAAGGATCAGGGAAATCAAGCAGATTCATAAATTGATGGATGCAGTCAGTGAAGTGGCTGGCGGAATCTATGAGGCACAGGTAGGCGTTCTGAAGGATTATGATAATATCTGGGATGTGGAAATAGACAATTGGCATCAAAGAGTTGACAGTGTAAGCCAAAACGCTCTTTTTTCGGCAGCGCAAAAGAGCCATACGCCTCTTGATTATGTGTATTTTACAGATTCCCTGAAAGGGGAGGACTTGAAAAAATATAAAGTATTGTTCTACCCTCATGCCACAATAGTTAATGAAGAGAGAGTAAAGCTTCTTTCTGAATATGTGAAAGAAGGCGGCATACTGGTAATCGGATGCCGCAGCGGTTATAAGGATATGACGGGCAAGTGTGTTATGGATCGATTGCCGGGACTTTTGGCACCTCTGACAGGAACGGATATTCCGGAGTATTCCCTTATTTCGCCAGATGCTGGAAAGGTGATGGTAGATTGGGAAGGAACGCTGTTTGAAGCCAGTGTATTTACGGATCTTTTGGAACCGGCAGGGGAAGATGCACAGTCAAAAGCAGTTTATGCTTCCGATTATTATGCGGGAACCTGTGCCCTGGTATGCAATTCCTATGGAAAGGGACAGGCATGGTATTACGGAAGTGCATTCAGTGAGGAAGCCGCCGAAGTATTTTTAAGGAAACTGGGTGTAGCATCGCCGTATAAAGATTTGGTAGAGGCGCCTAAGGAATGTGAAATTGCCGTTCGCTGCAAAAACGGGCAGAAGTATCTGTTTTTGTTAAATTACAGCAAAGAACCGGTGCAGGTCACATTCCATAGGGACGGAACGGATCTGTATACCGGGGAAAAGACAGTAGGAAGTAAGAAGCTGGATGGGTATGGAACGATGGTGGTGAAAATAAGTTAGCAATGAAAGAACAGGGCAGAATTTTTGTTTGCAATCCTCTTGACAAACGTACTAGGTTATTATAGAATGATTATTGTTGCAGATGCAGCAAGTGTGCGCTTAGCTCAGCTGGATAGAGCGTTTGGCTACGGACCAAAAGGTCGGGGGTTCGAATCCTCTAGCGCACGGTTGATAGTAGAGGCGGGAATGTCGATAAATTCGGCGTTTCCGCTCTTTTCATGCACAGGACTGAACCCCCTGTTTACTGTTTCATTTTGTTTCATTTTTTTAACAAACATTTTGATTATCGGCATTACATGAAATAGCTTCAAGGTAGCTGATAACGCTTATATTTGCACCTTTTCTTTTAATATAATCCATAGTCTGTTCCAGGCTTTCATGCCCCATTAAGGCTTGAATGTCTTTGGCGTTCATACCAGCGTAAAACAGATTTGTTGCAAATGTCCGCCTTGCATCATGTTGCGATTTCAAAATCTCCATTTTAGCCTTTCTACAATATTTTTTAATTCTTGTTTCAAACGACCTTGTTGTACATTCACATACTTTTTTCTTGTATGTTCTTAAAAAGATAAAATCATCTTGCCTGACAGAATATCCATTAGCAACATTCAAATCATTAACTTGTTTTAGAATGTCTGCAACTTCACTGCTAATTGCAATGATTCTATCGCCCGCCGCAGTCTTTGTATGTTCAACATATTTATATCCTTTAAATTTGCCGTTTCTGTCCCGACATTCAACCATTTCAGCCTGAATGTGCAAGCCGCTTTGCTCAACATCTCGCCACTTCAAAGCACACAATTCACCGTCACGAATACCTGTTAGAAAGAGTAATGGAATCCCAAGTGGAACTGCTGACTTTGTTTGCTCTGAATCTTTATAAGCTAATTTGCAAACTTCTTTCCGCTCTGAATCCTCAAAAATTAACTCCTTATCTGTGTGCTTGATTTTTGGTGTCAGGTGGTCTTTATGTATAGACACGTTTGCAATCAAATTTTGTGAGAGCCATTGATTGCTAATTGCAAATTTAAGCATCTGATTCAGAGTGGCGCGAACATTACAAAAATATTTCTCTTTCATGTTAGGCTTTACTTTTAAACAGTGGTTTGCCCATTTAACGCCATCGTTCAGAACAATTTTGGATATATCTTTTGTAGCTAATTCAGTTCCCTTGATAAAGGTTTCATAATTACTCTTATCTTTTCCGTATGTACCGCCTGAATTGCTTGTAAAGCGATATTCAAAAAAGTCATTTGCTATACTGTCTAGTGTCCTAACACCCTTTTGATTTTCTCTTTTTATAATTTCATCTACAACAAGGTCAAAAGTTTTTTTAAAAATCTGCCTGTCTTGGTAACATATATGGTAACGACCATCCGCGATTCTCTTAATGTCGTTGCCATATTTTTTAATAACTTGTGAGCGTTTCATGATTTCCTCCACTTTTGCGTTCACACTCACATTATCATTAATATAAGAATCATCTAGCATAGAAACAATTTGATTAGCAATTTCGTGTTTGGTCATAGTATGCCTTTCTTGCTATTCTGTTTCCTGTTAGTGTTCTATGCAATTTAATTATGTTCAATACACATCAACTCCTTTCTCTTATATGGTATCCTCCTTTCTTTACAGCTTTAGCTGTTTATTTAGTAAAGCCAGTGTATCGCGAATTATGAAATCCGTCATTTATAATTTTAATAGTTATTTTCGGTTATATAATCTGGAATTTCTCACACATGAATATTTCCTGTTCTATTTCCATTCTTTTAAAATCATCAGGATATCGTGCTTCCAGTTCTTCTATTGTCGGCTCATAAAATTCTTCGCGTTCACGCTCTTTATGTTCCTTATACTCTTTAGCTACTTGAATTGTCTTTTCCAATTCTTTCTTTTGGTGCATAATATCAACAACAATTTTTGTATATTCAGTCTGTGAAAGTTTTTTTAGTTGATTGGCTAACTGTTGTTTCTCACGGAGTAATTCACGTTTTTCAGAAGCATCAGCAGTAGCATCTAGTTCGTTGTCTAATTTTTCTATCTCAGCTTTTAGAGATGCCGCGACAAGCCTATTATCATCAATGGTAACCGCCTTACCCTCTAATGCGCCATTCCAGTTTTCTCTTAAATCTTTTATTCCACCCTGTTTATAGTTAGCCTTGTATTCAAAGTAGCCTTTACCTAACAGGAATGGATTAAGTTGATACAGATTGCTATCAACTTTTTTTAAAAGGTCACATTCTACCAGATTTTTTAAATTGTCATAGAAGGTTCGTTTTTTTATTTTCAGCTTTTCCTCTAATTCGTCCCTAATAGATTTATTTATATGTATCAACATACCATCGTTTTTATCGTTTATATCAGCACAATCAGCATATTTTGAAAGAAAAATCAGAAATCGGAAAGATGCTAAAGTAAGTTTTTCTGGAAGGTTGTCCAGTTTTTCATAATATATTTTTATGTATGTACCTTCTTCATTTTTGTGAATATTAGTACTGTCTGTAATTACTTCCCGTTCTGTTACAATTCCGTCTTCTGTTGTTTCTTTTTCATAAGTTTTTTGTATAATATAGTTTGACATGAAAGAAAAATATTTACTGTTTTCCGCCTATGGGAACGCCGGATGGAGGGGCGTATACAACGGTGGAAGATATGAATCTCTTTTTGGCTGCGATACAAAAGAAGATCCTGTTGGACGATACGCATGCAAAACTGCTCCTTACGGCTCACTGCCCATATACGCGGGAAAAGGAATGGTGGGGAATTCCCGGATTATATGAAAGAAACGGTTATGCATTTGAGTTTCTTTTCTTGCCGGATAAAAAAGAGCCTTTCTGTATTTATAAAGACGGGCACTTAAGGTTAGCCTCAAATCCTTTAGCACATGTTTTCCGTTTATTTCATGGGAACCCATTTTTCCTGATAGCCGTCAGACAATATCTCTTTTTCAAAAAAATAGATTTCTCCCCGCATATAGGCAGCAGCGTAGTAGTCTGATTGATAGTAATAATCGGCAACTGGACAACGGAGCAGGTCAGTGATATTTTTTTTGGTTTCAGGTGTCCAGGGATACGCTTTCTTTTCCAATGGCAGACCGGATGCATCTACCGCTTCTTGCAGCATTTCATCGGGATGGTCATAAGCGGCTGTGATAGACCAATCTGCTGTTTTACCATAGGGATCCTCATCTTCCGGATAACTGCCGCCGTCTTGCCACCAGTCTTCATCAAAAGGATTCCACAGATGGTAAATGGCAGGATAAGCTGTTTGACAGGCATCATATCCGGTAAAGGGAACAAGTACAGGAGAAAACGTTTCTTCATCAATTTTCAGGCTTTGGTCGATGCCCACATAGCTTCCATATCCAGCGCCGCCAGTGTCGTTTTCACGGGATACATACACATAGTATTTGCCATTTTTATAATCATTTACATAATTGATCAGAGGATAATCACAGTGAAAGCGATAGGATTCGTCACGGTTTACGACTACTTGGCCCTGCTGGTAATCCAGGTGGATCCGTATGCCGCCTTTCCAGGAAGAAGCGCTTTGGTAGCCGGAAATGTCAAGAAGTTCCGTGCCGTCAGGTGCAGAAACATGGGTATATCCGCTTCGGAAATCGGTGTTTTTAGCAAGTATGGTATACTCACCGTCAGCGTTTGGAGAAAGGATATAAAGTGCGCCGGAATTATCGAAAGAACGACACATTTCGACGTAGGCGAAAATTTCCGGTTCCCCATCGCCAGTCAGGTCGTAGATGGATACATGATGCAGCTCATAGGGCAGGTCTGCACGTTCCAGCCGTACTTCTTTTTTGGCTTTCAGGTCATCTGCAAGGGATAATAAGGCCTTTTCAAGGGTCGTATAATAAACGGTTTCCTCTACATGATAAGAGGAGGCCGCCTCATGGGGCTGCTGCTGGCCGGCTCCGGTTCCCGTGCAGTTACTGATTTCTTGTACGGAAATCAGCGCCTGGGAAAGAGGGATGCTGGATTCATGGAAGGACTGACTGCATGCATTAAGCAGGCAAAAGGATAGAATGGTTAGCAGGGATGATTGTAAAAAAAGTCTGTTCATTTTTCGACTCCTTCGTGTTTTGTTACCAAAAGAACTGTTTGTGTGGATACAGGGTACCGTCTTTATTATAATAGGCCATTGCATCATACTTGCATCAAAGTTGCATCATGTTTGTATCATCATTGTATTAAAATGCCCCTTCATGATATAATGGTTGCAAAATATCATTGGAGGAGGGCGGTCATGAATACCATTTGCCGGGATCTATTCAAAGCCATCCATGAGGAAAAGTGGGTCAGTATTGAGTACAAAAACGGCCAGGAGGAAGTGACCAGGTATTGGATTGGAATTATCAGTATTGATCCCCGAGAGCGTACAATGCGTGTAGAGGGGCTTCATCTGGCCTGGTATACAACGAAAAAACTAAAGATTTACATTGATTCGGTCTTATCCTCCTCTGTGATCGAAGGTTCTTATTTTCATACAGATGAGAAGCTGGTTGAGGACATCCGTCAAAATCCCCATTCTTATAGACCATTGTTTCAGAATACAGCTAATTTAAAAGTGCTTTCTTATCTGACAGACTGCAATAGGCTGGATACGACGCCCTACAAGACAGAGTATGCCCTGATCGACCATTTAGACGGGGATTTTTGCGGGAAGTATGAACTGACAGATGGACAGTTTCAGGAGATAATAAAAAATTTCCAGTACGGCGCCAAAGAAAGCGCCATGAACAGGAAGATTAAGCAGCTTGCGCTTAATGTGCTCAGTATCCATACCAGGCAGGGGTTGTATGTGCTGGCCTACAGGAGGCTCCGGCTGGATGTGGTGAACCGGGTTTTACGACAGGAAGAGGAAATCACTGTTTGCACGGAATTTACGATAAACGGCAATAAGCAGAGTATACGGCGTTTTTTGGATGCGGAGGATTACGGGCTTCTGGAAAACATAGAAGAGAATATGGAACTGGTTAAGGACAGAATTACCAGCGCGAATCCACAGATCATAGGGGTGGATGATATGCCCTATCTGATCGCCATTGGCCGTGACCTGATCCTGGATTTAAATAGTGAGTATGATGCTATCTATAAAATGTATGAAAAGGGGGAGCAGACCGTTCCGATCAAAGCTTTTTTTGGTGATCTTTTAAAGCAGACAGAACGGAGAAAGGATTATCCCATCACACTTTTGGATAAAAAAATCAACCTGGATCAGCTTCTTGCAATCCATAACGCGATGAAGCATCCCCTTGCCTATATCCAGGGGCCCCCCGGAACGGGAAAGACTAATACGATTGTAAATACCATAGTTACGGCATTTTTTAATGAAAGGACGGTACTATTTTCTTCTTATAATAACCACCCCATTGACGGAGTCTGCGAAAAGCTGCAGAAGATTTCTTATCGCGATAAAGGGATGATTCCCTTTCCTGTCATACGCCTGGGGAATGACGCAAGGGTGCTGGAAGCTCTTGACTACATTGGGAAATTGTATGAAGCCACCAGGGAAATTGCGGTGTATGAAGGGACGTTGGAACGGAATAAGGATGACAGGATTTCCCGGACCAGAAAGTTGACAGAGCTTTTGCGGTGTCATGAGGAAAAGTTGGAACTGCTTGAAAGGAAGGAAGCCATTGAAAAACTTCTCGATACGAACCATCACTTGACCTTTCAGACGCAGCTTCAAGGGATGCAGCTTAGGGAAGTCAATGAGAAGTTGGAAAAAATAGGAGAAATTACGGATGAGGAAGCATTAAAGTTCATCGCGGAGGATGAAGAAGAATTCAAGAAATATTTGTACTATACTTCTGCAAAATATATCAAGCGGCTACAGGAACCAAAGTATGAGGATTTGTTGAAGATTGTACAGCATTCAGACCGGGAAGAGAAAGTCAGGCAGTTTAACGCTTACCTGAAAAAGGAAGAAAATTTAAAGAAACTTCAGAGGGTGTTCCCGGTGATTGCGACTACATCTATTTCCGCTCATAAGATAGGGGAGCCGGGAACTTAT
This sequence comes from uncultured Lachnospiraceae bacterium, assembly GCA_910585005.1. GTDB lineage: Bacteria > Bacillota > Clostridia > Lachnospirales > Lachnospiraceae > Suilimivivens. Next base: position 9,411 of record CAJUCN010000029.1, on the reverse strand, counting down.
TTTGACATGGTGATTATGGATGAGGCAAGTCAGGGAAATATTGCGGTATCGCTGGTTCCTATTCTCCGGGGCAGAAATCTGATGCTGGTAGGAGATCCCCAGCAGCTTAATCCGGTGATCGTGCTAGATCCGGCGGACAATGCCAAACTGATGAAAACCTATGGGATTACCAGTGAATATGATTATACCAAAAATTCGGTCTACAAAGCATATTTGGCTTGCGACTCTGTGAGCGGAGAAATTTTGTTGAGCCATCATTACCGCTGTAATAAAAAGATTATCAGCTTCAACAACAAGAAATACTATAACAACAAACTGGTAATCAACAGCGGCAGCGAAGAAGGCATTCCTCTTGTTTTCAGGGATATTAAGGATAACACTGCCTATTATAAAAATACGGCGCCAAGGGAGGCGGAAGAGATTGTAAGGTTTGCCGTCTTAAATAAAGAAAAGAAGATTGGGGTGATCACTCCCTTTGCCAATCAGAAAACATTGATCAATGACACACTGTTGAAAAATGGGATCACCAACGTCACTTGTGGAACGGTTCATGCTTTTCAGGGGGATGAAAAGGATGTCGTCTTGTTTTCTCTTGCCCTGACAGACCGGACAAGCGATGCGACTTATGGCTGGCTGAAAAATAACAAGGAACTGATCAATGTGGCAACTTCCCGGGCAAAAGACCAACTTGTCATCCTGTCCAGCCAAAAGGAGTTGGAGCGGCTGCACAAGGAAGAGGGGGATGATCTGTACGATCTGGTAAATTATGTACAGTCCAATGGTGTGTCAGAAGTGACGCCAAGGGAAAACCCTTCCCGCGCCCTTGGAATCAAGCCCTATAGTTCGGAGACAGAAACGGCATTCCTCACCACATTAAACCACGCCCTGGACAATGTGCTTAACACCAACCGGAAATGTGTTGTAAAAAGGGAAGTCAGTATTGCCCATGTGTTTTCCGGCAATCAACCTTATAATGATTTATTTTATACCGGACGGTTTGACTTCGTGGTATATGAAAGGGATTATTACAAAAATGAGCTGCCCATACTGGCCATTGAACTGGATGGCAGGGAACACAGGGAAGACGATTATGTGAGAGAGCGGGATAGAAAGAAAAGTGCAATTTGTAAAGAACATGGATTTGAATTGATTCGTGTGGAAAATTCTTACGCCAGACGGTACAATTATATGAAGGAAATTTTAATCCGGTATTTCAAAAGGGTAAATGGATACTAGGCTTAAGGTAGATTTTGGAGACATTTTCCTGTATAATGGGGAGAATAAGTTTTGAAAGGAGACAAGCGTATCATGAAAGCATTTATGAAAGAGTTTAAAGAATTTATTTCCAGAGGGAATGTAATGGATATGGCAGTGGGCGTAATCATAGGCGGGGCATTTACCGCTATAGTGACTTCTCTAGTCAATGATGTGATGATGCCCATTTTATCGTTGCTCACCGGTGGATTTGATTTTACTGCACTGGGTGTTGTACTGGGAGAAGGAGAGGGGGCTGCCACATTGAATTATGGCGCTTTTATTGCGGCAGTCATAAACTTCTTATTGATTGCCATCGTGATCTTTTTGTTGATCAAGGTGATCAATAAATTTTCCAGGAAGAAAAAGGAGGAACCTGCTTTGGCAGTTACCAAGACTTGTCCTTTTTGTAAGGAAGAGATTTCTATTGAGGCAAGCAGATGTCCTCATTGCACCTCTCAGCTTGTAGAATAGGGCATTGTTTGGCAGCAGCATGGTAAGAAGCGGGAAAGGTTAGGATAGGGTTGATGGATCAAAAGAGACAAAAAAAAATAGCGGCAATCAATGACCTGACTGGCTATGGGAGATGTGCGCTTGCAGTTTCTATCCCAGTGATCTCCCACATGAAGATCCAGTGCTGTCCGGTTCCTACGTCCATCTTGTCAAATCATGCAGGGTATGCAGAGTATTTTTTTGATGATTATACAGATCGGCTTCCCCAATATCTGGATATGTGGAAACGTCTTGAGCTGTCATTTGATGGAATTATGTCCGGTTTTTTAGGATCAGAATACCAGATTGGAATGATAGAAAAATTTATGGATGGGTTTGGAAGTGAGGAAACTGTGGTGGTGGTAGATCCGGTGATGGGGGATCACGGGAAGATCGTAAGCATTTACACGGAAGAAATGTGCCAGGGGATGAAAAGGCTGGTTTCCCGGGCGGATATCATTACTCCCAATTTGACGGAGGCGTGTAAGCTGACGGACACGCCATACAGGGAGAGGGGCTGGACCAGGAAGGAACTTTTGGCCATGGCCAAGGCGCTTGAGAGTATGGGACCGGAAAAAATAGTCATAACGGGAATTCCCCAGGGGGAACTGATCGCAAATTTTGTATATGAAAAGGGAAAGGAACCTCATTTTATTAAGACCTACCGGGTAGGGGAACAGCGGTGCGGTACGGGCGATCTTTTTGCATCAATTATTGCCGCGGACGGGGTGAACGGGGTTCCATTTTTGGAATCTGTAAAGAAAGCGTCCGGGTTTGTGAAGCGGAGCCTGCAGGTATCCATGGAAATGAACATACCTGTTAAGAATGGAGTCTGCTTTGAAGAAATTCTCCACGAGTTATAGAAAAAGCGTATGAATCAGCTAGATACAGGTTGAGGAAAGAAGGGAATCATTATGAAGCGTTTTATAGCCGGTGCATTTAAAATCATTTTCAGCCGGATGCTGATCATATTTTTAATGGTGCTGTTACAAATATTGGTACTGCTGGTAAGTTTTTTATGGCTGGGAAGCTATCTGCACTATATTTGGGAGGGGATGAGTCTTCTTGGCGCTGTGCTGATCATCTATATCATTAACAGGGATGAGCCGGCGGAATTTAAGCTTAGCTGGATCATCCCAATTTGTATTTTCCCGGTTTTAGGAGCATTGATCTATGTGTTTGTCATGTCAAATGCGGGAGGGATCGGCCTCAAAACGAAGATGTATGTGCGGACTAAGGAGACAGAAGGGCTGTTGCAGACGGCAAAGGAAACTGCAGAAGTGTTAAAAGAATGTCCAAAGCAGTATCAGGGATTTTCCCATTATATGGAACACCGGGGCGGATATCCTACTTACCACAATTCGGAGGCGGTCTATTACCCGTTGGGGGAAGATAAGTTTGCGGATCTCCTTTTGGAACTAAAAAAGGCCAAGCGGTATATTTTCCTGGAATATTTTATTGTGGAGAGAGGGATCATGTGGAATGCTGTTTTGGAGATCCTGAAAGAAAAGGTGAAGGAAGGCGTGGAGGTCCGGGTCATGTATGACGGAATGTGTTCTATTGTGCTTTTGCCTTACAACTATCCCAAGCAGCTTCAAAAGTTTGGAATCAAAGCGAAAATGTTTGCTCCTATCATTCCCTTTGTTTCGACCAGCCAGAATAACAGGGACCACAGGAAGATTGTGGTGATTGATGGGAAGGTTGCGTTTACCGGAGGGGTCAATCTGGCGGATGAATATATTAACGAAAAGGTTCTTTACGGTCATTGGAAGGATGTTGCTGTGAAGATCACTGGCGATGCTGTCAGAAGTTTTACCGTTATGTTTTTGCAGATGTGGAATGTCTCTGAAAAGGGAAAAGAAGATTATGGAAAGTATTTAGACGGGATAGAATATGGACAGCCATTGTATCATGACGGATTTGTCATTCCTTATGGCGGGACACCAACTATGAAAGAGGAATTGACCAAAACAGTCTATGAGTCTATGATCCATAATGCGGTTAAGTATGTGCACATCATGACGCCTTATTTTATTGTGGAACAAGGGTTTTTGGACAGTATGCGTTATGCGGCGGAACGGGGAGTAGAGGTTGCTATGATCCTTCCTCATATTCCGGACAAAAAAATTGTGTATTATATAGCGCGGACCTTTTATCCGGCGCTTTTGCGGGCAGGGGTCAGGATCTACGAGTATCTCCCTGGATTTATTCATGCCAAGGCGTTTGTCTCCGATGATATCAGTGGGGCGGTAGGGACGGTGAATTTGGATTACCGGAGTTTTTATCATCATTTTGAGTGCGGCGTAAGTTTTTATGACAATAAGGCGGTGGGAAAGATTGAGGAGGATTTTCAGGGTACCCTTAAGAAATGCCAGGAAGTGACATGGGAGTACTATAGGAAGATTCCTCTTCTTCAAAAGCTTCTGGGCAGGACATTTCGATTGTTTGCGCCTATGATGTAAGGCGGTTTACAGATAAGGACAAATGGATGGAAAAGAGAAAAAGGCGAATTTTTGATATTATACAAATAGGAAAAAGGGACGATTTTGCCAGCCGCGCGTTTGATATATTTATTGTGGCAGTGATCTTGATCAACATTGGGGTCTTGTTTTTAGAGACTTTTCCGCAAATGGACAAATATGCGGCAGTTATGAAATGGGCGGAAGGGGCCACTGTTGGGATCTTTTGTGTAGAATATGCCCTGCGGATCTGGACGGCGGGATATTTGTATCCGGGACAAGGAAAGTGGCGGGCGGTTTGGAGGTTTTTGACGTCTTTTGACGGTCTGGTAGATTTGCTCACTATTTTGCCTTTCTTCTTTTTGTCCGGTTTTATTGCTTTTCGGATGCTGCGGGTAGTGCGGATCTTCCATTTGTTTCGCATCAACAATTATTATGATTCCTTTCATGTGATCACTTCGGTACTGCGAGAGAAGAAAAATCAAATCATTTCATCGGTTTTTATCATATTGATACTGATGATGGCGTCCTCACTGTGCATGTACAGCGCGGAACATGCGGTACAGCCGGAGGTGTTCAACAATGCGTTTTCAGGTATGTGGTGGAGTATCTCTACGATTCTGACAGTAGGATATGGGGATATTTACCCGGTGACGGTAGCAGGCAGACTGATGGCAATTCTGATATCCTTCTTGGGCGTAGGGGCTGTAGCAATCCCTACCGGGATTATTTCCGCCGGTTTTGTGGAACAATACACCAGAATACAAAACAGCAGCCAGAAGATCGGAAAGAAACCAGGAACGGTCAGTGTTACAGTGGATGATTCCAGTCCTTTTTTGGGGCAGAAAGTGAGCAGGATCGAAAAGGAGAATAACCTTGATGTGATTGCATTTGTCAGAAAAGGGGCGGTGGTGCTTCCGTCAGAAGATAATATAATCAGAGAAGGCGATGTTTTGATTTGTCAGAATTCATAATGAATTTTTTTGCTTGATTATGCGTGAATTAGGTCGTCCGGGAGGTGGAAGATATCATGCACAGCATGGAAAACGAATGAAACTGTTGTGGAACAAATATGCCAAGAGAAAGGCAGATTTTAGGCAAAAGGGGGAGGAAATGTATCTTTTATCGGTTCTGGCTGTGTTTGTCTTGTTTTTGCTATATTGTATCTGGGTGGTGGGATTTCAGTTTCATTTTCTTTTCTGGTTCGTTGATTTACCAGCGCTGACGGTGGTATTGATTTCCCCAGTGCCATTTCTGATGCTGAGTGGGCTTTGGGGGGACTTTGTGCGTGCGTTTCGATTAGCAGGAAAGAGGAAAGAAGCGGAAAGTCTGATGGAATTAAAACGGGCAAAGGAAGCCATAAAGCTTGCCAAAAACACGGTTTTGGGATTTGCCGCGTTCCTTGCATTTGTGCAGGGTTTACTTGCTCTGCATCTGTTTGATGATTTTCATTCTTTAGGATATTTACTTGTGCCGATCGCGCTTTCCATGGTATACGGCATGGCTGCCGTACTGGTCTTGCAGCCGTTACAGGCGGCTTTGGAGCTGCGGATATTGGAATTGGAAGAAGGGAGTGTCAAAAATAATTAAGAAATTGCCATAAAATAACCGCTATGCATTCGTAACTATATCAAGAGGCTTTCATAAAAATAAGAAAGGGAAGAGCTGCATAGCAGAGAAAAGGAGAACATATGAATAAGAGAATGGGTGTTATGGCTGCCATTGTAATAGTTATTTTGATGCTTGCTGGCGTAGGGGTGTGTATGGTTTGGGGGAAAGAAAGGGGGAGCAATATGGAACAGGAAACGATTACGGCAATGTATATCCCTTTTGGCCAGGGGGGACATATCTTTGTGGGGGATCAGGCAGGTGTTTTTACTGCCACATTCCCGGACGAGATTTATGATGTGAATGGGAAGAAGATCACACAAAGCCAATTAACCCGGGGAAATATGGTTCTAATATACGGAAATGGGATCATGCTGGAATCTTATCCGGGACAGTATCCGGGCATTACCAAAATGGAAGTGATAGCGGAGGGAAAGCCGGAGGATGCAGACGCTTACCAGTATTTGGTGGATGAGATTTACACGGAACCAGACCCGGCGGAGCCGCCATCCCTGAATTTGGAATATACTACCGATCTGGCGTCCGTTGTGGCAATGGTGAACCGTGGAGGATATGAATGGACTTATACCGACGAAGATTGCTTGAGCAATGCAGTGGTGGCGGATGCTGCCCATGTGTTGCAGTGGAAAGCAGGAGAGGAACTGGCGGATATAAAAATTTCCGAACCCTTGGACATCACCCTTACGTTCTCCCAAAAGCCCCGGGAAGTGCAGGTGGTCCGTTATGATTCGGCGCTTTTAGGCGCGAAGGAGATCCCGGAAGGGGAAGCAGTTACCGTGTGGGAAAAAGATGGGGAATTTGTGCTTGATGGCGTGGTGGGCGGCTATGTATATGAAGTGACAGGTTTATGGGAAAACGGCAGGGCGTACTATGGATTTCTCACAGTGAAATAGGGCAGTTGGAGGGCCGGCGCCTGTTTCAAATAGATATTGCAGGACAGATATTGACAAATGAGTAAAAAGCGTGTAAAATTTCCAGTTGTGTGAGGTGCCCTGAACTTGTAAAGAGTGGGGGAATAAAATTTTCTGTGAAAGTGTCACAGGCCAAAAAGAATGGAGGATGATCATGAAAAAGAGAACCTTAAGGGCAATTGCGTGTGCAGTGGTTATGACTCTTACTTTAGCTGTATCCGCATGTGGTTCTAAGAAGACAGTTGAGGATTACTACAACGATCCCGCTGTTAAGGCAGTATTTGAAGAGGAAATGAAGGCAGTCGAAGGACAGGGGATGTCTGTTAGCATCGACGTAAAGGAAAATGACTTTACCATGTCTTATCAGTATGATGCAGGTTTGGAATTGCCAGAAGATGCAGGTGCACAGCTTGAAGCAGCTCTTGATGCAAACGCTTCCGTATTTGAGGAGCAGGCAAAAGGGATTGATGAAGCGATTGGCCAGACTGGCGCTTGTACGGTTAAGGTACGTTACCTTGATGCTGACGGAAATGTAATTGCAGAGAAGTCTTTCAAGGCAAAATAATAACGTTACGATTGACAAATGATTTTTGTCTGTGTATAATGCAACAGTAAAGGACGAGGACGTCTTTAAGCAAAAGCTTAAAGACGTCTTTTTTCTTATAAAAAAAAGACGAAGGCGTCTTTCTTGCTTAGGCAGGAAGGGCGCCTTTCATCTTAACATGAGGAGGATGAAAAAATGGCAGTAGAAGAGATGACCAAAATTGTGGAAGAAGCGGTCACAGGAGAAGTGTTCGGTGTCTGGTTTCTGATCGGAGCCGCCCTTGTATTTTTTATGCAGGCAGGCTTTGCAATGGTGGAGACTGGGTTTACCCGGGCAAAAAACGCAGGTAACATTATTATGAAGAACCTGATGGATTTCTGTATCGGGACGGTAGGATTTGTCCTGCTCGGTTTTAGCCTTATGATGGCGGAAGACTATGTTTTCGGTTTTATCGGAATTCCAAACCTGAGTATCTTTACAGACTTTGGAGGATTTATTGAAGGAAATGCGTCAAGTTTCGTATTTAATCTGGTATTTTGTGCGACAGCGGCAACCATCGTGTCAGGATCTATGGCGGAGAGGACAAAGTTTAGTTCCTATTGTATTTATTCCGGTGTGATCTCCTTGTTTGTCTATCCCGTTGAAGCCGGATGGGTGTGGAATTCCCAGGGATGGCTTGCAAAACTTGGATTTCATGACTTTGCAGGTTCGGCGGCAATCCATTCTGTGGGCGGCATTACGGCGTTGATCGGTGCGGTTATGGTTGGTCCCCGTCTCGGGAAATACATAAAGGACAAAAGGGGAAAAGTAAAAAAGGTGAATGCGATCCAGGGGCATTCCATTACTTTAGGGGCGTTGGGCTGTTTTATCCTATGGTTTGGCTGGTATGGGTTTAACGGTGCGGCAGCCTGGAGCGGCGACTCCCTGGCCTCTATTTTTTTGACAACGACCATTGCTCCGGCAGTGGCGACCTGCACCACGATGGTTTATACATGGATCAAAAACGGCAAGCCGGATGTTTCCATGTGTCTGAATGCCTCTTTGGCTGGATTAGTGGGAATCACGGCCGGATGCGATGCGTTGGATGCTTTGGGTTCGGCAGTTGTCGGGGTGGTTTCCGGCATTCTTGTGGTAGCGGTTGTGGAATTCCTGGATTTGAAGCTCCACATAGATGATCCGGTAGGCGCTGTGGGCGTCCATTTGGCAAACGGTATCTGGGGAACGCTGGCTGTAGGGCTTTTGGCCAGTCCGTCTGCTCCGGCAGGTCTGAAAGGATTTTTTTATACAGGAAATATCCGGTTGCTCGGCGTACAGACGATTGGTATCATTGCAGTGCTGGCATGGACTTTTGCGCTTATGAGTGTGGTCTTTATCCTGATCAAAAAGACGATAGGTCTGCGTGTTTCGCAAGAGGAGGAAATAAAAGGGCTTGACTGCACGGAACATGGACTTCCCAGCGCCTATGCAGATTTTGCTCCGGCAGTTGAGAGTTTGGATTATGGATTTGAAGAAGCGGTGGCGGTTCGTGGAGAAATACCGGTGGCAGAAGCCGTTCCGGTAAAGAAAGTTCCTGTATTTGAAGAGGGTACGCCCAAATTTACGAAGATTGAAATTATTTGCAAGGAATCCAGGTTCGAGACTTTAAAGACTGCATTGATGAATATTGGAATTACAGGGATGACTGTTTCTCATGTGTTAGGCTGCGGCATACAGAAAGGAAAGCCGGAGTATTACCGTGGAGTTCAGGTGGAAGCAAATCTGCTGCCGAAGATCCAGGTGGATATCGTGGTCAGCAAGGTTCCTGTAACAAGCGTCATTGAGACAGCAAAGAAGATCCTTTACACAGGGCATATCGGGGACGGAAAAATCTTTGTCTATGACGTGGAAAATGTGGTAAAGATCCGTACGGGAGAAGAGGGATTTGATGCCCTGCAAGATATAGAATAGGAAACAAAAGCATTCTGATAAAAAACAGTAAGCAAGATCTGACATCTAAAACTGTGAGCCGGAACAAGGATCCGCTGCTCACAGTTTTTTTAGAAAGTTCTAGTATTTTCCTTTTAAATATGCTATAATCCCGAGTTTGACACTTGTGAAATCAAAAAGTGGCTACAAACCCAGT
>CAJUCN010000028.1 GCA_910585005.1 uncultured Lachnospiraceae bacterium | reverse complement strand
GATTTTGAAGTGATTTAATTCCCCCGAATTCGGGGGAATTAAAATTACCACAGTTTAAGGCTGTTTTCCACATCTGCATATTTCCCTCAAGATACAATCTTGCATACTCAAGCGGTTCATCTATTGCCAAAGCATTTAAGGCACATTCAGAGCAGGAAGTAGTTTTCAATCCTTCTTCCGCATTATTGCAGTCTATCCGTAAAAAGTAGCCTGCATAGGTGTATACGTCAATACTGTTATGATGGATATTGTATGTTGCGTAAATCACATTCATATTATCTGTCCTCTTTTCATTGTTTTTTTGAAAGCATTTCAATCAATTCACAATTCCCATATGTTATGTGCTATAATATTTTATGTGATTTTGTTTCCCTCTTTTTTTCCCTTATCAGGGTTCGTAATGCCCTGTGGGAAGATATAACACAAGGGAAACAATAAGGGAAAGCTCACCTGCGATAAATTTAGTGTTTTCAAGGGTTAGCGGAAATTTTAATAATAATATATAACAGCTAATGTTTCCCTTAAAAATTATCAAATCACAATCGAAATTTGCAGATAAATTACTCGAAATATGGAAGTGGGAGATGCGATATAATTTTGAAAGTTGTAGTTTTTGATTTGGGCGGAACATTAATGCAGTATGTAGGAATGCCTCACTCATGGGAGGATTTTTATTATAAGGGATTTGAAGAAATTATACGGAAATTGAGGTATCCCATTTCACAAGAAGCTGTTGAAAAATCGTTTCAAATGCTAAAAGAATTTAATCCGAGAATTTATTATAGGGAGGTTGAGTATTCAGCGGAATATATTTTTACAAGAATATTAGAACATTGGCATATAGATATTCCTATTCAAAGTTGTATAGAAACTTTTTGGAGTGGGTTACGATTAAAAGCGGAAATATATCCAGAGACAATTAATGTGTTACAGAAACTTAAAGAAAAAGGATATCTAATAGCGGCATTGACAGATTTACCCAGTGCAATGCCCGATGAAATTTTCAGACGGGACATCTCAGATCTTTTGGGCTATTTTGATTACTATGTTTCATCTACTGTTGCAGGATATAGGAAGCCGAACTGTAAAGGCTTGCAAATGATTTCTGAAAGATTTTCTTTTCCCATCACAGAACTGATTTTTATTGGAGATGAAGAAAAAGACAGAAGAACGGCAATTAATGCTCATTGCAAATTTATTTGGTTACAGCGTACAGAGAAGAATGAGGAAAGTATTGGTGATTTAAATGAATTATTGCAAGTGTTGGAGTGAAAAAATGGTTGTAAATGATAAAGGATATAGCGTAATCAAGCTGTTGGGAAAGGGAAAGGGAAAGGGTGGATATTCTTACCTTGTAGACAACGGGGTAAAGAAATACGTTTTGAAGCAAATACATCATGAGCCTTGTAACTATTATCAATTTGGAAATAAAATTGAAGCGGAAATAAGAGATTATGAGCGGTTAAAAGCAATTGGATTAAAAATCCCTGCCATGATTGATGTGGATATTGATAATGAGCGAATTTTAAAAGAATTTATTGAGGGTGATACGATTTATGAACTGGTTTTGCAGGATAGAATGAAATATGCTTATGTGGAACAGCTAAAGGATATGTGTGTTTTATTATATGCGGCTCATACCAATATTGACTATTTTCCAACAAATTTTGTGGTTCAAAATGAGGAAATTTATTACGTTGATTTTGAATGTAATGATTATATGGAAGAATGGAATTTTGAGAATTGGGGTATGAAGTACTGGTCAAAAACACCGGAATTTTTACAATATGTGAAAGAGCATTTATAATTTTTTTTTGTTTTGGGAATCTTTTTCCGAAAAGGGAAATGTCTATATTGATTACAAAAATTGATGCCTTAAAGGAGAATTTTATGGGAATTATTCTATGCGGTTTAAATGGTACCGGAAAGAGTACGCTTGGGAAAGCCCTTGCAGAGAAATTGCATTTTCAATTTATAGATATTGAAAATCTGTATTTCCCCAAAACAGATCCTAACTATATATATGCTTCTCCTCGTACTCGTGAAGATGTTAAAAGGCTTTTATTACATGAAATGACAACACATGAAAACTTTATTCTTGCGGCTGTTAAGGGTGATTATGGAGAAGATATTTATTCATTTTTCCGGTGTGTTATATTAATTGATGTTCCATGGGACATTAGACTGAAACGGGTTAGAATGCGTTCTTTTCAAAAGTTTGGCAATAGAATGTTAGCAGGCGGAGATTTGCATGAGCAGGAAGAAAAATTTTTTCGTTTGGTAGAATCCAGAGATGAGAACACGGTTGAAGAATGGATAAAGTCTTTGGAATGCCCGGTTATACGGATTGATGGAACAAAGCCTATAGATGAGAATACAAACTTTATTATAGAACTTATACAGAATAATAATTTGTTTGCATAAGAAATGGGGTATAGAAAATGACTTGTAAAATAAGAAAATGGGAATTATCGGATGCAAAAGATTTGTCGGAGGCTCTCTCTAATAAAAAGATACAAGATAATCTTCGGGACGGCTTACCGTATCCTTATACAGAACAGGATGGAGTGGACTTTATCTCCGGGATGCTTTCTGCAGATGAAAAGGAAACTTTTGCCTTTGCTATTTCAGTAGACGGCAAGGCGGTTGGTAGTATTGGCGTTTTCCGCCAGGGAAATATCCATAGACAAACTGCTGAAATGGGATATTTTATTGCCGAGAAATATTGGGATAAAGGGATAATGACTGAAGCAGTAACACAAATTTGTGAATATGTTTTTGAAAAGAGTGATATAATCCGTATTTATGCAGAGCCGTTTGCATACAATGCAGCGTCTTGCAGAGTGCTTGAAAAAGTAGGATTTCAGTATGAGGGTACATTGAGAAGCAATGCTGTAAAAAATGGTAAAGTTATGGATATGAAGATGTATTCTTTACTCAAAGCAGAAGGGCTTGAGAGGGCAGAAGATTGTAAGTTAAGAGCTTTGAGGATGAGAAGTAAGGAATATTTCACGGCAACAGTGGAAATGGCAGACGCAATACACAATATATTACATACAGCAATAAGAACGGTATATCCAAAGTATTATCCTAAAGAGGTAGTAGATTTCTTTTGCCAACATCATAGCAGAGAACATATTTTAGAAGGGATAGCTTCTGGGAATATGGGAGTACTAATAGACAGCGACGTTATTATCGGTACGGGCTGTTATGACCACAACCATATTACAGGAGTATATGTGCTGCCAAATTATCAGAAGCAAGGCTGCGGTTCAAAGATTATGGATTGTTTGGAAACGGAAATTTCAAAAAAATATGATACAGTTCTCTTAGATGCTTCGCTTTCGGCAGTATGTTTATATGAGCATAGAGGGTATCAAACGGTAGGACATGGAATTTATGAATTGCAAAATGATGTTAAGCTGGTTTATGAAGTTATGGAAAAGAAGTTGTACTAAGCAGCTGTCTTTTGAGATGATGAAAGTACCGCAGGAGTCTTTTGTTATTATGAATAAAGAAGTGCCTGATAGAAATTTTGATATTGGTGGAAAACAATTGACAATATTAAAGAAGAGCTCAAGAGCTGGATTAGAGGATATACAGAATAAGTAGAAATGGAGGTTTCGGATGTCAAAAGGATTAGTTTATATACTTACCAACCCTTGTCTTGATGGTTGGGTTAAAATCGGCATGACAGAACGCAATGATATAGAAAGAAGGTTACAAGAGTTAAATTCACCACCTAATATACCGCTTTCGTATCGTTGTTATGCTGTATATGAAGTGGAAGATCCGTATGAAGTTGAAAAAAGGATACATAGCATTATTGATAGAGTGGATAATACTTTGCATGCAAGAGAGCAGCTAAGAAATGGCAGGATTAGAGAGCGTGAATTTTTTAAAATTTCGCCTGAAACAGCGTATGGTGTATTTAAAGATATTGCAAGTCTGCGGGGGGATACAGATAAACTGAAATTGTATACGCCTACGCTGGAGCAATCCCAAGAACAGGAAATTGCTGAAAGAAAAACCAAGCGTTCTAACAATTCATTTCAGTTGTTAAACATTGCCATAGGGGAAGAGATAACCTTTTTATATGATGACACGATTACCGCAACGGTATTGAATGATAAAAACCAAATCGAATACGAGGGTGCAAGTTACTCTGTTACGGCTCTTGCCTGTAAATTGTTAATTGAGCGATACGGATGGGCTGAAAACTTACATGTCAATGGCTGGATGTACTTTACGAAAGACGGGATTTCTTTAAGTGATTTGCGGAATAGTATAGAGAACGATGAAGAGGAGAAATAGTGAAAAGGATGATTAGAAAAGCTGTGGTGGATGATGCCGAAAAAGTGGCAAATTTGGCTATACAGATGTGGAAATCAAGCACTGTGGAAGAATTGACGCAGGAATTTTGTGATTATATGAAAAAAGAGGGCAGTGCGATTTTTCTTGCCATGGCAGATGAATGTGCGGTTGGGTTTGCACAATGCGGTTTAAGACATGACTATGTAGAAGGGACGGATTCTAGTCCGGTGGGATATTTAGAAGGAATTTTTGTTGTGGAGGAATATCGAAAAAGGGGGTTGGCAAAAACCATGCTGGAGGCTTGCCTGATATGGGCAAAGGAACAGGGATGTACGGAATTTGCCAGTGATTGTGAACTGGATAATGAGGACAGCCTGAAGTTTCACTTGAAAATGGGATTTAAAGAGGCAAATAGAATTATCTGTTTTACGAAACGTGTCTGAAAGGTCTTCCCTGTGTTCCCGCGTATTGATTCGCGGGCGGCTGCGCCAAGAAGACCTTTCATATCATGATTTACAGAAAAAGTTAGCGCGATCCAAAAGTATCATAATAGATGTTCTGTGTATTATTTGTCAAAACAGACAGTTTTTCATTGACAGCTTGCAAATGTTCTATTTGCTCCATATTTTTATCAGGCTCTGCCAGCAATTCTGCCAAATAATCAAGTTCGCGCAATTCACATTCATTTCGTGTCTGTATTCCGTCCCGAAGATATAAGGGCTGATAGGAATAAAAAATCTCATTGTTCATCAGGGCATGAAAATCCATAAATAAGTATTCACAGACACCTTCCAAAAGATTAGGGGAAAAAACGTCCAGTTTTTTATTTAATGTATTTCTTCTTAAACCAAGCCATGCCTCTGATGCCGTTACAAACTTTCGGCGCGGTAGATCAAATTGGCTGTAGCCAAAACGCTGTTCATATTCATAATAGCCGTCGACATCTGCCAAAACCCACCTGTTTTCATGAAAATCCCAATATTCATTCACCCAATGTTCCATATAGCTGTCACCGGCATCGCCAAAATCCATAAATCCTGCTCTTGAACGGCAGGGGATTCCTTTTGCCTTTAATATTGCACTAAACAAGATAGAAGCCTGGCGGCAGGATACGGTGATTCTTTTTGTTACATCTTTGTTCTTTGTAAAGCCTGTTTCGTCTAAACGTAGAATTCCGGCAATCATTGAGACGGCAGTGATATATAATTCATCTTCATTTTTGAAACGATACTTGGGGTATGACGCAAATTTTCCAAAGTAAGTATCTTCTAAATAAGGAGATGGATCTGTAAAATACATTGATGGATGGGTAATTTGGCCGCAAACCAACATTCCTATGGAAGGAATGTCGTCTGGCAGCGATAATACAAAATTTTTATATAGACCTACATATGTATAAATACTGGTTTTTAAATAGCGTTGATATATAGTTTTGTTCATGTGGTTTCTTATATCCTCCTAATATTTTTGGAGTAGGCGCCTGCTCTGGTTAAATGCTATCAAATTAAAAAAATTACGTCAATAAAAATAGTAAAATACGTCTTTTAAGGAGGCTCCGGTTTTCAGGACACCGGGTGACTATTTATTTTGTTAGAAAATAATTGGGATTTATATGGCGAATATGATACACTTAAGAAGATGATTGAAAGTGAACTGGGATGTTGGATCGGGAAAAGGAATGAGCGGAAATGGATGATATGTCAAAAAATAAGTTTGAAGAATTTCAAAATATTATAGCGCGTTTGCGAATGCCGGATGGCTGTCCATGGGATCGGGAGCAGACCCATTCGAGCCTTAAAGCAGCTTGCATCGAAGAGGCTGGCGAAGTCATATGCGGGATTAATATTTTAGAGGACACTGGAAATCCGGACAACTTGAAGGAAGAACTTGGGGATTTGCTTTTACAAGTAGTCATGCATGCACAGATCGCGGAGGAGGAAGGACTGTTTACAATGGATGATGTCATCCAGGGTATCAGTGAAAAGATGATCCGGCGCCACCCTCACGTTTTTGGAGAAGGGCAGGCATCTGACTCGGAAGAAGCGTTGGGCAGGTGGAATGAAATCAAGAAGAAGGAAAAGACTGGTAAAGAGTGGATGGAAAGTTATCTCCCGGATGCTTTTGAGGAGGCGAAGGCATTGATTGAAGAGGCAAAAAAGAGGAAGGGATTTGCAGGGCTGTAAGAGATGGTTTATTTATCGAATTTTCAATTTCCGCATGTTGAGAGAGAATACGACTTTTTATTTAGGCAAAAAAGAACATGTTATGATACCTATTATCCTTTTCAAATCTTATCGAAACATAACCTGACAAGGCTCGATTTTGAGCCTGTCACGATCTTGTATGGCGGTAATGGTTCAGGTAAGACCACTGCCTTAAATGTGATCGCGGAAAAACTGGGATTGGAACGGGATACCTTATATAATCGTTCTAATTTTTTTGAAGACTATACGGAGCTATGCAGTTATGAAGAAGAGCTTCAGATTCCGATGGGCAGCAGGATCATAACAAGCGATGATGTGTTCGATTTTATGCTGAATTTAAGAAGTCTAAACGATGGGATTAACAGAAAAAGGGAAGATCTGTTTGAAGATTATCTGGAGGCAAAATATTCTCATTTTCAGATGAAGTCGCTGGGTGATTATGACCAGCTAAAAAAGGTGACTTTGGCAAGAAGCAATACCCAGTCTAAATTTGTCCGGAAGAATATCATGGACAATGTCCGGGAGCATTCCAATGGAGAGAGCGCATTCATTTATTTTGCGGATAAGATAAAGGAAAATGGCCTGTATCTGCTTGACGAGCCGGAAAACAGCCTGTCTCCGGAAAAACAGCAGGAGCTGCTTAAGTTTCTGGAGGATTCGGCCCGGTTTTTTGGCTGCCAGTTCATAATGGCAACCCACTCCCCCTTTTTGCTGTCCATGAGGGGCGCAAAGATTTATGATATGGATGAGGAGACAGTGGACGTGAAGCGTTGGAGCGAACTTGGGAATGTCAGGGCATATTATGACTTCTTTAAGAAGCATGAGAGGGAATTTGAAGGGGAACGATAACATTGGTTCTGCTGAAAAGTAAAAATATAATTAAACAGGGAGGAAACGCTATGACAAAAACTTTTTATTTTGACGAGGTGCCGGTGCTTGAGACGACCGGAGGAAAACTAAAAGGGTACTTTTATAAGGGGGAGTACATTTTTAAGGGAGTGCCGTATGCATATGCGGACAGATTCCAAATGCCAAAGGAAATGAAATGGGATGGGATCAAGGAGGCGGCTTCCTATGGATTTGTCTGTCCGCTTATGGAGCAGGATACGCCCAGCGTAGAATTAATGGTTCCCCACCGCTATTGGCCTCAGGACGAACATTGTCAGAATCTGAATATTTGGACTAAAAGTCTGGACAAAGAAAAAAGAATGCCTGTTATTGTGTGGCTGCACGGAGGCGGATATGCGGCAGGCTCTGCCATCGAACATATTGCTTATGACGGGTTTAACATGTGCATGAACGGGGATGCAGTTGTAGTATCGATTAATCACCGGCTGAACATCCTTGGGTATCTTGACCTTTCTCCCTTCGGTGAGAAATACAAAAATTCCGGCAATGCAGGACATGCCGATATGGTTGCGGCATTAAAGTGGATCCACGATAATATTTCATTATTTGGCGGCGATCCTGAAAATGTAACGGTTTTTGGCCAGTCAGGCGGTGGGATGAAGGTGGCGGATCTGATGCAGATTGAAGAGGCGGACGGACTTTTCCACCGGGGCTTTATCATGAGCGGGGTAAGTGATGCGTCATTATTGCCTCCATGCACGGGAGACGGCCGGGAGATTGTCACACAGATGCTTAAGGAACTTGGCATTTCCGAAAATGAAGTGGAAAAACTGGAGACAGTGCCATACTATGAACTAGTTCATGCGTATGAAAAGGTCAGTCCGGCAGTTGCAGCGCAGGGCGGATATATCGGCGGAAGCCCCCTTGTCAATGACTATTTCAAGGGAAATCCTCTTGATTATGGGTTTAGGCAGCATGCATATGAAATACCGATCCTGGTGGGCAGCGTATTTGGCGAGTTTGCGTTTTCGCCGTCACCGTATAATAAAAATGAACTGACAAAAGAGCAGAGGCAGGAGATTGTGGGGGCTGTATATGGAGAACATGCGGATGAGATGATAGAGCTTTTCCAGGAGACTTTTCCCGGGAAAAATCCAACGGATCTGCTTTTGGTTGACCGGATATTAAGGGAGCCGTCCAAAAATCTTGTGAGGCTATATGTGAAAGGCGGGGGAGTAGGCGCTTACCTGTATGAGTTTACATTGGAATTTCCTATTTACCATAACAAGATCGCATGGCATTGCTCTGATATCCCGTTCTTCTTCCATAATACGGAACTGGTGGAAATATGCCAGATCCCGGATGTGGGTGAAAAACTGGAAACCCAGATGTTTGAGGCATTTATGTCATTTGCAAGAACCGGAAAGCCGGAAAGTGACAAGCTGCCCAAATGGGAGCCGGTAACGCCAGACCAGGAGCCGACCATGATCTTTGACAGGGTGTGTGAAGTGCGTTATCAGTTCGATGATAAATTGTATGAGAAAATTGACAGTATTCTTCCTCCGGCAAGTTTAGAGGAAGTGACGAAGGAAGAAAATGTCCAGCATTAAAAGACTTGCAGGGGCGATAGGACATATATTTTTTTAAAAATGCAGCAGAAAACAGGAAAGGGGCGACAGCCTATGGGCAGAATATACAGGCAATCATGCGAAATAGGCGGTTCATACAAAAAGCATGGAAATCAGATATGTAAAAGAAAGCGATAAAGATTTTTGGTTCCGTTTGGATCAGCATCTGCCGGAAACGGAATTTAACCGGAAGGTTCGGGATCGAATGGGCTATGTATTATCAGTAGGCGATAGTCCGGCGACCTTACTGAGGTATCATTTATTTTGGGATAATACGCCGTTTTGCACCATGCTGTTTGTGGATTGGGAGCATCAGGGAAAGGGATATGGCAGGGAACTTATGTCATATTGGGAAAGGGACATGAAAAAATCCGGTTACGGGATGGTTATGGTTTCCACCCAGGTTGATGAACAGGCCCAACATTTTTACAGGAAACTTGGGTATCAGGATGCAGGTGGCCTGGTCATAAATGTTCCTGGATATGAGCAGCCTATGGAACTGTTTTTGATAAAAGAGATATAGGAAAGTGTGCAAAAGGGGCCGGGCAGGAACAGAGGTACGCCTGCCTGGCCCATAGATGCACGCAAAAGATTTTCACAGTATTTTGTCAAATGGTATTGCATTGATTCCACATATTTTTTATGGTGCAGCGGTAGACCAGATAATAGGCTGCCGCGATCCCGGAAAGGATGAAGAGGCAAACAGCCATCCCCCCAAGTTCGCCATTGGTGATCCTTCCGTCGTTACCAAAGATAAGAAGCCCGTAAAGAAGATACATGGCGATCATCCCGACTAAGGTAGGGATTTTAAACACCGGCGCTGCCTGTGCCCGGATTTCCTTTTGTAAAAAAGCGGGAGAAGCGCCAAGCCGCTTTAAATCTTCAAACACATAGCGGTTATTTAAGGTGATCGTCATACAGCGGGTGTAGCTGATGACCATTGCCGCAAGGGAACAGATTATGGCGATGAACAGGAACATCATAAGGAATACGGAAAATGTCCTGGTGAAGTCGGTCTGATCCAGGATCCGGCATTTGGGCATATAGGTCCAGTAAGTGCGGAATTCGCTGGTGTCGGGTTCTGAAAAATGAAGTTGTGTCATTCGGGGCGTATCTCCCCAGTAGACTTCCCCATTCTGGTTTGCATAGTACTTGGTTACCCGGTCATAATAAATGGGAGTTTCGCATTCCGGCCCAAAAGAAGAGATCAACGTATAGAAAAAGTCTTCCGCAAATTCATAACTGTCTTCCCCGTCCATGTTAAAAAAGGCGGCGGTTCCCATCCAGTCAGGGGTAAGCCCTGAGGCAATGGTGTCATAATCTTCATTATTCAGTACATAATACCCCGGGTCGCTTACCAGGGAATTATAGTGGGCGTATCCGGTGAAGCTGACAGGCAGGCTTTCCAATGTGGTCATGTTGGTAAGCACATTGGCAGTGTCATTAAAACGGTAGGTTCCGGTCTCATCATCGTTGGAAATTGGCATGTAACTGCCCTTTTCCACACAAATCTTTTTCCCGGTAAGGATCTCAAAGGAATTTTCCGATAAAAATTTTCCTTCTATAAAAAAGGGAATCCGTTCATAGTGAAAAGCATTGCCCTCATCCTCCACTTCTGTGATGCCGTCCATGGCAAGAGTTAAGTAGGGGGCGCTTTTGTAATCTTTGATCCTAAGGCCATAGTCGGCGGCAAGGGCGGCTATTTCCTCTTCGCCGGGGATGGCCTGGTCGGCCCGGTAATGATAATAGTAGTCATAAGAGCGGGCGTTTATTTCCATGGATGAACCGACGCTGATCATAGGGATATAAAAGATGGCAAAGGCGCTTCCAGCGATCAGTACGGTACTTACAAGGAGATTGTTCACCGTCTGTTTTCCCTGGAATTTCATCATGCTTCTGGCAATCAGGTTTTTATAAGGATTCTTTTTGTGGGAACGCCAGCCGTGTACCACGGTATGGAGCATGATCATATAAAGTCCGACAAAAACAGGGGCATACAAAATGTTGATCCATGCTGGGGAATAGGCGCTGAACAATTTCGCATAAAGTCCGGGAGCCATGTAGCCAAGGATGGCGCCAACAAGCACCAGCAGCATACCCACAGGGCCGCACCAGATGCCTGGTTTTCTGACAGGTTCATTCCGGTGTTCTTCATGCATAACTTCCATGATATTGGTCTTTTTCAGATAACGGTATGCGGTAAGGCAGGAAAAGGCCACCACGATGACAAAAAATAGGGCGGATAAGTACAGGCATTTAAAGTCAAAGGTCAAAGCCATCTGGGTGCTGTCTGTGATCAGGAGGCGAAAGCTGTTCCACAAGATCATGACAAAGGGAAATCCGGCCAGGATACCGGCAAAAGCGGAAGCGGAACTTAAAATCAGCACTTCCCTTAGCAGGCCGGGAAGAAGACGCTGCCCGGATGCCCCGAGAGCCATAAGTGTTCCAAGCTGCCTGGCTTTTTTACGGAAAAAGAGGCTTGCGGCATAAACGGTAAAGACCACACAGCCAAACAGTGCAAGGACAAAGACGGCCACCATCTGTTTGCGGCTGTCCCCCCCTTCCGGGAGCACCAAAAGCACGGTGGGAGAAAACATCATGGCGGAATAAGCGGTGATCAGCAGCAGGGAGACAAAATTACAGAATAAGTATAGTTTTGCCTGTGCCAGGTCTGCTTTTTGTAATTTTTTTTCTAAAAACCGTAATGTCATAAGATCACTTCCTTTCCGTGCTTTGGCTATTGGTTTCAGGTTCCATGCTGCTCATTTTCCGGATTGCGTCTAAAAGGCGGTCTTGAAAAGCACTCCGTTTCTCTTCTGGGGCTATGCCGGAAAGGGCGGTATCGGCAGCTAAAGTGTCATATACCATACCGTCTTTAAGCAAAATCACGCGGTCGCAGAAGGAAGCGGCAAAGCTGTCATGGGTGACCATAAAAATAGAAGCCCCCAGTTTTTCCCGGGCATTTTCAAACGATTCAATGACGGCCCGGCTGGATTTACTGTCAAGGTTCCCGGTAGGCTCATCTGCAAGGATCAAAAGGGGCTGATTGATAAGGCTTCGTGCCACCGCAGTCCGCTGCCGCTCCCCACCGGAGACCTCAGCAGGATATTTTCCGGCAATATGGTCAATGCCAAAAAGGGCTAAAAGTTTGTCGGCAAGACGTTCCGCTTCTGAATCTACCTTCCCCTGGATGATCCGGGGAACCAAAATATTTTCCCTTACGGTCAGGCCGTCAAGAAGCATGAAATCCTGGAACACAAAACCCAGCTTTTCGTTGCGGGTTTTGGCAAGGCTGTTTTCGGAAAGCCCTTTCAGTTCCTGGCCGCCTAAGGTGATGGTTCCCTCCTCAAAGGGAATATAGCAGGAAATGCAGTTTAGCAGTGTGCTTTTGCCGGAACCGGAAGGCCCCATGACCGCTACAAATTCCTGGTCGGCAACGGACAGGTCGATTCCCTTAAGCACGGGATAAGGTTTGTTTCCACTCTGGTATGATTTGTGAAGATTTTTTACATATAACATGGTTTATTTCTCCTTTAACTTTCTTTTTTATTAGTGTAGCAAAGAAAAAGAAAGCCGGAAAAAGGGCTGTCATATTAAGCAGTATTTTTGTAACGTTTGGAAAGGGATTGCAGGGATTGTAAAGTTTTGCAGGGATTTTGTAACGTTTGGCTGAGTGAAAAAATTTCTCTTGGCCGGCAGGATTGTTTGAGGTTTTAAATCATGTTATGATGATAGAAAATATTTTGCGGGAAGTTTAAGTGCGTTGTGTGCAAAAAGCGTGTGCGGAAATGAGGGATAATATGCTTCGGATCGGAATTTGTGATGACCAGCAGGAGGCCAGGGACACCTTGCGTTTCGGGCTGGAAAAGGTGATCAGGGAAGAATCAGAACAGATCGTTTATGAGTTTTCAACAGGGGAGAGTGCGGTGCGCTGGCTGAAAAAGCACCCGGGTGAAATAGACTTGTTATTTCTTGATGTGGAGATGAAGGGGATAAACGGAATGGAAACAGCAGGGCAGATCCGGGAATTTGACAGGGAAATCTGCCTTGTATTTGTGACGGGGTATTCCGATTATGTGTTTGAAGGCTATAAGGTCAATGCCCTTGACTATGTGATTAAGCCGGCAGGGACACAGAAGCTTTTGGAGGTGTTAAAACGGGTACGCAGGCAGATCTTTGACGGAAGGGAAAGAACCTTTTCCTTTAAAAACCCGGAAGGGACTTACCGCCTTCCGCTATCAGGAATTTCCTATTTTTACAGTGATAAAAGAAAGGTGAATGTAGTCTGTGCAGGACAGGAAGGGCATCTTACCCATACCTTTTATGGAAAGCTGGATGAAGTGGAGGAGCAGCTATTGGGTGTGTTTGTGAGGGTGCACCAGCGGTATCTGGTAAACCCGGGGCGGGTTACCCGCATTGGCGGGGAAGGCGTCACTGTGGATGGGGAAGATATCCCCATGAGCCGGGCCATGAAAGAAGAAGCTATGGTAAAGCTGGCAAAAGCCATGCTGGAAGGGGATAAGGGATGAGCGCCGGGGAATTCATTAAAAATCTTTTGCCCAGCGGGATAGGTGTAGCCGCAGCGTTTTTTTTATACTTTGTCTTGACCAGGCTGATCCGGGTAAAAGAAAAATGGTGGTGCAAGGCCCTGCTGCATTTCAACTGCTGGCAGGCATGTATCATGATCATTTTTGTCGGTGATATCGATAATCTTTCTCTCAGCCTATTGATCTTTCTGCTGCTTTTGTGGATTACTTGCAGGGGAACCGGACTTAAGAAACTGACGCTGGGGCTGATGTTTTCCAGCACGGTTTATGCGTTTAACGGTTTTTGGGATAATTGTGTGGCGTATTGGGCCCATCTATTTGGAATGGATCAGTTTTATGCAAACATGTATCTGGAAGGCAGGCTGTTTTTTGCAGTGATCCTGTATCTGACCATTCGTTTCCGGAAGACGGATAAAGACTTTGAACTTTCAAAACCTCTCTGGCGGCTTATGCTGTTTTTGACATTTTCCCCCATAGGGATCATGTTTTCCGTGATTTTGCTGACCAGTCCGTTTGTGAAGTTTGAAAGCGTCCTGATCGCGGATTCGGTCTTGTTTTTGGTGGTGATCGTGTCCTTTATAGGACTTTTGCGTGCGCTGATGGTGTTGGAGAAGCAGCAGAAGCTGGAGAGGGAAAATCTGCTGGCAGGCCAAAACCAAAGGTATTATGAAGCCATGGAACAGCAGCAATTTGAGATCCGCAGGCTGCGTCATGACTTAGCAAACCATCTCCAGACCCTTCTTGCTCTGCCGGCTTCTCAAAAAGATGACTATGTGAAGGGCATGATGGATCAGCCTGCCTTCGGGCAGGTGGTTACCTGGTGCGGAGATGTGACGGTGAATGCGGTGCTGACGGCCAAGGAAGGGCTGATGCGGCAAAAGGGGATCCGTTTTCACGTTAAGGCAGATATCCCTGGGGAACTTCCCTTTGAAAAGGCGGATCTTTGTGCGGTTTTTGCCAATGCGCTGGATAATGCGGTGGAGGGATGCGGTGCGCTGGAGGAATCCATGCGGGAAATTAATTTAGATGCCAGGGCAGGGAAAGGAATCCTGGCAGTAAACATTAAGAATACCTGTCCGGTCAAGGAATTGGCGCCTGGTGGGAAAGGTGTGCTGCCCACAACCACGAAAAAGGATGTCCATAATCACGGGTTTGGCTTAAGGAGCATACAGGAAATCGTGAAAAAATATGGTGGGAACATGGAGATTGAGCAAAAGGAAGGGGAGTTTAACCTGTTTTTGTATCTGCCTGATCCGGCGTGAATTACCTGCTGGGTTCTCATAGTAAGCAAACGGGCACCGGATTAACCGTTCTGGTTGATCAATATGTTTATGAAAAATATCTTATGGTTTCCTTTAAAATCTTACGAATGTAATATATAATAAAGAATAGGATAAAGGAGTGAAGGAGGAAACAGAGATGAGGGTTAAAATGGCTTTAAAGATAAAAGGATGTTTATTTCTTGCTGTGTCGATCATAATGAATGGATGCAGCGCCCAGCCGCAGACTGCATGGTTGGCCGGAGAAGCCGGAAAAATTTGCGGGTATAAAGGATTGGAGGATGTGAAGGAAAAACCGGATGAAAAGGTATCCGGTCTTTTATCAGCCGTTGGTGAGAATATCAGTTTGGAAACAATGAAGCATATCATAGTAAGCCTTGGAAAAGAAGGATATGTGGCCGTTGACAGTGAAAATCAAATGAATATGGCGGGGGCGGAACAGGTTATAGACTTTTGCAGGTTGGCAAAGGCCGGGGAGGAAGCGGAATTAACGATGATAGAAGTCCTTTACAAGGGCGGATTCCGGAAATATGAGCTGTCAACGAAAGAGGGCAGGCTGGAAGTTGTAAGGAGGTATTACCAGTATGACAGGAATGGTATTTTAAAAGAGCAGGATGCAGTCAGCTATTGTGCTGATTCATGGCAGTATACGAAGGAGGGTTATTTTCTATTTGAGGGAAAGTATGATTCCAAAGAAAGCTATGTACTAAGTTTAAGCGAGGAAGCGGAACACAGGGCGTTCCGGGTCCAGCCGTTAGAAGAAAAATGCAGGGAATGGAACAGAAAGTATATCTTGCCGGTGGGCTATGAGCGCAACAATCTGTTTCTGGTCAATTGGAAGGAAACAGAGTTTGGAGGTCTTGATTTTTATGATCTGTTTGACGCTTTATACCCGTTGCGGTTTGGGCAGGCAGTTCCCTATGTAATGGGAGAAAATTTGGAAAGTGATGTTGCCTACCGGATTCCTAAACAGGAATTTGAGAATGTAATCATGCCTTACTTTATGGTAGACAGCCAAACACTCCAGGCAAAAACAGATTATCTGCCGGAAGACCAGGTTTATCTATATAAACCCAGAGGATTCCAGAATGCAGAATACCCGGACATCCCTTATCCGGAGGTGGTAAGCTATAAGGAAAAAGATGGCGGGATTGTAGAACTCATGGTAAATGCGGTATACCCCAACGATCATACGTCAAAAGCATTCTCCCATAAAGTGGAGATTCGGCTGTTGCCGGAAGGCGGATTCCAGTATGTTTCCAATCAGGTGGTTTTTCCGGAGGAGGGGTATGATGCGTGGTGGCGTGAAGAACGCTAGATTCTCTATTTTGCGCGGTTTATTTCTTTGAAAGGTATTTCTTATCGCTGGGCAATAGATAAATCAAGAGAGATCTGTTAAAATATCAGGTACAGGGTGTGAAAATTTTTCTTTTGGGTGGCAAGAGACAAGGAGATAAGGAGAAAAGGAAATGAATGAAATTTTACAGGCGCTTCATGCAAGAAAATCGGTCCGTGTGTATACGGAAGAAGAAATATCTGCACGGGAGAAAGAAAGTATTTTAAATGCGGCATTGCAGGCGCCTTCCGCAGGCTGTCAGTTATTGTATACGATCCTGGATATCACGGAACAGGAGAAAAAAGAAAAGCTTGCCCAGCTTTGTGACCACCAGCCGTTTATTGCAAAAGCAAAGCTGGTACTTGTATTTTGTGCGGACTGCCGGAAATGGCTTTCTTTTTATAGGGAAGCAGGACTAAAACCAAGGGATCCCGGGGCCGGAGATCTGCTCTTGGCGGTGGAAGATGCGCTCATTGCGGCACAGAATTCAGTGGTTTCAGCAGAAAGCCTGGGTATCGGTTCTTGCTATATTGGGGATGTGATGGAGAATGCGGAAGAGATGAAGGAACTTTTACAGCTTCCGAAATATGTTTATCCCGCCTGTATGGTTGTTTTTGGATATCCTACCGCACAGCAAAAAGAGCGGAAGAAGCCGGAACGGTTCCGGTTATCAGATCTTGTTTGTGAAAACAGCTACCGGGACAAAACGGGAGAAGAGATTCGTGAAATGTTTTCAGGGCGGACAGGTTTGCAAAGCTATGAAGAGTGGATGGAAGCTTTTTGGAAAAGGAAATATGAGTCAGATTTTTCTGGTGAGATGAACCAGTCTATGGAAGTGTATTTGAGAGATTTTATAGAATAGACCAGCAAATTGACTAGAGGAGAAGATATGATCCATTTGACGAACCGGCAGGCACGGCAGTTTATGCTTTTAAAACAAGGATTATTAGGGAAATACCGCTTTGTAGGAAAACAGGGCGCGTTTGAATATGTGCGCCAGGCAGGGTGCATCCAGTTTGACCCGGTTGACGTATGCGGGAAGAATGCGGAGCTTACTTTGCAGTCCAGGGTAAAAGGGTTTACGAAGCAGACTTTATATGAACTGCTTTATGAGGATCGTTTGCTGGTAGACTTTCCGGATAAGAATCTTTCTATTTTTCCCATAGAGGATTGGCCGTATTTTGAACGGTACCGGAAGGCTGCAAGGGAAGGAGGCATGCGGTTTCAGGAACTTCCCGAACTGGAGGAGGCGGCGAAAAGCTATATTGCAGAAAATGGGGAGGTTAGTTCCGACGGCCTTCCGATAGAGGGGGATATCCACTGGCATTCCGCCATTCATTGGAGCGGTCAGTGGGGTGGAAAAACCAATGCGGCAAGGGCGGTCTTGGAGCAATTGTATTCTACCGGGGAGCTGGTGATCCACCATAAGCAGGGAGCACGAAAAGTGTATGCCCTTGCCAGGGATTATGTACCATCCCGGCTGTTGGAGATGTCAGATCCGCTGCCAGATGAATTTCAGCATTTGAAGTGGCGGGTACTGCGCCGGATCTCGGCGGTGGGGCTTTTATGGAATCGCCCGTCGGATGCATGGCTGAACATTTGGGGATTGAAGAGCCAGGAACGCAGCAGGGTCTTTGGGGAGCTGCTTGGAGAAGGGAAGATTCTGGAAATTAAGGTGGAAGGGATCAGGAATGTCCTGTACTGCAATGCAGGGGATTTGCCGTTTATCAATAAAGTCCTTGAGGGGGATATCTATCAATCCCGGTGTGAATTCCTGGCGCCCCTTGATTGCTTTTTGTGGGACAGAAATTTGATTAAAGAGTTATTTGGTTTTGACTACCGGTGGGAAATCTATACCCCGGCCGTGAAACGCAAGTACGGGTTTTATGTACTGCCTGTTTTGTACGGGGAGCAGTTTGTAGGGAGGATCGAAGCGGTGGTGGATAAAAAGACGGGTGTGCTCACCGTGAAAAATATTTGGTTTGAGGATGGGGTAAAGCAGACGAAAAAGCTATCTGGTGAAATTGACCGGTGCGTAAAGCGGTTTGCTAAGTTTAATGAATGTAAGGAAATACAGGTGAAATAGGAGTAATTTGGTTTTGGAATATGATAAATTGAGAAAGGATAAAAATGAGGAAAAAGACATCTGACAGGATCTTTGACCGCAGTATGCTCCTCACGATCCTTGCCCTTGCCTGGCCGACGATGTTAGAGCAGCTTATGCAGACGGCTGTCCAGTATATTGACACGGCAATGGTGGGGTCGCTTGGGACACAAGCAACTGCGGCAGTGGGTTCCACGGGAACGATCAACTGGCTCATTGGCAGTACAATATCGGCAGTGGGAGTAGGGTTTCTCTCTTACATAGCAAAAGCATACGGAGCAAAAGACCAGGCCGCAGTTAAACGTGCAGTAGCACAGGCGGTCTTGCTTACATGCCTTTTGGGCGTTTTCTTTACTTTGCTGACCGTGTCGTTAAGCGGCGTGATACCGGTTTGGATGCAAGTGGATCCGGCAATACAGAACATGGCGTCCACCTATTTCCTGATCTTATATTTGCCCATGCTGCCAAGGAGTGCAAGCATTATTTTTGGCACGGTGCTCCGCTCAGCGGGGGATACCAAGTCGCCGATGAAGATTGGGCTTTTGGTGAACCTGGTCAATGTAGTGTTAAACTTTCTTTTGATTTACCCGGTACGCCAGATAAAAATAGCTTCTTTGCATGTTACGATGTGGGGAGCGGGACTTGGTGTGATTGGAGCAGCCATTGCCAGCGCCATTGCATTTACGGTAGGCGGGATTTGTATTGCATGGGTTCTCTGGAAACATCCCATGATCTCTCCGCGGGGGCAGAAGTTTGCCCCGGATATGGAGATATTAAGACCTTGTATGAAGGTGGCTTTTCCCAATATGCTGCAGCGCTTTGGTACATCCCTTGGCTATGTGGCGTTTGCGGCTATGATCAATTCTTTGGGGGAAGTGTCTACAGCCGCCCATACCATTGCCAATACGGTTGAATCATTATTTTATATTCCGGGATTTGGGATGCAGACGGCGGCAGCTACGCTGGCCGGCAATGCCTATGGAGCCAATGACGGAAAACGGATGAAACGGCTTGCGTCCATGTTTATCCCTCTTGAAACAGTCTTGATGATAGGTTCCGGAACCTGCCTGTTTCTTGTGGCGCCTGCCTTAATGGGGCTGTTTTCATCCCATGATGCAGTGATCACATTGGGGGCAACGGTTTTGCGTATGGTGGCGGTCTCGGAGCCTTTTTATGGATTTTCCATCATTATTGAAGGGCTTATGATGGGGGTGGGAAAGACAAAAGCGCCCTTTGTGTACAATATTATTGGTATGTGGCTGATCCGCATTGTAGGGACATTTATCTGCACGCAGGTTCTTGGGCTTGGGCTTATTTTTGCCTGGGCATGTATGATTGCCCATAACCTGCTATTGTTTGTGCTGTTTTTAGTTTGCTATGTGAGGGGTGTGTGGAATCCTCTGCATCCTACAGATAAAACGCCGTATACAGCAGGATAGCCCTATAGTCCTGGAAGTATTAGTATTTTCGTGACGCTTAAGAAAAACCTGCAAAATGAATTCGGGAATGCTCAGGAAAGCTATGGTTTTGGGGAAGGGAATCCGAAGTTTCGGGAACTTGTGAATTGGTGGAGTAATGGAAGGGCTTTCCGATAGACAAGGAAGACCGCAAGCTCCGGTAGCGGAACCTGCGGTCTGGTTTTAAGCAAACTAATTTTTCTTTTTAAAAATATGGTCTTTGGCGTAGAGAATATTGGCAATTTTTCCGTCGTATCGATTCATCTCTTCATCTCTTTGCTTCGCGATAATCACAGAATGTCCCAGAAATTCTCCAGGGACAGCATCATCTTTCCCTTCCATGATCTCATCGCAAAGTTCGATCATTTCAGAGATACACCGTTTGTCCAAATCCCATTCGCCGTGGCAGATCAGGAAACGGTCAAATTCGTCTATATAGGTATAAAGATGCTGCATGCTTTCCTTATACTCTTCAATGGTAGTGGGCACACAGACACTGGAAGGTGCAAGGATGGTATTGCAGTTACATGCATCTCCGCCAAACATGAGGCGGCGTTTCCGGTCAAGGAAACAGATGGAACCATAAGTGTGTCCAGGGGCCTCAACAACCTCGATGGTGCAATCCCCTAAGTCAAAGGTAAAGCCTTCATGCAGGTCTACCGTTTCTATCTGGTCTCCACAAATTACATCCTGTTCATTCCAGCGGCATGGTATGCCTCTTCTTTCCTCTTCTCCCCGGACATAATCAATACGCGCCTGATAAGGAAGGTGGATCATTTGCTCCTTGTCAGCAGGGTGGATGAACACTTTTTCAAACTGAAAATTTCCGCCGCAATGGTCATGATGAGAATGGGTGTTTGCCACATAGAGGGGAAGGTCAGTAAATTCTTCCACAAAATGTTTTAAATCGCCGATTCCGCACATAGTGTCCAGTAACAGGGCCTTTTCGCTTCCGATAATGAGATAGGCGTAGACTTGCCCCGGGCCAATGATGCGGTGCACGTTGTCTGTGATACTTTGAGCTTCAAATAAGTTGTCTGTCATGATGTATAGCTCCTTTCTATGTATTCTTCCTAGGAACTATCATACCTCTTGTATATTAAAAATGCAATTAATATCTTGACATACATACCGTCGGTATGATAATTTAATATACATACTACTAGTATGTATATGGAGGCGGAAATAGTGGCAAGAAATAAACACCCGGAGGAAACGGTCAATTTAATATTGGATGTAGCATTCCGCCTGTTTATGGAGAAAGGGTATGAACATACTTCTATCCAGGATATTATTGATCAGTTAGGGGGGCTTAGCAAAGGGGCTATTTATCATCATTTTAAATCCAAGGAAAATATCTTTGATGCTCTTACGAGCCGGATGTCAGAAGATTCCAATCGAAAGCTTGCTGTGCTCCGTGATCAAAAAGGTTTAAGTGGGGAAGAAAAGTTGAAAGCAATTTTTAAGGAATCATTAAACCGCCCTTTGCAGGAGGATCTATTTACCGTAGCTCCCAATTTTTACAATAATCCCAAGCTTCTTAATATGT
Organism: uncultured Lachnospiraceae bacterium; assembly: GCA_910585005.1. Classification (GTDB taxonomy): domain Bacteria; phylum Bacillota; class Clostridia; order Lachnospirales; family Lachnospiraceae; genus Suilimivivens. The sequence goes on along the minus strand of CAJUCN010000028.1, from coordinate 9,202 downwards.
TTCTACATACAATCAGGGAAGAATCGGTGCCGGAATACTTTTTGCCTATTATCAGGCAGGGAATTGCGGACGGATCCATTAGGACGGATTATCCCGAAGAACTGGCAGAGCTGATAGGGCTTGTTGCGAACACTTGGCTGAATCCTATGATTTTTGACAGCACGGAGGAGGAATCTTACCGGAAACTTATGGTATTTGGCCAGATGATGGCAGGTTTTGGGATAGACGTGGTAGACGATGAAATGACGAACCGACTAAAGGAATTGGTGTCTATCTACCAAAAGAACAAGTAAAATACTGCTCTGTAACAGGGGCAGAATATTTTTAATCTTATACATACCGACGGTTGGTATGTATGCAAAATGGAGGAATCAAAATGAGTCAGAAATTATTTTCAAAAGATTTTACCTTAGTGGTTATTGGGCAGATCATCTCCCTGTTTGGCAATGCGGCGTTAAGGCTTGCGCTGCCATTGTATTTATTAAATAGGACTGGATCGTCAGCGCTTTATGGAATGGTCATGGGTTGTGCGTTTATTCCAACGATCCTGCTTTCGCCAGTTGGAGGCATTGTGGCAGACAGGGTTAACAAAAGAACCATTATGGTGGTGTTGGATTTTTTTACGGCGGCAGTGGTTTTCGTATTTTCTTTGCTAATGAATGGCGTAGATCTGATTATCCTGCTGACAGTCACATTGATGATCTTGTATGGTATTGCAGGGGCATATCAGCCCTCTGTACAGGCAAGCATTCCGGTACTGGTAAGTCAGGACCATTTCATGGCGGCCAATTCTATTATCAATACTATTAGCTCTTTGGCGGCATTAGCAGGTCCTGTTCTTGGAAGTATTTTGTATAGCGCATACGGACTTAGACCTGTGTTATGGGTTTGTATCGTATGTTTCGTTTTGTCGGCAGTCATGGAGATCTTTATCAAGATGCCTTCACCGCGACAAGTTTCGGGCGGAAACATATGGGATGTCATTAAGTCTGATTTTAAAGAAAGCATTTACTTTATCTGGAAGGATAAGCCTGTGATTGGAAAAACGCTTTTGACTATTTGCGGGGTAAATCTGTTCTTGTCTTCCATGATCAATGTGGCATTGCCGTATTTGGTGACGGAAGTGTTGGACTTGGGAGCGGTACGGGCAAACCGGCTATACGGTCTTGCACAAGGGGCGTTGGCAGCAGGAGGTTTGGCTGGAGGAATCTGTGCAGGCATTTTGGCACGCAGGCTTTCGGTTCAAAAATCAGGCAATCTGGTGGTTGTTGGCGCCATGTGTGTGTTTCCCATTGGCGCAGCGTTGGCCGTATTTTCATCTGGAATGGTGAACTATGTGGTTATAACGGTATGCTGTTTTAGCATTATGGTATTTTCAACAATTTTTACTGTACAGATGATGTCCTTTTTTCAGGCGGAGACCCCGCAAAACCTAATAGGAAAGGTGATTGCCGTGATTCTCACGATCGCTATGTGCGCGCAGCCATTAGGCAATGCATTCTATGGCGTTTTGTTTGAGTTATTTAAGGGGTTAGAGTATGTGGTTGTTTTGTTTGCGGGGGGAATGTCGCTGGTAATCGCTATGTGGACGAGGCGGATACTTAAAAGGTATTTATGTCAGTAAACGGGGCGTTGCCATATGATCTGCGCTGTGTTAGCATGAATATATACCTCCGCAGGTCTCCCTTTGTTCATGGGAGGCAATGTGGGTGGAAATAAATGGAAGGAGAAAGAGGGATGGAAAGGAGATTTGAGTTTCAGGCGCAGGATAGGGAAACATTGGACCGGACATTGATGGGGACTTCTAAGATAAGGAATATTGTAGGGTATATGGGCGATGATGGCATCTTATGTCTGGGACAGTTAAAGACGCTGTTTGGAGAGCCTTTGTATGTTTCTCCCAATCTGGAAGACCAGTATGCTTACTGCATTTTGGCACTAGATAAAGATGGAAAAGAAGTGTATCTCCATGTCTACAGCGGGCCAACTGGCCCGGCAATTGGCGGAAAACGGGATGCGGAGAGCACAGCGGCAGCAGATGAATTGGCGGAACTGATCACTAGCGCCAAGGCCTCTGATTATGAGTATGAGGGATACTATTTGGACGGCCCTTGTGTTGTGAGGACGGGGATCCGCAATGGAGTGCCTTATAGTGAAGAGGCGGAGATTCCGGAGGAAGATTTTGAAAAGATTTGTGAGAAGGTATATGGATGGAATGGGAAATGAGGTTATGGATGTAAAACGCTGGTTGACATGACCTGTTCAAATAAGGGGTTTAGTGTGGCGGCTTTTCCTTAATCCTTTTGTTAAATGAAAGCGGTAAACTGAGTATCAGGCGTGGGTAATGGGAGGATGCTAAGGGAAAAAGACAGGCAAGGAGCTGCTGTCGGAGTGTTTTAGAAGGACTTGAATACGTCATTCCTGAGTTTGGCGATGACAGCCTTAGCGATTTTACCACAAAACCTTTAACGCTTGCTTTCGGTTTTTAATGCCTGTGGTCATGATAGCAACAGAATAATACTCGCCGAGGGAAAGATAGGATTCATTAAGTACAAGTTCCCCCTCTTGAAATGTGGTGTCATTCCAATTTTCAAATTATCACAGATAATCCTTACTGGTGTTCTGTAAAAAAAATGAAACATGTTTACATGCCAGAAAAACCATGCTTTTTGCTCTATGCAGGTTGCTGTTTCCACATAACTTACCAGGGTGGGGGTGTAGGGTAAGCAGCAACAAATGGGCATGCGGTTATACGCTTATCGGTATCAGGCTCTATACAGTTTTTATTGCAAAACCTGATCCAAGAATAATATACAGATATGTAATGACACATTACAAGATTGCATTATATACAAAAAATTTCTGGCATTCACAAGAGATTGCTAGGTTATTATCAAATATAAACGTCAAAAATCAAGGGGAAAAGGAATATGCTAGTCGGCTTTCACGATTTGCAGGGCAAGTGGAGTTTGCGGAGGAGATTAAAGAGAAGCCGATTGACAAAGCGAAGATGTACTCGGATAATAGAATAAAGGCTGAAAGTTTGGGACAGGTTTCCTGGATTCGGCTAAATGCCGTATTTGTGGGGAAGTGAACTTAGGAATTATGCATAAATGGCGCGTTTACCAATTCACTAGCAGGTTAGGAAATAGGAAAGTTAAATCTCGCACCGTCGGTGCGAGATTTTGGGGGAAACATGGATAAAATGAAAATAATGGGTTATGAGCCTTTGATAAATGACATAAAAGAGATGATACATAAGAAGCAGTACCATATCCTGAAAGCGATGAATGCAGAAACACTCCTCCTCTATTGGGAGATCGGGAAAGAAATATTTAAGCAGCAGGAAGAGAACGGATGGGGAAAATCAATTGTCCAGATACTGGCAAAGGAACTGCAGAAAGAATTCCCCGGAGCAAAGGGTTATTCTGCAGCAAACTTGTGGAGGATGAGGAATTTTTACTTAAGTTACCGGGATTCTGAAAAACTCGCACCGTTGGTGCGGGAAATTAGTTGGAGCAATAATGTAGTTATCATGGAAAAATGTAAAGATGACCTGCAAAGAGAATTCTATATTCAGATGACGAAGCGGTATGGTTGGACGAAACGTGTCCTAACTAATTTTATTGAGGCACAGACTTATGAAAAATATCTGCTGAACCAGACGAATTTTGAGCTGACGATGCCAGAGAGCTATAAGGTGCAGGCCATGCTTGCCGTAAAGGATGAATATACTTTTGATTTTGCAGAACTGTCACCGGAATATTCGGAACATGAACTAGAAATGCAGTTGGTGAATAATATTAGAGCATTCCTGACAGAGATGGGTGGGGATTTTACATTTATTGGAAACCAGTACCATCTGATGGCAGGAAGCAGGGATATCTATATTGATCTGCTGCTGTTCCACAGGAGGTTGAGAAGTCTGGTTGCGATAGAATTAAAGATAGGGGAGTTTGAAGCTGAGTACGCAGGGAAAATGCAGTTGTACCTGACAGCACTGGACGAGCAGGTAAAGTTGCCGGACGAGAACCCGTCTGTCGGGATTATCATCTGTAAGAGCAAGGACAAGACCTATGTAGAGTACGCCCTGAAACGTTCAAATGTACCGATAGGGGTAGCGACATACCAGTTAAGGAATACGTTGCCAGAGGACATGAAGGAAATGCTGCCTGAACCGGAGGAGATTGTAGAAAGGCTAAAAATATTTGAAAAGGAATAGTTTTGCTTGAAGATAAGATGAAATATACGAGTTGAAAAGTTATGAAATAGAATCTGACTTAAGAAATAATTTACGATGGGGGTTATGTTGATGGTATTAGATGATTTATTAAAAATCGTTAATTTAATTATCAAGGAAACTGTAAATATTGACGAAATCTTAATGAGAAAAGAGATTGAGGAATTTAAGCTAACGGAAGTGTTAGAAAAAACAGATCAAGAGATTGACGAATTTATAAAGTCTAAAGAAGCGGATAGAGGAAGACAAGAACTGCTTTTTGACATTTTTCAGAAGATAAAATTAGAACAATCAATTGAAAATATTGAAGATGATGTGGCAGCGGAGTTGATTAACAACAATAAAAAAGTAATACAGGATTTATTTAGTACAATTATTAAACCTGATGAAATTGAACTTAAAGATACAAACGTATGTATTAAATATAGTTTTACAGATCACAGTAAATTGAAGGAGAAGGTAAATGATATTGAAAAGTGGAATAGGGATAATGTAATAGAGACTATATCGAATAAATTAGGAGTGTCATCAGATAATATAGCATTTATTGAAAGTGTGAGTGCATATATTGAATTTATTAGTAGTTTTGAAGAAAATAGTTATGTTTCAAGAGGTCAGAAAGACTGTACATATAAATTGCAACCCTCTTTATATAGAATATATGAGAATGGTTATGTAGGACATTCGTCACAATATGAGTCAATTTTTAAGCAAAGAATTTTATACTATGATAATAGTACAGATAAAAAGAATGATGAAGAACTGAGGGCATATGGGCAACATTTTGGATTGCCGACAAATTACTTGGATTTTACAGAGGCACATTTAATTTCTTTGCTTTTTGCAGTAGAAGATTACGACTATGTGGATAACCATTCTATTGTATACTTTGTAGATGCACTTTCTCATAATAGAGAGGTAATAAAGACAGAAAGGAAGCTTGTTGATTTTTCAGATAATGAATTAAGGATGACGTTGCAAAAGCAATATAGTGATAAATCATATTTTATTCGCGTGGGTAATTGTAATGAACGTATACATTTTCAGAAAGGATGCTTTTTGAAAGTTGAGCCAAATGATTCATTAGAAGGTATGTTTCAAAAATATACTAAAATAGCTATTGTAGATAAAGATAATAAAGAAAATATCTTGAAGGAACTTTTCAAACTTGGAATAACGTTTGAAAATATATATCCAGATAAAGATAATATGGTCAAAACAATTCGATTTATAAAAGAACATATATAAGGAGATTAAAAATGGAATTGCCATTAAAAGTTGAATATACAAGACCGCTTATATCCGTGCAGGATATGGTAAATTTTATTGATAAAGGTGAAAGATATTTAAAGGAGGTAAGTGGAGAACTAAGTGATGAAGAACAAATGGAATTTTTGCATGGGATTATATTAAGTCCGGATTATCAGAGAGAGTATCGCTCTAAGGCTAAAGAAGAAAGTTCAATAATTGAATCTATTATACTTGGAATACCGATCCCTGAAATCTTTTTGGTAAGGACAGGAGGAAACGACATTCAATTAAGGCATGTTATGGATGGTCAACATAGATTGACTGCCATATATCGTTTTGTTAAGGATAAGTTTGCGCTTACAGAATTAGAATTACTTAAAGACAATGAAGAATTTAAAAATAAGAAGTTTTCTCAATTGAGAAAAGAAATGAAAATAAAAATTCTGGGAAGTCATCTTTCAATTTTGGAGTTTGAAAAGTTTTCAAGTGACGATATGGAGATAGAACTTTTTAAAAGATACAATAGGAATACTAAGCCACTTGAAAAACATGAAATGTCAATGGCAACATATTATTCAAATACAAGCCTCTATATTACAAATTTTCTTAATATAAATATGGAGAAGGCTGAAAAGGATAAAGAAGGGTTAGCCGCAAAACTAATCAAAATATATAATGTTACGAATGACAGAAAAAACAAACAGAAGAATCATCAGGAAATCTGTATTATACTTAGTATTTTAAATTATGGCCCGAATGTGATGTATAAAGATGGCGTGGAAATTGCAGAGAAATATTTAGAGGAACGTGCGAATGTTTACAAATTGGGTAAAGAAGATGATCTTCAATTTATAAAAAATTTATTTAATAAGTTTAACATGTTTATGGTTGCATTATCAGAAAAAGTAGAATATCCATTTTCTACTGCACTATTTAAGGGAGAAGAGAAAAGACTGACTAAGTTCCATACAGGAATATCAATGGTATTAGCCACTATTTTTTACTATTTTGAAGTGGATTTAAATAATGATAATTTACTTTCAGATATTCAAGAAGTAATTAACAATAGTCCGCTTGGAGATGATACATATAATGCATCTAGTACTAATTTGAGAAATTTGATGTCATATTTGTATAAAAAGAATAAAATATTTGAAAGAACTTTTAGTGCTATTAAGTATAGAGGCAATCTATCACAAGATATAATAGATGTTTTATGTAAAAATGATATATAACATTTTAACGGAGAAGATATTTTATTTTTTTTAAACAGAATAACGGATGGAGAAGTTTTTGAACTATTTCTTAGTTTATTAGTTTATGAAAGGGTTTATATATTAGGGGGGAATTCTTGACAGAAGAACAGACAATATCCAGGTGGAAACAAATGACATAGTTCCAGAATGAAATAAGCTGGTTACTTTAAGCGATTTGATCTTCTGTAAACTGGATATTTTGGTCAAAGCGGGTATGAACGCCAGCGATAAGATTTATTCAGAAGTCACCATAAAGAGGGTAAAAGCATTCCGTGTGGCGAGATATGTGATGCTTACGTTTAACCTGGAAGATGATGTAAGCATTTACATGGATTATTGGGACAAGCGGTCAGGTCTTTTGGAAACGGATTCGGGTGCAATGGGGATAGGGTTGAATTCGCTAATCAGAAAGAAGCGGATCTTGTGAAAAGCCGAAGGAAGATATTTGATCCTGTTTTGGGCCTAAATTTTTTGTGAGATGGAATGCTATAAAATTAGGATTTAAAGAAGGGAAGGCCATATGGAAACAGATAATATAGAAAGATGTTCATGGGCAACTACAGATTTGTATAAGGCATATCATGATAATGAATGGGGAAAACCGGTTCATGATGATGATAAATTATTTGAAATGCTAATACTGGAAGGTATGCAGGCAGGGTTATCGTGGCTGACAGTATTGAATAAAAGGGAATCCTTCAGGGAAGCGTTTGACAAATTTGATTGCAGAAAAGTAGCGTTATATGATGAAGCAAAAATTGAGGAATTGATGCAAAACGAAAAGATTATTCGTAACAGACTAAAAATCAAATCGGCGATCGTGAATGCACAGCAATTTATAAAGATACAGGAAGAGTATGGAAGTTTTGATTGGTTTATATGGTCTTATGTTGATAATAAAACAATTAAGAATCATTTTGATAATGAAGAGGAAATACCTGCAAGAACGTTACTTTCTGACCAGATTAGTAAAGATTTGAAGAAACGCGGATTTAAGTTTGTTGGAAGCACAATCATATATGCATATATGCAGGCAATAGGAATGGTTAATGATCATGTGAAGAGATGTCATTTTTATGCGAAGGAATTATCTTGCAATGGGAATACTTTTTTGAAGGGGGAAAATGGTTAGGGAAAGCCGGGAAGGAGAATAGGGGAATGTATCAATAATACCCTCAGTAGACATTCCTTTTGGGACAAATTGGTGCAAGCGTGAACAGGTTTTTTCAGGTACGGCCAGTTATAATCAATGTATACAAGGAGGAAACAGGGTGTCGATACAGCTAATACAGCAGGCAATATGCTATATGGAAGAGCATATTTATGAAGAGATAAGTTATGCCGAGGTTGCAAAGAGTGTACATATGTCCAGCTACAATTTTCACAGGACATTTAGCTTTATCGTAGGAATGACGGCTAATGAGTACATCAGGAAACGGCGTCTTACATTAGCGGCCAGGGAATTGCAGACAACAGGTCTGTCAGTGACGGACGCTGCATATAAGTATGGCTATGAATCCCCGGAAAGTTTTTCCAAGGCTTTTACACGGTTTCATGGCGCAACTCCCAAACAGGCAAAGCGTAAAGGCACAAAGCTTCATTTGTTTAATCCGCTTGTAATAAAAATTACATTGGAAGGTGGTAGCGTGATGGATTACAGAATTGAGCACAGGGAAAGTCAGCGGTTTATTGCACTAGTAAGAGCTTTTCCAAATGAAATCAGTAATGATGAAAATGATCACAGCATTCCTGATTTTTGGACAGAATGTCATGAAAAAAACCTTGTTGAAGCGATAAGATCGCTTCGTGCAGAGGGAAAAAGAGATTTGTATGGCTTGTGCAGTCCGGTGAGGGACAGTGAGACGCATTTTAATTATGGAATTGGTATCGTGATTGATGAGGATACGGATGTTACAGACCTGGAGCATTTTATAAAAAGCGGTTACACCCTGTGGGAAACAGAACCCGCTGACTATGCAGTGTTTAAATGTTTTGGTTCTGATGGCGATTGCCTGGGCGAGATGTGGAGCAAGTTTTTTAAGGAGTTTGTTCCCCAGACGGGATATATGCAGACAGACGGCACTGACTATGAAATTTATTTTGAAAAGGGTGAAAGCGGCCTGTTTTGCGAGTTATGGATTCCTGTAAAGCAAGGGTGAGAATGAGCTTTGGAGAGGGAAGGAAAAGTAACAGAAAATAATGTATTGTGTTTTGGAATAGTAAGAGTCTGTGGAAAGGGCATCCGGGAGGATGTCTTTTCTTTTTGGAGGATGATATTGTAATTTTCTTATGGAGTGTAGCTTTAATGTGACATAGGGTGAAGAGACAAAAATTGACAGGAAATACTGCTTTTTTTGACGGATAAGAGAAATCTAATTGAATTGTATTTTGGGGAAAGATATAATGAAAATAGATAAAGGATAATTCCTGATTATCTAACGTTACATATGATTAG
>CAJUCN010000027.1 GCA_910585005.1 uncultured Lachnospiraceae bacterium | reverse complement strand
AAAAACAACAAAATTTCTTTGGCGTTTTCTTACAATTTTAGATCGGCGTTGACACATTTACAATGGCATCTACCTTCAATGTGGTGATATCGCCACGCCAAAGCACAAGACGATGATCGAAAAGGGAAACCGGCAGTGTATCGCTGCAAACAATCCCCTTTTTTCTGACTTCCTCCCTTAAATATTCGTCCTGCACCTTAAGAAATTCATCCCCTATCGGGCGGGGCGGCCGTATATTCATAAGACTTCTAAGGAGCTGCCTTTGTTCCCGTTCCTTGTCCGGGATTTCCATATCCCGATATCGGGGCTGTTCTGATAATAGTTCCTGGATCAGATAACGCCGTCTTTCTTCTTGTACCATCTCATTCTCCTTCTTGTTTCCCTCCCCATTGCTCCCATCTTATTCCTCTTTCCGGATCCGTGCAATGCTTGCCCAAATCCCCCAAAGACACATGCCAAGGATCATGGCTATGGAGATTCCCTTAAGGCTGCCCTTAGTCTGCAAACGCCCGCAGACTAAAAGGTATGAGGCGGACCAGGGGTAAAACCCTGCTATCGGGGAATTTGACAGAACCACATTGAACAAACTGACCGCCGAAACGGCAATCAGCGGTGAAAGAAAGTTTTTTGTCCTTACTGCCAGATAAAGAAAAGGAATCTGCGTGGCAAACACCATCGCCCCGCCATAAAGCATTTTCACAAGAAAGTAAAGCGCGGAAAGTATTGTAAGGTCTTCTATGGGAAGGAAGAAGCTGCATACATATGCTAAAACTAGTATCTCAAGCCAGGAAAGCAGCATGAACACCAGCACAAAGATTGCAAAAAACAGCAGTTTCCCCAAAAGGAACGCCGTCCTTGAAACCGGGATGGCCAAAATATTTTTCAGCGTACCTTCCGCATATTCCCTGTTTATGATCCACACGCCTATGACTGTCAATACCAGAGGTGCAAATAAGAGCATGAGAAACATGATCGCACTGTCATACAGGGAAAATAAACTAAAATCCGCCCCCGGTTTTGCTGACGCATCCATAACACCCCTTAGGATCACAAAAAAGGGCACGATCAACGTACCCAATCCTCCAACCAAAAGAAACTTTGAACGCTTCAGTTTTAAATACTCACATTTCAACAAACGAAACATACCTCTGCCTCCCTCTTCCATCCATCCGGAACTCTTTTCCATGTTATACTTATTTCATTCTATCATCCCAGCCTTGCATAAACCTTGCGTTCATCTTGCATAAACCTTGCATTCCGGAAAGTACCGTTAAAGACGGTCTTTGGTACTTTGCCGGAAGATGGCCTATACTTATGCATGTTGAAAAGAAACCTGTATCCGTGTCCCTTGCCCGGGACTGCTCTGCAAATCAATGTTACCGTTTAAGTATTGTACAGCGTGTTTTACAATGGAAAGCCCTAAACCTGTCCCGCCGGATTCTTTAGACCGACTCTTGTCCACACGGTAAAACCGTTCAAATATCCTTGCCTGATGTTCCGGTGGTATGCCTATTCCCGAATCTTTCACAGCAATCACCACATTGTTTTCCTGCCTGCTTATAACTACTTCTACCCTGCCGCCGTTTTTATTATACTTGATAGCATTATCACAGAGATTAAATATGATTTCTGTCATAAGCCGCCGTACACTTTTTACACTGACCCCTTCCCCTGTTAAAGTCATTTCAACATCTTTTGCCGCCGCTATGTCTGCCAGACCTGCCATCACATCAGATGCGACCTCATAAGGATCAACATTTTCAAAAGGCATGTCACATCTCTCGTCTAATTGGGATAAACGGATAATATCATCAATCAATGTTACAAGCCTTTCTGTCTCCATACGGATATGCCCTACAAAGCGTGTCATATCCTCCGGTTTCACAAGACCGTTTTCCATCAGTTCCGCACTCCCCATTATGGATTGTAACGGCGTTTTCAATTCATGGGATACATTGGCAGTAAATTCCCGCCGGTTTCTCTCTGCAAAAGCCGCTTCCGTTATGTCAAAAGCAAGTACAACCGCCCCGATCACAGAACCGTTTGATTCAATCCGGTTAATATGGAGCTGGTATTCTTTTCCCTCACGTTCCATACGGATTTCGCTGTGTCCATTTAAAAATGCGTCTTGTATTGCACGGCTTACCTCATGGTTTCGCTCCACTGTCAAAAAATCTTTTCCTTTACAGAAATGACTTGTATGGAACAGTTCCAGTGCGGCAGGATTGATATTCAAAATTATGTTTTTCTCATTCAAAAGGACAAGCCCCTCCGTCATGCCCTGTGTAATCTGTGTAAATTCATCATTTTTCCTTTGAAGTTCCGACAACTGCATAGCAATCTGCCTGTGCTGCTTATTGATACGGTTTAGCAAGGGGGCTAATTCCTCATAAGTATTATTTTCCAACGGCTGTTCTAAGTCAAGGGTGTTTAATGGCTCCATGATATGTTTAGAAATACGGCTTGCCAATACTCCCGATAAAATAAGAGTTACAACAACCACAATCAAAATTGGTTGTATCATCCCCAAAACAAGCACCCATATCGTAACGCTGCTGACAGAAATCCTTAATACTGAACCATCATTAAGCCGCCTTGCACAGTAAAGTGTTTTTTCTAAAAGAGTCGTGGAATAACGTGAGCTTTTTCCCTCTTTATTCCGCAGGGCTTCTTGAATTTCTTCCCTGTCCGCATGGTTTTCCATACTTTCCCCGTCAGACTGTGTATCATATATAACATCTCCATTTTCAGCAACCCATGTCAGACGGTACTCCCTTGACTGTAATTCCTCCAGATAGTTCCGTCCATCCTTTTCAACGGCTATGGCAGCTAAAGACAGTTCATCCTCCAACTGTTTTCCCTGAACATTACTGAAATAACTGTAAAGACATCCCATGATGATAACAAGGCTTGCAATCAGGACAGCCCCCGCTACAACCATAATTGATTTAAAAATTTTCTTTGTCATGCCTGCACCTCTAACCTATAACCAACACCACGCACTGTTTCAATCATTTTCCCATAATCCCCCAGTTTTACACGCAGAGTACGGATATGCATATCAACCGTTCTCGTTTCACTGACATAATCAGCTCCCCATATGTCATTAAAAAGCTGGTCACGGGAAAATGCGATGCCCGGACGGGAAAGGAACAGCCGGAGAAGTTCAAATTCTTTTAAGGTAAGCTGTATTCTTTCATTATCAATGGAAACTGTATGTTCGTCCAGATTGACAACAAGCCCCCCGGCTTTCAAAAGATGTTCTACCTCTGTAGGATTGCACCGGCGGAGTACCGCTTTCACACGGGAAACCATCTCCATCATCCCAAAAGGCTTTACAAGATAATCATCCGCACCTAAATCAAGGCTCTGGATTTTATCATACTCCATGCCTTTTGCAGTTGCCATGATGACGGGAATCCTGCAAGTGTCAGGGCTGTCTTTTAAAAATTTCAGCAGTTCCACGCCATCCTCTCCGGGCAGCATAATATCAAGAATTATCAAATCCGGCTTTTCCATAGATAAAGCGTCACGAAAGGCTATTGCATCCAAAAATCCTTTTGCTTCAAAATCGGTGGAATTAAGCGTATATACCTCAATATCCCGGATACTGTCATCATCTTCCACACACCATACTTTCATAATCATGCTCCTTTATGTTCTCCTGTCACGGAAAAAGCCACCCACTCTGCAATATTTACCGCATGATCCCCGATACGCTCAAAATATTTGGCAATCATCAGTAAATCCAGCGCATATCCTCCGTCTGTCGGTTTTTCTGCTATCAGCTTAATCAGAGATGACTTGACCTGTAAAAACAAATCGTCAACCACATCATCACGGTCAATCGCCGCACCAGCCAATACTACATCCTGTTTTACAAAAGCGTCAATGCTTTCTGTAACCATCTGGCTCGCCGCATCTGCCATAAACCGGATCTGTTCACATTCCCCTCCAGTCCTTCCGTCAAGAAACGTGATAATTTCCGCAATATCCGCCGCCTGTGTTCCAATACGCTCCATATCAGTAATCATTTTAAGGGCTGCAGATATTTGCCGTAAATCCCTTGCTACCGGCTGTTGCTGTAACAGCAGTTTCAAACACAGTGTTTCGATTGTGCGCTCCATCCGGTTAATCTCTCCATCAAGGGATAAAACCTTGTCTGCCAGCTTTATGTCGCCCATAGTTAATGCTTTTGAAGCAGCGGCAATCGCTTCCTCACACATTGCCCCCATTTGGGTAAGCTCTTTATTCAGCATAGCAAGCTGTTCATCAAAACGACTTCTCATTATCCAAACCTCCCCGTAATATAATCCTCCGTCCGCTTGTCCTTTGGTTGCTCAAACATCTTTTCCGTATTTCCATACTCAATTAAATTGCCAAGGAGAAAGAAAGCCGTATTATCGGAAATCCGCACAGCCTGTTGCATATTGTGCGTTACGATGATAATAGTATACTTTTCTTTAAGTTCCATTGCAAGTTCCTCTATTTTAGATGTGGAAATCGGATCAAGTGCGCTTGTAGGCTCATCCATCAGAAGTACATCCGGTTCCACCGCTAATGCACGGGCAATGCAAAGCCGCTGCTGTTGACCGCCCGACAGTCCTAACGCCGATTTTTTCAGTCTGTCCTTCACTTCATCCCAAATTGCGGCTCCGCGCAAGGAGCGTTCCACGATATCGTCAAGTTTTGCCTTGTTTTTGATTCCATGTGTCCTTGGCCCATAAGCAATATTGTCATAAATGCTCATGGGAAAGGGGTTCGGCTTTTGAAAAACTATGCCAACACTTCGGCGGAGTTCATTGACATCAACATCCGCATCAAAAATGTTATTGCCCCTGTAATACACTTCCCCTGTAATCCGCACACCGGAAATAAGATCATTCATCCGGTTTAATGATTTCAGGAAAGTAGATTTTCCACACCCGGAGGGCCCGATCAAGGCTGTAATACTCCGCTCCTCAATCTCAATATTTATCTCTTTCAAAGCCTGCATACTGCCATACCAAAGGCACAGATTATTTACCAGCATGACAGGATTTATGTCATGATCCATTACACGATTCATACCGTTCTCCTTTTTGGAAATATCTGCCCACCAGTGCAGCCCACAGATTGATGCACACAGTCAAAATCATCAGGATCGCAGCAATTGCAAAGGCAATCCCAAATTCCCCATTTTCTTTTGCATAGACATACAATGCAACGGTCAACGTTGCCCCTGCACTGCCAAGCCCTTCCATAATCCCATTCAGGGCATGGGCAAAACCAGCCGTAAAAAGAAGGGCGGCCGATTCCCCCAAAATACGCCCTATTGACAATATACAGCCTGTTATGATTCCATCCATACAGCCGGGAAACACTACGGTATAAATCACACGCCACTTTCCGGCTCCCAGTCCAAAAGCGCCTTCACGAAAGCTTGCTGGTACCGTTTTCAGGCTTTCCTGCGTGGTACGCATGACCGTAGGCAGATTCATGATTACCAGTGTAAGCGCCCCCGCTAAAAGGGAAGTTTTCATACCAAAAAACTGACAGAAAAACAGCATACCTACAAGCCCATAAATAATAGACGGAATCCCTGATAAGGTTTCGGCTGCATACTCAATCATATCTACCAGTTTCTTGCTTTTGGCATATTCCGTAAGGTAAATCGCAGCGCCTACTCCAAGCGGGAGAACAAATGCCAATGTTGCGGCCACGATATAGACTGTGTTGAGAATATCCGGCAGTATCCCGATCCGTTCAGACAGATAGCTCGGTTTCGTGGTCAGCAGTTCCCATGATACATTCGGCAGCCCTTTCCATAATACATAACCGATTAAAAAAAATACCAATGTACAGGTAATGCTTACGGAAATTCCCATCAGAAGACGCATGACTGTAATATAGGTTTTCCTTCTAAAGGAATTTGATTGTTTTTGCATCTTTCCTTACTCCTTGTTCTGTTTCAAAAAGAAATTTAATACGGCATTGATCAGCATGATAAAGAGGAATAGAACCAACGCAATCGAAAATAATGCCTGTTTCTGCAAACTTCCATCAGCCGCGTAAGACATTTCACTTGCTACGGCGGTTGTGAGGAAGCGGACACTCTGAAAAATTTTCGGCATATTGGGAGCGTTCCCTGACACCATCATAATCGCCATTGCCTCTCCGATCGCTCTGCCAACGCCTAACACAACAGCCGCCGCAATACCGCTTTTAGCCGCCGGGACAGATACCCGGAAGTACGTTTCAACCGGTGTCGCGCCAAGGGCAAGAGAAGCATCCTCATATTCCTTTGGAACGGCTTCTAAAGCCGTAAGCGACACTTTGATGATGGAAGGTAAAATCATAATGGCAAGTACAATAATGGCGGCCAACAAGCTGGCTCCGTCCGGAATATGGAAAGCAATCCGTATCCCCGGCACAAGCGCCATCATTCCCACAAGCCCATAAACTACCGACGGAATGCCAGCCAATAAACTTACCGCTGTTTCCATCACATTTTTTACTTTTGGCTTTGCAATCTTAGCAAGATAAACTGCTGTCATAAAGCCAATCGGCACCCCAACTACGATTGCGCCAGCCGTACCGTAAATGCTGGTAAGGATAAACGGTAAAATCCCATACTGCGGCTGTGCTGCCGTAGAAGCCCATTTCTTCCCGAAAAAGAAATTGAAAACACCAATTTTGCGGATAGCCGGAATCCCTGATATAACAAGGTAAAGGGTGATCAGAAGTACACAGCCTACCGTGATCAGGCCAAGTACCAGGAATATGCCATGTATGACATTCTCCATGAGCCGTTTTCTGTTGTTCATTTGACTCCACCTTTCAAAATCTTTCCTAATCCGCAGGATTATTTATTTACCGGTACTGCGCCCGCAGAAGATATAATCTCATTTGCTTCAGGCGAAGTAATATAGTCAAAGAATTTCTGTGCCGTTCCCGAAAGTTCTGTACCACTTCGGGTTACCAAAACAAACGGACGCTGCACCACATAACTTCCATTTCTTACTGTTTCTTCCGCAGGTACAATGCCGCCTATAGAAAGGGCTTTTACCGTTTCCTTCACAGACGCAAGGGAAGCATATCCGATTGCTGCCGGATTGCCCGCCACCGCCCCCATCGCATCTCCGGTAGAGGTAAGCTCCTGACGGTATTTGCAGGCATCCTCCGTACCGGTAATGGACTCAAAACCATCTCTTGTACCGCTTCCTGCTTCACGTCCAATCAGTACAATTTCCAGGTCATCGCCACCTATATCCTTCCAATTCGTTATTTCACCCATGTAAATCTTTCCAATCGTTTCAAGGTCAAGGTCATTTACCGGATTATCAGGATTTACAATAACAGCAATCCCGTCAAGTGCAAGCACCGTTTCCGTCAATCCCTGCGCTTTTTCTTCTTCCTTTAAGTTACGGCTGGCAAGGCCAATATCACAGCGCCCTTCCGCTACAGCCGTAATCCCGGAGCCGGAACCCGTAGGGTTATATGTAAAGGTTACGCCGGAATTGTTTTCCTCAAAGGCTTCTCCCAAAGCGCCTATTACCTTTTCCATAGAGGTCGAACCATCCGTAGATACGGCTTTACTGTCCGTTTGCCCACATCCGTTCATGACTACGAGCGCAAGTGATGAAATAGCAGCAAAAGTGATCCATCTTTTCATAATATTTTTTCCTTTTCTTAGTAATATTTTGTTCTGTGCTTTTTATCATAAACACTGCTTGTAAAATCAAAAACACTACTTATGTCAAATTTTTGTAAAATAGACAAAATTTCCGCAAAACCTACTTTATTAGCAATTCACTTCCTGCATGGCTTTTGTCTGGTTGTCCTCCACCTGCCAGCCAAAAAACAAAGCAATAACAGCTAAATAAGGATTGTCTGAAATGTGACATTTCAGATGTGATACCGTTGAAACGTGAAGAAAATCTACTGACTCGACAGATAATAACTGAATTTGTGACACTCAACTAAGCGTTTAGTACTAAATCAACGCTTAGTATGTTCTATATAGATGCTCTTTTTGATATACTGTAGTCAAATAATGCAAAGGAGATTTATTGTATGGATCAGAAAAAAATAGGTGCATTTATTGCACAGTGCAGAAAGGAAAAAAATCTGACACAAATGCAGCTTGCCGAACGATTAGAGATTACCAATCAGGCCGTTTCCAAATGGGAAAACGGAAGAGGAATGCCAGATGTGTCACTTTTACAGCCTTTATGCAATGTTCTGGGTATTAGTTTAAACGAGCTTTTTTCGGGAGAGCATATATCAGCAGAGGAATACAAAGGAAAAGCGGAGGAAAATATTTCCAATCTTTTTAAAGAAAAACAAATTGCCAATCTTAAGCCTGTAAAATACTTATTCTCCATATGTGCTAATGTCACTTTGCTTGTAGCAGTGATTGAATTGGCTGTTGGCCTTGTTGGGAATTTTTTTAATTCAACTATCTTGAAAGCCATGTTAATCAATGTTTCTGTATGGCTAATATTGCTTTTGGCCTCAATGAGCAAACTGGTATATGACAAGAAAAAATTAAAAAACCTGAAGCATTCAGGCACTTGTATGGACTCCGAAATAGAGGACATGATTCCGGCAGCCTGGATTAGCGTAGGAAACTACACCTGTTGTAGAATTGTCTGTCGGTTTATTTATGAGGGTAAGGAATATAAAGCAGTAAGTAACTATTATGTTTTGACCCCATTTAAGCGAAAAGAGGATTTGTACGCGAATGTTTATATCGACAAAGATCATCCTGCCAAATACAGTGTAGAGCTTTTTCAAACAGGCCGATAATATCCAGCTATACTTTTTCAATGGTAACGTATCATGTATCCAGTGACAAATCGGAATTTCCAGGTGATTAGCTTCACGATCAAACCCTGTTTTAGATTCATTGCAAGTGTCTTTGTGTGGTTTGAACTGTGTTGAGAAGCAGCTATTCGCAAAGCCTTGAAAAATGGGGAAAGTTGAAGATACAAATATATAAGCCGGAATTTATCTGCATAATGTCCTGATAAGATTTTTATATCTTTCCGTTTGGTTATTAATATCTTCCTGCGTTACTCCGTAATATTTATGCAGGCGTATCATCATCTCATCCAGGTCTTTTACCGCCTTATCCCCGCAAGCTCCTCCACCGATATATCCATACTTCGTCTCAATTACAACATCCAATCTTTCATTTATATCCGGATATTCTTTAATATACTTATGCATATCAATATCAAATAGCTCTTTCGGAACAGCCATAGCATGTTGTGATTGTTCTTTGCATTTTTCCAAATATTCCATTACTGCTTCTGGTTCTTTACTTTCAAGCGGGAGAAGTTTAGCATATTCTCCAAGTAATTCCGGCTTATATTGCAAAATGAAAGAGGCCCGCAACTGTTTATATTCTTCCATCACCGCAACTGAATCCCTATCAAGTTCTGCTAAGCCGCATTCATTTACCGCAAATGCAAGCACATCCTCCATAGAATGATGACTCTCTCCTGTAATCATTTTTTCGATACGTTTCTTCTTGCGGTTGTATTTGATTTTATGAAATCGTTGCTTAAGAGTACGCTTTTTTGTATTCTCAAATATAAAAACAGATGTGGGACCATCTTCACCATTCATCTGATATGTTTTATTCCCTTTTTTCATTTTTCACCTTTTCCTAACGGTATTTACAAAAGCCTGTCATCTGTAAGTATTGATTTTTACAGCTTTTTCCACCACCAATCATAGCAGAAAAAGGTTGTTTTTTCAATGCTGTACACACCGTAGGCGGAACAACAGCATGGTCATTTCCCGTTCAGTTGGGCGAAGTTTTTTAGCCTCCACATCCGTCTTTACGTTCAACCCTAAGCATTGGTTCGGTAATAGTAGATAATCGGATTATAATTTACGGCTATGCTGGCGGCGCAAGTTATGAACTAACACATCATCCAGTCTCCCGCAGGCATCGGGATTCCAGTTTAAGAGCCAATAGAAGCGGTTCTTCATAAACCCTCACCCCCTGTTACACGTTTGAAGTAATCTTCAAGGCTTTCCTCTGAAGTTGCGGCTCCCGATACCTCTAAGCCATTTTTCACAAAAGCAGTAACAATTTTTCCTATTGGTAAATCAAGGTTATGCACCTGTATCTTGTGATCGTCCTGTATGGTAAATCGGTTCTCATGGAAGATACGCTCTAAAATTCTTGCTGCCTGTGCCGTATCTGAAACAATAAACCGGATGTGTTTGCTGCTTTTTGCTTCCAGTTCTGCAAGACTTTCTTCTTCCAGTAATGCGCCGTGGTCGATAATTCCTATATCATCCGCCAAAAGTGCAATTTCAGAAAGGATGTGGCTGGAAATTAAAATTGTTTTTCCACGCTCATCGCAAAGGTTACGGATAAAGGAACGAACCTGGGCAATTCCAATCGGGTCAAGACCGTTGATTGGTTCATCCAAAATCAAAAGTTCCGGATCGTGCATAATGGCAAGGCCAATTGCCAGCCGCTGCTTCATGCCAAGTGAATATTGAGAAAACAGCTTTTTATCTTTGTAAGGCAGGCCAACCAAATCAAGTGTGTTTTTAATTGCGTTGCGGTTCGGCACTCCCCGCAGAGTAGCAAAAATGTGCAGGTTTTCGGCGGCGGTCAAATTAGGATAGAAGCCGGGGGATTCAATCAAACTGCCAATACGGGGCAGCAGCTTTTTTTCATTTGTTACCAAAGATTTTCCCCAAATGATCACTTCCCCCGAAGTAGGCGGCGTCAGTCCAAGCAGCATTTTCATTGTTGTTGTCTTTCCGGCGCCGTTTCTGCCAAGCAAACCATAGATACGCCCTTTTTGTACATGGATATTCAGATTGGAAACGCTTTTCTGCGTTCCATACTGCTTTGTAAGATCCTTTGTTTCAATGATATATTTGCTCATTGCACAATCCTCCTGGTTTTGCGGAGCAAAATGCGACTGCCTTTGCAGGAGCAGAGGATTTTCCTCCCTTTTAGAAAAAAGATCTTCCTATCTGCCATTCTAGCACGCCAACCTTGTATTAACCTTGCACGAACTTTGCATTAACCTTGCATGAAAGGAAACCAATTTCTGTAAATAATAAAATCCCCGCTAGACGGAGATTCTACTGCCGCTGTAAAAACGGTTCTGATTCATTCCGTCAGTGGGAAACGCAAAATAAAAACGGTTCCTTCTCCCGGTACGCTTTCCACTGTTACTGTTCCATTCAGTTTGGCTACAAGCTGATGCACGATAGACAAACCAAGACCGCTTCCTTTTTCAGACCGCCCCTTATCGCATTTATAAAGCCGCTCAAAAATATGTTTTAAATCCTCCTGATCCATCCCTACGCCATTATCAGACAATAGAATTTCTATTTTTCCTCCCTGTTCTGATAAAGCTATTTCTATTTTATCCCCATGGCTATGAGAAATGACATTCTGCATCAGATTGTTTAATATCCGCATATAACCGTCCGGGTCTGCCTTTACCAAAAAAGGCTGTTCGGGAATGTCAATCACGAAATCTATCTGTGCATCCTCCAAGACCGGTATCCAGCAAATTAGAATCTTCCGTGTCAGTTCCGTTAAATCTACGTCTGTTATGTTCATGGTATATTCATTGGAACCCAATTTAAACCAGTCGAAAAGCACGTCAATATATTCTTTTAATTCATAAGATTTCCTGCAGGCAACTTTTAGATAATCATCTCTCTCTTTTCCGCTGACAATCCCTTTCCGGACTGCATCCAAGTACCCAATCAGTGTTGTCAGCGGCGTCCGCACATCATGGGAAAGACTGGTCATTAACTGCCTGTTTGTCTCTTCCATCCGCCGATAGGCAGAAAGCTTGTCTTCGTAGGATAGGATTATATCGTTGATCCCGTAGGCAATCGGGGCGGCAAGCTCATGAGGATCAGCCAAAATGCGCCTGTTCCCGTTCCCCTTTTTCACATCCTCCAACGCCTCGGACATTTCCCCTATCTGTTTTTTTGCGCGTCGGATGGCAAGTGCCGCGCCACAGGTAAAAACAAACGAAACCGTCATTCCAATCACAGCAAAGATTTCAATCGGCATTCATCAAACCTCCTTACTAAAACGATAGCCCACACCTTTCACCGTCTGTATATATTTAGGGGATTCCGCACTATTTTCCAGCTTTTTCCGCAGTCTGCTGATGATGGCCATAATATTGCTGTCGTCATAAACATATTCCTCCCCCCAAACGTTCTCGTATATCTGCTGCTTTGTCAGAATTTTCCCCTGATTTTTCGCAAGGAACAAAAGCAGGTCAAATTCTTTTGGCGGCAGTTCAAAATCACCCTTTGCCGTGGAAACAGACCGGTTGTCAAGGTCGATTGCCAAACCGTCAAAACGGAACACCTGGGGATTCCCCTCTTTGATATTAAAACGGGTATAGCGCCTGATCAGGGAAAGGATCCGGGCAATCAGCTCGTCCAAATCAAAGGGCTTGGTCAGATAATCATCCGCCCCTGCACGCAGGCCCCGCACCTTGGATGCACTGTCGTTTTTAGCTGTAAACATCAGAATTGGCAGGTGATGTTCTTCCCGGATCTTCTCTAATGTCTCAAAGCCGTCAAAACCAGGCATCATCACGTCCAGTATGACAAGCTCATATTCCCCTTCCCCAAGCTTTCCAAGACCGTCTTTTCCCGAATAGCAAAAATCTGCTTCTATGCCTTCCTTAAGAACACTTTGCACGATCAGCGAGCAAAGCTCCTTGTCATCATCAATGATCAAAATTTTATCCATGGCCTGACCTCTGTCTTTATGATTATGCAATATTATATACAGTATGGCTGATATCAGCAACCAATCAGTAACAAAATATTCCCCGTCTTATTTCAGATTTTATTCTGCAATAAAACGGGGAACAAAATACGTTTCTGTCAGGCAAACTTTACTGGAAAATGTCAGTTCTGTTCCTTTTATATTCTTTTAACAGGAAATTTTCCTGGTACAAACGCAGGTTTTCCTGCTCCTGCATTTTATGCTTGGCGGCGCTTTCTTTCAAAATCTGTATATATTTGACCCGCCGCTTCCACTTTGCCTTCTGCTCCGCCTCAAACTGCCGCTGTTCTTCTTCGGTGGGCCCTACAATCTTCCCCCCGCCGCTGGTAACGGTACAATTACGCACATCCCCGTTTTCATCCAGATCAAACACATAGCTTTTTTCCGCCTGGTGCTCCGCCACATTCATGCCATAACCGGCAGCCACCGTATTGTCCCAGCGGTCATAGTCCTCTTTCCACTCCTGCACCTTTGCCATGATCTGCCGTGCATAAGCAGGATCTGCGTCCATTTTAGCCTGAAGGCTCTCCGGCACAAGAATTGCAATTCTGCCGGAACCCACACTGCCGTAATTCCTTTGCAAATCGCCACGGGTCTGGGGCGGGTTTGCCCCGGAAGGCCTCCAGTCATTCAAGGCATCCGCACTTGTGTTTTTGTCAAAATATTTCCAAAACGGGAAATCATTTCTCTGCCAGTTGCCCGCAGAAATGTTGGCATTCCCCACATGGGTTATCACATCATATTGCGGGAACGCATCCTCAAAGTTCGCAGCCCCGGGTTTTCCCGTGTTATACGCCTTACTGATGGTTGAAATATAATCTGTACTGCCCGCCATCTTTTTGGCATATGCTGCCTGAAAAGCACTCCTTGCATTTGGATCTGTGATCGCATCCAAACGCTCCTTGTAAGTTTCTCCCATATAGTACCCTGTCCCAATTCCATTAAGCGCCATTTTCTTTCTCCTTTCCGCTTTTGCCTATTTCTTATATCGGCAAAAATTCCACAAGATCAGCCTAAATGGCGCGAAACACCTCCTAAATGGGTATGAAAATCACCAATTATTCACCGCATGTTCTGCAAAGGAAATGATATCCTTTACCTGGAGCCTGCTGCCGTCATCTAACACCACACTTCCCGAAAAGCTGCCAAACATCTGATGGCAATGGTTATCCACCCAAAGTAGCTTTATCATCGTCTCCCTGTCATAAACAGGGGTAAGCCAAAGATCCAGCCGTCCTTTCCGGTCATGCAAATGCCAGGGATCCATATACGCTTTCCCCAGCTCAAAATCCACTTTCCCCAATTTATGGGATTTTCCTTTATAAAAGAGCATATTTTCGCTGGCAATATCGGTATTCCCAAATCCGCACCCTAAATTAAAGCCAAACATTTCCCCCTCAAGCCAGCCGCTTCCGTTACTCCAATACCATTCGTTATGAAAAGGCCACACGCCTCTTCCCCAGTCCAAAATACCGAAAGAATCCTTTTTGTCAAACCGCCACTCATACTTATGAGTCCTCACATACCCTTCCGCCGTCATACAATTGATCTTGTGATTATAATAAAAAGCATGGGCAGATTCATCAAAAGGCAGATTCACCACCAGCGAATCCGGGTTTTCCCGCTCCAGCCTGATAGAAATCTCCAAATCTTTCCACTGGCAGGTCAGGATCCTCTTTCCCGAAACTGCCTGGAAACTCATATAAATCCCACTGTTTCCATATTTATTGGGAAGCCCTTTATGGGAATAGATCAGCTTGTGGTCTTTTTCCGCATCGGTTGGCATATGTAAAGAACCAAAGGGCAGCGCCAAGGTCCGGCATACATCCAGATACTTTTTCCCCTCTTTAAAATCGAACAGCATCACGCTCACCTGCCCTGCATAAGCGGCATGTCCAATTGTAAGCTGTAAGCAAAGGTGGTCATTGGATATCTGGTAAAAATCCCACTCCTTGATCCGCCATGGCGGCGCCTTGATAGCTTTCCGGTCATAGACCAATGTACTTCTTTTAGAATATCCCGGAACAGGACGGCCTTTTTTATCCAGTACCGGGCCTCTTTCTAACAATTCTCGTTCCATACATGATTCCTCCTTTTGCTATGCTTGGCTGCCACCAATAACGGGATCAAAGTAAACAATGTCAAAACCGCGGAAATAAAAAACAGACTAGGGGCAGGAACCATCCCCAATACGCCGTTTACTTCTTTTTCAACCCCAAGGCGGTTGATTACCGGCGTTGCAATGGCAGGGCCTGCAATCATGGGGATACAGACAAAGAAGATCTGCTTGATTCCCTCAAACTGCCCCCGCTGTTCCTGTGGGTATAGATTCTTCATCCATGCGGTCAACGTCTGCAGCACCAGAATGTAGCCAATTCCTGCGCCGAACACACCCATAAGTAAAATAGGGAACATCTGTGAAACGCTGACCAACATAAGCCCTGCCGTATTGCAGGCCAGGGCGCCCAGAATCACCGTCGGCATTTTCCCTTTGTCAATCAGCTTTGCCGCCGGAATCGTCAACACGGACGCCGCCAAAAGCCCTGTCCCTTGGATGATGCCTGTCATCCCGTAGTCGTACCCCAAATAGTTTACAAAATAAATGGTAATATAGGGAAAATAAACATTAAAGCCAATAAAATATACCGTCATCACTATAAATACCCAAAACAATTCCTGGTTTTTCCGGACGGTCTTCCAGTGAAACACCGATAAAAACTGATGCCAAAATCCTTTTTCATCCTGTTTGGGAACAAGGGTGGGGGAATCTTCCAAGGTAAACAGGGAAAGTACGCCTACCGCCGCCACAATTCCACCCATCAACCCAAAGAAAGCGAAGAAATCCAGCTTTTCAATCAGAATACCGGAAACCACCGCCCCGAAGATGGTGGCAAACACAGGCATCACGGCTAAGGCTCCGCCCAGCTTTCCACGGTTTTTCTCATTGGAAATATCCGTCGTCCAGGGAGAAAAACCGCCGTCATTCCCCACAGAGCCAAAAAAGCTCATTACGGCATCCGCCAGAACTACCGCTGCCGCCGCAATAAAAAGCGGGTTTTTGGGAATCATTTCCGTAGCTCCAAAAAGGAACGTAAACAACCCCCAAAAAATATAGCCAATGCAGATAAAAGGTTTCCGCCTCCCCTTTCTGTCTCCCCAGGTTCCCACCAAAAAAGCGCAGAATGTGGACACTACGGCGCTGACACCCACCATCCAGGAAACAATGGCAGGTTCCGGGGCGATCTTGTCATATACAAAGTTGTTGAACCATGAGTTTTCGATGTTCCAGCAGATCTGCCCCGTCATGCCCAGAACCCAGATCAAAACCCAGTTTTTACGGCTGATGTTTTTCATCACGATCTCCATTTGCACCCTGGCAGGTGCATATTCATAGTAATTGACTGGTTACAATAAAACGATAACATTATTGTAGCACACTTAACTGGTTGTTCCTATCATTTTCTGAATTTTCCCCATAATGATTTTGTATTTCTGCCACTGGTTGCACAAATGTACAGGGAACGATATAGAAAACAGGCAGGCAACGCTTCCGGTTCGATTTGTCGTTTCAGTGTCTCCCGGCCTTCTTTGGATCACAAATCTTTTCTCTTGACAACTGCATTATTGTGTATTACACTGTACTTGTTTATATAATACAGTCAACGAAAGAAAGGCGGTGAGGTATTGGAAATTGTTGTCAGCAATAAAATAAGCCGTCCTCTATATGAACAGATTTCCATGCAGGTGAAAGCACAAATTATGGGCGGTGAACTGAAAGCCGGAGACCCACTCCCCTCCATCCGCTCTCTTGCCAGATCTTTACAGATCAGTGTTTTGACGGTACAAAAGGCATATGACCTTTTGCAGGCAGACGGGTTCATTGAGACGACTGCCGGAAAAGGATGCTTTGTATCTGTCCAAAACCAGGATTTCTATTTAGAGGAACAGCAGAAAAAAATAGAGGAACATTTTAATGAAGCAATCGGGATTGCCCGCACAAGCGGAATCTCCCTTGAGAAACTGACTAACTTATTGACGCTATTGTACGAGGAGGATTGATAATGAATCATGCTTTTATGGTTTCGGGGCTTACCAAAACTTACAAAGATTTTACTTTAGACCAGGTTTCCTTTACCGTCCCAAGCGGCTCTATCGTAGGACTTATCGGAGAAAACGGGGCTGGAAAAAGCACCACGATCCATACCGCT
The DNA here is from genome assembly GCA_910585005.1 of uncultured Lachnospiraceae bacterium. Classification (GTDB taxonomy): domain Bacteria; phylum Bacillota; class Clostridia; order Lachnospirales; family Lachnospiraceae; genus Suilimivivens. The sequence continues at coordinate 14,133 of CAJUCN010000027.1, read as the reverse complement.
TTAGGGCTGATCCAAAAAGACGCCGGCACCGTTTCTTTTTTAGGGAGAGAAGACCTTGACAATGACACAAAGGAACAGGTTGGCGTAGTTTTTGACGGCAGCAATTACCCGGAAGTCCTTTCCCCAAAGAAACTGGGCCGGATCATGAAAAACAGTTACCATTCGTGGGATGACCAGGCTTATTGGGATCTGCTCAGGCAGTTTTCCCTGCCTCCTGATAAACAGATCAAACAGTTTTCAAAGGGAATGAAAATGAAACTGGCTATTTCCGTCGCTTTTTCCCATCATTCCAAGCTGCTTATTTTAGATGAAGCTACCAGCGGGCTTGACCCTGTAATCCGGGATGATATTTTGGATATGCTTTTGGATTTCGTACAGGACGAAGAACATGCGATCCTGTTATCTTCCCATATCACCAGCGACCTGGAAAAAGTGGCTGATTATATTGTGTTTATCCATCAGGGAAAAGTGGTCTTTTCCAAGCCAAAAGACGAGCTTCTTGAACAATACGGCATAATCAAGTGCGGCGCCGCACAATTTGATGCATTAGACAAATCAGACATCATCGCATACCGGAAAATGGACTATGAATGGCAGGTTTTGACTGCCCACCGTAGCCAAATGCAACAAAAATATCCGAAAGCAATGATCGTCCCTGCCACGTTGGACGAAATCATGCTGCTTTATGTAAAGGGGGAAACGAAATGAAAGGATTACTGTTAAAAGACTATTACCTGATTAAGTCTGTTCTTTTCATAATTGCTTTGATTTTTGCAATTATAGGTGGAGGAATCTCGTTTTTAACTTCACCGTGGGCAATCTGTATCATTGCAACGATTATGCTTGGAATGATTTCCGTAACCACCATCAACATGGATAAAACATCTGGCTGGCGGAAAGCCGCCTGTGTCCTGCCTGTATCCAAAAAAACTGCTTTGGATAGTAAATATGTGCTTTATTTACTGTTGAGCGGTATTGGCTTTACTTTGGGCATGGTACTTAGCGTTATCCCATCTTTGATGAAAAACCAGCTTGATCTTTCCACAATACTGCTATTTGCCAGCATCAGTGTTGCCATGGCGTTACTTGCCGGAAGCATCACGATTCCCTGCTGCTTTCTATTAAGCGAAGAAAAAAACATGGTCAGTTTACTGGCTGCCTACCCCCTGTCTACATTTATTATCGCAGGTTCTGCACTGTTGTTTGAAGATAAACAAATCACCTGCATAATAACTGCTGTTTTAGGAATCTTATTTTATGCATTATCATGGATACTTGCAAGAAAATTTATTTCCTACAGAGATATCACATGATATAGCTGGCTTCTGTTAGATAATTGAAATAAGCGAAGAGAAACCATCCATTGCAAATTCAAGAATTTACAATGCCTCATAAACTTGTAATGGATCGTTTCCCTTCGCTGACAATTGCAATCTCCTGTAGCCACAACAAAGTTCCATTAAAATCAGTTAACATCATTTGGAAATTCTCAATCCCACCTTCTATAATGCCGATTTTCAATTTATTTCAATTTTTTATTATAATATACAAACTCACTGTCTCTCTTATATTCGGCATATCCCTGTTTTTGATAAAAAGAATTGGTGCGTATATTCCAAACAGGAGTGTCAAGATATATTTCTTTTACAGCGGGAAACATTTGTTCAATTTCCTGCATCATGTAAGCACCATATCCTTTTCTATGGTGTTCCGGACTAATAAATATCCTTCCTATGTGGAGTCTGTCCCCATCCATAAACAAAATCGCAGCGCCTACAATCAGCCCGTCAACTAACAATTTGTACAAATGATTTGTTCTTGCCATCTTTGTATGAAACTGTATAGACATATACCCGGGAGGCCCTCCTTTGCAATGCGCTCCTACCTCCACATCACTATCAAATGAACGTTTAGAAATCCCATTGATCACTATGGCATCCGATGTACCGGCCTTTACTAATTCCATCATTATATCTCCTCCGTGAAATTAAATACTATATTTCAAATTAAAGTCCCTTTTCGCTCTAAAGAGAATATGTGTTTCTCCGAATTTTATAAGCTACCCGACACAAATCCATCATAACATATTTCTTGCTGGTTATCATTAAGATAATATCCAGAATTGGATAAGTGTGCTAAAATATAATGCACCGGACAAGGGCTTATCAAATCCCATAAATTTAAAAAATAGATTCCGACATCCACAGCGCGGAAAGGAGAGCTCAAAAATAATGGCAATTTTGAACATAGAAACAGATCGTCTCATATTAAGAAAGTTTGAAAACAATGATATGGAAGCGCTGCATCAGCTTTTGAAAGATAAAGAAGTAAATACTTTTCTGCCATGGTTTCCTGTCAAGGACATGGCAGAAACGAAACATTTTTATGAAACACAGTTTGCAAACAATGAATATAGCCTTGCGATTTGCTTAAAAGATAATGATCCAATCGGATACATAAAGATAGGTGCCGACGAAAGCCACGATTTGGGGTATGCACTTCGCAAAGAATTTTGGCACAAGGGAATCGTTACAGAAGCAGGGAAATCCCTGATCAGGCAGTTGAAACAAGACGGTATTCCATACATCACAGCAACCCATGACAGAAATAATCCGCGAAGCGGCGGTGTCATGCGGCAGATAGGGATGAAATACTGCTACTCTTACGAAGAACAATGGCAGCCCAAAAATATTCTGGTTACATTCAGAATGTATCAGCTTAATCTTGACGGGCAAGAAGACCGGGTGTTTTCAAAATACTGGAAACTTTACGATACACACTTTATCGAAAATGATTAATCATTTTCGATAAAGTGTCCCATTTTTTTAATTTGGATCGCTTTCGCCAAAATCTGCTCTCCCGTCCTTTTTAGCGCCTCCAAGGTACGAAGCTCCTGTATTTCCTTATTGCATTCAGCACTCCAACAGTTCCAAGGTACACGTCTTGGCAATGGATTTACGGATTTGAGCCCGCAGCGGCAGTACCGATGTAGGCGAAACTGACAGTTCATCAATCCCAATAGCCAGAAAAGTTTCCAGTAATGACATATCCGCCCCAAGTTCACCGCAGATGCCTATCCAAATGCCCGCTTTATGTGCAGCATCCGCAGCAATCTTCAATGCCCGCAAAACGGCAGGATGATGGGGATCAAAAAACTTTCCAAGGTCATTGGCCTGACGGTCACACGCCAGAGTGTACTGTGTCAGGTCATTGGTTCCAACGGAGAAAAAGTCCACCTCTTTAGCCAATTCCTCCGCCACCAGAATGGAAGCCGGCGTCTCAATCATAATGCCAATTTCCGTATCCTTCCGGTAAGGAACGCCCTCCGTATCCAGTTCAGCCATTACTTTTTGGCATGCCCGCTTGCACTCTTTCACTTCCCACACAGAAGTAATCATCGGGAACATGATTGCAACTTTTCCATAGGCAGAAGCCCGGTACAGGGCACGGAGCTGGGTACGGAATACTTCAGGACGGTTCAGGCAGATACGGATAGCACGCACACCCAGCGCAGGATTCTCTTCTTTCTGAAGCCCGAAGTAGCCTACCTGCTTGTCAGCGCCAATATCTAATGTACGAATGACCACCCTTCTGCCTTCCATGGCAGCCGCCACTTCCTTGTATGCCTGGAACTGTTCTTCCTCAGAGGGATAATTGTCAGAAGCAAGATACAAAAACTCCGAACGGAACAGGCCGATTCCCCGTCCGTCATTGGACAAAACGGCCGCTATATCCTCAGGAGAGCCGATATTGCAGTAAAGCATAATCTTCCGTCCATCCAAGGTCACATCTTCCTGGCCCTTCATGGTCTGCAACAGTTCTTTCATTTCCTGCTGTTTCTCATATTTCGCCTGAAAAGCTGCCAGAGTAATATCATCCGGCTCAACTGCCACCTGCCCTGTTTCCCCATCAATATAGGCCATCCGTCCGCCAAGTTCCGGCTTAAGCGTATCACCTAATCCTGAAATGGCAGGGATTCCCATCGTACGGGCCAAAATGGCTGTATGGCTGTTGCCTGATCCGCCCTGTGTAATAAATCCAAGGATTTTACTTTTGTCAAGCTGAATCGTCTCGGACGGCGCCAGGTCATCTGCGGCCAGTATAACCGGTACTTCTGAATCAATACCACCTTCCACAATCCCCATAAGGTTGTTGAGTATACGGCGGGTCACATCCTTGATATCTGCAGCTCTGGCCTGCATATAGGCATCATCCATAGCGGCCAGCATGGCTGCAAATTTCTCACCAGCAATTTCCACCGCACGTTCTGCGGTACACTTTTCCTCTGCCAGCGTATCCATCATGCACTCCACATAATCCTCATCCTCCACAAACATCGCATGGGTTTCAAAGAGAAGCGCCGTTTCATCTCCCGTTTCCTGCCGAACCTTTTCCGCCAGGTCATTCAATTGGGCAATGGATTTTTCCTGGGCAGCGCTAATACGTTCCCTTTCCGTTTCGATATTGGATGCAGGGGCATTTGTAATTGTGATTCCCGGACGCTGGAAGAAATAGACCGGACCGTTTGCAACTCCCTTTGAAACGCCTTTTCCCTGTAATAAGATCATATTTTCCTCCTTTATATCACCTACAGATTGTCCTTAAAAAACTGTTCCATGGCAACTGCGTTAGCCTCTTCGTCGCCTCCTTCAATGAGGACGGATACCGTATCTCCCTGCTTAATGCCCAGCCCCATGAGAGCCATAAGTTTAGAAGCCGCAGCAGACCTGCCGTCCGCCGTGGCGATGGTGACCGTACTGTCCAATGCCTTAGCCGCTTTAGCCAAAAGGCCAGCCGGACGTGCATGGATACCTACAGGATCGTTGATGGTGTACTCAAATTTCTTCATAGTTCTGTTTCCTTTCTTTGAATTTATTTATGTATCATTTACATTCCTTCTATATTCCTGCGGAAATTCCCGTTCCTTGTTCCAGATAATAAAAGCTGTAAGCAGGGACTACCAAATCCTGTAGGAAACAGGTTTCGCCCGTCAGCATATCGGTGAATTCACCCGGATCATGAACGAAAGTGACCCGCTTTTCCCATTCCGTAAAGTTAAAGACGCCAATGATTTTTTGCCCCTGGGCATAACGTCCAATGGCCAGCAGACCGTCATCACCGGTATCCAGAGTCCATACATCCGCCCCGGTCCCAAATGCCAGGGAAGTCCCCCGCAGGGCAACCAGCGCATTCAGCCCGCAAAACACTTTTCCCTCAGGAGTTTTTAGATCATGTATATGTTCCGCCTGTTCCCATCTCATCCTGCCCCGGTGAAGGTAACGGCTGTCATCGGCTTTTTGGGGGTCATCCTTATAACTGTAATCATTGACCTGGGCCAGTTCATCCCCACTGTAAAGCATGGGAATACCCGTCTGCATGAACATCATGGCATGCAGTGTCAAATCAAACTGTACCGCCCGCTCCATTGCCTCATGATCCTGCTCAAACCCCGCTTTTTCAATACCGCACAGGCTGGCTGTCGTGCCGCAAAGCCGGGCATCACCGCTGGTAATATCATCATTGTAAAGCTCACCCCTGCTGTTGCTGTTCCCCGCAAATCCCTGAAAATAATCGTTCAGATACCGTTTATGAAGCACTTCATCCGTGCCAAAGTTCTGATGGAGCCACGCATAATCCAGCCCCCATCCAATATCATCATGGCAGCGGAGATAATTCAAAAACACATACTTCTTCGGCAGGCTATTCACTGCATCCAACTGCCTGCGGAGCAGGCGGGTATCCCGGGTAGCCACAGTATGCCATGTGGTACACATGGTGGTCACGTTATACAGCAGATGGCACTCCGGTTTGTCTATACTGCCAAAGTAAGGCACAACCTTTACCGGTTCCATAACCACCTCCCCAAGCAGAATCACGCTTGGACAGACAATCTCGCCTATCATTCGCATCATCCGGACAATGGTGTGAACCTGCGGACGGTTACGGCAGTCAGTCCCCAATTCCTTCCATATGTACGGCACGGCATCAATGCGGATCATATCCATGCCCCTGTTTGCCAGGAAAAGATAATTATACATCATCTCATTGAATACCCGGGGATTCTGATAGTTCAGATCCCATTGGTAGGGATAAAAAGAAGTCATGACATAGTGCCCGCAATCATCCAGCCATGTAAAGTTCCCCGGCGCAGTCGTAGGGAATACCTGGGGTACGGTTTTTTCATATTCTGCCGGTATGGAAGGATCGGCAAAAAAGAAATACCGGCTCATGTACTCCCCCTCTCCCTGACGGGCTCTTTTCGCCCATTCATGATCCTGACTGGTATGGTTCATTACAAAATCCATGCACAGGTTGATTCCCTTTTTATGACAGAGGGCAGCCACCTCTTCCAAATCCTCCATCGTTCCCAGATCGGGGCGCACTTTACGGAAATCCGCTACAGCATAGCCACCGTCGCTGCGGCCTGGAACGGTATCCAAAAACGGCATCAGATGGAGAAGGTTTACCCCTGTCTGCTGGATATAAGCCAGCTTTTCCCTTAATCCATTGAGATTCCCGGCAAAGTTGTCAATATACATCATCATCCCCGTAAGGGCATTGGACTTATACCACTCCGGATCCGCTTCCCTTTCTAAATCCCGCTTCTTCAGCGCCGCCGGACGCTCTTTGGCAAATTCGTATAAATTCTGGCATAGTTCCGCAAACATAGATTCATTGTGATAAAGTTCCATGTAGAGCCATCGCAGCTCCTCTATATGGCGGTTCATGCGGTTTTGAAATTGTTTTTCTTCTTTCTTATCCATTCCTGCCACCTTCTTTCCTAAATCAACTGCAGCTTTTCAAAAGCGTTGTAAAGGCCATCTTCTGTCACAGCCGGACAGACCATATCGGCAATCTTCTTTAAGGAAGGACTTCCATTGGCCATGCAGACGCCAATTTCCACAGCTTCAAGCATCTCTAAATCGTTCATGCTGTCTCCAACGCCAATCGTATCCGCCCTGGGAATCCCCAGAAACTCACATAATCTTTCCACTGCCTTCCCTTTATTAAAAGCCTTGCTGGCCAGTTCCCCATTCACAATGCCGCAGGCATCTTCGTCCTGAATACAGAAATCAAATTCATCCTGCAGCACCTGCATAGGCTTTTTCAGGCGCTCTGCGCCTCTGCTCATGAATGCCATTCCATAGATAGGCTCACCGTCATATTCCGACATGGGATGGATACCCAGTTCATTCTCAATCTGGATCCGCCACCGCAAAAGCTCGCTGTTGGCCTGGGATTGTGCATTTTCCGCAAGAAACTCCTTAAACCCCTCATCGGTATAGCTGTGGTTTCTGCCCCCTATCGTGCGGTAAATGCCGTTTTCCTTAAAAACATCCAGTACCCTGGCCTGCTGCTTGGGAGTCATCGGGCAGTCATAAACCACCTGACCGTTATACTCAATATAACCGCCGGCACTGGCGATCAGACCGTCAAAACCAAACTCCAGTACAGGAAAGAGCATCCCATAATTCCGGCCGGAGCACAATACTACTTTGTGCCCCTTGCCCCGGGCACGGCGAACTGCTTCCACCGCTGATGGAGGCGGAACATTTTTTCCCGGTTCCGTCAAAGTACCATCAATATCTAAAAAAATCAATTTCTGATCCATGATGACCTCCTTCATATTCTACATATGAACACGCTTTCATTTTGATTATTATAAATGTTTGAAATCAGCCCTGTCAATCTGTCATATTTCTTTTTCTGTTTTCACCAAAACAGAGCTGCACTTTTTATGCAGAATGCTAATTTTGTGTTTTTTAATGCACTCATATTGACTTTTTATCATCTTGCGTGCTATTCTCGCTTTAAGATGAACGCGGGTACATTATGCTCATTGCATAGTACATCAAACCAAATTTTTAAGGAGGAAACTATGAACTACGATTATGCAAAGATAGCAAAAGAAGTCATTCAGGCCGTCGGCGGATCAGAAAATATCAAGTCCGCCGCTCATTGCGCCACCCGGCTGCGCCTCATTGTCGCAGACCGTTCCCTGGCTGACGATGAAAAAGTTGGCGAAATTGATGCAGTGAAAGGCACTTTCTTCACAGCCGGACAATATCAGATCATCTTTGGCACCGGCCATGTCAACCGGGTCTATGAACAGATCATCCAGCTTGGTATTGCCGAAACCACTGCAAGCGAAGCGAAAGAAGCAAAAATGGACGGTAAAAACCAAGTACAGAAAGCCATCCGGACTTTCGGGGATGTATTTGTTCCCGTGATACCCGCCCTGGTGGCAACCGGTCTGTTCCTGGGCTTAAAGGGCGCCTTACTCAATAACAACTTTCTGTCTCTGTTTGGCATGACCAATGCCGATGTTCCCCAGACCTTTCAGGTTCTGGTAGAGGTACTTTCCGGCACTACTTTTGCTTTCCTGCCCGCTATTGTGTGTTGGTCCACGTTCCGTGTATTTGGCGGCTCCCCGGTACTTGGCCTGATCCTGGGGCTGATGCTGGTCAACGGCGCCCTGCCAAATGCCTACTCTGTAGCAGACCCTTCCAGTGGCGTAACACCTCTTATGCTTTTTGGTTTCATTCCCATAGTCGGTTACCAGGGCAGCATCCTGCCAGCCTTTGTAGCCGGAGTAATCGGCAGTAAACTGGAAAAGAAACTGCGGAAAACAGTGCCGGCAGTATTTGACTTCATGATCACACCTTTTCTGGTACTGTTTGTTATGCTGATTCTTTCCCTGTTGGTAATTGGACCCCTCCTCCATGCACTGGAAAATGTCCTGTTAGTCATCGTAGAATATGCGCTGGAACTTCCTTTGGGCATCGGCGGTCTGGTAGTCGGCTTCTTCTGGTCTATCATCACCCTCACGGGCGTCCACCATATATTCAACATGTTGGAGATCAGCCTGTTGGCCAGCACTGGTTTTAACCCTTTCAATGCCATTTTGTGTATGTGTGGCTTTTCCTCTGCCGGTGTATGTCTCGCTATCTCCATAAAAGCCCGGAAAAAAGAAATCCGCGCCATCGGTCCCAGTGCAACCGTATCCGCCCTGCTAGGCATCGGTGAACCTGCATTGTTCGGTGTCATCCTGCGTTATGGCATGAAGCCGTTTCTGCTTAGCTGTTCCATCAACGGCATAGCCGGTATGATCGCCATGCTGCTTGGAATGAAAGGTACCGGCAATGGCATAACCACGATTCCGGGACTATTGCTTTACATATACTCCCCTTCCCAGCTAGTGATGTATGTGGTACTTGCCATTACTACTTTCGCCGTTGCTTTCTGTCTGTGCTGGTTCTTCGCAGTACCTCCGGAAGTCATGGAAATGGAGAACGCTAAAGGAAGTAAAAAGGATGTTCCGGCGGCGCCGATATCCTTTCCCGAAGTGCTGGGGGCCGTAGCCCAGGGAGTTTTCGTTCCCATGGAAGAGATTGCCGACCCGACCTTTTCTCAGGGCGTCCTTGGAGTCTGCTGTGGCGTCGAGCCGGAAATCGGCAAAGTTTTTTCTCCTATGGATGGCACTATCAGCCAGCTTGCCGATACCTTACACGCTGTAGGCATTGAAGCAGAGGGTGTGGAACTGCTCATCCATGTAGGCATCGATACCGTAGAAATGAAAGGCGATGGTTTCAAGAGCCACGTCAAAGAGGGACAGCGGGTAAAAAAAGGTGACCTTTTGTTGACTATGGACCTGGAAAAGATTAAAGCTGCAGGCCACCCCGCTACTATTATGGTAGCAGTTACCAATTCCGATGATCTGGCCTGTGTTGAAACTGTTGCTTCCGGCCAGCTTAAGCCCGGCGACCAACTGATGTGCCTGAAAGCATAATACTTCTGGCGCTAAATGTCAGTGATACAAACCGGCTTATTGCCAAAAGGAGCCACCCGTCCGGGTGGCTCTTGTCTTCCATTCTTGACAACAGCGGTAGTCAGGAATAGAATATCCCTATGTAAGATTATGGATTTGACAACATCCTATCACTGATATGAGTCTGAGGATATTGAAACCACCATGATTCCATACACAAAGAAAGGAGGGATTGCCGTGGTCAGTATGCAGGATATTGCCGATAAGGCAGGCGTTTCCAGAGTCACCGTCTCCAGAGTGCTCTCTAATCATCCTTCCGTCAAAGCAGAGACACGTCAAAAGGTACTCCACTGGGTCAAAGAACTGGATTATGAACCTAACCTCATCGCCCAAAGCCTGGCAGGGAACCGGACAAACATCATCGGCCTGCTGGTCCCGGAAATTGCCTATCCCTTTTTCAGTGAAATCATAGAATCTATAGAAAACCAGGCATTTTATGAAGGATACAGTGTGATCATCTGCAATACACACCGCAGTCTGGATAAAGAAAAAAATATTCTAGCCCAGCTCCGCCAGCGGAAAGTTGACGGTGTAATTGCAGTTCCTGTTTCCACGGCGCAAAGCCTGCCCGCTTATCAGCGCCTGCAAGTCCCGGCAGTAATGATCACTAAGAAAATGGAAGGCTTTAGCAGCGTATACATCTCCCATTACAATGGCGGCCAACAGATAGCCAAACATTTTTTGAACATGGGTTTTTCAAAAATAGGATATATCGGTCCTACCAAAGAATCTACCTCCGCCCTGAAATATGCAGGGTTTCAGCAGTATTTGTCTGACAGCCAGATTAATCTGACCGATGTGATTGAATGTCCGGCGCCGGAGAATATGAACACCAGCCTGGTCTACAAGCTGGTAAAACAATATGCAGAACGTTCCGGACTGCATTGTGAGGCATATCTGGCTAACGATGACATCACCGCCTGCGAAGCCATTACCGCTTTCCGCGAACTAGGTTATACCGTTCCGCAAGATATTGCCATTGCCGGCTTTGATAATTCCCTGCTGGCAAAGGAAATCAGCCCCAAACTCACTGCTCTGGCCCAGCCATTGGATGAGATTGGAAAAAAGTCCGTGGAAATCCTGCTGGATCAAATAAACAACAACGCGGAACCATGTATGTATGAACTGGAATCCCGTGTCATTGCCAGAGAATCCACAATCCGCTTTGTATCAGCCCAACAGCCGTAAAGAAGTGAATTGTGAAATCTCAAGACATAAGAAAAGGACTGCCAAAGCAGCCCTTTTTTCAGTTACTCCATCTCCTTAAACGTGCCAGCCATTCCTCCCACAAAACTCCACTGGCGCTGCATATAGGATTTCAGATTTTCTGTACTTTTCTGGTAAGCCTCACAAACCATTTTCGGATGATCAAAATGCTCCATGACTGCGAAAGCAGCTCTGTACCCGCTTTCCATCCCGGCAGATATGCCCTCGCCCATCGGGTTTAAAAAACCGCTAACTTCCCCGGCGAAAAGGACGCGCCCCACACCGTAGTCTACATGACATCCTGGACGGATATGCGGCATCAGCCACTTTTCTTCCTTCATCTGCCGGCGAATCTGCAGGTGGTGGTTTTCTTCCATGTAGGCAAGGAAACGCTCATAATAATATCCAATCTTGTCCCTATCCTTCACGGACACCCCAAGCACCAGAAGGTCATCCTTTACATTGAACCACGCATCATATTCCGACAGTTCCGGCTGCAGGTATGCATAAAAGTAATGGGGATCTAAATCTATGCTGCCCTCATTGAACGTCTGAAAAGTGATTATGTATCCGGGAACTTCCCCGGTAATCTTCCGTTTCAATGTCCCGACAACACCTTCACAGTCAATGACATACCTGGCTCTTTCTGTATCATTATACTCCCCATGCAGGCTGACTTCCACAAATCCATCCTTTTCCTCACAGGAAAGGGCCGCCACGCCATCCCTGACCTCTGCGCCGCTCTCCTTCGCTCTTCCGGCAAGCCAGCCGTCAAAATGACTGCGCCATACATTCAGCCCTTCCTGCTCAAAACGGTATTCTTTCCCTATGTCATTTGTGAAGATCATTCCCCTGTTCTTCGCCGGAGCACACATGACAGATTCCGGCACAATCTCACCAAAATATTCCTTCACAAACTCCATTGATTTCTTTATCAAAACACCCGAGCAGGACTTATATCTTGGCATCTTAAATTTCTCCACCATAAGAACTTTACAGCCTTTTTCCGCTAAAATCTTCGATGCCGTACACCCCGCCGGTCCCGCCCCGACCACTATTACATCATACATCCGCCTTCCATCCTTTCTGCTATTTCCTATTGCTTCGGCAAAAGCTGTTCCTGCTAAAGCAATTTCTCTCATTGGATTATACCATAAATTCTCTATTTTCGTGATAAAACAACTTGGAAAATATGCATAACAGCTATTGACATTTTGATAAGACTATAGTAGTCTATGTAGCAAGGACTACTATAGTCTTATTTGGAAGGAGTTGATACTGCATGGATAAAGAAACTGTAAAACTTTTCGATTCTGAATTAAAGGTTATGCACATTCTTTGGAAAGAGGGTGATGTACAGGCAAAGCATGTTGCAGATGTCCTTACTAAAGAGTTGGGCTGGAATAAAAACACAACTTATACGCTTATTAAGCGTTGTATAAAAAAGGGGGCTATTGAACGTTCTGAGCCTAATTTCATGTGTCATGCACTGATTCCCAAAGAAGAAGTTCAGGAAGCCGAAACCAATCAACTGATTAACAAAATTTATGATGGTTGTGCGGACAAGCTATTTGCGGCTCTGTTAAGCAGAAAAAAACTTTCTGCTGAAGAAATTGAAAGGCTAAAACAAATTGTTACAGATTTGGAGTGATACGCATGACTTTGTTGGAAATGAGTTTTTCCGGGGCTGTTTTTATTACTGCGATTGTAATGATCCGGACAATCGCAATAAATAGCCTGCCCAAAAAAACATTATATCACGGGAATATTTTGTCATGATACAAGGCGTGGAACAGCCCGCAGCAAATATCCCGTCTTTTTCTATTTGGTTTGTTGTCTGGTTTGCTGGAATGATACTTTTGGCCGTATTTTTCACGGTGTCTTATTTACGCTGCAAAGTTGAGTTTCGGACAGCTTTACCAGTCAATAATTCCTATGTAGAATGGCGGGTCAAAAAACGTCCGCTCATACGCCGAATCTCAATTCGACAATCAGATAGCATCTCCACACCGTTGACATATGGCATTATCCATCCTGTTATTTTAATGCCAAAGCAAACGGACTGGAAGAATGCTGAACAGTTACAATATATTTTCTCACATGAATATGTGCATATTTATCGTTTTGATGCCATGACAAAACTGATTGCTGCATATGCCCTTTGTGTTCATTGGTTCAATCCTTTTGTTTGGGTAATGTACATTCTTTTCAACCGTGATATTGAGCTGTCATGTGATGAAAGCGTTATAAGACAATTTGGCGATAAATCAAAATCTGCCTATTCGTTAATGCTTATCCGTATGGAATCAAAGAAAAGCGGGCTGTCACCGCTTCATAATCATTTCGGCAAAAATGCTATTGAAGAAAGGATTACCGCAATTATGAACACAAAACGAACGACAAGGATTACTCTTTTATCTGCCTGTCTTACCGTACTCGTCACCGTTAGTTTGTTCGCCACGTCTGCAATAGCTTCAACTGACAGTAAAACTGATGATACACTTGCAATCAATGCCCCGAAAACAAGCACAAGGGATACTGTTGCAGATAAAAAAAGCCCCAGGGCTATTATCCATGAAAGCGCAGATATTCTCCATTACGAAGATGGCGCACCTTATATCCACGATATCCTGACAAACAATACCGATAGCAACATTATAGAAACCCAATATGGTATGTTGGCCTATGACGAATATGGTTCCCCATTAAAGTTATATTGGAATTTCCTTGACAGCAGTACGGAAAGCAGCTTTGAAAATGTTGTTCGGACAAAGACGAACATTTTATCTAATCAAACGGAGGAATACCGCGGCGGCTGGTCACTATATGACGGTAAGATCATGGAGGACTTTCCGAAAGTTGGAAACGGCGACGCTAATCATGTTGCATACTCATTGCTTTGTTTGAAACAAGTACTTTTTGAAGATGGTACGGTTTGGAATAACCCCGACTATGAAAACTGGTTTGAGACATATGCAGGAAAAGAAACAGATGTAGACGAACTGCAAAATTATTATCCACATGAATACAAGATAGAATAGGAGAGTGTGTGAAGAAAACTCTGTAAATAACCAGATCTTCTATGATAATGAAATGGC
>CAJUCN010000026.1 GCA_910585005.1 uncultured Lachnospiraceae bacterium | reverse complement strand
TCTTACCAAAAAAGAGGATTTTTTTTCCAAAGACACAAACTATTTTACACTACCCTAGAAACAGTTGTTGTATCGATAGTACGAAGCAAAGCATAGTAATTATCATACGCATCATCGGTCGTAACAAAAGAAATATCAAAGAAATTATCCGTAAACTCATTTTTTAAGCTATTCTCATATGAATCAATAACAGTGTTTATTTCAGAAATATTTATACCCATCTGTCTTATAACCAGATGCATTTTGATCTGTACATTATATGTCTGGTTAGTGACTCTTGAGACGAAAACATGATTTCAAAGGAGGCCATGCCGTCCGAATTTTTTCTATGAAAGCTGCTCAACAACTGTGAAAAGAAAACATGATTAGAGTAATTTGCTCTATCTAGATTATTGTCAATCAAGACAAAATATGGAATCATTCTTATTTCAGCAATACTTATTCCAACATTCATCCCTTTCGGGAGTGAAAAAATCTTTCCCATTCAGTACCTCCTCCTTTTTTCTTAAAATAATGAGAACATTCTATTTTCTTCGCATATTTGCAATGCAAGAGGTGTTAAAGAAGCTTTATTATCTGCAACATACCTCTTAAATTTTATAACACTGCCACCTACTGTAATTTCTGAATTAAGCTTAATCCTATACCCTATCATCTCACTTACAATAGCTTTGACCACATCATAACTATCATTTGCGTTAAGCACATAGGCTTGAAGAACATTTCCAGTCAGGGAATTCCCTGCATGAGTAAAATTAACATGCGAAGAATTCATATCTGATGTAATCGAAGATAGTATTTTACTACTATGTCTCACCTTGTCTGTATCCGAGCATTCTAATAAGAATTTAGAATACACATTGGTCGATATGGTAAATGTATTCTTTGACAGTAAATTAAATAATTCCCCCGAGAACACATTAGTTTTTCCAACCGACAGAATATAACTTTCTAAGCAATCAGCTTTTACTTGCGTTCCGTTCTGCATCAATTTTTTAATCTTAACAATTTTTGTGTCAATTGCGTCGGAACTATTTACGATGTATTGCGTAAATACATTAGAATCAATTTTAAAGCCAACATTTATCAACAACTCTGTAATTTCATCCTTAATCGACTTTTCGTCGCATTCAGACATCAGATACTCCGACAACAAATCTCCTAAATAGGTCTTGTTTATACCTGTCTCAAATATCAAATTGATAATATTTATTTTGTTCTCTTCATCCTTTGATGTCTTTACAACATAATTCTTAACAGTACCATTTGAGATAGGGCACCCCTCTGCTAAAAGCACTTTGAGTATTGCGAAGCGAACGTCTTTATTGTCTGAATTATTATTAAGATAATAATTATAAATTGTATCTTTAGACTTAGCGTCTATTTCAAACTCGAACATCTTGCTAACGATGTCCTTTTTTTGACTTGCTTCTAAAGATGAACTGTCTAAGAATGAAATTACTGCTCTGGAACTAAGCTGCACAAAAGCAGATTTCTCTGATAACGCATCCAAAAATGCTTTAAGAACATAGTATTCTTTATTTACCATCAAACAGAAAACTAGTAACGCCTCTGTTTCCTGATCACTTACTTTTGCTTCGTACAATGCTGAAAAAACATCTTTAGAATGTTCATAGCTATCCATCTGATGGTGAATAGCTTTTACTATTGACTCCGCATTGCATCGTAAATTTGTAGCAGATAATTTCGAAATAATTTTTATTTTCATTTCAATAGAATCCGCACTGTTTCCAAAATACTGTTCGAAAAACCTCTTGCCTAAAGCCTCAGCTATTTGAGCAGAAAACAATTTATCTACAATAGCTATTTTCTTCTCTTGGATAGGATAATTCATTAATATCTCTTGTAAACTGTACTTTTTGTCAATATAGCTTGTATTATTGACAACCCCTTCGACAATAGCAAAGTTTTTTCTCTTAAGTGCAACTTTTAACAGATTCTTATTTGCATACTCTGAAAAAATTTCCTCTGTATGTAATTTACTTGAAATATATTCAATTCTGCTCGAATCATTTAACGTATCAAATACAACCAAAAGATTTGCATATATATCCGCAACACCTTCGCCGAAAGCTTCATATAAATTTATCTCATCTTCAGCTATTACAGGAAACTCTGTCTGGAATCTTTTTGCGTATACCTTAACTTTATCCAAATGTCCTCTAACTTCATCCTGAGATTTTGCAAAAGATATCATTGATAAGTTATAGCTAATATGACCAAGCAATGTTCCTACATGTTTGTGATTTTTACGCTCACAATCTTCCAAATTGTGGCTTGCATTGTCCATCTTATTGTAAGCAACATCCATAAGAGTCTGCCTAACGACATCATTAATACCCTCTATACCATCAACCTGAACTTTATTAAACGTTGCTTCTCTTTCTACAATGGTTCCACAATACTTACATATCCAAATCCTCTTTTGAGAGTCAAATTCAAGCTTTCCACCACAAGCACATTTTCTAGCAATGAAATTAACCGCCATCGAATCTCTCCTTATTTTGAAATCATTAACTTCTTATTTCTTTCCACAAAAAGCAACTCGATCTTATTGCAAAGTTCCTTAACCGCATTTATATCACCAGAATCAAAAATCGTTCTCAATTCAGCCATATACTGCATTATCATCTGTTCTTGAGTAGTCACAGCGCTGTTTGTCATAGGATCCGAATATTTGATTGTTTCAGAAAGTTTTTTCAAAGTTCCCGTAATTTCTGGATTTGTACATCTCTGCATCAGCATTTCAACGTCTACATTTATACCTTTAATAAAGTTGATATTCTCTTTTATCTTCTGATCTACATTATGTACGGTATCTCTTGTCATGATAGAAACGATTGCAACAACCGCAAATACGCATAATAATAATGCCTGAATTACAATTGTAACCTTAACGCTTGCATTAGCCTTAAAAATCATAAATACAAAACTAGTAAACAGTTCTGCAAGTACAAAATAAACAGAAAATGCCCCCAAAGGTATACCAAAAAACAAGGCTTTTACATTTGTATTCTTTGCAATACTAAACGCACATCCTATATGAATCAAATATGCAACAACCATAAAACCATAACTAATCCAAAATACAGCGTTAAAATTCTTAAAAACAAGAAAAACAACAAGATTATAAGCAGCAAAAACAACTAAATAAATCAAAGCTAACATTAATCCATTTTTCTTTTTCTGTTCCATCTTATATTACCTATCCTCTCTTAGTTCCACAATTGGGGCAAAAATTCGCATCATTAGTGAATTCATAACCACACGAACTACATACATTACCCTTTTGTTCTGTCTTTGTTCCACAATTTTCGCAGAATTTTGCTCCGGGATTTAACGGATGACCACAATTTGTACAAAACTTTTTACTACCAGACTCCTGTGCACTCTTTTCTGGTACAAACTCTGCCTTTTCTGCAGGCTTTCCATATCCGCCCATAAATCCAGCAACGTCAAAAGGAGGCAAACTTCTATCATCAACAGGTGAAGATGCATTTCTTAAATCTCTCGGAGGATTCAGCGTAGGAATATTCTCTGGATTTAATGCGTTTCTTGCAATATCTACTACACTACCCCCAAAAGCTCCTCCCATCATAAATCCACCTATAGCACCTCCGATATTACCTATAGTGCCTTCATTGCCTGCAAATGTTTGAGCAATATCCATCTGTCTTTCTTCCTGCCAAGAATAACCTTGGATAATACGTGATGCACGTGCTTCCTTAGCCTTCTTAACAGCATCAAAATCTTCATCTGGAACCGTAATAGATTCTATGTTAAACTGAAGAACTTCGATACCGTAATCTTCAAAAATAGGTTTTAATTGTTCTCTAACCACTTCTGATATTTCAAAAAGATTTTCATTCATGTCGAAATAGCTTACTTTTCCAACATTCATTATCTTAGAAATAAAAGACTTTACATACTGCTTAATAATACCTCTGAATTTAAATACCATTCCTTCTGCATCAAATACATCCCTAAATCCAACCATTTTAAGCATAAACTTTCTAGAATCATTAACTAAAAAGTTCATATTACCGCACATTCCAACATGAAGAAAAATATCATAAACTGGATCATTCAATGTAATCTCACCTGGAATCCCCCAAGTCAAGTCCATTTGATGAAGTTTATTAATGAAAAAAACTTTACAAGGAAATGATGTTTGTCCATCTGTAGGAATATTTATTATCCTCTTTACAAGTGGAATATTTGGCGTCTCAAGGACATGTCGACCAGGTCCAAACAAATCACATGCATTTCCATTTACGACAAGTAATGCCTCATGTGTCTCATCAACTACCAAAACCGATGTAGTATTAAAATCTTCTATCGGATTCTTCCACACTAAAGAATCAATTGGCCCTTCAAATTGAAGCACCTGAGAAAATTGTGAAATTTCCTTACCTAAACCCATTTTTAATCCTCCTTAGCACTTTTCCTCTTTACATATTTTCTGATTTAATTCTCTCATCGTCTGGTTTTTCAAACTTGTCAGGGATAGCCCATGTCTTTCCAAATTTCTTCTAAGCAAGGTGTATTAATTCTTTTTTCACTTATACCCCACTTTTCCACGACTTCACAAATTTTTAGATACCCATTCATAATTTGTTTCTCATCAATAAATCACAATTGCCTCAGAACATATCACTTTTCATTACATAAATATATTTAAGCATACATTAACCCAATGATATTATATACTTCCATTCATAGAATGTCTATCATTTTTCTACTAATTACGACAAATGCAGGAGTTTGACTGTCGAATAAGAGAAAAATCCTTGTAGACCCGATTAAGTCTGTATTTTTTGTCAAATTTTTCTCATGTTAGTGTATAATTTTTATTGGTAAATAGAACGGCTATATATAGTTATGTAAACCAAAAGGAAGCAGAGATTAAAATCCCTACTCCCCAAACATACAGTTTTTCTTTATGATGTTAATTGCGACATTAAATCAAATGTGAATATTATTCCCTTTGGGAGCCACCAGTTTCCCGCTTGAGAGCCACCCGGAAATGATAATTTCCACCTTCAGAGCCGCCACAACAGATTGTGCCGCCATGTATATTTGATTTTACTATAGATCTTCTCCTTATAGTTATTTCTGGAGAACTGCAAATGCAGTATCGCCAAATAATCTATAAGGAGGATAATATTCATCTCCATGCCTGACAAGATAAAATAATGCCATCTATGAATCCTTCCATTGTCACCATAAGGAAACCTCATATTATTTCACCACATATGCAAAAACGCTTATTTTTCATATCCCCTCAAATTTCTATCACCTTTTGATATCTTTTACTAAATATCACAAACCATTGACCCAAGCTGTATTTTTCCTTCTACTATACATCATCCCACAACATACCGCGCCAATTCCAATGCAATGTCAAAATGACCCGCATCGTGCTGAGTACTTTTTATAATGTCTCCACCAAAATAATCCGCCCATATTGAATAACCGGTCACTTTTCGCCCGCATGATAATAATCCCCGATTCCCCCCAAGTACTCCCCGACGGAATGATAATTCCCGGAATAAATCACCGGATCAAACTGCGTCAGGTCAATGCCGCGCGCATCAATGTCGATTCCTTCATCGACCTGTACATTCTTTACCCTGCAAAAAAAGGTTTCCGACTGCCCAGTAACAACCGAAGAAAGGACTTCGCACTCGCAGACCCAGCGGCTTTCGTCAAGCGTGGGCGCATCGACGCAGACCGCCTTTTTGTAAGTGTAAGCCATCCCGTCCTTTACCCCGTCATAGCCTGATGTCTGCCCGAAATAATCCATCAGCGCAAGCATCCTCGTGCTGACAAGATTGATGCTGAACTGCCTCGTCCGCTGTACATTCAGCCTCGTCTTCTTTTCGCCGTACATACTGATGACAATCAAATACTCATCCCCCTCCTCACAGGTCTTGCTCACCCATGTAATCGGCGCAAAGTCCGGGCTTTTATCCTCGCTGTATGTGCCGATGATAAACGCAGGCTGGACAATCATCTCATGTTTTGGCCCGATTGATATTCTTTTCATGCGATAATAGCCTCCTCGATCACGATCTGAAAAATCACAAAATAGACTTCTTCTTTTCCGACATATTCCTGCCGGATCATGGGATATAAAATTTCCATTTCTTCCCGAACCATCAGGGAATCCGCCAAAACTGCCCTGCCGCTTATCCGAATCCACTGCCTTGTATTTAAGTTGTAGCTTGCAAGTTCCACATAAGGGTTTTCCGTAAGTTCCGCATAGACGCCCTTGCGGGTATCCGTGGCGAAATACAGCGCCTTTTCGTCCGCATACACATGCCCCATTGGCCGAAGTCTCGGCTTTTCGCCCGCATTTGTCGCGAGAAAACAGTAAGTGCACTCACGAATGAACCGGAAACAGTCTCGCGCAGATATTGGTGCTTCGTTCTCACAGTCTCGCTGTATCTCACCGTTTAACAGAAAATCAATGCTGCACTCCAAAATCCGGCTCAGTTTGATCAGCTTTTCGGTCTCCGGGAACGCCGCATCCATCTCCCAGCGCGATACCGATTGTCTCGCCACCTTAAGTCTCTCCGCAAGCGCCTCCTGCGTGATTCCCTTTTCTTTCCGCAATGCCGCTATCTTTTCTCCCGTTGTCATATGACATTCCCCCTGTTTTGATTGCGATATCTTTTTCGTCCATACAATTTGTCCGCTTAGACGTACCTACATATGATTTTACACAATGGCCATTTCTTCCTCATAGATACTCCTGACCATATCCTCGATGTCCGATACGCCCTGGCTTGCATGCTCCTCTTTAAAGCGTTCTATCGAACCGTCAAAGAGAATGCTCCCTTTCGCCAGCACGATAAGTCTTTTGCACACGCAGTCCAGATCCTTCATATCGTGGGAAGTCAGTATCGTCGTCGTTCCCGCAAGGCGGTTCCTCTCCTTGATAAAATCCCGGATCTGCTGCTTTGCCATCACATCAAGCCCGATGGTCGGCTCGTCCAGATACAAAATTGGCGGCTCATGCAGCAGGGAAAGCGCCACCTCCGCTTTCATTCTCTGCCCGAGGCTCAACTGCCTTACCGGCGTCTGGTAAAAATCCTGCATATGCAGCATTTCCACAAACCGGTTCACGTTCTTTTGAAACACGCCTACATCAATCCGGTAGATTTCCTTATATAGTTCAAAGCTGTCCATCATCGGCAAGTCCCAATTAAGCCTTGAGCGCTGTCCAAACACTACGCCGATATTTGCGGCATTCTCCTCCCGCTTTCTATAGGGACATAAACCGCCCACCCTGATGCTGCCCGCAGTCGGAAACAGAATGCCGGACATCATCTTGATGGTCGTCGATTTTCCAGCCCCGTTTTCCCCGATAAAGCCTACAAGCTCTCCCTCTTTGATCCTGAAAGAGATGTCCGATACGGCATGGACAATCTTTTTATCCGGGCAGAAGATATTTTTCAGGACATTCCTTGCCCCCGGCTGCGGTATGAGTACTTCATATTCTTTTGAAACATGCGACACTTCTATCAGCGCCATGACGCCCTCCTTTTTGGAACCATTTTTCGCGCTGCCCCTTACGATCCGCTGCTCTTATAGCATTTTGCGCTCCTCACAAAAATAAAGCACGCGGCTGTAAAAAACAGCGTAGTCACAAGCGGCCCCCACGCCACGGCCCGCCCAAACACAGCGTTATCTTCTTTCCCCAGAAGCGCACGGAGCGGATAATAATTGACAAACCCGTAAGGCACCAGCGTCGTGACGATCACCTGTATGGCCCTCGGGAAAATAGATGCCGGGTAGTAAGATACCTCCCTGAAAAAATACATTACCTGAAACAGGGCATCTATTTTCGCCGCCAGAAAAGCCGAAGCCGTCACAATCAGGAACAATCCCGCATAGACCAGACTGCCGCACAGTAAAATCCCCGCTGCCCTTCCCAAAAAGTGCCATGTAAACGAAAGCTTCAGTGCCCTCATACAGACTGCCACAACAATAGCGGAGAGTGTCATATGGGCAATATAATTGCAGATAAAACTGCTGCTTATCAGGTAAGGCAGTATCTTTACCGGTTTCACCAGCACATCGTCAAAAGCGCCCTTAAGGATTTGCCCCGGAATAAGGTTCATGATATTAAAGAAAAATGTGCCCGCGATTCCGTACGCAAACAAACTGAACGCGTAGAGCAGCATCACCTCGTAGGCATTCCATCCGTTCATCGTATCAAACGCCGAAATCATGATCCACATGAGCAGAAACGTCACGGAATAATCCAGTGCCTGGGAAATGCAGTTTGCCAGAAAAGACCATCGGTAAGTCAGCATCCCTTTTATCGTCTTTGCTGTAAAAAAATAAGTCAGCCTCAGATACCTGTACAATCCCTTTGCTGCCACCACTTCACCCTCCCTGTATCATAAGCCTGTGCCTACCCCGGTTCCAGACAAGCGAAACCGCCCCTGACAGTACCGCAACCCATACCAACTGCATCCCCAGAACCGCCGCCGTCTCTTCATAGCTTTTCACACTCACAAGAATCGCCGTGGGCTCAAAGACAATGTAGCGGAAAGGCAGAAATTCCGACAGTGCCTTTAGTCCCTCAGGGAAAAACCAGATCGGCACAAACGCGCCGGAAAACAGGCTTAGGAGGACACTGTTGATATTGCCGAGGAAGAAAGAATTGTGCAGCCATATCACGGTGGAGCCAAACAAAAACTGATACAGAAAGTTGATGGCAGTTCCCATACACACCGAGCAGAAATACAAAACCAGATTGGCCGGCCCAATGCTTATACGGAAGCCAAACAGAAGCATGGCAGCCGCAACTGACGGCAGGATCGCATATATCGTGTGAAAAATCCCCCGTGTCAGCGAACGGATGAACAGGTATTTTTTAAGGCCCATTGGGAGTAGGAGATGTCCGGAAATCGTGCCGTCCGCCACGCTGTCATTCAGCTCTTTCATGACGGACGTTTTCGTGACTCCCTCCGTAAACCCGGCAATGATGCTGTAGGCGATCATACTGTTTAGCGCAATGCCGCCAATCTCTGTCCCCCCTGCTCCGTATAAGCCTTTCCAAAGCGATACCTTCAGGACAATATAGAAAAAAGCAAATACCGTCCCCAACAGATAGTCGAAGCGGAATATTGATTTTTCTTTGAATGAAATGATCAGACTCTTGCGAAACAGTCCCATAAAGATTTCCTCCCACATGTCATAGGACTATTATAATTCCCATGCAGCATGGAGAAAAGATCTTTCAGGTTGCATCATGTAATGTTTGAAGTGCGCCCCTCCAGACAAGCTTTGCTTGTCCCGTAGTCCATCTTATCCACTTAAATACATTGTATCCCGCTTCCATATACAAAAATACAACTTCTTACTGTTTCGCCGGATTTGGACATGTAATGATCCATGTATAACCAAAACGGTCTTTTGCGAGAGAACCACAGCCATCGTCATCCGGTTCCGGATGCGGGCGTAGCGGTGAAAGTACAGTTCCGCCCTCCGCTAATACAGACAGGGCATGCAACGCTTCCGCCTCTGAATTCATATGAATCATCAACTTTATACCTGTCTTCACTCCCCCATAGCCATCACCATCGCCCGCCGCCATATGCGTATTGCCTATGGCAAACTCCACATGCATTACCTTTCCAATGAAATCTGGTGTATCAGCCGTATTCTCAGAAAAACGGGACATCCAGTAAATCTCACCGCCAAATGCCTCAATATAGGCATTAATTGCCTCCTCGCAGTTTCCCTTAAATTCCAGATATGGAACTACCTCAATCTTTTTATCCATTCTTTCTTCTCTTTCTGCATTCTGCAGGCCATGCCCACAGCAATGTCTTGATTCATACTTTTAGTGTACTCCTGATTGGTATTTCTCGTGCCATGCTTCAACCGCATGTAGAGGATGCTGGATCAGCTCTGCTGTTTCTTGAACGCTTTTTCCCTGCTGGAATAGTCTGCATGCTACTGAAAACATGCTTTCCGATACTTCAATCAAATGTCCGTCAGGATCATATACGCGCACGCCCCTTTGCAGCCAGGGAAATGTTTTCGGTTCATGCAGCAGCGCCACCTCCGGATACTTGCGAAGACGGGCAAGAAAGTCATCAAAGTTTTCCGTCTCGAAATAAAGTTCCATCGTATTAGGATGATACTTCATGGTTTCTTCCGGAAATCCCGCAAGTTCATCAAAATGCTCTTGTAAGGCCAATCCACAAGTCAATGCTTTGTTCCATCCCAGATCAAGTGTTACCTCCTGATCGAATAGATCGTGGTAAAACTGCAGCGACCGCTCCATATCCCTTACAGCAATCAATGTGGTACATAATTTCATGGTCTTTTTCCCTTTCTCAATTGATTTAACGTCCATTATACCATGTCCGGAAATGGTTGTATTGTATATTTCCGACATATATTCATTCTCTCGACGGTTTTTAAACCGCTTTCATTTTAAAGCCATTTCTCTGGCTTCCCGGATATTCATGGTATGATAGCGTTTGAATTCCCGCATCATGTGCGACAAATCCGTATACCCATATTTAGAAACTGCGGACGCAATATCAAAGTTTCTCTGGCTTACAATATCTTTCCACAGATATTGATAACGCACCAGATTACTCAATTTCTTAGGAGCCATACCGATGTATTCACAAAACAACCTTTCCGTCTGCCTGCTGCTTATGAAATTCTCCTTTGATAGCTGATTGATCTCTAATGTCCCCTGATACAAAAGAATATCGTTCATCACTCCATCTACCAGCTTATTAGTCCTTGCAGTCTCCAGTTTTTTCAAAAGAAGGGATTCTGTCAACCGAATCAGATCTGTCAGATTTCCTGGTTCTGCCAAACGGCTACGCAATTCTCTGTCCAGCCAGTTATACCTTTCCCTGACATCATATCTTCCGTTTACGCTCCCGACGAAAGAGTCCTCGGAAAAGACATAAGCCGTCCACGCATAAAAGCGAATTGCAAACACAGATATCTTATATCCTACCTTTTGACTTTTAGAAGAAAGAAAAGCCCTGTCATTGATTCCGCAAAAATCAGAAATAATGATATTTCCCACATCATCCATACGGTAGATAATATCCACGCAGGTATCAGGAATCACTATTTCAGAGGATTCATCTGTTCCTGTATCAGATAAACAATCGTAATCCCCGCCCCAAAAGCATCTGACATAAGGCTGCAATGCCTGGCATGGTTCTATTTCGTTATAGGCAACATTGCGCTTGAAAGGCGTTGCGGTCAATGGGCGATATATCATTTTGTTTTTCATGCAAAGCAATTTCCCCCTCTCCATAAAGCGTTCTATTATATTGCTAGCCTGATTATATCATTTGTGCGGTTTCTCTTCCACTAATATGTAATATCCATAAGGGAGACATCTAACTACAAAAGCGCATATAGCCAATATAGTAAAAGAGGGATTGCCACCCATATATTAACTCTGTTTTCTTCGGTTTCCAAGGAGACCGTCCGAAAAATAAGAAAAAATGGCGTCAAAAATACCACCAGAAACTTGTCTATATGTGACAGTCTGGCGGCAGGAGTTTTTTTTCGTATTCTGGCCGGAAAGAAAACCATTTTTAAAAGAAAAAGACCTGTATCAGGTCAAAATCATCTCCATTATTCCATTTACCCCGAGAAGATTTACCACCCTTCGGAAATTGTAGGCTAGGAAAGAAAGCCCCATTTCAGCGGCTGCCTTCAGCTTTCCTTTTGTCAGCAGATAACTGGCTCCGTGCCATCTTTTCACAGTTCCATATGGATGTTCAACTACAGTGTTCCGCTTCCGTAAATGCTGTTGGTTGGGGTAGAACCGCAGGTTCACCCATTCGTCCCATGAACTTTCTTCTTCGGATAACGTGATCACTTTGAACCGGCGGCTCGTCTTCCGGACAATTCTGTTTTCCCTAGCTTTTTCATAAAAGGCTTCTTCTTTCCGTGTTTCGCCCTCTTTGAATGAGACGATCCGTCTTTTATGAAGTGTACATTTGTTGGGGCATTTCAAACAGGCTGAAAGTCTGTGATACCTGCGGATGCAGGGATCTTTTTTGCCATTCGGGTGGCCCGGACCTGCGTAGAACAGCGTCTGACCCATCGGGCAGATAACTATGTCTTTTTCAATATCGCGCTCAAAATATGGATGTAACGGTGGTTCCCGCCTGACTTCCACAGGCGCTTTCTCCAATCCGCCCTGTGCTTTCATTTCTGCATAGGAAACCACTTCCCCGGTTTCTTTATCCAGATACAGGCTGCTTCCCTGTTCCCGGCGTTTCACAACTTCCAGCTCCACATCGCCCCGATGTAGAATCTCAGGCAGCTCACCGGCTGATATGCACTGAAGAATCGTATCCTTATCTTTTGAAAACAGCATTTCCCCGGTTACTTCTGTATCGGTTTTCTGGAACCGGAACATCCTGCTTTTCTCGCCTTTATTTGGATGCGTTGTAGGAGTATCCCCATTTAAAAGGCACTGCAGGATTTCTTCATCGTTGCTGTATCCTCTGTCCGCGATACCTTCAAGGTTTTCCACTCCTAATGCGGCTTTTGAGGCATTGATACCGTCTCCAAGCAGATGCCAGTCCGTGCATTCACTCGTTACATCATAATGAACAATCAGATGGTTTTTCGCTTCTACCGCAGTCTGCACATTGAAGCTTGGCCGGATGCCGTCCCTCGTTTTCATAAGACGGCTTTCCGGATCAGTAGTGCAAATGTGGTTCTCCCCGCTGCCTGCCATCTGTTCCAGTGCTTCAGTCAGCTGGGCTTTGCGGCGTTCCAGATAATCCAGCCCCCCGGCAATATCTTCTTTTATCAAAGCGCCCGGTCTCGATTCGGCTGCATCTGTTTCATCCAGTTCTTTCATGTATCTGCTGATTTTTTCTTCCACATCCAGAAGAACCTTCTTTGCGTTACTGCTGACATAGCTTTTATTGTCAGCATTTACCGCACGGAATTTTGACCCGTCAATTACGACTGATTCATGCGAAAGCAGCCCCGCTTTGTTGCACAGCCTCACAAATGCCTTGAACACTTCCCTGATTGATTTCGCATTGTCTTTCCGAAAGTCTGCAATGCAGCGGAAATCCGGGACAACCTTCTTAAGGAGCCACATCAGTTCCACATTCCGGGATGCCTCCTTCTACAGCCGTCTGGAGGAACGGATGTGGTTCAGGCAGCCATACATATACAGTTTCAGCATATCGCGGGGATCATAACCGGGACAGCCTTCTTTGGCAGGAGCCGCTCCTTGAATGTACCCCATGTCTGCGTCCTCCATTGTGGTTTTGATGGCTTAATTATACCATATCTCGAACCTTTCCTCCATATTTTCCCGGAGTTTTCGGACAGTCTGCAAGATGCCTTTATAGCAGATACATTTCCCATATGCTCTTCCCTTTTACTTCAAAATAGACACCATATCCTTCATGCCCTGTCTATAGGCAAGAAGCTCACATATACCCATGGTGACGGACATGGCAGAATGGTATTCCTCCACTATATCCATCTGTTCCCCGGAAAAGGTTTCCCTCACACGGTTTGCAAGTTCTTTCTCCCTCTCAAAGGCCTCCCTGTAACCATCATCCAGCCAGTAAACTCCTCCCAGCCTCTCTACTATGTTGGGCTGGAATGCTTCTAAAATATTTTTCTCCATAGCTTCTGTTGCCTCCTTTGGTGTTGTGTATTTTCTGTTGTATCTGTATATGTGTGATAAAATATAAAAAGGATTGAAGGAATATATCCCCCAATCCTCTTTATGAGTACATCTAAAGTATGACGGCCTTATTTGATAAACCAACTTTTTTTCTTCCATAAATAATACCTTCAATTCCGGCTGAATACTCCTTTTTCCGCAAATCAGTTCTATAAACCATCCTGCTTTGTATTTTTCATTCTCACTTGCTACATAACAGAAGGGTCTCCTATAATTCTCTTCATCATAGAAAACCCTCCTGATATTATTATGGAAATAATTTACAATCTCATTATTCAGCTATAATCCCATTAAATGCACCAAGCAGATACCTAGATCCATAGAAATCAGCCTTCTCTTTTCTTAAATACTCCTACGATCTCTCTTCCAAATCCCATATCACCCAGCATACGGTAAATCTCCATAGTCCTCTCCATAGAAATGTCATGGAACAGGTTTTCAAGACACACGGCTGTTTTATGCGCCTCTTTTCCAGTTTCTGGTCTTTCATAATAATTGGTAAACGGATTGACAAGCTGGAAATCTACAAATGTATCTCCATAAAAATCCATGCACTCAAATCCATTGGCTTCAAGCCTTGCGATCATCCCCTCACGGTTAAAATAACCTGTATGATCCGGATCATCCAGCCAGTATTCTTCTTTCATTTCCCCTTTTTGCAGAAGCATCCTCTGTAAGTTGGAGTAGTTATTTGCAACTTTTATTACCAGAATGGAGCGCTCCGACATGATCCCTTTGATCTTATTTAGACAGACATCAATATCATCTACCATATCCAGGACACGGTCAACGTTGACTACGTCATAGGTCTCTCCACGCTCTGCCATGACAGGGAGCAGTGTTTCCATATCCCCTTTTTCAAAGAAAGGAATCATATCCGGATGGAAATGTTCAAGGGCGTAAGAGCCAATATCAATCCCTTTTACCTTCTTACCCTTATCATGGAAATACTGTAGCAGGAATCCTTCTCCACACCCAATATCCAATAGTGAATAATCACCGCTTACACCTGTTTTCGCAAGGTTCTGCTCTATGACATAAGCTCTTTCTTCAATCTGGTTATTAAGAAATTTAAGTTCCTCTGGTGGATATTCTACCTTCTCATAAGTTGCTCCTGAATATTCTTGAAAATAATGATCTTCAAAATTTGCATTCCTCTCTTCTCTGGTATTTTGCCTGCGCAGTTCATAATACCCGTACTTGTTTAGATAAACCGGCTTATATATGTCCTTTTTTTGTAGCTCCGGTAGTTCATTGATTTTCCATTCATCCCTTTGGTACATACAGTCATCCTTCCTTTCCTATATCTGGAAATTTAAGTATCTCATTTCTTTTGTTTTTGCCCTTATTATAACTATAGCTGTATCATCCTTTACCACATTACTCCGCTTCATCCTCATCCCTTCGTTTATGCAATACACCCTCTATAAATTTTGCAGTATACCCTCCGGCTCTTGCAATCTTGGCTCGTTCACGTCTGTCAGTTGTCTGCTTCGCCAAGTCTGCAATAAATTCAGGACGATATAGTCTCATAGGACAATCAATCTTATCGCCACGAAAATATTTGAACAGTTTGAGCATTGCATCACGTCCAATGAGTTCAAATAGTTCCAGATAGCTGTCGTTCAGAGCTTCGGATTCATTTCCATCAACGTTGAAAGCCTCATAGATCGCCACTTCATTTACATCATCCAGATCAATATCAATCACAAAAATCACCTCCATTCCTGAATCTAATATAGGAAGTTTAACAATACTTATCTCCACAAATCCAGTCGTATAAAGGAACATTTAGAGGTACTTTATATTCCCCTTCATATGTTCCTTTATATTTTCCTTTTCTTTTTAATTGCATGAAATACATAACCACCTTCCCCGATAAGACTCTATCCTGCATATCTGTTGTATCTAATTGCACATATACAACTTTTTGTTACAAAATATTTTTTAATTTGCCAATTCCACAGCACATTGCTTTCACTTTACAACAAATGTGCAACAGGCACCCCGTTTGGAGTGCCTGTACATGCTTTGCAAAATATTCCTTTATCATTGATTTTTTAACCTCATCCTATAAAGTCAAGAACCCCTCTGAGATCTTCCGGAAGTCTCCCACACTCTTCTGGTAATCCCGCTTCTTCCATCATAGGCTTCTCTGGAATCTTCTGTACATTTACTGTATCTATACCACCAAGTAACGCACCTACCAGCTTCATCCCCTGTGACTGCGTTTCTTCATGTACCATTAAAAGTATCTGCTCATGAAACTGCTGACGTTCTGTTATCTCTGTTTTTATATTGAGATATTCTTCCAATGCTCTCTTGACATAAGAGGTAAGTGATGCAGAACTATCTGCTTTCTCTGATAGTTTCAGGTATAGTTCTTTATCTACTTCATCTTGTCAACGCCGATTTAAAATTGTAAGAAAACGCCAACCAAATTTTGTAGTTTTTCGGCGGAATCATGTTACATCTTCAGGTGTTTCCCTGCTCAAAAAGCGTGTTCACGATCTGCTGCTTGTGGCGCATAAATTCCTTGCGTTCTTTCAGCCTGTATGACTCTCCTTTGATGTTGACCACGGTGCAATGATGCAGAACCCGGTCCAGAATGGCGGAGGCAATGGTGACATCAGCAAATGCCTCATTCCATTGGGAAAAGGTCTTATTGGAGGTAAAGACTGTGGATGTCTTCTCATACTGCCTTGCGATGAGTTGGAAAAACAGGTTAACCCCCTGAATGTCCATAGGCAGATACCCAATCTCATCGATGATAAGCATCCTGTACTTGGACAGGATTTTAAGCTTGTCTGGCAGCCGGTTCTCAAAGTGGGCTTTTTTTCACTGCTCAATGAGCTGATGGCAGTTGATGTAGTAGGTGGAGAATCGGTGTTTTGCAGCCACAAGCCCAAGGGCTGAGGCAAGATGGATTTTGCCCTCACCCGGCGGCCCAAGGAAGACTACATTTTCCCCGTTTTCCAAGAAACACATGGTTGCCAGTTCATCAATCTGGCGTTTATCAATAGAGGGCTGGAAGGAAAAATCAAATTCATCCAGGGTTTTCTTAATGGGGAAACCGGACATCTGGACCTGTTTCTCATAGGCACGTTTTCGCTTGGATTTCGCTTCTTCAGCAAAAATGTGATCCAAAACATCCACGATATTTAACTTCTCCGCCACCG
Organism: uncultured Lachnospiraceae bacterium; assembly: GCA_910585005.1. Classification (GTDB taxonomy): domain Bacteria; phylum Bacillota; class Clostridia; order Lachnospirales; family Lachnospiraceae; genus Suilimivivens. Next base: position 17,214 of record CAJUCN010000026.1, on the reverse strand, counting down.
CCCGTTCCAGGTAGTTGTCCAGAATCTCCAGGGTATTTTTCATCTTGAGGCTTTCCAGGTTCTCCCGCAGCCTGTCCATAGTCAGTTCATTCATACAGCACCTCGTCATATCTGGATAAGTCAGAAGGTTTTAAAGGGAAATCAATGACTTTGTCCTGTTCCAAAAGCATATTTTCCGCCTCCATCGTCTGTTTCAGGGTGAGCCGTCTGTAGTGCTGTGGATTGACAACCATATCCTTTTTCTGATACGATATTCGGTGCAGGGCTATCTGCTTTCCCTCATAGTAGGCAGCCAGCATACTGTCGAGGGCCACGACTGCCACATCTTTGCCAATGTATTCCGCTGGCACTGAGTACTGATTCCCGGCATAGGAGATGAGGCAGTCTTTTTGTACCCGGCACGGGTTGATTCTATCGATGATGCACTCCCGGCGCAGAGGGTTTAACCGTTCCGCTTTCAGCCGCTCAAAGGGGATCTCATTGGTGGTGGCGTGAACCCTTCCATTGACTTTGTTGCACCAGGCCAGGGCCTGTCCATTGAGGTCTGCAAGGCTTTCGTACTTGATTCCAACCATGAAATTATCCCGTACAAACTGTACTGTCCGTTCTACCTTGCCTTTTGTCTGCCCTCTATAGGGCCGGCACAGGATGGGCTTAAAGCCATAAAAGCCAGCGAAGTCCTCGAACTGTCGGTTCAGCGTGGAGTCTTCCTGTTTCAGAAGGCGTTTGATGACCACTTGTTTCATGTTGTCGTAGAGGATTTCCTCCGGGTATCCTCCAAAGTATCGGAACGCGTTCTGGTGGCACCGGATCAGTGTATTTGTACTCATATCCGTCACAAACTCGATGTAGCGCATCCGAGAATACCCCAGTATCATAAGGAAGCAGTACAGTTTCTTCCATTTCCCGTCCTCATAGGCCAGATGATCCTCGAAGAAACCCCAGTCCATCTGCCCCTGTTTCCCCGGCATGGTTTCAAATCGTACCGTTGCTTTTTCATCCAGATCCATTTTCTTTCCCCGGCCATATTCTTTTACGATACTATACTTTCCGTCAAATCCCTGTTCCTGCAGTTTTTCCAGTATCCGTATCGCCGAATAGGGCGCTTCCTCCAGCCATTGGTCTACCTGTTGCTTGTAAGCATCCGGTTTTGTTGGCTTTGGCTGTGTCAGTGTGTACTCCGGTTTTTGCGGTGACTGTGCATACCGCTTTGCTGTCCGGGGATCCATGTGGTATTTTTTTCCGAGTTCCACATAGCTCATCCCTTTTTGTCTGTCACTTCGTATGTCCATCCAGCTTTCTCCTCTCATTTTCCGACTCCCTCCTTGGACATTTTTGCCCTATTGGGAGTCTATCGTTTTTTCTCCTTTCCGCCATAAATCTGCATTTTTTCTTCGGCGTTTTCTTACATTTTATCATTGGCGCTGACAATCCTCTCCACTGACAACCGCCTCCCCGCACTGATATGGAACAAGGGAACCAAACATGAAGTGTTCCTGCTTGGTTCCCTTTTATCCTTTGTGCTTTATGTAATAAATCTGAATGGTCTACTTCTCCAAAAATCCCAAGAACTTCTTCCACTCCATGTAGCCCTTCAAATCCCCATATTGGTACTCGGACTGCATGATATCATTTACAATTTTCACCCAATCCGTCTTTTCCGAAAAGCTCCATGAGCCCGCGCTTCTCTGCTCCGCATTTTTCACAGCTTTAGCGACTGCTGCTTTCAGAACCGTATCCTCAAAACTGCCTTTCCCGCTTTCTTTCAGATTAGCGGTGTATGCATACATCTCAGCCGTATCACAGTTTTCCGGGTCTACCTTTGACACGTCCACCATCTGCTCCGTCACATTCCCCGACTTATCCCATGTCTTGACCTTATACACGGGATTTGCCGCATCAAAGTCCTGCGTCTTATAGACAGAAATGGATGAGCCACTCACAACATCCGCCCATGAGCTGATTGCAATATCTCCTGAACCTTCATCAACACCATGCAGGGTGGCTGTTGCCTGTGCTGCTTCCGCCGCCTGTTCTGCAAATCTCCCTCCTGCAACATTCCTTTCTGTCCTTCTCGTCTCATACCCTGCTGCCGGGTATCCTGCTGCTCCTATTCCATTTACATTCATTTTCTTAATCTCCTCCATTATTTTGCTATGTCGGCCCCTCTGTCATTCAGAACCGCCTCTGCTCCCTCGTAATAAGTCCGAGCAGTTCATTGCCTCAAAATTACATTTTGCCTATGTTCCCCGGCCAAATTCCATACCGACCTTCACCTCCTCTCCCTCTCCCCGATTCTTCAATCTACCGAAACGCTGGGAAAGCCTTTCTTGCTTGCAAAAACTTACTTATCCAGGAAATCCCAAAACTGCTTATAGTCCAGATATCCTTTCAGATTCCCGGCATCATACTGCGTCTGCATAGCATCCTTTAAAACGCTGATCCAGTCATTCATCCCGAACAGGTCATCATGTGTCCTATTGTCAGCGCCATGCTGATTTGCCCCTGCCCTGATAAAAGCGGACTGTGCGCCCGGACATTCCCCGCTTGCCGATAAGTGGCTGGAATATGCAAACATATCAATATAGTCACTGCCCGTTGTATCAACTTTTGACACATCCACCATGCGTTCTGTCACATTTCCGCCTTTGTCCCATACCTTCACCTTATATACCGGATTTGCAGGGTCAAAGTCCTTCGGCTGGTAGACCGTAAGGGAATAATCCGCCCCGCACATTGAGCCGATTGCCTTTCCATCCTTATCATTTGAAATATGTAACTCAAATGTACCACTGGATGCCTGTGCTGCCGGAACCATGTTGCACATCTGGTCGGTGTAATTCCTTCTTGCCCTTCTTGTTTCATACCCTGCTGCCGGGTATCCTGCTGCTCCTATTCCATTAACATTCATTTCCTTTCATCCTCCATTATTTTTAATATTGCGGCCCCTCTGTCGGTCAGAGCCGCCCCTGCTCTCTCATGATAAGTCCGAGCATTTTATTGCTCCATGCAAAGGTGCTTTATTTATGTTCCTCGGTCAAATTCCATACCGACCTCCACCTCCTCTCCCTGCTCCCCGATTCCCCAATCTGTCGGAACGCCGGGGATGCCTGCCCTGCCTTGTCAGGCTGTGGCTTATTGGGGATATGCGTCTGAATCAGTTCCCTTTCTCCATAATCGAAAGCCACTCTTTATATTCCGGTATCGGATTTAATGACACGGCTTCGTTCATATAATACAGGGCAAGGCACTCGGAACCAGGTGGCGTCAAAGGAGCAAAGACATAGTACGCCATCAGAAAACTCAAATGCGCTGTCCGGACGGTATCCCCTTTTTCCTCATAATAGTGTAATGATGCCAGCAATATAAAAAAGAGATTTATCCTGTCAATATCTGATGCAGCAGCATAAAAATCATCTAACTCCTTACTGCCTATCTCCAACACGCTATCCTTTCCAACAATCGGTTCATCAAACTTTATCCTCATCTTAATTCTCGTCTCTCCAATTTTGCCAGAACGCCAGGGATGTCTGCCCTGTATTATCCAGCTGTGATCTATTGCGGATATGCATCCAATACAACAGTGCATCTATTCAGACCTAATTTGCAGCTTCTCTCCAAAATAAGCCTTCTGAAAACGCAATCCTCTCCATAATGGACTGGACATCTTCTGCCGGATTATACACTGACAGATTTAGGCAGTTCCAATCAAAGACCAGCAGCGCATCCGCCTCCACGAACAGTACATTCAGCGTACCCGAATGGTTCTCCATAATTTCATAGACCGCCTCCTCTATCATTTCCGGAGAAGGACGGTCAACCCACCCATTCCACAGAATTGCCACATGGTAATAGCACATCAGTTTCAAAATGACGGCAACAAACCTGTCTTTCAGCCCAATATGTTTATCGCTGCCCAGCAGATAATACTCCACATCAAAAAACTGTCCTCCATTGTCCGCTTTCACCTGTTCCGGAAGATAATCCATGATAAAGCATTGCTTTTTCAGTAATGCATCGATTCTCTCCATTTTACTTTCCATCTTGTACCACCTGTTGCTGACTTATATGTCCAGAATCAATATTACTTTTTTTCTTTCGGTTTATCACTTTGTTTACCCACAAATCAACAAAGATTTCTGCAATATCTGCAATCATCTCTATGATAAAATCAAACATCTTACACTCCTCCACATTCTTGTTATACGATTCCTCCATCTGCCGGAAAGCCGAGGATGCCTGCCTCTGCTCTTGTCAGTCTGTGGCTTATTGGGGATATTCAACCATAAAGATATTTCTTACTCAAAGTCACCAATGATACTTCCTTTTTGGATAATATGCTTTCCGCCTTTTTCAGGAAATTACTCCTTATCAGATAACCATTTATCTATTTGATAGAACACCTCACCTAATATTAAAATCAACAAGATAAAAATAACCATTTTAACAAAATTGAAACCCACTAATAACCTATATCCCATTCCTCCACCAACTGCCAATGCAAGTACAAGTAATAAAAATCTCTTAAAATGATTCATGTAAATATTCTTCCTTTTATCCTTATCTTAATTATCTTCCCTTCTACTACTCTGCCGGAACGCTGGGGATATCTGCCCTACTTTGTCAGGCTACTTCTGCGTTTTCTTTCTAATAAACATAGAAATCAGCATAGCCATTATCCCTATAACGAGATAGACTGCCGCATATAGGATAAATGCTGTTTCCCCCATGTCAAAGAATATCCATGTGCCTATCAGAAATAGCACTGCTGAAATAAACGGAAGGCTCCACAAATGCTTCACATCTTTTCCCGCAAACGCTCCGATTATCACGGAATATAATGGATTGACTGCAAAAAACAGAAGAAAACATACCGCCATTCCTGCATCGCCTTTTACGAAAGTAACCGCAAGCCACGGAAACGCCAGCATAACTACCGCCGAAGCCGCCACCCATAAAATAATGTTCTTTTTCATATGATACCTCTTCCAAAAGCTGTTTTAATTATTCCCCGATCTGCCGGAATGCCGGGGATGCCTGCCCTGCCTTGTCAGGCTGTAGCTTATCAATTATTCAGATACCCCTGCTTTTCTTCTTCATCAGACCATACCCGTTCATAGCGGCTGCCAATGCTATCAAACACATCCTGCCATGTGGCGAACTTCTGCATTTCTTCAATACTGCCCCTGTTGTTTTGCAGCCAGTTGAAAACCGCCTTATAGGTATTTTCCGAAAACAGGACGCTCCAGTTGTTCTTATAATCTGTATTGTCATTATAGGACATCCCGTTAAAGCCCATAGAGACAATGCCGTCCTTCGTATGCTGCGCCAGCCCCTTTATCTCCAGGTCAGCCCATATGTATGCGGCGTTCTTATCATGGATCAGGTTGGGATATTTATTGAAGTAGGTCTCCGCAAGGGCCTCATACCTTTCCCTGTCTGCCTCGCCCTGCAAAAGGACTTTTCCCCCACGGCCTTCCTCGCCATCCCACACAAGATATTGTATGCCAGTGCCGGAATGGGTCTTTAATCATACTTTCGGCAAATTTCCATACATATGGCCATTTCCAAAACCAAACAGCCAGTCAATGGCAGAAACGCTCGTTTTTGCCCCTCTGCCAAATTAAAATATCTGCTCTGATCAATGTTTTAGATTCGCATAATAATCCCATATTCCGTTCAGGGTATTCCTTGCGGAAGGAGATATCCCCAAATCCAGCCGAAACTGGTTCAGGCTGCCATTTTCCTGTTTTAGACGCCCGCCATTCTTCCCACTGACTGCATCCATAAACGCATGGTAAGTCTGCTCTTTCACACCTTCGCTTTGCTTTTCCGAACCGTTGGAATGATATACCATCTGCGCCTTAAAGCCCTGCAGTTCGCTCCATATCTGCGTGTTTGTCGCCATGAACCTGCTGTGAGTTTCATAGGCTTTATCCAGCATTTCCAGTTCCTTTTCCTTCGTCAGCTCCTGCGTGCTTCCATCCTCCGCAGTGTAATATTCCTTCCCGCCACCAGACGCCGCATATTTTTCCTCTATGCGGTCTTTCAGCAGTTGATAGGCGGAAGCCATCTTATTCACATAACTGTCAAAGGTATCCGTCTTTGCCCCTTCCGTTTCTTCAAACCTCGCTTTCAGCGCATCAACGTCCGCCTGCGAATAGTCCTTTGTCACAAATTCGTCCGACACGGAACCGCCCCCAAGTTCCGACATGACCTTTTCAAAATCATTCATCATGCCGTATACCCCGGAATTTATGGGCGAGAGCTTTCCGATATCCCCGGAAGGCTCCATCCTTTTTGCCGCAGACATTTTTTCCCTCAAAGCCCTGCGGCCTTCCCCGGAAATATCCACGCTGTCGCCCTGCCGCTGGTCCACAGCAATGCCTTTATCCGCCTGCTGTAAACGCCCCCTTATCCTGCCAGCATCTACATGGTATGACTGCGGCAGTGTCCTTTGCAGATTATTAATATCCATTGGCTTTCTTCCTTTCTGTCATTTATGCCTTGATGTCAACAGGCTTATGGTACGCATCCGATATCACGGGCACTGACTGTGCTGAAATCTGAATCTTTTCCAGCCGTTCTTCTTCCTGTTCCTTCTGCGCTTTTCTCTTTTCCTCGGCGCGTTCCTGCTCCTTTTTCTCCTTTAATTTTTCCTCCCGTTCCTCTGCCAGTTCCTTCCAGCCTTTTACCCCGCTGTCGGAAGTTACCGTGGTGGACGCCATCATGGTTATATTCCCTGTGCTGTCGATGCTCCAGCTTTCCGTATGGTTCACCACCCTTGCCCCGATAGCCCTTGCATTGGCCTGGGCGCTCTTAAGACCGCTTTCATAACCTTCTTTGAAGTAAGCAAGGCTTTCTTCCAGTTCTTTCGCCTTTTCCGGGTTCTTTGCACACTCCTTCAGGTAAGAGCCCGAAATTGCCACGCTGCCATTCTTTACACAGTCATAATTCTTCTGCAGGTAGGAATAATAATCCGATACGCTGTCTGTCCCTGTGCTCTTCGCCTGTGCAGGCGCAGCTTCCTTTGTTTCTGTTTTCTTCACTGTCTCATTTTTCTGTGCCGTGTATGTACTCCCATACACATTGCTGTAGTTGCTTCCAATTCCTGAAATTGCCATGATTTCGTCCTCCTTATGATTTTATTTTATCGGCGGCCCCTCTGTCATTCGGAGCCGCCCATGCCCCCTTATGGTAAGTCCGGGCATGATCTTCCTTACTTCAAAATGCCCGCCGCCTCCATGATGTTCCGCTCATAAGCTGCAATCGCAGGCCCCATAGTTTCTGATGTACTTGTGTATGTAACTTTGCCTGCATCCAATGTACGGTTAGCAAGAACCTCTGCCATCATCTGTTTTCTATATGCAATCTCCATCTGCTGTCTTCGCTCTTCCGCCGCTTCCTGACTACGTTTTAAATTTTCTTGGCGCTGTGCCGCTTTCTTTTCCTGTTTTGCCTTTTGTTCAGCTTCCACTTGTGCTTTCTTTTCTGGTGCTTCCTCACCGCTAAGATAATAAGTTACTGTCCCATCCTCATGAATTATAACACCGCTGGAAGTAATCTTATGCCCAACCGCTACCATAAAAGCCTGTGTTTGTGGCAAAGAATAATTGAAATAATCTTGTATCTTTTTCTCATAATAAGCTGCCTTTTCCGGATCATTCGCCATTTGCTCCAGAATGTTTGATGCGATCACAACATTTCCCGTCCCTGCTGTTCCTGCGCCAATACTGTCTATACTGTTCTGGTCTTTTCCAACATTCTGAATAGATACGCCTGCCCCGTATTTCTGCTTTAGGTATTCCGTATAAGCATCCACCGTTGATGTGCCTGATGCCTCCCCTGTTTTCTGTAACTGCTCTGCAAAACTTGTTCCTCTTGTGGCTGTTTTTTGTGTCCTGTTCGCATACTGGTATGCACCCGCTAAAGCTCCGTTTACTCCTAAAATGCTCATAATGAATTCTCTCCTTTCTGCTGATCAACCTTTTACCATGACTGACAATATGAGTTTATTTCCTTTCACAATACAGTCCATATCGCCGCCATATTTTATTGCACATTTTCTGATATTCTTTAGCCCTATTCCATGCACCTCCTTATCCTCTTTTGTTGATATGGGAAGGCCGCTGTCCTTATGGCACAGCGCCGCGCCATCAAAACTGTTTTCAATCTCTATAAAATACATATTCTTTGCCTTGAAAGACCGGATCGTGATAAAGGCTTCTGAATCCGGATGTTTCTCCCTCATCCGTATGCAGGCTTCAATCGCATTGTCCAGCCCGTTGTTTAAAATAATCCCCATATCATAAGCCTTTATTGTAACGGCATCTGAAAGCATGAAACCTCTGGCATCCAGTTTGATGCCTTTTACCTTCTTTGCCGCATAGCGGAATTTACTGCCTACCACTGCATCACTGACTGCATTGCCCGTATGCACCCTGCTGTCAAGCTGCTCCACCGACTGATACATCCCCTCAAAATACTGCCGGATTTCCTCATCTTCCCCGCTGTATCTTTTCTGTATCAGGTTTTGCAGGACTGCCATGTGGTTCTTCATATCGTGCTTGACCGAGCGTATCCCGTCATACAGATGTTCCATTTCCACCATAGAACTCTGCATCTGCGTGATCTGGTTTTCCAGTACAATTTTCTCTGCCCGTTCTTCCTGCAGAGCCGCCATGTTCTGATAAATGCGGAAACTGAACACGATAGCTCCAAGCAATACAAGTGCCGTCATTGGGATGATAAAATATAGTGCTGGATATTTTTCATACAGCAATACCGGGACGCCGTCAGTAACGGTGATCAGGAGCAGGCGTACAAGCACTGAAACCAGCACGCCTGCCACGGAGGGCAGTAGGTAAAATACTACTTCCTTACCCATCTGTCCTTTTTCCTTACTGCAATAACTTCCTGCTATCTTTCTTGTGGAAACAAAAAGCAGGGCGTACTGTGCAGCACCCACAAGGGCAACACCAAAACAGGACAGGATGTCTGCTGCCGCAGGCAGATATCCCACCGATATCATACTGGTGCCTGCTTTATGCACCAGTACCTCTATCATCTCATTTCCAATGTACAGCAGGCTGTACCCCGCCCAGAATGACAGCTCCCGCAGGGAGATAAACTGGACAGCCAGAAAAACCTTTAACAGAATATTCCCCTGATACCAGCACACACAGAAAACAAACAAAATGCTGAATGTGAAAAGTAGCTCCATAATTAACGCTGCACCGTCCGTATCCGAAAACAGCCCTTCGCTGACAATCCTTATCACAACCCATGCAATGCCCGCCGCCCATTCAGCATTCCTTATCCTGCACATCTTTGATACTGCAAACCTGCCAAAAAAGGACTGGATGCAGTACCCTTCAAACAGACACAGCAAAATACCAATCAGTCCTATAACCCATTCAGCCATCAGCACCCACCCCGTTTCTCAGATACCGCATATAGGCTTTCACAAACTCCCCGTATTTCTCTTTTGCCAGATAGACATACCCTCCGTTATTCAGGGTAATGCTCCCGCTGTCATATTCCGCCACATATGCCATGTTCACCAGATACCCCCTGTGGCAGCGGAAGAATCCGCCTCCAAGCTGCCCTTCCATTTCATTCATGGACGCATATGCCTCTATGGTCTCCCCCGTGGTGTGTATCTCCACTTTCTTCCCCCTGCTCTCGATATAGAGGATGCTGTCCTTTTCCAGTGAAAAGCTCCTGTTCCTCGTCTTTATGAACACCGTTTCCCGCCGTTTGCTTTTCCTCTTTTCCAGCTCCCGTCCTGCCCGCCGGAACACCTCATGGAATTTTTCTTCCTCAATCGGCTTTAACAGATAGTGGAACACCGCCACGTCAAACGCCTGAAAAACATATTCCCGGATGCCTGTTATGAAGATCAGAATGGCATCTTCATCACTCTGCCTTAGCCTTTTCGCCGTTTCAATCCCGTCTGTTCCCTCCATCTGTATGTCAAGGAACACAATGTCAAACTGCTTCCCGGCAGTAAGCAGCGCATCCCCCGTCTCATAAAGATCAAGGCATATCCCCGCTTTCTCTTTTTCTATCAGTTCCTTTATCTGTTCACGGATGGCTTTCTCGTCATCACATATGGCTATGTTCAATCCCATCACCTGCAATTCGTTTCCCATGAGCATTAGCTTCCCCACGGGCAGTTCTTTTTACTTTTTATATCGGCAGAATTTTGGCGCAGTCAGCCGCGAGGGAACGAAACCCTATTTGAAAGGGAACGAAATCTTTTTCTTTCCCATAAAAAATCCCAAAATAAGTCTAAAGTTTTTCGCCATTCGTCCGATATAGGGGAAACGCAAACCACCGTGTAAGCATATTACCTCTTATTTCCCCGCTTTCCAAGTAATTTCCGTTATTAGGCCGCCCGGCCTGCCTGCGGAAAAGGCAGACCGCCGCATATGGCGGATGAAGGCCATAGCAGCGGTTGGCTTTTGTGTGTTCTTTATCTGAGCAGTGCCATACTTCCTGTCAATTTGTTGACCTTCTTTTTCGCACCGCAGATGGCAATCCCAAAATAATTCAGTTCCGTTTCTGAAACATCCTTCATTTTTTCAATAAACTCATCATAGGTCTTGCATCCCTGCGCCAGATTAGAAAAATCAACCACCGTCAAATCCGAAAACTCCGGCTCATACAGCTTTTCACGGATATACTTGATCACCTCCACATTGCCCTTTAAGATCGGCACCGGAAATTCAATGATCCCCAAATGACCGTTGCCCGTCCTGTCATACACATCCGAACCTACAACCTCCGGCATCTGCTTTCCCAGCGTAATGCCCATGATAGCCGCCGTGTTCGCTATGATGCCAAGTGGCAGGTTCTCATCAATCACCATAACACATTTCTCATTCTGTAAGTCCATTTTCAATCCTCCCTTTGATAACAGCGGTAAAAATAGGCTCTGCGAAAGCCCAGCCGCCCGTATTGTTTCGGCAGCTCTTCCTTCCCCGGAATATCTGCCAGTATTCTAACAATTCCATTTTCCACAGAAAACCGCAGAATGTCCTCCAAACCTGTATCAGGCAGGTTCTCATCCGGCAGTAATAAAAGCCCCTGACGCTTTATCCCGATGACCGACTCTCCCACCATGACATATCCCGTTCCTCTATTCCCATTTTTTAGGAACAACCCCTCCGACATTTTCTCTTTCATGCAAAGTTCCCTGGTATCCGTTGTTAAATTCCATCCACCGACCATGCCACATTTTTCCAGCCCGTACCCATTGTCCGTAAGGATGGAACTCAGGTGGTAATTGGTATGCTCCACGATGCGGAACACACACCCTGCCCCGCACTGGCGGCCGATTTCCTCGCACCTGCGGATGTTCTCCGGGATATCCCCTTCCGAAAATTTGTAATACAGCGGATAGACCAAAAGCTGCCCTTCCATTCTTTTCAGCACCCATCCCCGGCAGATTAAAGTTTCCCTGTCGGGGAACAGGCTGATGATCTGCTCCTCCGTCCTTATCGCAGGCTCATTCACTGTTCCCACTCCCCTTCCCGTTATATTCAGAAAGGAAAAGCCCCGCAACCGCCAGAAGCGTCCCCATAACGGAAACCCTTGTCACCGGCTCCTCCAGTATTAGCACGGAGGACACAACCGTTATGACGGGAACCATGTAAATATAGACGCTGGTCTTAACTGCGCCAAGCACCTTTACAGCAAGGTTCCATGTGACAAAGCAGAGTGCGGACGCCCCCAGCCCAAGATACAGGATATTGAGCAAATGCGCCATGTCAGCAAACCGTTCCAACCCCATTTCAAAGTCAAAAAGGAATAGTGCCGGAATCATAAACAGTATGCCGTAAAAGAACGTCCTCCGTGTGGTGAGTATGACCGGATACCCAAAGCTGCTGATTTTCCTCGTCAGTATGGAATAGCACGCCCACACAAACGCCGCCATGACTGCCAGTACATCTCCTGCAGGATTCAGTTCCATTCTGGAACCGTTAAAGCTGATCAGCAGGGCGCCTGCCATTGCCACCACAAAACCAATGAAAAAGTTTGCCCGCAGTTTCCCTTCCGATTTCAGGAATAAACGTGACAGGATTGCCGTGAAAAACGGCGCAACTGAGATGATGACTCCCACGTTGGATGCCATCGTGTATGTAAGTGCAATATTCTCCAACAGGTAATATAAGCATATCCCGCACAAGCCCGCCAGCACGAAAGCCAACTCCTGCCTGCGCCCCACGCCCTTCATACGGTGCGGGCAAACCAAAAATAATGCCGCAAAACCCATGACAAAGCGGAAGAACAGGATTTCCACCGGCCTAAAATCTGCAAGCAGGACTTTAGTGGATATGAATGTCGTCCCTCATATGATGATGGTGAACAGCGCCGCCAGATGCCCTGCTGATTTCCTATTCCCCATGCTGTCCACCATCCCCGTCTTTTTCCGAGAATATTTCACGGTAAGTACCCGGCGCAAGCCCTATGAACTGATTGAAATAATTTGTAAAATGGCTCTGATCTGAGAACCCTGTCCGAATTGCTGCTTCCACGGGCGGAACTCCTTCCGATAACAGCTTTTTTGCTTCATTGATGCGGATTGTCTCAAGGCAACGGTACGGTGTGACTCCCTTTTCTTTTGTAAAGGCCCGCAGCAGCGTTGACTTGCTAAGCCCCGCATGGCGGCAGATCTGGTCTAAATAGATGCACTCCGTAAAATGCCCTGCCATATATTCACACGCTTTTTCAATCTCCTGCCTGCATTCCGGGATACAGCTTTCAAAGGGCTGCCCATAATTCTGAATAAGGTACGAGAGCAGGAACAGCAATGTTTCCTCTTTCTTAAACTCCCCCGTTCCTTTCATGACCATCTCATGCAGCGGGCGCAGGTGGCAGGCTATTTCCTCATCACAGATAACATTCTTTGAAAATCCCGGAAGCTCCCGCTTCCCGGTAACTTCCTCTGCCAGATCAAGCATGACCTCCTTTGAAATGTTAAATCCCCGGTAATCAAACGTCCCTTCATCACTCTGTACGCAGGCATGGCTGTCACCCGGATTGAAAAGCACGATGCTGCCTTCTTCTATAGCATACTCCCTGTCCCTACAGGAAAGCACCCGCTCCCCATTCTCCACAAACCCAATCACATAATGCTCATGAAAATGGCTTGGAAAGGGCTGCACGATTCCTTCGAAACGGTATGCTTCCATCCGTAATTCATCATCATATACCACTGTCCTTGTTTCTTTCTTCATGTGGATTACCCCCTTGTCAAAAGCCATTTTACCTTTTATTTTTTCCTGCGTCTTGTAAAATATCTTCATTTTTCAGATTTATCGGTTTTATTTCGCTTTGGCATTATCCGATAAAAAGAAACGGTTTTATGTGTATTGGAGTGTGTTGCAAGAATATTACTTTTTTCGATAGTATAGTCTGCCTATTCCGCCACTCGCATATTACCTCTTATTTCTCCGCTTTCCAAGTGATTTTCCTTATCAGGCCGCCCGGCCTGCCTGGGAAAAAAGCAGACCGCCAGAATTGGAAAAAGGGCCCATGAGCCCTCTTCCTCTTTGTCTTTCGTATGCCCTGCTATTTTTATAGATGCCGCAGGTTCTCACGGTATCTGCGCAGCTCCTTTTCATCCACAGCGCCGATGACCTCATCCAGCCACTTTACCATCCGTTCCCTGTCCTTCGGCAGATGCCCTTCCACGTTGATGCAGTTCGATGCGCCCATCGTTGCAAAATAAGTGTCTATGTCAAGGCTGCCGACCAGCGTCCTTAGTTCATACAGCTTTTCTATCTCCGTTTCCTCCGTCCAGTTGCCTGCCTGGATTTCCTGGTACAGTTCCGAAGTCGGGTAGATGGTCAGCATGGAGGAAACAATGACCTTCGGGTGGAGCTGGTTGAACACCTCCGCCGTGTTCTTCACCCCTTCCTCCATATGCCCGGAGCCGTATATCCCGGCAAGGTAGAAGAAGTTATAGTCCATCCCTGCCTCATCCAGCCTTTTGCATTCTTCTATGATCTCCTTCGTGCCGAACCCTTTATGCATGAAGGACAGGGATTCCTCGTCACCCGCCTCCACGCCGATGGTAAGGCTGTTGTACCCAAGCCCCCGCAGCTCCCGTAGCTGCTCCGTGGTCTTCGGCGTGATGTCCGTGATGCGGGCGAAACAGCCGATGGACTGCACTTTCGGGTAATATTTCCGTACCAGTTCCGCCAGCGTTTTCAGCTTGTCAAAACTTAATACAAAAGGGTTCGCCCCGGTGAAGAATACCCTCTTTGCGTTCCGGTAGTAGCGGCTGATCTCCTTCAAGTCCGCCTCCACCTCGGATAAAGGCGACATCCGGAACTTAAACGGCACGTCCTCATAGAGCGTGCAGAACTTGCATTTGTGGTGGGTACAGCCCGCCGTCACCTGTACCAGTGCGCTCCCCGCCTCATAGGGCGGCCTCCATATCGTTCCCGTGTAATGCATAAAACATCTCTCCTTCCTGTCTGTAAAAATCTAACTGACGATACCCCTGATCTCCTTTAAGTCCCGGATACCGTTTTCCTCCATGTACTTTTCCAGCCCGCCGATGATCTCCGGCATGGCACAGGGGTTCCTGAAATTCGCCGTCCCCACCGCCACCGCGGCGGCACCGGCCATGATGAACTCCAGGGCATCCTCCGCCGTCTGAATCCCTCCCATCCCGATGACCGGGATGCTTACTGCCCGGCAGGTCTGCCATACCATCCGCAGCGCAACCGGCTTTATTGCGGGTCCGGACAGCCCGCCCGTCTTATTCGCCACGCTGAACGTCCTTTTTTTCACGTCAATCCTCATGCCCGTGATGGTATTGATCAGCGAGAGCGCATCCGCTCCCCCTGCCTCTGCCGCTTTCGCAATCTCCGTTATGTCCGTGACATTCGGCGTCAGCTTCATGGAAACGGGCTGCGCCGCTTTCTTTTTTATCTCCTTCGTGATGTACTCCACCATGCGCGGCTCCTGCCCGAAAGCAATCCCGCCATGCTCCACGTTCGGACAGGAAATATTGATCTCCAGCATGTCTATCCCCTGCACGGACAGCCGTTCCACGGCTCCCAGGTAATCCGCCACGGTGCTGCCGCAGACATTGACAATGACTTTCGTGTCAAACTGTCTGAGGAAAGGGAGGTCCCTCCTGATAAAGACTTCAATCCCCGGATTCTGCAGCCCCACCGCGTTTATCATGCCGCTGGCAGTTTCCATGATCCTTGGTGCGGGGTTCCCCTCCCACGGGACAAGGGACACGCCTTTTGTGACCACTGCCCCTAACCGGTTCAGGTCTATAAACCCGCTGTATTCCTGCCCGGAGCCGAATGTCCCGGACGCAGGCATCACCGGGTTCTTCAATGTGATGCCCGCTATATCCACTGATGTGTTTATCCCGTCCGCCTCCTTTCTTGAATCACATTATAACAACTGGCAGAAAAAAGAAAAGTACTGTCTTTTTTTGTTTATAGTGCGAAAAATGATACCGGTATCAAAAAACATAGTACCTTGAACTGAAAGGGCGGATATAGTATAATGCTGGCAAAAGGAGGGAACCACATGAGCAATATGAAAGCGCCGCTGCCCCAATGTGCGGCTATGGTCAGAGTACAGAACATCCTGAGCGGGAAATGGAAGATAACGATATTATGGTACATTGCGGAATATGAAGTGCAGAGGTTCGGGGAACTGAGGCGGAGGCTTGGGGACATCACGCAGTCCACCCTTACCAAGCAGCTCCGCGAACTGGAACAGGACGGCTTTATCTCCCGCTATATCTATCAGGAAGTGCCTCCGAAGGTGGAGTATTCCCTGACTGACCTTGGAAAAAGTTTCATCCCTATTTTGAGAGACATGAAAAAATGGAGCGACACGCATTTAATGTGATGCCGGGAAGTCCCTGCCTGTCCAGGGGCATAACAGTGGAAATGGGGTGAAAAAAGAAGTGAAAAAAAGATTTTCTCCAAAAAAGACAGCCGCATTCTGCACAGTATCCGTGCTGCTGGCTCTGATCATATGGACAGTATGGGGGAACACTGCGCTGATGGTAAGCACCGCTGCCATTTCCAGCAGCCGGATCCCTCCTGCCTTTTCCGGGTTCCGTATCGCACAGGTATCCGACCTTCATAATGCCGAATTTGGAAAGGATAACTCCACGCTGCTGCGGATGCTGTCCGAGAGCGGGCCGGACATTATTGTGATAACCGGGGACCTTGTAGATTCTACACATACAGACATAGACACAGCCCTTTCCTTTGCAAAAGAGGCCGTCCAGATCGCACCCGTCTACTATGTGACAGGCAACCACGAAGCCCGCCTGACAGAGTATGGGCGGCTCAGAACCGGCCTTGAAACGGCTGGCGTGACTGTTCTTGAGGATAAAACAGTATGGCTGGAACGGGATGGTGGAAAGATTATGCTTATCGGGCTTTCCGATCCCGATTTTACAGTTAAGGGTGATATGTTCGGGGAAGTGCCTTCTATGGTCGGTACAAAATTAGAATCCCTGGCCGGCAGCGAAGGCAGCTACACAATCCTGCTCTCCCACCGCCCGGAGCTGTTTGAAACTTATGCAGACTGCGGTATTGGTTTAGTCTTAAGCGGCCATGCACATGGCGGCCAGTTCCGCCTGCCCCTCATCGGCGGGCTGATTGCACCCAATCAGGGACTGTTCCCCAAATTTGATGCAGGGCTGTATACGGATGGCAGCACGGACATGGTCGTCAGCCGCGGCATTGGCAACAGCATCATACCGTTCCGCTTCAATAACCGTCCGGAGATTGTATTGGTAGAGCTTTGCGCTGAATAAAAATGTTTTTAAGCAAAAAACAGTTTTGCAAGATATTTTTATCATTTTTATGTGTACTATCACGGAAACTCTGTACACTATCACGGAAACCCTTATATTATCACGAAAACTCCCAGCCTGTTTCCGTGTTTGTATATGTGTTTTGCCTGCGAGTATCGACTTTTGCCTGATAGTATGGAGTTTTGCCTGATAGTATCCGAGTTTCCGTGATAATAAGCGACTTTTGCCTACGAGTATATACTATCAGGCAAAAGAACCCCAGAACAAAGGTTCGTACCCTCGCTAATGTAAAAATGCCCTTAAAAGCACACGGAAATAATATAACTTTGAAAGCTATGTAGTGCCGAAAGTGCCGTGTTTTGGTGTGCTACCCGTCAAGTAGACAATCGAAAAAAACA
>CAJUCN010000025.1 GCA_910585005.1 uncultured Lachnospiraceae bacterium | reverse complement strand
TAGAGCAGGGGGTTCGCTCAATCATCTGATTTGATGATTTTGCGACACCCCCTTCCTGTGTTTTAACGCTCCTCCAGCATCTTCTGCCTCATCCCAAGCAAAATCCTCTTTTCCATCCTGCTCACCTGCACTTGGCTGATTCCCATCATTTTGGCAACCTCTGTCTGGGTTTTATCCTGATAATAACGCCAGATAATGAGTTTCTGTTCCTCCCTCCCAAGGCCCTCCAGCAGTTGGTGGATCAAAAGATGGTTCAGCACTTCCTCATGGGCGCTGCCGTTTTTATCCGCTAGCTGGTCAACCATAAAAATCTCATTCCCGTCATTTTGGTAAACCGATTTATAAATAGAATCTACTTGTACATTTGCTTCCAGCGCAAGGAGCACTTCCTCCACGCTAAGGGCCGTTTCCCCCGCCACCTCATCGACGGACGGTTCCCTGCCCCATTTCCTTACAAGGCTTTCCCTTGCATGCATGACTTTCATTCCGTTTTCCTTCAGGTTCCTTGAAACCTTAATCATCCCGTCGTCCCGGATGAAACGCTTGATCTCCCCGGTAATCAGCGGAACTGCATAAGTGGAAAATTTCACCTGATACTCTGTATTAAACTTATCAATGGCCTTGATCAGGCCGATCACTCCGATCTGGAACAAATCCTCCGCCTCATACCCTCTTCCCAAAAAACGCTTTACGATATGGCGTACCAGTCCCAGATTCTGCTCGATCAGTACTTCTCTTGCTTCTTTTTCTCCCTCCCGTGCCTTTTGGATCAGTACTGAATTTTCAATCATATCTCAATCCTCTTGCTTGATCCATGATATCGTTCCCAGCTTCTTTTTCATCCGTACAAGCGTTCCGCAAAATGGCTCTGAGATCACTTCCAAATCATCCATGAAAGCTTCCATAAATGCAAATCCCATCCCCGAACGGTCCATTTCAGGCTTTGTTGTAAAAAGAGGTTCCATTGCCTGGTCAATATCCTCAATTCCCTTTCCCTGATCCTGGACTTCCACCTCAAGCACATCGTCAAGAATCTTGCAATGGAGATATACCTGTTCTTTTTTTTCGCCCTTACCGGAATATTCCTCATCGTAACCATGAATGATCGCATTGGTCACCGCCTCCGAAACCGCTGTCTTGATATCTGAAATTTCTTCCATTGTAGGATTTAACGGAGCCACAAACGCTGCTACCGCAACCCTTGCAAACGCTTCATTCACCGAAATGGCATCAAATGATATTCTCATTTCGTTTTTCATAAGGCTGGCTTTTTTTATCTCATGATTTATTTTCTGTTCTGTTTCCATCATCCGTTTTATAACCTTTTCCTTTCCATCTGGTATTTTATGATATGACTCCTTAAATTCCGCCATTTTATTCCATGATTTCAACTATTTTATGTAAACCGCATATCATCAAAGTACGCTTTATCCTGGTATCTGCATTGATGGCAAAAACCTTTCCGCCAAAATAAGATATTTTCTTATATCTGCCGATGATCACGCCAATTCCTGAACTATCCATGAAACGTGTCACCTCAAAATCAAAGACCACGTTCCCAACCCCTTCTTTCATGATATACTCATCAGCCGTTTTACTTATGTAAACTGATTTGTGATGATCTACTTCCTCCGGCATTCTCACCATCAGGTAATTGTCGATCACCTTAAAATTGTCTTCCATATTTCACCTCATTTCTTTAAAAACTTTTCTATATGGCAAAAAAGAGAACACCTTTTTTGTGTCCTCTTTTGTAATCACTTGCTATTGGATTATTCTTTTATTCCGCATTATTGATCTCTGCCAACGCTGTTTCCGACTTGTTGGCAAAATCCGTATCCGGGAAATGATCAATCACCAGTGCATAAGTCTCTTTGGCATTGTCATCATCCCCATTCCGGTGGTAACTGTTCCCCAGGTAAAACAGCGCTTCGCTCTTGGTATTATCATATTTCCACGCTTTTTGGAGATTTGGAATGGCTTCCTCATAGTTCTCCGCCCGGTAACTCTCGTACCCTGCATTGTAATAAAAATCCACCAGATTATTGCCCAGCGCTTCAAGCAGCCTGTTATACAAAACCGTAAAAGCTTCCGAACGCTCTTTTTGTGCCTCCTTGGCATCCTCATCCCCTGCATCGATGGTTTCCAGATAAGACGCAATCCTCTCAATATTCTCCGGCTCTTCCATATAGGCATTTACTGCCATCATCAAACCATCCGACACCATCATTGCCCCACTGGTATTTTGGTAGGACGCAAGCTCCTCCGAAAGCTGTGCATTGTCATCCGTCAGCTTTTGAACCTTTTGCTCCAATTCATCGATGGTAGCCGTTTTCGCATCAGACTGTTCGCTCACTACCCGCAATTGGTCATTGATATCGGCTTTGGCGGATTGGATCTGCCCTGGAAGAATGAGAAAACAGGCAATGGCAACGCCGATAATCACACCGATTCCAAGATTTAACAGAGTCGATACCCCCCGCACTTCCTTTTTGTTCATGGGCTGGATAATGGTTTCATTGCCGCTTTGGTAACGCATCACACCGTTTGTGGCGCTTTTTTTCTTTCCCGCCCCCTTCGCCGGTTCCTCCGGCTGGAGCATATGCTCAACCTCCCTTAAATAGCGCAGCGTGGTGGTATTGTTGGTATCAATCTGACTGCATTTTGCAAGTTCCTTCTGTGCTTTTTCCCATTCCTCCATATTGATGTACAAAAGCGCCAGAAGCTGATGGGCACGGACATACTTGGGATTATAAGAAAGAACCTTTTTTAACTGTATCACCGCCAAATCCTGGCTGTCCTGATAGCAATATAAAAGCGCCTGATTGTATTTTTTGATCGTCTGGTTGATGGTATCTAATCTTGCCTGGTTGGTCTGGATCATATCAATATAATCATCCGCGATATTCTTTTTGGATCTTAGATTCTTACTGATCACCCACTCGCTTAAAGCAGATACCGTCTCTCCCAATTCAAAATATACAAGCCCCAAAAGGTTTCTTGCATCTATATTATTTTTATTTAATTTCAAACTCTGCCGCAGGCTGATAATTGCTCCGGATAAATCCCTTACCATGGCTTTTTCCAAACCATCATTGTAAAAACGGTTTGACATAAACATTATTTTTTTATATGTTGAAACATCAGCGCCACAGCCCGTACAAAAATCATGTTCCGATAAACGGCATCCGCAATTATAACAAATCATGCCGCTACTCCTGTTCTTCTACCCTAGGCTTGTCCATCATCTTAATCAATATATCAGCCATATCCGTCAAATCCAAATTGTAAATGGCTTCTTCAGCATCCTCAACCTCAAGGCTTGGATGGAACTTCTTTAATTCTTCTTCAAAATCAATCATCCTGCATTCTCCTCATCAGGGACTTCACCTGTCCTATCAAATACAATGATCCGACAACATATGCAGTATCTTCACCTGTTTTATCATCAAACAGCTTCTCAAGCGCTTCCCTGGCATCTTTGTGGAAACTGCATTTCATTCCTTTACACTGCTCCCATACACCTGTAAGCTCCTCTATCGAAGCGCTTCTGTCCGTCTCTAATACGGTCACTGCCGCCTGTGCAAAAAGACCTGAGTCTTCTATCATCTGAATCATTTTCCTGTAGCATTTATCCGCCACAACACCAAAAAGTAAAATTCTTTTCCCCACGCAGCCGTCCATTGCTGCTGTGTGTAAAAAAGCTTCTATCCCGTCTTCATTGTGGGCTCCATCCAAAAAAACGCCTGGGCGGATCTCCTCCATCCTTCCCGGCCAGAATGCATCCCACAGCCCTTTCCTTACCATATCCGGCGATATGCCCTCATCCATTAATTCCTGCACTGCAAGAACTGCAAGCGAAGCATTCTCAACCTGATATAACGCAAAAGTGTTCAAAGAAAGGCTAACATAATTATAATAACCAGTATGAAGCGAAAAATCAATGGTTTTATTCTTTATATTCACATTCAAAATATGATCTTTTCTGAGTATAACCGTCTTACTTTTCCTTTTCCTTGCATAATCAGTCAAAATCCCCGTAACTTCCACCCTCTTATCTGCAAAAATTACCGGCACATTCTCTTTGATAATCCCCGCCTTTTCCGCTGCAATCTGCGTCAGTGTATCACCTAAATACTGCATATGGTCATAACCGATCTGTGTAATTACACAGACTGCCGGATTTAAAATACTGTTGGTGGCATCAAGACGCCCTCCCAGCCCGGTCTCAAGTATCACATAATCAGGCTGTATTTTGCTAAAATGAACCATCGCCATCAGGAATAAAAATTCAAAAAAGGATGGATGGGAATGTCCCTCTTTCTCCCAATCCTCCACTTTTTCTTTGACCATCACAAAAATTTCGGTAAATTCCTTTTCCGAGATCATCCTCCCGTCTAAACTGATCCTCTCCCGCATGGTTTCCAGATGGGGGGAAATAAACATTCCCACACTCCTGCCCCCTGCCATCAGAATAGAACGCAAATAAGCACAAACGGAACCTTTTCCGTTTGTGCCTGCCACATGAATGATCTTCCCTTTCAGAGAACGTTCCGTGATCCGCAAAAGAAGCCTGGCGGTATCTTCCACCCTGTTCTTCCCTGCAAACCGCGGAATCTCTTCTATATATCTTTTGGCTTCCTTATAAGATGCCATCCCACGATCCCTCTTTCCTTCCGCCGCTAAATGATCAAATGCTGTTTTCTTATTAGCAGTAAACCATCACACTGCTTTCAATCATACCTCCTGACGGAAAATATTTCATAAAGCAGGTGGTATGTTCAATCGGAAGCTGCATCACGCCAAAGCAAATCAAAGTCCCCCGGTACACATTGCCTCCAACTGCAATTTCCGCATGCTGGGACTCTGTAATCGCGCTTTCCAGTCCACGGTACTCCTTTCTGCCTTCTTCCCACTCCTCCATCAACGCAGCTTTTTCCTTTTCCAGGCGCTGGACTTTCTCCGGAAGTTCTTTTCCTTTGGCACTCATTTTCCGGTAATTACTGATCTCCTCCGCCATTTCCCTGATCTGCTTGGAAATTTCCGCATTCTGCTTTTTGAGCTGCTGTGCACGTTGGTAGACCTCTTTGGTGCATCCGGCATGGACAATCGTCCTCACCTCTACGTCATTGCCGATTTCTGTGGCCTTGATTCCCTTTTCCGCATGGGTATACCCGCCGATAATCGCTCCCTTTTTCCCGGTAATGACTACCTTGCCATCCGCCGAGATTCTGGAATTTAAAATTGCATTTGCCTGGACGTTGCCTCCAGCCATCACAACCGTATGCTCTATAAAATCCGCAAAAATATTTCCCTTTGCGGAAACTTTCGCCTTTTTTCCGCCCTGGATCCCATGGCACAGCGTAATATCACCGCCTGCAAACAAGTCCGAAGTCTCCACAGCTCCACGGACCTCAATATTCCTGCCTGCGCGGATGGTAACTCCCGCTTCCACATTCCCGTGAATCAGAACATCCCCCAAAAACTCCACCTTTCCCGTAATCAGGGTAACATCCCCATGGATCTCATGAACATGCTGGATATCGATCCCTCCATCCCGAAGCTCGATCTTTCCCTCCTTGGCGGCAAAGTAGACATCCGGGTTATCCGGGGAAACACTGACCTGTCCCCGAAGCTTCGGTATTTCCTTTGCTTTATCCGCTGCAATCACATTTCCCTGTACATCATATCCGTCCTTCCCTTCCCGGGCATGATGATAGATGGCGACAACGCTTCCCTTTTTCACATTTTCCAACGTACTCATGCTGGTATAATCAACACTTCCGTCAGGCCGTATCTCCGGCGCACGGTAACGCTCCGGGCTAAATTTGTACTCATAGTATCCATCTTCACCGTGAACCACTGCCTGCCCTGTAGCCACCACAATCTCCCGCTGATAGACCTTCTTGCGGATGATGGCTGCAATGTTGGATTGATGATATCCGGTAGTCACCCCATTCTTTTCCAGGAAAGCAATTAATTCTTTTTTGGTATACTGCTTCTTCCCTTCTCCCGGGGGCATCAAATAAAGAAATGCCTGCATACGGTCATCACTCAAATTCACATAGGAACCATTTTCTTCTATTGACAAGGGTTCTAAATGATCCAAAAAATCCCGATTCTTTGCTTTCCCGGATTTCCCGCCGCTTTGTTTTCCCGGTTCTTCTCCAGCTTTATCAATACCTGCAACCAGCGCGTCAATCTCGCGTCTGAGTTCTTCAACTTCCTTCTCTGATAAAAAATCCTGCTCTCTGTCCATTTGCTTATCTCCTTATAAGATCCCCTCAGTGGACAAGGGTACAATATGCTCATGATCTTCATGACATATTGTACCCTATTCCTCTGGTAGTTGCAAACGGATATTTCCTTTTTTATTCTTTTAAAAACAGGTGTCGGCAGCCCTGTCCCCAAGAAAATGAAGGTAAGCTGCCGTCGTTTCCTTCGTCAGTTCTTCTACCGTAAATTTCTGTCTTCCATAGAGATAAGTGTCCAGTTCTCCGGAAACCGGGGCTATCCATTTGGGATCAATATTCTCTATTCCCGTAATCATTGCCGCTGCTGTCAACAAAGGCGCCGCTGTGCTGTCTGCGTCATATCCCTCCAGACATATGATCTCAAGCATCTTTTCAAAATCATTACATCCAAACCAGATGGCAACCACTTCGGCCGCCCCATTGGGATATGCATGCACCCATGTATATTCTTTTAGTTCCTCAAGACATGTCTTCCATGCCGCCCGCCAATCCTCACACTCTCTGCAGATATCCATCGTGTTTTTCATGACATTGTAGTATTCCGAGTTTTTCGGCAGCATACCCATTGTTTTTTCAAGCACGTCCCTCATATCCTGCTCTATATAAGCAAGGGAAACCAAAAGCGCACTGAATACCTCCCCAATGATCCCATTGTTCGCATGTGAGATCTGACCGTCCAGCCATGCCAGCCGCGCTGCCTCACGAGGCTTTCCGGGGGCAAGCATTCCACACACCGCTCCCCGCATCTGTGCGCCGATCCACTCACAATAATAGTTCCCCACCCGTCCGCTTTCAGGCGGGTAGATCCCCTGCTTCAAATTCCTCATGGCAATTCCCTCGGCGCTCATTCCCAGCGGGATCCACGAAAGCCACTCACGGGCAATATCTTTCGATGTGACGGCTTTTCCCCGTTTTTTATAGGCTTCCAAAAAGGCAATTTCGTAAGTGATGTCATCATTATAGACAGAAGGCATGCCCAGATAGCTCTTAAACTCCCGCATATTTCTGGCAATCTCATCATAGTGGTATCCCTCCAACTGGGATCCGGCTGTCCCGCCAACCATTTGGCCATACCAGCCCGCTCTTGTTTTTCTGATATAGTCCTCTTGCCCGATCGGCTTATCCGGCATCCAGCCCCTAACTGCGTCACAGTAATCCTCCCACGTTTCAATGGTTTCAAAGTTCCAATATTTATGCATGGGATCTTTCCTGGCATCATGGAGACACTCATGGATTTCACTGGTTATCACGCGCAGCTTCCTCCAATCCTTTTCATCCAGCGCCTTCAAACCTGCTTCCATCAGGCGTTCCGCTTCCTCTACCCGGTATCCCCTGGATTTCATGCTTGCAACCGCTCCGCCGATTCCGCTTGACCCGTCCGCCCCGGAAGAGGGGAGCCTTACTCCCACCCATTGCCGCCGGAGCTGCTCCTCTTCCTTTTGGGGAGACGGAACCAAATCTCTCCATCTCCTGTCCGCTTCCTCCTTTGTGGGGACGGATAGCTTACTGCCCTTTAAAATCTTCAAATGATATTCGTAGACATTCATGCTTTTTCTTTCCCTTTTGCCCTATGCTGCATAAATTGATCAATTTCTTCTGCCGAGGGCATAGACTTCTGGGCTCCTTTCCCTGCCACAGACAAACCGCTTGCATAATTTGCATAACGGACCGCATCAAAAAACCGATCTCCCTTTTCAAGCCTTGTGCAAAAAGCGCCCGCAAAGGTATCTCCCGCTGCAGTGGTATCAACAACAGGAATTTCTATGGCGGGAATCATAATTTCACTCAGGCCGTCGGTTGCATAGACTCCTTCCCCTCCTAGTTTGATAATCACATTTTTTACACCCTTTTTTAAAAAGAATCCTGCCGCTTTTCTGGCGCTGTCCATGTCGGACACCGGAATTCCCGATAACATTTCCGCCTCAATGGCATTGGGCGATATATAATCCAGCATTTTATATGTAGCATCCGATAACCCTTCCCGGGGCACTGGCGCCGGATCAAGAAAGGTGATAATCTTGTGTTTATTGGCGTAATCTATCGTCTGTTCCACGCATGATATCGGAATTTCCAACTGCATCATAATGATTTTCAGATTCGGCAGCCTCTCAAGCGTTTCTACGGTTTCACTTGCCGTAACGCACCGGTTCGCGCCAGGACAGACAATAATACTGTTCTGGGCCTGATCATCCAACGTAATGATTGCCATTCCCGTAGGATTTTCTTTATCTGTCCTGATTCCCTCTATACTGATGCACTGCTCCTTCAGGGTGTCTTTGATAATTTTTGCGTTGACATCTTCTCCCACTCTGCCGATCATCTGGACACTGCCCCCGGTCCTTCCTGCCGCATAAGCCTGATTCGCGCCTTTTCCTCCTGGCGTAATCATCATATTATTTGCCAAAACCGTCTCTCCTGCTGCCGGTTTTTTTTCCAGCATAACAGAATAATCCATGTTCAGGCTCCCTACTACTGCAATTTTAACCTGCTCTGCTTCCAGCATATTTTGTCCCCCTTATCCTTAACCTAAACTGGCGATTGATGAAATCATCAAATTCCAGAACAATTCAAAATTCAGTTTATCTCCTACATATACATTCGGCTCCTTCAGCTCCCTGCCGGAATTCATCCGGAAAACATCAATGCAGGTCATACCGTAAGTAAACTCGCCCTTTGTCTCAATATCCACCCGGAGATGTCTGGTCGTAAAAACAGCCTTGTCAATTAGATAGGCAACACAACATGCGTCATTGACAGGCGCCCCGTTCTTTCCTGCACGCTTTGAGTTATTGTTGTAAAAAGTCATAAAATCGTTTACAAACTCGCTTACCGGCGAATGGATCGCCCGAATCCTTTCCATTACTTCCGGTGTAGCCACCGCCTGATAGGTCAGATCCAGCCCGCACATGACCTTGGGGATTTCGCTTTCAAACAAAATACGCGCCGCTTCCGCATCACTCCAAATATTGAATTCCGCTGCCGGCGTAATATTCCCAAACCGTCCGCCGCCCATAATCACAAGCTGCTTTATCTTGTTTGCAATTGCAGGCTCCCGCCGCAGTGCAAGCGCAACGTTGGTCAAAGGACCGGCAGCCACGATTGAAATGTCTCCCTCCGATTCCATCAATGTGTCAATCAAAAAATCACAGGCATGCTTTTGTATCGGTTTTCTCTTTGGCTCAAACAGCTTCGCCCCGTCTAAACCGGATTCCCCATGTACAAAGGGCGCCGTATAAAGCGGTTTAACCAAAGGGCCGCTGCAGCCTGCAGCCACCGGAATATCCGCCCCAATCATATCCATGGTAATCAACGCATTTCTGGTAGTCATTTCCAAAGGCGCATTCCCCGCAACCGTAGTCACCCCCAGCAAATCGATTCGGGGGTTTCCTGCTGCCAGAAGAATCGCCATCACATCGTCATGACCGGGATCGCCGTCATATATCATTTTTTCCCTTACATCCATACTTTCCATTGTTATTGCCCTTTCCTTTTCATTTTTGTCATTTACTATTTAGTTTTTTTAACTGGCGCTGTCATTTTTCTGTTATTTTGCAGCACATGAATTGTGAGCATCACAATAGTCGCCACATAAGGAATTGCCTGGATAAACTGGCTGGGGATCGACAACCCCGGATAGGTCTCTATCAAAATAGCAATGGCATTGGCAAAGCCAAAAACCAACCCGCCGCGTAAAACCCCATAGGGCCTTTCATTTCCAAGGCTTATAACCGCAAGGGCAATAAATCCATTTCCCGCCGTCATGTCTCTGACAAACATGCTGGTGGCCCCTGTTGAGAGAAACGCTCCACCGATCCCGCACAAAATACCGCAGATCACAAAAGCTGAATATTTGATCTTCATGTCATTAATGCCAACGCTCCTGGCCGCCTGTACGTTTTCCCCAACTGCAATCAGATGCGCCCCATACGGCGTCTTATAAAAGACAATGCTGCAAAGGATCACACAAAGAAGCGCAATCCAAACAATCAGGCTATGCCCGCTGATCACGGAAAGTATGGGGATCTTTTCAATAATCGGTATGTTTACCACAGGTATCATCGCCACGCCCTCCGGCTGATAGGATCCTGACGAACCGAAAAATGTTTGCAGCATAAAAACAGTTATTGCAGAGGCAAAAGTATTAATGGCAAACCCTGTTACAATGTGGTGGGCTTTATACTTAAAGGTGAAAAATGCCAGAAGCAGACATAGGAAAACACTTGCCGCACATCCTGCCAGTATTCCCAGCATCCAGTTCCCTGTCAGGGAATTTACCACTATGGAGAAAAACGCCGATACAAGCATAGCGCCTTCAAGCCCTATATTCATCACTCCCACTTTCCCGCAAAACAATCCTCCTACCGCCGCTAAGATCACGGGAGCAACCAACTTAAATACAATTGCAAAAATCGATAAATTAAATATCTGTTGAAAAAAGAAACTAGCCACTCTTTTTAACCTCCTTTGCAAATTTTCTCTTATTCAGATAAGGAGTCAGCATTCTTGATGAGATCAGCATAATCATAATAACCTGTATGATCAGCACCAATTCCCTGGACACATCCGTATTCTGCTGCATAATCTGTCCCCCCACCTTTAAATAGGCAAAGAAGAAGCTGATCAACAGAACTCCCAAAGGATGATTGGATGCCAGCAGTGCAATGATCAGGCCATCCCCTCCCATTCCGCTTGCAAAGTTATCAAAAAAAGACCTGTGCATTCCAAGCACTTCCACTGACCCGGCCAAACCGGAAAGCCCGCCGCTGATCGCAAAACATATCAGCGTAATACGCTTAATATTCAGCCCGCCATACTGGGCAAAAACCCTGTTTTTCCCCACCGTCTCCATACGGTATCCCAAAACGCTGTGTTTCATTAAGAAGTAAACGAAACCGACCATTACCAGCGCAATCAAAAAACCTGAATGAGCGGTGACCTTTGTGGAAATTTCCTTCAGTTCCAAATATTCCGGAATGTAGTGCATCCGGATAACCCCGCCGCTGTCCGGATCCCGGAAATAAGAATTAGTCATTCCCGATGTTACAAGCGTTGCAATATAATTCAGCATCAACGTGGTTACCACTTCATTAATGTTAAAGTATGCCTTTAACGCTCCTGCCGCTGTTGCATAAAGCACGCCCCCGCCTACAGCAGTTAAAAAGACTGCCGCGATATGTAGTCCTGTAGGAAGCCCGATCAAATAATTGCCTGCGATTGCCGCCACAAATGCCCCAATGTAGAACTGTCCCTGCACACCCATGTTAAAAATTCCTGTTTTAAAGGCCACAGAGGCAGACAGCCCCACCAAGATAAGCGGTGTCACCTTATCGATGATATTATTCATATAAAAGGCATTGGACAGCGGCAGCACGAGAAGGCTTTTGATTGCCAAAAAGGGCTCGTCCGAAACCAATAAGATCAAAAGACACCCCAGCAATACGGCAATCACAATGGACAATACCGTTGATAATAGATTCGTATTTTTTAATTTCTGCTTCATCCTATTCCTCCGTCACGTCCTGGTCCTGACGTCCGTTCAGTATATATTTTCCTATTTCCTTTTCCGTGACCGTATCATCGTTCTCCCGGATTGCTACCAGCTCCCCATTGTAGAGCATTCCGATCTTATCGCTCAGCCCCATGATCTCCGTAAGTTCAGCGGAAATCAGAAGAACGGCAGCCCCTTTGTTACGTTGTTCTATGATCTTATTGTGAATATATTCGATGGATGAAATGTCCACTCCACGGGTAGGCTGGCAGGCGATCAGCAAATCAGGCTTCTTACTGATTTCCCTTGCCACAATCACCTTTTGGACATTCCCGCCTGACATGGAACCTACCAAAGCCCTTTCACTGTCCGTCTTGATCTCATATTCCTCTATCAAATCTCTGGACTTTTTCCGGACTTCCTTCCAATCCAGGTAGGGTCCCTTATTAAATTCTTTCCCGCTATGGGAACAGATGATAAAATTTTCCGCAACAGACTGACTTAAACTGGATCCCCGCAGATTCCGGTCATCCGGGATATAACCAATAGGCTCTTTTCTGAATTCAGACGTACTGATGCCTGTAATATCCTTTCCATCATAAAACACCCTGCCCGATGCCGGTTTCAAAAAACCAATAATTGCATCAATAAGCTCCGACTGTCCATTTCCCTCCACTCCGGCAATTCCAAATATCTCTCCCTGTTTAATGGAAAAGGACATGTCTTTCACCTTCAGCGCGCCTCTCCTGTCCATTACATTTAAATGGTCAACCTGAAAAACCGTCTTTTCACTTTGGCTTTTGATCCGCTCCCGTTTTGGCTTTAACTGGCGTCCTATCATCAGGCTGGTTATTTCATCCGGTGTCGTCTCGCTTGTTTTTAGTGTTTGAATGGTCTGCCCATTCCGAAGCACCGTAACAGAATCGGAAATATCCATCACCTCTTTTATTTTATGGGTGATCAGCACGATGGTATACCCATCCTTGACCATCAAACGCAGCGAACAGAATAATTCCTCGGTCTCCTGAGGGGTCAGCACCGCTGTGGGTTCATCTAAAATAATGATCTTTGCATTATTATATAGTACCTTTAAAATTTCAATCCGCTGTTTCGCCCCTACCGACAATCGGTAGACCGGTTCGTCAAAATCCGCCGTTAGGCCAAATTGTTTGGATATTTTCTCCATCTGCTCCTTTTCTGCTTTCCGGTCACAAAAAATCCTTTTTTTCTTTTCATTTCCAAGGGCGATATTTTGTGCCACTGTGTAAGAAGGAACCAGCATAAACTCTTGATGCACCATCCCCATGCCGCTTGCAATAGCTTCTCTGGGGCTTTTAAAATTCACTTCTTTTCCAGAAATATAAACTGCCCCTTTTGTTTTTTCCTCCAGTCCAAACAGCACTTTCATCAAAGTCGTTTTTCCCGCTCCGTTTTCCCCTACCAGCGCATGGATTTCTCCCCGCTTGACACAAAAGTTAACACCACTGTTAGCCACTGTACCGTTAGGATATATTTTATACATATCCTTCATTTCAATCACATTTTGATTATCCGCGCCCATATTTCCTCCGTATGAATTAGGCGTCTTCCAAAGTATCGAAAGACGCCATCTTGTTAATACAGTTGAGATTTTACTTCTATCTCTCCGTTCATCAATGCCGTTGTAATCTTTTCCATTTCCTGTTTGATGGAATCAGGAACATGTTCTTCATACAGTTCGTCTGTAGCAAGGCCGATACATGCTTCCTTAAGTCCCCACAACTGGGAAGTCCCCATCTCAAGCTCGCCTTTTTGGTATAATTCAATTGCATTGTAAATTCCGGTTCCGCTTGTCTTTAACATGGATGTGAGCACGCTTCCCGGATAAAGGCCGTTCTGGTTAACATCAACACCGATTGTATACTTTCCGGCTTCATTACCTGCTTCCAGGGTTCCCAGGCCGGCGCTTGCTCCTACATTAAAGATAATGTCTGCATTTTGGGAATTGTACATTGCCATTGCCAGCTCTTTTGCTTTCGGCGCATTGACAGCGTCTCCCACATAAGACTTCAAGACCTCGATCTCACTGTCTACATAGTGAGCGCCCTGCTCATACCCGTCATAAAAATCATTGATGGTAGGTGAATCCATTACTCCGATAAAACCGATCACCTTTTCAGGATTCGCACCTTCCAGTTCCGTACTCGTCGTCACAAGCGCTGCAAACGCGCCTGCCAGGAAAGAGCCTTCACACTGATTATACATAGAGTTAAAGATATTCGGCCGAACCTCCGTCATCGTGGTATCCATAACAAAGAAGTCCTGTTCCGGATACTTGTCCGCCAGTTCCAAAACGATATCGCTTGTTTTTCCTGTCAGGGTAACAATGATATCATACTCCCCGCTCACCGCCAGGGCTTCGATTGCCGGCTGATAATCAGCCTGTTCGGAACCACCCTCGATCAATTTCACTTTCACGCCCAGTTCCTTCTCGGCCCTTAAAACGCCTTCCTTATTTCCGTCAAAATAAGCGTTATCGCCAAAATTTCCATTGGCATAAAAAACCACGCTGAGAGGTTCCTTTTCTTCCGTTTCCTGGGGTTGTTCTTCCTGCGTTTCTGCCTCTTGTGTCTGTGTTTCTTGTGTTGAAACTTCCGTTTCCTGTCCGCTCGTTTCTTTTTCTCCGGTTTCCTTCTGACCACACCCAGTCATGAACGTTACCGTCAATATTGCAACTGTTAAAAATAATGCACCAAATCTTTTCATTTTTCCGCCTCCCGGTATGTTGTTAATCGTTTTTTGTAGTTACTGTACCAATTCCTCACCAAAACCTGAGATATTTCTGCCTTTACGATCCCCCTCTCTACTTTTTTACTAAAGAAACTATTTTCCTAAAATGTTTTCCTATGCGTTAATAATACATCCATGTCTCTTATTTGTCAACAGTTTTATGTGTTGCCAAATCTATACAATAATATCCATCAAATATTATGCACTTTGTACATGTCTGCCATTTAGGATATTGACATATTTTCTTATCTGTTACATAATAAATAAAAACAAAGGAGAGCTTATGACTATCAAAGAAATTGCTGCCCTAGCCGGCGTATCTGCATCGACTGTTTCCAAGATCATGAATGGTAAGGATGGAAATATCAACCCGGCAACTCGCAGCCGGGTTCTGAAAATTGCAAAAGAACATCATTATGAGCCATACAGCACTATCAAAAACATCACAGCGCCCAAAAAATTTCTGATCGGTCTGCTGCTGGATTCTTTTTGCTCCGCCAGCCAAATGATTGACGGCATATTGGAAACCGCTCAAAAATACGGCTATCAGCTTCTGATTTTCAACAGCAATCTTTCCCAGCAGCAGGAATTAAAACACATTACCGCATTATGCAACAGCAGGGTAGATGGCGTGATCTGGAATCCGGTCAGCAAGCAGAGCATAGAATACGAACGTTTTTTTTCCAGGCAAAATATTCCCATTTGTTATGTAAACACTCCAGAAAACGTTTCAACTTATTTTATTGATTTTGCAAAGGCTGGTTATGAATTGACCCAGGAATTGATCAGCCATAAGCATACCCGGCTTGCCTGCCTGGTTCAAAAGAATGATCCCCTTTCCGCAGGGATTTTAGACGGTTTTCAAAAGTGCTTGTACGACCATAACATTACCTTTCAGGAACAGCAGATCCTGTCTGTCCCTGCTCTTAATTGTTATACTTCCATTATCGCTCAAGAAATAACAGGTGTTGTAAGCGCTCATTATTCCGATGCTCTTGTATTGTATGAGCAGTTGAAAGATCTGCATTACGATGTCCCTGCCTCTTTATCCCTGGTGAGCCTGTGCAACGGGGAGGAAAGCGCCAATTATCCGTATATTTCCTGTGTGCAGATCCCCTATTATGCGTTTGGATGCCATATCTGCGAAGCGCTGATCCAGCAATGTGAAAAGTCTTCCCAAAACAGCATCCTTTCTCCTTTCATGCCAGAATACACTTTTACACATAAAAAAAGCATATGCATCCCTTCTTTCCTGCGCCCCAAAAAACTGGTCGTGGCAGGAAGTATTCATATGGATCTCACTTTCATCGTAAACCGGCTTCCACAGGCAGGGAAAACCACAGAGATTCTCACTTCTCTCATTTCTGTGGGCGGAAAGGGCGTTAACCAATCCGTAGGGGCTGTGAAACTTGGGTGCGAAGTATCTTTAATTGGGAAATTAGGAAATGATTTCGACTCTAGTTTAATTTTGAATACGTTAAAAGAAGAGCATGTCACTGCTCACGGAATTTACCGGGACAAGAATGTGCCTACCGGAAAAGCATACATTTATACCGGAGAAGATGGCGAAAGCACCATTACCGTCCTCTCCGGCGCCAATCAAAATCTTACATCGGAAGACATTCAAAAACAGCAGCATCTTTTTACCGATGCAGGTTTCTGCCTTCTTTCGACTGAGATTCCTGTAAATGCAGTAATAGAAGCCGCAAGGATTGCGCGCCAAAGCGGTGTAAAGGTCATTTTAAAGCCTGCCGTTTTACAGACGATCTCTGATGAGCTGCTTGCCCTGACAGATATTTTTATACCTAATCAAAAAGAAGCTGCAGCTCTCTGCCCTCACAAAACTTCCACCGAAGAACAGGCAGAATACTTTTTGGAGAAAGGAGCTGCAACCGTTATTATTACATTAGGGCACAAAGGATGCTATCTTAGAAGCGAAACTGAAAAACGCTTTTTTCCGGCAGAAAATTTTGCTTCTATTGATACTACCGGCGGTGCCGATGCCTTTATCTGTGCTTTGGCTTCTTATTTAACGGAAGGTTATTCCATCTGCAAAGCAATCCGCATCGCCTCTTATGCGGCCGGTTTTTGTGTATCACGCCAGGGTGTGGTATCCGCCCTTGTAGACCGGAGCACCCTGGAAACTTATATTGCCCAGCATGATCCGGCCCTGTTATCACAAACATAATTTATCCAACAATCTCTTTTCCAGGCTGGATGCAAGGCCACTGCGCCTGTGGAATTTACTTTTGAAGCTGTGCCAGCCTTTCCTTCACCTGTTCCATCATCTGGGTATACTTTTGAAGCTTTGCCCTCTCTTCGGCAATTTTGGCTTCCGGCGCCTTGGAGAGGAACTTTTCGTTGCTTAACATACCGTTTACCCTGGAAAGTTCCCCTGCAAGCCGCTTTTCTTCCTTCTGCAAACGTTCCATCTCCTGGTGGATATCAACCAGTTCTGCAAAGGGAATATATAAGGTGGCATTGGCGATCACCACCGATACGGCATCCTCACCAATCCCCTCTTTCTCCTTCTGGACAGCCACTTCGGAGGCGTAAGCAAGAGCCGCAAAGAACAGTTTCCCGTCCGTAAAGGCGCTTATAATATCCTGGTTTTCACTGACCACAAATACCTTGGCCTTTTTGCTGGGGGCAACATTCATTTCTGTACGCACGTTGCGGATCCCCCGCACGGCTTCCTTGATGATCTCAATATCCCTTTCTTCTTTTGCAAAATCACGGTTCTCCTGATATTCCGGCCATTGGGATACCATAATGGACTCTTCTTCACTTTGCAATGTACAGAAGATCTCCTCCGTGATAAAAGGCATATAAGGGTGAAGCAGTTTTAAGGCATCGATCAGCACCGTCCTTAGGGTCCACAAAGCCGCATCCTGGCTCTCTTTATCATCGGAGTTGTAAAGACGGGGCTTTACCATCTCAATATACCAGTCACAGAACTCATCCCAGATAAAATCATAAACCTTCTGCACTGCAATGCCCAGCTCAAAGCTCTCCATATGATCCGTCACATCTTTGGTCAGCGTATTTAACTTGGACAAAATCCATTGATCCGCCGGCTCTAAGGCAGGCTCAGAAACAGCAAGGCCTTCTTCCGGCATATTCATCATAATGAAACGGGATGCATTCCAGATCTTGTTGGCAAAGTTCCTGTTAGCCTCCACGCGTTCGTAGTAAAAGCGCATATCATTGCCCGGCGCATTTCCCGTGATCAGGGTAAGCCGGAGGGCGTCAGCCCCATATTTATCAATGATCTCCAAGGGATCTATGCCGTTGCCTAAGGATTTACTCATCTTCCGGCCTAACGAATCCCTTACAAGGCCATGGAACAGTACCGTCTTGAAAGGTTTTTCGCCCATCTGCTCGTAACCGGAAAAGATCATCCGGATCACCCAGAAGAAAATAATATCGTATCCTGTCACCAACACATCCGTGGGATAAAAATACTTCAAATCCTCCGTCTGCTCCGGCCATCCCAATGTGGAAAAAGGCCAAAGGGCTGAGGAAAACCAGGTATCTAAAGTATCCGGATCCTGCTCTAAATGTCCACATCCACATTTCGGGCATTGATCCGGCCTGTGCGGCGCAACTGTAACCTCCCCGCACTGACTGCAATAATATGCCGGGATCCTGTGCCCCCACCAGAGCTGCCTGGAAATGCACCAGTCGCGGATATTGTCCGTCCAGTTAAAGTAAATCTTTTCCATCCGCTTGGGGATAAGCTGGATCTCACCATGTTTCACCGCTTCCACGGCAGGCTTAATTAGTTCCTCCATTTTGACAAACCACTGCTGCTTAATCATCGGCTCGATCGTTGTCTTACAGCGGTCATGAGTTCCTACGTTATGGGAATAGTCTTCAATCTTCACCAAAAGCCCCATCTCGTCCAGCTCTTTTACGATAGCCGCCCTTGCCTCATAACGGTCCATCCCGCAGAACTTCCCGCCGTTTTCGTTGATGGTGGCATCATCATTCATGATATTGACTTCCGGCAGGTTATGGCGCTTTCCCACTTCAAAGTCATTGGGGTCATGGGCAGGGGTAATCTTTACCACTCCGGTTCCAAATTCCATATCCACATAAGAATCTGCCACTACAGGAAGCTCCCTGTTTACGATAGGCAGCATCAGCTTTTTACCGATTAAATCTTTATATCTATCGTCCTCCGGATTTACGGCCACCGCCGTGTCCCCAAGCATGGTTTCCGGCCTGGTTGTGGCAAACTCAATAAATTCCGTGGCGCTTACCCTGCCGTCTTCCTCTATCAGCGGATATTTGATATGCCAAAAATGCCCTGCCTGCTCTTGATACTCCACCTCCGCATCGGAAATAGAGGTGTTGCATACCGGACACCAGTTGATGATCCTGCTCCCCTTATAAATCCAGCCTTTTTCATGCATTTTGCAGAACACTTCCGTAACGGCTTTATTACATCCCTCATCCATGGTAAATCGTTCCCTGTCCCAGTCACAGGAACTGCCCAGTTTTTTCAGTTGGTTGACGATTCTCCCACCGTATTCCCGTTTCCAGTCCCATGCCCGCTCAAGAAATCCTTCCCTGCCAAGGTCTTCTTTGGTGATGCCTTCTTCCTTCATCTTTTCAATGATCTTCACCTCTGTGGCAATGCTGGCATGATCCGTACCCGGCTGCCACAGGGCCTGATACCCCTGCATCCTCTTAAACCGGATCAAAATGTCCTGCATAGTCTCATCCAGTGCATGGCCCATGTGAAGCTGCCCCGTAATGTTTGGGGGCGGAATCACAATGGTAAAGGGTGTTTTGGAATGATCCACTTCTGCATGAAAATATTTTTTGTCCATCCATTTTTGATAAAGCCTGTCTTCAATTCCTTTCGGGTCATAAGTTTTTGCAAGTTCTTTGCCCATAGTTTTCTCCTCTCTGATCCTGATGAAATCCTGCCTAGAGCGGCGGTGTCTCCTTTTGTCATCATACAAAAAGCCCTTTACAGACTCTGATCTGTAAAGGGCGTATTTACGCGGTACCACCTTTTTTTATCTCTCAGCGATTTCGCTCCGGCCATAAACCGGCTTAAAATCCTATCCGTTAACGGGGATAACCCGTGGGCGCTTACGATACAAACAACTGGTTCACCGCCCCGGCTCCAAAGCTACCTTCCGCATCCCATACCTTAAAACCTCACAGCGCCGCACCATCCGTGCGGGGTTTCTTCTCTGAAAGAACGGGTATGCCTACTCCTCTTCTTCAATGCCTTTATAATTTAAGATATCTTTATCTTAGTTGCCATTGACATTTTTGTCAAGAAAGATTTTAGGCGCCAGCTCTATCCGGTTTTCTCATGATGCAACTTTGATGCAAAAAAGATACAACTTTGATGCAAAGATTATGCCTTTTTGATGCAAAAATGATGCAACTTTGATGGGTTGCCATTGTACAGTAAATACACACAAATACAACTCATCACATCATCCAGAAAGGTAAAATGAAAAATGAAAGCACACAAAAGACTATTCTGTTTTCTCTTCGCACTACTAATCTTTACATTTGACTGTCCCGTTTCATATGCCGCTCAAAGCAGCAAAACCCATGAGGATCAAACCGCATCTCCCTATTTTTATGTGGAAAGCGAAGAAATCGGCGTAGATAGCTTCCCCTTAAAGAAGACCAGCGTGACGGCAAACATCCAGGGAATCATAGCTGATACCCACGTTGTGCAGACTTATGTCAATGAAGGAACCAAGCCGATCAACGCCAGCTATCTTTTTCCCGCTTCCACCAAAGTTACGATCCACGGAATGCAGATGCAAATCGGCGATCAGACCGTAACTGCCACGATCAAAGAAAAGGAAGAGGCTAAACAGGAATTTGAGACTGCCAAAAGCGAAGGAAAAAGCGCCTCCATGCTATCGGAAGAACGGGCAAATGTTTTCAGCATGGATGTTGCAAATATCATGCCCGGGGACGAAGTACATATTGATCTCCACTACACAGAGCTGATCACACCCACAGAAGGAACTTATCAATTTGTTTTCCCCACTGTTGTAGGCCCCCGCTATGTAAGTCCTGTTAAGGATGACACCGGAAACCGGGATGAATGGGCGGCTGTGCCTTATCTTCAAGAGGGCGCTGTTCCAGCCTCCCAATATGATATCAACGTAACCGTTTCTGCCGGCGTACCAATCAAAGCGCTCTCCAGCAGTTCCCATAAAGTCAATATCAACTGGGATGAGACGGCCACCGCCCATGTTTCCCTGACCAATCCTCTGGAATATGCGGGAAACCGGGATTTTATCCTTGATTATCAACTTACAGGGGAAGGAATCGGCACAGGCCTTACTTTAAGCAAAAGCGGTCAGGAAAATTTCTTTATGCTGATGGTACAGCCCCCGGAACGCCCTGCCCTTACCGATATCCCTGCCAGGGAATACATTTTTGTACTTGACGTATCAGGCTCGATGTCCGGTTTCCCCTTAGACACAGCAAAAGAACTGATAAAAAACCTTGTCTCCGGCCTAAGGGAGACAGACACCTTCAACTTAATCCTATTTTCAGGAACGTCCTGCCAAATGGCTGCCCGTTCCCTTCCCGCTACCAAAGAAAATATCAGTAAGGCGGTAAAACTGGTAAGCGAACAAAACGGGGCGGGAGGCACAGAGCTTTCCAGCGCTCTAAAAGATGCCTTGTCTATCCCCGGATCTGAAGATACCGCACGCAATATCGTAGTCGTTACGGATGGATATATTTCTGGAGAATCTGAAATTTTTGAACTGATCAATAACAACATCGATAAAGCAGACTTCTTTTCCTTTGGGATTGGTTCTGCCGTCAACCGTTATCTGATCGATGGAATTGCCGCAATCGGCCAGGGGGAACCCTTTGTTGTTACAGAAGCGTCACAGGCCAGCGAAGCTGCAGACAGGTTTAGCGCCTACATCCAATCCCCTGTGCTCACGGATATCCAGGTGTCCTTTGACGGTTTCGACGCCTACGACGTGGAACCAGCTATTTTGCCCACCCTTTACGCAAGTAAGCCCATTGTCCTTCTTGGTAAATGGAAAGGAGAGCCTTCCGGCAATATTCAAATTAGCGGTAAGACAGGAACCGGGGACTTTTCCCAGCGTATTTCCGTTGCCGACGCCAAAAGCAATGACGATGGCGCTCTTGGCTATCTCTGGGCCCGCAAGCGGGTTGAGAGGCTGACAGATTATGGTGTAAATGGCAACAAGCCTGAGGTAAAAGAAGAGGTAACCCAGCTTGGGCTTACCTATCACATGATGACGCCATACACTTCCTTCATTGCCGTATTAGACACTGTTCGCAATCCCGGCGGTGAAAGTACAGACGTAGACCAGCCGCTACCGCTCCCCCTTGAAGTGTCCAACCTGGCAGTCGGCTACCGTTCAGGGTCAGAGCCTGGAGATCTGATTCTGATAACAGGGCTTGCACTCTTCCTGCTGTTTCCGTTTCTTTTCAAAAAACAAAAAGAAAAAAGGGTGACAACGAAATGAAAGATCAGCTAAGAATCACATTCAAAACATATGGCATCCTTTATCTGTTGACAACGCCGGTTATCATTGCCCTGAGATCTCTTGGCCGTGTTGCTGACAGCAGTGCCCTTACCTGGATCCTTACGCCCACCGCACGGTGGGCGGGGATGCTGGGCGGCATCTCCTTTGAATATCTGCCGCCGCAAGGTTATGTAAACCATCTGCATCGTTTTATCATTGCCCCTTCCTGCTCCGGGATACGGTTTATGATGATCCTCTTCCTGATGCTTGTTTTTTCCTTTTTGCATCAAACCGGATCCAAAAAGAAAGGCCGCCTGTGGTTTGCTTTCAGCTTTGCCTTTTCCTATCTTGTCACGATTTTGGTAAACGGGATCCGGATCGTGTTGGCAATCTACCTGCCTATCCCCTTGGAACATGCCGGGCTTTTGAATGGATGGCTAAACCCTGACAGGCTTCACACTTTAATTGGAACTGTGGTCTATTTTTCCTGCCTTTGCCTGGCCTACGGGGTTATTTCCTTCCTTTTCCGGCACAAACTTATGCCTCTGGAAACGAATCTCTCCGCCCGTTCCCGGTACCATAACAGGCTGCTGGTTCCTGCCTTTTGGTATCTATGCGCCATCCTGGGTATTCCCTTCTTCGGACGGCTCCTGAAAAATAACTGGGACGGTTTTGGTTCCTATACTTTGCTGATCCTTGGAGCCTGTGCTGCCGTCAGCGTCCCCGTGCTGCTGATCCCTGTCGCTTGCCTCAGATCCGTAAGAAAGCCTCCAAGTCCCTAAAACCCACGATCAAAAATAGCCCAGCATGGATCATTCCACGCTGGGCTATCCTGATTTTACTTACAGTAAATCTGATAACCTTTTCTCCAAATTTCCCCCGGAGCAATACGATTCCCCCATTCCCGGTCAGACAATTC
Organism: uncultured Lachnospiraceae bacterium; assembly: GCA_910585005.1. GTDB lineage: Bacteria > Bacillota > Clostridia > Lachnospirales > Lachnospiraceae > Suilimivivens. The sequence continues at coordinate 12,125 of CAJUCN010000025.1, read as the reverse complement.
TCCCACAAAGCCTTCCCGGTCACATCTTCCGTACCAGGGTTCTATACAGATGAAAGGGGCGTTTTTACGGGGAGGCGACCATATCCCAAATAAAGGCGCTTCCATCACCACCGTGAGATAGCGCGTCCCATCCGCCTTACAAAGCGCAACCTCCTTTGCCTGATCCTGTTCTATCACCAGGGCATCGTGATCAAATAAATTTTCCGTAATCGGAAGATATCCTTCCTTTAATGTATAGACATCTTTCTGGTCCGTCGCCAGTCCCTGATCTCCTATCCTGGTACTGAATACTTCTCCCCTGGCGTCCAGGTAGATTTGATAATCCGTCTGTTTTTCTCCCTCTTCCATAGGACAGTTAAAAGCCGGATGTCCGCCAATGGAAAAGGGCAGATCTTCCTGGCCCGGATTTTCCACCTGCCAGAGCACCTCTACGCCTTCCGATAAAAGCCGATAACCAAGCTTCAAGATGAATTCATAGGGATACTTTTCCAATGTTTCCAAACCGGATCTTAATTCAAACCAAATTTCATTTTCACTCCGGGAAAGCAGTTCAAACTCCATATCCCTTGCAAAACCATGCTGGGACATGGAATAGGTTTTTCCTTTCGTCCGGAATTCCTTCCCGTTTAAACTGCCGACAAAAGGAAACAACACTGGTGAAGTACGTCCCCAAAACTCAGGATCCGCTTTCCACATATATTCCCTTCCTGTATCCAGTCTCTTGAAAGACTTTAGCTCCGCCCCGCGGGAATTCACTAAAATAGATACGGTATTATTTTTCAGTTCATATACTCCCATCATGCCCTCCATCTATGCAATCCCGTTTACTCTGTAGCTCTCTGCCGCTTTCTGCATCAAAAACAGATTTCTGTCATACTGCATAGCAGAAGATTCCTGTCCCTGACTGACAGGCTGCAAATCGTCCGCCCCTTCCGCAAATGCCATAACCTCTTCTTCCACAGGCTTTATCACCCTGGATGCATTGAGCCTTCCGGTATACATCTGTTTATTTAACACATCCATAAAATTTACTGTCTGCCTTGGGCGAAGAGGATTGGTGTTTTGTTCCTCATCTGTAAGCGCTGAAAAGTCTGTCTTGGATGAAAGAAGGTCATCCCCAATAGATGCAACCTTCCGCAAACTATTGCTGTTTAATCTGTTTGTATTATAAATATAAGGCCTGAAATCCATGACGCCTAGTGCACCGATCCGCATTCCGATTTCCCTCTTCCTTTTCTTTGGATATTTTCTTTAGTTTACCACAAGAACTCCCGCTTCTCAAGAGTCACTTCCCTGCCAAAACAGGAACCTACTTCTCTTCCTCCACCCAATTACCTTCCACATCTACCACCCTGCCGTTTCCCTTTTTCACTTGAAACACCCTGGAAATGATCCACATATCCGATAAGCCGTCATAGATCAGGAATATTCCGATCAGCCTTACTACCGTGTTCACCACAGAAAAAGGATTATAAATGAGAACGGCACCCAGCGCTACCGTAAGTATACCCATCAGACAAGCAATCCACCATCCGTCATACTGATTCTTTTTCAGCGTAATTGCCTGTGAAATATTATGTATGCCATGGATCGCAATTAAAATTCCTACGATCACCGGCACTGCCATAATGATCATTTCCGGTTTGATGAGGATCCACACGCCGATTACGGCAACCACCACCCCAAGAAGCATCATTCCCTGTGAAATCATGTTTCTTTCTTTGCTGGCCAGGTACAAAAAAACCTGGACAGCCCCATAGATCAGCAACGCCAAACCAAGTATCATGCATACGATCTGAGTCGTAGTCCCTGGCCAGATCAGGAGCACCAGTCCCACCACCACACAGACCAATGCCGAAGCCGTGTAATTTACCTTTAATCCCTTCAAAAAATCTTTCACTTTTATTCACCTTCCTCTTGTCTTATTGTTTCCACCAATGCAGAACCGCCTAACTTCTTATTCCGGTAAGAGATCCTAAACGCCTCAAATGGAAAATAGCAAACATATCCAATCACTGCCCCCACGCAGTTTAACAGGATATCGTCCACATCAAATGCTCCAAAAGCACTGAACAACTGAAATACCTCTATTCCCAGCACAAGCAAAAACACATTCAGGAACATAACCAGGAAATTCCTCCCCCTCTTAAATACATAGGGAAATAAAAATCCAAAGGGAACAAATACCGCCACATTCCCAACCAGGTTCTCAAAGCTGTTTAGCATGTATGAGTAATCGATATACATCCTGATCGTCTTAAACAAAGTAAAATTAGCTGTATCTAATCCCTCCAGGATCACTCCCTTTTCCCAGGTGTCAACAATTGCCTTTAGCTGGTGGTATGGATACTTGAAAATGATCACCTTGATCACAAGTAAAAGGTATAAAAGAAACAGGATGCGGATCTTTTTGTTTCCGCCAGTCCATTTTTGTTTTTCCACTAATAGCGAACCTCCATCAAAGTGAGTCCCTTTGCAGGCGCTAATTCCCCTGCATTTTCCCTGCTGCCTGAGGATAGGATTCCTGCCATTTCCTCCGGTTTTCTTTTGTGTGTTCCCACTTCTAAAAGTGTTCCCGTCATAATCCTTACCATATGGTACAAAAATCCGCTGCCACTGTAAAAAAAGCGGATTTCATCTTCTACGTCCTGCTGGCTCATGGATATACTACAGGCTTTCCCGATCCTGATCTCATCCAACGTCCTTACCGTTGACTTTTTACTCCTCTTATTGGAAGTAAACGCACGGAAGTCATGGGTGCCAAGAAAATACTCCGCTGCCCTCTGCATGGCCTGTAAATCGATCTCCTCTGAAACCACATGGGCAAATCTCCGGTCAAATACATGGGGAAGCTGAGAACAGATCACCCGGTAACAATAGGTTTTTCCCTTGGCATTTAATCTGCTGTGAAATCTTTCCGATGCCCTGGTCAGAGAGATCACGGCAATATCTTCCGGCAAATACCGGTTCATGTAATCCATAATCTCTTCCGGTGTCATCTCCGTATCCGCATGAAAATTTGCTACCTGTCCTATCGCATGGACTCCCGCATCGGTCCGCCCGGATCCCTGCACTTCGATCCTTTGTCCCGTCATTTTGGACAGCAATGTTTCCAGTTTCCCCTGGATCGTATTTTCCGTGTTCTCCTGCTTCTGCCAGCCTTGATATCTGCTTCCTTCGTACTGGAGCGTCATTTTAAAATTACCCAACTACGCTACCTCCCAGGGATTTTCCCTTCCTTCTGTAAAATACTTGCAGCCCAAAAGGGAATCCCGGACTACAGTCCTTACACAGTCGTCCGTATAAAAAGCCATATGATGGCTTACCGTCACATTGGGGAATCCGCGGAGCACGGCAAGTTCCCTGTTATTTAGTATATCTGATTTATGGTCATAATAATACAAACCAAACTCATTTTCTACAACATCCAGGCCTGCACCCCCAATTTTCCCGGATTCGATCCCCCGGATCAATGCCTCAGAATCGATTAAGGCGCCTCTTGCCGTATTGACGATCATCACGCCATCTTTCATCTTGGATATCGCTTCTTCGTTTATCATATGATAATTGTCATCGGTAAGAGGGGTGTGGAGCGTAATCACATCCGCTTCTTTCCACATCTCGTCAAGCGTAACATAGGCCGCGCCGCCTGCCATCACCTCTTTGCTCTCATATAAGTCATAAGCCAAAAGCCGGCAGCCAAACCCCGATAAGTTTTTTAGCACCGTCTTCCCAATCCTGCCTGTCCCTATCACACCTACGGTAAGATCTTTCAGTTCCTTTCCCTGGATTCCGCAAAGAGAATAGTCCTGGATATTGGTGCGCTCCAAAATCCGTTTCATCTTCCTGATCGTCATTAAAATCAGCATGACCGTATAGTCCGCTACGCCGCAAGGCCCATACGGCGCATTCGCTACCGTCATGCCAAGCTCTTTTGCCGCCTTCACATCAATATGGTCATAACCGATCGTTCTCGTCGTAATATACTTGATGCCAATATCTGCAAATACCTTTAAAAGTTCTGCCGGCATCTTTGATGTAATAATGTCAATACATTCCCCGCCTTTTGCCAGCGACGCGTTTTCCTGATCCGGCGCATCCGGGCACAATACCAGCTCGATTCCTAATTCTTTTCCATATTCCTCAAACAGCTCCTTTTCATCAAAAGACCTGCAATTATAAACCGTTACTTTCATTCTGGCCACTCCCTTTCTTTCCCATGCTGCGCTCTTCCATCTCTTTTAAGCGTTTTTCTTCCTGCTCTTTGTAGATCCGTACCGCTTCCATATCTTCTTCCGTCAAATGGCGGAAATTGCTGACACTTGCATACAAGATCTTCAAACTGTTTAGGAAGGTGTCAAACACGCCCTCCTCGTACATATTCAGTACGATGATCCCTATCGGCACAGCAATGATCATCCCCACAACACCAGCCGATTTATACCCTGCAAACAACAGAAACAAGGTGGGAATCGGCGCCAGTCCTACCGAATCCCCCACGATCTTAGGCTGGATCAACTGTCTTGCAAGCTGCCCTACTCCCCAGATAATCAAAAGGCCTATCACCATGGTATATTCCCCACTGAAAAACTTAACTGCCGCCCAGGGAAGGAGCACTGTCCCTGTACCAAAAAAGGGTAAAAAGTCTAAAAAGGCAACTCCTATCGCAATCAGAAATGCATACCGCACCTGCAAAATGAGAAACCCCACCACCAAAAGCACATACATCCAAAGCTCTATCTTAAGCTGCGCCTTAAAATATCCTCCCACAGCCCTGCGAAGGCCATTTTTGATCAACCGGAAACGGTCAAGGATCGCTTGCGGCAACACCTTAGACAAAAGCCTTGGTACATATTCCCGGTCCGCTACAAACAAATAAGCGGAGAGCAGACACATAATGATTCCAATAATAATAGAAGGGATGTTCACGGCAAAGCGGCTCAGCGCTTCCAAAGTAGGACTGCCGAACTCTCCCACCACTTCCCCCAAATAAACGCCGATATTGTCTGTAAAACCATTGATGGCAACCCTGATATCCTTAGGAAGAAACCGCATAGCGCCTTCCAGCCCCTGGCCCATCTGGGCAAAATCCCGCTGCATTCCTTCCCACATCTGGGGAAGCTCCATGGCAAAATCCGCCACCTGATCCACCAGCCTTACACCGATCATATACCCGCCAAGAATCACCAACGCGATTACTGCAATGATCACAAAGGCGGATCCCGCTTTACGCCTGATCTTCAGCGTCTTTTCAAAAAAATGGACTGGCGGTCCGGCAATCAGGGCAATCACCCAGCCCATGACGAAAGGCATGAAATAAATAATGATTTTAGGCACTACAAAAATGAGCAACAGGAGCATCACCAGGATGATCCCCAGGTTAACCAGTACCTTCAAATAGGTCCGCATCTTTTTCTTATCACTCATTTGCCTGTGCCTCCTTTTCCAAATAGGAATCAAGAAGTCCATAGATTTCCTCCCGTCCCTGTTTGGTCAGGGCGGAATAAGGAATGATCACCGTTCCCTTGGCTACGTTCAATCCCTCACGGATCATTTTCAGATGTTTCGGCACCTGGCTTTTATTGATCTTATCCAGCTTCGTTGCAATAATGACCGGTGCATAGCCCTGATATGCGATCCACTCGTACATCATCCGGTCATTGCCGGACGGCTCATGCCGGATATCAATAAGGAGAAATACCGCCCGCAGTTTTTTTGAGGTATGAAGATAATTCTCAATCATTTTTCCCCATTTCGCTTTTTCTTTTTCACTGACCTTGGCGTAACCATACCCTGGCAGATCCACAAAATACATTTCATCATTAATATGATAGTAATTGATCGTCTGAGTCTTTCCCGGCTGGGCGCTGGTTCTTGCAAGCGATTTCCGGTTCATCAAACCATTGATCAACGAAGACTTTCCCACATTGCTTTTTCCGGCAAAGGCTATTTCTATATGTTCATTTTCCGGCAGTTTGCTTGTAATGCCACAGACTGTTTCCAGTTCTACATTCTTAATTACCATTTTGATCAATCCCCTTTACCAGTGCATGTTTTAAGACTTCTTTCATATCTTTTACATAAGTGATCACCAATCCCTTACGAATCTCATCGGAAATCTCCTCCACATCTTTCCGGTTTTCAAAAGGAACCAGCACTTCTTTGATTCCTGCTGTTTTCGCTGCCAGAAGCTTTTCCTTCAATCCTCCAATGGGAAGCGCTCTCCCACGGAGGGTTACCTCCCCCGTCATAGCAAGATCGCTCCTGACTTCCCTGCCCGTTATCGCCGAAAATAAAGCGGTAGCCATAGTTACACCGGCTGACGGGCCATCCTTGGGCACTGCCCCTTGAGGAATATGGATATGAAAATCATTTTCTTTAAACAGTTCCGGGGGGATGCCGTACTTTTCGCCAATAGACCGGACATAGCTCATACCGATCATAGCGGATTCCTTCATCACATCTCCCATCTGTCCCGTAAGTTCCACTTCACCCTTGCCAGGCATACGGTTTACTTCAATCTGTAACGTGTCTCCGCCTACACTTGTCCAGGCAAGCCCCCGCACGATTCCCACCTGGGGTTTTCGGTTTGCCTTGTCTAATGTATATTTCTTTTTTCCAAGATAATGCTCCAGGCTTGCCGCAGTCACATTGATCTTAGAAACGTCTTCCCCCGCTTCCCTTTTTTCTAAAATCTCTATTGCCGCTTTACGCAGGATATCCCCGATCTTTCGCTCCAGATCACGGACTCCCGCTTCCCGGGTATAAAAAGTAATCAGATTTTTCAAAGCACCATCCTGGATTACTAACATCTTTTTGGTAATCCCGTTCTTTTCCATTTGTTTTTCGAGCAAATGCTCTTTGGCAATATGGAATTTTTCATTCTCCGTATAGCTGCTGACCTCGATGATCTCCATGCGATCCAGAAGCGGCCGGGGAATGGTCTGGGTCGTATTAGCCGTTGCAATGAAAAGCACCTCAGAAAGATCAAGGGGAATCTCCACATAGTGATCCCTGAATCTCACGTTCTGCTCTCCGTCTAATACTTCCAAAAGAGCGGAAAACGTATCCCCTTTATAATCATTACTCACTTTGTCGATCTCGTCAAGGAGCAGCAAAGGGTTTTTTACCCCCGCCTGTTTCAACCCTACAGCAATTCTTCCGGGCATAGCGCCCACATAAGTTTTCCGGTGCCCTCTGATCTCCGCCTCGTCGCGTACCCCGCCAAGGCAGATCCTGACGTATTTCTTATTTAACGCCCTTGCAACGCTCCTTGCAATGGAAGTCTTCCCTGTTCCGGGAGGGCCAACCAGGCAGATGATGGGGCTTTCCCCTTTTTCCGTCAGGCAGCGCACTGCCAAAAACTCCAGAATCCTTTCTTTCACCTTGGAAAGCCCATAGTGATCCTGTTCCAGGATCTCCCTGGCATGCTGGATACTTTGATTGTCTATCGATGCATGATCCCAAGGCAGTTCCAGCAACGTTTCTATGTATCCCCTCTCTACCGCACCTTCTGAACTGTTTCCCGCAAGAGTCTTAAAACGGGCAATCTCCTTGCGGATCTTTTCTTTTACCTCCTGGGAGGCTTCCAATTCGGATAATCCTTTCTCAAACTGGTCTACATCTGAAAAAGAACCGTCATCTCCAAGTTCCTCCTTAATATAATGAAGCTGCTCCCGAAGCAGGTATTCTTTCTGGTTTTTCTCTACACGCCCTTTGATCTTTTGTGTAATCTCCTCCCTTGCCTGGGCGATCTCAATCTCCCGCTGCAAGATCCCCGCCAATTCTTCGTACCGCTCGTGGATATCCAAAGATTCCAGCACTACCTGCTTCTTTTCAAAATCAATAGGCATATTCGTGGTGATCTGGTCAATCAAACGTCCCAGATCCTTTACCTTGGCATAACGGTGCAATGCATTTTTATCCAGTTTCGGAAAATGTGCTGCAAATTCAGCAAACATTTCTTTGAGCTGGCGCAGCATAGCTTCCTGCCATACTTCCTCTTTCCCTGCCGCTTCCCCTTGATCCACTTCCTCCACATATGCTTCAAGAAACCGCTCATTTTCTATGTTAAGACCATGCAGGACTCCCCTGCAAATTCCTTCCACCAATACCCGTATTACATGGTTAGGCATTTTTGTAATCTGTTTGACCTGGGCGATGGTTCCCGTCTTGTACAGTTGTTCCAGCCCCGGATCATCCACCCCCGCCTCTCTCTGGGCAATCAAAAGGATTTTTCCCTGATCCAGCATAGCCTTTTCCAATGCCTGGACAGACTTTTCCCTGTTGATCTCAAAATGTATGACCGATGCCGGCATGACCGTCATTCCCCGGAGGGGAATCACCGGTATCTGCAAAAGCTTTCCCTCTTCCTCCATCTCTTCACTTATCAATATCTTGTCACTCATAGGCTTCCTCTTTTTCTTTTGCAATATACACAAAATGCCGCCCTCCGGCGGCATTTTGTGTATATTGGGCAACATATTATCTTGCTCTTCTTAACATTTCACGATGTATCAATAAAGGTTCACTGGTACCTTCTACCGCACCCTTTGTGATAACGCATTCTTCAATTGTATCGTCTGACGGAATATGAAACATCACATCCATCATTGCCTTTTCCATAATGGAGCGAAGCCCTCTGGCCCCTGTCTTGCGCTCAAACGCCTTCTCCGCAATGGCCTCTATGGCATCTTCCTCAAACGATAATTTGACCTCATCATAACTGAACAGTTTTTGGTACTGTTTTACCAGCGCACTCTTAGGCTCTTTTAAAATTCTGACCAAAGCTTCCTTATCCAGCCCCTGTAAAGATACGTTTATCGGCACACGCCCTACAAACTCAGGTATCACTCCGAACTTCACCAGATCCTGAGGCGTGACTTCCTTTAAAAGTTCACTGATCTCCCGGTTGCTTTTGCTGACAATCTCAGCGCCAAAACCTATTGAATTACGGTTCAGCCTGTTCTCCACGATCTTTTCCAACCCGTCAAAAGCGCCGCCGCAAATAAAAAGAATGTTGGTAGTATCAATGGGGATCAATTCCTGATGGGGATGTTTTCTTCCTCCCTGGGGCGGCACATTTGCTACCGTACCCTCGATCAGTTTCAGCAGCGCCTGCTGTACACCTTCTCCGGACACATCCCTGGTAATAGAGATATTTTCACTTTTCTTGGTGATTTTATCGATCTCATCAATATATACGATTCCAAGCTGTGCACGCTCTACATCATAATCAGCCGCCTGGATCAGCTTTAGCAGAATATTCTCCACATCCTCGCCTACATAGCCGGCTTCTGTCAGGGTAGTGGCATCTGCAATAGCAAACGGCACATTGATGATTTTGGCCAGCGTCTGCGCCAGATATGTCTTTCCCGACCCCGTAGGCCCTAACATGATAATGTTACTTTTTTGAAGTTCCACATCGTCCATATCCTTAGGCGCTGTTACCCGCTTATAATGATTATAGACTGCAACAGAAAGAACCTTCTTCGCCTCCTCCTGCCCGATCACATAATCATCCAGGAATTCCTTGATTTCAATCGGCTTTAGCAGATTAATGTCAAATTCCTCTTCTTCTAACGCCTCCTCGTATTCCTCTTCCACAATGTCTGAACAAATTTCCACACACTCGTCGCAAATGTAGACCCCTGCCGGTCCTGCAATCAGTTTTCTAACCTGATCCTGTGTCTTATTACAAAAAGAACACCTGATATTATCTGAATTTCTGCCTGCCATCCTTCTATCCATACACCTTTCCAAGATTCCAGCCCTGCGCCGTTAACGCAAGGCTGTCTTAAGAAAAATATTTCCTTTACTTCTCCTCGGTACGCTTATAAAGAACTTTGTCGATCAGACCATATTCTTTCGCTTCCTCGGCTGTCATCCAATTATCACGCTCTGTATCCGCTGCGATCACATCATAATCCTTACCTGTATTCTCTGCCAGGATCTTGTTCAGCTTTTGTTTCGTCTGCAGGATATGTTTTGCCGCGATCTCGATTTCCGTCGCCTGCCCCTGGGCCCCGCCAAGAGGCTGATGGATCATGATTTCCGCATTAGGAAGAGCCAGTCTTTTTCCTTTCGTCCCTCCAGACAAAAGGAAGGCTCCCATACTTGCCGCCATCCCCATACAATATGTGGAAACGTCACATTTAACATACTGCATCGTGTCGTAAATAGCCATCCCTGCAGTCACGCTCCCACCAGGGCTGTTGATATAAAACAAGATATCTTTCTCCGGATCTTCCGCTTCAAGAAACAGCATCTGTGCCACAATCAGGCTGGATGTCACATCGTTGACCTCCTCACCCAGAAAAATAATCCTTTCCTTCAAAAGCCTTGAATAAATATCGTAAGAACGTTCCCCTCTGCTGGTCTGTTCAATGACATAAGGCACTAAACTCATTTCTTAATCCTCCATTCCTGCTCCCGCCTGCCAAACGGGATCTATCAAAACCACTTTTATTTCTCCTTTGCATGTTCCACTGCAAATTCAGCCGCCTTGCGTACGGCAATATCCTGCCTGATCTGCTCTGCGCTCTTTGCAGGAAGCATTTCTTTGACTTTTTCCACTTCCATCTGATAAGCTTCCGCCATGCTCTTTAATTCTTCCTCATACTCTTCTTCCGTTGCCTCGATCTTCTCAGCCTTGACAATCGCTTCCAGAACCAGTCTTGACTTGATCCTTCTTTCCGCCTGTGGTTTCACCTGCTCGATCATCTTGTCATAAGTGGCGCCGGTAAACTGGAAATACTGTTCCATGGACAAGCCCTGCATCTGCATTCTCTGTGCGAACTCATCCACCATCTGCTTTTGCTGTGTTGCAAGCATGGGTTCCGGAATCTCCATCTCAGAATCCGTTACGATCGCTTCGATCACGGCAGCTTCCTTGGCATCCTTTGCTTCCTTTACCTTCTTCTCTGACAGTTTATCCTTAACATCAGCCTTATATTCCGCTAAGGTTTCAAATTCGGAAACTTCGCTTGCAAATTCATCGTCAAGCTCCGGAAGTTCCTTTTCTTTAATTTCCTTAACCGTACACTTAAATACAGCAGCCTTCCCCTTTAATTCTTCCGCCTGGTAATCCTCAGGGAAGGTTACATTCACTTCAACTTCCTGGTTAATTTCGGCGCCTACAAGCTGCTCTTCAAAACCGGGAATAAATGCGCCTGATCCGATGGTAAGCGGATAATTTTCTCCCTTGCCTCCATCAAAAGCCACACCATCCACAAAGCCTTCAAAATCGATTACTGTCATATCGCCGTCTTTAACAGCCCGGTCGGTCACTTCAACATTCCTTGCGTTATTTTCTCTTTCTTTGTCGATCTGTGCATCCACTTCTTCATCCGTTACTTCCGTATCCGCCTTCTCAACTTTAACGCCCTTATACTTGCCTAATTTTACTTCCGGTTTTAATGCAACCAGTGCAGTGAAAATAAAAGGTTTTCCTTTTTCGATCTGTGTCACATCAATTTCCGGGGAAGATACAATATCCTCCTCACACTCTTCCAACGCTTTTTCATATGCCCCGGGAATCAGCTCATTTGCAGCGTCCTCATAAAAGATTGCCGGGCCGTACATCTTCTCTATCATCTGGCGGGGCACTTTTCCTTTCCGGAAACCAGGAATACTGATTTTGTTTTTATTTTTTTGGAAAGCATTTTCCAATGCCTTCTCCAGCTCCTGCGCTGAAGTCTCAATGGTAAGCTTCGCCATACTGTTTTCCAGTTTTTCAACCTGTACACTCATCTAAATACATCCTCCTTATAAGTCCTGTGTTCTTTTCTATCTCTTTATGGCCTGAAGACTAATCCCACCCACAGGCTCACTGTAACGGTTTTTGAACAAACTCACAGTCATTATGGGATTATAGCATATTTAAAAGGAAAATACTAGAACTTTCTAAAAAAACTGTGAGCAGCGGATCCTTGTTCCGGCTCACAGTTTTAGATGTCAGATCTTGCTTACTGTTTTTTATCAGAATGCTTTTGTTTCCTATTCTATATCTTGCAGGGCATCAAATCCCTCTTCTCCCGTACGGATCTTTACCACATTTTCCACGTCATAGACGGGAGTTTGACACTTCCTTTTAAACCTCATAACACACAAATCTTGTATTTAAG
>CAJUCN010000024.1 GCA_910585005.1 uncultured Lachnospiraceae bacterium | reverse complement strand
AAAAACGGAGCCATTGCTCCAGTAGTGATTATTCATCTACTTTTGCAACAGCCCCGTCATATTTCTGGCGCATCAATTTGTTTTAGCAATTGCCTACAAATACGTTCTTAAGGTATTTCCTTGCCGTGTCTGCAAGGAGGCGGACTTGTCTTACGTCGGTGGGCACCTTGTCCGTCATTTGATATTGGGGGAAAAAGCGTGTCACATGTAAAGGGATCTGACCGGAAGGGCTTATTGTCTTAACGGACGCGATCCATCCGGCTTCTGCTTCCATTTCCCAAATGCTATCGTTTTCGCCCGGTACGATCAGCGTGGTAAGTTCCACATGGCAGCCGGAGGCTGCCTTCTGTATAAATTCCTTTACGGCTTCTAAGCTTCCGCCAAGTTTTTGGTAATAGTTTTCGGTAAAGCCTTTTAGGTCGATATTCATGGCGTCTATAAAGGGGAGGATCTTTTCTAATATTTCCGGTGCGGCAGTTCCATTGGTGACCAGCACCGTTTTCATCCCGGCTTTTTTGAGCAATATTGCCGTGTCGTATACATATTCCCAGCCGATCAATGGTTCATTGTAAGTAAAGGCAACCCCAATGTTTCCCGCCTTTTGGGAATCCTTTGCTTTTTGAACCAGAAATTCCGGGGAAAGGTAAAGGGCGCCGGCATCGTTCGCTCCAACCATGGAGATTTCATGATTCTGACAAAAAGGGCAGCGTAAATTACATCCATAACTGCCAACTGATAAGAGTAGGCTTCCAGGATAAAACATCTTAAGGGGCTTTTTTTCAATAGGGTCCAGGGCAAGGGAAGTTGCCTGCCCGTAGTTTTCACAAATGATCGTTCCATCTTCATTTTTTCTTGCCCGGCAGATTCCGTATTGGCCGGGCTCTAAATGACAGTGGTGTATGCACACCTGACAAGTTGTTTTCATGATCCTTCCTCATTTAGGGTTTGGGTTTCGTGCCGTATCACTTCAAACCGTTCCAATTCTGCTTGTTCCGTTTCCCGGATTCCGGCTTTTCTTTTAGCAATTGCAATTTGTTCTTCCACGGTATCTACGCCTTCCAGATTGGGAAGAAGCAGGCCGCGTTTACGCCCTTTGGTTACGATGACGCCATAACGCCTGGGATCAAGCTGATCCGGGGAACTGATCTTTTCTTTACCGCCAAGGACATCCACACTGATGGTCAGCCGATCCAGTTCCCAGGGTTCAATAGGGGAAAAGCGGGGATCCTTGGTGGAGGCGCTGATGGCATTGGCGATAATTTCCTCAGCGATGGAATCCTGTACGGCCTGGATGGTACCGATACATCCCCGAAGACGCCCGTCCTCTTTGATGGAAACGAAGACCCCTGCTTTTTGGGAAGTCATTTCCTTGTCAAGGTTTTCCGGCAGGTTTATGATTTTTCCAGTACGGATGTAAGTTTCTATCGTGCTGCGGGCAAGCCGGATATAGCCGTCTTCCCTTTCGCGCTGCTGTAAGAGGGCCGTTTTTCGTTTTTCCTCATATTGAAATTGAAAATTCCGGCTTGGATCCGGCCCGGCAGTGTGGTAACAGCAGATGCCGTATCCAACGCCAAAAGGCCCTTCGTAGGACAGTTTCTTAGGAAGAAGGGCTGTCTCATCCAAGGCTCCCGCCATAATGGTAAAGGAGCGGTGTCCGCATTCCCCTGCCTTTTCACAGAAATCTTCAGAAAAATCCAAAAGTTCCCCAAAGGCAGCCCTTTCCATGACGTCCATGATACGGCGGTCATATTCCGGCCCTTCCTTTTGGTAGCCGTAAGGCCCTTCCTCCTTTAGCCGGTGGGAAAGATCGCCGCTGGCAATAAGGACGGCCTTTCGTCCAAGAATATGGACCGTTTCTTTGATATATCGCCCGAACTCATAATGTTTGATCAAGGGAAGGCCGGATAAACCGATCCTTACCAGATGGTAATTTTTCCAGTATTGGTTGATAAAATAGAGGGGAACCATTGTCCCATGATCCAGGCGGTTATTTTGTTCCCCGTAAGTTCCCGCCGGGAAAGCGGCGTGATCTGCCAGATCACACAGTTTTTGGACAAAATCCGTGTCATAGGAGACTTCCATTTTAACAGTTCCAGCCCGGAACCGGGCAAAGTCGCCCTTTGCCCCTTTGCCCGGAGAGATATGGAAATAGTCGGAATACATGATCTGATGAGGGGAGAAGAGGATAATGGTATCCGGCTGGTCGCGACCGATCCTTTGGGCTGCTTCATGGTAAGCATTAATAGTGTGTCCAATTGCCTGTTCCTGTCCTTTGCCGATCTCTGGCAGGATCAGCGGCGGGTGTGGAACCATATATGCAGAAAGTATTGCCATGTCTGTATCTCCTTAAAATGATGTATAGGGATATTGTATCAAATAAGGAAGACAGTGGCCAGATAAAGTTAACGGGGAAGGTTATAAGGTTATAAACGATTGTTTTAAACCTAAGTTGGTCTATGTATCATAAAAATACCTTGTAAAAAAGCAGTCAGGATAATATAATGGAATGCATGGATTGTAACCTTTAAAATAGATATCATGATATATGGAGACAAATGGAAAACTATATTGACATTCATTCCCATATTCTGCCGGCAGTTGATGACGGTTCGGCAAATCTGGAAATGAGCCTGGAAATGCTGCGTATAGCGGTAAGGGACGGAATTTCCCAGATGATCCTTACGCCCCATGACAAGCCATGGCACAAGAATAGGGATCGCAGCGAAATGGACGATGAAATAGGCCGGCTGCAGGAGAGGGTACAGAAGGAAGCGTTAGACATTAGGTTATATGCAGGCAGTGAACTGTATTATAGGAATGGACTGACGGAAGAGTTGGATGCAGGGAAGGCAGGGACTTTGGCAAATTCCCATTATGTGCTTGTTGAATTTGATCCTTTGGCGGATTATGATTATATCAGGAATGGCGTTTATGCACTGCTTATGGGCGGATATTATCCGATCATAGCCCATGTGGAACGATATAAAAATGTATGTTCTAAGAGGGACAGAGCCGTGGATCTGGTTCGGCTGGGCTGCTTTATGCAGGTGAACGCGGGAAGCATTATGGGGAGATATGGGTTTGGCGCAAAGCAGTTTGTAAAGAAAATGTTGAAACAGGATTTGATTCATTTTGTTGCTACGGATGCACATGACCTGGAAAGAAGAGGCCCATACCTTTCAGCGTGTGCAGGATATATTAAAAAAAAGTATGGGGAAAGCAGCGCCAAACGATTATTTTGGGATTATCCAATGTGTGTGCTGAATGATGAATACATTGTACATGGAATACATAGAGATTTGGGAAGAAGATGAATATGGAAAATCATAGGGAAAATGATGCGATCGAAGTGGATTTGTTAGAGATTGTTAGTGTTTTGTTTAGCAGGTTTTGGATTATTTTTGGCGGTGGCATGTTGGCGGCGGTTATCGGATTTGTGATCAGCATGTTTATTTTGACGCCAACATATGAATCTACTACTAAAATTTATATTTTAAACAAATCAGAAAGCACAACGGTTACCTATAGCGATGTGCAGATGGGAACACAGCTTACAAAAGATTATGCGGAATTGATAAACAGCCGATATGTATTAGAAGAAGTCATTAGAATCCTTTCCCTTACTGAGATGGAATACCGGGATCTGCTTGATATGGTTAGTGTACAGACGCCTACAGATACAAGGATTGTGTCTATCACTGTGACAGATATCAATCCGAAGCAGGCTCAGGATATTGCTAATTGTATCAGGGAAGTGGCGGGAGAGCATATCCAGAATGTGATGGATATTGATGCAGTAAATGTGGTGGAAGAAGCGAATATGCCAACAAGCAAGGCTGGGCCAAGTGTGCCTAAATGGACGTTGTTTGGAGGTGCATTGGGGATCCTTTTTGTTTGTATCGTGATTCTGGTGCACTATCTGTTAGATGATACCATCAAAACTTCGGAAGACGTGGAGAAATATCTGGGGCTTAGCACATTGGCATTAATACCCATAGCAGCAGAGGAAAGTAATGTAAAACAGAAGACCAAGAGGAAATAATTATGCAGGAAGTTACCTTACATTTAGATCAAAATACGGATTTCCATATTAAGGAAGCTTTTAAGACCCTGCGGAGTAATGTGGAATTCTGCGGCGGGGATGTGAAGGTAGTTGCCGTTACCAGTTGTACGCCCAATGAAGGAAAGACAAGCATTGCAATGGAAATGGCCAAGTCTTTTGCTGAGGCGGGAAATAAGACCTTACTGATCGATGCGGACATGAGGAAATCTGTGTTGGTGGGCAGGTATAAGACCGGGGCAGTCAGGTATGGCCTGAGCCATTGTCTGATTGGAAAATACAGATTTGCGGATGTGATGTGCCAGACGAATGTCCCGCGCCTTTATATCTTTTTTTCCGGGCCGGTGCCCCCCAATCCCAGCGAGCTTCTGGGAAGTGAAAGATTCCAGGAAATGCTGAATGTTATGAGGACGGCGTTTGATTATATTATCGTAGACACACCGCCCCTGGGAAATGTCATCGATGCCGCTGTGGTGGCAAAGCACTGTGACGGCACGGTGCTGGTGGTGGAGAGCAATGCGGTTAATTACCGTTTCGTCCAGAAGGTTAAAGAACAGTTGGATAAATCAGGAAGCCGTATTCTCGGCGTTGTCTTAAACAAAGTGGATCTGAATCAAAAAGGTTATTATGGACATTATGGGAAATATTACGGCAAGTATTATGGAAAATATGGTTATGAAACTGATCCAAGGCTAGATCCGGCGCTAAAACAGGATAAAAATATCAAGGCAGAAAAAAAAACCACAAATGGAGGTATCTTCTAGCAGCAGGAATTATCGGCGTGGTTTTTGGACTGTTTTTTGGCAGCGTGGGGATCATCAGGGCAGTGGGAAAGAACCGTTTGTACCAAAGAACTGCAACACAGCAGCCCATCTTACAGTCCACAATGGAAGAGGAAATCCTGACAGAGGAGGAAACGGAAAACTGGCAGGAGGGCTGGGTCAAATATCAGGGGGAAATTTATACATATAATGAAGAAATCCTGACATTTTTGATCATGGGTATAGACAAACAAAGGGATGTGGAAGAAGTAGCGCAGGGAACAGACGGCGGCCAGGCGGATGCCCTGTTTTTGTTGGTTTTAAATCCGAAGGATAAGAGTATCAAGGTAGTTGGAATCAACAGGAATACTATGACAGATGTAGATATTTACGACGATCAGGGAGAATATGTATCTACGGTAAAAGCACAGATTGCCATACAACATGGTTTCGGCAATGGGATGGAGGAGAGCTGCGGATATCAACGAAAAGCGGTGGGAAATCTTTTTTATCAACTGCCCATACATGGATATGCGGCCATCAATATGAGCGCTGTTGCTACGATCAATGACGCGGTGGGCGGTGTCGATGTGATAGTCCCGGCGGATCTGGATGGGCTTAATGAGGATTTCGTGGAAGGGAACAGATTACATTTAATGGGTGAGAATGCCTTTTGGTATGTAAAGTACCGGGATACTAACGTTTTCGGTTCGGCGGATATGCGCCTTGAAAGACAAAAGACATACTTAAATGGCTTTATTGAGGCAGCAAAACAGGCAGTGCATAAGGATCTTTCTGTTGTGATAGATTTGTATCAGGCAGTTAAGCCTTGGATGGTTACGGATGTTTCTTTAGATGAGGCAGCTTATCTGGCTCCTATTTTGGCGGATTATAGGTTTACCGGAGATGATTTTTACATGCTGCCGGGAAAAACCGTTATGGGGGATCAGTATGAAGAGTTTTATCCCGATGAAGATGCCATGTTTGGAATGATATTGGATATATTTTATGAAAAAGTACAGTAAATGGAAAAAGAATTTCATAGGAAGTTTTATCCTGCTTGCCCTTTTTTTTCTGACTGGCTGTCAGGAAAATGCAGGAGAAGCAGACCGGGCAGAGGAACAGCGTACAGATCTTACGGATCAGGCAGTGGAAGGACAGACGGCAGATAAGGAGTCTTTGGAAGCGGAGGGGCAGGCAAATGGAATTGCCAATGAGAGCGCTTTAGATGCACAGATAGATTTTTCCGCACTGCAAAAAGAAAATCCGGATATTTTTGCATGGATTCATGTGCCCGGGACTACAATAGATTATCCGGTGCTGCAAAGTGAAGAGGCGGATGATTTTTACGAGAGCCACAATGCATATGGTCAGGCGGATGAGGCTGGGGCAGTCTACATAGAGCTTGCCAATTTGAAAAATATGTGTGATTTCAACACCGTGCTTCATGGGAAGAGCGGGAAGGATGGAACGGGCGCATTTGCAGAACTTTATCAGTTTGCAGATCCGGATTTTTTCGGGGAACATGAGAAGATATACATATATTTGGAGGGCAATGTATTGA
The DNA here is from genome assembly GCA_910585005.1 of uncultured Lachnospiraceae bacterium. Classification (GTDB taxonomy): domain Bacteria; phylum Bacillota; class Clostridia; order Lachnospirales; family Lachnospiraceae; genus Suilimivivens. The sequence continues at coordinate 29,265 of CAJUCN010000024.1, read as the reverse complement.
CCTATGAGATCTTTGCCGCCTATGAAAGAGAAAACACAAGCCTGCTGCGTAGTTATGATTTTACTTATCTGGATGGCTGTGCACAGTTTTTAGACGATCTGTATGGCATTCGGGACATGACGATGAACTTGCGGGATGGTTGGGAAGGCGCAACGCCCTATCATTTTTTGATTACTTTGACTACACACAGGCAGGAGACGGATGAGAGGCAGTTTGTGGTTATTGGAATACTGACCCAGGATGCGGCAGGAACAATTGACAGAATTGTTGCAGAATAGAATATAGAAAAGAATATCCGGACACCGGAAAAGGAGGAATTGAAAATGAAAAAATTATTAGCAATGACACTGGTAGGGGCAATGGTATTTTCTATGCCGGTTCTGGCGGCGACAAGCCCATCGGCGGATTCATACAGTACGGCATCCACGCCGGATGCAGCGGAGGTATCTGCCGTTACGGCATCGTCTGTTTCCCAGACTATAGCGAAAGCGGCGGCAAATGAGAATAAGACCGTTGGTGAATACATGAACAATGCCATAACGGAAGTGGCAGGACTTGATGAAGTCGTACCTCTTGGCCAGGGGGGCCATGTGGTTATTAACGGCGCGCCAAGTAACCAGACATTTGCCGTATTGAAAGCAAAGCGTGAAAGCGTTGATTCCGCTAAAACGCATGCGGCTGACTTAAGCGGCAAGATTTTAAATGTAGCCCAGATCGATGCATCTATTAGAAAATTTGAGACGGCAACAGTAAACTTTTATCTGAAAGGCATTAAGACCGGACAAAATATTAAAGTTTACCAGTTGGTTGAAGGGCAGTGGGTTGAGCTGTCTATTGCAGAAATCAGGGATGACCATGTGGTTGTGGATATGACATCGTTAGGAACTTTGGTATTTATTGAGCTGCCAGTGGTTAACGAAGCGACTGTGGACGAAGAAGTGACAAGATGAGTGAAAATATTATGCTGAATCCTAATGCTGCGAAAGAGACAGTATTACAGATTAGAAAACGAAATCCTGACAGATGCCGTATACAGGAAGTATACCAGAGAAAAAGCCCTGTTTATGTAAGGATAAAGAGGGCCATGGATGTTTTGCTGTCTATGGTGGCGCTCGTTTGTCTGTCTCCGGTATTTTTGGTTACTGCGATAGCGATTAAGCTTGAAGACGGCGGCCCGGTCCTGTTTAAACAGTATAGGGCCGGAAAGGATATGAAGCCTTTTGAAATTTACAAATTCCGTAGTATGTGCGTGGATGCAGATGCTAAATTATCTGCAATGATGAAAGACAATGAGCAGACAGGGCATGCTTTCAAGATCAGAAAGGATCCACGGATCACCAGGGTAGGCAAATGGATCAGGAAATATTCCATTGATGAACTTCCCCAGTTGATCAATATTATCAAGGGAGATATGAGCATCGTCGGGCCAAGGCCGATTTTGACCTTTCAAATGGAAGAGTGCAGCGCTTATGAGCAGCAGCGGCTTGTAGTCCAGCCAGGGCTTACCTGTTACTGGCAGGTAGGAGGAAGGGCCAACATCAAGTGGAAGGACTGGGTAGAGATGGATCTGGATTATATTGAGGATATGAGCTTGTGGACAGATATTAAAATCATTGTTAAGACGGTACCGGCAGTGTTTGACAGGGAGGGAGCGTATTAGGGAAAGACATAGAGGTATAATGAGTGAATGATGGAGAGTAATCGTGGCAGGGGAATTAATGGAAATACAAGAAGACGTTAGAGCAGAATCAGTAAAATCGGACAAAACTCTATTTTTGCAAAAAGCAGAGTTAGATATGTTAGTGGAATTTGTGCGGATATGTGATAAGTGTCATCTTAAATATTTTATGGCAGGAGGTACATTTTTAGGTGCAGTAAGACACAAAGGCTTTATTCCATGGGATGACGATGTTGACATTGGAATGTATCGGAAAGACTATGAAAAATTTCTTGAAATTGCAGAGAAGGAACTTACATATCCATACAAAATACAGACTTATAAAAACTGTAAAAGTCATCATTATTATTTTTCTCATATTGTTGATACAAGATACAAAGTCAGGCGTCTTGGCAGCATAGATAAACGCGAGGAATATGTTTGGATAGATATATTTCCTTATGATGGATTGCCAAGAGGATTTTTTAAAGAAATAATAACCTACTTAAGGTTATTGTTTTATAGATTTTGTTATCATATGGCAAATTATGACAAGATTAACATGGAAAGAAAGGATAGAGCTGTCTGGCAAAAAGCGTTATTGAAATTGTTATTTCTATTGCAAAAGATAATTCATTTTGATAAGGAGAAATGGATAAATAAAATAGATAAAAATTTAAGATCTATCGATTTAGAAGAATCAGACAAGATAATGAGTTTTATGGGAGTAAAATTATCAAAAGAAATTTTTCCCAAAGAAATATATATGTCCCTAAAAAAATATAAATTTGAAAATTTATTATTATGGGGACCTCAAGATTATGATTATGTTTTGAAGCAGTTATATGGAAATTATATGACGCTTCCACCAAAAGAAAATAGGATTTTGCATCCGATGCAAATAGTTGAGTGTGAGAAGAAATGTAATTTATAAATGGATTAATTAAAATAATAAGACTTGAGGGTAAAGATGAGAATTGCATTATTAACAGCAGCAGGAAAAGGTAGTCGGATGCAACAGAACGTACCCAAACAATTTCTGCGTGTAAAAAATAAACCTGTTATTTTATATACGCTAGAGAAGGTTCAAAGTTCTCCGTTGATAGATGAGATCGTGTTAGTATCCTTAAATGATTGGAAGGATGTTTTGTGGGAATTTGCGAAACAATATCATATTTCAAAATTAAAGTATATTGTTGATGGGGGAAAAACCGGACAGGAATCTATTTTGTGTGGATTGAATGCGATACAGAAATATCATGACGAAAATGATGTAATTATGATTCATGATGGGAATAGGCCAATGATTTCGCAAGAAATTATTGCAGACAGTTTTGCAACATATGAGAAATATGGCAGTGCAGTTGCTGCGATACCTTGTGTTGAGGCAATATTCCAAAGTGAAAATGGTTTGGATTCAGAGATTACATATCCCCGGGAAAAATTATTCAGAACACAGACTCCCCATACATATTGTTTAAAGGATTTAATAGATGCACACCAAATGGCAAAGAAACTAGAAATAGAGAATACGGCAGCAACTTGTGTGTTAATGCAAAAATTGGGGAAAAAGATCTATTTTTCTAAAGGTTCAGAAAAGAATTTGAAGATTACAACTATTGATGACGTAGAAACATTTGAAGCTTATGTTAATAATTGTAAGGAATGAAAACGGGTAAAATGATAAAAAATTATTATGACATAACGGAACAAATATATAGTCAGGAAATTAATGAACTTATTAATTTAAAGTTACCTTATGAAAAATTATATAATAAATGTATATTGATTACAGGAGGAACAGGTGCTATTGGGCGGGTAATTGTTGATTTTCTTATGAGCCTTTGCAAGAAAAATTCAGTTTATATAAAAATAATTGTAATAAGCAGGGATGAGAAAAAAGCTCGTGATATATTTGAGAAGTATTGGAACAACGATAATTTTATTTATTTTTCTAAGGATGTAACACAAAAATTTTTGATATCTGGATCTGTAGATTACATTTTTCATGCAGCAAGTAATACTCATCCCATTCAATATGCGGAGGATCCAATAGGGACGATCATTACTAATGTCGTAGGGACATATAATTTGTTAATGATGGCAGAAGAGAAGAAGGCAGAATTTATTTTATTTTCTTCTGTTGAAGTATATGGAGAAAATACTCAAAATAATAAAGACTTTTCTGAAAATGATTTTGGATATATTAATTGTGCATCTTTAAGAGCTGGATATCCAGAAGGAAAACGTGTTTCAGAGAGTCTTTGTTATGCTTTTTCGGCTAATAAAAATGTTAAATTTAAAATAATGAGATTAGCAAGAGTCTATGGTGCTACTATGTTTAAAGACGATTCTAAGGCTATTTCACAGTTTTTTAACAGGGCAATACAAGGTGAACAGATTGAGTTGAAAAGTAGTGGAGAACAATTGTATTCATATATATATGTAATGGATTGTGTGAGTGGGATATTTACAGTATTATTGAAGGGAAATAATGAAGAAGTATATAATATTTCAGGTACGGATTCTGTGATTACATTAAAGGAGTTGGCTCAATTATTAGGAGATGAATTTCAGGTTAAAGTGATTAGATCATCAGCATCTAATGCGGAGCGGAAAGGTTTTTCCAAGTCCACATGCGCCGTACTGAATAACGAAAAATTAAGAAATTTAGGATGGGAAGAAAGAACATCTATTTATGAAGGGATGAAAAAAATGCGGAATTTAATAAGACGTGTATAAGGTAATGACAGAGGTTTGGCAAGATGAAAGTCGTGATTGATGGAAGTTGTATTAAAACAAAAAAATTTAATGGGGCTCAACGGTATGCAATGGAAATATTACGAGAATTGGATAAACTGGTTCCAACGGGAAAATACGAGTTGTTGATCCGGCATGAATATAGGAGTCTTATTTGCTTACATAATATAGAAATAGTTGAGATAAAAGCTCCAAATAAGTTGGCTTGGGGGTTAAAGGTTTTTTTTTATTTATTTAGAAACAATGCAGTATATGTACATTTGACAAATGGATTTACTTTATGGAGGAAATCCATTATCACATTGCATGATATATATGCTTTTTATGGTATGTATAACAATACTTGGATGTATAATGCGAAGGCGAAATTCAAAGCAATAATTGATTCTGTTATTGCCATGCATATTGTCACTGTATCAGAATTTAGCAAACAAACGATGCTGGATAAGTTGCCATTAAAACAGGAAAGAATAAGTGTGATACCTAATGGATGGCAACATTTAAAAGATGTAGAGCCAGACGGAAACGTATTAGATAAGATAAATGTGCTGCCGAAATCATACTATTTTTTTCTTGGACGATTAGTAAACAACAAGAATATCAAATGGATTTTTAATGTGGCTGATAAAAATCCAGACAATTGTTTTGTAATTGCAGGCGGAATTTATAATGAAAAATTTGGTTTTTACAAAGGAAAAAATGAAAATATTTTCTACACAGGTTTTGTAACTGATGGTGAGATGAAAGCTTTATATCAGAATTGTAAAGCTTTTTTATTTCCGTCTTTAATGGAAGGGTTCGGCATCCCTCCCATGGAAGCATTATATAATGAGGCACCCATTATTATTTCAAATTCGTCTTCCCTTCCGGAGATCTATGAGGACAGCGCTCATTATATTGATCCAATGAGGTATGATTATTGTTTGGATAATCTGTTACAGGAACCGGTTGCTCCTCCGGAAAAAATTTTAAGCAAGTATAGTTGGGAAAAGTCAGCAAAGCAGTGGTATGAATTGATTGAAGGATATACGAATTGACGGTGGATTTTTTCTTAAATGAAGAGAAACTTTGAAAGAGAGTTTGTACATAGTGGACAAATCGGTGAAGATTAGCATAATTGTACCAATATATAGGATTCAAGAGGAGTATCTCAAGAAGTGTGTTAATAGTTTACAAAAGCAGACGATGAATGATATTGAAATCCTTCTTGTTGATGATGGTTCACCTGATCGGTGTGGTATTCTTTGTGATGAATATGCTAGAGCAGACAGTAGAATAAAAGTAATTCATCAACAGAATAAAGGTGTAGCTATTGCGCGTAATATTGGGATGATGAACGCGACCGGGAAGTATTTAATGTTTGTAGATCCGGATGATTGGATGGAACTGGATTGTTGTGAGCGTTTATTTTGGGAGATAGAAAATAGAGGTGTGGAAGTTGTTCTATTTCAAAGGTGTGGAGAAAATGAATATTATGGAAGGACAGAATATTTTGAAAGGATAAATTCCTGTTACTTGGATAAGAGTGATCTAAGGGTAATTCAACTTAGCATATTAAAACATATTCCTAATAAGTATCATTTGGTAGCTGGCGCTCCATGGGGTAAGATTATTAGGCGTGAGTACATTCTTAATTATGATATTATATTTCCTGAAAAAGTCCGAAAAGAACAAGATGATATATTTAGCCTTTATCTTTTTGAGCATCTTTGTAGTGCTTATTATTTGAATTATATAGGATATCATTATAGAATTAATAGTGGATCAATCAATCATAGATATAATCCTGATATGCCAGAAATAAGGAAAGAAGTGATTAGGGAAGCTGAAAGATTTATAATCCAATACCATGCTAATGAAGCAGAATTTGTATCTGCATTGGGGGTACATTGTGTTAAAATGCTTTATACAGTGGAATTGACATATTTTTTTCATGAAGAGAGTCTTTTGAAAAGAAATGAGGTTATTGATATATGTATGGCATATTTAAAGGATGACATGATTGGGAAATATATGAAGTTGTGCAACTGGAATGACTTTGAAACCTTCAATTGGAAACTTCGCTATTTGATTGAAAGACCAAATAAAATATGTCTGATGATATATTTTTATTTATTGCGATTATACAGAAAAGTAAAATGTATTTAGTTAAAAGAGAGTGGGAACTATGAATACAAAGCAGCACACACACATTTGTTTTTTGATATTGCATTACATAGATGTCCAACTGACAAGTAAGACAATAGAATCTATAAAGGAATTAAATCATTTTGACAGTTCACAAATTGTAGTGGTGGATAATGCTTCTCCTAATGGCAGTGGAGAGTTTTTAAAGCAAAGATATAAAGATGTGAAAGAAATACATGTTATATTATCTGAAAAAAATAATGGATTTTCTGCTGGGAATAATATTGGATTCCAATACATAAAAAATAAGTTTGTTTCAGATTTTGTCATTGCAATTAATAATGATATTATATTTCCACAAAAAGATTTTATTGATAAGTTAAATGTTTTGTATAATGAAGAACCATTTTGGGTTGCAGGACCGGATATTTATGAACCACATAGAGATTACCATTCCAGCCCTATGTATGAGCATTTGCTTAGCACACAAGGGGCAAGAAGAGTAATGGTAGAAATTAAGAGGGAAAGGAAAGCCCTTGAAAAATTTTTTTCATTATATGGGTTAAAGTTATATATAAGAGATTCTTTCAGGGGAGATAAGAAAGTTAGGTTATTAATTAAATTGAACAGATTGATTCGCGGCCAAAAAAGAAAGTACAGGGAAAAAAACGAAGGAATAGTATTGCAGGGGGCTTGTCTGATTTTTGACAAAAGATATTGTGAAAAAAATAGTAAATTATTTTTGCCTTTCACATTTATGTATGGAGAAGAAATATTATTAACACTGCAATGTGCGAAAAACAATTGGGAAATAAGATATTTTCCGGACTTGCTTGTATGGCATTTTTCCAGGGGAAGCTCACAAGGTAAAAAAGTGAGTTATAGGGAGTATTGTAAAAAAATGGTAATCGAATTAGAAAGACGGCAAAAAGCGTATGAGATATATATAGAACAATTACAAAAAAACGCAGAATGTACATTGTTATTATGAAAGTGAAAACACAGATGAAAATAAGGGTTTCAAATATTCTTTTTTCTTTAATGGTATTAATTATTATATGTGAATGTAACGGATTTCGATTGTTGAAATTGGATGATAATATATATAAATCGATATATTTAATAACTATAATTGGAATGTTATTAATATGTTTTATTCATATTGATATTATAAAGATTTGCAGGGCATCGGGAGAATTTATCTATTATTATAGTATTGTGATGTTTTTGTTTTTAATATTTGAATATGTTTATACGACACATTTATATGGAAGTTTACAGACGGCTTATGAATATGCAAATTACAATAAGTGTTATGCATTTGTTTTTTTGGCAATACCGCTATTTTATATATTAATAATCCAAGATAATTTTGAAAAATTAATGAGTATTGTAATACTACTTGCAACAATTACTTTATCATTGATGTTGTTGCATGCTTTATGTTATAAGTGGTATCAAATTGAAATTTTAAATATCAGTGTATATGCGAAAAAACTGATACGGAATGATCGGTTTCGCATGTGGGATTTATTTAGCCTAGAAGGATTGGCAATTATTTATGGGGCGTATCGTATTTTATTTGTGAAACGAAAAAAAGTGACATATATCATTCAAACTGTTATTTGCGTTGCGGCGTTAGTGTATGTTGAGCAAACAAGGATGATGTTGATAGCATTAGCGGCAAGTATTTTGGTTATGTTTTTTATGAAACCATGTAAAACAGCAAATGGAATTTTGGCTAAAGGTTTGGTAATAGCAACAGTGGGAATAGTGAACGCTGCATTAGTGATTCCGAAGCTGATTATTAGTCTTAGCAGGGGAAATTCAATTGCTAATCGGCTGATAGAGATTCAATTTGTATATAATGTACTACATAATCAAGGAATGCTGGGTTTGGGTATAATAAGTTATAATTTACAAAGCTCTTTATATAATCATGGTATTTATTCACGCGTGTTTTTGGATGATATCGGTTTAATTGGTTATATGGCCCGGGCCGGAATTTGGAGTGTAGTTTTATTCATAGTACCAATGATAAGAATGTTATGGATTTTGTTAAATGCGTACAAAAATGAGTTTACCATTTTTTTGTGGTCAATATATATCTATTTGATTATTACGTCTAGTACTTTATTTGTTTTAGATAATCAACGTATTTTAATGTGGCCGTTTTGCTTGTCTTTGTTCGAGTTTTGTAATAAAAAATATAATAGAAAATGAATGTCTGACAAATTATATGCAGGGGAAGGGCTGTGCAATATACAGCACGAATAGAAAGATAAATGAAACTTAGCAAAGGAATATTACAAGTAATTTTGGCCAATCTAATTAATTTAATAATTTCTATTGGAAATGGATTTTTGCTGCCTAAATTTTTGTCACTAGAATCTTATGCAGATCTAAAAACATTTTTTTTATACACTTCATATATTGGTATTCTGCATCTCGGGTATGTCGATGGAATTTATATGAAATATGGCGGTAGGACGATAGAAACAATAGGGGAAGAGGAATTTGCTAAAGAGAAAAGAATATTATCTTTGTTTCAGTTTGGGATAACCGTGCCAATTGTTTTAGCAGCTTTTATGATGGGCGATTCAAATTTATTATTTGCAGCAATTAGTATTTTACCAATAAATATGGTGTTCTTGTTTAAATTTATATATCAGGCAACGGGTGAGTTTAAAGAATACAGACGCATTACGAATTTTAGCCCAATATTGATTTTTTTGTTGAATTTACTTTCCCTTTTTATCATCAAAACAGATCGTTCTTTATGTTATATAGGAATACAGGTTGTAATCTCTTTTGTTGTCTGGGGTTATTATGAAAGAAGAAACAGGATTACCAGAGTCAGTAAAAAGCTTTCTCTAAAAGAAATGTGGATTTGCTTGAATGGGAATATTCGTATGGGTTTCATCATTATGCTGGGAAACTTTATGGGGATATGGATTACCAGTATAGACAGATGGTTTGTAAAGATTCTATATAGCGTTGCAGATTTTGCATATTATTCTTTTGCGGTCACGATGTTGAGATTGATTAATGTTGTCGTAACAGCTTTTTCAGTAACTTTATATAATTTCTTTTGTAAGAAACCGGAAGATAAAGAGATTGCCATGTTGCGAAAAGTTGTGTTAGCAGTAGGCGCGGCAATTGTTGCAATTATTTTTCCTGTGGAATTTGTTATTCGGACTTATTTAGAGAAATACATCTATGCGATTCCTATTATAAAAGTGCTATTTATGGTACAATTTGTGTTGGTTGAAGTAAATGCTGTATACCTAAATTTATATAAGGCGTTTAATTTTCAGAAGAAATATTTAACACGGATGATTATCGTTACTATAATAGCCTTTTTTTTAAACGGAATGATCGGATATTTGTGGAATGATATTATTGCGTATGCAGTGGCAACACTCTTGACAGCATTTATATGGCTCATATTATGTCAGATCGATTTACCTGAATATAAAATGGTTCATAGGGAATGGGCATATTTTTTGTCGACGATATTGGCTTATTTTTTTAGTGGCTATTTTAATATGTGGGTCGGTATGATTATTTATGTGTGCTGGGTAATAGTAGAGACCTGTTTGCTTTTTTTGAGAGATGCCAAACGTTTAGTTCATGAAACAATATCCGAAAAAATAGAGGGAAATAAGATATGAACAGAAAGAAAACGGTTTATATAGGGGCTTTAATTTTACTGGCCATACTGGCGGTGTTAGTTATGGGCAGCAAGAGGCAAAAACCAGAATATGATGCCGGGAACGATAGGAAACAAAACACGGGGCATGATAAGGAATATCGTACAGAGGATTATCCTGAAAGATATAAAAACCAGCTACAGATCATCTTTGGAGAGAATTATATAATCGGGGAAAAAGAAACGATTATCGTGGAGGAAGAAGATTGTGATTGTGGATATCATACGGATGGCTATGAATATGATCAGTGGAACATCTCTTACCAGGATCAGGATGGGCAGAATTTTACACAGATTTTAAACAACCGGATGAGCCTGGAATCCCAGCAGCTTTCCTGGCTTAACAACCATTTGAGGCAATATTATACACAGAAGTATCTGATTGATTTTTTTGAGGACGGAACCTTTGAGAGGGTATCCACAGGAGAAGATCTTGGAAGGACATATTGTTCCGTAAGGATCGGGAGCACGGTAGGCGGTTATACCAGTGATGAGAAGGAAGAGTATGACAGGATCCAAAAAGCCGGCAGGGAATATAAGGAACAGCTCCTTAGACAGTTACAGGATGAAGAGAAGATGCTGCACTTGTCCGAAGTGGATTATGAAGATATATTTAACTGTTTTCCTGTTAAAATTGGATTTCATTTGAGCCTGGATGATGGGGAGCTTACAGGGACAGAAAAGGAAGAGTTTGAAAAGGCAGTGGAAAAAAGAGTCCTGGAAATGATCCAGTCGTTGAAACAGGAAACCAATGACACATGTAATCTGCGAATACAGGTGTGCAGCGCGAATGGACACTGTGACCTTTATGATGGCGCAAGGGATTGGCGCTATTTTATCCTTCAGGGTGAGCGGATATATCCGGAAGATCTTTTTGACGGTTTTGAGTGGCAGCTTTTTTATACCTATGAAGGGATCTACTGGTGATAAGAAGGTTTCCTTTGCGAAAGAGCATGCATTCGATTATAATATAGTGTAAGATGTCTGTAGGGGGGATGGGTTTGGTAAACAGAGAAGACATTAAAAATTATGTATTTGAAACCTATGGCCTTAAGGCTGTGCAGCCTTGGCCGGAGACGCCAAACAATGAAGTTTTGCGACATGATTCCAATAAAAAATGGTTCGGGATCCTCATGGATATCCCTGGAAGAAAAGTGGGGCTTTCCAGTGACGAAGTGATTGACGTTTTAAATGTAAAGTGTGATCCTCAAATGACGGCTTTGTTGAAATCACAGCCAGGATTTGCGCCGGCGTACCACATGAACAAAGTCCATTGGATCTCAATTCTGCTAACCGGTTCCGTCCCGGACGAGACAATCTATCAGTTATTGGATTTCAGTTATGATCTGACGGTGAGGCGGCGGGCGAAAGGAAATATGTGAATCACATGTAACAATGGGTAAGCGATAAAAGCTGGAAAGGAATCGGGCATGAAAAAGGCATTATTGTGGGTGGGAATTCTTTCTGTGCTGTTCCTGCTGCTTGCAGGATGCAGCACAGATGAAGAAGCTGGCGCACCGAAGAAGGAAGGAGCGTCATCAACACAAACAGCAGAGGGGCTTTGGCTGAAAAGCCTGGAGGTATATTCCAACGCGGTGAATTCTGAAAGGATCTATCATGTTGCATATCCTTATAGATTTTATGCATTTGAAACAGATATAAATGGCAGTGTGTCAACGCAGACATATGATTTGATCGATCACAGAAGGGGAGAGGAGCTTTCCGAGGAAGAACTTCTATATTTTATTGATTATGTGAAAGGGCTGCCGGAAAATCAAAAGGGAGAAAGCCTGTCCTATTTTATTATATGCAGATATCGGGATGAGGAAGGAAAGGAAGAAAGCGTTTACCGCATGGGGTATGATACTTTTCCGGAAGAATGGGATGAATTTCTAAATCAATATAATAAGCTTTGTGGCGGTGAGTATCTTTTTAGTGGGGAACAGATACAGACGGTGACGCCGGAGTTTCTTACAGAAGTATTCGGGGTCACGGATGAAGATGTGCGGGAGGGGACCCTGCAGGATGTAATAGATGTGCAAAAACTTGACATGACGGATGTGACGTCCTTTTTCTTCCGGATGGAAGGGGAAATTGACGGATATTATGGGGCCATCAAGGAGCCGCTTATTGAGCCTCACCGTCCAAGGGAACTGATCCAGGTGGAGAGCACACAGGAAGAGTATGATGCCTTTTTGGAATCTTTTTTTGGGAAGATCAGTGATGGGCAGGTAGAAGAGGTAGATAGTGACCAAGATTATTTCAGGTATTTTTACACGCAGGATACGGGAAAGAGTTTTTATACTGCCAGAACCAGTGACCTGGATAAGCTTCCGGTGGGGAAAAGAGATTTGGACGAATACTATTTTTTTGAATTGGATGCCCATATGGAAGATATGATTATGCTGGAAGACTTTATTTATAGTGCGGATAGGAAGTTTATCCTGGTTCCATGTGACAGCGGTACGGACGTAATGTTAGCATTTTGTGAGTAAAGGGGAAGAGGGATGAAAAGACATTGGAGATATTGGTTTGGCGCGTTGCTTTTGGCGGCAGGTCTGTGTACAGGATGTGCTGATATGGCGGATCAGCCGGCACAAAGTATGCCGGCGCCACAAGTTCAGGAAATAGAAGAGGTTCAGGAAACGGAAACGCCTCAGGAAGTGGAAGAAGTTCAGGAAGCGGAAACGCCTCAGGAAGTGGGAGAAGTTCAGGAAACAGAAACGCCTCAGGAAGTGGAAACGTCTCAGGAAACCCAGCTTTCGGAGGATGGTTCTTACACTTCCAAGGAAGAGGTTGCCGAATACATAGCCTTATATGGGCGTTTGCCGGATAATTTCATTACCAAAAAGGAGGCAAAAGCGCTTGGCTGGGTGAGCAGTGAAGGAAATTTGGGGGAAGTTGCGCCAGGTAAAAGTATCGGTGGCGATTACTTTGGTAATTTTGAAGGAAACCTGCCGGAGAAGGAAGGCAGGGAGTACCATGAATGTGACATTGACAGTGATGGCGGATACCGCGGGGCAAAGCGGATTGTGTATTCCAATGACGGGTTGGTCTACTACACGGAAGACCACTATGAAACTTTTGAACTTTTGTATGGGGAGGAGTAAGTTGTGAAGGTTATATTGGATGCGCGATGTATGGACAGTAGAAAGGAAGCCCACTCATATCTCAAAGAGAAGTTGGACTTTCCGGAATATTATGGACGGAATCTGGATGCTCTTTACGAGTGTTTGTGCGAACTAACAGAGGTAGAACTGGTTATTATGCATGTGGGTGAAGCAGATGGATATTATAACAAGGTTGAAAAGGTTTTGGTAAGAGCGGACAAAGATAACAAAGGGCTGACGGTCATCCTTGAGCAGATGAAAGAAAAGGAAACAGAATGCGGAGAATTTTCAGAAATTATACAGTAATCATCATATCAATAGCTATTTTTGCCATATTAGTCATAAACTTTTTTATGATCGCATCGGGGATCAAAAGAAGGCAGTTTAGTACCTTTCGGACTAAGATTGACCAGGTTACCCATACTATGGAGGAAAATGGCATAGAACTTGACGCAATTAACCGGAATCTTGACGAGGATTACCTGACAAGGGCAAGGGCGGCGGCATATGTGATTGAGAGAAATCCTGAAGTGGCGGATAGTGTAGAGGAACTGCAAAATCTTGGAAGGCTTTTGGATGTGGACGAGGTTCATGTGATCGACGAAAACGGAGTGATTGTCTATTCTTCGGTGCCAATTTATATAGGGGTGGATTTTCACGACGGGAAACAGACCCGGGAATTTTTATGGCTGCTCGAGGATGAGGACGGGGTAGATTATTTTGCACAGGAAGCCCAGCCCAATTCCGCGGAGCAGAGGATCATGAAGTATGTTGGGGTGACCAGAAAAGGGAAAAGAGGGATTATCCAGGTAGGTTTGCAGCCTGTCCGTCAGCAGGAAGCCCAGGAGAGAAATACTTATCATTATATTTTTAGCAGATTTCCTACAGATGTGGGGGAAGAATACTTTGCCATAGACCGTAAGACGGATACGGTGCTGGCGCATTCAAACAGTGAATGGAGGAGGGATCTGGGGACAGGATATACCATTGAAAATTTGGAAGGGTGTGAAAACGGTAGTTTCCGTACCATGGAAGACCGGGAAGTATATTATATCGTGACCAGACAGTATGACGATGTGCTGCTAGGGATCTCGATCCCAAGGGATATCATGTACAGGCGGCTTTTTGGGAGTGTTCTTACGGTGTTCCTCTATTTGTTTTTGGTAGAAGTAGTGATTGTTGTTTTGATGGATTATCTGGTAAAACGCAAGGTCGTGGATGGGATCTATGTATTTTTGGGTAATTTGAAAAAAATATCAAACGGAAATTTTGACACGGTGATGAAGGTAGGAGGAAACCCGGAATTTGAGGAACTCAGCAGTGGTATCAGTACCATGGTAAAAAGCATTCTCAGTTCTTCAGACCGGATATCAAAGATCATTGAAATGAGCGAGATCCCTCTTGCTGCTTTTGAATACCAAAGCAGTATGAAGTATGTTTTCCTTACCTCAGGACTTGGGGAGCTGCTGGGGCTTTCCGAGGAAGAGATTGGACAGTTATACAGAGAACCGGAAAGGTTCTTGGCGAAAGTACAGAAGATCATGGAGATGCCGATCAAGGAGGAAAAAGGGATATTCCAGGTAAAAGACAAGTATATCCGTATCCATCTTTCTTTAAATGGGGAAGAATATCTGGGCGTTGTCACGGATGCCACCAGGGAGGTGCTTGAGAACCGGAGGATCCGGTATGAAAGTAATCATGACCAGCTTACAGGGCTTTGCAAATATAATTTTTTCCGGCAGCAGGCGGCTGAAAAACTTGGACAGGATCAAAGGGGAATGTCCTGTGCCTGTGTCATGCTGGATCTGGATAGGTTTAAAAGTATAAATGACACCTATGGGCATGACTTGGGGGATGCGTATCTTAAATGCTTTGCCCAGGCGATGAAGGCCCTTCCTGATGAGCATTGCCTGACGGCAAGACGGTCGGGGGATGAATTCTGCCTGTTGCTGTATGGATATGACAGGGAAGAAATCAGGATGCAGCTACAGAGTTTTTGGGAAATTGTGGAGTCAAAAAGAGTGAAAGTTTCAATGGATAAGGATATCGGCATCCGTGTGTCGGGAGGAGTTGCCTATGGGGAAGAAGGCCAGATGGAACTGGAACTTTTGATGCACCGGGCGGATATGGCGCTTTATAAGGCAAAGGAAGAGCGAAAAGGAACCTATATGGAATATAGTCCTGAATAAAAGAAATGGAGGAAGAGCGATGTTGGAATTTAAGTATGATACGCAATTGCTGATCGAGGGCGAAAATTTGGATGAGGATGTGATCTCTGAGTATTTTACAGAGAATTTTAAAGGGGACTGTCTTCTGGCGGTGGGGGATGAGGAATTAATTAAGATACATTTCCATACCAATGAACCCTGGAAGGTGCTTGAGTATTGCGCTTCCATTGGGGAAATTTATGATATTGTGGTGGAAGATATGGACCGTCAGTCAAGAGGGTTAAAAGGGTAATCCTGACAGTGGGAGGATCCTGCAAGCAGGATCCTTTGCTGCATTTCGCAGCCTTGGTTATAATAGAGTCTCCATTCCCACCTTTTGGGGTTTCAGCCCGCAGGACTGATAAAATTTCATGGCGGATTCATTACAGCTCCAGACATTTAAGGTGACATTATAGCAGCCGTTGTCCTTGGCATAGGCAAGGACATGCTGGTAAAGGCGGCTGCCAATGTGTTTGCCGCGGATGGTTTCATCCACACACAGGTCATCAATATAAAGAGTCTTGATATCGGTCAGGATGTTGTCTCCAATGTGCTGTTGAAAAATACAGAAAGCATATCCAAGGACAGCGCCATCCTGGTCTACAGCGGTAAAGATAGGGCGTTTGTCATCGTGAATGATTGCTTTTAACTCTTTATCGGTGTATTTTTTGGCCCCATATTTAAAAAGGTCGGGCCGGCCCGTATGATGGACCAGGCATACTTGAAGAAGAAGCTTGTTGATTCCGTCCATATCCTGTTCTTTTGCACGTCTGATTTCCATAGAGTTTCCTTTCTTATCTTTGGGACTTCTGATATGGTATCCCTCTCAATCATTCATGATAATATGATAAGAAGGCTTCGTCAAGCCTTGACATCCCCCAGGATAAAATATACAATCCATATGAAAATAGTCGGAAATGAAAAGGTGGGAACAAGCATGAAGATATCCACAAAGGGAAGGTATGCGTTAAGGCTGATGCTGGATTTGGCAGTCCATGATACAGGAACGCCTATAAGCCTTAAGGATACTGCCAGGAGGCAGCAAATTTCAGAGAAATATTTGGAGCAGATCATTTCCCTCCTGAACAGGGCTGGGTTTGTAAAGAGCATCCGGGGAGCCCAGGGCGGTTACCTGCTCACCAGAAGCCCGGAGGAATATACAGTCGGGGAGATCTTACGGCTGACGGAGGGGGATCTTGCGCCAGTAGGATGCGTAGGGGAGAACCCGGAAGGATGTGGACGTAAGGAAGGGTGTGCCACAGTGGTTATCTGGGAAAAGATCCTTGAAGCGGTAAACAGTGTTGTGGATGGGATTACATTGGCGGATATGGTAAGCTGGCAGGAACAAAACCGGGAAATTTAAGGGCTGTTTCTTTCGGATAGTTTATGATATAATGGGCGGTAACGGGAAAAAGCAAAAGGGATTAGCGGAGATAGTTGTTTTTGACCAGAAAGTGTTGAAATGATACAAAATAAACGGATAAAGGAGTAGTTATGGTACAGTTAAGGACACATACATGTAATCAGTTAAGGATGGAGCATGTGGGCCAGAAGGTTACGATTGTAGGCTGGTATGACAACATGCGTAAGGTTAGTAAGAACCTTGGATTTTTAATTTTACGGGATTTTTATGGAGTGACGCAGGTCGTGGTGGAGACGGAGGAGATGATGGATAAGCTCTCCGGCGTTAACAATGAGTCCACCCTTTCTGTGACTGGCGTTGTGCGGGAGCGTTCCAGCAAGAATGGCCAGCTTGCCACGGGAGACATTGAGGTAGTTCCTGAGGAGATTACCGTTCTTGGCAAGTGTATCTACAATGAACTTCCCTTTGAAGTGAACCGTTCCAAAGAGGCGGACGAGTCGGTGCGGTTGAAATATCGGTATCTGGATCTGCGTAATCCGGCCGTGAAGGAGAAGATCGTGCTCCGCAGTAAAGTGGTGGCGGAGATCAGGAAACGCATGACGGATCATGACTTTTTGGAGATTACCACACCCATCCTCACCTGTTCCTCACCGGAGGGGGCAAGGGATTATCTGGTGCCGGCAAGGAACCATCCAGGAAAGTTTTACGCACTGCCCCAGGCGCCCCAGCAGTTTAAGCAGCTTCTGATGACGTCGGGGTTTGACCGGTATTTTCAGGTTGCTCCTTGTTTTCGTGACGAGGATGCAAGGGCGGATCGTTCTCCGGGTGAGTTTTATCAGCTTGATATGGAGATGGCTTTTGCTTCCCAGGAGGATGTGTTCGGGGTGATCGAGGACGTACTTCCTCCCATCTTTGCCCAATATGGCAAATATAAGGCGGCATCTACAGCCCCTTTTGCAAGGATATCATATAAGGACGCTATGGAAAAGTACGGTTCCGATAAGCCGGATCTTCGTATTGACTTGTTGGTGCAGGACGCGACACAGTGTATGAGTGACTGCGGCTTCGGGCCTTTTGAAGGGCAGACGGTAAAGGCAATCGTGGTGGATCGGTTTAGCGCTACCAGGAAGGTGATTGACAAGATTTGTGCGGATGTGGAAGTGCAGAGCGGCCAGAAGGCATATTGGTTTAAACTAGATGAAAACGGGGAATTAACAGGCGGTATTTCCAAATTCCTTCAGGATAGGAAACAGCAGGTGATAGAGGCGCTTGGCCTTAAGAACGGTGATTTCATTGGGCTTAGCGCTGGCAAAAAGTCTGACGCCCAAAAGACTGCCGGAGTGTTACGGAAATTCCTTGGCATGGCAAGCGATGTGCATATGAAGAAAGAATGCTACGAATTCTGCTGGATTGTGGATTTTCCTATGTATGAGATTGGGGAGGAATCCGGGGAACTGGAATTCTGCCATAATCCTTTTTCCATGCCTCAAGGCGGAATGGAAGCGTTGGAAAGTAAGGATCCCTTGGATATATATGCCTATCAGTATGACCTGGTATGTAACGGTGTAGAGCTTTCTTCCGGGGCGGTACGGAACCATGACCCGGAAATCATGGTGAAGGCATTCCAGATTGTCGGGCTTGAGGAAAAGGATGTAAAAGCGAAATTCCCGGCTATGTATAACGCTTTCTGCTACGGTGCGCCGCCGCATGCAGGGATTGCCCCAGGGGTAGACAGGATGGTCATGCTGATCGCCGGGGAGGAAAGTATCCGTGAGATTATTCCATTCCCTATGAACAAGACAGCTCAGGATGTGATGATGGGGGCTCCTTCCGAAGTGGATGAGAAGCAGCTTAAGGATGTGCATATTAAGCTGGATTTGCCGGAAGGCGCTTTATCATAAAACAAAGACAGGAGGGTTATGATTATGAAAATGAGAAGTATGGAAAAGCTAGGCGTGGAGACCTCTTTGCTGGGGTTTGGCTGTATGCGCTTTCCCCAGACACCAGAGGGAAAGATTGACGAGGCGCTGACGCAGAAGATGATCGATAAGGCGATTTCGGAAGGGGTAAATTACATAGATACCGCTTACCCTTACCATGATGGCCAAAGCGAAGTTGTGGTTGGAAATGTGTTAAAGAAGTATGACAGGAATTCCTATTATCTGGCAACCAAGCTGCCGGTCTGGCTGGTAAATACTGTGGAGGATGTGGATAAATATCTGGAGGAGCAGCTTTCAAAGCTCCAGACAGACCATATTGATTTTTATCTGATGCATGCCATGGGCAAGGAACGCTGGGACAAGATGGTAAAGATTGGATGCGTAGAGCGTCTGGCTGAATTAAAGAAGCAGGGAAAGATCAGGTATATGGGTTTTTCCTTCCACGATAAGTATGAGGTATTTGAGGAGATCCTGAATTATTGTGACTGGGATTTTTGCCAGATCCAGTTAAATTACATGGATGCCGAAGAACAGGCGGGGCTTAAAGGTTATCAGTTAGCCGTAGACAAAGGGATCCCGGTGGTGGTCATGGAGCCGGTTAAAGGCGGTTCGCTGGCGGTCTTTGCAGAAGATATTACGGCGAAATTAAAAGAGCTGGATCAGGAGGCAACTCCGGCATCCTATGCTCTGCGCTGGGTAGGCAGCCTTCCCGGGGTAAAGGTGATCTTAAGCGGAATGTCTTCTATGGAGCAGGTGGAGGATAATCTTCGTACGTTTAAAGATTTTAAGCCGTTATCTGAAAAAGAGCAGGAGGTTATCAGGCAGGTGACGGAAATCTTAAGAAGCCGGGTGCAGAATGGCTGTACCGGATGCAGATATTGTATGCCGTGCCCGGCTGGAGTGGATATTCCGGGATGTTTTGCAGCGTGGAATACCTACCATATGTATCAGAATTACAATGCTGTAAGCTGGAATTGGGAAGTATCATTGGGAGATGCACATAAACCTGTAAATTGTGTCCAGTGTGGAAAGTGCGAGGCGCAATGTCCCCAGAAGATAGCGATCCGGGAGGATCTAAAGAAAGTTCAGGCAGATCTGGACAAAAAGGAAATGATGCTGTAAATAATTTTCTAAGCCAAATAGGGCCGGCAGACGTACCTGCCGGCCCTATTTGACTTAAATTACTTGAGAAAACGGGCAAAATCCACTCTGATAGAATGGGTGTCTTCCTTCTGGTTTGTTCATAAACAGATTAGGTTTGGATATCCTAATAGGGTAAGAAAATATCTATTAGAGGAGGTATGCTTATGGATCTATCAAGTATAGGAAAACATATCAGGGAAAGACGTTTGCAAAAGTCATGGACACAAGAAGATTTGGGGAATGCAGTTGGCTTGACGGAAACTTATATAGGGGCAATTGAACGTGGTGAAAAGATTCCGAAGCTGGCATCCTTTATACGGATTATCAATGCGCTTGGAATGTCTGCAGACGTGGCGTTGGAGGATCTGACGAATACAGGCTATCGGGTGCGGATGAGCAGATATCTGGATAAACTGGATGGGCTGCCGGAAGAAAAGCGCAGGCAGATATTTGCTGTAATCGATGCAATGCTGAAGAACTGATGTATGTGGAAAATACGGAGAAGATAAAGAGTGTACGATATTGCGATATGTGATGATGTTTCCAAGGATGCCGACTTTTTGATAAAAAGGATCAGGCGGCTTAAGAAGTATCAGGATAAGATAAGATTTCATAAATACCACTCAGGAGAAGAACTGTTATCGGCGGCGAAGGAAATTAATTTTTCTTTGATCTTTATGGATGTATACATGGACGGGCTTGATGGGGAGCAGACGGCGGAAGAGATCCGTAAAATAGACGATCATGTTGTCTTGGCTTTTTTTACGGGATATGCCGATCCAACGCCGCATAGTGTAATGGTTCAGCCGTTCCGCTTTATCAAAAAGAATATGAAGGAAGAGGAACTTGACAGGAATCTTTCGGAGACGCTTGATAAGATGGCGGCGGAAGCGGATATCCCTATGTTAAAAGTAAGGATAGGGACGAAGTCGGTCTTTTTAAAGGTAAATGAGATCGTTTATGTAGAAAAAGGAAATAAATCTGTCCGTGTGTACATTTCGGAGGCGGCTGCCAGAAAATATCATTTGGAATGGGACGATAAAAAAAGGCCGAATGTCAAGGCGTCTTCCAAATTAATGGATATTTACCGGGATTTTCAGCCTTATGGGTTTGGATATCCTCATGACAGTTACATTGTAAATCTGAAATATGTCGTTTGTCTTGGGGAAGGGGAACTGCGGATGGAAGGGTATGAGGAAACGGCGCTTAGGATATCCCGTGGAAAAATGACGGAGTTTAACAGGGTAAAAAGAGAGTTTTACGGGGCGAAGTACGGGAGATAAAATGGTCAAATTGTTGTTTGCAGGACTTGATGTAGCGGCATTTTACATATTTATCCATAATTTATTTAAAAGTAAGGCTGATAAGATCCATTTAGGTATATGGGGATTAGCGGCAGTAATGGGTGTGTGGGGGATCAATAGTTTGGGCGATCCATGGTTGAATTTTTTTGGCGTCCCGATTCCACTTATCGTGTTTGCATTTGTTACGCTTAAAATATCAGGATACAGAGCAATTGTTTATACTTTTGTTTATCATATTATATTTGGATGTGGGCGTGAGTTGGTATTTCAGTTGCTTTATATGTTTTTGATTGACTTGAATTTGCAAATGCAGATATTGCCTTTTTTGTTAAATGAATATAGCCTTTTAGTTGTTGAGTATTTCTTTTCCTTTTTCCTTCTATTTTGTTTGGGAAAGTATACTAGAAAATTGGAATTACCAGAAACCACCCGAGGGGATTGGTGTCTTTTAATTATGCCAATTGCCTCTATAATGATTTTATTTAGCTTTGTATATATTGATTTCCCGAACGCTAAGAATTTACAAGTTTTGATGTGTACAGGTTCGGTACTTCTTTATTTTGCAAATGCGGCAATTTTTGTTATCCTGGCACATTTTACTGTGGCAATGAACCAAATGAAGATGACAGAATTAGCGTTATTGAAACAAGATCTGGACAAAGTCAATTTTGATAATATGGAGAAATTAAACCAAGTATATAGGAAATATATGCATGACTTTCATCGTTACTTTTATCAGATCAGAAATTTAGCATCAGAAGGCGAAAACAGGATAATCATCAATATTGTAGACGAAGTAGAAGGACAGATCAAGGAAGAAGCAGACAAGAGGGTATATGTTGGGAATGCTGTATTAAATTCTATTTTTATAGTATGTAACCAAAAAGCAGAAGCATATGGAGTGAAGTTTTCGGTTAAGGCGGAAGAAAATATCTGTATAGATTTTATGCAGGATGTTGATATGATCTCTTTATTTGGGAATATTTTGGATAATGCGATAGAAGCGTCAGGTAAATGTGCGGAAGATTGTCGTCAAGTAGAAGCCAGGCTGTTTATGGGAAGCAAGTATATTGTCCGTTTTGAAGTGAGGAATACATGGAACCAGGTGCTGAGAAGAGATGGGTTCAAAATACTTACAACGAAAGGGGATGCCCCAGGGCATGGGCTTGGGATAAGTATTATCAAAAGTTTAGCCAACAAGTACGGAGGAGATTTTGAGGTGCAGGAACAAGACAAATGGTTTGTAGCAATACTGCACTTATCTAAGAGAACTATATGATATGTCAATTTCGGAAAAAAACAGGTATAATTTTGGTAATTTGATTGACGTGAGGGCTGGTTTAAGGTAGTTTTCTCTTAAATTCTAAAGAGAAGGAGAATCAGCCTATGAAAAAAGTATTAAACGTTTTATCAAAAAAATGTAACTTGATTAGTCTTGCCAATTTGTTTGCATTCACTTTGATGGTGGTTTCTGTTAATTCAGCATGTCATTGGATCCACCACCAGCCCAAGGTACCTGAGGATGCGATGAAGTACAGGAAATTTTAATGCTGGGACGAATTGCCGGGAAGATCGTAGCCTGGCAGATACGCAAAGGAATACTTGCACAGGAAGAAACGGCGGTATACCAGTATGCATATGAGCTTTTGCTGAATCAGGTGATCAATATTTTTTTGGCAGGTCTTATTGCGGTTTTGTTCAGGGCGCCGGCAGCGGTCGCCCTGTTTCTTCTATGTTACATTCCACTGCGGTCTTTTTCCGGCGGATATCATGCAGATACGAACCTGGGGTGCACGGTCGTATCTGCGTTGATCATCAGTATAGTATGCTGCATTTACAATATGATCAACGGCGGATGTTTGATATGGTATCCGGTTATCTATATTGGATCTGGCTACATCATTAACCGATACGCCCCGGTGCAGGATCATAATAAGCCTCTGGATGATTTGGAAATGTCAAGATATAGGAAACGAAGCCATGTGATCTGGGCAGCAGAGGTGATCCTTGGCTGTATCTTATATTATTTGGGCATACGTTTGGGAGTTATTGTTGCAGCAAGCCATATGGTCTTGTCGGTGATGCTCGTGATCGGGATCAAGAAAAATCAAATAAAGCGAAGGGACAGCGGAAGATGATAAGGTCAATTGTTCATCTTTCGCTGTTCTATTGTGCAGATTTTGGAAATTTTCATGTATGATATTGGAATTCCTATTGCAAATTTTGTCGAAAAATGTAAAATGAGCACAAAATGCAATGCCTGTGAGGGATCAGGGAAAATATATGAGATTTTTTAAGATTGTGATGCGGGGATGATTTCTTTAGCTATCATTTGTTCGGTCTACTTATGCGGCGTGTATTCCACGAAATACCAACAGAACATAGAAGAAAAGAAGAGCACGATAATGACAACCTAGGTGGTAAATGCAGACAGGGGAACCAGGGTGAGGGAGGAAAATGTTTTTTACGCTTACGAAGCAAAGGAAAGGGGATATGGCACTATGAAACTTTCACGATACGAGCAGGAAACGATTGTCAATTATAACGCTGGTGAACTGACCGCCACCCTCTATACAAGGGATAAGGCAGTTATGAGAAAACTTGACACGCTTGTTACCGACTTTCCTGACATATACAAGCTGACAGGGCAGGACGAGGTATCTAAGACCTATTCCTTTCCAAAATCATATGTCAGCTACCGTAAGCCGAGGGCGGTCAGCACAGAACAAAGGGAACGGGCAAGGCAAATGATGGTTAAACGGAATAAAGCAAAGACAGATTAGCAAAACCTCAATGGAATTATGTTAGCTTGTATGGTAGAATAACCATGCCAAGGACAACTGATACTTTACAGTTTTGTATTATTATAGGTTCCATTAGAAAGCAAAATGTAAATTGTTAGTTTACATTCTAAGCTAAAAATTTAATGAAAATTTGATAGAAACGTGAGTGTGATTGTGGTATTCTATTAGAGATACAAAGCAAGATTTAGATGAAACTTAAAATCTGTGAAAATTGAGAGGAAAAAATGAAGAAGTTTTTATTAATGGGCATTATTTGCTTGTGTGGTATTCTTGTTGGTTGTAGCAATAATCATGATATGACAGATTCAAATGATGACTTATCAATCCAAAACAGTATTTCCGGTACAGAAGAAGGTTCTTTGATAGATAATGTTCTTAATGCTGAAGGTGAAAACCAGACAGAAGATTCAAATATAATCGGTGCCGAAGAATTAGCAGATAGCTTTGGTATTTTGATTCTATTACCTGAAAATTCAAGTTGGATTGCAGACGAGGAATATTGTTTAGTGGACGAAAATAATTTAAAAATAGTATACCATGATTTTATAGCAGATACAGATTGTACGTTATTGGTATCAAAAAATAATAATCTGAATCTGCCACAAAATGAGTATGATGAAACACTAAATGAGTCTTGGGAAGGTAAAACTACCAGCAGTCAGAATATTGTGGTAAAAGTACAGAATAAAAGTAATGATGAAAAAATGGTACTTGCAACTTGGGAATATAACGAATACCAATTTGCAATTATTGGAGAAGATAAAAATGATTCTAATTCTATCCCCAAGGTTGCATTGAATATTATCAAGAATTTGGATTAATATTAAGATAACTTTAAGTTTGGCTAAACAATCATTACCATAATCATACATAACAAAAGTAAGAAACACGCGGATATAGTTGAATTATTAAGGGAAATTGATGAATGCATTATTAGAAGAAAAATAACTAGGATAATAAAAAAGATAATTATAATATTTGGGACAGTGATCATAGCATTGTTGGTATATATTTGCATTTGGGAAACATGTTATGGTCCTTACCCTTATTGTAAAGAAAAAGTAGAATTAACCTATTTAGGTACTGCCACTGGAGAGTGTCCATATTTTAAAGATGAAAATGGAAACCTGGATCCTGAACAGTGGAAAGAAAATTTGTATACTGTTGCTGCCAAAGCTATATTTGCATCGAAGGAGGCATGAAGACATTTAGTGAAGAATGCAGCATTAACTTCAATTTTGATTTTGCTTTCAGGGAAGGGCATCGTTATATATGTGCATACGGATACCTGCTTAAAACATTACGATATTCTGAAACGTCAATTACGCATGACGGTAGATATTATAACCGCGCAAGATTAGATAAAAGTAAAAATAAGGAGGGAAAATGGTTTATTTACGAAATTGAGGATATCAATTTAGGCGATTTGTTTGAAGAAAGAGAATTAGTTGGTTGGATATATATGTATTAATATTTTACTATGGTGGAATAGCAAGTAAGTAGGGTGGTGAAGTGCATGGAGAGGGGTATATACACATAGTTATTGATTTAAGATGAGGAAAGGGAGTGCATGTTGATAAGTTGATAAAGGGCAATGGATAAGCATAAAAAGAGATTGTATATTGTAGGAATAGTGATTATCACAATGGATCTATGGGTATAACGATCTGGAGGATTTTACGGGTGAAGAACTGTTATGCCAGAGGACTTTGATTCAATGTATATACCGTTGGAATAGTAAAGAAAAGAAGTATTTTAAAATTGAGGAAGTAAAGGAAGTATTACAGCAAGTGGGCGGTGTATATCCAGTGGATCACTCAAGAAGGTGACTAGATTGCCAGTGAGCAGGAAATGATACGGTCCGTCTGTAGCTTTTTCCAGACACTGCTTCAAATGATGCAGGCGGCAGAGTCGGACTTTGACAGGCTTGACCAGGAGTATACCAAAGAAAAAATCAGATAGGAAGAACGCTTATTGCAGTGATAAACGGAAAAGGGGCAAAGTCAGAAAAACGGCTTTGCCCCTTTGAAACGGTCTTTAACCTTGATTTTTGTAACCTTTTATTTTTCATAACCTACTTCATTTCCTTTTTTCCAAACTGTTTCACCGCCACGGTAAGTACCAAAACAAAAACCAGAATTGCACATGGTAAAAACGGCAGCAGTTTAAAACCGGCGCTAACGCCCGTTGCTGTAAAGTCATGGAGGGAGCAGGAAACCAAATAACCACTATAACAAAAAGGGTAAACAACCCAAAGCGGTGTATTGGCTATTAATACGCCGGGGATAACAAGAAGCAGGTTTAAGCCGACGGATAGGAATGGTTTTTCAAATAGTACCGTAATCGCCCACATTGTCGCCACACCAGGGAGCATGGTAAAAAATAATCCGGCACACCACTTCAGTAAATACATGATCGGTAATGTTTCTGTAATTCCTGTACTACTCGTTGCAATCAATCCTGTTATTACAAAGACAACAAGAAACACACCCATTTCCATGAACAAATAAAAGAGAAGCACGCAAAATTTTGCTGCTGAAAGGACATAACGAC
Source organism: uncultured Lachnospiraceae bacterium (assembly GCA_910585005.1). Classification (GTDB taxonomy): domain Bacteria; phylum Bacillota; class Clostridia; order Lachnospirales; family Lachnospiraceae; genus Suilimivivens. The sequence continues at coordinate 2,585 of CAJUCN010000024.1, read as the reverse complement.
TAACAGGTAAGGCTAACATTTTCAAAATTCCGTTGTTCCCCGTTTCGCGTCCCACAATCATTACACATACAACTATCATGCTGAACGGAAGCAGATAATAGGCATAGACTAATGCGCTTTGAATGAACATAGCCGCCCATGCGTTTGTATATTCCGGCGAAAAATAATTTTGCAGGTTTGCCACGCCGGAAGCCACAACCAACAGTGGAGCTATAAAAATCAAAGGTATTATTTTACCTCGTTTTACTTTTAGAAATTCAATTTTAAGCAGCTCGAAAAAGCGCATATCCGACACCTCCCTATTCATAGCGCAGGTATTTAGCAGCCCATAATCCGGAAAAAAGAAAAATAGCTGTTTCAACCAGCGAAAAAATTACAACAATAATATCCGGCTGTGCGCTCATTGCAACAGCAGGTTTTAGCATAATCACAAAGGGATGTATGCAAAGCAAAATATTATTTGACGCAGCCAATGCCATACCACTTAAAAATCCTGTAACACCGATACCCAGAGGCACCCACATATTTTTAAAGCGGGAAGATACGAAAACCATAAAAGATAATACGGGCATTGACGTTATAAATGAATATCCGGCAAAAGATAGCAGCGTCTCAAACGCAAATGCGCCTTGTGGTAAATCTGTCAGGCCTATTTTTGTAAGTGCCAAATTCTGAAAAACGATTACAATAAAGAGCAAAATAATTAAAATCAGAAATTTGAAAAAGTACATAATTGGAACACGCATAGGGAGCATATACATTTTTTTAACGGCATTTCCCTGAAACTCCATATTGTAAATCATACAGGCGGCGGCTATGATACCAAACATATTCAGAATCATAATCATGCCATACAACTGTGTAAGCAACACGTCCATAGGAGCTAATGGCAGATTTAAAAGGGTGTCTTTCCGCACAAGAAAAAAGACAAAGGCGTATGCTGCCCCCAAAATGCCCACTGCAAGCATTAACGGAATAACGCCTGTGCGTTTCTCTTTTCTAAGCTCGATTATAAATGTCCTCATAGCTTTGCCCTCTGCTTTCTGCTTACATTGTCTTTATCAACCATAGACAGGAACAGATCTTCCAAAGTATCCGCAGTAAATCCGGACTGTAATGCGCTTTGCCGTAATTCGTCCAGGCTGCCCTCAAACAGTAAGTGACCATGATTGAGTATTCCGATGTGGTCTGCCATTAACTCGATTTCAGACAGCATATGCGAAGAGATAAGAACCGTACAATTGTAAAGGCCGGGCAGCGATTTAATCAGATTTCGGATTTCATGTATGCCGGATGGATCCAGTCCATTTGTAGGCTCGTCTAAAATCAAAATAGGCGGTCTGCCAAGCAAAGCTCCGGCAAGTCCCAACCGTTGCTTCATGCCCAATGAGTATTTTTTGGCAAGCAGCCCGCCAAATGCAGAAAGCCCGACAAGCTCCAATGCATCCGCAACGGAACTCTCCGGAAGACCCAAAATGCGGCGGATAATATCAAGGTTTTCTTTGCCTGTCAGATTTGCATAAAAAGAAGGCGATTCGATCATGGAACCTACTTCTTTCAAAATGGAAAGGCGGTCATTCGGAAATTGCTTTCCGTCGATGGTAAAACTGCCCTTTGTGGGAGCAGTCAATCCTAAGAGCATTTTCATAGTAGTGGATTTCCCCGCTCCATTGGGACCGAGAAAGCCGTAAATGCTGCCTTTCCGAATGTTTAGCGAAAGGTTATTAACAGCGATAAAAGATTTGTATTTTTTTGTCAATTGCTTTGTTGTGATCATGTAATCCATATAATCATCTCCTTTCATTGCTTACATGATACCAGCGCAACCTTGTGACAACATTCTCCCTCCCTTACATCTACCTTACATTTTCAGAAATCCCAAAAAAATTCAAAATTATATGGTAAAATAACAAGGAAAGTACGGCTTATGCCTGTACGAAGCCGTTAGCAGCCAGCGAAGCGGGTGTGTATCGCGAAGCGTTACCCTGTGGTAAGACATGGTATGATGTAGCTTTGAAAGGAGATGGTACTATGAAGGAAGATTATCTGTGCAATAAACGGATACTGCTCGTTGATGATGAACAGGAACTTTTAGATATGGTTTTGTCTATTTTAGTTGAATATGGATTTCAAAATGTCAAAACTGCAAAAAATGTGAAAGAAGCTATGGAACAGGCTGAAAAATCCCGCCCGGAATTAGCAATACTTGACGTAATGCTTCCGGACGGGAACGGGTTTGAATTAATGGAACGGTTAAAGAAAGGCGGGGATTACCCCATTCTTTTTCTTACGGCCCGTGGCGAAGATGATGATAAATTCAAAGGCTTTGGTTTAGGAGCTGATGATTACATCATAAAACCTTTTTTGCCAAAAGAGCTTTTGTTCCGTGTCATGGCAATTTTACGCAGAAGCTACAAAGACGAAAATCCTCTTGTATGCTTACATGACAGTCAAATTGATTTTTCGCGTGCTGAGGTCATTAAAAATGAGGAACACATCCCATTGACAGCAAAAGAATATGATTTGCTGTCCGTCTTATATCGCAATGCAGGGCGTATTGTGACGATTGACGCATTGTGCGAAGC
>CAJUCN010000023.1 GCA_910585005.1 uncultured Lachnospiraceae bacterium | reverse complement strand
TGGAGCCAACCGTGGAAAAGCTATCTAAAAACGAGTATCGTATCAGTTTTTATGTGGACGCATATTGTGCCTTGCCTGCTTCACCTAAGAATAATGAGACAAGATATGTAGAGTGTGTCGCTACTACAGAAAACATTATGTTGGGTTGGACTTATGAATCAAGTATGTATTTATTTGAGGATTTAACAGGCAGACCTGTAATTTATAAAACTCAAATCAATTGGGACGGTACTTATATCAGTGATGTTGAAACACAGGAAGAACAACCAAAACCTACACAAGAGCCAGAATTGCCTAATGAAACAGCTATAGAGGAACAGGCTGATGATTTCTATAGGGACGGTGAATATACCACCTATGGCAGATACCAATGTTTTGAAACAGACACATTTGTAAATGTAGAAACGCAGAATGGTTCACTGGTACTGTACTTTGAGCCAGAAGCAGAAACCTTTGTCCTTGACAGAAACGGAGCAGACACAGGCTGGGAGTTTATCAACTGGGAATTTGAGGACAGAGTATATACATCTGCCATTATTCAAGATAATGAACTAATCATCACTTCTACAGAATCTTGGAGATATGACGGCACTTACATTCAACTGCCCGATATAGGTACTGACGGAGAGGGGGAATGAAAATGGCTATTCATCTGGAATCGGTCAATCATTTTAATTATATGGACGGAAACGGACGGATTTTCTGTAAGCGACAGGATAAAGTGCGGAAAGTAGCTCCAGAATATAAAGGTTGTAATGACTGCCCTTATCTTTTCGGCTCTTTACAGGGAATGGGCGTAGAATGTATGTGGGAGGATATAGTACCGCCCCCTGCTCCCTGTGGATATTATGTACATGACCCCAAAGAAGAGTTTGCACGGGTATCCAGTTTGATTGACGAGGGGATTTTGAAAAAGAGATAATATAATAGCCCTAGAAACTGTAATGGCTTCTAGGGCTATGCTTTATTTACAGAATTTCTGATTTGGCAATATCAAAATTTACAAGAGCATTGGAAACACGAATATACCGCTTGTCAAAGTCTTCAATCATGTAGAACTCCTTTGATGAATCATTCATATAAGGTTTCAGCACTCCCAACTGGAACAATTCTGAATAATATGCAAGCTCACTTGGTGGGAATAAGAAAGTTCCAACAGGAGGAAGAGATTCTACGGGAGGTTTAAAAATCTGCATGTAAAAATATTCACAGTCCAGTAAATAATCCGTATCCTCTACATAACCAATTCTAACGCCGTCACATTTTCTTCTGATTTCACAGAACAAGCTTACATTCTGTTCAGGGCTTGAAAGCAGAGATAGATATTTACATTTTTTGAGTGTAGACCTGACTGCACCCAGAAATTGTTGCGCCTTCTGCCCCTGAGCCGCTTGTTTCTTTAAGATATCCGATATACATTTAGCTTCCAGCAATAAGTTGCCCCCTTCACGGTATCCTTCAAAAATCACTTCCGCACCCGTGTTTACATCCATACATGAGCCGCTAAACTTAATCTTATTTTCAACCTTTTCTTGACACATAAATTGCCCTCCTTTTGATTTTTCGTTTGTCTTGATTCAGCCACTCAAAAAACTTGTCTTTTGGCACAACCATACGTTTGTTGAGATAAATCGTAGGGAAATCACTGGAATTCATAAGTTCATATGTTTTCCCTTTAGAAATCCCCAAAACCGACTGAACGTGCTTTGCCTGCATAATGATTGGTAAATCTTCTTCGGAACAGTAGTTCATCACATCGTTCTCCTCTCTTTATTATTTCCTATTCTTGTCTGAATCGTGTTTCTGTTGACAGTATAACACATGAGCCGCTACCTGTCAATGGACTTTTTATTTTTTCTTAATCAGGAAATAATCTTTAGACTATTTACTTTTTGAATAAAAAGGAGTATAATAGCAATATCATCGGAAAGGAGATACAAATAACATGGGAAAAACTTCTAAAGAAGATTTAGCAAGCATAGTAGGACAACGGTTAAAAGAACTCCGCAAGGCAAAAACAGATTTAGGGCAAAAAGATGTTGCTGACGAAATCGGTATTACCAAACAGGCTTTAAGCAGTTACGAAAGCGGCAGGCATCTTCCCGACCAGACTATCCTCATTGACCTTGCAAAATATTACGGATGCACCGCTGATTACCTTTACGGACTGACAGAAAAAATGAATCCATCATCTACGGACTATTCCAAGCGAGATAGCGTAAATCGCTTACTTCATTCTTTGGATATGGTTGCAGAAGATGAAGGAGACTTTTTAGCTGATTCCATAGCAAATACCATAAATTCATTGTCTCTTAACAACGGAAATCCCCAACGGCGAAATCTTATTGAGTGCATGGGACAGTTGTTCTATTCATTTGCAGAATATATTGAAATGTCAACGTCATATGGAAAGTATTTATCTGAAAAAGTGAGCACAAATGGTTTAACCGCAGATGATATAGCTGTGAAACTGGCGCACATCAGCGGCTTTGATGATATATACAGTATAATAGATGACATTAGACGGGCTGGTATTTCATCTGTTCTTACCTTTTCTGTAAATGCTAAAAAAGCCTTGCGTATCAGGGCAGGACAACGTACAGGCTCTAAAAAATCATTAAAGATGACAGAATTTGAGGAACAGTTTAAAGAAATGCTTGATAAGGAGGATTGATTCATATGGCAAAACGGGGACAAAATGAAGGCTCTATCCGCAAACGCAAAGATGGCACATGGGAAGCCCGTGTAACGATTGGCATTTCAGCGGACGGAAAGCAACAGCGTAAATCCCTGTATGGAAAGACCCGACAGGAAGTATCCGCCAAAATGACCGACTTGCTGAATAATCTGCAAAAAGGCATTATCACCAATCCTACAGAAATGACCCTTGCCGAATGGCTTGACTATTATATGTCCGAATACAAAAAGCGGTATGTAAAGCCTACTACCTATATCAATTATACGGTAAAGGTAAAAAACCACATCAAACCAGCTATCGGTCACTATAAGCTAAAGGCACTCCGACAGGACATCATTCAGAAATTTGTCAACAGCCTGTCCGATAAGGGGTTAGCGCCATCTACGGTAATAGATGTTTACAAGCTGTTAAGCAACGCCTTAGAAACGGCGGTAGATGACGGCTTGATTGTCCGTAACACCGCTAACAGGGTAAAACTTCCCAAAACAACAAAGCCGCAAATCAATGTTTTAACACAGGAACAGCAAAACGCATTTGTGGAACAGGCGAAAGTGACCTATATGGGAGTTGTCTATATTTTCGACCTCTGCACAGGTATGCGGCTTGGGGAATTATTAGGGCTGAAATGGCAGGACATAGACTTTGAGCAGAACCAGTTGCACATCAGGAGAATCCTCCGCAAGGTGAAAGACCCTGACAATGCAGACGAACATTGGCACTTAGAATTTGGCACACCGAAAACCCTGTCCAGTGAGCGAACAATCCCTCTCAATGATACGGCTATCAAAGTACTTGCTGATGTCTGGGAGCAACAGGAGAAAAATAAGGAAAAAGCCAGTAGCGCATACGAGGACAATGACCTTGTTTTCTGTACCCAGTTAGGCAGACCTCTTGACCCGAACAATATACGGCGCACCTGTTATTCTATCTGTGAGAAAATCGGTGTCAGTGACATCCACCCTCATTGCCTGCGTCATACTTTCACGACCAGAGGGGCAGAAAATAATGTGGACGTGCGTGTTATGCAGAAATTCTTAGGTCATGCGACCATAAAGGAAACAGCCGATACCTATACGCACGTATTGGACGATTTGAAACAGGATGAAATCCGAAAACTGGATAGCGCAGTAAACTATTGAGCAAAAATATCGGGTAGGGGTAAGGTAGGGGTTAAACGCCAAAAGGAGCTACCGCCCGCAAGCGGTAACTCCCAGAGTTTACAACATTTTCCCGACAGGAAATTGTATCAGACGTTAAATCTAAACAGAATCACATCCCCATCCTTTACCACATAGTCCTTTCCTTCCATACCTACTAACCCTTTTTCCCTGGCAGCCGCAAGGGAACCCTGCTCTAACAGATCCTTGTAATTGACCACCTCCGCTTTGATAAAACCTCTTTCAAAGTCGGTATGGATCTTCCCCGCTGCCTGAGGCGCCTTGGTTCCTATCTTGATCGTCCACGCCCTGGTCTCATCCTCTCCTGCCGTCAGAAAACTCATCAGCCCAAGCAGACGGTAACTTGCCTGGATCAGTTTTTCCAGGCCCGACTCCTTAAGCCCTAAATCATCCAAAAACATAGCCTTTTCTTCCTCATCCAGTTCTGAGATCTCCTGCTCGATTTGGGCGCAGATTACAAACACACCGCTTCCGTTTTGGGCCGCAAATTCCCGTACCTTGCAAACTCCCTGATTGGATGCTCCGTCATCCGCCAGATCCTCTTCTCCTACGTTTGCCGCAAAAATAACAGGCTTATCCGTAAGAAGATTGTAGGAATCCAGTAACGCCCGTTCCTCCTCATCTTCCGTCTCAAAACTTGCGGCCAGCCTGCCCTCCTCCAAATGGGCTTTTAAAGATTCAAGGAACGATGCCTCTTTGGCAAGCGACTTGTCCATCCTGGCCGCCTTGCCTGTCTTGGCAATCCGGCGTTCCAAGATCTCAAGATCGGAAAAGATCAATTCTAAGTTAATGGTCTCGATATCCCTTAAGGGGTCAATGGATCCATCTACATGTACCACATTGGAATCCTCAAAGCAGCGCACCACATGCACCACCGCATCCACTTCCCGTATGTTGCTAAGAAACTGGTTGCCCAGCCCTTCTCCTTTAGAAGCTCCTTTCACCAATCCGGCAATATCCACAAATTCGATGACAGCCGGAGTAACCTTCTTGGAATGATACATATCACCAAGAAGCTTTAACCTCTCATCCGGCACTGCTACAATCCCCACGTTAGGGTCTATGGTACAAAAAGGGTAGTTTGCCGATTCCGCCCCTGCTTTTGTAAGGGAATTGAACAACGTACTCTTTCCCACATTGGGTAATCCCAAAATTCCTAATTTCATTCCTATCCTCCGTTCTCACACTAGTACTTCTTTCGGTTCTTTAATTCTTCGTACAACATCGTATAATTATCATACCGCACCTGACTGATCTTCCCTTTAGCCAGTGCATCCTTCACCCCGCACACCGGCTCACTTAAATGAGCGCATCCCCCAAAGCGGCAGGCTTTTTCATATTGTTCAAATTCGGGATAAAACCCCTGCAATTCTTCCTTTTCCATCTCCCCCAGGCTTAAGGAAGTAAATCCCGGCGTATCCATAATAAACGTATCACTTTGCAGGGCAAAAAGCTGGGCATGTCGCGTGGTGTGCCTTCCACGCTCAATCTTTCTGCTGATCTCTCCGGTTTCCATATTCGCCTTTGGATAAAGGGCATTGATGATCGTAGACTTCCCAACGCCGCTAGGCCCTGCCACCACCGTCGTCTTCCCCAAAAGGCAGCCCCTGATCGTTTCGATTCCCTGGTTTTGTGCGCCGCTTGTAAAAATCACTCGATATCCACAACCGCTATATGCAGCCAAAAGTTCTTCCTGCTCCTTGTCCGTTGCAAGATCTTTTTTATTAAAGCAAATCACAGAGGGGAGTTTTTGCTTTTCCATTGAGATCAAAAAGCGGTCCAGGAGATTGTAGTTGGGATTAGGCTTTACAATTGCAAAGATCACCAACGTCTGATCCACATTGGCGCATGCCGGTCTTACCAATGCATTTTTTCTTGGCAGTATTTCCACAATATTCCCTGTAAGATGATCCCCCTCTACCAGCACGATCTCTACATCATCGCCTACCAAAGGCTTTACTTTATCTTTCCGAAAGATTCCTTTGGCCTTACACTCTACCAGCCCCAGGTCTGTGTATACATAGTAAAACCCGGCTATCCCCTTAATGATCTTCCCCCTCAAAATATCCCTCCAAAAATCTTATCCTAAAACTCTTTCTACTCGGCAACAAAACTTACCGGACGGCGGATCTCTTTGGTTTCACTGCTCCCTTCTACCGGTGTTGTGGTTCCATCCCCGTTGTCAATACTGGTAGCTTCCGTCACATTCACATATTGATAAAGGATATATCCCGTAGGGCTTTTAATCCCGGAGATATTCTGCTGCTGGATAGGGAAAGAAGAGGATTGGGTGCTCAAAAGCTGGGTACCGTCATCCGACATCAGTGTTACCGTCACCAGCGTCCCTGACCGGTATGCCGGATCCTCCTCCGCCGTAGGCGCCGTAATCGTATCCGTAAATTTGTAAGTGGCCTGGGCCGGACCTATGCTGATGCTGATATCCACCTTTGTCCCTGCCTCCACGGAATCTCCCACGGAATAACTTTGATAACATACAAGACCTGCCAATGCTGCATTTTCATTGTTGACTTCGGAAACCGTGCCAAGCTGAAGCCCGGCTTCCACTAACACTGCCATTGCCTCTTCCTCGTCCCTTCCCATAAGGTCGGGCACTCTGACCATCTGCTTATCCGGCCCTAAACTGATCGTAATAGATACCGTTGCGCCATTCGGGGCCTTTTCCCCCGCCTTGGGCGACTGTGTAATAATATCCCCTGCTTTGATATATTCATCGTAACCTTCATTTTTGCCAACGCCAAAACCTAGTTTTTCAAGAGAAGTTACGCCTTCCGCTTCTGACATTCCTACCACATCAGGCACTTCCACTCCTTCAGACCCTGCACTGACGGTAAGCACAACATTGCTTCCTTCCTCTACCATTTCCCCAGGGTCGACGCTTGCCTTTATGACAATCCCTTGTTCCTGTTCCGTACTTTCCTGATATTCAATCTCAGGCGTAAGGCCAAGGTTTAAAAGAGCCACTTTCACATCATCTACATTTTTGCCCACTACCTGGATCATCTCTACCTTTTCTTTTTCTTCCCCGTCTTCCTCCTCCGAAGTTTCCTCTTGATCCCCAAAATCAAAGACACCCACTGCCTTTCCCACCAGGAAAAGGACAATGCAGCCGATAAGGATTGCGGCGATCACCGCCAAAATGGTCGTGATCCTTTCCATCTTAGGTTCATAGTCATCCCCTTCCTCATCTTCACCGTCCTCATTTTCATATTCATATTCGTACTCGTATTCGTACTCCTCTTCTTCCTCTTCCTCCGGTTCCTCTTCCACTACATATTTTTTCTTTACACTTTTTTGCGCCGTTTTTTGTGCGTTTTTCTTCACTTCTTTTTCTGTCCGCAAATGCATTGCCTCTTCCATGGCATCACGCTTATGGGACTGTTTTTTAATCCTTGCCATTTCACTATCGCTGATCGTCTTTGTGGAGCCTTCCTCCTCCGGATTAACCACCTTCACGAAATCCTCATCAGGGGTCATTAACGAACGTTTCAGATCTGTGATCAGTTCCCCCATGGACTGGTAACGCCTGTCAGGGCTTTTTTGGCAACACTTAAACACAATGCGCTCCACGCTCACCGGGATCTCTGACACATAGTCTCTTGGAGAAGGCATTTCCTCCTGAATATGCTTAATGGCGATCGCCACAGTCGTTTCCCCGTTAAATGGCACTCTGCCGGTAAGCATTTCAAATAACGTCACTCCCAGGGAATAAATGTCGCTCTTTTCATCTGAATAACCGCCTCTTGCCTGCTCCGGCGAAGTATAATGAACGGATCCCATCACATTTGAAGTAATCGTATTGCTGGTAGCTGCCTTGGCAATTCCGAAATCAGTGACCTTCACCTTGCCTTCCTTGGATATGATGATATTTTGAGGCTTGATATCCCTATGGATAATATGGTTATTATGGGCAGCCTCAATTCCCATACTCACCTGGATTGCAATACTGACCGCTTCCTTGACGGAAAGCCTCGCCTTTTTTTCGATATATTTCTTTAACGTGATTCCCTCTACTAACTCCATAACAATATAGTAGATTCCATTTTCCTCACCTACATCATACACATTTACAATATTGGGATGCATCAGTCCTGCTGCCGCCTGGGCCTCTATTCTGAACTTAGATACGAAATTAGCATTTTCCGAGAATTCCTGCTTTAAGACCTTTACGGCCACAAAACGGTTCAGCTTATGGTCTTTTGCCTTATATACGTCCGACATCCCGCCTGTGCCTATTCTTTCCAGTATTTCGTACCGTTCCCCGATTATCATTCCAATTTTAATCATATTTTATCTCCATCCAACCATGTTTTACATTATTCCCTGGCAAACGCATCAATGATGATCACCGCAATATTGTCTTTGCCACCATTGTTATTAGCAGCTTCTATCAGCCTTCCGGCTTTCTCTTCAATAGCCACCGGTTCTTTTAAGATGCTCTCGATCTCCTCATCCTCCAGCATATTGGTAAGCCCGTCGGAACACATCAGCACAATATCCCCTGGGGTAAGCTCCTCATGGAAAAAATCAATTTCCACCGTATCCAATGCCCCGATCGCCCTGGTAATGATATTTTTATCCGGGTGGTTTCTGGCGGCTTTCCTGTCAATGCCACCCATCCTCACCATCTCTTCCACAAGGGAATGATCCCTGGTAATCTGCCTAATCCCGCTGCCTATAATATATAATCTGCTGTCCCCCACATTTGCCACCTGGAGATAATGCCCCAGGCAGGTCGCTGCCACCACGGTCGTACCCATACCTAAAAGGCTCTCGTCTTCACCGGCTTTTTTTCTGATCTGGTCATTGGCAATACGGATCGCCTTACTCAAAATCCTCACAGGATTTTTTTCAAAACATCCCCTCACCTCTCTGACGATCGTTTCCACAGCGCACTTAGACGCAAAATCCCCGGCATTATGTCCTCCCATTCCGTCAGCCACCACAAACAGATTCGGCAGGTTGCCGATCGGCGTCTCACAGACATAGACATAATCCTGATTTAGTTTCCGCTTTTTCCCTATATCTGTGACAGAAAAAGACCTTATCACGTCGCTACCTCCTGCATGGTTGCCTTTTGCCTTCTGCGAAGCTGTCCACAGGCACCATCAATATCTCTCCCCATTTCCCTTCTAATAGTAACATTTATTCCATTTTTTTCAAGTTTATTTTTAAATGACAGGATCATCTCCCTCTCTGACTGGATAAAATCCCTCTCTTTTATCGGGTTTACCGGTATCAAATTGATATGACAGTTCAGCTTTCCCACAAGCCTTGAAAGCTCCCCGGCATCCTGCGGGGTATCGTTGACGCCTCCTACAAGGGCATATTCAAACGTGATCCTTCTTCCTGTCTGTTCAAAATAATAAGCACATGCCTCCATTAGTTCTGCAATGGCATACCGGTTTGCCACAGGCATCAGCTTTTTGCGTTTCTCATCGGTGGAAGCATGAAGAGATAATGCAAGGGTGATCTGCAATTTTTCATCAGCCAGTCTCCTCATTTCCGGCACAAGCCCACAGGTAGAGACCGTTATGTTTCTCTGGCTGATATGTAAACCGTTTTCGTCCGTCAAAAGTTCCAGAAACCGAAGCAGATTCTCATAATTATCAAGAGGCTCGCCTGTTCCCATGACCACCACATTGGACACCCTCTCCCCGGTATGAAGGGTGATGGCATAAATCTGATCTAACATTTCGGAAGGAAGAAGAGACCTCTCTAATCCGCCGATCGTAGAAGCGCAAAAGGCGCATCCCATACGGCATCCCACCTGTGAAGAAATACACACGCTGTTTCCATGTTTGTACTTCATCCATACACTCTCCACCAGGCTTTTATCGGCCAGTTCAAACAAATATTTCCTGGTGCCGTCAATCGCCGACTCCTGCATCCTTACCAATTTTACGCTGGTATAAGGAAACTCGTCTGTTAGCCTTTCCCGCAGGGAAAGGGGAAGATTGGTCATTTCCTCAAATCCTCTTGCCAGCTTCTGGTGCATCCACTGGTATAGCTGCTTTGCCCGAAAAGGCTTTTCCCCCATCCCTGCAAATACACGATTTAGTTCTTCCATATTCAGCGACTTCATGTCCCACATATTCTCATTTGCCTTTCCTGACCAGCCTTGCAATAAAAAAACCGTCTGACTCCTGTATCCCCGGGAAAAACTGCAGCCTTCCGCTTGCTCCCTGCTCTTTCAGGGGATCCGGCAGATAAGGAGAAAGGCTTTGAAATTCAAAAGGATGATTCTGCACAAACCAATCCGCCATTTGCTCATTTTCCTCTGGGTTAATCGTACAAGTACTATAAATTAAAATGCCTCCCGGCTTAACATATTTCCATACCACATCCAGGATCCGCCTCTGAAGATCAGCAAGTTCCTCCATTGCTTTCCGCGTAATACGGTACTTAATGTCCCTCTTTTTTCCCATAACGCCAAGTCCTGAACAGGGAAGATCCGCCAAAACCACATCCGCCTTCTCCAAAAGATTCTCGTCAAACAGCAGCGCATCCCATACCCTGGCAGTCACATTTGAAATACCCATCCTATCTATATTATCCCTGATCAGCGATACCTTATTCTCTGTCAGATCCCTGGAAAGCACTGTTCCCCGCCCGGAAATCTTTTCCGCCATATGCAGGCTCTTGCCCCCAGGTGCGGCACATACATCCACCACACATAGTTCCTTATCCTCCTGGAAAAGATAAGGCCCTGCTGCCTCCACCGCCAACATACTGCTTACGTCCTGCACCATAAACAGTCCGTCCCCATATCCGGGAAGATTTTGGATCCCTTCCGTCCCGCGAAGGGTAAACGCCTGGGCATGATACCCATGGCTTTGTACCTGGATCTTTCTTTCCGAAAGATCCTGTATCCATTCTTCCAGCTTCTCTTTGGAAAGCCCGGCCCGCATCCTTACCGTCACAGGATGCTCCGCCAGCAGTCCTTTTACGATTTCTTCGGTCCTTTCCTCCCCATAAGCCTGATCCCAAAAACCAATCAGCCACTCCGGCATGGAATACCGGACAGATAACGCCTTTGCCCTGTCAGCGGATCTATCCGGATATCTAATGTTTTCCCGGTTTCTTGCTATGTTCCGCAGCACTCCGTTAACAAAACCAGACAATCCCTTAAATCCTCTTTTTCCGGCAAGCTTTACCGCCTCGTTGCAGACTGCGCCGTCAGGCACCTGATCCATAAAAAGAAGCTGATAAACGCTAAGCCGCATCAAAGTCCGGATCAAGGGTTTCATCTTTCTGACAGGGACTTTGGAAAACTGATCCAGGACATAGTCGATCCGGATCAATTGTTCCAAAGTCCCTTCCACTACTCTTTTTATAAAGGCTTTATCCCTTACATCTATATAGTTATATTTCTCAAGCACGCTGCGTATCACCAAATGACTGTACTTTCCCTTTTCCAAGACCTCCATCAGCATATCCAGCGCCAATTCTCTCACGTTTTCCAATTCTTCCTCCCCTTCTGTCCCCTACGGAAACCTAATCATCCCTTCTGCGGTTTCCCGCCAATAAGAGCAGACGAAGGAGTTGTAAGACCGACGAAGCTGCCGCCGCCACATAGGTAAGCGCCGCCGCGCCTAACACCCGTTTGCAGTCATCCACTTCATCATCCGTCATAACGCCATAACTTCCAAGCATTTTAAGCGCCCTGCCCGATGCATTAAATTCTACCGGTAAAGTGACCAACTGGAACAAAACCGCTAACGCAAATACCCAGATCCCAATCTGCGCCAAAGAAAAATATCCGCCTCCCGGCAGGTCAAATCCAATCCCCAGAACCAATCCTAAGATCACTAAAGGAAGCCCCAGCTTGGAACCGATATTCGCAGCCGGAACCAATGCTGACCGGAATTTCAAAGGGAAATATCCCTCCTTATGCTGAAGGGCATGACCGCATTCATGGGCCGCTACGCCAATTGCTGCCACAGACCGGGAATCATATACCGTATCGGACAATCTCAGCACCTTTTTGACCGGATCATAATGATCCGTAAGATCTCCCCTTACATGCTGGATCTGCACATCTCTGATCCCTGACATCTGCAAGATCCTTTGAGCCGCCTCTGCTCCCGTCATGCCGCCTCTTGCCCGTACCTTAGAGTACTTCCGGTATGTGGAAGTTACCATCTGGCTTGCCCCCATACATAAAATAGCGCCAATTATGACCAAAAAATAAGTAGGATCAAAATAATATCCAAACATTCTTAACCTCCCATCACCATTCCAGCGTCTACCTCATTGCCCAGAAGAAAATCTTTTACCGCCATGCGCTTTTTACCTTCCAATTGCAGAGAATAAATCCGCAGGATCCCTTCGCCGCAGGCCACGTCCAAAAAGTCTTTTCCTACCTGTTCCACTCTTCCCGGGCTGTTTCCCTGCCCCTGAACCACATCTGCTTCCCAGATCTTTAAAGTCTTCCCTTTCCATTTCGTATACGCGCTTGGCCAGGAATTCAGCCCACGCACCAGCCGTTCCAGTTCATGGGCATCCTTGCTCCAGTCAATGCAGCCCATCTCCTTGGTAAGGCGGGGAGCATAGGAAGAGGCGGAATCATCCTGTTTTTGGGGGGTAATTTTCCCGCTTTCTATTAATGGCAATGCTTCCACGACTAATTCCGCTCCCAGGGCCATCAATTTACCATATAAACTTTCTCCGGTCTCCTTTGGTTCAACGGGAATCTCTCTTTTGAGCAGGATGTCCCCGGTGTCAAGTCCCTTTTCCATCTGCTGGATCGTTACGCCGCTTTTGGTTTCCCCGTTGATCACTGCCCACTGGATCGGCGCCGCTCCCCGGTATGCCGGAAGCAGGGAGGCATGAATATTAATGCATCCAAAGGGAGGCAGATCTAAAATTTCCTGGGATAAGATCTGGCCAAAAGCCGCAACCACAAATAAATCCGCAGGATACTCCTTAAGCTGCATCACCGCATCCTTTTCTTTGATCTTCACCGGCTGGAATACCGGAATTCCATGCTTTAACGCACACTCCTTAACCGGTGTCATTTGCACTTCCTTGCCCCGCCCTTTTTGCTTATCCGGCTGGGTCACCACTGCCGTGACCTGATGTCCTGCCTGAAGGAGCGCCTCAAGTGGCGCCACCGCAAAATCAGGGGTTCCCATATATACAATGTTCACAGTTGATCCTCCCTTTATTACCGAATTTAAAAATTTACTCTTCTTCCAGCAGATCCGCAGTATTTACCAGATCCCCTTCCACTCTCTCCACATAAAGGCGCCCGTCTAAATGCTCCACCTCGTGAAGGATCGCCCTTGCAAGCAGTTCCGTTCCTTCCGTCTCAAACACTTCCATATTTTCATCATAGGCCCTTACCTTTACATAATTCGCCCTGGTGACAATCCCCGATTTCCCCGGAACGG
The DNA here is from genome assembly GCA_910585005.1 of uncultured Lachnospiraceae bacterium. Lineage (GTDB taxonomy): Bacteria > Bacillota > Clostridia > Lachnospirales > Lachnospiraceae > Suilimivivens. The sequence continues at coordinate 24,862 of CAJUCN010000023.1, read as the reverse complement.
AAAGACAGCCTTCATACGCTGTCTGCTCTCCAGAGGTTTCTAACACCACTGGATTAATCAAAAGCAGCGGGTCTTCCCCTGTCACATCGATCACCGTGATCCTCTTTAGGATCCCTACCTGAGGAGCTGCAAGGCCAACGCCATCCGCTTCATACATTGTCTCAAACATGTCATTGATCAGTTCCCGGGTCCGGGCGTTCATTTCCTTTACTTCTTTACACTTTTTGTTTAAAACCGGATCTCCGATTTCTCTTATGTTTCTGATAGCCATCTTACTTTCCTTCCCTTTCTTAAAAACTGCTTATTGGGTCGAGATCAAACTGAATGCTCTCTCTTTTTAATTCCATGGCTGCAACAGCCTGTTCTATCCTGTCTCTGACATTGGCCAGGACTTTTTCGTCATGTGACTTACAGTATATCACAAAACGGTAAATATCATTAATTTTTCCGATCGATGCTTTGGCCGGACCAATGACCGTCCCTTTTTCTATTATGTTTCTGGCAATTCCCGCCAGCCTTCCCGCCAGTTCTTCCCCCTGTATCTGTTCAGGAGAAGTAATAAGTATGGCAAGCATATGTGCTGCCGGGGGATATGGCCCGATCTCTCTGTAAAGGATTTCTTCCTCATAAAAAGCTTCATAATCCTGCTGCGCCGCCCGGACGATACTGTAATGATCCGGCCGGTAGGTCTGGATCACTGCTTCCCCTTTTTTACTTCCCCTTCCTGCCCTTCCTGCTGCCTGGGTCAGAAGCTGGAAAGTCCTCTCACCAGCACGGTAATCGTGATCGTTTAAGGAAAGATCGGCTGCCAGCACACCCACCAGCGTCACATTGGGAAAATCATGTCCCTTAACGATCATCTGCGTCCCAACCAGCACATCCGCTTCCCCTTCGGAAAAAGAGGATAATATCTTCTCATAACTGTCCTTTTGCCGGGTTGTATCTCCATCCATCCTTAGTACCCGGATCCCGGGGAAATATTTATATAGCTGCTGCTCGATCTGTTGTGTCCCTGCTTTAAAACCGGAAATGTACGGTGAACCGCAAGAAGGGCACGTTTTCACATCCCCTGTCTCATAACCACAGTAATGGCATACCAGCTTCCCGCCCATATGCTGGGATAAAGATACGTCACAGTGGGGACATTTCATCACATGGCCACAGGAACGGCAGGAAATAAATCCTGCATAGCCTCTCCGGTTCAAAAACAACATGATCTGCTCTTTTCTGGAAAGACGGTCGCTGATCAGTTCCTGAAGCTTTTTACTGAAAATGGAACGGTTTCCTTCTCTCAGCTCTTTTCTTAAGTCCACAACAGACACAGGAGCAAGACTTCCGCCCGTAAGCCTGCTGCTTAGGGTAAACAAACGGTACGCTCCCTTTTTGGCCTGATAGTACGCCTCCAAAGAAGGCGTAGCCGACCCCAGCACCAGACTGGCATTTTTGAGCTTGGCAAGATACTGCGCCGTCTCCCTTGCATGGTAACGCGGCATCGTCTCACTTTTATAGCTGGATTCATGCTCTTCGTCTATCACAATCATCCCCAGATCAGGAAAGGGGACAAACAGCGCTGACCTGGGACCGATAATCACATCCAGTTCCCCCTTTTTGGCACGCTCGCACTGATCCGATTTTTCCCCCGCCGATAAAGTGGAATTCATCACAGAAACCCTGTCACCAAACCGTTTATAAAACCGTAAAAGCGTCTGGTACGTCAACGCAATCTCCGGAATCAGGACAATGCATTGTTTCCCTCTTTTTATCATTCCCTCGATCAGGGATAAATAGACTTCCGTCTTCCCGCTCCCTGTGATCCCATGTACCAGATAGGTTTTCCGTATCCCGTTATCATAATCAGAAAGCACTTCCTGCCGCACCTGCTCCTGTTCCTCTGAAAGCGGAAGGCCCGTCACTCTATCGCTTTCTATCCGGACAGGGTTCCGGTAATAACTTTCGCTTTCAATCGCAATGATCCCCTGCCCCTCAAGGCTTTTTAAGGTTGCCGGCAGAACATTTAGTTTCCCCGTTACCAACTCATAAGGCAGCTCCGGCTCATGGCAAAGTTCTCCAAGCACCCTGGCTTTCGCGTTTTGGTGTTTCCGCAAGGCCTCCCCAAGCAGCGCCCTGATCTCCTCACCGGTCAAAAGCCTGCGGATCTTCCTCTTTTCCTTGAGCTTCATGTTCTTTTTTACCGGAAGCACTGTTTTGAGCGCTGCAATCATGGTAGAACCATAGGTTTCCCGCATCCACACTGCAAGCCGGATGGCATCCGCCTCCACAGACGCACTGCCCTTCTCTACTCCCAGAATCTGCTTGATCCTGTCATCGGGAAACTGGGCCTCATCCGTCACTTCAATCACATATCCCTGGCGTACCTTGTTTCCGGCGCCAAAGGGCACCCGCACACACATCCCAGGCTCAAGGGATTCCCTAAGTATCTCCGGTATCTTGTACTGAAAAGGCCGGTCTACCTTTTCATGGGAAATATCAATGATGATATTGGCATATCTTCCCTTTGTCATAAACTCTTTTGTCTTTCCTCCAATATCTGTGCAATCAGCACTCTCTCATCCATCGGGTATTTTATCCCTTTGATCTCCTGGTAATCCTCATGTCCTTTCCCTGCAAGTACGATGATATCCCCTGACTGCCCATGATCAATCGCATAGGCAATGGCTTCCTTCCGGTCACAGATCTCAACAAACTGCCCCTTCGTCCTGCAAATGCCAGTCTTAATATCTTCTATGATATCCAATGGTTCCTCAAACCTGGGGTTATCCGATGTGACAATGGTAAGATCTGCATAGGTTCCACTGACCTCACCCATTTCAAAACGCCGCAGCTTTGAACGGTTCCCGCCACACCCAAACAGACAGATCAGCCTTGATGGCTGATACTCCCGCAAAGTAGCCAGCAAACTTTTCAGGCTCATGGCATTGTGGGCATAATCGATCAGCAGCGTAAACTGATCCGATACCGGAACCATCTCGATCCTGCCCTTTACATGTGCACTTAAAAGCGCCTTTTGTATCTGCGCTGTTTCTACCTGAAAATGACTGCACACCGCAATTGCCGTCAGTGCGTTATATACGCTGAACCTCCCAGGCGTAGGAACCTCTACCTGGAAACTTCTCTTCCCTCCTACCGTAAAGTCGATTCCCAGCTCTCCTGGTTTTTTCACCAGTTCCAAGTCCTGTGCATAAAAATCCGCCCTCTTGTCAAATCCATAAGTCTCCAAGGTACAGGTATGCCCTTTCAGCACTTCCTTTGCATGGGAATCATCTATATTTACAATCCCAAGCCTGCACTGCTGAAACAACAATCCTTTACACGCCTGGTACTCTTCAAAATCCGCATGTTCATTCGGCCCGATATGATCCGGTTCCAGATTCGTAAAAATACCGATCTCAAAAGTAAATCCCTGGGTTCTGTGAAGTTTCAATCCCTGAGACGCCACCTCCATTACCACGACCTGGCATCCTTCCTCCTCCATTTCCTTAAAATACTTCTGCAAAAGAAAAGACTCCGGTGTGGTATTCGCCGCTGGGATATGCCGGTCTCCTATGATTGTCTCGATCGTCCCCACCAGGCCAGCCTTATATCCCGCACTCTCCAAAATAGATCGGATCAGATAGGTAGTCGTTGTCTTGCCCTTTGTCCCGGTAATGCCGATCACTTTCAGCCGGTCTGCAGGATGCCCGAAATACGCGGCAGAAATAAACGCCATGGCATACCTGGTATCCTCCACCTTGATCACCGTAACATCACTGTCCTTTGGCGCTTCCACATCTTTTTGCACTACCAGCGCCGCCGCTCCCTTTTGAACGGTTTCGGCCGCAAAACTGTGTCCGTCGGTATTGTATCCGCAAATACAAATGAACAGGCAGTCCTTTACAATCTTCCTGGAATCATACACCACCTCACTGATTTCCTTATCTATGGTTCCTTTTATACACTCATAAGTAATTCCTTCCAGTAATTCTTTACATTTAAACATTCTATCCCTCTTTCTGCATAGATGGATCTCCGAAAACCATCGGAAGATCATCCGCCTGCCATAATTCATATAAAAGAATAGCATGATTATCCCTTTTTTTCAATCTTTGCAATGGAAGATGGCTTTTACGGACGGTTGTTTCTAATTTTTTCCGATGTAATTAATTTTTTGTTTAGAGGATTTTAGATTTTAATCATAAATCAGACACAATTTAAACACATTTACCCTTTATGATATTAATCAAGATAGTTGAACAACTCACTATCTCCCCCCTCATAAGAAAGAAAGCCCCCGGCATCCCCCGGGGGCTTTCGCATTCTATTTTAGCAGTAGTCCTGCATCACAATCTGCACGCTCTCCCTGCCTGCAAAATAATTCAGTTCAGGATAATATGCCATACTGATCGTCATCGCTCCCTCTGCAAGCCCCCCTTCATATAGCCGGCCAAACATATCCTGTCCATAGCGCTCCAAAAGAAAGCGGTCAAACTTCTCCAAGTCACCGAAATAGATCATTTCATAACAAGAACCTGCTTCCTCACTGATCTTGTATTTCCCTACATTCCGCTTTTTCCCAAGCTTCCGTCCGGAAAGCAGGCTGATATCCTTCCTGGCAAAGACTGGCCTCGGATTGCCTATGCCAAAAGGTTCCAACACAGAGAGTTCTTCAATAAAATTTTTATCTGCATACCGAAGCGGCATTGCCACATCAATATGTACCACCTGCTCAAAATCCTCTTTGGTCAATTTACAGTTGTCATTCAACATTTTTCGGAATTTTCTTACGGAAACTTCATCCGCCAGGGACAGGCCTGCTGCCATCTTATGCCCGCCATACTTGGTAAACAATTCTTTACAGGCGGACATTTCCTCGTACATGGAATAGTTTTCTATGGAACGTCCGCTGCCCTTTATCCCTTCTTCTCCCTTTGTCAGCACAAAAGCAGGCTTTCCATACTTTTCCCGGATTCTTCCTGCAATAATCCCCGCCAGACTTTCATGGCAATCCGGCAAATAAAGAACCAATACCCTGTCGCCCTCCAAATGCTCTTCTTCCACCTGGCGGATAGCATCGCTTACTCCTTGTTCTGTCATAAGTTTTCGGCTGTCGTTTAAACTTTTCAGATCCCCTGCAATGGTCACCGCTTCCTTCCAGTCCTCACAGCAAAATAATTCCAGCGCACGCCTGGCCGTATCAAGCCGTCCTGATGCATTCATGCATGGGCCAATGATAAACCCGGCATGATAAGGTGACAACGCCTTTTCCTCAATGCCATTTACCATCAAAAGGGCTTTCATACCTAAGTTGGAAGTGCGCCCCATAAGCCTCAACCCTTCCTTCACCAAAATCCTGTTCTCATCCCATAGTTCCATCACATCGCATACAGTGGCAAGAGCTTCAAATATACAGATTTCTTCATAAAGCTCCTGTTCAAAAAAATCTTCGCATCCGTTTCTTTCTTCCCACAGTACCTGAACCAGTTTCCCTGCGACCACTGCCCCACAGATCTGCTTGAAAGGATAACCGCATCCGGGCTGTTTCGGATCTACCACCGCATCCGCAGGGGGCAAGAGGTAACTACGCTGCCCTTCCCGTTCCTCATAGGGCACCTCATGGTGATCTGTAACCACCACTGTCATCCCCATCTCTTTTGCCCGCTTTATCTGTGGGGCCGCCGCAATCCCATTATCACAGGTCAGAACCGTATCCACACCATCCTGAAAAGCATGTTCTATCAAATGGTCATTCAATCCGTAACCATCTTTCATCCTATGCGGGATGACCACATCCGCCTCTCCTCCGAGAGCCTTGATTCCCTTATATAAAATATAAGAAGAACATATTCCATCCACATCATAATCCCCTATGATCCTTATCTTCTTTTGCTGCCGTATCTTTTGTCCAACGATTCCGGCTGCCGTTTCCATATCCTTCATCATTCGCGGATTATGCAGGTCTTTTCTGGTTCCATACAAAAACCGTTCCATTTCCTGTTCTGATATCAAATCCCTGTTCCTGAGGATCCTTGCCAGCACAGGTGTTATATGATATTTTTCCGCTATTTGTCCAAAATCCGCTTTTTTAGAAGCGATCATCCACTTTGCCATCGTCCATTTCTCCTAAAAAGAGCCGGCTAAAAAGCCAGCTCTTCCTCTTTCCTTTATCTTAAATCTGCTTTTACCCCTGCATTATGCTGTCTTTTGGGGAAATACCTTCCGAAGCACCAGCCACAAAGCCCCTGTAATGCATACAGAAGAATAAGTACCGCAAAGGATACCTGCCATCAGGGGAAGGGCAAACTCTTTCACGGAAGAAACACCAAAAACATAAAGCGCCGCAACCATGATAAATGTAGTCAGCGAAGTAAAAATACTCCTGGAAAGAGTCTGGGTAATGCTTTCATTCACCATATTCTCTAAAGAATCCTTCCTACCTAAAGAACCCAAATTTTCCCTGATACGGTCAAAAATAACAATCGTTGCATTGACAGAATAACCTACGATGGTCAGCATACATGCAATAAACGTAGTTCCCACGGACACCCTCACAATGGCATAAAAGGCAAGTACAACCAGCACATCATGGATCAGCGCGATCACTGAACTTGCGCCAAAACGGATATCCTTAAACCGGAACCAAATATAAATCAGCATACACAGCGTTGCGATCACCACTGCCCAAATAGCGTCCGACTTCATTTCGCCGCTTACTGTGGAGCTGATCGTCTCTGTCGTGATCTTTTCCGCATCCACACCAAACTTTTCTACCATAGTGCTCTTAAAAGTTTCCCTCTCACTAACATCTAAGGAACGGGTCTTAAAGATCACCTCATTTGTCCCTTCAATTTTTTGGGTCTGTACATTCCCATCCCCTGTGATTTTCTCAATCAGCGGAACTACCTGTGAATCAATGTCCTTAAGAGCCATATCTTCGTTAAATGTCACATTGGTGGAAGTACCTCCCACAAACTCTAAGCTATAATTTAAAGTATTTCCTGTCTGTGCCTTTCCAATCCCCATAAACACAAAGCCTGCCAGGATTGCTGCGATAGAGATTCCAAAGAAAACTTTCCTCCTGGAAGTAAAGTTTACAGCCTTCCTCTCCTTCGCAATGCCATAGAATTTTGCATCTTTCAGCCCAATTGCAAAGAGTGCATTCATGATCAGCCTGGTCACTACCATGGCTGTAAACATGGAAAGTACAATACCAAGAGCCAGCGTTGCCGCAAATCCTTTAATTGTACCGGATCCCATTACACCCAGCACCAGCGCTGCGATCAAGGTTGTCACATTTCCGTCCACAATGGCGGAAGTTGCCTTTTTAAAACCAGTGTCAATGGCTGACCTCACCGTCTTTCCTTTGGCAAGTTCCTCTCTGATACGGGCAAAAATAATCACATTAGCATCCACAGCCATACCAATAGAAAGAATAATACCTGCAATTCCCGGAAGAGTTAACGTGATCTCAAAAGCATCCAGGAGAATCACTACCAGTTCCACATACAAAGCAAGGGCAAGGCTTGCTGCCACACCGGAAACATAATATACCCCTATCATAAATACTACAATGATCAAAAAGCCTACCAAAGCTGCCTTGATACTGGTAGAGATTGCTTCCTCACCAAGCTGCGCCCCTACGATCTTGGAATGCAGTTCCTCAAGCTGGATCTTCAACCCGCCGATACGGATGGTAGATGCAAGCTGTTCAGCTTCCGCTGCGCTGAAGTTCCCTGTGATCTCCGCTTGTCCATTGGAAATAACAGAATTAACGCCAGGAGCGCTGATAATCGCGCCATCATAATAAATAGCAATACTCTCACCCTTTTGGTGCGCCTTGCTGGTAGCGTCTGCAAACTTACCAACACCTTCCTCCGTCATGGTAAGTTCAACTGCAAACTGGCTATTCTGCATCGAATCTGTCGTAGCCCTTGCCTGGGCATTCTTTACATCCGTACCTACCAGTACGATAGACCCTTCTTCCTCCAACGCCTCAATCGACTTATACATCTCATAAGTGCCACGGTTGTAATTGATTGTCCCATCGTCAGCCGTTTCTTTAATGAAATATAATGATCCTGGCTTACCAAGTTCTTCTAAAATAGCATTTGCATCTGACACACCTGGAATCTCAATATTGATCCGGTCATCTCCTTCCTGGTAGACGATCGCTTCTGAGCTGTAACCTTCCACACGCTTTTGCAGCTTATAGATGGTGTCGGCCATATCTTCCTTACTGGGATTTTCGTCTCCCACAGCCTGGTAAGTAATACTTACACCACCCTCTAAGTCAAGCCCCAGATTGATACTTGCCGCCGAACCGGCGCCCTCTGCGCCAATTCCCACAGCCGCCGTATAACCGAAGCCGCCAAGAAGCAGTATCAGTACCAACAGCGTAATAACTGCCCTATTCTTCTTCATCGTTTTCTTCTCCTTCCAAATCGGCTAACGCCGCCTTTATCATGATTGCACACTCAATACGTTTTCTTTGCAATTCACAGCCCAAGTCATAAGCATCATTGATATGCCCATGGAAATTGTAAGAATTGGCGGCACAGCCGCCGCTGCAATAGAACTTAGCGAAACAATCCCTGCACTTTTCTTTTGCATAGACATTACAAGTCTTAAACTCGTCCCTGATCGCCGTATTCGTAATGCCCTCATCCACATTTCCCATCAGGAATTCCTCTTTCCCGACGAACTGATGGCAGGGATACAGATCCCCCCAAGGCGTTACTGCCAGATATTCCGTCCCGGAACCGCACCCGGAAAGCCTTTTGGCAACACACGGGCCACCCTCCAAGTCTATCATAAAATGAAAGAAATTAACACCTTTTCCTTGCTTTTTTCTGTTTAAAAGTTCCACGGCAAGCTTATCATACTCCGCAAGCAGCTCCGGGACATCCTCTTGGCGTAATGCATAATCGTCCTCCGGCGCCGCTACCACCGGTTCTACAGAAATCTGCTTAAAGCCCAGATCCGCCAAATGCATTACATCCCTGGAAAAATCCAAGTTATTCCTGGTGAATGTGCCGCGCACATAATAATTCATCTGACCACGGCTCTCTGCTGCCTTTTGGAACTTAGGAACAATGCCCTCATAACTGCCCTGCCCGCCCCTAAAAGGACGCATCAGGTCGTGAACTTCCTTCCGCCCATCAATACTGAGCACTACATTGGCCATCTCTTTATTGACAAATTCCAGAACCTCATCATTTAATAAAACACCATTCGTTGTCAAAGTAAAACGGAATCTCTTGTGATAAGGTTCTTCCAGGCTCCTGCCATATGATACCAGGTCTTTTACCACCTGCCAGTTCATTAACGGCTCTCCTCCAAAAAAGTCAACCTCCAGATTCACCCGGCTGCCTGAATGATGCACAAGAAAATCCAACGCCTTTTTGCCCACTTCAAAGCTCATAAGCGCCCGTCTCCCGTGATATTCCCCTTCCTGTGCAAAACAATATTTGCATGCCAGGTTACAATCATGAGCAATGTGCAGACAAAGAGCCTTCACTACAGTTTCCCGTTTCTTAAAGTCAATCACATAATTTTCATAGATATCAGGCGCATAAAGCATTCCTGCTTCTTTAAGCTCCCAAACCTGCTCAAATGCTTCCTGCATATCTTCCCTTGCAAAACGGTCCTTCAAACGATCAAATATCCCATCTGACATGTCTTCTTTAGATTTTCCGGCTTCTAAAGCCTCTTCCACCAAAGGGACAATCTCATACACCACATCATCCACAACATGGATCGAACCACTGTTCACATCCAAAATAATGTTGTAACCGTTGTTTTTATATTGATGTACCACGTTTCTTATCCTTTCAAATTCATATCTCATGCCAAAGCAAATCCTGGACAACAATAAGCAGCGGCGTAAACCGCTGCTTACACTCATTATCCTATTGGAGCGCTTATTTAACCTTCTCGCAGCTCTGGTTTCCCACGGTGCAGGAGGTCTTACAAGCTGACTGGCAGGAAGTCTGGCACTCGCCGCATCCGCCCTTTTTCATGGACTCTTTTAAATCTCTTGTTACTAATGTCTTAATACGCTTCATAACATATTCTCCTTTATCTGCTTCTCCCATCCAAAGCTCCGATGGGCAAAATCACTTAATTTCCATATAGTATAGCATACAAGTTGATGCAGGGAAAGTATTTTTGGGAAAAAACTACCGGAAATCAATTCTATTCATCCTTTTCTTTCGATGTATCTCCGCCAGGTTCTTTCTTTCCCTCCTCATCCGGTTCCTCATCGGCAACGTCTTCCTCTTCCGGCAAAGTCATCAACACCTTGACAATCCGGTTTTGATTGACTTCGCTGACCTTAAGGACGATTCCCTGGGGTGTGGTAATGGACTCTCCCTCATCCGGCAGACGATCAAGGCTTTCGATGATAAGCCCACCGATAGAATCATAATCCTCGGAATCCAAATCAGTTCCCAGCTCATCATTGATATCATTAAGTTTCATACTTCCTTCTACCAGGTAGGTACGATCCTCAATCTCCTGAATCAGTTCTTCCTCATCCTCATCATATTCATCACGGATCTCTCCCACAATTTCTTCCAACAGATCCTCCAATGTGATCATCCCCACCGTAGCGCCATATTCATTCAGTACAAAGGAAACGTTCACGCACTTTTCCCTCATCTCCATAAGCAGGTCTGCCGTCTTCTTAAACTCGTAGGTGTAATAGGCCTGACGGATAATATCCTTAATTTTAAATGCATCCCGGTCTTCAACCAAGATAAAGTCTTTAATGTTGATCATTCCGACTACATGATCCATGTCGCCGCTGTACACTGGAATCCTGGTATACATACATTGCTTAAACAACTCCATGACCTCAGAATAAGACGCCTCTTCATCAATGGTTGCCATATCGATCCTGGGTATCATTACATCCTTTGCCACTGCATCTCCAAAATCAAACACATTGTAGATCATCTCTCTTTCTTCCGATTCGATGACTCCATCCTCGTGGCTTACTTCTACATAAGTACGCAGTTCTGTTTCTGTCATAGCAGTCTTCCTGTTGGCATCAATATGTAACAGGCGCATAATTCCATTCGCAAGTTTATCAATAATAAAAATAACAGGTGTAAGCACCTTCATAAGCGCTGAAATAACCACCGCATAACCAAGCGCCAGCTTTTCAGCATAACCATTAGCCGCATTTTTGGGCACGATCTCCCCGAAGATCAAAATGACCACCGTCAGGATTCCCGTTGCAATTCCAACAGGCACGCTTATCTTAATTGCAAATGTGGTGGCAAGCGACGATGCGTATAGGTTAACGATATTATTTCCTATTAGTATAGCGCTCAGCATCTTTCCATACTTGTCAAGCACATTAAGCGCCTTTTCTGCCCGCTTGTTTCCATCATCGGCAAGGGCACGAAGCCTCACCCTGTTGACTGTGGTAAGGGATGTCTCCGCAGATGAAAAAAAGGCAGACAACATCACCAAGACCAATAAACCAAACAATTGTATGACACCATCGGTATCCAACTCAAAATCACTCCTCAACTTTAGATTTACTGACTATATAGCCAGCTAATGGAAATATTACATTATTGGGCATTCTCTGTCAAGTTCGGACATATGATTTATATATAAAGAGATCGTAAAGTAATTCTAAAATCGGAGGCCATCATGCCAAATAAGATCAATTTAAGTTCACGCCTTACCTTTATCCTAAAATGTCTGCTTGTTTCCTACCTTCTCACAACCGGATTCCTGCTCCTCCTTGCCTTGATGCTGTACCGGTTCGGACTGTCGGAAAAGGTCGTCTCCATCTGTATTATTGCCATATACATTATCGTAACTTTCTTTGCCGGATTCTGGTTCGGAAAAAGGGAAGGAAACCGAAAATTCCTATGGGGACTTTTGATGGGCTGCCTTTATTTCCTGATCCTGGTCATCGTATCCCTAATTGTAAATCAAGGCATATCCAGTCTTGGCGGAAATTTTTTCACAGTACTGATCCTCTGTGCCGGAAGCGGAATGCTTGGCGGAATGGTCAGTTGACTTTCGGGTAAGAGGCGGTTAGAGTATCCATTTAGAACATCCTTATCCTTATTTACAATGTGTTTTACCCACAAAAAAGGGATGCTGCTTTGGTAGATTTGTTTTTCTTCCTTGCACCATCCCCTTTTTTAAGGTATCTCTACAATTACGCTGTTTCCGAAGCTTCCATTCTTGCTATAATCCTGTTCCCCGTTTCCGTACACAACTGTTGTGCCGCCACTAATATCTCTTCTATATGGGTAAGTTGTTCCGCATTAAATTTTTCCAGGATATCCGCAGTCTCACAAGATATCTTACTGCTGTCCTTTCCATAGATCAGGTAATCGCTGCTTGTAGATAACGCATTTGCTATCTTATACAGGATTTCCACTGAAAAGCCTTTCTTCCCTGATTCAATTTCATACATAAATTTTGTCGAGATATGTACTCTTGCTGCAAAAGCATCTCTGGTATAACTATTTGCTTCGCGCAATCTCCGTATCCTTAATCCGATCTCCGGATATGGTATCTGATATGCCACGCTAACCCCTCCATCCTTTGTTTTTCACTGCACATTCTTGTGCATTACACATTTTTTATCCAGATATTACCATAAATTTTCTGCCTTTGAGATATTTTTGTCTGAATAGTATTTTTTCTTTACTAAAAATTCAAAATATTACTATTTTTATGATATTTGTTCCTTTCAGCATGGAAATGATGCCATTCAATCAAAAAAAGGCACCGGAACAAAAATTCTTTTTATACTGAACATAATCTAACACAAAGGAGTTGCAAACATGCATGAATTTTTAAAAAGGGAATATCAATTCAGTGATTTTCAGATTGCCCAGCTTAACTATTTATGGAAAACAATGGCTTCCGAAATAAGTAAGCTATTAATCATGGGAGTAATTTTTAAAGATATGCTGGGTATTTATATTTTTGCTGTAGTCGTTATGATGCTGCTGCGCTCTGCTACCGGCGGGCTGCACTGCCGCACATATATTTCTTGCTTTTTTGTTTCCTTAACATATATGTTCCTGTCCCTGATCGTCCTGCCTGTTTTTCCGGTCAACAAGCTGTTGCAGATGGTACTGCTGTTCGCTTGTATTCTATGTAACTACTTTATTGGGCCTGTGACTTCTAAATATAGGCGTCCAATGTCGGAAAAAACTATCCGGCGTGTCCAGGGACAAGCATTTGTCATTATTTTCTTTTATTTAATACTCATGTATATAACCCCAGAAAGCCCTTATATCACAGCAGGGTTTTGGGTGATTATATTACACACGATGCAGCTTATTGCTGCTAAGTTACTAAAGATGAAAGGAGAGAAAAATTATGAAAACCAAGCTTATCAAATGGAGTAAGCCCCTATTGACTGCTTGTATGGCACTATGTACATTGGTATATATTGATATTGCAAGCATTATCTTTTTTGGAGAATACGAATATCCTACTGAAAAATAATGAACGGAAGAGAGAAACCATAAGTCTATTAAATGGTTTCTCTTTCTTTCCATATTCTAAATGATAACCAATTACTTCCATCCAACTCAATATTTTGGCAAGAAATACTTAATCCATATTCCTCGCAAATCAACTTTACATTATACAATCCTAATCCCCTATTTTCTCCTTTTTTACTATAATTTTTTGAAAAAAACATACCAAGCTCTCTATAATCTATATATGGACTTTCATTCATAACTTCAATATAAAAATTATCTAATTCAATAACAGAAACATGCAACCTTTTTCCATTCTCATAAACAAGCAGAGCCTCGACTGCATTATTAATCAAGTCACCTAATATCTCTATAATCTTATAACTAGGAATTCCTATTTCCAATTCCTTCACTTTAACTTGATAAGAAACATTTATCCCTCTTTTATCAATTTCTGCCAAACGTACATATAGGAAACCAACAATAATTGAATTTCCACCAGATAATATTCGATTGAAACGATTTTCATAAGCAATAATCTTACAATATTCTTTTTGCACATCCACCAATTCTTCATATGTATGATACTTATAATGCTGGCTATATATGGTACTAATATGATTATCAAATTCATGTTGCCTTAAACGAATATCTTCAATCAAACCACGAAATGAATTTGCATACAGTTTTTGCATCTTCAGTTCTGTTTCAACTTCTTTTGCCTTTATTTTATATGCATTTAGTTGACCTGATAATAAAAGGATAAAAATAAAGCTTATAAATAACAATATTATTGGCTCAAGTGCTGCAACTTCTAATTCCTTATAACTAACTAACAAAAATAAAACCATCAAAATACAAATGCAAAAAGTTGTCAATAAAATTTTCCCTTTATCCCTTATTCGAGCAGACAAGCGTTCAACCTTAAACACTGGTAATATTAATACCGTAACTAGCGTTGTAATACAATTTGTAAAAAGTAATCTCAAATCACTCAATGATATAATATCTTTAACAACACTAAGTCCAAACACCGTGCATAACTGTACTCCACCAATTAGAATAACACACAACACAATGTTCACTGCTAATGCTTTGATCTGAAACCCAAATCGTATCCCGCAATACAATATAATAATTGGATAAATGATCATTGTATATGTTTTAGACAAACCAAAATAATTAATTGCCGTCATAATGATCATATTAATTGACAAAAAACTAATCGTCGCAATATCCAGCCGGAATTTCTCCCCATATAGATGATGTAAACATATAACAATTGATAACGCCTCCAAAAACAGGCAAACATTTTTAATAATCATAATCCATACTCCGCAAGTACTTTCTTCTTGAATGACTTTCCAATTTCAAGCTTTTCCGTTACGTTCCTCAACGTGATATACCTGTTAGCAATATCCAGGTTCACAACATAATCCTTGTTGACCACAGTATTTCTGCTGCACTGCATCATGCAGTCCGTATCCATCTCTTCTATAATTTCTTTTAGCGATTTATATGGTACAGCCAGCACATCGCCCCTTCGGGTATGCACATTGATCATATGATTTACACTGTCCATATAGGTGATCTCACCTATCTTTACCGGATACAAAATACCGTCCTTCCGAAAACAAAAGGTTGCATCACGGTCTTTCATCGTAGAAAAATTTAAAGCCTTCTTCACTAACTGTTTGACACGCTCTGGTGAAAAAGGCTTTTCAACATATCCAAGACAATTCAGATCTGTATAGGCATATCCTGTGGCATCTTCTAAAGAAGTGATAAACAGCACCGGAGTAAACATATATTTAGGGATCCGTCTGATCCCTTCCACCAACTTGATTCCTGATGTGTCCGAAGACTTATCTTCATCCAATATAATATCTACCAGGAACAGATCTATCGTTCTTTCCATCAGGATCTTGTAAGCTGATGCTGTATCCCTGGCCGTATATACGGTCACTCCGGCATCTACCTCCAAAACTAAACCTTTCAGCATTTTTAGCTGAAGTTCATTATCTTCAATAACTAATGCAGACTTTTTTATCATTTCTCTATTTCCTCAAAAACTTATCCACTTGCGATGTAATCGCTAATATATCTTTTTGCCTATCTGGACTGACACGGCTCCAAAGACCATCAATGATCAATGTTTCCATACGATCCGACGCCAGAAACAGGCTTGGCCTGCATCCTGTTGCCTCATAAATATCAAGCAACAGTTCTGCATCTGGATATATCTGGGCACGCTCCAAAGAACGGTACTTCTTGATGTTTACGCCAATCTTTTCCGCCATTGGTATCTGTGCCACACCCAAAATCTTTCTGATCTCATACATAATCGGCTGCTTTATGCCCGTACTGCTTCTTAACTTAAGCAGGCTGATCTCACGTTGTTCCTCTACACTCAATTCATTGCCCGACTGTTCAATTCCTTTTTCAAGCGCCCATGCAATGAATTCCAACATGGATCTCCTGGACGCTTGCTTCATTCCCTCCAAGATAGCCGATACCTCTGATGGTTCACGTCTTGAACACTCTCCTGTAAAAAGAAAATCTACATCCCACCCTATATCCATAAGTATACACAACGAATGAAAGGTCATAATGGTCTTTCCCAATTCCTGTTTACTCAGCTGACTCTGGGTAATTCCAAGAACCTGTCCTATCTTCTCCTGTGTCATGTTTACCTGAAGTCTGTATTGTACCAATCTTTTTAGAAATTCTTCATAATGATTACTCATGCACCAATCCCTCACGAACTATCTTCCGCCAATGCTATGAATAAATTTTACGAGATTAAACTTTGCCGATCTTATACCTATTTTTGACTATACATCATTGCAGGGTATCCATGCATACCGTATATGGTAGTGCTTTGATCAAAATTCCTCCTTCCGTCCATTTTGCCAAAAATTCCATGAAACTTTTTTAATGATTTCTTGGAAGACGAAAAAACCGCCAGCATTAGCCAGCGGTTCCTTCGTAATCGTACTATTTTGTTTCGTCTTTCATTATTGTTCTATGGTGAGTGAAGAATTAGCTAAATACCTTTCAATTTAGCAGCTTTTTATACAACTTCACCTTCACATGGCTTTCATTGATCTCAACCTCTGCCTTATCCGTCATCATTCCAATTAAAAGAAGCTGACTCGTCTCCCCGGGATCCCCACTCCCTGCAAGTTCCCAATAAACCCCTTCCATACCATGATTTTTTTGTCCATTTAAATACTGGTCTAAATCCTCCAGCTTATCCCTGTATGCCGGGTCATAATCCGCCTCAAAGGTAATCACTGCATTTGCATCTTCTTTTTCAATCCTGGAATTGATCTGCACAGCCCCTATCGCAAAGAAGAACATCGTCAGCTCTTCCACGATCTTCGCTGTTTTTTTCTCCTCATGTATCATTTCTTCATCCATATCCTTTCTAATTTTGATCCTTCTTTCCATGCCGCACTTTAAATCCTTTGATAAAACTTTCCAGAGTTGGTACGAGTATAATTGCAACAAGCCCCGTGCTAAAACCATTATTATACAAATTTAAACCGCCATACAAAGACGAAGTACACACCACTACCGCACTATGAAGCGCCCCGGCAATCAACCCTGCGATGATACCAAACTGCCCCGCGATCGGTGAAAGCCCTACAGCAAAAACCGCTCCCATCTGTATCCCCGGAGTCGTGGGCATCATATGATTGACGTACGCTGCCAAGAACACCCCTGCAAGCACTGGCAGGTAATTCTTTGGATGTGCCCCAAATGCAGCAAAACCAAATGCCGTCAAAATAGCGCCCACCACAGGCCCGCACAGATCCCCACCGATCAACAGGATATAGCTGGTACAGATCCATCCCACAATGCCCATATTCATTAATGTTGTTCCTGCCCCGTCCATCAACACAAAATCAGCCACTGCCCGGCCAGGATGGCGCATCAGTTTTAAGAGCGGACGCATCTTTCCCTTATTGATATAGGCCCCATATCCAAAAGCCAGCCCAAAATACAAATACATTCCTATAGCCAGCCACACTGGCCTTCCATACTTCCAAATAAAAACACTATTGCTCTCCAGGCTGAAAGATTCCATAATGCACACCATCACAAAAGCCAGTAAACCTGCAGAAAAGCCGACATTAAACAAGTTATAGCCCATATGCATGGATGCAGTATGCATGGAGAGCGGCGGCAGAATGAATCCCACAAAAATACCTATCCCCACTGCACATAAAAGGTTAACGCCGAAAGGAAACGGGAGCAAATACAACATCTCTGTCACCATGGGCGCCAGACACGAGCCAAACATTGCCGTATAAATGTACCGGTTCATCCCCACCCGGTGCGCCTTCGCATATAACCACGTCCCTACGATAATCGGCAGGACATTCACCGGGTTCTTGCCAAACAAAGCAAACCCCGCATTGATAAAAAGAACTGCCATGGTGAAACCCGTATAGGGAATCTTCTGGGAATGCAACAACACCATCCCAAGTCCTAATACCAGCGCCGCATTCAAAAAAGCTGACCCAAATCCTGCAAGTTCAAAATAATCAGTGATCAACGCATCTCTGGAAAGAATAATCTTCACCATTCCATGGAAAAGCCCTTTTGGCGTTTCCAAAACAAATGCAGCCACCACCAGGATTCCCACTGTCGCCAGGCAAAAGGAAAACATTTCCCTGCCCTTTAGTATTCCCTCATTGTTCTCTCCCATACACACCCTCCCTTACCCAAAGCCTGTAACAGGATCCGTCCTGCCTTCAATTCCATAATGCCTGATCAGTCCTGCATTGCCAGTGCCCGGCAAATCTGGACTGCATCGAAATTTCCCACTCTTTTTTGCGCTTCTATAATCTTTTCTATTTCCGCCAGTTCTTCTTCTAATTCCTCCGCAATCACCACTGGCGGTTTATTTTTGAGTAACTTTTTGCACACTGACTGCACAAGATATTCCTGCATCCCTTCAAGTTTTCCTTCAAGCCTATAATCCTCAAAAGCTTTACACATGTTAAAACGCTTTTCCCCGTTTTCCATCTTGTTATTCTCCTTTGATATCCTAACCTTTGCCATCACTTCTAACATTTCCCTGGTATCATTGTCTATATTGCTGTAGGCCTCCCTGTTTTCTTCCATAATCCTTTTTAGTTGATCCTTATCATTGCTATAGCGCACTGCCTCAAATAATTGACGCAATCCTGTATGATATTCATCAAAGGTATCATGGTCATGGCAGTCATACAAGTTCAATCTGTAATTCGTCACAAATTCTTTCATCTCATCATCAATATTCAACAAATCATATAGGCATCTTGCACCGTCCCATGGATGTGCGGTTCCGCAATATACGACCAATGTGATAACCGGGATAAACTTTTCATCTTTACTTATGTCTGAGAAAAATTCATCAGTCCCTATCTCCAGATCCTTCTTCCTGCCATGGACTGCCTTCTTCTGTTTCCACTGCTTATGATAGCTTAAACTTTCTGAAAGCATATTCCGCAGCACCATGCGATAATCCACATAAGCCTGATTCTCCACTGCCAGAATATGGATCACCCTGCCTCTCCACATGCGTGCTTTGTCTACAATCGTTTTAAAGCCCTCTCGTCTGCCCATCTCTTTTCCGAGGTAAACCATCTGGGCATCTGCAGGTTCCAGTTCGTCCGGCAAAACTACCTGTCTCCCCTGAAACAGCGCCCCATTCACCTGGTCTGCAAATCTGTATTTATCATCCAGATAGTCATAATAATATTCATCTACTTTTCCCATTCACTTGGCCTCCCTTAAAAATTGATTATTTCATATAAGGGATTCCGTAGAAAGATGCGATGTGTCACAGACGTGATCTCAGAATTTCAGATTCCCAGATATGTTTGAAATCATGATAGCACAATTCGCTTGATCCTGTAAAGCAAAAAAATCTAATGAGACAGCTACATGTCACATTAAACATGCTATAATTTATTGGTAACGCAAGGAGGAGCTATCATGCAAATAGAACGCCTGGTACAAATGATTTTTTATATTGTCAATCATGGGCATGTAACGTCTAAAGAATTAGCCGATTTTTTTCATGTATCAACAAGGACTATTTACCGGGATATCAACATTTTGACCGTTGCGGGGATCCCCATACTATCTACCAAAGGAACCGGCGGAGGCATATCCCTAATAGATGGATACACTATTGATAAGTCCTTACTGTCCCAAGAGGAACAGCAAAGTATCTATCAAGGTCTGCAAATACTACAAGCCACTAATTACCCAAATGCAGAAATGGCATTAAGTAAAATTGGCTCCATTTTTAGGAATGCGCTGGAACCTAAATGGCTTGATGTTGATTTTTCATATTGGGGAAGTGAGGAAAAAGAAAAAATTAAAATTTCTGATTTACAATACGCTATACTCCATAAACATGTGATAACATTTCACTACTTCAATTCTGAATTTGTAAAGTCAGAAAGAACCATAGAACCTTTACGGTTAGTTTTTAAGTCACATGCCTGGTATATCATTGGATATTGCAGGCACAAAGAAGAAATTAGAGTTTTTCGCCTGTCCAGAATGAAACATCTCCTGATCATGCCGGAAACCTTTGTGCGTGAATTGCCTCCAGATCATTCACTTATACCTGAATGCAAAGAGGAATGTCATCTTCCCGTTTTGAAATTAAAGTTTTCCCCTGAAATCGTTCACAGGCTATACGATGAATTTCAGGAGAATCAGGTCTGCTTATCCGATGATGGCAGTTATTATGTTACAGTCCCATACGAATTAAATAATTGGACTCTTCACTATCTTTTGTCTTTTGGAAAGTATGTTGAGGTCATTGAGCCGGAAACTGCGCGGATCCTGCTGAAAGAAGCAGCCGCTGATATTGTTAAAATCTATACCTAACTTCCCGTTCATCCCTGGGGCCAATTGGTTTCTCGGTTGATATACACAAACTATGGAATTGGAGGTGAAAACATGGAAAAATGGTTATATGTAATGATCATTAAAAAAGGAAAAACATATAACAAGGTTACAAAAGCCGTAATAGAAAAGCATGTGGAAAATTTGAAAAAATTGGACGCTGAGGGAAAAATTGAACTTTGCGGCCCTTTCAAAGGCTATCCCGGTGTGGCTGGCATGGTCATCTTTAAAACACAAAGCTATGAAGAGGCAGAATCCTTGTGCAAGCTGGAACCGCTCGTTGCCGGGGGATATGCCTCCTACACTCTTGCAGTCCTGCAAGTAGCCCACAAAGATAACAACTATTTGCTATAACGCCACTAATGCTTTTTTGTCAACCAAATTTTCCCCGCTTACCTTTCAGACAGTAACGGGGAAAATTTTTGCCGTTCATTTTCTATTTTCTCCCTTTAAGGCATTGTCCACAGCTTTCTTTATAACAACGCTTGAATTTGTTGCCCCCGATACTGCATCAACATCTATTTTCTGTTCTCTAATGATTTGGTCAACAACAATTTCTGCGGATTTTCCACGTCCATTTTTATGTTCCAGAATATCAATGCTTGTGATTGCCCCATTCCGAATAGTCACTTCCACTTTGACATAAATAAAATCCACATCATATTCTCCGGCATAAACTCCATCAGGGATATTGGAAATATCTATATCGCTAAAAGTTGTTTCTTTTACTGCCTTTTTATAGTCTGCCACACTTTTCAGATAAACCGCCGTAAAAATCAAACCGATAAAAAAAAGAAGAAAAACTGTAAACATAAGGACTCTTTTGTGTGATAATTTCATTTCACGCACCTCTCAATCTTTTTAACTGTCAGGACTTCCTAAGATGGCAAGCGCCTTTTTCACTCATCGTCATCTCTCCTTAGCCGCAATTGAATGATAAATAAGAGAAAACCCATATTCCAAAAACTGTTTTTTGGATAAACCCATTGACATTTTGATGTATTCTTCTTTGTTTGCGGCAAGCTGAATAATTCCGGAAAGCATCCCCCAAAAATTAAATATGGCAGGCATAATTTCTAAATCCTTTCGCAAATCCCCCTTTTCCATGCCTGATAATAAGAAATGTTTTATTTTTTCATTTATTTCTTCCCCAATTTGATAAGTTTCCCTTTCTTCCTCCAGATGATCATGACTCTCAAAATCAACATTAATGTTATCCAACACCATTTTAAAGTAAAAAGGAAATTCTTCCTGATACTGTACCAGCCCACGGCAGATGCCATCATATCTTGCTTTTGTGGCTTCCTGTTGTTCCAGCGCACCGGATATATAGTCATGAAGTTTTTTCATACTACTCAATACCAAAATACTGACTATCTCCTCCTTATTTTCAAAATACACATATAATGTTGCTTTGCTGTATCCGGCAGCTTTCGCTATATCGTCCATAGAAGTTGCTGCAATTCCTTTTTCCATAAACAATAGGGAGGCTGCACAAACTATGTTTTCCCGATGCACACTTCTAGGCTCTTTCTTTCTTCGACCCATACGCTCCTCCTGGCAATAATTAAACTATTAGTTTAATTATACAAATGCTTTTTCTCCTTGTCAATGACGCTTTCAGATAAATGCTTTAAGGTAAATTCCATATTTTTATCGGCAGGATAAATTTCCATAAAAAACACACCTAAAGCTGAGTTTAAGTGTGTCCTAGTTCCCGTTATGTCGCAGAAAGCCCTTGCCGAACAGCTCCAGCTTGCCGGGTATGAGTTTAGCAACCTGACCGTTTTACGGATTGAAAATGGTACAAGGCTCGTCCCGGATTATCCTCTATCTTTTCCCAAGTCTGAATCCTTAACTGTACCCTCCGAAGAAGAACAGCCCATAGGCATAACGGAATTTGATATCTGTATTTAGAAACTAAAAATATGATAGTAACTTTTTTCGGGAATACGCTTGACTTTAACGTAACGTAATAGTTTACAATGATAAAAAACAGAGAGGAAAGATGATATAATATGAATGTAAGTGCAATTCGTTCAGATGGTATTTATGAAAAAATTATGTTAGCACCCGATGACAAGAAGAATGACATTTACCGGTATGGACTGATGATGCCATTTGAGAGAAAATGGGCTTGTTACAATGTTCCCATAAAAGCAAAAACGCCTGGTGGCTACGATGTTATTATGGCAAGCAGGCTGCTGGGACACATTGAACCAACTAAAGTAAACGAAGCACAAAAACAAAATATTCTGCTAATTCCAAACGAATACACACTGGAACATCTTCCAGTAGCTTTGGCACATGAAGCAAATCACAATATCCGCTTTCCGTTTATTGAATGGAAGAACGATATCACACTTGGAGAGATGATGATTAGCGAAGGATTGGCAGAGGATTTTGCATCAAAATGAATTAAATATCCAAGGATTTGAAAATCTTAATGCTTATCTTTATGGTGATGAACTGGCTAAATTACAAAATTTTCCACAAGTAGGTTTACCTTACTGCGCCGGATATGCCTGCGGTTATCATTTAGTAAAGCATTATTTGAAGAAAACTGGCAAAAGTGTGACTGAAGCAACACTTTTACCCGCAAAAGATATTTTAGACGCTGCGGAGGACTTTTGGAATGACTAAAAAACTTATGTCTGTCCATGAAGTTGCTAAATTGACTGGTATCACTGCCCGCACACTTCACTATTATGATGAAATTGGGCTTTTGAAACCTACGAAAGTAACTGAAGCAGGCTATCGAATGTATGACGATACAGCGCTTAGCCGTTTGCAAAATATTTTGTTGTTTCGTGAATTAGAGTTTCCTTTAAAGGAAATCAAAGCAATTCTTAACAGCCCTAATTTTGACCCATCAGAAGCAATTGCTCAACAAATTAAGCTGTTAGAATTGCAATATAAACACATAGGGGAGCTTATTACCTTTACCCGTGAAATTCAAAAAAAAGGAGGAACCGTAATGAATTTTGATGTTTTTGACAGGAGTGAAATTGAAAAGTATGAGGAAGAAGTAAAAGCAAAATGGGGCAATACTAAAGCGTATCAAGAGTACAAAGAAAAGGATATTGCCCGAAATAAAGATAGTTATAGCAAGATTGCAAACAAGCTGTTGACATTGTTTTCTGGATTAGGAGAACTAAAGCATTTAACTCCTAATGCTGATGAAGTACAAAACAAAATCGCTGCATTACAGAAATTTATAACCGATAACTACTATGTATGCACCAATGAAATTCTTAGTGGATTGGGTGAAATGTATGTATGTGATGAACGCTTCAGGAACAAGATTGACAAAGTAGGTGGTGATGGAACTGCTGATTTTGTCAAACAAGCCATTGTTGTGTATTGCAGTAAAAAAGTGTAATTGATTGTGACTGAATGGATACACTGTCCTGTTTGCGGCAACAAAAAACCGTGACAGAATCAGAGAAGATACATTCTTCTGCTGCACGACAGCTTATCTATCGTGCAGCAAATTTTATCATCTATTCCTATTACAATTCATTGATCGTTGCTGTAATTGGCATGTTTCTGATCCGCTTTGCAGGTGCATATACTGCTGCCGCAGCAGAAACGATATCGAATACAACAATAATAGCAATCAAAACGATCGGCAGACTCCACTGGCTTCCAAAATACCGTGTAACCAGTTTCACATACAAAAAGCGGCTTAAAACAATTCCTGTGCCACTGCCGACAATAAGACCAGAGACAGCGTAAGTAAAGGCTTCCGCAGCAATCATCCGGGTAAGCTGTTCCCCATCCATACCAACCGCCCTCATAGCTCCATACTGCTTTATTCGGGCAGTTACACTCATAGAAATGCTGTTAACAATGTTAAATAGTGTAATCATGGCAACGATTACCATAAAACTATACAACAGAAATTTTGTAGCCAGATAGGTATTGGCATCTTCCTGATTCCGCCTACGCTGATCCTCAAAAATAACATTGCTTTCCGCAAGACTATTGATTTGTTTTACCGTTTCATCCGTAGCCTTGCTGCTTAATTGTATTCCTATCATACTGTAATTTTCTTCCCCTGTCAGCCGGGTAAAAGTTTCCTGTGAGCAAATTATACTGTATTCGCCGGGGTACAGCCCACTGGATATGCCGCATACAACCTCGATCTCCTGTCCCGCTACCTGAATGATGTCTCCAACTTTGATCGGATTATCTTTATTCAAAACTGTCATAACCTTGCCGCTGTCCCCATAGATCTCCGATATATTTCCCTGCACAAGGCTATCCTTTGCACAGTCCAACATATACTCACTGTATGACGTTATATTGACATGATCGATCTCCTGCCGCGAAGAAGTAACCGGAACATTCTCCATGTAGGAACTACCCCAAATATGCTCTATGCCAGTAATCCCGCTGATAGTATCACTTAAACCCTGATCCAGTACACGCTCATTTGCATAGCCGGAAAGGGTAATATCCGGCTGCCATGACCGCAT
>CAJUCN010000022.1 GCA_910585005.1 uncultured Lachnospiraceae bacterium | reverse complement strand
CCGTCTTATATCGCAATGCAGGGCGTATTGTGACGATTGACGCATTGTGCGAAGCGGCATGGGGCGACAATCCCTTTGGGTATGAAAATTCTTTAATGGCGCACATACGCCGTATCAGAGAAAAAATAGAACAAAATCCTTCGCATCCCGTTTCGCTGGTTACCCTCAAGGGATTAGGTTATAAGTTAATTGTAGAGAGGAAATAGTATGAAAAGTATTCCAAAACTAATACGCCGCTTTGTGGGAATCATGACGTTAAGCATCATACTTCTTGTCAGTTTGAATATCACTTTTTTTGCGATAGTTTTTGTAAGAAATACGTCAACATTTTCTCCCTGGGATATGGCGGGTCATGTAGCAGCCGCATTGCAATTAACAGATGGCGGCTATTCCATATCTGATGATGTAATGGTGAAACTAAAAGAAGAAAATTCCTGGGCTTTCCTTATTAATAATGATACGCGGCAGGTTGTATGGCGGACAGATAATCTGCCTGACAATATCCCCATGGAATATACATTATCAGATATCGCGGAGCTAACCCGCGGCTATATAGACGGATACCCTACGTTTACAGGAGAAGCCCAAGATGGATTATTGGTAGTAGGCTATCCCAAAGATAGATTTTGGAAGCATACAAGGGCAAGCTGGGACTATAACTTTATTGCAAACTTACCCAAGAACACAATGATTATTTTGGCCATCAATCTTGTCTTAATTTTTCTCATATCTGTTGCTGTTGATTTCAAACTGTTACGTTCCATAAAACCAATAACGAATGGGATACAGAATTTGTCAAACGGCAGCCCTGTTTGCATGAAAGAAGAAGGGGTACTTTCTGAATTAGCGGAAAAAATCAATAAAACATCTGAAATATTACAAATGCAGGCTGAACAGTTACGAAAAAAAGAAACGGCAAGGGCAAACTGGATTGCGGGCGTTTCCCATGATGTCAGAACGCCGCTGTCAATGATTATGGGCTACGCCGGACAGTTGGAACATTCAAAAAACCTGTCAGAAATTGAGTGTAAAAAAGCCGCTGTCATTGTAAAGCAAAGCAGCCGGATAAAAGACTTGATTAACGACCTCAATCTCGCTTCCAAACTTGAATATGATATGCAGCCGCTGACAATGAAACAGGAAAATGTAATAGCTATGACCCGGCAGGTTATTGTGGATTTTATGAACACAAATATTGATGATAAATTCCCGATTGAATGGAAAACCGATAAAGCCCTGTCTGCCTGTTACATTATGGCGGATAAGGATTTACTGAAACGTGCAATATCAAACCTTATTCAGAATAGCATAAACCACAATGAAAACGGGTGCGTGATTTATGCGTCCGTTGATGATGATAACAATACTTGTAAGATTTGCATTGAAGATAACGGGATAGGGGCTTGCGACGAACAGATTGACAGGCTAAACAATACACCGCATTATATGATTTGCGATACGAATACCACCGAACAGCGGCACGGTTTAGGATTACTTATTGTGAAACAGATTATAAAAGGGCATAATGGAAAAGTTTTAATAGGCCATAGCGAATACGGCGGGCTGAAAGTCGTACTAATCATACCAAAATGAATTTACCTTGAAAAGTAACAAAAGCCCTTGAGGGTGATGAAACAGGATGGATGAAAAATGTACAGTAGGGTTTTCGTTGGTGATGTTTGATGGTATAATACGAAACAGAAACAAGGGTAGTGATAAGAGGAGATTATGGATCATGATCGAAGCAATAAATTTAAGCAAGCAGTTTGAGCGGACTGTGAAGCAGGGGAGGAAATCCCATAAAGAAGAATTCCTGGCGGTAGATCAGATATCGCTAAAGGCGGAGCCGGGAGAAATCGTGGGGATTTTAGGACCGAATGGCGCGGGCAAGACCACATTGCTCCGGATGCTTGGGATGTTGATGACGCCTACATCCGGGCAGGTGCGCCTGATGGATAGGGAAGGCAATTTTATAGACGATATTACCCAAAAAAAGGGGCTGATCGGTTACCTTTCGGGAAATACCAAGCTATATCCCCGGTTTTCTATCCGGGAATACCTTCTTTTTTTGGGGGATCTATATGGGTATCCAAAGAAGGAGGGAATTGCCCGGACGGAAGAGATGATCAGGGTTCTCGCTATGGAAAAGTTTGCCGACAATAGGATTGAGAAGCTTTCAACGGGACAGGTTCAGAGGGCTTCCATTGCAAGATGCCTGATGGCGGATCCCCAGATTTACATTTTAGATGAGCCTACTTTGGGGCTGGATATTTTAAGTGCAGATGCCATTATCCGTTTTATGGAGGAACAGAAGGAAAAGGGAAAGACAGTCCTTTACTCTACGCATTATCTGGAAGAGGCGCAGATTTTATGCAATCGTATCTATATGATCTTCCAGGGCAGGATTGTGGCGGAGGGGACGCCTTTAACGATTATGGAAAAGACCGGAACCGGAAGCTTGCGGCAGGCATTTCACAGTATTTTTGAAGGGGTCAGTCAACAGGGAGAAGGGCAGGGAGAATAGTCATGGGAAAAACATGGACATTGGTCAAAAAAGAAATTTTCGATATTTTAAGAGATAAAAAGACGCTGGTTATTATGGTTGCCGTTCCTATCTTGCTGTATCCGGCAATTATCATTGGGATGGTTTTGGTCATGAACTTTATGATGCAGTCCAGGGAAGGAGAGAGCTATACCGCGGCATATGGGAATGAGTATAGGGCGGAGGCGCTGCGCTTTCAGGAAGTTTATGAAGAGAATCAGGAGGAATTGGATATCCAATTAACTTTTCAGGAAGTGCCGGAGGCGGAGAAAGAGGCTGTGAAGGACTCTTACGATGCATGGATTCATTTTATGACGGATGGGCAGAGGGTGCATATCGAAGTGGAGTACACCTCAACTGACCCAAATTCCAGTTATGCCGAAAATGCCTTGCAGGAATTGGCGGATATGTACTGTAAGGAATTATTGTCAGAAAAGCTGGATGAGAAAGGGCTTACAGAGGATTTCCTTTATCCTGTGACTTATGAGGCAAAAGACAGTGTGACAGTGTCGGAGAGCGCCGGAATGAGTATTGGCGGAAGCATTGGCATGATGCTGGTGGTCACGATCATGTTGGGGGCGTTTTATCCGGCAATAGATGTAACGACAGGGGAAAAGGAACGGGGAACGCTGGAAACGCTCCTTACTTTGCCGGTAACTAATTTTCAAATGATCATGAGTAAGTATCTTGCGGTTTCCCTATTTGCCTGTATTACGGCTGTTTTGTCGCTGCTTTCTCTTGGCGGTTCCGTGTTGTTTTTACTGGGAAGCGCTTTGGCGGGGGCGTCGGAGGAAATCCTGCACATGGAACCGGCAGTTTTTATAGGGTGGATCCCAATCCTTTTGCTGGTAGTGATCGTGACGGCGTTGTTAGTCACTGCATTTTCCATGTGTTTTTGTGTATTCGCCAAAAGTTTTAAGGAGGCAAATAATTACATTACGCCAGTCATGCTGGTTGTCATGTTTGCCTCTATGACAGCTATGATCCCGTCTATACAGTTAGATGGCCGGACAGCGCTCATTCCCATCGTCAATGTTTCACTGCTGATAAAGCAGGTTTTGGCACAGCAGATGGAGCTTACGCTTGCAGGAGTTACGATCGGGATTAATTTCTGCTACAGTGTTTTGATCATTTGGGTTCTGGCTAAGATGTACAACAGTGAAAATATATTGTTCCATGACGGTTTTCAGAGTTTCCGGCTTTTTGAAAAGCGTTCTGAGATCAAAAAGGGAACGATTCCAGGGACAGGAGATTTGCTGCTTAGTGTAGTAGTCCTTCTTTTGCTGATCTTGTATTTGGGGACTGCGGTATCTGTGCGGAGCACGTTTGGCGGGACATTGGTGAACCAGTTTTTGATCTTGCTGGTGCCGTTATCTGTAGTGTGGTATATGAAATCTGATGTAAAATCGTTGTTTTCTTTAAAGATTCCTTCGGGAAAAAGCGCCTTGGGAGGGCTTTTGCTGTATATAGGGACATTTCTGTTCATGCTTGTAGTTACAGCGGCGCTGACCCGTATTTTGCCGGAAAGCACACAGAATGTGGAGCAGGCTTTTGAAGAGATCTTAAACCAGCCATTTATATTGATTGTATTGGTAATGACAATTATGCCAGCGGTTGGTGAGGAAATTTTCTTCCGGGGATTTTTGTTTGGAGGGCTTAGAAACAGACATGGGGTATTTTGGGGGATATTGTTATCATCGTTGATCTTTGGCGCGTTTCATATGAGCATTGTGAAACTGTTGCCGACCGCAATGCTTGGGGCTTGTTTTGCTTATATAGGGTATCGTTCGGGAAGCATTTACATAGGAATGTTCCTTCACTTTTTTAATAATCTTATTTCGATGGCGGTGTCAAAGTACCCGGAGCAGTTGGGAAGATTTCTGTCATTTCTTGTGAAGAAGGAGCTGGCTGGTAGGGATCTTATTTTCATGCTGGTTATTGGTGGCTTATCAGGGGCTTTAGGCTTAATCCTGCTTAAAAAGGAAAGACGGGATAGGAATCCTTAAAGCCCCTGGAAAGGTTGCTGATTATTGAGTTTCATTTAAGTAGAGCTGCACCCTGTTTTGTACCACCGAGGCTACGTTGTCTACGCTTTTATGTCCTTCAAAGTAACCTGCGGCTTCTTCCAAAATGATGTTTAGTATTTCCGGATCCATCTGTTCACCACTTTGTGCCATTTCAATCATTTCTTTTATACGGTCTACTTGTTCCTTAGTGGCGGCATAAACATCTACGGTAAAATTTTCGCCGCCCATGGAACTTGACCAGGTGATTTTGGAGACTTCTATTTGTTTTCCGTTTTCATCTGTGAGATATTCGGCTTCCGTTTCTTTTTCCAGTTGCTTTTCAAGAGCAGATTTCAGGATAGGAAAACCGCCGTTAGGAGAACTTAAATTTTCCTGCCGTTCTTTCGTTACGTTAAAGCGGATAAATTCCCATACCCCTTCTTTGTTTTCGGAAACGGAGCTCATAGCCACTGTGGTTCCATTGGACTGGAAAACAAGCCCGCTTTCCCCGAAAGTAGGATAACCGATCAGATTTACTGGTTCCCCAAACATGTACTCATACATCTGGTACTGGGAAACCGAAGTAATGACCCCACGGTTAAGCAGTGTTCTTCCGGTTCTTAGGTCGTCCAAAGTAGAATCGTCACTTGCTTCATTGGGGAAACGGTTGGAGAATTCAAGAATTTTTTGAAATTCTTCCCCCACAAAGCTGCATTTGCCGTTTTCCTTGTCAATAAACAGGTCATGGTTCATGGCACACATGATCCATAAAATACTTGACTTGTCTGCGCTGGGAAGAAGTTTTACGTCACTTCCTTTGGAAGTCAGTAATTCCATGAAATCTTCCACCGTCCAAGTTTTTCCGTTTCCAATTTCCGAAATTTTGCCTACCAGCATATCCACACCGTAGTAGGGCATGATCGCATACAGCTTTCCGTTTCTTTCGTATGCTTTCAAAGCGCTCTCCACATAGTCTTCCCGGGCAATGATTTCATCAGCGTCCAGATAGGGAGACAGATCTTCAACGGCCCCTGCCGCTATCAGCGCCTCCAGGGATAAGGGGCAATAGGTTAAGTCTATGATATCCGGAAACTGTCCGCTTTCCAGTTCTTTGGCGAAGAGATCCGCCTTTTCGGAATTATCCATAAAAGCATCCCCATATTCCTTGATCACGATATGGTATTTTTGGCTTTGTCTGTTAAATGCGGTGATATCCCTTTCCGCAAAAAAGGAAGGATAATAGGTGCCATAAGTCAGTGTGACCTTTTCTGGTGTTTCTGACTTTTTCTGCTGGGTAAGGATAACCAGTTCTGTTTCGCCTCCGGCGCTCATATAATCGGTGGTCAGCGCCGCAATTCTTTCATCGGGAAGAAATGCGACAGAAGTGAGGTTGGAAGAGTTTACGTCATAGTCCGTCCAACGTAAAATTTCTTCCGGCTTTTCATCTGTCAGGTTACAGGACTGAAGGACACCATTTTCTGTGTACAGTAAGTCCTTATCTACCCCGCCTTGATAAGTCCCATAGTCAAAAGAAATAGGACTGTTTACCGGTTTTAGGATCCCTTCTCCGGGTACGACTTCATTTAATACAAATCCGTGGGTATCATAATATGCGGCTGCCACCTTACCGTCTTTCATTCGGAAGAAGCTGGTGATGTATTGTCCCGGGCTAATCCGGCTATATAAGCTGCCATCCGGTTTGACCACAAAAATTTCTTCTCCGGTGCAAACATAATAGTTTCCGTCCCCGTCAAGTAGAATATTAGAAAGATAGGTGGATGGCTGTTGGAGTAAGATCTCACTGAGATCTAAGGATAATGATTCTTTACCGTCAGCATCCAGCTTCTTAATAAAGATTTCCCCTATTTCTGCATTTTCTCTGCCTGTATAACCAATCACTCCGGCCAGCAGATTTCCTTCTCCGTCGACGTTAAGACAGGAGATATATTGGTTTTCACCTAACTCTAATGGAAGTTCTTTCGTTTCCAGGCTGCTAATATCCATGGAAATAAGATGGACTTTTTCATTGGAATATTCCAGATAAAAAATGTTCTGGTCATTTCCGATTATGGCTTGGCTAACTTGTCTTCCGGCATCGCCGAGAACATGATAGTCTGCCACATAGATATATTCATCTTCTGTGTCTTCCGTTTTTACTGTGGTTTCGTCCTTTTGTTTGCCACATCCACTTAGCATAATGGCTGTGGCAAGAACCATCATGATAGATAATCGCTTTTTCTTTTTCATTTTTGCCTCCATTTCCCTACCGCGTTGCATAGGCAAACTATAGCATAATTTCTAATAAGGAACAACAAAATTAATGGATTATTAATAGATGGGCTTATTTACTTTGGAAACATTGTTCCCAAAGTAAATAAATTTACAAAATTAGCACTCACCTCTTTACAGTGCTAACAATTCGTGTTATACTCTCACTATAACAAAGAGATCAATAACCGATAGCGATGCCGGATATACTGTTAAAGTGCATAACTGGCAGGAAGGAGTGTATATGAATATATCGAAATTTACCCAAAAATCTATGCAGGCGGTGGAGGGCTGCGAGAAACTTGCATATGAGTATGGCAATCAGGAGATAGAACAAGAGCATTTACTTTATAGTCTCCTGACGATTGATGACAGCCTGATTTTAAAGTTAATAGAAAAGATGGAGATCCATACCCAATATTTTTTAAATAGGGTGGAAGAGGCTTTGAACAAGCGGGTGAAGGTTCAGGGCGGACAGGTCTATGTGGGCCAGGATCTTAATAAAGCGCTGGTTTCGGCGGAAGAGGAAGCGAAAGCGTTGTCCGATGAATATGTGTCGGTGGAGCATTTATTCCTTTCCATGGTCAAACATCCTAATAAAGCGGTGAAAGAAATTTTCCGGGAATTTGGAATTACCAGGGAGCGGTTTTTGCAGGCTCTTTCTACGGTCAGGGGAAATCAGAGGGTAACATCCGACAATCCGGAGGCGACTTATGATACGCTTGCTAAATATGGCCAGGATCTGGTGGAAAAGGCCAGAAACCAGAAGCTTGACCCGGTAATTGGGCGGGATAGTGAGATCCGGAATGTGATCCGGATCCTGTCGCGGAAGACCAAAAACAATCCGGTCCTTATTGGGGAACCGGGAGTGGGCAAAACGGCGGTTGTGGAAGGGCTTGCACAGCGGATTGTCCGTGGGGATGTTCCCCAGGGATTAAAGGAGAAAAAAATTTTTGCCTTGGATATGGGCGCCCTGGTGGCGGGAGCTAAGTACCGTGGGGAATTTGAGGAACGTCTGAAGGCTGTTCTTGAAGATGTGAAAAATAGTGACGGGCAAATTATTTTATTTATTGATGAGCTGCATACGATTGTGGGTGCGGGCAAGACAGACGGGGCGCTGGATGCTGGCAATATGTTAAAGCCAATGCTGGCAAGAGGGGAGCTGCACTGCATCGGAGCCACTACATTAGACGAGTACAGGCAGTATATTGAAAAAGATGCGGCGTTGGAGAGAAGGTTCCAGCCTGTTATGGTGGAAGAACCTACGGTAGAGGATACGATCTCCATTTTGAGGGGATTAAAAGAGCGTTATGAAGTCTACCATGGTGTGAAGATTATGGACAATGCGCTAGTCAGCGCGGCAGTGCTTTCCAACCGCTATATTTCAGACCGTTTTCTTCCGGATAAAGCCATCGACTTAGTGGATGAAGCTTGTGCCCTTATCAAGACAGAGCTGGATTCCATGCCAACGGAACTAGATGAACTGCAGCGGAAGGTTATGCAGATGGAAATTGAGGAAACTGCTTTAAAGAAAGAAGATGACCGTCTAAGCCGGGAACGTCTGGAGGATCTTCAGAGGGAGCTGGCTGAGTTAAAGGAAGAGTTAAATAACCGGAAAGCCCAGTGGGAAAATGAAAAGGCGTCTGTGGAGAAGCTTTCCAGGCTCCGTGAAGAGATCGATGCAGTAGGAGGCCAGATTGAGATTGCCCAAAGGGAAGGCGATTATGAAAAGGCAGCAGAATTAAGCTACAGCAAACTGCCTGGGCTGAAAAAGCAGCTTGAAATAGAAGAAGAGCAGGTAAAAAACAAAGAGTTGTCCCTGGTTCATGAAAGTGTATCCGAAGAAGAGATTGCAAAGATTATTTCACGCTGGACGGGAATTCCGGTGGCAAAACTGACTGAGAGTGAGAGGAATAAAACGCTTCATTTGGACCGGGAGCTGCATAAGCGTGTGGTGGGACAGGATGAAGGCGTTACGAAAGTGACAGAAGCGATCATCCGGTCAAAGGCAGGGATCAAAGATCCAACGAAACCGATCGGGTCATTTTTATTCCTGGGGCCTACTGGCGTGGGGAAGACAGAGCTTGCCAAAGCTCTTGCGGCGTCTTTGTTTGATGATGAGAACAATATTGTGCGTATTGACATGAGTGAATATATGGAGAAATACTCTGTTTCCAGGCTGATTGGAGCGCCTCCTGGATATGTAGGTTATGAAGAGGGAGGGCAGTTGACGGAAGCTGTGAGAAGAAAGCCCTATTCCGTGGTATTGTTTGATGAGATCGAGAAAGCCCACCCGGATGTTTTTAACGTGCTTCTCCAGGTGCTGGACGATGGCCGGATTACGGATTCCCAAGGGCGTACGGTGGACTTCAAAAATACGATTTTGATCATGACTTCCAATATTGGGGCATCATACCTGTTAGAGGGAATCGATTTTGCAGGCAATATCAATGAAGAAGCTCAAAAGATGGTGATGGATGAGCTGCGTTCCCATTTCAGACCGGAGTTTTTAAACCGTCTTGATGAGACGATCCTGTTTAAACCGTTGTCGAAGGAGAATATCGGTGGTATCATTAAACTGATCATAGCAGATTTAAACAGAAGGCTTTCTGACAGGGAGCTTTCCGTAGAACTTTCTGCACAGGCGGAGAATTATATTGTAGAGCAGGCTTATGACCCGGTTTATGGGGCAAGGCCTTTGAAGCGGTATATTCAAAAATATGTGGAAACTTTATCCGCCAGACTAATCCTTGAAGATAAGGTAAAGCAGGGGGACACAATCCTTATAACAGCGGTTTCTGACGGCTTGGCCGCTCAAGTTAAAGAATAATCAGGAAAGGAGAGAGAGATGAAGCTGCCTGGAGATCCTAACATGTTGCTCAGTTATGTAAACTTAAAGCTCCGTGATTTTTATTCCAGTCTGGATTCCATGTGCGATGACCTTTGTGTGGACAGGAAGGAAATTGAGGAAAAATTAAAAGGCATTGGTTATGTTTACAATGATGCTCAAAATAGGTTTGAGTAAAATGTTTTGTGATAAAACATAGAGAAAATAAACGAAATGCATAAAATTGTTCCTTTGGTTATGTGCAGAATCGACAGTTTGATGAAAAAGTATTTTTATGATATTGACTTTTGTTGTGCAGATTGCTATAATCTAAATAATTAATAAAAAATTAATTAATTTTTTGGGTTGTTACTGCACAAAGCGGGCAAAACCAAATTTTATGAATTGACCTTAGCGGTTGGTTTGTAAGATTTGGTTTTTTTTCGTAAAAAGCCTTTGGACGAAAAGGATGAACTTGTGTGGTGATAATGAGGATTTAAAATTGCGTATCGAAAAAGTAATCAATAACAATATTATTTCGTCAAAGGATAGCCAGGGCATTGAACTTATTGCCATGGGAAGAGGAATCGGTTTTGGGAAAAGCCAGGGTGATGAGGTTGATGATGATGCAGTAGAGAAGATCTTCAGGCTGGAAAACATGGCAGATAAGGAGCAGTTCAAAAATCTGCTTGCATCGTTGCCGCTTGAATATATCCGGCTATCAACGGACATTATATCTTATGCGAAAGAAAGTCTTGGCATTATGCTTGGACAGAATGTGTACCTGACTTTGACGGATCATATCGGTTTCGTCTTGAATAAGCATAAGGAAGGGTTGAATTTTAACAATATCCTGTATGATGAGGTGAAACTGTTTTACCCTTTGGAGTATTCAGTGGGAAGGTATGCGCTTGAACTGATTGAAGAGCGGACAGGATGCCGTCTGCAGGAGGATGAGGCAGCATCTATTGCTCTCCACCTGGTGAATGGGGAGATGAATTCCGCCATGGGCACTACCTTTATCATGATCAAAATGATGCGTGAGATGATGGAGATCATCGAACGGGATATCCATGTGCCGGAGGGAAAGAGGTATCCCAAAGACCGTTTGATCTCGGAATTGAAACAACTCTCTAACAGGCTTGTTTCAGAAGAGCCGATCAGCGGGCTTAAAGATGATCTGCTGTATCGCTTTGTGAGAGAGAATTACAGCAGAGAGTGCCAGATCATAGATGGGGTCAGTGAATACATTGAAACCGAATACCACTGTAATATGACAGAAGAAGAAAAGATCTATCTTGTGCTCAATATTAAACGCATGAAGGATTTGTATGCGTGTTATGCAGAAAGGGGAAGATAATGAAGTTTTTTCAAAATTTATTTGCAAAGGATAGTGGAATCAAGATTGGCGCGCCAGTTTCGGGAACGTTGGTAAGCATCAAAGAAGTAAGCGATCCAACATTCAGTGATGAGATATTGGGAAAAGGGGCGGCTGTCATTCCCTCAAGCGGCCGGATCTGTGCACCGGCGGATGGAACGGTGAGCACGGTATTTCCCACCGGCCATGCAGCAACGCTCACAACGGAAGACGGAGTGGAGATCTTGATTCATGTTGGGCTGGATACGGTAAAGCTGGATGGAAAACATTTTACGATCCACGCACAGGAAGGACAAAAAGTATCCAAGGGAGATTTGCTGTTAGAAGCAGATATTGAGCAAATTAAGGCGGAAGGGTATGACACTATCACGCCAGTGGTTATCTGCAATTCGGATGATTTTTCGGAGGTTCATCTATCGGAACCTGGGGAGGTGTCCCAAGGGGATGAGATGATAAGTTTGCAGAAATAATTTTTTACCTATGATGTTCATGGGCATTTGCCCATAGAATATAGAACAAAAGCAATAGTTCTGTGGCTAGGGCGGAACTAAAAATAATGACAAGGGGGTAATTATTTATGATGAAATTTTTACAAAAACTAGGCAAATCATTGATGCTGCCTGTGGCATGTCTGCCTATCTGTGGTATTTTAATGGGAATTGGATATGCACTGTGCCCATCAACGATGCAGGGCGGAGAAGTAACCGGATTTTTGGAGATGCTCGGCTTTTTCCTGGTTAAGGCAGGCGGCGCGCTGATCGATAATATGGCGCTGTTGTTTGTCATCGGTGTAGGTATTGGTATGGCGGATGACACGGATGGTACTGCAGGTCTTGCTGCATTTGCATCATGGCTGATGATTACCAATCTGCTTTCCATAGGCACGGTTTCCACATTGATGCCTTCCATAGCAGAAAACGCTAATAAGACACTTGCTTTTAACAAAATTGCCAATCCTTTTATCGGTATTCTTGCAGGTATTATTGGAGCGACATGCTACAATAAATTTAAAGCAACGAAATTGCCAGATTGGCTGTCATTCTTCAGCGGCAAGCGTTGTGTGGCGATCATTTCCGGTGTGGTATCTATCGTAGTGGCAGCTATCTTGTTGTTTGTATGGCCCATCGTATTCGGCGCTCTGATTGCAATCGGTGAAGGAGTTGTTGGTCTTGGCGCAGTAGGCGCAGGTATTTACGCATTCTTAAACAGATTGCTGATTCCGACAGGACTGCATCATGCATTGAACAATGTATTCTGGTTTGATACCATTGGCCTTGGGGATCTGACACATTTCTGGGCAGGCGAAACAAGTGCTGATGTTACATGGAGCCTTGGTATGTACATGTCAGGTTTCTTCCCTTGTATGATGTTTGGTATTCCTGGCGCTGCTCTTGCTATGATCCAGACAGCAAAAGACGGCAAGAGGAAAGTGGCAATCGGTTTGGTAGCTTCTGCAGCAGTTTGTGCGTTTGTCTGCGGTGTTACAGAGCCTTTTGAATTTGGTTTCATGTTCCTTGCTCCGTTGCTTTATCTGATCTATGCATTGTTATATGGTATCTTCACAGTGATCACAACATTGGTTGGTTTCCGTGCAGGTTTCAGTTTTTCTGCAGGCGCAACAGACCTTGTATTTTCAGCATCACTGCCGGCAGCAGAGAAGACATGGATGATCATTCCTTTGGGTATTGCAGCATTTGCAGTATTTTATCTGGTGTTCCGTTTCGCAATTGTGAAATTTGATTTAAAGACGCCTGGCAGGGAAGATGACGATGTGGAAGCAGAAAAGAAAGTTGTCCTTTCCAATGACAATTATACACAGGTAGCTTCTATTATTCTGGAAGGACTTGGCGGAAAAGGCAATATCACATCTCTTGACAACTGTATTACCAGGCTTCGTCTGGAAGTTAAGGATTATACAAAGGTTGACGAGAAGAAGATCAAATCCGCTGGTGTTGCCGGTGTGATGAGACCCAGCAAGACTGCTGTCCAGGTTATCGTAGGGACGAAGGTACAGTTTGTAGCTGACGAAATGAAAAAAATGATATAGGTATTATAGATACATAATAATACCGAAACCCCTAGCAGAGCGGAGGCCTTCGGGTCTTCGCTCTTTTCATAAGTAAAGAGATATAGTATAATTCAATCAATTAGAACAAACAATGTGAATATTAAAGGAGGAAACAATGAAGATTATCAAAGCCAGGGATTATCAGGAGATGAGCAGGAGGGCGGCTAATGTGATATCTGCACAGGTGATCATGAAGCCGAATTGCGTATTGGGGCTTGCTACTGGTTCTACGCCCATAGGAACCTATGCGGAACTAGTTGAGCGGTACCAAAAGGGTGATCTTGACTTTTCGGGAATAACGACAGTGAACCTGGATGAGTATAAGGGACTGACAAGGGACAATGACCAAAGCTATTATTACTTTATGAATGAGCATTTGTTCAGCAAAGTAAATATTGATCCCAAGCGTACTTTTTTGCCGGACGGCACAGAACCTGACAGCGCTAAAGCATGTGAGGAATATAACAGGGTAATAGACAGTGTGGGCGGTGTAGATTTGCAGCTCCTTGGCCTGGGGCATAACGGGCATATTGGGTTTAATGAGCCAAGTGATATTTTTAAGGCAAGGACTCATTGTGTTGATTTGACAGAAACTACTGTAGAAGCAAACAAGAGATTTTTTGCATCTATTGATGAGGTACCCCGTCAGGCCTATACTATGGGAATCCAGACGATTATGCAGGCGAAGAAAATATTGATCGTAGTCAGCGGGAAAGATAAAGCGGCGATAGTAAAAGAAGCATTTTTTGGCGCTATTACGCCAAAGGTTCAGGCTTCCGTTCTGCAATTGCACAGTGATGTAACGCTTGTGGCAGATGAGGCGGCGTTGTCAGAGATTATATAAAGTTATTTTGGGGTGGGTCAAGAGTCATGTTTCGGGGCCGGTAATTTACTGCCTGGGCACTGACCGCTGACCTGCCTGTGTGTGGCGGAGAAAGGAGAAGGGTTTTCATGATCATTAAAAATGCCAGTGTGTATACAGAAGACGGGATTTTCCTTGAAAAAGACATTTATGTGGAAGGGGACCGTTTCGTCAGTTCGGCAGAAGAAGTCCGTGATGGACAAGTGATTGACGCTTCCGGCTGTGTGGCGATACCGGGGCTTACAGATATTCATTTTCACGGATGCATGAGTTATGACTTTTGCGATGGAACACGGGAAGCGATTGACTCTATGGCTTGCTATGAAGCATCGGTAGGGGTTACTAATATTGTGCCGGCAACCATGACGCTTTCGGAGGAGATGCTGCTTGGTATATGTGAAACGGCAAAAGCATATCAAGCAGAAGGCAGGCAGGAAAATAAGGCCCGTTTTCAGGGAATCAACATGGAAGGCCCATTTGTGGCTCCTGCGAAAAAGGGTGCACAAAACGGGGAATATATTCACGATCCCGATATTGAAATGTTTGACAGGCTGAATAAAGCTTCAGGAAATATCGTAAAACTACTTGCCATAGCGCCGGAGCGGGAAGGAGCTATGGAATTGATCGAGAAAAGGCGTGACCAGGTAGTGCTTTCTCTGGCGCATACAGCGACAGATTATGACACTGCAATTATGGCTTTTGAGAAGGGGGCAAGCCATGTGACCCACCTTTACAATGCCATGAACCCTTACACCCACAGAGCGCCGGGATTGATCGGTGCGGCTGCGGATAAAGAAAAAGTGGAGGTGGAACTAATCTGTGATGGGGTACACATCCATCCGGCAGCGGTTCGGACTACTTTTAAGGTTTTTGGGGATGACCGTATTATTCTGATCAGCGACAGCATGCGGGCGACAGGGTTAGAGGATGGAGATTATACTTTGGGCGGCCAGTATGTGAAGGTGACAGGGAATCTTGCAGCTTTGGAGGATGGGACGATTGCCGGTTCCGTGACCAATCTTTTGGATTGTATGCGGACAGCCGTACTCAAGATGGGAATTCCGCTAGAGTCGGCTGTAAAATGTGCCGCGGTAAATCCTGCCAAAAGTGTTGGCATTTATGATCAGCATGGGAGTATTTCTGTAGGTAAAAAGGCGGATGTGGTTTTGCTTACGAAAGACGGACTTGTACTGCGGCAAGTAATTTTTGATGGAAAACTTCTTGAAAAATGATTGAACAGCAGTTTCTTTTAGACTATACTAAAGAGAAATCCGCAAAAGTGCGTATATATGGTAGTAGTCAAAAAGAATAACAGCATAGTGGGAATGCTGTTTTGATAAAGGAGTTTTTTTAGTGGATATAAAGGAGAACGTGGAAGATGCCGCGAGAATGCGGCGTTTGCAGAGAATAAAAGAAATGCAGGCAGAAAAGCAAAGACAGATGGAGCGCCGTGAGCAGATCAGAAAGTATGCCCCTTATGGGGCCGGTGCGGCACTGCTGTTTTTGATAGCATTCCTGGGGATTGGGTCGATTCATAAAGTCCATGCTGGCAAAGAGAAGCTATCTGACGGGAAGGAGGAAACCCTCACGGCCCAGGAGAACGATAGTGAGTTAAATGACAGAAGCGTTGTTAATATGATAAAACCAATTGTACTTCCTGATGAATCAGATCTGACAGGACAAGCAAAGGACGGCGAAAAGGATCAGCCTGATCATGGGGAAGAATATGAAAAATGGGAACAAGCGGTTGGCCAGACGAGCCAAAAGATATATGAGGCTAAAGCTACGTCAGATACATTGACGTTGGGGGATGAGATTGTCAGCGGTTATGCCGTGATGATTGACTTAGACAGCAGGCGGATTTTGGCGGGAAAGGAATCTAAGACCAGGATCAACCCTGCTTCCATGACAAAGGTTCTCACCGTGTTAGTGGCGGCGGAGCACCTTGCCGGGCCGGAGGCGTTGGATGATACTTTTACTATGACGCTTGAAATTACGGATTATGGATATATTCATGACTGTAGCAGCGCTGGTTTTGAGAAGGATGAAGAGGTAACGATCCGTGATTTGTTTTACGGGACGGTTCTTCCCTCTGGGGCGGATGCAGCGGTAGCTCTTGCAACCTATGTGGCAGGTGATCAGGAAGCATTCGTTGGGATGATGAATGAGAAGCTGGAACAATTGGGGCTTTCTGACACGGCACATATGACTAATTGCGTAGGTATCTATGACGAGGAACATTATTGTTCTGTGTATGATATGGCAATGATTTTGGAAGCGGCCATTGAAAATGATTTTTGCAGGGAGGTGCTGTCTGCCCATACCTATACGACTTCCAAAACCCAGCAGCATCCCGATGGAATAGACCTTTCTAACTGGTTTCTGCGCCGGATTGAAGATAAGGATACCGGTGGGGAAGTAGTCTGTGGGAAGACAGGTTTTGTTAATCAGTCAAGAAATTGTGCAGCCAGTTATGGTGTGGATCATTCCGGAAAGGAATATATTTGTGTCACTGTTAATGCCAGCAGTGTGTGGCGGTGTATAGAAGATCATGCGGCGCTGTATAGGCAGTTTGCACAAGGATAGGTTTCTGCTTAGAAACGATAGATAAACCAATAGTTCAGCCAGACCGAATGAGACGACAAATTTGTGCAGGCACGATTTGCCACATAATTTTCGGTCTGGCTGAACTGTTAAATGGAAACTTAGTGAGTACTAGCGTTTCCTGTCCATGCATATACTATATAAAGCATCAGGCAGGGAACAAAGTTGTATGAACCTGAAAAAAAGAATTTTTTCGTGCATTACCGTCTTAATTTTTCTGGCAATCGTCTGCCTGGTCGGATTCGTAGACCGCAATTCTGCAGAAACTATGGGTAAGTCGGTTCAAAGCGGTGATAAAAAAATAGCCCTCACTTTTGATGATGGGCCCCATCCATTTTATACCAGGCAGTTGCTAAAAGGGTTACGGGAGCGAAATGTCAAGGTGACTTTTTTTATCACGGGAAAGAATGTGGAAACTTATCCGGATATTGTAAAGGAAATCTACGAAGACGACCACTTGATCGGGAACCACACCTATAACCATACACAGCTTACTTCCCGAAATGAAAAGGCATTTAAGGAAGAGATCGTTAAGACCAATGAAGTGATTAAGGAAGTGACGGGGGAGGATACGATCTATATCCGGCCTCCTTATGGAAGTTGGAATAAAGAATTTGAGAAGGAGCTGAATATGTTTCCGGTACTTTGGACCATTGACCCGTTAGACTGGTGCAGCAGTGATGTTTCCTGTATTGTAAAGAATGTCTGTGCCAAAGTGAATGAAAATGACATTATCTTGATGCATGACCAATACAAGACTACAGTGACGGCAGCCCTTAAAATTATTGACAAGCTGACGGAAGAAGGGTATGAGTTTGTCACGGTAGACGAGCTTATGTTTGACTAAAGTGGTATTCGTAGATATTCTGTAGGAGTAAAAAACACTTAGTTTAATCGTTTTTTAATAAAAAATTTATTGACAGAACAGATATGTTGTTGATACAATAAATCAAAGCATAGAAGTTCTGACGGAAATTCGTTCTATTATCTAATATTCTAATAGGCATCCTTATGGGATGTTAATGTCTGTTTTGGAAATCCTTGCTTTATGATCAACAATAATTTTATAAAGCGGGGAGCAGATGAGACAATATGTATGGGATCATGGTCTCCTTTTGTAAAAACCAGAGCTCGCCTGTCCGCTTGCGAAAGGAGAAAGAATGGCTTATACCAAGAAAAAGCTGAAAGAATTGAATGTGATTGATGATTTTAGACAAGGATCCGTTTGGATATGATTATATGATGTATAGTATCAGGCACAAATGCGAGGAAGTAGACGAACTGGATTACGAAGATGGACTCCGTTTTTATTACTTTTATACAGGGGGTAATAAGGGTGGAAATGAAGAAATTAAAACAATGCTTTGTTACCTTAGGGACAGCCGTGAAGAAAATGCAACGGATGCTGCCACGAAGGAGATCCATCGGTTTACGGAAAAAGTGAAAATTCATCCGGAAGTGAGGAAGAGCTATATGTTGTGGGAAGAGTATGAGTATTTATTGATGAAGAAACTTAGGCCTGAGGTAAAGGAAGAGGTTAGAGAAGAGGTGAAGAAAGAAGTAAGAGAAGAGATAGAAGAAGAAGTAAAAGAAGAAATTAAAATAGAGCAAAAAGCGGAAAGTATTTTAGAATTACTTGAAGATTATGGGGAAATTCCAGAAGATTTAAAGAAAAGGGTGGTAGGTGAGAAGAACATAGAAATTTTAAGACGCTGGCATAAATTGGCGGCCAAAGCCAAGTCTATGGAAGAGTTTGAGCAGATGATGTAGTTACTGATAAATGATATGTAGAACAAAAGTGTGGGTAAGAATGATATGATTTCTTACCCACACTTCATTAT
This sequence comes from uncultured Lachnospiraceae bacterium, assembly GCA_910585005.1. Lineage (GTDB taxonomy): Bacteria > Bacillota > Clostridia > Lachnospirales > Lachnospiraceae > Suilimivivens. The sequence continues at coordinate 23,520 of CAJUCN010000022.1, read as the reverse complement.
ACATTCTACCACACCATAAAAATAAAGTCTAGTATTTTTTTAATTGTTCCGCTATTATTTCTATAGAAGAAAATGGAAGGAAAATAAGGCGGAGAGATGGCCCTATGAAGGGCTTGCATTGCCCGGAAAGGAGAAGCATATGGGGGTGGAAGGAGAAAGAGAAAAGTGGCCGGTGTCGAAACAGGCGGAGGAAGAGTATCTGAAAAAGACCCTTGCCGTGGTGAAGGATAATGTGAGAAATTACGGGAAAGAAGTAAGCCGTATGCAGGAAGACATTGATGAAATGCTGGCACATTACCATGATAACGATGCGGAAGTGTATACTATTTTGAGTAATACGGTGACCATGCATGACCATATGAAGTGGGCTTTGGAACGGAATAAAAGGGCGCTCCGTAAGCCATATTTTGGCAGAATCATTTTTAAGGACGAGAATCTTGACAAGGAGGAATCCATCTATATTGGAAAAGGAGGTATTGCCAGTGACGCAACCCATCAGGTGGTGGTGGACTGGCGTGCACCGGTAGCAAATGCCTATTATGAGAGTGGCCTTGGGAAATGCAGTTATGCGGCGCCATGGGAAGCGGAAATTGAGATTGACCTTAGGTTAAAGAGAACCTATGAGATTGAGGATGGGCAGCTTCTGGACTATTTTGACAGTGAGGTGATCGCCAATGATGAGCTGCTAACCAAATATCTGGCAAAAAACAAGCAGACGGTTCTAAATGAGATTGTTGCCACCATTCAAAAGGAGCAAAATGAGATCATCAGGAAGTCCCCGTATCATAATATTATTGTGCAGGGGGTGGCAGGTTCTGGTAAAACGACAGTGGCTATGCACAGGATTTCTTATATTTTATATAATTATGCCGAAAGGTTCCGGCCAGATGATTTTTATATTGTAGGCAGTAACCGGATTTTGTTGGACTATATCACCGGGGTGCTGCCGGATTTAGATGTGCATGGTGTGCGGCAGATGACCATGGAGCAGCTTTTTGTCCGGTTATTGTATGAGGATTGGGATGAACAAAAATATAGGATCAAAAGTATGGATAGTGGTAAGGGCAGTGTTCTTTCCAGCACCAAGGGAAAATCACAGTGGTTCCGGGACTTGGAGGAGTATTGCAGGAAACTGGAGCAGGAAAGCATTTCCACAGAATCCATTTATTTAAATCCCAGGCAGTTTGTGGAAGGCTTCCGGGACGGAAAGGCAGGCGTGTTTGACGAGACAGCAGGGAAGAAGACGGATCCTAAGAGCCTTGTCCTTTTAGTTGACGGTGGGGTGGTGGAAGAGTATGTCTGTCAGAATCCTTCCATATCCGTGCAAAATAAGATTGACATGTTAAACCAACGTTTGATTGGCAAAATAAAGGATGAATTTCTCGGAAAAGGCATTAAGTATACGGAAGCGGAGAGAAAGGCAATTTTAAAAGCATATCGGGGGTGGTACGGCGGCAGGGAGTGGAAAGTACCCATTTTTGAAATGTACCGGGATTTTCTAATGAAACAGACGGTGAAAGGGTACGAAGTGGAAATACCGGACAGGGAATTTGATGTGTATGACCTTGCGGCGCTGGCTTATCTTTACAAACGGATCAAGGAAAAGGAAGTGATCCGCGAAGCCCATCATGTGGTTATTGATGAAGCCCAGGATTTTGGGATGATGGCATACCATGTTTTAAAATTTTGCATTCACAGATGTACTTATACGGTCATGGGGGATGTGTCCCAGAATATTCATTTTGGTTATGGGCTAAATGACTGGGAAGAGTTAAAAGACCTGCTTTTGCCGGATGAGATGGACAGCTTTGGACTTTTAAAGAAAAGTTACCGTAATACAGTGGAAATTTCAAATTTTGCTACAAATATTCTCCAACATGGGGCATTTTCCATATATCCCGTGGAGCCGATTATCAGGCACGGAAATCCGGTACAGGTTCGCATATGCGGCGGGAAGGGTGATATGATCCGGGATACGGTAAGGATCTTAAGAGGATGGCAGCAAAAGAATCTGGACACGATTGCTGTGATCTGCAGGGAAACGAAAAGCGCTTCCAATGTTTTTAAAGAGTTGTCAAAGCATATAGAGGTGATGGAAAGTAATCTGGAAAAAGCTGTGTTTGGCAGCGGAATCATGGTGCTTCCTGTAGAGTATACTAAGGGGTTGGAATTTGATGCAGTACTGATTTTTGACCCTACAAAGGAAGATTATCCCGTGGAGGATGGTCATGCAAAGCTTTTGTATGTGGCAGCCACCAGGGCGCTCCATGAATTGTGCGTGGTTCATGGGGGGAATCTTACCGGTTTAATCGAAGATTGGGTGCAGGAAGGAACAGGATGGGAAAGTGCAAACCGGAAACGTGAAGATCAAAAAGAAACGTGTTGGGAAAGCCAGGAAGGGGATAGGCCGGCAGAGGAAAAACAAAGGACAGTGAAAGGAGAGGGGGAGAGAGCGGTTTATCCCGCAATGGGAACCACAATTAGGAAAAAGCCAGTTGCAGTCACCAGGCCAAGGGCATCTGTCAGCATAGCAACGCCGGAGGATAAAAAGCCTTTTATTATCCGGCAAAAAGAAGTGTTTTCACCGGAAAACTCTTCTCCCATTATAACCGCATCCATGAAAGAGGAAAGGATGAAGACGCCTGTGAGGGCGGAGCGCTTTGGACGGGAAAATGGGCGGACAAACAGGGAATCAGGAAGAGCGTGTAAATTTGGTGATATGCCGGCAACGGAACTGCTTCGCCCGGCAGGTCATGGGAAAATAGACCTTTCTATCCGATGGGCGGAGAAGAGGCCTGACGGACTTTATTTACAGAGCCGGTATGGTGTTTTACGGCTTAGCCCAGTAGGGGATTTTGTCGTCCGGATTACCTTTGCCAAAGGCGGGGCAATAAAAGACGGACAGCATCCCTTAATTGCGGAGAGGGAAAATAATCCGGTGTGGATGTACAAATCTTCCGGAAATTCGGTGGACTTACTGACGGATGAACTTTGTCTTTTGGTAGATAAGAATAGTGGAGCCATCCGTTTTATGACCAGGGATAAGAAACTGCTTCTGGCGGAAAAAAGCACTGTAAGCCGCCAACTGGAAGATAATTCCCTGGGAAAAAAGAAAGTCTGGCTTTATCTGGAGTGGGCGAAGGGGGAGACAGTGTACGGGATTGATCCTGTGGCAGAAGGTGATATCCCTACAGGGGAACAGAACATGCTGAAACTGCGAGGAACTGCCAGATATCTTTCGGACGGAAGACTTCCGCTCTTATTTTCGGATAAAAATTATGGGCTGGTATTTGCAGCGCAAAGCCCCGTCATTTGCTGCGATATCCCGGCATATGGCACTTACCTTTATGGGGAAAATGAGATGCAGATGGATTATTATTTTCTTGCCGGAAAGAACCGGAAGGAATTGATGAATCAATACAACAGGCTGGTCAAGATAAAAAGGTAAAAATTTCCCCCAGCAGGCAAACCGTCTGCTTAGGGGAGGAACTAATCTTTGACACATAAGGCAAAATACCCTTTTCCGGTATTGAAAAGAAGACTGTATTTGGGGTAGGCAATATTAAAATCGTTTGTGAACTGTTCTTCGGTCAGAAGGTTGTTTTTTTCCAGCTTGCTCATGCCAGAAACATTATAATACATGGCAACACGTTTCATGAATTGCTGGCAGATCTGGGCAACGGCATCAATCACTACTTTATTGATTTTAGTGAGCTGTACGCCGATTAGCCGGTTAATAAAGTATAAGATCAGCTTTTCTTCAAAGATGAAAAACACCTGCGTGCGTTTTCCGGCCTTGTCGATGTAGGTAAGGCGGTAACAAGTTCTCTTGCCAAAATTTTCTCCGGCATATCGTTCACTGACAATTTCTGTTTTCAGGCCGAACAGTTCATCCATTACCCGGATAGCGGTGTCTTCAAATACGGATGCCGCTTCTGTCCATTCATGTACCCATTTATTGCTGATTTTTCCGGCAATGGCATGGTCTTCCAGCATGATATGGCCGGTCAGCCAGCCGAGGCAGATGCCGAGGAAATGTTGGATGGATTCTAAGGAAAATTCGGATTCCGCCATATCCCGTTCAAGAGCCGGCAGAGTTTTATTTTTCATATTATCATGGATATGCTTATGGGTGGGATAACCGCTATATCCGATAGACTGCATATAGGCTTCTTCGTCGGCAAAGTGCTTGAGGGCATAGTTTTTGAAGTATTTGATCCCTTCTTCACAAATCCATCTGCGGTTTTTCTCATCATCATTGAGGTCTACCATTTTCTGTACGATTGCAAAAAGCTTTTGGTGCGCTTTGTCGATAGATTCGACCCCCAGATTAAAGCGGTCGTTCCATTTGATGGTATTTGCCATATGTATTCTCCGTTTATAATTTTGCAGATAGTATTATCGTAAAATGTTACCCCAGTAGACAAGAGGTTTGTACCAATTATATCATAGGCAAAACGTGTAGTCTATTCAATTATTTCCGTATCGGTTCAAAAAGGTGTGGACAATAGGGAGTGTTTATAAGAAAATAATTATATGAAAATTTTAAAAAAATTACTATTGCTTATTGGAATTTTATTTGGATTGCTTACGGCATTGGTTATAGGCTGTGCGTTTCACCCGGAGCTTACAGAACGAGTTGCAGGCTTCTTATATCCGGAAAAAGGGGTTGGAGCAGATAAGGCAGGCCAAGAACAAATGGCGGAAGGGATTGCGTTGCCTGCCAGTGTGGAAGAAGTGGGGGATTCTTTTGATCCGGCGGTTGAAGAATCGTATCCTTTAGATTCAGAAGATAACGGGATAGAGCCGGGAATCACTTCCGGGTATACGCCGCCCGATGAAGCGAGTGTGACAGTGCCGGAAAATCTGGCAGGCCACACGGGATACCAGCAGATACAGGATGAGACCTGCCAAGTTGAGGAAGAGGAGGCGGAACAGCTACAGAATCAGCTTAGTGTGGGAAATGCTGGTGACGGACTTATTTTTGATGCCCGTTTTTACCCTTATTATGCGATGCTGGATGCAAAAGGGCGTCATTTATACCGTCAGATCTATGCCAATGCGGATCAACTGTTTCAGACGTTTGCTCCAGTGGAAACAGTTACGGCAGAACAGCTTAGAAATGTGTTTGCGGCGGTTTATAATGACCATCCGGAACTTTTTTGGCTGGAAACGGCATATGCCTGTAAATGCCGGGAGAATGGCCAGTGTGTGGAGATAGAATTGAAGTTTAACCGTTTGGCACAGGACTTGGAAAAAGCAAAGCAGGCTTTTGGGGAACAGGCAGGCCAGATCCTTGCACAGGCGCAGGGGTTGGAGGATCATTACGGACGGGAAAAAGCAGTCCATAATGCATTGATCGAAAAATGTGCTTATGACTTGGAGGCGGAGATGAGCCAGAGCGCCTATAGCGCTATGGTAAATGGACGGACGGTGTGTGCCGGATATGCAAGGGCTTTCCAGTACTTGCTGCAGCAGCTTGGCATTCCCTGCTATTACTGTACCGGATATGCAGGGGAAAACCATGCGTGGAATATTGTGGAGCTGTCAGACGGGTATTATAACGTGGATGTTACATGGGATGATACAGGGGAAGGAAGCTATGCATATTTTAATAAATCGGATGCGGATTATGCAAAAACCCATGTGAGAAAGGAGCTGTCCGTATATCTGCCACCCTGTAACGGGCAGGATTTCCGTAACTTAGAGCCGGAACCTTTGCCGGAGGATACAAGGAGAAGCCTTGAAGAGGTGGGATTTACACAGGAACAGGTATTGTTTGATCTGCCTTCTTATCACGAAGATTGTTATGGACAGGTGACTGCCAATGGGACGGGAAGATATACATTTTATAATGTCATAGAAAGCGGGGAGCTTTTGGAGGCGTGGTATGAGGATTACCGGTCTGAAAGCTACAAGCAGGCCTATATGGAGGAAGCGATGGAAGCGATCGGAGCATCCTCCTGTGAAATAAGGCTTTCGGCAGAGGAGCTGCAGGGAGGGCGGTATCTGATTACTCATCAAGTGACCGCCCGGTGATATTGGGAAATGTAGTCTTGTTCTCAATAATGGTAACGTTTCTTTTCCTTAAGGAAAAAGAAAAAGGAAACGAAAAGTGACAATAATTCAGCGGCAGTGATTGCCAGCCAGATCCCGTCTATGCCAAACCAGATTGGCAGCATGATAACGGCGGCGACCTGGAACAGTAATGTCCGCAGAAAAGAAATCAGTGCGGAAACCAGTCCATTGCCAAGGGCCGTGAAAAAGGCGGAAGCAAAAACATTAAACCCCATAAATACAAAGGCAATGCTGTAGACGGCAAATCCGTGTTTGGTCATCTCCATCAGCACAGAATCGTAGCTGACAAAGATTTTGGCCAGCGGGCCGGAGAGGATGATGGCTAGCGCTGTCATGGCAACACCGCTCATGCCCATGAGAAACAGACTCTTTTTGAATATATTTTGCAGTTCCCGGTGGCTTCCGGCGCCATAGTGGTAGCTGGCAATGGGGGCACAGCCCACCGCATATCCTAAAAAGACAGCCATAAAAATGAAATTGACATACATGATCACTCCATATGCAGCGATGCCGTCTTCACTGGCAATACGCATGAGCTGATAATTATATAAAATGTTGACCAAAGAAAGGGATACATTGGTCATCAGCTCGGAGGAACCGTTGGTACAGGTTTTGATAAGGAGATGAAGATCTCTTGCAGGCTTTGTTAGCCGGAGCAAACTAGTGTTGGGGCAGAAAAAATAAGCCAGAGGGAAAAGACCGCCGACAATTTGACTTACTGCGGTGGCAATTCCGGCGCCGGCAATCCCCCATTGAAAAATGCCTACAAACAAAAAGTCAAGAAAAATATTGGTAAATCCCGCGGCGATGGTGACCGCCAGCCCTAAGATGGGTTTTTGAGCAGTCACAAGAAAGGTTTGAAATAGGTTTTGCACCATAAACGCGGTAAGGGATGCAAAGAGGATCCGTCCATACATAATACAATCGTTCAGAATCACACCTTCAGCGCCAAATAAGCGGGCGATAGAGGGCAGCATAAAAAAGCCTAAAAAGCTCAAAAGAACTCCTGCAAGGATGGTGGTAAGTACGATCAGGGAAAAATATTGGTTTGCTTTTTCTTTAAATCCTTGTCCAAGAGTGGCGGCAACGATAGCGCTGCCGCCAGTTCCCAACATAAATCCAACAGCCCCGAAGAGCATAGGGAAAGGCATGATCAGGTTTACTGCGGCAAAAGCCGTCTTCCCTGCAAAGTTGGAGACAAAAAATCCGTCAACAACGCCGTAGATTGACGTAAAAAGCATCATAAAAATGGAGGGCAGTACGAACCGGAACAGTCTTTGATAGGTAAAATGGTCTGACAATTGTATTTTCGTAGTAGAAGAGCTCATTTTTGGCTGAAAATCCTTTCTCTGTAAATCTTGATATATTCCTGAAAAAGCCGGAGAAATTCTTTTCCTTCCCCAGGTTTCATTTCTGCAAAAATCCCGGCTTCCATTTGCATTGCTGGTATAATCTTGTCATCGACTAATTGCGTTCCGGCATCAGTTAAAAAAAGATGCTTATTTTTTCCCTGCCCTTTTTGCATAGTAATAAATCCCTGCTCTTCTAGTTTCTTGATCGAAGAATTGACGGTAGTCCTGCTCATATGGTAATAGTCTGCAATATCTTTTTGCAGGCAGCCGCTGCCCATGGAAACCATGGCATACAAAATGTCGAAGGCGCTGTCGGAAAGCCCGGATTTTAACGCGATTTCATAGTATAAATCCATCAGTTCCTTCATCAGCCGGTTTAGTTCTTTCCATTCTGGCGTTTCATTATCATTCATTATTTCCTCCTAGTTTGACGACAGCCTTTCACAGATATGCAAGAGTTGTTTTTGCGGATAGTGAAAAGGCTGTGTTTGCAGTGAATCCGAAATCGGATATCTGTTATTATAATCCGAAATCGGATTTGTGTCAATCGTTTTATTGATGGATTTTGGTAATTAGAGTATAATTTGTTTTATAACGGTAAAAGGACGGGGATGGATTTATGTTAAACCGGATGCTTGGTATGATTTATATCTTGATGAATAAAGGGACGGTCACAGCGGGAGAACTGGCGGAACGGTTTGAGGTGTCCATAAGGACGATATACCGGGATGTAGAAGTCTTAAGCATGGCCGGGATACCAGTTTATGCCAAAAAGGGCAAGGGTGGGGGAATCTGCTTGACGGAACAGTTTGTCCTTGATAAGATGCTGATTTCCAAACAGGAGCAGGGGGAGATCCTGGCAGCCCTGGCAAGTCTAGCCCAGACGGGGGCACAGCACGAAGAGGAGACTTTGCGTAAATTAGGTGACTTTTTTAAGGCGGAGCCGGAAAATTGGGTGGCGATTGACTTTTCCGATTGGAGTGGAAGAAGAAAAGAGTTGTTTGAAGACCTGCGCCATGCCATTATCGGAAGGAGGGTGCTGGAATTTGATTATTATGGCCAGTACGGAGAAATGGCGAAACGGGAGGTGGAGCCAGTACAGCTTCTCTTTAAAGAATATACCTGGTATCTGCGGGCGTACTGCCGCACCAGAGGAGCTATGCGCTTATTTAAGGTTTTGAGAATGAAGCGCCTTAACGTGCAGGACGAAATATTCAACGTAAATGAGAAGCGGTTCCAGGAGCCGGAACCGGCAGCGCTTTCACCGGGACCGGAAGCAACTGAAATTACTATTTGGATCCAAAAGAAGGAAGCATACCGTGTCTATGACCGGTTCGATGAAGATGAGATCACAGTGCTTCCTACAGGAGATTTCATGATCCGTATGAGGAGCGTTCCCGATGATTGGGTGTACGGGATGATTTTATCTTTTGGTCCTTCGGCAAAGGTGGTTGCGCCCATGGAAATAAAAGAGGAAATCAGGAGAAGGATTCAGGAGATGGAGAAGTTATATGACAAATAGGATTTTTTTTGGAAAAGGTTTTTAATATGACGCGTATAGTGTCATATTATCTTTGGTATAGTGATCTTATCAAACAAAGAAAGAGAGGATTACGAAAATGGAGTTGAAGATTTGTCAAAGTTGTGGGATGCCTATGCAGGAAAACCAGTACGGAACGGAAAAGGATGGAAGCGTCAATGACGCTTATTGCTGCTATTGTTATAAAGACGGTGAGTTTGCACAGCAGTGCAGCATGGAAGAGATGGCGGATTTTTGCGCCCCCTTTGAAGTGGAAGGCGGACGTGCCAAGACCGTAGAGGAAGCAAAAGCCGGGTTGATGAAATATTTATCTACTTTGAAAAGATGGCAGTCAAAATAGGAAAGATAGGGAAGGGTAAGCGGCATGATCGAAATACCGGAAAGCATTACCATTGCAAAGCAGCTTAATGAAACCGTTAAAGGAAAGAAAATTGTACAAGCACAAACAGAGCATACGCCTCATGGTTTTGCCTTCTACAGCGGGGATGCAGAATTTTATTCCACAGTGATGGAAGGGAAAAGGATTGGACAATCCTTTGGGATTGGCAGTATGGTGGAGATGGAATTAGAAGATGAAACAGGAGAATCCCGGTACAGTTTTGTGGTGGGAGATGGAACGAACATCCGCTATTATGAACCTGGCGAAAAGCTGCCAGGACGGTATCAGACAAAGATTGCGCTGGAGGGCGGATCCACTTTGGTCTGCACGGTACAAATGTATGGGAGTATGTTTTTGATCCAGCCTGATCAGTATGACAATTTTTATTATCAGGTGGCCAGACAGAAGCCGTTTCCGGGTACGGAAGAATTTGACTATGAGTATTTTTGCTCGTTAAAGGAAGAGCTATCGGGAACCACATCCGTAAAGGCATTCCTTGCAACCCAGCAACGCATTCCCGGACTAGGAAACGGTGTCTTGCAGGATATCCTTTTCCTTGCAGGTTTCCATCCAAAGCGAAAGATCAATACACTCAGGGAAGCTCATTGGAGGAAGCTGTACGACACTACGGTAGATGTCCTAGGAAAGATGACAGATGCCGGGGGAAGAGATACGGAAAAGGATCTTTTGGGACAAAAGGGTGGATACCGGACTTTTCTTAGCAAACTGACGGTGGGAAAGCCCTGTCCGTACTGTGGCAATAGTATCCAGAAAGCAAGCTATCTGGGCGGAACGGTATATTTTTGTCCGGAGTGTCAGGAATAGAAAACTGCCGGAAACAATTTTTTACAATCCCTGGAAACAACGTGCATATGAGGCATCCGGTATTTTTAAGGATGCCTTTTCTGCCATAAAACAAAGTTCCCTGCATGGGTAAGAAAAATAAATCTAAATCAAAAAGTAAGAGGCGGACAGATCATCTGTACCTGCCTGTTTTTTTGTTGTATAATGCTTTTTATAGGAAAGGCAAAATAATTTGTTTTAATAGACCGGAGGTAAAATATGGGAAAAATTACAGTATTATGTTATGCCAAATGCAGTACATGTCAAAAGGCGCTTAAGTGGCTTGACAGTAAGGGAATTGATTATGAGCAGCGTCCAATTAAAGAGGAAAATCCTACGATGATGGAGCTTAAGGAGTGGTATCAAAAAAGCGGGCTGCCTCTTAAGAGATTTTTTAATACCAGTGGGAATCTGTATAAAGAATTGCAGCTTAAGGATAAACTCCCCAACATGTCAGAAGAAGAACAGCTTACGCTCCTTGCAACCGACGGTATGTTAGTCAAACGGCCGTTGTTGGTGACAGACCGTTATATCTGCCCGGGATTTAAGGAAGGGGACTGGGAAGCGAATATTTGACTTTAGGGATTGGAATTATTATAATATTATCTGCATGAAGTTTAGTATATAGAAAGAAGGAAATAACATGACAAAAATTGATATTGTATCTGGGTTTTTAGGCGCTGGGAAGACTACGCTTATAAAAAAGCTTTTGGCGCAGTCTTTAGCCAATACGAAAGTGGTATTAATTGAAAACGAATTTGGTGAAATAGGAATCGACGGCGGATTTTTAAAGGAAGCGGGAATAGAGATCAAGGAGATGAATTCAGGCTGTATCTGTTGTTCTCTAGTGGGAGATTTTGGAACTTCCTTAAAAGAAGTTTTGCACACATACGAACCGGAGCGGATTTTGATCGAGCCTTCCGGGGTTGGGAAACTCTCGGATGTGATGAAAGCCGTGCAGGATGTGATCGATGGCAATGATGTCGTGCTAAATAGCGCGGTGGCGGTAGTTGACGCTTCCAAGTGTAAAATGTATATCAAGAATTTTGGGGAATTTTTTATCAACCAGATCGAGTATGCGGGAACCATTGTTTTAAGCAGGACAGGCGATATTTCTGAGGAAAAGCTAAATAAGGCGATTGAGCTTATCAGGGAGCATAACGAAAAGGCGGTGATCATCACCACTCCATGGGATCAGATTGAAGGGAATGATATCCTTGCTGCCATTGAGGGGGCAAAGGATTTAGAAGCGGAGATGATGAAGGAGATCATGGCTCACCGCCAGGAAGAGCATCATCACCATCATGACCATGAATGCCATCACCACGACCATGAAGAGTGTCATCACCATCATGATCATGGTCATGAAGAGGAACATGAGCGCCACCATCACCATGGACCGGACTGCACTTGCGGTTGTCATGATCACGACCATCACCACCATGCAGACGAAGTCTTTACAAGCTGGGGCATGGAGACGCCTACAGCTTACAGTAAGGATGAGGTGGAACGGATTTTGGAAGAGCTTGAGGACGAGGGCAAGTATGGCTTTGTCCTTAGGGCAAAGGGAATGGTCCGGGGAACGGAAAGGGGCTGGGTCTACTTTGATTATGTTCCCGGTGAGAGCAATGTACGGGATGGCAAGCCTGATGTGACGGGAAAATTCTGTGTGATCGGTTCTAAGCTTAAGGAAGATGCATTGCAGCAGCTTTTTAGCAAATAACGGCAGTCGAAAAGAAAGAAGGTATGATATGAAACCGGTTTATATGATCAATGGTTTTTTGGAAAGTGGGAAAACAGAGTTTATCTGTTATACGATCGAGCAGCCATACTTCCAGATCAAGGGCAGGACGCTTTTGATCGTCTGTGAGGAAGGGGAAGGGGAATATGGAGAAAAACTCCTTCAAATGAGCCGGACGGACATGGTTCTTATTGAGGATGAGGAGGATTTTAACACTTCCCACCTGATCGAACTGGAAAAGAGGTACAAGCCGGAACGTATCATTATAGAGTACAATGGCATGTGGAACTTCAAAAATATGAAGCTTCCCTTCCATTGGAGCATAGAGCAGCAGATTACCATAATCGATGCTTCCACATTTCCTATGTATTTTACCAATATGAAATCTCTTTTGGCGGAGATGCTGCGTAAGTCGGAGATGATTATTTTTAACCGTTGCGATGATGTGGAGGATCTTAGTTCTTATAAGAGGAATGTAAAGGCGATCAATCAAAAGGCGGACATTATTTTTGAGGATTCGGAAGGGGAAGTGAACCAGATTTTTGAAGATGATTTGCCCTATAGCCTGGAGGATCCGGTGATTAAGCTGGATAATGAGGGCTATGGAATCTGGTATTTGGACAGCCTTGACCACCTGGAACGATATACGGGGAAGACGGTGCAGTTTGTGGCGATGGTTCTAAAGCCCTCAGGTTTTCCTACGGGCTATTTTGTGCCAGGGCGGATGGCAATGACCTGCTGTGCGGATGATATGGCGTTTCTTGGTTTTGCCTGCGAGTTTGACAAGGCGGATACGTTAAAGGATAAGCAGTGGGTACAGGTTACCGCCAGGGTAGAAAAAGAATATTTTGCCGATTATGGCGGGGAAGGCCCGGTATTAAAAGCGATAAGCGTAGAGCAGACGAAAGCGCCCAAGGAAGAAATTATCAGTTTTACTTAATGAGGAAATGGAGACATGTATCAGTACACGATAATACAATGGCTGTTTTTCTTTTATTTTTATTGTTTCTTTGGCTGGATTTTTGAATCCACCTTTGTAACAATAAAAAGCAGGAAGTTTGTAAACAGAGGATTTATGAGAGGGCCATTCCTACCCATTTACGGGAGTGGGGCGATCATGATGCTGGTGGTATCTATGCCGTTCCAGGATAACCTGATCCTGACTTATCTGGCAGGATGTGTGGGCGCTACGGCACTGGAATTTGTTACGGGGGTAGCGATGGAATCACTTTTTAAGGTGCGGTACTGGGATTATTCCAACCAGAAAATTAATTATAAAGGACACATTTGTTTATCTTCCACGCTGGCATGGGGATTTTTGACCATCTTTATGACCGGGTTTTTACATAAAGGCGTGGAAAAACTGATTTTTGCAATACCTTATGGATTCCTAACCTGTGTAACGGCAGTGGTGACGGTTTATCTTATTATGGATTTTACGTTATCGTTCAAGGCTGCACTGGATCTGCGGGATGTGCTTATGGGGCTGGACAAAGCGCGGGCGGAGCTTTTGCGTATCCAGAAACGGCTTGACGTAATTATCGCGGTGGCAAATGATGAGATCGAGAACCGCAGACAGGAAAACAGTGAGCGGATGGACGAACTTGCAGAGGAGATTGAAAACAGGTTCAATTCCCTGAAAGAGCGCATGAGGCTTTACCCCTCTGAATTTATAGAGGAGATAAGGGAAGAGATCATTGAACTCCGGGGCAGGTATACGGTTGAAAAGGAAAACAGGATCCGGTTTAAAGGTCTTAAGGACATCTATCAGAGAAATATTATCAAGGGAAATCCTACGCTGTATTCCAAACGTTTTAGTGAGGCTTTGGAGGAATTGAAAAAGGCCGTAGAAGAAAAAAGGAATAGGAAATAGGTTTCCTATCCTTAAAATACATGCAGTTATGGACACTCTTATGCGATTTTATTGGAAGGCAGCCGGTTATTATAAGCTGCCTTCTTTAAATTTCAGGATCATTTCTCTGGTAAGGCTTATATGGTCATCGGTCAATGTAATCTCATTCCGATCAAACCATCCGGCTTCCGCTAACTCATTTGTATCCAGTGTAATCTGGTCAGATCCATCCAGATCGCAGAAAAACCCCATTAACAGGCTTCCGGAGAAAGCCCACGGCTGGCTTTTGTAGTACCGGATGTTCTTAACTTTTAATCCCACTTCTTCCATGACTTCCCTTGCAACGGTCTGTTCCGCGCTTTCCCCAATTTCGGTAAACCCGGCGATCAGGGCGTAGTTTGTGTAAGGGCGTCCTGCATATTTGCTCATCAAGATCTTACCCCCGTTTAAAACGCCCACAATGACGGCAGGGGAGATCCGTGGGTAGACCATATTGTGACAGGAAGGGCAAAGGAGCATACGTTCCTTGTGATCCGGCGTCATTTCATGGCCACAGCGGCCGCAAAATAAGTTGGATTCGTACCAACGAAAAAGATGGTGTGCAGTAATGCCTGCAAAGGAAGTGGGGCGGGACATTGCTGTGCGGAAAATACGAACATCTTCGTAGGAGTAGCCAGGGAGCGTTATGTAAGGGGAGGATCCGATGGGTTGTCCATAGGTGGCTTTGTTGTATTCGCTGGTGGCTGGAGCGGCCAGAAAATACCGGCATTCATCAATGGAAAACAAATAGTGGCAGGCAATAGGAAAGCCTTTCAGTTCTTGCAAGGTGGGATATCTGAGTTTATCATCCTGGAAACGTACCAGTGCTGTATTTTGGTGAAAGACCAAAATCAAATCGTTGTCCCTGGGCTGTGTATGGAAATATTCATTATGGTATATTCTGGGGTAAATGTCCTGTATCATTTAAGGATTTGATCCTTTCTTAAATAGTAAAAAGATATGTTTCTATGTTATAATAGATCGCAGGATTGTGCAAGCGGGAGAGTGAGGTGATAGCATGTTACATATAGCGATTTGTGATGATGACGATTGTGCCGCCGCATTGCACAAAAAGATTGCAAAAGCCTGTCTGGTACAATGCGGCAGTACAGGGGAAATAACTGTCTATACTGCCAGTGACAACCTGCTTTATGATATTACAGAAGATGGATTTTTCTTTGACCTGATTTTGCTTGATATAGAAATGCCGGGAAATACCGGCATGGAGATTGCAGAAAAAATAAAGCCCTGTCTGCCGAATGTGAAAGTAATTTTTATTACTTCACACATGGAATATGCAATAGACGCTTTTGAGCTGTCCATTTTCCGGTATGTACCGAAAAGTGATATCGATAAGCGGCTGTCCTGTGCAATACAGGACGCAATTAAGTTGATTGAACTGGAAGAGGGAAAAGCCTATACGATTCAAACGAACAGCCGCCTTGAAAAAATCCCTTACAAAGAAATTTATTATATTGAGAGGGACGGGAAGAATGCAAGTATTTCTGCCAGCGGCGGGGTGTCTAAGGTGCGGAAAAGTTTGCAGCAGGTTTATGCGGAATTAAACGCAGAAGAATTTATCTATATTGACCGGGGCTGTATCGTGAATATAATACACATTATGCAGATAAAAGACGGTATGGCTTTTTTGAAAAACGGCATGTCACTTCCTATAAGCCGTGCACATTTGCAAGAGGTCAAGGCGCAGATTAACAACTATTGGGGGGCAAATGTATGACAGACTGGCTTATTTTCTTCTCCGGATTTTTGGCTGGAAGCATACGGCTTATTAGCTGTCTTTTTCTGATCTCACGGCTGCTTTTGGCTCAAAAGCCTGAAAAGAAAAGCATCGTGGTGGTTTTGGCAGGTGCAGGGGTTATTGCTGTCATACTTTCCGTGACAGGATCGGGGGAGCTTTATGGTATGATCCTGGAAACCGTTTTGATTGTGCTTTGCGCCGGTTATTTTCAGGATGCAGATATACGGATGAGCTTGTTTGCCGGGATTTTCTATGAGATTGGGGTTTCCTTTTGGCAATTCCTTTTTGCGGCGTGGTTTGGTGTGATATTCCGTTCTCCTGCTTTTCTTGACTATGGAACGGGAAAAGGACAAATTGCGGTCTGGTGTATTCATTTGCTGCTGATTGTCTTGACATGGCGTCTTTTGAGGCGCCCGGATATGACTGGCAAAGAAGCGTTCCGTTTTGCCGGCGCAATTGTCATTGCAGGATTTCTCGCAGTGATAACCTTGTCTGAGCAGACGGTTCTTGTAATGGAAGATGACAGGCTGGATATGTGGACGCTCATGGCGGTGGTTTTAATGATGTCTGTTCTGGTATTCCACATAAAGAGCCAGTATGAAATGGAAAAGGAACTGGCAAAATTAAAATCTGAGCAGGCGGAACTGTTAGAGCGTGAATATACCACCTTGAACAACGCTTATGGGATCAACGCAAAATTGTTTCATGATCTCCATAATCATATTGGTGTGCTGCGTCAGTTGCTTTCGCATAGCAAGACCGATGAGGCTATGCAGTATTTGGATGAATTGCAAACGCCTGTGAAGGAAATGATGGATACCGTTTGGACAGGAGATGAAACCGTAGATTATCTGATAAACAGTAAAGCGGTAACGGCAGAAGAAAATGGAATAAAATATCAGGTACAGGTAGAATTTCCCCATCGTACCAATCTTCAAAGCGCAGATCTGTGCGCTATATTAGGAAATCTGTTGGATAATGCGTTAGAAGCCGCAAAACAGATACCGTCTTCAGAACAGAGATGGATCCAGCTTACCATTCGCCGGATCAATCAAATGTTGATTATAAAGGTGGAGAACAGTTTTTTAACGCTGCCTGTTAAAATAAATGGGGCGTTGAAAACGTTGAAGGATGAAAACGGATTGCATGGATGGGGATTAAAAAGCGCGCAAGCTGCCGCAGAAAAATATGATGGCATGGTGCAGGTATCTTATGCCGGCAATCGATTCAGGGCCGTTGCTACTATATCCTATCAGGGTGTATCGGTTGAATAAGGAATTATCATAAGCTGCAAGGCAGATCAAATGCTTTGCAGCTTTTTCGTGGTCAAAAACCTGCCATTTACGGACATTTCTGCATAACCACACTTTTTTAGTTATGATAGGGACACAATAAAAAAAAACTATTTCAGGAGGTAAAGGTTATGCGTCATGTATCTATTCGTGGATTTGTAGGTTTGGTCTGGCTGGCAGCGGCTATTGCAAGCGGGATATCGGGTAAATTTGAACTGACGTTTCTATATATTATTTTAGGCGGGGCATTCCTGCATTCAGCTTACGCCGCATGGAAAAAGACCCATAAAGGGGGAAGATAAAATGAGCGATTCTCTTTTGACGATCAAAAATTTGAGCACATGGTACAGCGGTGAAAAGGTGGTACTTTCAAGCTTTTCTTTGGAGCTGGATAAACATGAGGCGGTAGGGCTGATTGGCCTAAATGGGGCCGGGAAAACCACATTGATAAAGGTATTATCTGGCCTGCATCCCTCTTTTCGCTCTGATGGTATCTGGTTTTGTGGACATTCCATAAAATTCAGGGAACGGGGATTTAAATTTTGCCGATATACTGTGTTTGCAGAGGATAATTCCTTTCAGTACTTTACTTTCCGTGAGTATCTTTCTTATGTTTTTGCGGCTTATAAAAGAAAACTGCCAGATGTATCGGAGTTGATACAAGGGTTTCGCTTTGGAGAATATACAGATGTTTTATTAAAAGACCTTTCAACCGGTAACCGGAAAAAGGCTTTTCTGATTACTGCTTTTGCATTAAAACCGGAACTGCTTTTGCTGGATGAGCCGGTGAATGGATTGGATTTTGAAAGTACGGAATATTTGTACAGGCAAATTGCTGGTTACAAGGAGTACGGTACGGTCTTGTTTTCTTCCCACATTCTGGAAAGCATCACGTTGACTTCTGACCGGGTATTGGTTTTGGAAGACGGAAGAATCCGTCAGACCTTTGAAAGAGGACAGATGAATGCGGTAAGCATTCGGGAGGCTTTGTATGATAAAAATGACATTTAGCGCCTTTTCAAAAAACTTATTTGGCGCCAAATATGAGAGACTAACAAGGATGATTTTTATCTATCTGATTTTGTTTTTGGGATTATATCTTGCTGATTTTCAAGTTTCCATTGCGCCGTTTCTTTTCTATTTGATGATAAGTACTTTTAGCGCGGGAATGATGTGGCAGGCTCTTTCTTCGGAGGATAACGCCGCTCATATGCAGAACATGATCATGCTTCCCTTTGAAAGGAGAGCATTTGTCTGCTCCTATGTAGCCGCAATGGGCGTTTATACTTTTTTGACGAAAACGATGGCTCTGCTGGCGGTTTTACTGGCTGTGTCGGCGTGGAGCCGGATGGAAATGTTATCCGGTATTCTTTGTGCGGGAAACGCAATCCTTATGACGGCTGCCATTTTTTCTTTGAAAAAATATTGGTATGGGGGAATTTTTTGGACTGCTATAGTACTTGTTATTGTTTTTACTGGGGAGGACAAACCGTGGTTTATTCCAATGATATTAGTTAGCAGCGTCTTGGCATTTCTGGTATTGCGAAATGCGGACGGATATGCATTCTATTTTCAGGGAAAGAAAAGTAAAAAAAGCATGAGAGGGTACGGCTATCATTCCATATGGCTTTATTTCGTCCGGTATTTCAAATATCATCAAAACTATTTAATAAATTCTGTGGTCATGTGGTGTGCAGCTTGTGCCTTACCTGTATTTTTAAGGCAGATGGAAAGCCTGTTTGTTATTCCCATTGGTTTTGCTATTTTATCTTTGAATACGCCTATTTGCATTTTACTATCCTGCGATCATGCTTTTGAACAGGCGGTGCGTTTCTTGCCCGGTCAAAAAAAGGCTTTTTGCGTGCCTTATTGTTTCTTTATTTTCGTATGTAACATAGCTGCAGATGTAATTTTTCTTTGCAGCCTGCATATCCAGACGGGCGGCGTTACGGTTCGGATGATGATTACGGCTGTTTTCTTTGCCATGCAGAGTGCAGTTTTTTCCATTCTTTTGGAATGGTTTTACCCGGTCCGGGGATGGAAAATTGAGAGCGACTTGTGGCATCACCCACGAAAATATGTGGTACCTATAGTTATGCTTTTACTGGCAGGAGTGGTTGGGACCATGCCGACGATCATATATGTACTGGTTGTTTTACTGGCAGTTGAAATGGTTGTATTGCTTATACCGTGTTGGAGGTGTTAGTTTAGTATTGTGTGATAATTCTATATCAAGTAAAATAAGTAATGGAACAAAGCGGGTTTGCGTATGAGGAATCAGATCCATTGGCAAGTGACAGTTTTGGTATTTGGTGATCCTTTCAAAATGGAGCAGGGGAAACGTGATACAAAGAGAGAAGAAAACAGTTTTTAGGATTTTAATAGGTATGGGGATAGCTTTGCTGAGTATTTTAATGGCAGCATTCCTTTTGTTTTGGAATGAACTGCGTTCCCTTATGTCATTGGAAAAGATGGATGATTATGGCATGTATGAAATGACCTATTACGGTGATTATGGCTTTGATGAATTTTTGGAGGTGGGTGCCAACAACGATGCAGATATCGAAGCTTTTGTGACAAGGCGGCTGCTGAAAGGGCTGCCAATAGATTTGGGGGTTACAGGAGACGGCTGTACCGCCTTTGTGGTGAAAGACGAAAACGGCAATGTTTTGTTTGGAAGGAATTTTGATTTTACATATGCGCCATCCCTACAGCTTTTCACTGCACCTGATAACGGTTATGCTTCGGTTTCCACGGTCAACCTTGCGTTTGCGGGATATTCAAAGGACAATTTGCCTGAAGGTTCGTTCTTTGACCGTTTCTTGACTTTGGCCGCACCGTTTCTTCCTTTTGATGGAATGAATGAAAAGGGCCTTGCAATTGCCCTGCTTGCAGTGCCAGAGGCGCAAGCGCCCTACAGTTTTGATAAAGTAACGTTAAATACCACGACGACAATCCGCCTTGTGCTCGATAAGGCGGCTACGATAGAAGAAGCCATTGAATTGCTAAAGCAATACAATATCTATTTTTCCGGGGGAATCGAGTGTCATTATTTGATTGCCGATGCAAGTGGACATTCTGTCATTGTAGAATATGTCGATCAAGAGCTTTGTGTTGTTGAAACAGAGGCGGAATATCAAATCGCTTCTAATTTTATTGCCTATGATGGATTAAATATTGGAGAAGGCTTTACAGAATTTGAACGCTATGACGAAGTGGAAAACGCAATAGAAACAAACGGAGGTATGCTTGAGGTAAGGCAGGCAGTTCAATTACTGGCCCATGTTGGCGTTTTTGACGGTGATGCAGATAAGCTGCAATGGAGCGTTCTGTATAATCTGACTACTGGCAATGGAGAGATTTTTGCAAATAGGAAAACAAATCATTTGATAGAATTTCATCTGAATACAGATAAATAGTAAGAAGATAATTGGGGGAAGGAGGATAGGGAATGAAATATTTTTATGTGGACAGGTTATTTGCATGGGCGTGACCTAGGCATTTTTCCCTTGCACAAATTATTTTATATGTATTTTGGTTCTTTCATTTTGTAGTTTTTGTTCAGTTTATTAAGCGCCTATATTCCGAATATAGCTAGTGGTACAGCAGAGTATGTCCTTACTGTAGGCGGCAGTCTCTTTTATAGGTCATTTTTACAATATATTCTGTTGTTCCTTCTTCTAGCTGCCGTTCATGTGTTAGCGAAAAACCATGACGCTGATAAAAACGGATTGCACGGATATTTTTTTCTAACACAAACAATTTTTGAACATGAAACGTTTGAATTGCAAATTCAATTAATTTCGCCCCGATCCCCTCATTTTGAAAGAAAGAGTCTACATATAGTTCGATAATCGCTTTGTCTTTTATATGAATCATTCCCTTTACAAATTCATCGTCATATACCCAAATATTTTCCAACTTTTCAGAGTGGTTAATATAATCTTGCGCCAAAGGGTAGACCTGCATTGCTCCGAATGAAACCTTGTCGTCACGAAAGATTTTTCTGTAGTTCATTCTTTTGGTAAAAATCAAAATTTCCGCTAATCTTGAAGAATCCTGTATCCCCGCTTTTCTGATGTAGTTCATAGGCTCACCTCACGAATCCCAATTTGTTGATTTGATTATAGCATACCTTGGTACGAAGTCGTACAATTTTTGTAAATATGATTTTCCGGTCTAAAGTCAAAGGTATATACCTGTTTGATTTCTTTATATGATAAATCCCGTGAATTTCATTCCGCCGAAATTCATTCGGGATAGTTTTTTTAATATCTTTCAAAGCATTTCTTATTGATTTTCGTACATATTCTTAATCCTTCTGAAACAGATCTGTGAACATTAGCACAATTGCTATTTAGTTAAAGGTAAAGCTGTCTCATACCCAATAATTTTTTACAAGCTGCAAAAGTGGCGGTAAAAAGATAAAAAATGTCAGATTCTTGCAAAATGACTTTAAAACACTTATAAAAGAACAAGTAAGCAATATCTGAAAAAACACTGATTTTATTTTTTATTTTCGCAAATGCAGTAAAAGAAGGGATTTCAGTGCATCTCTATTTAAACGTGTTCAAAAAGGTGTTCAAACAAAGGCAAGACATTCCCTAAAGAGGAGCGGCTTGCCTTTGAATGTTCTTATTCAAATAACATTATTTTTGTTGAAATTACTATTTGCAATCCATTCTTTTAAAACTAAATTAATATATTGACTAAAAGAACGGTCGTCTTTTTCAGCCATTTTTTTAATCGTTTCGACTAAATCAATATCTAAAGTAATACTAACTTTTGTTTTTAGTGGTTTCATAATGAAATAACTCCTTTTTATTGAAGAATAGCATTTTGTAGCATATATTATTGACAAGTAGCATAAAGCAGGATAAAGTAAGACAAATGAATAAATTTTTTCTTAATAGTGACAAAGGCAAGAAATGCATTGTTTGTATCTGCATAAGGCTCTGGAAGTTAATATTATTTTTTTTGATATGTTGCGTGTATAAATGTCCATTTTCAAATTTTTTAGACATAGGTTGCCCTGGGTGCGGAACTACTCGTGCAATCATGGCAGCGTTACAATTTGATTTTAGAATGGCATTTAAATACCATCCATTATTTCTGATACCGGTAATATGTTCTTTGTATACTGTATTCAGAGATGGATTACATATTAGAAAGGAGAGAGAACAGACTTATATAATAGTGTTCTTGTCAATGTACTTATTAAGATGGATTATTCTAATAATTCAATATTTTATGCAAAGGAGATAGTGGTATGGCAGACACATTAACACTTAACGTGCCGGATAATTTCGACTTGAATATTCTGGCAACAAAATTAAGGGATAGTTTTCAAGCACAAGGCTTTGGGGTTGCAGTTGCCTCATTATCACCAAACAGTATAAGGCTTACTTTTGATAAAAACTGTGGTGGTGTAAATATGCTTTTAGGTATGGGATTGGGAATAACAGCAAATATAATTTTAAATGGCAATCTATTATGTATAAATTATGTAGATGGTGACTGGACGGGTAAAATAATAGGCCTTGCAACTGGATGGATATTATGTTGGGTACCATTTGTTACTGCTATAGTGGGAAGTATTAATCAATCTGGTTTGCCCAAAAAGATAAATACAGAAATTACAATGATTATGGCTGGAATGCAAAACAAATAAAAGTTGTGTTTTGGAAAGGGAGAGAAAGATATGAGAAGATTAAGAAAACATGTTATTACGGTAATGATGGTTAGTATTCTGTTTGGAGCGACTCTAAATGTAAATGCGGCACCAAAGACTATGCCTGACGGTCAGACGTTTGATGCGGAGTTCTACGCAAAAAATAATCCTGACGTTGTAGCCGCTCTTGGAACAGACGAAGCGGCTCTTTACAATCATTATGTAACCTATGGGAAAACAGAGGGAAGAAAGCCTTATGCTGACGTACAGGCTATGCAAACAAAAACAGACTCATGGACCATTCCTGCTACGGCTCTTGTTGACTACAACGTAGACCACAGTTGGCTCGTTGATGCAAAAGACGATGACGGCAGGTACTGGCATTCCCCTATCATGCTGGAAGGCAATGAAGGTGGGATTGCAGAATGTCTCGCAGAAGTACAGAAACTGATTCCCACAGGCAGAGTGTTCGATGAAAACCACTGGTACCACTGGCTCGGCGATACAAAGGACGATGGCCTTCACAGGAACTACGCAGCATGCGGCGGATTCGCCCTCATGCTTCAGGACATGATTTACGGCACAGCTCCCGCAACGGTCATGACGGGCAAAGGCACGCCAATCAACCTATATGACATCATCATGCTTGACCCCGCGGCAAACGGCGGAGCAGGACACTACGCTTTCGTCACAGGAATCAACCCTGAAAACGGAACGGTGACTGTGGCCGAAGCGAACGTACATGTGCAAAACCCTGACGGCAGTGTTTCTGCTGGTATGGTTTACTGGGGCAGGACATATAATGCTAAAGAAATTATGGGTGTTATTCATAGAGGGTAATATGTCATTTGACAGAAAGGGGCTGTCGGTTAATTCCGATTTTGGTTCCAGACCTTGAGAAAGAGAGAATCCCATGAAATTGGTGTGCTACCCGTCAAGTAGACAATCGAAAAAAACAAAATTTTTTCTACCCG
>CAJUCN010000021.1 GCA_910585005.1 uncultured Lachnospiraceae bacterium | reverse complement strand
CATAGCCGGCTGACTTCCGGATACCAAGCGGCAGAAATTAAATTTGCGAAAAAATCTTGACACTATCAAACTATGGTATAATTGCAAGTAGCGATGAGTGCCATAGTAAAGAGCAGACTTCAAATCAAACCGAAGCCAATCAAAGGCTCGTCTAAGAAATCAATTCTAGTCTTTTCTGTGGCAGGTGCATCTGGGTGCAGTATGCCGTTTTTACATGTCTCGAAAGGGACCATTGTGTCATTTTTGAATTCAAGGCTTAACGGAAAGCCAAGGTTTGTGCATCTAAATTACACACTCATGGCATGTGGAGACGTGCGTATTATTGTCCAAACTAAAGTCAACGCAGCATGTTGAAAATCCATTGTAGGGTGAAACATCTTGGTAGAATGCAGAGGGCAGAACCGGGTTTTTGGTTCTGCCCTCTGTAATTATTAATAAACTTACGTCAGTTTTTGAGTCTGTAAAAAATCTGAAACAATCTTAATCATGTACTTGTAATTGAATGGTAAAAGTCACGCAAAACCTGGAATGCAAGTTTTTTGTATTTTTTATCAGTGGATAGCAGTCCCTTTGTATTATAATATTTTTGATTTACAGAGGTTCTTCTCGGACAGCGGAAATCATAAAGTATCCACGGAGTCATGCCTTTGATATAAGATATTTTACGGATAATTTCTGTTTGCTTTTCATACACAAAGGCCTGACAATCTTCAGTGCCCTTATCGGTGACTGTTCCTCTGAAATTGGGGTAAGCATCTGCTCCAAACTCCGTTATAATAACAGGCTTGTTAGGAGCGCTGTTTTCAAAGAGTTCAGGCAGCCTGTGCCATTTGGCGGCATACCAACCAATGTATTCATTGAGCCCTATAAGATCAAGATGCTGTTCAAGCCTGTCCTCAATGGCATTTTTGCTTTCATTTACAAGACAGGCTGCAGAAACCATTCTCGTGTGGTCAAGCTTATGGGCGCAGTCCGCGAGCCGGCTCATAAATCTAAGCCTGTCGTCTGTATCGGGATTTTCATTTCCTACCGACCAGATGATAACACTTGCGCGGTTATAGTCGCGGGTAATAAGTTCTTTTAATTGATTTTCAGCATCGCTGTAGGTCTCTTCTGAATCAAAGAGTATATCCCAATATACAGGCACTTCCTCCCAAAGAAGCAGACCGAGTTCATCCGCAAGCTGTGCCATTCTCTCGCTGTGGGGGTAATGGGCAACGCGCATAAAATTACAGCCAAGTTCCTTCGCCACACGGATATTTTCGATACGTTCTTCATCTGTGAGGGCCTTACCGTTTTTAATACTTTCTTCATGGCAGCTTATGCCGCGGAGAAACAGTGGTTTGCCATTGAGCGTAATATCCATGCCGTTTACCCGGATTTCACGGAACCCTACACGGTCACAAATCCTATCGCCTGCACATGCGAGAGAAACATCATAAAGCTTAGGGTTTTCAGGTGTCCAAAGTTCCGGCTCAGCATGAAAAGCCAGTTTTCCATAACCATTTTGAATGACAATATCCTGTGAAAGACCTAGCTCTTTTATGCAAAGAGTTGCTGTGCCATTATAATTTTCCGACATGAAAACACTGGTGTGTATTTGTTGAAAACCGCTGTTAGGTTCCAGAGCAATTTTAAAGTCCTTTATATGAATTTTGGGAACACGGAAAAGATCGATATCACGGTAAATACCACCATAATTGTACCAGTCGGTGTTCATAGCAGGCACTTGACTGCTTCTTCTTGTATTATCGACCTGAATTATGATCCGGTTATCATGCTGAAGAAAGTTGGTAATGTCAAAATAGCAGGGCGTTGAACCGCCTTTATGCATACCCACGAATTCTTTATTTATGAAAATACGACAAATGTAGTTTGCCGCGCCTATTTTAAGGATCATCCGTTCATCGTCACTTCTCCTGGCATAAAGAAACTTCCTAGTAAAAACCATACTGCCTTCATAGAGCATGTACATTTTGTCAACGATGTTCCAGCAGCAAGGAAGTGTCATCATTTCCCATTCGTCAAAAGAAAAGTCAACAGGAAGAGTATTTCCATTGTTGTCGTAATAGTTCTCCTGAAACCACTGTTGCCTTAAAAATGTATCATACTGGTCAACAGCATAGTGCCAATGTCCGTTGAGGGATTCCTTTTTTCGGAATCTGTCATAAACCATGGAATCATGCGTTATTATTTTTTCAAAAAGTTCCTGTTTGATTTTTTCCATAAGCGTTATGCTCCCTTCGTATGATAGACTATTTTAAAAAAATTAATGCTTTTCAAATAGTTATTGCACGACACCGGTTCCAGGCCTTGTCCAAATAATCTTTTCATTTACCATTTGGTCGATATCCATACCTATAATCTGGGAAACCCTTTCTTTTACAGCTCCTTCGTTTGGTGTGCCAAGATTTTTATAGATCTCGTAAGAGGGTTTTTTATTTCCGTTTAAATCGTATAGGCCAAGCGCCAGGTGGCTTTCCATTTCATGTGGATCATCGGTTTGCCTAAACAGGATAAAGGCGTCAATATCCGGGATGGAGGCAGCCTTTAAATAACCGTAAGCAATAGAAGCCTCTTGGGCTGTATCACCAAAGCTGGAGGTATAACCAATCTCTGCTAAAGAGATGCTTCTGACCTCTCCTGCTGGATTTAGGAATTTGGGCTGGTGCATATAGTCGATCAAAATGTCAATGTTTTGCATGGTAATGTAAGGAGATGTAATGCTGTTTTTCACCCATGCTTCCGGCCCATTCCATGCATAAGGATCATACAAAGGAGAGTTATACGGGTGGAAAGAAAGTCCCCAGTCAATATTTCCTTCCCGGATCATGTAATAGTTAAATTGATCTAAATAATCTTTAGAAAGGAAACTGCCAGGATTAGATTTCCGGTTCCATTCCTGGTCTATGGAATTATAAATGCGTACATTGGCATTCATGCCTTTTAATTCATTATAAAGAATACGGAAAGCTTTCACATAAATGTTTACATTAAAATCCAGGGATGTTGAATCGCTGTACCACCAGGAGGTGCGTGCATTGACTTCGTTGCCCACGATCCAGTTGTCTACTTGTCCAAAACCAAGCTGACCGGAATAGCGCTGTCCAAGAAAAGCGCCGATTGCCTTCAGGTGGTCGGTACCGGCAGCATCTGCAATATTGATGGCATATCCTTCACAGAAGCCGTCCCTTGCGGAGGGGTGGATCAAATGTTGGGAATAAGAACCCGTTCCATGATTTAAAATGACCATTGTAACCTGCATGCCATAACTGTTAAAAGCTTTAACAGCCCCATCGTAATTTCTTACCATAGGACCATCAAAATAGAAAGTCTGTCCATTATATTCAAAAGGAATCGCATCAGGAGCAGAGGAAACGGAACAGATATCATCAAGATGCAAGTTATATACAATCTGTTGGATACCGAGATCCTGCAGGCTTCCATCCGTAATTCTTTCTATTTCCGGGAGAATACCTTTGATTCCTACATTCATCCGGGGGGATGTCAAGGAAGCGAGAACTTCAGGGTTGGTAATATAATGTTCATCACTGACCTGGCGCATTTGACCATTTTGTTTCACTGCAACTAAAAATTTCCGGCTGAGGTTTGATGCAGGGGTATTGTAATTTAACGGAAAGCTTACAGAAACAGAAGGAGCCGCTTTAACGGTGGCTACTACATCTCCGGTAGGTCCGTCCAAATAAACCTCGTCTGAGTAAATATAAAATTTCCCGTCATCACTGGAAGGGATGGAGCCTGCTTTAAGCTGGCATACTACCTCTGATCCGGAAATCTGGCAAGATTCGATAGATACGGGGCGTCCTGAAGCTTCCACATAAGGTGTCTGGTTAAAAGCTGCTGTGAGGCTGTCGGCAAAAAGAAATGCAACGACAGCGATAATCATTCGTTTCTTTCGTTTGTTCATAGTTCCTCCTTTGCAAGGCTGGTTTGCAAAACAATCATATCATAGATCGCCAGGTTAAGGAATAGATACTTTGTACTTTTTCCTTGGAAAATAGGTAGTGCAGAGGGCTGCAAGTATATGGTATAATCAGTACAGTTACAGGTATAAAAAACGCGGCATGATGAGCCGGAAGAAAGGGATAAGGGTTATGGACAAGATTGAAGCTATTAAAAAACTATGTGATGAAAACCAAATTCGCATGATCGACTTTAAGATGACGGATATTGATGGACGCTGGCGTCATATTACCATTCCGGTAGAACGGTTTGACGAGAACACGTTTACTTATGGGATCGGTTTTGATGGATCTAATTATGGGTACGCCCCCATTGAAAAGAGCGATATGGTTTTTCTGCCGGATCCAAATACGGCATATGTGGATCCTTTTGCTACAGTGCCTACACTGACTATGTGTGGAAATGTATGTACCATTGGAAAGGGAGAAAACAAACCTTTTGACCAGTATCCCAAAAATGTAAGCCTCCGGGCAGTGGAATACATGAAAGAATGCGGTATTGCTGACAGGATGGTGATCGGGCCGGAATTTGAGTTTTATTTATTTGACAGTGCAAGATTTGAAGTGACGCCGCATCAGTGTGGGTACAGGATTGATACCAGGCAGGCGGATTGGAACTGTAGCCTGGATAAGGAAGGAAATAATGGCTATGAGGTTCCTTATAAAGGAGGATATCATGTGGCGGCGCCTCAGGATGTAGGGTACGATCTACGCAGCCGTATGTGCATGATGATGGAGAATTGGGGGATCCAGGTAAAATACCACCATCATGAAGTGGGTGGCCCTGGACAGATGGAAATAGAGGTAGAACTTGCGGATATGCCAGATATGGCGGATAACACCATGATCATTAAGTATATTATTAAGAATATGGCAGCGAAGGAAGGGAAAACGGCTACCTTTTTGCCTAAGCCCATTTACCAGGAGGCAGGAAGCGGCTTGCATGTACATATGCTGCTTATGAAAGATGGGAAACCGCTTTTTTATGATGAAAACGGTTATTCCGGGCTTAGCCGCACAGCCCACTATTTTATGGGAGGGCTGCTGAAACATATTGCATCCCTTTGTGCGTTTACGAACCCTTCAACCAATTCCTTTAAGCGTCTGGTTCCAGGGTATGAGGCGCCGGTTACGATCGGATATGCCACTTCCAACCGCAGTGCAGTGATCCGGATCCCTGCTTATGCAAAGTCTCCGGAGGCTAAGAGGTTTGAACTGCGTAATCCGGATGCAACTGCGAATCCTTATTTTGCCTATGCCGCAATACTAATGGCTGGCCTAGACGGAATCGAAAATCAGATTGATCCGGAGGAAAATGGCTGGGGGCCCTATGACTTTAACCTTTATACTTTGTCTGAGGAAGAGCAGAAAAAGATCAAAGGATTACCGAAGTCATTAGGAGAAGCTTTAGATGCCCTGGAAGCAGACCAGGAATATTTGACGAAAGGCGGCGTATTCCCACAAAGGCTTATTGATATTTGGATTTCCCGCAAACGGGAAGAATTAAAAAGGATGGAACAGATTCCTAATCCGGCAGAGTTTAAAATGTATTATGACCTGTAAGCAGATAGGATAGTCGGCTGGCCGCAGAACGGGAGGTATTGGATGTGGAGGAACTGATAGTTTTTTTGGAAGGATTTAGTGAAATAGCAATCGCTATCCGGTTGGCAGTAGCCACTTTGTTTGGCAGCTTAATCGGGTGGGAGAGAATTACCAAAAATCATTACCACTATGTAGGTATCAGAACCTTTGCACTAGTGAGCCTTGGTTCTGCGGTTGCCATTGTCTTAAATATGGAACTTGCACTGCGGGCAAATATGCAGACAGACGTGGGCAGGATTCCGGCAGGAGTGGTAAGCGGAATTGGCTTTTTGGGCGCGGGGATGATCTTAGTTACCGGAAGGAACAAGATCAAAGGGTTGACGACAGCGGCAAGCATATGGGTGACAGCTAATATGGGCATGGCCATTGGCGGTGGTTTTTTGAGAGTAGGAACGGTATGCTTTGCCTTGATTATGATTGCAAACAGGCTGCTTCAGCGTTTTAGCCAAAAAGTAGAAATGTACAGTCATTTTATGAGTATTTATCTTGAAGTGGAAAAAGCAAAAGGCGTTGTAAAGCTTCGGAAATTTTTGTCGGATTCAGGATATGAACTTTTATCTATGAATAAGGTAAAAGAAAAACCTCTTCAATCATCGGATGTGGCAATTGCGATTGAATTAGATTTAAAAGGCCAGACGGAACATAGCAAGGTTTTGGAAAAGATAGGAAACCTTGACTATGTAAATTATCTGGAAGAGAGCTGATCACCATTTTGGATGGACTGCGGGACATTGATTTTGGTTAAGGGCAGCCCGCATTTCCACAAAGCAGCCGCACAGGCGGCACATTCCGTTTAACAGATTGCCGCATTCTTTACAGGAGGAAAGTCTTTGACTATATAACTCTTCAGGGGCTTTAATATCAGGATCTAATTGTGAGATATAGTCATACATGTTTTGGAAATATTCTGCATCAGGCATCTCTTTTGTGAGACACCTTTTGCAGAATCTTTTGTTTTCTGTCATGCTGTTACTTTCAGATGAAGGACACTGCAAGCAGGGAGAGTCAATGCAATGTTTCCCTGGTCGGTAAGGGTGTATGCGGTAAAGTCCTGTTCTTTTACATTATCCGGCTGATCGAAGGTATTGTGGGCGGTCATATTGCCTGCTAAAATGCTGCCGGTTACCTGCCTGCCTTTCGATTCAAAAAATTGGATTTCGATCTCCTGATTTTCAGTAGGGGAAAGGTTTCCCAAGGTTATATGGATATCACCATGCTCATCTATGGAAACAGATTCGCTTACATTAGGGATCCTGCATTCATCCGTGCCTATTTCGGAAATTTCCATAAAGCTGTCAAGAAGGTGGGCATTTTGGTGATGCTTATACATACGGAATACATAATAAGTGGGTGTGAGCAGCATCTTTGCCCCTTCCGTAAGGATCACAGATTGTAGGACATTTACCAGTTGGGCAATGTTTGCCATCTTTACACGGTCACAGTGTTTATTAAAAATATTCAGAGAAATACATGCCACCAGCGCATCTCTCATAGTGTTTTGCTGATAAAGGAAACCTGGATTGGTACCTGGTTCAACATCAAACCAGCATCCCCACTCATCCACCATCATACCAATTTTCTTTTCAGGGTCGTACTGATCCATGATAGCCCCATGTTTGCTGATCAGCTCTTCAAGGTAAGCTGCCTTTTTTAAAGTCATAAACCATTCGCCTTCATGAAACTCTGTAGCGCTTCCTTTGTGTTCCCAAGGTCCGGGGGTGGTATAGTAATGGAGGGAAAGGCCATCCATAAATCCGTGAAGATGTTTTGGGGTATGGTCATGGGTCTTTTTCATCAGCTCTTCCGTCCAATGATAGTCATCCGAATTAGCGCCGCAGCAGATCTTAGAGATAGCGCCATCTCCGGAATAGTTCCGTATGTACGTTTGGTATCTTCGGTATAAGTCTCCATAATATTCCGGAGTCATATTTCCACCGCATCCCCAATTCTCATTACCTACGCCAAAATAATCAACTTTCCAGGGTTTTTCCCGACCGTTTTTGCGCCGTAGGTCAGCCATGGGGGATATGCCGTCAAAGGTCATGTACTCGATCCATTCAGACATTTCCTGGACAGTGCCGCTTCCTACATTGCCGTTTATATATGTTTTACAGCCAAGCTGGCTGCATAGTTCCATAAATTCATGTGTGCCGAAGCTATTATCTTCCAAAACGCCGCCCCAATGGGTATTAATCATTTTTTTACGGTTTTCTTTAGGACCAATTCCATCTTTCCAATGGTATTCGTCTGCAAAACAACCGCCGGGCCAGCGAAGCACAGGGATTTTCATGTCCTTCAGGGCTTCCACCACATCTGTACGCATTCCGTTTTTGTTCGGAATTTCAGAGTCTTCGCCCACATATAGTCCTTCATAAATACATCTTCCCAAGTGCTCGGAAAAATGTCCATAGATTTCCTCGTTTATCTTCCCAAGTTTTTTCTTTTCATTGATGACCAGCTTTGCCATTTTCCAATTCCTTTCTCTTTTTGTGTTAATATAACTTATGTTATCAAAAAGAAAATCAATAGTCAATTACAAATGTTTGTGGTAGTGTAATAAGTAGCAAAAGAACTTAGGAAGGTGGCAGACGCATGTGGGAACGGCAGAAGGGAAAAGTACAAAGGTACGGGCTTTTAGACAGTTTCAGGGGGATGGTCTTGCTTAGTATGATTGTTTATCATGGAAGCTGGGACTTGGTATATCTTTTTCAAAAAAACTGGCAGTGGTATCATGGAAGAGGGGCGTATATCTGGCAGCAGAGCATTTGCTGGAGTTTCATTTTCCTTTCGGGGTTTTGTTGGTCATTAGGAAGAAAACCCATCAAAAGAGGACTGACAGTTGTTGGAGCAGGCGTGGTGGTAAGCATGATTACATTGGCTTTCATGCCCCAGGAAAGGGTGTTATTTGGAGTGCTGACTTTGATTGGAAGCTGTATGCTTTGTATGATTTTGCTGGATAAGGTTTTTGGGAGATTTTCACCGGTGATCGGTTTTATGGCATCAGTAATGTTATTTATTCTTACAAGAAATATCAACAATGGATTTTTGGGTTTTGAACAATGGAATATATTAGAATTGCCAGAGCCGCTTTACAAAAATATGGTTACCACGTTTTTGGGGTTTCCAGAACCAGGATTTTATTCTACGGATTATTTTTCTTTTTTCCCTTGGATTTTTTTGTTCTTGTCAGGATATTTTATCTATCGTATGATGGTTAAGGCTGGGGGAGTTATGGATAGGTATTTTGTTAGAAAGTTAGAGCCGTTTGCCTTTTTAGGCAGACATTCTCTGGTAATCTATCTGCTTCACCAACCGATACTTTTTGGAATCCTAACTTTAATGGATATGGGAGGAATCATTTAAGACAGTGAGAGGAATGGTGGATGAATATGTTTTTTGAGGCTATGACGGACGCACTGATAGACGGGATCAAGCTTCTTCCTTTTTTGTTCGTTACTTATTTGGTAATGGAATATATGGAACATAAGACCAGCCAAAAAACCGGACGTATGTTACAAAAATCCGGGAAATGGGGGCCGGTCATTGGAGGGGCGCTTGGTATCGTGCCTCAATGTGGATTTTCAGCGGCAGCGTCTAATTTATATGCAGGACGGATTATTACATTAGGAACGCTTTTGGCAGTGTTTTTATCGACCTCCGATGAAATGCTTCCTATTTTGCTTTCAGAGCAGGTACATCCTATGATCATTATTAAAATCCTAGGATGGAAAGCAGCTATCGGGATAGCTGCAGGTTTTTTAATCGATTTGTGGATGTATAAAAAACAAGGAAAAAAGAAAGAGGGTTTTCGGATCGATCAGATTTGTGACCATCATCATTGCCATTGTGGTGAGGGAAAGATCGTCCGCTCAGCATTACGGCATACGTTCCAGATATTTGCTTTTCTCCTTTTAATATCCTTTTTACTGAATCTGTTGATTGGCTGGATGGGGGATGCAGCGCTTGCTTCTTTTCTTTCCTCCAGGCCCATTTTGGGGCCAATGGTTTCGGGTCTTGTAGGATTGATTCCTAACTGTGCCTCTTCTGTAGTCCTGACACAGTTATATTTGGAAGGGATGCTTGGAGGGGGAGCTATGATAGCGGGACTGCTTTCGGGAACGGGTGTGGGGCTGTTAGTGCTCTTTAAGGTAAACGATGATATATGGGAAAATGTAAAGATTATGTTTTTCTTATATGGGGCAGGGGTATTTGCAGGAATTTTAATGGAATTTATGGGAATCTTTTAAAAGGGAAATGGCCGGCAAAGATAACTTTGCCAGCCATTTAAAAAGGGGATATAGTAGCTAAAAAGATGTAAGCAATTTATAACATGTCGTAATATTTTTTTACGACTTCCTGCGCGGGTTTTGCAAAAATATCGTAGCCGCAATGTGTTTCTGCTTTGGCAGGCGAATATTGTTTCCAAGGCCAGTCCCAAAGGCAAAAACCTTCTATCCAGCTTCGCTTCCGGCAGGCTTCAAACATAGTTGTGTACCAATCGGCCTGTTCTTTTAAGTTAACATCGCCATGATGAGTCCAGTCATTAGGCGCTTTAGAGGATCCTTCCGTGGACATGCATCCACATTCGGCAAAAAAGAAGGGCTTTTGATACTTTTTAACAATTTGTTCAATGCGGTCAAGTTCTTGTTCCCAATCATTGGCAGGATAATACCCATTGGTACAGATATAATCCAGGCAGTCCCACCAGGTGACGTTGTCTTCCTGATACTTATCAGAATTATAAGTTACAGGTCCATGGTAAACGCCCCGTATATCGGAAATCAGTTTTCTCCATTCTGCAGTCCTTCGCTCTGACATGACCATCTCACAGCCAGCTATAAACATTTCACAGCCTGTTTCTTCAGCAAGTTTAGCATAGTGAAGCATAAATTTCGTATAGGATGCAAACCAATTACACCATTTAGGTTCACAATGTATGTCCTTGTCAAAGAAATTAATGTGTGCACGCCAGGTTCCATTCATACAGTTCACAACAGGTTTCAAAGCAATAGCCAGGCCAGCGCTGTGGATATAATCAATCATTTGGATCAATTCCTCATCGGATAAAGTCGCGTAGGACGAATAAGAGATATCTTCCGACTGGGGAGTCTCCTGTAGCGCATTCGGGACAAGTGTGATAAAGTTTGCACCAGTACAGCGCACTAAATTATCAAAACTTTCATAGGCTTCTTTTTTTTGAAAACTGCCTTTTGGACAAAATGGGGCAAATGTAACTCCTTTTATAAACCGCATAAACTCTCCTTTTACTTTGTATAAAAATCTTTAATGACCTGGCAAGAAGGTTTTCCATATACGCCGTATCCGTCGTCTAAATCTTCGCTGTCATTTAGGACGTTTGTCCAGGCCCAAAAACCATATCCTTCTACCCAGCTTCTTTTACTGCATGCTTCAAACATTTCTTTAAAGTAATCAGCTTGGATCTGCAGATTATATTTTCCTTGATAAGTCCAGTCATTAGGCGCTACCGTACAGCCCTCTTTGCACATACAGCCACATTCTGCGAAGAAGAACGGTTTATTAAATTTTTTGACTACCTGTTCGATCCTATCTAAGTTTTCTTCCCATTTTCCTGTAGGATAATAGCCGCTGGCGGAAATTACATCCAGACAATCCCACCATTTAACTTCACCTTCCTGATATTTGTCGGTGTTGTAAGTAACAGGTCCATGATATACCTGGCGCACCCTTCTTACCAGTTCACGCCAATATTCTTCTTTCCGCTCAGTCATTACCATTTCGCAGCCGATCATTAGCATCTCACAGTTTGTCTGCTGGGCCAACTCTGCATAGTGTAAAATATAGGACATATAGTTTTCAAACCAAACGCTCCATTTCGGTTCGCAGGGCACTTCATGATCAAAAAAGTTGATAAATGCCCTCCACTCGCCGTCACGGCAGTTTAACATAGGTTTTAAAATGATCTTTAAGCCCAAAGTCCTTGCATGTTCAATGACTTTTAAAAGTTCTTCATCGGTTGGAATATGCGGCCCGGTAATATCAATCTTTTCTGAATGGGGAGTATCTTGTAAAGCTCCCAATGCTAAAATGATATGATCACAATTTGTGCTTTCTTTTAGCAATGTAAGGGAATCCATAGTCTTTTGGTCAGCAAACCCCTGGGTTTTACTGGGCGTTAATAAAAAAGTAAAGCCTTTAATAAATTCCATGCTTATCCTCCTGTATTTGTCTGTCAAGTGCCGTAGCAATATTAGTTTTTATTTAAAAGGTACTGTGTTGCCAGTACAAGGAACATGTAATTGGAAGAACCGCCACCCAGTACATACTCCATCTGCTGCCACAGATATGGGAACTCCAACAGTTCCGGAAAATCAGGACGGATCAGCGCGGTACCGGAAACCACACCTCCGGGTACATAAGACCAATCTGCCCGGTTGAGGCCATATGCAACAGTGGTTGACTTAGTGCCAACACCGGAAGCAAAGGATGAAGTATTTGAACCAGGATGACAGCCAAGTACAAAGTTCAGAGCATTGAAGATCAAATCAGGCTCAAATATATTGGGGAATGCCTCATGCAGATAGTAATACTGGAAACCAATGGTTTGAATGTTCCAGCCTGCACCCCAAATATAAGGGTGATAAGGAATTCCATAAGGCGTTTCTGCACTTAATTGGTCGAGACGCTCTTTTAAAGCCTGCATGGAATCTGCAATCGTATTTGAAAACGCTTGGTCATCAAGGGCTTTCAGTACACGGCAGACGATCCAGCCTACAGTGTCAATATTGGCAGTAATATATTCTGTTTCTGAAAGTAAGTAATCTTTATATTTTTGTTCGCCGGTGGATAAATACAATTCTGCAGCAGCATGGATCTTAGCAGATTCTGCTTTTCCGGTTCCATCGGTTACCTCAAAAAGTTCAGATGCAGCTTCCAGGGCCTGCTTGCCAAGGGTGTCGTTAAATCCTTTCATTGCGCGGAATGCTGCAGCTAAGTGTGCGGCGGTGGATAATTCGCGGGCAGGATTTTCTTCTGTAAATACCCAGCGGTCATCTTCGTCATCTGCAATGCCGTTTGTCATGGCAGCGCTGTCTCCCAGGTGGACATATTGCCGTAAGCTGTTGGAAATAATACCCCGGTAGAGACGTCCTAAGGATCTATAACCGCCGACAACAGTCAATAAACCATGTTCAATCTGCTGAAGGATGTCATTTTTGCCATCAGGCTGGTGGATTTCTGTAACTTTTGCTTCCTGGTCAATCGTAGTTGCATCGTAATCCACATGGAAAGCCTCATAAGCTAATGTAAGGATATATGTTTCACCGGATTGTGACTCTACACGCAAGTCAAAATCCCCTGCATCATGCCAACCCCCTGCGTTTAATCCAGGAACAAAATCCCCAGGCTGATATTTCGTCAATGTGGAAGGACCCTGTTCATATCCGTCAAAAATCCTGCAGTTGACAGGAGCCATGCGGGCGTCATCATTGTGGCACAGACCATGCCATACACGATATTTTTCATTTACCCGCATATGACACATCTGTACAGGAAGAAAATATTCAAGCACAGGCTGCCATACACCGCGGTCATAAACATCATGAGCAATCCGGAAAATGGAAGACTCAGAGGAACCGTACCGCACTTTGTATAATCCTTCTTCTTTTACGTCAGAAAAATCAAAGATTAAATAATGATACCGGAGGAAGTTTCCCCATTCCTGTTTTTCCAGGGTAATGAATGGCTGTTCTCCATTTTCAGTTATTTTGCAGAGGGCTGCGTTTTCAAATTTCGTATCCCGGTTGTCTAACTCGATAACCGCTTTTTTGGGCTGCCCAGGATGGTACCCCACCTGTGAAACCTGAACCACTGGAGGATAGATCCAATCTTCTACCACATTGGGGGTGATAACCCAGTGAATCGCATTTTTGGATACGCCGGCAGGAACTTCACTGCTGATAACAAACCAGCCATTATTATGATTCATACGCCCATCATATAATTTTAAATCAGATCCCTTGGTTTCAATGGTAAACCGGTTATCAGGATCATCAGGACGTACGGTAAAGCATTTACCTACCGCATAAGGCATAGCGATGATATCATCAGCTATGATAGGGTTATACCCTTTATTGTCGCCGGAAAGTCTCTTTTTGTCAACCTTTGTATCAGGCCCGGGAATATTTCCTGAGTGAAGATAATTGGAAGGCATTGACAAAGTAGGACCATTGGCCTGACGTGGGAAAATTCCCTGTTTTTGATCCATAATCCAAGGTTTCCCAAATAATGATCCAGGGAAAAGTTCCAGGTTAAAACACATTTTTCCCACAAACTCATCAGGTATTGGCTTATCTAAATCTACGGTCACAACGATACCATCGTCTGTCCCTTTTACTTTCACTTCATATTCAAATTGATAATCCGGATAGATCATAGGATTAAATCCATTTAAATGTGCGGAAAAATCCGGATAACTTAAAATGGTAGAAATTGTATTTTCCGCTTCGTTCAACTCGCGTTTTTCTTGTTTGGGAGTAGGCTGCCATTGACCTGGTGTTTGTTCAAAACGAATATCACCGTTGGTTGCAACCCGATGCCCGTGCATAATGAGACTTACTCCGGACTGATGCCCTACTGGGTAAATGTCATCAAATGCCATTACGTTCACGCCTTGATTCCGGAAATACCCGGTAGTGGTGTCCAATTGAAATCCTGTGCCTGCTTTTTTCATACCGTGTGATCCCTTTCTTCGTAAATGAATTATGATGCTGGATATAACAATAAAAAAAATATAGCATTGAAAAAGTTTTTCCGCTATAATAGAGTCATATGAAAATTGTAAAAATCTATCCAGGAGAAAATTATGCAGTATTTATTTGAGTATTGTGACACCTTAGAGTCTCCTTACGAGGCCTTTTTATATGATACATCCAACATGGCGTTTCCCATACGTCCCCACTGGCATTATTTTATGGAAATCGTTTATATGCTGGAAGGGACGGGCTTGGTGGAGTGCGACGGGAAAAGCTATGTGGTGGAGGCAGGCGATATGATCCTTTTCGCACCGGAGTCTATTCATGCCATTTATACGGCTACGAATATACCTCTTAAATTTGAAGGTATTAAATTTGATGTTAATAAGTTATATACGGAAAACAGTTATGCCCCCCGTTTGAGAGTGATTTTAGAGAGTGCAAGCAAAAGCGCTGAGGCCGATATTTGCTTTAGAGAAGAGATGATCAGTTCCTTGCAAGTAAAGGACATTTTGGAGGAGTGCCGCCGGGAGCTATGGGAAAAAAATTACGGGTATGACATCATCGTGCACAACAAAATATGCTATCTTTTGATGCATTTGATACGGATCTGGAGGGAAAATGGGTTTAATACGGATCAGGCAGTGTCCCGTGCCACAGAGTCAGACTCTATCCATGCAATCACTGCATATATTGATGCTCATGCCGGGGAGCCGATCAAGGTAGAAGAGCTGGCAGATATGTGTAATATGAGTTATTCTTATTTTGCAAAAAACTTTAAGCAGTATTATGGACGTTCCTGCAAAGAATATATTGAGTTTATCAGAGTAAGCAAGGCGGCGGACATGCTTTTATTTACGGACTTTGATTTGAGCTACATTAGCCAGGAAACAGGATTTTCAGACAGTTCACATCTAATCAAAACTTTTAGGAAGTGGAAAGGGGTCACTCCTAAACAGTTTAAAAAACAACATGTGATGTAGAGATGTACAGAAAGTCCTATTGTATGGGAACTGACAGGATGTTATAATAATAATATTTCTAGGGATTGTAGAGATAAGGGGCATGTAAGGGAGCATACAATGGGTACGGATCAAGGGGCAGCGGTTAGAAAGAGCGAAAAGGATAAGCAGGATTTCTCACCCGAACAGCAGGTTGTCAATATTAATAAGGAATTATTTGATTACTCTTTTGCGACAATAAGCAGTGAGAGGAATTTTTACCAGGCAATCCATAAAATTTTCGAGGAAGTGAGTCTTCGTTTTTCTTTAGATAGAAGTACGCTTATGGAGTGGGATAAGGTGAACCGGAAAATTCGTGTCACCTCCAGATGGGTAAGAGAAGATGACGGAAACGATCTTGAAAAGATGGAGCAGAGCGCCAGTATTAACTGGTTTATAATGGAACAGTACTATCAGGAGCTTGAATATAATATCCTAACTGGTGGTAAGGATGGGAAAGAGGATTATGGAAGAGATATTTATGCCATGAACAAGGTTCCTGTGTCAGCAGTCCAGTTCCCAATTTTAGATAGTGGCAAAATGGCAGGGGTACTTACCTTTGAGAGCTGGAAGGAAAGGGATTGGAGCAAAGCGGAGATCGCTACCTTGTCCAGTATCACGAAAATGATTTCCAGCTATATGCTCCGGAGGCAGATGAAGGCGGAACTGGAGGCGGAGTATGTTGTTGGCAAGAAGGCAATGGATGTGCAAAATCTGATCTACTATGTAGTTGGAGAACAGGATTACCGGATTCGGTATATGAGCCATTACGCGAGAGAATGTTATCCGGATGCAAAATACGGGCAGCTTTGTTATGAGGCGTTTATGGGCAGGAAAGCGCCCTGTCAGGCCTGTCCGATCAAGGCCTGTCAGGCCGGTGAAGAACAGAGTATTGTGGAAACTTATGACAGTGAAGAAGACAATTGGTATACGCTGACGGCATCGGTTATGGACCGGGAATCCGGGGCCAGACAATTTTTACTTTGTAAGTCTAATGTGACTGCATTTTTGGAACGTGTGAAGGGAGAGGACCAGTTAACAGGGGTGCTTTCTTACGAAAAGTTTAAACTTGAGGCTGTAAGGATAATAAAAAAGGAAAAGGGATCGTTTGCTCTCGTATTTATGGGGATTCAGGACTTTTCCAGAATCAATGATGAATATGGTTATGAAGTCGGAGATCAGGTTC
Organism: uncultured Lachnospiraceae bacterium; assembly: GCA_910585005.1. Taxonomy (GTDB): domain Bacteria; phylum Bacillota; class Clostridia; order Lachnospirales; family Lachnospiraceae; genus Suilimivivens. The sequence continues at coordinate 26,559 of CAJUCN010000021.1, read as the reverse complement.
TGCGTAAGTTTGCGGAAGAAGTGACCATAGGGCTTCGTGATGGCGAACTGATCTGCCGTATCAAAGGGGATGATTTTGCTATCCTGGTCAACCGGAGATCCGTGGAACGGATGAGCCAGAGGGTGGGGGAACTTTCCAGTACTCTGACGGATTTGTTTCGGGAACGGTTCCCTAATATTTCCATTAATTGTTTTGCCGGCGTTTATGATATTTCCGGCAGAGAAGAATATATCAGCCGTTGTCTTGACAGGGCAATGAAGGCAAGAAAGGTTGCCCTTAAAAATATATATGAGACGGGTGGCGTTTATGTATACTCTAAAGAATTTGAACTTCAGGAGAAAGAACGCGAGGAAACAAACAGAACCATGAAAAATTGCCTGCAAAGGGGATATTTCAAAGTATATTTCCAACCCAAGGTAGATATTGTAACGAACGAGATCATTGGTGCAGAGGCCCTGGTAAGGCTGGTTGATAAGGATCAGCACATAATTTCGCCTGGAAGGTTTATTCCTCTTGCGGAAGAAAGTGGCTTGATCGTGGAAATTGATAAATATGTTTATGAAGAAACGTTCCGGCTTATCAAAAAATGGCAGGATGAAGGCAGGAAGGTGCCATTGGTTTCTGTGAATGTTTCCAGGCTTCATTTATTAAATGATAATCTTCCGGTTTATATGAAGAGCTTAAGTGATAAATATGGACTGAAGCCGGAACAGATTGAATTGGAAATTACGGAGAGCGTCTTTTTTGAGGATACGGAACGTCTTGTGGATATGATTAAACAGATGAAAGATATCGGATACATTACTTCCATGGATGATTTTGGCGCGGGATTTTCAACGTTAAGCCTGATGAAATCCCTGCCGGTAGATGTGATTAAATTAGATGGAGGATTTTTCCTAAAAAACCAATTGGATGGTAAAAGCCGGGCAGTTATTTCGGCAATGATGCAGCTTGCAGAAAACCTGGGATTCAAAGTGGTTTCAGAGGGTGTAGAAACAATGGAACAGGTAGAGTTTATCAGGGAACAGGGAAGCAGATGCGTGCAGGGGTTTTATTTTTACAAGCCTATGCCGCCTGAAGAATTTGAGAAACTATTAAAACCGTCAGAGTAAATCTGGCGGTTTTTGATATAGAAATAAAAAGCACCATCCCCAAGGCTCATACGTCCTCAAAAATGGTACTCATAGTGCGTCTTCAGGGGCTCGAACCCTGGACACCCTGATTAAGAGTCAGGTGCTCTACCAACTGAGCTAAAGACGCATATCAAATTTATAAGTTGTTTCATTTACAACGCAAGAGTTATTATAGTATAATGTCTTTTGGTTTGCAAGCTTTTTTTAAAAAATTTTTTTGAGGTGTTTTTATGATATTTGATACACATGCACATTATGATGATGAAGCCTTTGACGAGGACAGGGAAGAACTGCTTTTTGGTATGCAGGAAAATGGAGTTGAGTGTATTGTAAATGCAGGGGCTAGCCTTGCTTCGCTTCCTAAGATATTGGAACTGACAGAGAAATATTCTTTTATATATGGGTCTGTAGGTATTCATCCTTCGGAAACTGGCGAACTTACAATTAGAGATATGGAATGGATTGGGGAAGCTGCCAGGAGAGAAAAGATTGTTGCAATTGGAGAGATTGGGCTTGATTATTATTGGCCGGAACCGGATAGGGAAATCCAGAAGAGATGGTTTCAGATGCAGTTAGAACTGGCAGGGGAAATGAAACTGCCTGTGATCATTCACTCTAGGGATGCGGCTGCGGATACTTTGGAAATTTTGAAGGAATGGGATAGCCATAAGGTGAGGGGAGTGATCCATTGCTTTTCGTACTCTTGGGAGATAGCGAGGGAATATTTGGCTATGGATTATTATTTCGGCATAGGGGGAGTCCTTACATTTAAAAATTCAAAAAAATTAAAGGAAACGGTCTGCCATCTTCCCATGGAGAGGATATTATTGGAAACAGACTGCCCCTACCTGGCGCCAGAGCCATATCGCGGAAAAAGGAACCAGTCTGAATATCTTATTTATGTAGCGGACAAGCTGGCAGAGTTGAAAGGGATAAGCAGGGAAAAGGTACTTGAAATAACAAGCAATAATGCAAAATCATTTTATGGGATAAATTAGTTTGGGGAGTGGATCAATGGCATATTTAGCAACGCCTACAGCGACAATGGAGGTCATCAGGAAATATCATTTTATGTTTCAAAAAAAATATGGACAGAATTTCCTGATTGATGCCAATATTGTGAATAAGATTATTAAATGTTCAGAGATTACGAAAGAGGACTGCGTGGTAGAAATTGGGCCGGGGATTGGTACCATGACACAATACCTGGCGGAAAATGCGGGCCAGGTAATTGCGATAGAAGTGGATAAGAACTTGATTCCAATTTTAGAGGATACCTTGAAAGAATACAGGAATGTGACAGTCATTAATGAAGATGTGCTAAAGGTTGATATCAGACAGATCGCACAGGAACAAAACGGAGGAAAGCCCATGAAAGTGGTTGCCAATCTTCCCTATTATATTACTACGCCCATTATAATGGGATTGTTTGAAAGCGGAGCGCCTTTGAGCAGCATGACAGTTATGGTGCAAAAAGAAGTGGCACAGCGTATGCAGGTAGGGCCGGGAACAAAGGATTATGGAGCTTTAAGTCTTGCCGTTCAGTACTATGCACATCCGCAGATCGTATTGAATGTGCCTGCTGCCTGTTTTATGCCAAAGCCGGGGGTGGGAAGTGCTGTGGTCCGGCTGCAGAGACATGAGAAGCCGCCTGTTATTGTTCAAAATGAGAAGAAAATGTTTGCAATGATCCATGCTGCCTTTAACCAACGGAGGAAAACATTGGCAAATGCCCTTTCCAATGGATTTGAATATCATGATGAAGATGGGAATATTGTTTCTGTCAGCAGACAGGACGTTTGTCATGCATTGGAAAAAATGGGCGTTAACGGGAGTATCCGGGGGGAGGCGCTAACTTTGGGGGAATTTGCCGGGTTGTCGGATCTATTGTGAGATGAAACTTTGGAAATGCTTTTTTTGACATACGAATTGGCATATGGTAAACTTAAAAAATGAAAATAGGATAATTGTGTCTTAAGACAAAATGTATGAGGTGAGTACCTTGGATAAATACGAATACAAAGTACGGGCGGATGAGATCAAATCTTTAATTGCAGAGGGTGATTACGCACAGGCTGTTAAAATTGCAGATTCGATCGACTGGCGCAGGGTAAAAAGTGTGATGATGCTCTGCACCATCAGTGACTTATATAAGATCAATAGGAGATATGAAGACAGCAGGGATATTTTGCTGCTGGCCTATGAAAGACATACCGGAGGACGTTTGATCGTTTATTCTCTGTGTGAACTTTCTATTAAACTGGGAGAATATGTTCAGGCGCTGGAGTATTATAAGGAATTTGTACAGCTTGCACCGAAGGATAGTGGCAGATACATCCTTCAGTATAAATTGTATGAAGCCCAGGAAGTAAGTCTTGAGGAGCGTATTGAAGTGCTTGAGGAATTCAAGAAGCGGGATTACCGTGAAAAGTGGGCATATGAGCTTGCCTATCTTTATCATCGGGTTGGTCTGGCTTCTAAATGTGTTGAGGAATGCGACGAGATGGCGTTGTGGTTTGGAGAGGGCAGGTATGTTTTAAAAGCCCTTGAGTTAAAGCAGCTCCACGAACCCCTTACTACACAGCAGCAAGGCAAATATCTTGAGATGAAAGAAAGCGGAGGTTTTATCACGTCAGATTACCAGGCAGACCAGGAGGCTATCCGGGCAGGGGTAGAGAGTGAAACGGAAGAGGAAGACGATAATGAATTCAGCCTGGAAGAAAATATGCTTACGGAGAATACCCAGGAAATACCGGCAAAGGATCTGGATATTGAGGTTAAAACAGTAGATGTAAGTGAATACAATACTTTAAATCTCCAAAAAGAATTGGCGGAGAGCATGAAAGAGTTTTTGGAGAACCACAAGACACAGCAATTACCAGTCAAAGAGGTCAATGATACTCTTAAGACCCAGGTTTATGAGCCAGTCAAAGGATTGGACGACAGAGAGTCTTTTGAGGAAGAGGCAGAAAGGATTGGGCAGGTAGAAGAGCATCAGCCGGAACTCCGCCAGGATACGGATGAAATGCAGCTCATTACAAAAGAAGATTTAGCTTTTAATCAACAGGAAATCCAGAGAGAAAATACGGGAAGAGAAAATAAAGCCGGTTCTGAGGAAGTTTTTTTTGGAAATACTCAGGAAGTAAATATCCAGGATGTAGTTTTGGAACTTGAGAAGAACGGGATTCATAATCCTTTTGCCCCTATTACGGCAAAAGGGACACAGGAGGAAAAGGAAGACCAAAAAAGAGGCGTGATCCCACGATCCTTTGAAAATGCGGGTGCAGGCCCTTCTGCCAGCAATGCAGGTGCGATCAATACGTTTCATAAACCTTCCGGATATGATAATATGCTTTCCCAGGAGTATGATGGGCAGATTTCACTGGTTATGCCGGAAGAGCAAAAGATTGAAAAGCAGATTACAGGTCAGCTAAGCATTGAGGATGTGATGGCTGAATGGGAACGGATCAAACAGGAAAATGAACGTAAACGGATGGAAGAGATCCGCAAACGCGTTCATCAGCAGACGGATGCTCTTTTTGCAGATTTTGACGAGTCTACGAAGTCGGGACTTTTGGAAGAACTGGAAAAGGCTATGGTGACCGCCGCAATCAAAGAAGAAAAAATCAGGATCCAGCAGGAGCGCCCTAAGGTGGTCAAGGTAGCGGATATAGAGGCCAGGGCATCAGAACAGAACGAAGATGCCGGGGATGATCTTGTTAAAGAAAATGAAGAAATTGTATTCGTGGAATCCGGGACAGAAGAAGTTGTAGAAGAGTTGTTGGCAGAACCGGAAGAACTTTTGAATGATCCCTTACCCGAAGGCAGTGCACAGGAAGATTCCAAAGAAGAGTTAGAGAAGATAACAGACGAGCCGGAAATGGCGCCTGCGGAAGAATCTGCAGATGCAGCTTCAAGGGAAATGGTTTCCAAAGAAGAATCTGAGGAGGAAGAAACTTTAGTAAAAGAACCGGGAGATAAGACAGAAAGCAGTTCGGTTAAAAGTACTGGCGAAAAGAATGAGAAGACGGAAGAAACCGGGACGGCAAGAAAGATGACAGACAGTGAAAGGGAACAGTTTGCTCCCTTTATCCATCATAAGCGTACCAGAAAACAGATTGTAGAGGTTCTTGACAATATCAGTATGGCATCTTATACGGGAAATGTGGTCATTACAGGAGAAGAGGAGACAGAAGCAACGGCGCTTGCGAAGCTGCTTGTGAAGGAAGTTCAGCTATCAGACAATAACTTTTCTGGAAAGGTGGCAAAAATATCCGGTTCTACCATGAATAAAAAGGATATTGGGGCAACGCTTTCCAAGCTGTCCGGAGGGGCGCTGATCATTGAAGAAGCGGCGTCTATGAAGAAGGCAACGACTGAGAAGCTTCTCAAGGAATTGAATCAGGAAGAAAAAGGGATTATTGTTCTGCTTGAGGATACTAAGGCAAAGATGAATGATTATCTTGCCAAATATCCGGGGATAACAGAAGTATTTAACTTAAGAGTTGATGTGGAGGCTTTAGATGACCATACGCTGGTTAAATATGCAAAAAAATACGCCCTTGACCAGGAATATGCTATTGATGAACTGGGCGTTTTGGCGCTGCATACCCGGATTGCAGATATGCAGACCAGCGACCATGAGGTTACGCTTGCAGAGATAGAGGAATTGATCGATGAGGCAATCTATTATGCAGACCGGAAGACGCCTGCACATTTCTTTGATGTGCTGCTTGGAAAGAGATATGATGAAGAAGATATGATTGTTCTTAGGGAAAAAGATTTTATGCATTACTAATTGAATTGGGGGTTATGGTATGACAGTAAAAGAAAAAAAAGAAGGAAATGAAGTATTTATCTCAGAGGCTGACCAGTATTTGTTTGCCCAGGGTACTCATTACGACATTTACAAAAAACTGGGTGCCCATCCTTCCGTGCAGGATGGAAAAGAAGGGATGTTTTTTGGCGTTTGGGCCCCCAATGCGGCTAGCGTCCATGTGATAGGAAGTTTTAACGGGTGGGATGAGATGGCAGCGCCAATGAATAAGCTGGGGCAGGGCGGTATTTATGCGGTATTTATCCCGGGTGTTTCTGTGGGGGAGTTGTACAAGTTTTTGATTACGACGCCTTCCGGGGAAAAACTGTATAAGGCAGATCCCTTTGCCAACAGTGCGGAAATGCGTCCCGGGACAGCTTCCCGGACAGTAGATATTTCCGATTTTAAGTGGAATGACAGTGCATGGATGAAAGAAAGGGATGGAAAAGACCATAATAAAGAGCCTATGGCGATTTATGAATGTCATATTGGTTCCTGGATGCGTCATCCCAGGCCGGAAGAAAAAGGGTTTTACAATTATCGTGAATTTGCAGACAGGATCGTAGAATATTTAAAAGAAATGAAGTATACACATATTGAGCTGATGGGGATTGCAGAATATCCATTTGACGGATCATGGGGATATCAGGTTACAGGATATTATGCGCCTACTTCCAGGTACGGGGAACCCCAGGACTTTATGTATCTTATAGATAAGCTTCACAGGAATAAGATCGGTGTGATTCTCGACTGGGTGCCAGCGCATTTTGCAACAGACGCCCATGGCCTTGGGAGGTTTGACGGCGAATGTATTTTTGAAGATCCAGATCCGCGGAAAGGGGAGCACCCGGATTGGGGTACCAAAATATTTAATTACGGTAAGACGGAAGTAAAGAATTTCTTAATTGCCAATGCGCTGTTTTGGATTAAGGAATACCATATAGATGGGATCCGTGTGGATGCTGTGGCTTCTATGTTGTATTTGGATTATGGGAAAAAGGATGGCCAGTGGGTGGCCAACAAGTATGGCGGAAATAAAAACCTGGAAGCTATAGAGTTTTTTAAACATTTAAATTCCGTGGTGCTTGGTACATATCCTGGATTTATCACGATTGCAGAGGAATCTACAGCGTGGCCGAAGGTGACTGGCGATGTGGAGGACGATGGATTGGGATTTTCTTTTAAGTGGAATATGGGCTGGATGCATGATTTTTGTGAATATATGAAGCTGGATCCTTATTTCAGGAAGGATAACCACTATTCCATGACATTTGCCATGTCCTACAATGACAGTGAAAATTATATTCTGCCTTTATCCCATGACGAGGTAGTGCATTTGAAGTGCTCTATGGTAAATAAAATGCCGGGATATCAGGTGGACAAATATGCAAATCTCCGCTGTGGTTATACTTACATGTTTGGACATGCAGGCAAAAAGCTTCTTTTTATGGGCCAGGATTTTGCCCAGGAGAGGGAATGGAGCGAGGAAAGGGAATTAGACTGGTTTCTTTTGGGAGAAGATTTAAATAAGGGTATGCATGAGTATGTGAAGGAATTGCTTAAGATTTACCGGAAATATCCTTGCCTTTATGAGATTGATAACAGTTGGGATGGTTTTGAGTGGCTTAACTGCGATGATAAGGATAGGAGTACTTACAGTTTTTTCAGGAAGGCATCAAATAAAAAGAACAATTTGCTGTTTATCATTAATATGACTCCTGTCAAGTGGGAGAATTACAAACTTGGCGTACCAGCGAGAAAAAAATATAAGCTGCTTCTTAACAGTGCAGAAGAACGGTTTGGCGGTTCTGGTGAAGAAATCCCTAAGGAGATTATGGCCAAAAAGGGAAAATGTGATTATAGGGATTATCATATAACTTTGGACTTGCCACCTTATGCAGCAGCAGTATTTGTTTTTTGATCAGAGTTAAGAAAACAAAAAGTTGTGCCGAAATAAAGGGTGAATGTGAAACACATTCGCCCTTTATTTATGAATATGAGGATGGATCGCAAGGCGTATCTATGGAGATTTGATATGAATATTTTATTAGATGGTGCTGAAAACAGTACAGTCAGAGTACAGGGCTATGCAAACAGGGAAACAACTTCATACCGTACTCCGGAAAAGACAGAGAAAGTACAGGAATCCGGATTTTCATTAGACATTTCTGGCACAGTTATGGATAACAGCGCGTATGCAGGTCATGGACGGACCACAGAAGAGATCATGATGGATGCAGGGCAGGAGGATCTTGCCGCCCAGCGCAATTATATGGCAGTGATGTCTAATTCTATGTCGGATGAAGATTTTGCGAAGCTGCAAAAAGAAGGTTTTCATCCCGGAAGTACAGATGTGGAAACCGTTGTCACGATCATTGACCATATTAAGGCGGCATTGGTCAAAGGTGGCACACAGATAGCCGGTTATACAGATACCTTATCGGAAGATGCACTGAAGGAACTTGCCGGAAGTGAGGCATTTGCCAGGGAATTGGAAAAACAATTTGCAGAGCATGATGTTCCTGCTACGGAAGAAAATATAGCGGCAGTGACAGAAGCATGGAAACTTCTTACAGATACACCGCAGGTTTCGGACGGCAGTATCAAATATATGGTGGAAAATAGCATGGCGCCTACGCCGGAGAACCTTTATACTGCTGGCTATTCTGCAGCGGCAGGCAGCAGGCAGGGGAGCGGCTATTATGCCGCAGGCGACATGGCAGGTTATTATGCCAAAAAGCCGGAACAGATCGACTTTGAAAAGCTTATGCCACAAATAGAAAAGCTGATCGGAGAGGCTGGTTATCCGGTAAATGAAGAAAACCTTGCAGACGCCAAATGGCTGGTGGAGCAAGGCATTCCACTTACAACAGATACTTTTTCCATGTTAAAGGATATTAAAGAATTGCAGTTCCCGCTTACTTTGGAGGAATTTTTAGGGAAAGCAGCATCTGCAATTTCCCAGGGAACACATCCTTCCAAAATGGATTTAAATGAACAGGAAACTATTTACGAACAGGCGGTGAGGATTTCAGAGCAGGTTTCTGAATTAAAAGATGAGACGGTAGATGTAATTACCTCGGAGAATCTTCCTCTTACGCTGAAAAACCTGCTGGCAGCCTCCCATGAACTGTTAAAAGGTTTGGGTGTTTCCCGGGATCAGAAAGAGGTTCCCATAAACCTGCATGGAAGAAGACTGTTAGAAGAGATCAGGCTTTCCATGACGGTAGAAGCAAATTTGAGGCTTCTCCGAAAGGGATTCCAGATAGAGACGGCATCTTTGGAAAATCTGGTAGCGAAACTGAAAGAGGCGGAAGCAGATTATAATAAAGCCCTTACCGGGGAGACGGACCAAACAAAGGCGGACCAGAAACGGTCACTTTTTGGAGAAACATTAGATGTTGTCAAGGGGATCAAATCCTCACCGGTAACTATTTTATCCCAAATATCCGCAGATGACACTTTGCGAAAAATCCATGCCATAGGAAAATCGCAGGCTGCGGCCTTGGAAAAAGCCGGAATGAGATATGAGGAGTTGATGACAGCGCCCAGGCATGACATGGGAGATTCGATCCTTAAGGCTTTTCGTAATGTGGATGATATTCTTTCTGATATGGAACTGGCAATTACAAATGAAAATAGGCGGGCGGTAAGGATCCTTGGATATAATGGAGCGGAGATTACTGAAGAGAATATTTCCCAGGTCAGGAAAATGGATGAAATGCTCACTTCTGTAGTGAAAGAGATGAAACCGGGCAGGGTGCTTAACATGATTAGGGAAGGGGTAAATCCTTTGTCCATGTCTATGGAGGAACTTTCTGATTATTTAAAGGGCCAGGAAAACCAGGCGGAAGAAATAGAGTCTTATAGTAAGTTCCTTTATCATTTAGAGAAGAAAAATGGTATTACTGAGGAGGAAAGAAGCGCTTATATAGGTATTTACAGGCTGGTACATCAGGTTGAAAAATCGGACGATGCCGCTGTAGGCGCAATTTGGCAGACAGGCGCAGGCTTTACACTGGAAAATCTGCTCAGTGCAGTACGGACCAGACGCCATAAAGCGATGGATTACTCCATTGGAGATGATTTTGGCGGAGTTTCCAGGAAAGATACCGGAATAGAAAGCATAACCAGCCAAATTGAAAAAGGTTTTGATATGACAAAGCCGGTCAGCAGAGAGGAACTTCAGGAATTTATTGAAAGCGTGGAAGACCAGGAAGCCAGTGAAGAGTTTGAAAGGCTGGAAGGGGAGCAGGTTAGGGCGGCAGTGAAAGCGGAAGAGGCAGTGATCAGGCAGCTTACCGATTATGGGCAGCCCATTACGGCGGAACATCTTTTATTTGCCTCCAATATGATGAAAAACCCCAGGGGAATCTGGAATCAGATAGAGGGGATAAAGACAAGAAAAGATGAAACGCAGGCAGAGAAGGCTGCTGGCGATTTGGGAGAGGATGTCCTGAGATCTCTTGTTGGAAAGGAGCAGGCAAAGTCGGGATATCAAAGTTTCTGTGAAACGATTCAAAATAGGCTGATCCATGAGTCTTACGAAGAACGTATGGGAGCTCTTGATGTTAAGGCCATGGGAACCCTTTATAAACAGATGACATTTCTCGGCAGGATGGCAAAAGAAGAAAACTATGAGATACCGGCCAAGATAGGAAATACCCTTACGTCCATTAACTTAAAGATCATACATAACAGCGATCTGGAAAGCAAGGCGGCAATTACTCTGGAGACGGAGGCGTTTGGCAAGGTTGCGGCAGAGTTTAAGGTAACCGGAAAAGGAGTGGAAGGCTTATGCATCTGTAGCAGTGAAGAAGGTGCAGCGTTGCTCAGGGAAGGAAAAGAGTTGCTGGAAAATATGCTTTTGGAAGAAAATGTTCCGACGAAAAATATGTATTTTGCAGCAAATGAAACTTTAAACCTGGCGGAGTTTTCCACAAAACAATCCCAGGGCAGACAAGAAGGAGCGGATGCCGGGGTTCTTTATAAATCGGCAAAAGCTTTTATCGGATATGTACAGGAAACAGCAATAAAGAAAGGAAGTATAGCAAATGAAAATTAATTTTAATGCATCGGCAGTGATTGCCAATAACTCTTTACAAAAAAACGACAAACGGCTGCAACAGTCACTTGAAAGACTGTCTGCAGGTCTTAAGATCGTGAATGCAAAGGATAATCCTTCGGGTCTTGCCATGGCAAAGCGTATGAATGCCCAGATTGAAGGAATCACGATGGCTACCCAGAATGCAGGGGATGGGATCTCTGTTGTAGAGATTGCTGACGGCGCTATGGCAGAAATCCATGATATGTTGCAGAGAATCAATGAATTGGCTGTAAAGGCGAGTACGGGGACAATCACCGATGATGACAGAGAGTTGATCCAGGAGGAGGTAGACCAGCTTAAGGAAGAGATTGAAAGAGTGGTTGCGGACACAGAGTTTAATGGGCAGACGCTTTTGGACGGTACCTTTGACTTGAAAGGGTATACGAATAATGTGAATATGAAGGTCGCTTATTATGGGGACAAAGTAAGCAGCGGAGAATACACGATTGACAGTTTGAGCGTTGTATATAAGGGCGATGGAACAATTGACCCGGATACGACAAAGGCTTCATTTACAGGAGGGGATGGGTTCCCTGAAGACGCTGAAATTTCAAAAATTAATGGAAATATTGTGACGATTACCGGAAGTGATGATTTTGAGATGAAGCTGAATGTATCACAAGTGGTCAACTTTACCGATGTGAAAGTCAATCTGGTAGGTTTTGGCGCCATGGATACCCAGATTGGTGCAAATGAAGGGCAGCAGCTTGCGATCCGTATTCCTGCCATTACGCTTGACTTGATCGGGATAACGGATGTTGATTTGGGAACAGAGGAAAGTGCAACGGAAGGCCTGGGAAAGATGAATGATGCAATCAAGTACGTCTCTGCGGCAAGGAGCGGTCTTGGTGCATACCAGAACCGCCTGGAACATACGATCAACAGCCTGGATATTACCAATGAAAATATGACGGCAGCTTATTCCCGGATCATGGATCTGGATATGGCTGAAGAGATGACTCAGTATACTACTTTACAGGTATTATCCCAGGCAAGCACTTCCATGCTGGCACAGGCCAATGAAAGGCCTTCCCAGGTATTGCAGTTGCTTCAGTAATTTGGAAAGGATGATGCCAAATGACGAAAGAAATGAAACAGCAGTTTACACTGAAGATCACCCGGGCAAATAAATCCCAGTTGGTTGTTATTTTATATGAAATGCTTTTGACATACTTGGATGAGGCGCAAAGCGCCCATGAAAAGAATGATAGAGCGGAATTTAGGGATGGGATCAGAAAGGGGAGGGCATGTCTTAGGGAGCTGATGGCATCTTTGCATTACGAATATGAGATAGCGTTCCGCTTATTACAGCTATATCTCTATGCAGACAGGGAGTTGACACGGGCTGAGATCCATAACAGCAAAGAAGAGCTTTCCCATGTGAGGACAGTTATGAGAAAGCTTCACGATGCATATGAGACAGTCAGCAGCCAGGATACGTCAGCGCCAATTATGGAAAATACACAGGCGGTATATGCCGGACTTACTTATGGTAAAGGCAACTTAAATGTAAGCTTAGCCGATCAGGGAAGCAGCCGGGGTTTCCGTGCTTAATTCGGCAGGTTCTGAATCTTCTTCGGGCAGCAGGGCAATCCTTGCTGCCTGTTCCATTAAAAATTTATAACGTTTATAGACGGAATTTACTTCGTAAATATAACAGTCAATCAAGTCCGGTTCCGTTACGTTATCAAATCCGGCATAGGCTACTTCCAATGCCTTTTTTGTTTTTTCAAGGTCGGATAATAATGCGTTGCGTTCGATTTCTTTTTCGGATAGCGTACGGTTTACTCTGGAGCTTTGGCTGAAATACATCTTCATAATATTCCTTTTTCCTTTCATAGACCTACATATAAGATACGTTTTTTCTTTCTTTATATCTTATTCGGGCATTATCCAATAATTACCTGTTTGTTATGAGTATAAACAAAAAATTTCCGTTTATTCCTTCATAGACAGGGAATTTGCATCATATATTGAATTGGGAAAGGGGAATGGAAATGGATACATATACAGGTATATTTTTGATTGTGGGCATATTGGGCGCTGTGCTTTTAATTGGCATACTACGCAGCCGTGCAGAACTGCTCTTAAATTTTATTTTACGGGGAATATCGGGAATGCTGATGATCTATTTTTTAAATCTTTTTCTTGCCCGGTTTATGCCTGATATGGATATTGGGTATAACCTGGCGACCTTTTTGACATCCGCGATCCTTGGATTTCCAGGGGTTGCAATGCTTTTTGGGATAAATTTTTATATGATTTTGTAGAAAGTTACTAAAATTAAAAATATTTAAAAAATTTACTGGACAAGTTATTCATCATCCTATATAATCAAATTCACAATTAAGAACGTTCTTTTGTTATTATCTTGATTTCATACGGTACATTACATTCTGTTGTACCGGATCTAAGTTCAAGTGGAAGGTTTCTTTCCGAAAATCATTTGATTTTAATGGTACTTTGACAACAGCTATTTATAAAGTAAAGGGGGTTAATATTGAATAAAAAAATCCTTGCAATTTTTGACGGTGAGGAGAGTTATGCATATCGGTTAATGGATTTTATAGGGGAAAAGATGAATTTACCCTTTGAGATTTATGTCTTTACTAACGAAGACAGGTTTTATTCCTGTACGAAAATCAAAGATATTGAATGTCTTCTCGTTTCAGAAAGTGTGTATAAAAAGGACGTGGAAACCCTTCAAATTCCACATATTATCATTTTAAGCGAAAGCGGTAAAAATCTTAATAAAGCCTTGCATCATATCAATAAATATCAATCAAGTGAAAATATCCTTCACGAAATCATGGAATATTATACAGACAGGTCAGACATAGTTCCTCTTGCTTTAAGGACGGGATTAAAACAAATGCATATTATTGGGATTTATACGCCTATTGGAAGATGTCTGCAGACGACCTTTTCCTTGACCTTGGGACAAATGCTTGCCAAAAAGTATAAGACGCTTTATCTGAATTTTGAAGCCTATTCAGGATTTTCAAAAATACTAAACAAGCGTTTTGAAAATGACATTTCAGACCTGATGTACTATTTTGAGTGCGCCAGGGAAAAGCTTGCCTATCGGTTAGAAAGTATGGTGGAGACTGTAAATGGGTTAGATTTTGTTCCTCCGGTAGAAATTTATCAAAATTTAGCGGGGATACGGGGAAACCAATGGGTCGATTTATTTCAGGAACTTGAAAAGACCAGTGAATATGAGTTTTTAATCCTGGATCTGTCTGATATGGTGCTGGACTTATGGGATATCTTAAGATGTTGTGAACATATTTATACGATATCCAGAGACGATGGAATCGCTATGGCAAAGATTGACCAATACGAAAAGGCCCTTGAATACATGAATTATGGAGACATTAATGTAAGGACTACCAAATGGAAGCTTCCTGTTTTTAAAGAACTTCCGGCTCATTTTGAGGAATTGACCTATGGAGAATTAGCAGCGTATATCAGAAAACAGGTTTTTCCGGACCTCCTGGAAAGAGAGGATAAAGGGAAAGATGGAAAAAGATAAAGAGAAAACATTACAGGAGATGATCATTGAAAAAATTGACCTTTCCAGACATTTATCAGAAGAGGAGGTCAGGGAACTAATCGATGAACAAATCCAGGCCGAAAGTAAACGACAATATTTGGATGTCAGTGTTCGTGAACAGCTTCGGAAAGAGATCTTTCAGTCTGTAAGACAGCTTGGAATTTTACAAAAGCTTATAGAAGATCCGGAAATCACGGAAATCATGGTCAATGGGACAAACGGGGTTTTTGTGGAAAAAGAAGGCAAGCTTAAAAAACTGGATATACAGTTTGGATCCAAAGAAAAATTAACGCATATTATCAGGCAGATTACCTCCGAATGTAACAGGGTGGTAAATGAGGCTTCTCCTATTGTGGACGCCAGGTTAAGTGACGGGGCTAGAGTAAATGTGGTACTTGAACCAATTGCATTAAACGGGCCGATCCTTACAATCCGGCGTTTCCCGCCAAAGCCTATCACTATGGAGCAGCTTATCTTGTCAGGTTCCCTGACAGAGGAGTGTAGAAGATGGCTAAAAGAAAGGGTGGAGGAGGGATGCAATCTATTGGTGTCGGGGGGAACCGGTTCCGGAAAGACAACCTTTTTAAATGTTTTGTCACAGTATATTCCGAAAGATGAGCGCGTGATCACCATTGAAGACAGTGCAGAGCTTCAGCTCAATAGTATTGTAAATCTTGTCAGTATGGAGACGAGAAATGCCAATGTGGAAGGATGCCGTGAGATCACGATCAGGGATTTGATCAGAACGTCCCTTCGTATGCGGCCTGACAGACTGATTGTTGGCGAAGTCCGGGGGCAGGAGGCAGTAGATATGCTGCAAAGCATCAATGTGGGTCATAGCGCTATGACCACTGTACATGCAAATAGCGTTAGAGATGTGGTAAGCAGGCTTGAGACAATGGTTCTTATGGGTATGGAAATCCCAATATCGGCAATTCGTAAGCAGATTGCATCAGGATTTGATTATATGATCCATCTTGGAAGGCTAAAAGACGGCAGCAGGCGTGTTTTGGAAATTGCACAGCCAATTGGATTTGTGGAGGGGGAAGTGAGAATACAAACAATTTTCCGGTTTGAGCAAAAAGGAAAAAATATAGAAGGGAGGATCCAAGGGGATTTAAGGCGTGTTGAAAAAGAAAAAATATCATCATTTTATGCATGACCCAAATAAATTGATTTTTGTAACCTCCTGGGAAAAAGGTGTGCTGGTCATAAAAAGTATTGCTGTATTGGGAATCATAAACTACTTTTTTTACCGGGAGTGGTGGGCCTTTATCTTGCTTTGTCCGGTGGGAGTCCTGTATTGCCAAATGGAAAAAGAAACCCTCTTGGTAAAAAAGAGGGGGGATGCAAAAGAGCAGTTTAAAGAATTGATGTTGTTGGTATCCACAGGGCAAAAGGCAGGATACTCTGCAGAAAATGCATTTCTCTCCAGCTATCAGGATATGAAAAATTTGTATGGACCTGAGAGTGTGGTCTGTAAAGCGCTTATGATTCTTCAGGCAGGAAGAAAAAACAATATCGATTTTTCTGTACTTTGGCATCAGATAGGACAGCAAACGGGTATCACTGAAATACAGGAGTTTGCATCTATTTATGAAATTTCCAGTAAAAGCAGTGGAAATATGGCGGCAGTCATGGAAAAGACTGCTGAAATTATCATTAAAAAATTGGAAACAGAAAAGGAAATAGATGTACTTTTAAGTGCAAGAAAATTAGAGCTGAAAATCATGAATGCAATGCCATTTTTGCTTATATTGTATATCGGCATTACATCACCAGGCTACTTTCATGGCTTGTATCATTGTTTAGGAGGGGTTGTAATTATGACGCTGTGTTTAGCTGTTTATATCGGAGCTTATCTTTTATCGCAAAAAATGATTCTGACAGAGATCTAAAGGGGAAAATGGTGGGGAAAAAGGATAAAAAAGCAGTATTAACAGGAATGTTGACCGCTATAGGGTTAGTGTCTGCATTAAGCCTCCATTTGTGCAGCCGAATGGAGTCAAAATTGGCAGAAGGGGCACAAGTAATCAGAAATGAATGGGGTGCAGGAGATTATAAAATTAGGCTGTTAGCGCAAGCAGGAGAATGGCGCCGGGAAATTGCCCTGTCGGTTGGGGAAAGACAGTATACCTTTGAAGAAAAGGAAAAATTGTTGAAAGAGCTTTTGGCGTCTTTGCCGGATCTGGTCAAAGGCAGAAATCAGGATCTAAATCATGTGACAACAGATTTAGATCTGATTACATCCGTAAGTGGTTATCCATTTTGGTTAAGTTGGGAAAGTGAAAACGATAAACGGATAGAACCGAATGGGAGGGTGAAGAGAGAGGAAATCTTAAAAGGAGGTGAATGGGTTAGCTTAAGAGTTTTGATCAGGGACAGGGAGCAGGAAATTAGTGGCAATTATGAACTGAGAGCCTTTTTGCTTCCGGAAATTCTGACAGAAGAAGATCTTTTTTTCCAGCAGCTTGAAGAAAGATTGATCAGGGAAGAAAAAGATAGCAGCAGCGGACCGGTAGATCTTCCACAAAGTATGGATGGAAAGGAAATTCGATGGAAAGAAGAAAAAAGTGAGTACAGTGTTTTTGTGTTTTTGCTGTTCATGGCCGGTGCGGTTCTTGTCAGATGGGGCGTGGACCGGGATCATAAAAAGAGCATTCAAAAAAGAAACAAACAGCTTTTAGCCGAATATGCAGGCTTTGTCAATATGCTGCGTTTGTACTTAATAGCGGGACTTACGGTAAAAAAAGCTTTTATCAGAATTGCAAATGACTATGCCTCACAAAAAATGTCACTGGGCAAAAAATATCTTCATCAGGAAATAGAAACTCTTTGCTGGCAGTTGGAAAATGGCATGTCAGAAGAGCAGGCTTATCAAGAATGGGGAAAACGATGTGGTGAAACAAGATACCGGCGTCTCAGTTTTTTGCTGGGAGTGCATCTGAAACAAGGAAATCGCCAGCTTTTATCACTTTTGGCACAGGAATCAGAAGCGGCCCAGGAGGATAGAAGGAATTTTGCCCGGAAAGCAGGTGAAGAAGCCGGAACCAAATTGCTGATTCCTATGATTATGATGTTGGCAGTAGTTATGATGTTGGTACTTTTGCCTGCCTATTTGGGATTTGGAACTGTTTAATAGGCACACAAATGTAAATGGACTAAAAAGAGAAAATGAAAAAGGAGATTGTACGGATGAAAAGAAAATCTAAAATTTTATCATGGTGGAAAAAAGAAAATAGGGGAATGGGAACGGTAGAGATGATCTTGATCATTGTAGTCCTGATAGGGCTGGTTTTGATATTTAAGACGCAGATACGGGAATTGGCGCAGATTATTTTTGAAAAGATTGCAGCAGATAGCTCTGCAATTCTGGCATGATGAAAGGGTATTTAACAGTGTTCTTAGCGCTCTCATTATCGACACTGACCGGATTTATCCTATTCTTAACTTTTTGCGCCATTAGAAATGAGGAGAAGATCCGGTTTGAATGTGCAGCGGATACCAGTATGAATGCAGTTCTTTCAGAGTTTCACAAGGAACTTTTTGAAAAATACGGTTTGCTTTACATAGATGCTTCTTATTTAGGAGAAACGGCATCTGAAGAAAATTTGGAGGAACGTCTGCGTTTTTATATAGAAAGGAACACAGACCATATCCTTGGCAGAAAAAACGGGCCTTGGGGGAGCCTTCAGACCAGAGAGGTTGAGATTACCTCTTTTGAGACTGCGGCAGCAGGGATGGGATTATCCATGAGAAGCCAGGCGGTTACTTATGTGGAAGATATAGGGGCAGTCAGGAAAGAAGCTTTGGCTGTACCGTATAAAGATCTGTTTGCAAACATAGATGCTTGTGATCCGATGAGTGGTTGGAGTAGTGTTATGGAACAGATCAATGAAATTGAGCTGCCGGTTATTTTAAATGAAAAAAATGAGTGGGAAGAGGTGCCGCTTTCAAATCCGGCAGATTGGGTTTATTCCCTTGAGGGAAGTGATGCACTGTATTTAGCCCAGGCACAAACAAATGCGATAAGTCCTGTGAGTATAGATGTAGGGAATCTTATTTCCCATCGTTCCATCCAGAATGTCTCTGTTTCAGACCGTCATTACAAGCGAGATGAAACGTTATTTTTAACCTACTTATTTGAAAAAATGGGAAATTATAAAGAGCTTCCTAAAGAATCTATCCTTTGCTGCCAATTGGAATATTTGGCAGAAGGAAAACAATCTGATCTGGAGAATATGGCAGCGGTAGCAGAACGCTTGCTGCGGTGGAGATTTGCAGATAATTTGAAGCTTGCGTTATCAGATGAAACTTTGCGAGGCCAGGCACAGGCAGCAGCCAATGAACTTTTAGCCGTACAGCTAAAAAGTGAGTTTGAAAAGCTTGTGACGGAAAGTATATTGTATGCCTGCGCTTTTTTGGAAAGTGTCAGCGATATTAAAGCTTTATTTGCCGGCGGAGAAGTGCCTTTACAAAAGGGCAACCATCAAATGTCGGTCGATGCGGTGCTTACAGGAACAGTTTATGGCAAAGAGGGTAGCAGTGGGTTGTGCTATAGCCAGTATCTTGCAGGAATGATTCTTCTTCTGAATGAAGAAATACAAAATTTGCGTGCAATGGATATTATGGAAATGGATATCCGTTTCCGGCGGGGCAGTACCGGATTTTGTATGGATTGGTGTATAGAAAGGTATGAAGCTTTCGTTACAGCAGGCGGCAGCATGCCAATGCCTATCCAGTTAAGAAGGCAATACGGGTATTTCTAAGATTTGATGGAGGAAAGAAAAAGTGCTCTCTTTTATAAGACATAAAACACAAAAATCCAAGATAATAATCCCTTCTCTCATAGTAGTCTATAAAAATAATAATATGTCAAAAAAGAGGGCATTTTTTCTTTCCTCCATTCAGTTAAAGGGAAACATGGCATTAGAAGCAAGCATAGTCCTTCCGGTATTTTTGTTTTTTCTTATGACGGTGCTCCTTGCTCTGGAAGCCGTGCGGGTTCAGTCAAATATGCGGGAAGCGCTTCATCAGACAGGGAATGAAATAGCATTTACACGAAAGGATTATAACGAAGGCAGGGAAGTGCAGGGTGATGCAGCAGAAGGTATTGCCGCGTATATGAATAAGCAACAGATTCCTTACCTGTGTGTGGCGGGGGGTGCGAAAGGAATAGAAGTGCAGGATCTATCCTCTGTGGAAACAAACGGATTAATACGATTAAAGGTTTGTTACGGTTTAAAACCGTTTGTTCATTGGATTCCTATTGGAAAAGTACTATTGGAAGATGAATTTTACAGCCATGCATGGATTGGATTTTCTGGAAATGAGCAAATAGCACAACAGCCTTTAGAAGAGGTATGTGTCTATGTGACCCGTACAGGGAAGAAATATCATCTTTCTTGGGATTGTACTTACTTAAGGGTTCCTGTCAGGATGATTAGCAGTGAGGAAGTCAAAGGGATCAGGAATAGCGCCGGGGGAAAATACGATCCATGTGAAAGGTGTCACCCCAAAGATGGAGGCGCCGTGTTTCTTTCTGAAGATGGCAGCAGGTATCATGGCAAAGCAGACTGTTCTTCGCTAAAAAGAACCGTTTATACGATTCCTTTAGGAAAAGCAAAGGGATATACGCCGTGTAGTATATGTGGAGACAAAGTATGGAGCAGATAATGTATTGCGGAGTATTGGTTTTTTTGGCGATACTTTCGGCAGATGATATTAAAGAAAAAAAGGTATCCGTCAGGAAAGTGGGGGTTGGTGCAGTGGCAGCAATTTTGGGAAGAATTTTCGCAGGACAGTTTTTGATTATGGAAATGGTATGGGGGTGTGTTCCCGGATTAATCCTTTTTGCGTTATCCGTCATAACAAGAGAAAGTATTGGGAAAGGGGATGGGATCGTGGTTATGGTATTGGGACTATGGACAGATGTCCAATGGGTGATTCTTACAGGATGTCTTGCAATATGGGCGGCCGGGATATTTGCCTTAATCTGCCTGCTACGCAAGCGAAAAGAACCAATTGCATTTGTCCCATTTTTGTTATTGGGAATGGAGGTTTTGTTATTATATGCATAAATGTTTAAAGGGTTATTTTACAATAGAAGCATCGTTTATTTTACCCATAGTGTTGTTTCTTTACATGATGATTATACTGGCAGCGCTGTTTATGTATTGCCGGTGTGCAATTTCCCAAGATACATTTTTGTTGGGAATGCGTGGGGGGAGATTTACCTATGGTGAAAGTGGATATGGGGAAGTGATCTATGGAGAGGAAACCCCAAAGTGGGAGGCAGAAGACTATGTGCAAGAGAGATTGAATCTATGCAAAGGGATGTATCCAGTATACTCCTATACGGAAGGGACATGTACAATAGATACAGAGCATGTAAATATTCAAGTATGGCGTAATGGATATAAAGAACCGGCAGAGAAATGTGTACAGAAGAAAAATCCGGTGGCATTATTAAGGGAAGGGAGAAAATAACGA
This sequence comes from uncultured Lachnospiraceae bacterium, assembly GCA_910585005.1. Classification (GTDB taxonomy): domain Bacteria; phylum Bacillota; class Clostridia; order Lachnospirales; family Lachnospiraceae; genus Suilimivivens. The sequence continues at coordinate 5,455 of CAJUCN010000021.1, read as the reverse complement.
AATGCTGGAAACCAAATATTATAAGGATTATAGGCATAATTATTTAATTTTAAAGGACAATGGCTGTTTGTCAGAAAATGTATACCAAAGAAAAATGATGACAGAAAACAGCATAAGCGGACTGCTAGAATCCAGTGAAAAACACATTAACGGAGAATTGCTGATCTACTACGAGATCTCTTCTAAACAGAGCCTTCAAAGCTATTTTGCAGGAAGAACAATAGGGATAGATTTTTTAAAAAAGTTTTTTATACAATTGAAAATGGTAAATGATGTTCTTCAAAAATATTTATTGGATGGAAATTGCATGGTTTTGCTGCCGGAGTATATTTTTTTGGATGTTGGAACCGAGGAGATATCTTTTTTATATTATCCCAATCCGGAAGAGGGAAGTCTGTCTGACCTGATGAATTTCTTTTTATCAGGAGTAGACAATGAAGATATGAAGGCTGTTGAAATGGTTTATAAAATTACTGACCTGATCCAAAGGGATCAGTTTGCGTTAGATGAGGTGCTAGAGTGGTTCCAAGATGATTGCTATAGCCATAAAGAGAAAACAGTCTTCCAATCCGGCCGGATGGAAGAGAAGAAAAATAACTTGCAGGAAGAGGTCATCAATGAGGATAATGGATGTATAGACACTTTAGTTATCGAAAAGGAAAAAAAGGAAAATGAAAAAATAAAAAAGGTTCTTTTGCCTGTTATACTTGCAGCAATCGGTATGGGAGCGCTTGTGTATATCATGAATTTTTATCATTTGTCTTATATGGGAAAGTTATATCTTGCTGTGGGGTGGGGAATGGTCATACTGATTTTGGGCGGAACTGCTGTATGGTATTTTGCACCGGAAGCTTTGAAACAAAAGAAACAGAAAGAAGGAAAGGAAATGGAGCAAAGCAGCCCTTTGATCCCAACCAATGAAAGAAGTATACAACATCAAACAGAACCGGGAAACACTGTTTTTATTCCGTGGGCAGAAAGTTGTGAAAATAAGCTTTATGGGGTGGATCGGAAGAATAAATACCACATAGATCTTGAGATGCTTCCGCTTACCGTAGGAAAACTGGCCGGTATGGTGGATATGATCATTGATGAGCAGAGTATTAGCAGAATGCACGCGAGGTTCAGCAGGTCAGGGAGCAGAATTTATATTACTGATTTAAATTCAACGAACGGTACGTTTCGCAATGGTATGCGGCTAGAACCAAATACATCAGAATTGATAGAACCGGGAGATGAAATTCGCTTGGGGAAATTAAAATTTATTTACAGATAAGACAAATCGCCTTATACTATTTACAGTAGTTTGAGAAAGGTAGGAGCAATATGAAAATTAATATCTATTATGGCGGCAGGGGATTGATGGATGACCCGACTTTGTATGTTATTAACAAGATGCAGGAAGTATTGGAAGAACTTCATGTGACCATAGAAAGATTTAATTTGTATGAATTAAAAAATACCATTACCACACTTCCACAAACAATAAAAACGGCAGATGGCATCATACTTGCTTCTACGGTAGAATGGTTTGGAATAGGCGGTTATATGTACCGGTTTTTAGATGCATGTTGGCTTTATGGGGATAAGGAAAAGATTGCAAGGACCTATATGTGTCCGGTAGTCATGTCAACGACCTATGGGGAAAGAGAAGGAAAGCTGGCGCTTGCAAATGCATGGGAAATTCTGGGAGGGTTACCTTGCAGTGGGATATGCGGATACATTGCGGATATTGCAATTTTTGATGGAAATGAGGATTATAACCGGATTGTTGAAAAGAGAGCTGAAAACATGTACCGGACAATTAACCAGAAGATGGCAAGTTTCCCGGCAAGCAACCAGGCAGTAAAGCAGATGGTGTCCATAACGCAAAACATTGATTTAACGCCTCAAGAATCGGAACAGCTCTCCCAATATGCGGCAGATGATAGTTATGTGAAGAGGCAGAAGCAGGATATTCAGGAATTGACCAGTCTGTTCCGGGATATGATGGGAACTGTGGAACAGGAAGAGCGTAGAGAGGAATATATAAGCGAGCTTAAGGAACATTTTGTACCGCAGCCAGGGTTTAAGGCAACATATAAGATTCTGATCGAAGGGAAGAGACAGCCGCTTATCATAGAAATTAACGGAGCAGTAAATAATTATTACTACGGAAATATCCAGGATCCGGATGTGGAAATACAAATAAGCAAAGAAACGATGGACGATATTATTTTTGCCCGGATGACGTTCCAGAGAGCATTTATGGGAGGCGCAATGAAGATGAAAGGCGATTTCAGAGTGCTCCGCACGTTAGACCAGATTTTTGTTTTTATGGAAAACAGACTTTGAAAAGGAGTAAATCAAAATGAAACAAGATAATTGTATTTTTTGTAAGATTATTGCCGGAGAGATTCCTTCATCTACAATCTATGAGGATGAAAAGTTTAAGGTGATTTTGGATGTAGGGCCTGCGACTAAAGGGCACGCTCTTATCATTCCCAAAGAACATTATGCTGATTTTTATGAACTTCCGGAAAATGTTGCCGTAGAGGTGATAAAGCTTGCAAAAAAAATGATGGTCAGGATGACGGAAAAGTTGGGCAGCGATGGTTTTAATATTGTCCAGAATAACGGAGAGGCGGCAGGGCAGACAGTTCGTCATTTCCATATGCATTTGATACCGAGATATAAAGATGATGGGGAAATTTTGAAATATATTGCAGGGGAGCCCAGCCAGGAGGATCTGGAGCAGATCAAAAAAATAATTATTGAATAGAACAGTAGATGGGGATGACATCAATGAGAATAGTCAATGTCAAGGATATTACCAGAAATGTAAAAGAAATGTGTATAGAAGCTAACTATTGCTTGACCGATGATATGGATCAGGCATTAAAGCAGGCTGTAGATTCGGAAAGTTCTCTTCTCGGAAAACAGGTCTTGTGCCAGCTTCAGGAGAATCTTAAAATTGCGGCAGAAGATCAGATTCCCATCTGCCAGGATACTGGAATGGCAGTAATATTTTTAGAAGTCGGACAGGATGTACATGTAGAAGGGGGCCTGCTTGCCGATGCAGTAAATGAAGGGGTAAGGCAGGGATACCAGGAAGGATACTTACGAAAATCAGTAGTGGATGACCCCATAATCAGGAAAAACACAAAGGATAATACGCCAGCGGTTATTCATTATGATATTGTGAAAGGGGATAAAATCAAGATAACGGTTGCCCCGAAAGGCTTTGGAAGTGAAAACATGAGCCGCATTTTTATGTTGAAACCAGCAGAAGGCTTGGAAGGAGTTAAAGAAGCGATTCTGACGGCTGTAAGGGATGCAGGGCCAAATGCCTGTCCTCCGGTGGTAGTAGGTGTAGGGATTGGAGGAACTTTTGAAAAGTGTGCCTTATTGGCAAAAAAAGCATTAGTCCGTCCAATCGGGCAGCATTCCGATATTCCATATGTGAAAGAGATGGAAAAAGAACTTCTTGATCAAATGAATAAAACGGGAATTGGCCCTGGCGGGCTTGGGGGAAGGATAACTGCACTTGCCGTTCATGTTAATACATACCCGACGCATATTGCTGGTCTGCCCGTGGCGGTAAATATTTGCTGTCATGTAAACAGGCATTGTGAGAGGTTGATCTGATAACTGCTCTGATCACAGAATTACGAAATGAGAGGAAGATATGGAAAAGCACATGAAAGCGCCATTTGATAAAGAGGCTGCGAAAGAGTTAAGAGCCGGTGATTATGTTTACATCACAGGAACGATATACACGGCACGGGATGCGGCACATAAAAGAATGTATGAAGCTTTGGAACAGGGAAGAGGGCTTCCGTTTGACATACAAGACCAGATTATCTATTATATGGGCCCTTCCCCCGCAAGGCAGGGGCGTCCCATTGGTTCTGCGGGTCCTACGACTTCAAGCAGGATGGACAAATACACGCCTGCCCTTTTAGATTTGGGGCTTCGGGGAATGATCGGAAAAGGAAAAAGGTCAAAGGAAGTGAAAGAAGCAGTCACAAGGAATGGCGCCGTTTATTTTGCAGCAGTAGGAGGTGCAGGCGCTCTGCTTTCCCGATCGATTGTCGATTCAGAGGTGATTGCATATGATGACCTGGGCACAGAAGCAATTCGTAAACTACAGGTAGTAGATTTTCCCGTAATTGTTGTTATGGACGCAGAGGGAGAGGACTTGTACGAAAGAGTCTTAAATAGCTGCCAGGAGGAAACATGAGAATTGCATTGATGGTTATCAGACTGATTTTGAAAGTGCCTTATTATTTTTTCCTGATATGGCGATGTGGCGTAAGTGATAAAATTTCTTATGAGGAAGCTTTTGAAACAATTAAAAAAGTGACGAAAAAGGCAAATCATGCAGGAAGGGTAACCATAGAGGCTTTTGGGTTAGAAAATATTCCTAAAGAAGATGGCTTTATATTTTTCCCTAATCATCAGGGATTGTTTGATGTACTTGTATTTTTGGATTCCTGCCCAAGGCCATTTTCGTTTGTGGCAAAAAAGGAAGCGGGCAATCTCATACTTTTGAAACAAGTTATCAAAGCATTGGGCGCTTACCCTATGGACCGTGATAATATCAGGCAATCCATGAAAGTGATCAATGCAGTTGCAGAAGACGTGAAAAGTGGAAAGAATTTTTTGATATTTCCGGAAGGCACCAGAAGCAAACTGGGAAATAAAATGTTAGAATTTAAAGGCGGGAGTTTTAAAAGCGCTACAAAAGCTAAGTGTCCGATCGTTCCCTGCGCTTTGATCGATTCCTTTAAGCCCTTTGATGAAAGGAATATTCACCCAGTTAAGGTTAAGATAATCTACATGGAGCCTTTGTATTATGAAGAATATAAAGGAATGAAAACAGTAGAAATTGCAGAGGAAGTAAAAACAAGGATTGAAAAAACAATAGAAAAATATTCTTGTGAATCATAATTAAGAGCAATTGTAATAATAATTTCATACAAACATGCAATAAATCATTGACAAACAAAACTTGCTTTTGTATAATAACATTTGCGTTGTATAACGTGTAACAAATTGGTAGCGGTGTAATTCAGATCATGGAGAAATACTCAAGAGGCTGAAGAGGCGCCCCTGCTAAGGGTGTAGGTCGGGTGACCGGCGCGAGGGTTCAAATCCCTCTTTCTCCGTTTTAGCTGCCAATGGTACTGGGAGTATCGATCTGATACTTCCAGATTTTTTTCAAAAACCATGACTTGGCAGGATCAGACATTTTAATTTGGAATAATATTGAAAATTGGATATTGACAATATTTAATTTTTGATGTTACAATATAAATCCACCGGCTGACCCGGTGGGAAAAATTTTCAAAAAAAGTCTTGACTTAGATAACAACCTGTGCTACTATATCAGAGTTGCGTCTGGACAAGACGAACAAAGCACCTTGACAAATAAACAGCAATGCAACCCTGAAAATTCAAAGAGAAAATTCAG
>CAJUCN010000020.1 GCA_910585005.1 uncultured Lachnospiraceae bacterium | reverse complement strand
CGTTTCTCTGCCCCGAAACTCCAATGCACTCAACAGGGTCTATCCGACCCACAATTTAAAAAGCCCCGAAACATTACTGTTCCGGGGCTGCATTATTGTTTTTATACAATTCCCTGCGCGGTCATAGCATCTGCAACTTTCAGGAAACCTGCAATATTAGCGCCAGCCACATAGTTTCCTTCCATGCCATATTTCTTAGCAGCATCATCCAGATTATGGAAAATATTAATCATAATATTCCTAAGCTTGGAATCAACTTCCTCAAAAGTCCAGCTAAGTCTTTCGGAATTCTGGCTCATCTCCAATGCAGAAGTTGCCACGCCACCAGCGTTTGCAGCCTTGCCAGGTGCAAACAAAACGCCATTTGCCTGCAAATATTCTGTTGCCTCAATGGTTGTAGGCATATTAGCGCCTTCTGCAACTGCAAGACATCCGTTTGCAACTAATGCCTTGGCATCGTCTATAAGAAGTTCGTTCTGGGTTGCACAAGGAAGGGCAACGTCACACTTGATACTCCATACGCCTCTGCCCTCATGATACTGAGCGCTTGGTCTTGCTGCGGCGTACTCTGTCAGTCTTGCACGCTTCACTTCTTTTACTTCCTTAAGAAGCGCCACGTCAATTCCTTCGGGATCATATACCCATCCGGTGGAATCGGAAACGGTCACCACTTTGGCCCCTAACTGCTGGGCTTTTTGGGTCGCGTAGATCGCAACGTTTCCTGAACCGGAAATAACAACAATTTTCCCCTTTATATCATGCCCATTACACTTTAACATTTCCTCTGTGAGATATAACAAGCCGTATCCGGTAGCTTCTGTTCTTGCCAAGGATCCGCCATAAGATAATCCCTTACCGGTAAGGACGCCTTCATATACACCCCGGATCCTCTTATACTGGCCATACATATAACCGATCTCTCTTGCGCCTGTACCAATATCACCGGCAGGCACATCCGTGTCCGCCCCAATATACTTATTTAATTCAGTCATGAAACTCTGGCAAAACGCCATCACTTCCCTGTCAGATTTGCCCTTAGGGTCAAAGTCTGAACCGCCTTTACCGCCGCCAATGGGAAGCCCTGTGAGAGAATTTTTGAAGATCTGTTCAAAGCCAAGAAATTTGATAATACCAAGATTTACACTAGGATGAAGCCTTAGTCCACCCTTGTAAGGGCCAATTGCACTGTTAAACTGCACACGGAATGCATTATTGACCTGCACCTGTCCCTTGTCGTCTACCCAGGGAACCCGGAACAATAACTGCCTTTCCGGTGTTACCAGTCTTTCCAATAAGGCATCCTTTTTGTATGCCTCCTCATTTGCCTCAATCACAACACGAAGAGATTCCAGGACTTCCTTAACCGCCTGATGGAATTCCGGCTGTGCAGGGTTCTTTTCCACTACCATCTGATACACTTCATCAACGTATGACATTTTATATCCTCCTTTAAATAAATAGAGCACACAGGCGTTAAGCCTTATGTGCCCACTCTTTTGCCCAAAGCATATTATATAACGTATTTGCGGAAATCACAAGACACTTTAAGCAATTAAATCGGAAAAGTTTACAGGAATTGTTTCAAATGCTCAATATTTTTTTCTTCAAAATCCATCAGCTCTTTGGCCACTTCCATAGAAACATCCCCTGCCTTGTCATGATGGTTGATCGATTTCCACATGCTGGTCAACCCTCTGTTTGATCCCTGGATCAGCATTTCCGCAATATGGCTTGTGCTGGTATTTAACATGGTATTTGCGCTGACACTGCCCTTTAACATCATATCCTGAAAGCCGTTGTCCCGATAAGAAGAAGCCTTTCCATCTAAAAGCCTGTCTGTTGCTTTATTGTAGATCTCTGCATACTTCATGGCCTCCCTTGCCACATGCATAGATAAAGAATCATCATATATTTTATTGCTTAAGGCATCAATTGCCTTCATAGCCATTTTTGTGTTTCTTTGAACTTCCCGAAGCACACCTGCATCATCACTTTTCATTTCATCCCATCCTTCCATGATCACAGAAAATTTTGTCCACCATAAATAAGACAGAATGGATCACCGTCCACTCTGTCTTATTTTACCCATTCTTTCATTTTATATTCTCTCATTCCTCTGTTTCTTGAGGGATTTCCTCCTGTGCCTTCTCAAAAGGAAATACGATTCCCCATTCCTCCCGAAGGTGGTCCATCATTTTCATAATACGCACAGTCTCACTGTGAGGCATCTCCACACACTCCAATTGACCGCTCCTAATTGCACGGATGCTTGCTTCCACCTCATACTCATACCCTGAGATCTGTTTGGGCCTTTTATATTCAGCTACTTTTTTGTAAGAGGAATCGTATACCGCTATGCTCTCAAAATTATTAATATTTTCAATGACAGCAAACCCTTTTGTGCCATAGATAATGCCTTTCCTGTCACTTAAAGACACCATGGAACTGTTCAGCACAGCACATTTTCCATCTACATATTGGATAGTAATGGTATTTTGCTGATCAACGCCTGTCTCCGTGTAAGTACAGCAGGAATGGATCTTTTCGATACTGCTTCCAAAGATCATCAACGCAAAATTTAGTGTATAAACACCTACATCCAAAAGCGCTCCCCCGGCAAGGGCAGGATTCTTTAGCCGGTCTACCTTATCGATCACATATCCCAAATTGCAAGTCAGTGTCTTTAACTCTCCAATCACACCGCTGCCTAAAACCTCCCTGATCGTTGTGAGCATAGGCATATAGCGCGTCCACATAGCCTCTGTGATAAATACATTTTTTTCCTGGGCCAGAGCAAACAATTCTTCCGCCTGGTATGCATTGGCAGTAAATGCTTTCTCACACAACACAGGCTTTTTATTTGTCAGGCATAACTTTGCATTCTCATAATGCTCGGAATGGGGTGTGGCAATGTAAATCAAATCTACTTTCCCGTCCCTGACCAGTTCCTCGTAAGACCCGTACGCTTTTTTACAGCCATGTTTTCCGGCAAATACTTCCGCCCTCACCTTTTCTCTGGACGCAACGGCATAGAGTTTTACGCCTTTCATCTTATTTACCGTTTCAGCCATGATAGATGCAATATTTCCGGTTCCCATAATGCCAATGTTAAACTTGCCAATCATTTGTCCGCCCTCCTTCGTATTCTCACGTCAGTGCAATCGTTATTTTGTCATAGATAGCTGTCCAAAAAGCATTCTATTATGACAAAAGGCTGACCGGCTGGTCAGCCTATAATTCCTTATTCCACATAATCAGATTTTATAAATGCAGTCTGACCCTTGTACTTTACTTTCGTCCATCCATCTGCCTGCTTCATAAGCAAATCTAATTCATCACCTGCGTAAACAGTTCCCAGAACTTCCGACTCTGTGCTGGCGCTTTTACGCACTCTTACGCTTTCCTTCACCGTTACCGTTCCCGATGCCGCCTCATTGGAAACAGCAGGCGTATCTTCCTCTTCCTCCTGTTCTTGGGAGGCCGTCACGACTTCTTCTGACACAACCTCAAGGTAATCACTCTTTATATACGCTTCCCCGCCATTGTGGCTGACTTTACTCCAGCCATTCCCTTTCTCTTCAAGAAGCTGGAATTCCTGCCCGATCTGCGCCTTGTCAATTTTGTCTGCTTCCTCACTATCTGAGGAACGGATATTCACAACATCCGTGGCTCGCACCGTCTTTTTGACCGTCTGGGTATCCTGCTCCGGTTCCTCTTCCTGCTCCTGTGCAGGTTCCGGCTCTTCTGTCTCAGGCTGCTCCGCCTGTGCCAGGATTACACCTACATCCTCATTGATCTTCTCTCTCAGATAGGCGATATACTCCTCCAGCTCTTCATCTTCCGCAAGAAGCTCATTATACTCCACTACGACCCGGTTATTCAGGTCAACTACATCATCCTGAAGCGTGATTTCCGTGATATAATTCCTTATTGTTTTATCATTCGTTCCATCGTTAATAAAGTAGTTCCCGTCTTCTCCAAGCCCGATATAAAAAGTCTGCATTCCAGGAAGCTCCTGCTCCATTTCAGAAAATTTCACTTTGGAACATACATATGCCACATAAGAATTTTCCGTCAGGCCTGGCTTTGTATAAACATCAAGCGCTGGATAAGAATCCACATATTTACTCATTTCCTGAACCTTGATAATCTCTATCTCATCCAGATAAGTATTCATCTTTGAAATTACATCAATGTCTCCTGCTGCCTGGGCATCATAATATGCACGGACCAGATTGTTGATCTCCGGATGTGCATTTTCTTCAAGTTCATACTCAGGTGTTACAAGACCGTCCTCAGAAGTCTCCGTTTCTTCCAAAGAAAGCGCCATTGCTGCCTGTTCTGCTTCCTTTTCCAGGGCTTCTCTGTGATTGGCATTTACCGCAATGACAACGGTTATAATCACGCATGCAATCAGGACAAGGGGCATTACAATTTTGCTGTGGTCCATAACAAAGTCTTTGACTTCTATCACTTTTTCCTTCAGCATATGCATTTTGTTCTGATTTGAATGTTTCATAACGTTCCTTTCTTTTTTATTCAAGGTGATGCAAATGCACCCGACAGGAATCGAACCTGCATTAAAGGCGTCGGAGGCCTTCGTTCTATCCGTTAGACTACGGGTGCATAATACTTTTGTCCCTAATAAGGACTGTTTTTATAATTTGTAAATATTACAAATTTGTTACATCACCTTGAATATCATATCATATGACTTTAAAATTGTCTAGCCTGTCATTCATAAAAATTATATAAACACATAAAATGACATATTTTGCAAAAAATTTACTTCGGCTTTTCACTTTAAAGCAATGAAATGTCATCTGTGGCGCGGTCATAATAGTAAATACAATCTGCTAAGATTTCCTCTTCTGATACCTGCGTCCTGTTGATATCCGTAACAATCTCTCTTAATTCTTTCCAATTGACTGTCTCATTTGCCGGAACTAAGATAACCTCATGAACAGAACTAGGAAGGATATAGCAATCCTGTCCCATCTTGTAGGTAAAGTTTTTCAAAAGATCCGGGTACAACATACATACTGCCCCATACAACTTTTGCTGATTGGAGAGCACATACATAGACACTTGCTTTTCCCCACTCTTTTTGACCGGAAAAAACATCTCCGTCCACTCCTCCAGGCTGATCCCCAAACTGGAAAGTTCTTTTTCATCAAAATTTCTCCCAAATTCCGATGTAATGATCTGCTGCATCACACTCCCCATACTTTCAATCTTCCCCGGAAACATCCTTGGAGTATTCCTAATTGCCTCCCCTAATAGTTCCTCCTCTTCAATCTTCCACTGCTGCCTATGGGTATGATGGATCAAAATCGCTCCCTTTCCCCCAAAAGGCGTCTCCTCTACAGAATAATAAACGACCAGTGCAAGATTATAAAAAATCTTATGCGGAACGGATTTTAAAAGCTCCTCATTCTTTTCTGCGTTGATGAGCTTTACCGCTATTTTATCTTTTATTTTCTTATAGTCCAAAAAGTCGGAAAGATCCATTTCCGTTTTGCCTTCTGTCTTCCGAAATTGCTGGTAAAGCTGTTTTGCCGTCTCCTTTACCTCTTTTTCCGTAATATCATCACGATACATCTCATTAATATAAAAAGTCGGTGACGTATTGCTCCCTGCCCTGTTGATCACGATTCCGGTCAGCTCAACTCCGTTATTCCTTTTTACGTTGTGGGCAAACACCGTATATCCCTCTCCAAGTTTTTCTTTCAGATATGCCAAAATGATTTGTGTAAACGATGCGAAATTAATAGATTTGCTGTACATAGAATACCTCTTTCTCTGATAAATAATTTTCGAGTAACACAAAAAGACAATGAACAAATTCATTGTCTTTCAGGCTTCGCTTGATAATGGCTTCTGGAATTATACCCTGGAAAGATATTCACCTGTCCTGGTGTCAATCTTGATCACATCATGTACTTCGACAAACAAAGGCACATTAACGTTTGCTCCGGTTTCTACCGTCGCGGGCTTTGTTGCACCTGTTGCAGTATCGCCCTTAAACCCTGGCTCCGTATCCGTAATCTCCAGTTCCACGAACAAAGGAGGTTCCACGGAAAATACATTGCCGTTATGAGAACAAATTTTCACCATTTCGTTCTCTTTAACAAATTTAAGCGCATCCCCTACTGTCTCAGTATTTAATGCAACCTGGTCATAAGTTTCCAAATCCATAAAGTTATACAGATCCCCGTCTGAATACAGGTACTGCATATCCTTTCTATCAATTCGTGCCTGAGGACATTTTTCAGTAGGCCTGAATGTCTTCTCCACTACGCCGCCGCTCTTGATGTTTTTCAGCTTCGTCCTTACAAATGCTGCTCCCTTACCCGGTTTCACATGCTGGAACTCAATAATCTGGTAAACATTATTATCTAACTCAATCGTAATACCATTTCTGAAATCACCTGCAGAAATCATAAATATGTTCCTCCTAAATTTTCATCACGTTATAATTCTTTTCCAGTTTAATATAAAAAAGGATATTTTTCAACTACTTTCCTGATTTTTTGAAAATTTTAACGGCTCCCAAACTCTGCCACCGTCCGGCGGTAAGCTGCCGCATTCCCTATATCGTATGACTCCCCATCCGGCACAAATGCCATCATCCCTTTCTCCTTACGCACATATTCCAATGCATCCGTAAGTTCTACTTCTCCCTTTTCATTGGTGATTTCATGATTGACCGCATATTCCAGGCGGTCATAAATATCCTTTGTGATTACATAAGCCCCAAAGGCCGCATAATAGTTCTTTGCCTGTTTCCTGTTAGAAACGGACAGATAATCCCTTGCCTCCTCACAGGAGGGTTTTTCCACAATGGCTGTAAGCTTTAGCACCGTTTCTTCCCTGTTTTCCCAAACGCCGCTAAAGATCCCGTAATGTACCACTTCATCCAATCCCACAGGATGGACTGCCGTCATAGGCTGTCCAAACTGTTCATAAGCATCCAGAAGCTGTTTCGTACATGGCGCACCCGTATTACTGTGATAAATGGTGTCCCCCAGAAGGAGAAGCACTGGCTCCCCCGCCGCAAAACTGCGGGACTGGTACACTGCATGTCCAAACCCTTTTTGCTCATTTTGGAACACGAACCGCAGCTTTCTGCTGATTCTCCTGATCTTATCCTCATAAGCCTTCATATCCTTTGACAGTTTACTGTAATGTTCTAATGGCAGCGGTTTCTGAAAGAAATCCTCATAGTAGGTCTTTTCTTCCTTATTTAATATCAAACAGATCTCATCCATCTCTATCCGGTCCAATTCTTCCAGCAAAACCAGAATCGCGGGCTTTACCAGCCCGTCCTTATCCACTACCGGACAGAACTCCTTTTTTACCCCCCTGGTCTCAGGGTAAAGCCGGGTACCAAAACCGGCTACCGGTATTACTGCCTTGTGCACTGCCATGTTAGGTTTTAAAGTCAATGTATATGCCGTCATCCCTTTTTTATTCTTAAGATAATCGGTCAGCCTCCTCTGGGCCGGTTCATCCTTGGCAAGGAACTGCACCGTACCATCTCCCTGGGATCCTACCCCCTTCGCCCCAAAAGTAAGGTTTTTTACAACCGGATCTGCCAGAATACTATGCAGCACTGGCGCAGTCAGCTCTTCCGGGCACATCGGCGCCACCTTTTCATCAAACAATGCCTGGGCCTCTGTCATCAGCGCCCCCAGCTTTTCGGAATCCCCACTGGAAATATAGGAGATTGCCCTGCTGGTGACGATCCGGTTATCTTTCCCTAATGCATCGTGGAGCCGCTTTTCCATTTCGTTATGTGCAAAAGGATACGCCCTGTTCAGATCTCCCAAAATTTTCACCGTATCTTTTCCTGCCATCAAGTCTGCAAACACATAATAAAGGGGCTTACGGACTGTGATCCGGTCCACATCCAGCTCGTTCCCGTCAAAGGTCATCACCACCGGATTTACCCCAAAGGCACAGGCCTGATCCAAACGCCCACACCTGGAAGGCGTACGCTGTTCCCCCCAGTAAGCTATGTTCATCAGTCCCAGGGTATTCATATGCAGGTCATAAAGCTGATTGAACGCCTTGGCTACCATCACACAGATCGCTGCTGAGGAAGATAACCCGCTCTTCATAGGGAGCGTCATGTCCGTGATCTTAAGATGAAGGCCGCCCACATGATACCACTCACAAATATAGGAAGCCACCCCGGCAACATAGGAAAAAAAGCCGCCCTCCCTGGCCGCCGCCCGTAGCTTTGCCATATCCAGTTCACAGGAAAACGAAGCTCCATGGTATCCCGGCAGTGTACTGGTGACCGAAAAAGTATCCGCCTTTTCCGCCGTGCCGTAAATCCCCTGCTCGATGCCCGTGACGATAGCATACCCTGGGACAATATCCGCATTCATACTCTTTTGAAGTCCTGCCCAGTCGCTGTGTTCCCCAAAAAGGCAGAGACGTCCGGGAACGAAAAGGTTGATCTTTTCTTTTGGTGTGTTTGGTTCTTTTATCATGATCGTGCCTTTCTCATCTGCAATCTTTCAACAACACTTGATTCTTCTTATACAATCTGACCGCTCGTATCCAATGCCCTCTTGATGACTTTATCCATATCGTAATATTTATACTCGGCAAGCCTGCCACCAAAAATCACATTGCATTCCTGCTTTGCCAGACGGCTGTATTTTTCATACAATGCCTGATTCTTGGCATCGTTTACTGGATAATACGGTTCTAAAGAACCGTGTTCTAAAGAACCGTGTTCTAAAGAACCGTGTTCTAAAGAACCAGCTTTCCATTCCAATGGATATTCTTTCGTGATCACCGTTTTTCCCGGATTTCCTTTTCCAAACTCAAAGTGTTTATGTTCTACAATTCTTGTATACGGCGTATCAGAATCCGTAAAATTCATTCCTGCACAGCCTTGGTAATTGTCCTTATCATGTATCTCCGTTTCAAACCGAAGGCTTCTGTATTCCAGGCTGCCATAACAATCATTGAAATAAGCGTCAATAGGGCCTGTATATACTATGTTTTCTGCAAGAGAATTATAAAATTTCTTATCATCCAGGTAATCACATCCCAGCTTTACTTCCACCCCCGCCAGCATCTTTTCAACCATCTGTGTGTATCCGCCTATAGGAATCCCCTGGTATGGATCATTAAAATAATTGTTATCATAACGGAACCTGACTGGCAGCCGGCGGATAATAAAAGCCGGCAATACCACGCAGGGGCGCCCCCATTGTTTCTCGGTATATCCTTTTATCAACTTCTCATATAAATCCCTTCCGATCAGCCCCAAAGCCTGTTCTTCCAAATTCTCAGGCTCATTGCCCTTTGGGCGCCGTGCCAAAAATTCCGCCCGCTGGCGCTCTAGTTCTTCCTCCGCCTCTTTGGGTGTAACGACACCCCACATCTGATGGAATGTGTTCATATTAAAAGGAAGGCTGTACAATTCACCTTTATAATTTGCCACAGGCTCATAATGGAAATGGTTAAACTGTGCAAATTGCTGAATATAGTCCCACACTTTTTTATCCGCCGTATGGAAGATATGCGGCCCGTACTTATGTACCTGAATCCCTTCTATCTCTTTGGAGTAAACGTTACCTGCAATGTTAGGGCGCTTATCTATGACCAGGCATTTCCTGCCTTTTTGATTCATCTGTTGTGCAAATACGGAACCAAACAACCCCGCTCCTACAATTATAAAATCATATTTTTTCATCACTCTGATTCCTCATATTTCTGTGTCAATATCCTGTCAATGATTTCCCTGACCGCCCCTTCTCCCCCGTTACGTTTACTTACATAGTTTACTTTTTCTTTCATCTCCTCCGAAGCATTATTTACCGTACAGGAAAACCCGACTTTTTCTAATGCCTCTCTATCGTTCACATCATCTCCTACATAGGCAATTTCCTCTAATGAAACATGGTATTTGGCTGCCAGGCGTTCAATGGTTTCCAGTTTATTTTTTACGCCTTGATGCACTTCATCTATCTGCAGCTTTCTTGCACGTCTTTTAACAATATCCGACTTTTCACCTGTTATAATGCCCGTAAGGATTCCACGCTCCTTCAGCAAGGCAAATCCCATGCCATCCCTGGTATGAAATTTTTTTAGCTCGTCCCCCTTTTCCGAATAATACATACCGCCATCCGTCAGACAGCCATCGCAGTCTGTCAGAAACATTTTTACAGCAGTTTCATTTCCATTTTTCTTCACCTTATATCTCTTCATTAAAGATTCCACAATAACCCAATCACGCGGTTCATCAATTTCAAATGCCGTATCCTCATTCATTTCATAAGCTTTTATTTTCCCTGAAATGCGCTTTTTCTCTTTCAAAAGCCGCTCCCTTGACGTAATATAAAACGCGCCATTTTCCATCAAATATCCTGGGAACTCCTGTCTTCGCGGCCTATGGCCAAGATCATAATTCCAAGGATATACCTCTCCCTCGTCATTTTCTTCCCACAAAAACCGATACTGGCGTACACAAGATAATACACTGTCCGTATTCGGTGATTTCAAAAGCTGAAATCCTCCTTCTAGGTCATCGGATGTGAGCAGGGGTGAGGTCGCCTGGATCAATACGATATTTTCAAAGTCATGCCCTGCCGCGAATTCCAACATGGCAAACTCTGTTGATGCCGTATCCGAAGCAGATTCTTTGGAACGGCCTATGACTTCTACCTTACCAAACAGATCCAATTCCTTTTCTTTAAAATTGTTCACCACATCTCTTATTTTTTCACTGTCCGTAGAAACGTACACCTTATCTATGCATCGGCATTCTGAAGCTGCTTTGACTGTCCAATATACCAATGGTTGTCCCAGGATTTCTTTAATATTTTTTAAAGGGACTGACTTACTTCCGCCTCTGACTGGTATCAATGCTACATTCATTCTGATCCCCCCAATTCCTTAAACTAACTTCCACCTTTTCTGCTGCATGTTCCCTGTATTTTAGTTTTTCGCGCTGCACCTGCTCGATCGGCAGGATTTCTTCTTCTTTATAGGAAAGGGAATCATAGATTGCATTCAAATTTCTCGCCAGCTTGCGGATGCCGTCTGGCTCAAGGGATGCTGCATGATCCGTCCCTTTCCAGGTTCTGTCTAGTGTATAATGGCGTTCTATGTAACTTGCACCTAAGGCATACGCAACGTTATCCACGGCAATTCCTAAGTGATGTCCCGAAAACCCAATGCCTTTTACTTTGTTTCCATAGGTTTCCTTTAACCGTGTAACTTCCAACAAGCACACATCTTTAAATGCAACCGGATACCCTGATGTACAGCCAAATACAATCAAATCTTTTAGACGTTTATTTCTTTCAAACAAATCTACGATCTGATTTTCCTCTTTATGGGTTGTCATTCCAAAGGATATCTGGATTTCACCCTCATAGTTGTCACACAGCCATTGGAGCATTTCCCAGTTATTGTTGCACGCTGATGGTATTTTAATAAATTTAGGATGCAAAGCTGCAATTTCCTTTGCCGAAGTCATATCCCATACTGAAGTTGCATAAGTAATCCCCACGTCTTCGCACCATTCTTTTAGCTGTGCATGCTGCTGTGCACTAAACTCTAAAAACTCCCGATGTTCCCCATACGTTTTTCCAAATGCATGACATGGATTGGGATGGGGCGCATGATATTGTTCAGGCGTCAATAGTTCCCTGGGACACCTTTTCTGGAATTTGATGGCATCTGCCTTACAAAAAATGGCAGCAGTATTGATTAGGTCATGGGCTATCTCCATCTGCCCCATATGATTGCACCCTGCTTCCGCTATGATGTATGGTTTTTTGTACATGCTTTTTCCCCTTTGCAAATCGTTATCCTTCCCATATGAGACTACAAAAGACATTATCGTACCTCCAAACTCTTGTTCCATTTTTGTTTTAACAGATTCCATAAATAATGGATCACTTCTCTTTTATAATAAAAATATCCGCAGGCAGAACAGAAATAAATGATCATGCTGATCCAGCCATGGTAGTTCCAGCTTACTATCATAAAGATTACACTTAACGCAATTTCAATTACACTGTCTTTCCACTTGACAATCTTTAATCTTCTGTCAATCAGAAATTCAAGTATTATCTTTCTTATCGCCAAAAAAACAGGAATTCCCACAATCGTGACGGTCAGGCTGTTACTTGTATAAATGTTGATTACTGATATCATAAAGCTTATTCCAACAGTTGCCACATTCCCGATACACATCTTTTTCTCTTCCCGCAATGCTTTCAAATATGTATTTAACAGCATTGCTGTTTTACTTTCAAACAAACATACCGGGAACAATAAGGCCAAATACTTTATGCTCAACTGATATTCCGGCAACCAATATATTAATATGCCTCTAAGCGGATAATAAACGAGCAAGATTCCAAATAATATTACCATCAGTATGGAATTGATCTTAGGATAGATCTGTCTTAGCTTATCTTCTGATGAATTCCTGAAAAAAGGGACTAAAATAATACTTATAGAATTAATCACGATCATAATCATCTTGGATAAATTCAAAGAAAATGAGATATACCCAAAAGCGTTTATCCCCCACTTATTTTCAATAAAAAACTGTGGTATTCCCGTAATCAAGACGCCTGTTAAGTTTGCAACCAGAAGAAAAATACCCACCTGGAAATTTTTCTTTACTTCTTCTTTAAATTTTTTAATGTCTATCCCACATTTATGAAATATTATGTCTCTACATGTATACATTCCAAAACCAAGTGAGGTAACTCTTCCCAATATATCGCCCAGAATCATATACCTATATTGCCTTACACCCAAACCGATTATAAGCAATAAAAAGAAACCATAAATATTTTTTTCTATTAAGATCATTTGAGATGATTCTTTTAATCTGCTTGATGCCTGTAAAATAACAGAGAGCATGATCTGCGGAATGACGATCGCTGTTAACAATGCAAGCCACAAAAAGATCCATTTTCTTTCTAAATCCAAAGGCAGTACTGCTATGAATGTCAATATAATCATTGAGATACTCAGTCCCCAAAGGCAGCTACCCCAAAATTGATTAGAAATTATCTTCTTTTGATAGTTTTTATAATTAATTCCGACATATCGTAAATAAATGCCGTCACACCATCCAAAATGAAAATATACGATATAATTTGACAACAACGTATAGTATTGAAAATAGGAGTATTCTGTAACACCGATCAACTTGGGCATGATCAAAATGATAATTACATGAAAAATCAATTTAAAAAAATTAGATGAAAATGTATAAATGAAATGATGAAAAAACACTTTTGTATTTTTCATTTGCTACCTCTTCTATCGATGATCAAATACGAATTTTTTCACCTGTTCTCATTGCAATATATATTTTATGGATTATGCCAATCAGCGCCAGAAAACATGCATAGTATATTAAAATTCTAAAATACCCGGTAAAACCATAGTATACAATGTTATAAGTCTGTCCTAATACATATGCATAATAAAACTTTCCCTCAAAACGATTCCTGTTCTTAATTGCTTCTAATTGAAAAATGACTATTGCCATAATCACACTAACGGCCGGAATGCCAAATAACCTCAAATTCATATATGCTTCCGTCAAATAATAAGCTCCCATATTCATCCCCGTCCCCAACCATCCTTGATCAAAATACCGTATGATTGCATTTCCACTGCTTGCTAACGAAAATTGTCCGGAAATAAACCGGGGAACCAATAATAAAATACCATTGACATAAGTATTATCACTTCGGTTTGCCGTTCCTTCTAATTCCTTGATCAGTGCAACTAAGGAATAAAATATATTTCTTTCATGAAGTCCAACGCTATTAATTCCCATGTATGTGGTTCCTATATACCAATACTTTACATAAGTCATCAGCACATAAAACCCAATGCCTACGATACAAAAACAAATTATTTTTTTCATTGATACTTTTACATGATCAAAAAACAGAAAAAGAAATTCTATTGCAACAAAAACTAAAATGTATCTATATCCCTTAAACCCAATTGAAATCATCTCCACAAGATATAGCAATAAGGTTAAAATATATAGCCAGCTTTTCCTTGCTTCCTTTTCAAAAAACAATACACTAATCAGAAATGATATAAACATCATCAGTATAATGGCATAAAGTCCTATCTCGTACGAACTACTGCTTCGGTTCGTCGTATAGATTCTCGTGGAACCAAAACCAAATTTTTCAAAAAAGATAGAAAGATAAATCAAAAAAACAATACAAATGATATTTAATTCATTTCTACATAGCCCCAGCCCTTTTTTTCCATCTTGTCGTTTCCGGCCTATACCTCCTATCAAATTTGCGCTTAGTATTTGAGTCAAGATCATTATGATCATTGACAATAAAATAAGCTGCAGTGCATAGACGCAATCTTCCTGGCGATTGTATTTGATTCTCCACGAATTCTCTGATACGTCAGCAAAATAAATCCGGAAAATCATAAAAACTAAAAACTCAAGATTGAATGCATGAAACAAAAAACATATTAAGTGTTTTTTCCTTAATTCCCTAATCATATAAAAAGTGATAAAAGGGATATCTGTTACAAAACAAAAAAGAAAACACTGTTTACTGACTTTGAAAAATAAAAGAACGCCAACTAGAAGCAATGAATAAAAAAAATAAATTATGAAAAATATTTCCTTGTTTTTGTATTTCACTTCTACGAATTTTCTCCCATACTTTTTTCTATAACATCTTCTAAGACAACTTTTTCAAACACGTTCAACTTTCCGGATCTTGTTGCATCATATATTTTTGCATCATGATCTCTACAGTATTGATCAGCCATCTGGTAGGCATGTAAAGCGCTATGATAATTCAACACGGAGGAATGATATTTTTTTCCATCAAAATAATCTTCTATCCTGTCATTTTTTCTGATTCTTCCTTTGGCATCCCGAATCCTGGAATAGTTAAAATCCACACCCAATAAGTAGATCTCTTTAAATCCCATATACAAAGCAAGCTGGATTGCCGTAAATGTTACTGTATAACCAATTGAAAAATATTTAGATACGTCTTCGCTCACAAAAGCAGAAGTATCATTCCATTTATTAACTGGAAATTTCCCATATTCGTTTATAGATACCATGTTTTTTGTTTTTAGCTTCCATGGAATATGATATATATTGCTAAGGAAAAGATACTTGGCTGCAACCGCTTTTATTTCTTCATAATTGTATTGAATGAAATCAGAATCAACTGCCAGATAATAAGTCGGCCTCCACTGGGTTTTATCAAATATGTGAAAAATCCTATTTGTTCCAAAAGTTACTTCTTTTTTCAATTTGTCTAAATCATCTGCCCGTAAGCTAGGGCCGTTTCCTATAATAAAACAACGCTTTCCCTGGTATTTTCCTTTTAAACTTTGCATGATCACGGAATCCTCAGATCCATAATACTTCTTATTTCTATTGATCCGATAAACATCCATAAATGGCTTTATGAGACATCGAAAAACCTGATTATTTTTTAATCCATATACCAAAACATTTGATTCTGCCGCCATGCTGCCCTATCCTTAATTTTTTATTTTTCTGACAATAAATTTTCCGCCTTTCACAAGCCAATTCTGTTTTTCCATAAACATCACATCAACCTCTTTATAGGGAATCTTATTTTTCTCATTCCAGATATCCAACATAAATTCCCCCAAATAAGCCACTGCCCTTGCTTCCATTGGCGTATAATCTGTCACGTCAATTTTGCTGTCTACTTCCTGCAAAATTGGAAACAGCCATTCACAATACTTGTCAAAACAATCCTTTTTCATTACAAACATATTAAACATGTGAGCCCATCTGCGATTCATAACCGTTTCGTATGCGTCAAAATAATCTGGCGTCAGTTTTTTAATCGTTCTTCCAAGCGCCTCCAGATCTTTATCATAGGTATATGGCAAATGCAAAAAATGTGACCGGATGCTTTCGATATAATATTTCCTTTTGTTCGGAAGAATCAGATCGTACTGTTTCAAAATTCTTTCCGTCTCATCTTTAGATAAAACCATTAGAAATTTCTCTTTCCCTTTTAACCGTCTTATCCTTTTAGCGACGGTAAAATGCCGGCGATAATGGACAAGGCCAACGTAATCGGCATCTAAATTTTTCCATGCCCAGTAAATAGCTGTCAGCTCACACATCCTTGGGTTGGCAGATGAAATATGTTCTCCTGTATCATCCCTCTGGAATCCAAATGACCGTTTCCCTTCTGCGCCCACTTGAATGGGAAGATACATAGGATCTTTTGGCATTCTATATTCTTTATGGGCGGCCACTAAAATTTTGATTTTCATTACAAATACCCTGTCTCCCCTTCTCTTCTTTTGCTAAAAAGTTTTGTCATGCCAATTCCATGCATGTCCCACAATAACGTCTATGTCTCCATAGACTGGTTTCCATCCAAGCACGCTCTGCGCTTTCTCACTGCTTCCTATTAGTCTGGCCGGATCCCCTGAGCGTCTGTCAGATACGGAAACCGTAAACTTCTTACCGGAAACTCTCTTTACCGCCTCTATTACTTCAAAAACGGATGTTCCAAGTGCATTTCCTAAATTGAAAAAATTGCTTTCCTTTCCTTGTTCCAAATAATGCAATGCCAGTAGGTGCGCCGTTGCAAGGTCATATACATGAATATAATCCCGAATGCAGCTCCCATCCGGCGTATCATAGTCCGTACCGAATACCCTGATCTCTTTTCTCCTGCCACTGGCCGCATCCAAAATCAAGGGAATCAAATGGGTTTCAGGATCATGGCCCTCGCCAAGCTCTCCTTCCGGATCGGCGCCTGCCGCATTGAAATACCGGAGCACAACAAATTTTAGCCCATACGCCTTACTGTAATCTTTCAAGATCCGCTCTACCATCAATTTGGAAACCCCATAAGGATTCACGGGCCTTTGCGGCATGTCCTCTGTGATCGGAACCTTCTCCGGTTCCCCGTAAGTGGCACAGGTGGAAGAAAATATCATCTTCGTGCACCCGTATTTTTTCATGACATGAAGCAGATTTAAGGTATTTGCCACATTGTTATAATAGTATTTTTCCGGATTTTCAACGCTTTCCCCCACATATGCATATGCTGCAAAGTGGAAGACTGCCTCTATCTTATAGGTCTGGAACACAGCCTCTATTTCCCCGGTGTTTTGCAAGTCTCCCTGGACAAAACTCCCCCACTTGACGGCTTCCCTGTGTCCGTAAACCAGATTGTCAAATACCACGGTTTCATAACCTTCTTTGTTTAACTGTTTATTGATGTGGGATCCAATGTATCCTGCCCCACCGCAAACCAAAACTGCCATATATCGTTTCCTTCAATCACTTTTTTCAAACTATTTTAATAAGCGCCATCACCAGAAATAACACAGGCAACCGTCTTACACATAATTTTAAAATCAACCCAAAGGCTGGCCTCTCTGATATATTTAAGATCCAGCTCAATCCATTCATCAAAAGAGAGATTATTTCTCCCACTGCACTGCCAATAACAGGTCAGCCCTGGCTTTACCAGCAGCCTTTGCTTCTGGTAATCGTCACATTGCGCTGTTTCATACGTTGGCAGCGGACGCGGCCCTACAAAACTCATTTCTCCCTTCAAAATATTGACAAGCTGAGGCAATTCATCTAAACTTGTCCTTCTGATAAACCGTCCTACTTTCGTCACCCGCGGGTCGTCTTTCAATTTAAACGCCGGCCCATCCAATTCATTTTTTCCCAGCAGGCTTTGATGCATTTGCTCTGCATTCTTACACATACTCCGGAACTTATACATACAAAACACTTTCCCATTCCGTCCATTCCTATCCTGTTTGTAAAAGGCATATCCGCCGTCTTCCATCTTGATTGCCAATGCTATAAGCAAAAATAATGGCGCAAGAACAATTAATCCCAGCAAGGCCCCCAGCACATCAAAGCATCGTTTACCTACTACGAAAACAATAGAAGACTTATCATCTGCCAGTGTTTTTACACCATCCATCTTTCCTCTCCCCTTATAGACGCCACTGTTTTTCCAGCGTGCCGCCACATCCGTGGCAGCACGCATCACCACACTCGGAAGAATCTACTGCTTTGCGGGATACCTTTTTATGACGCTGCCACTTAAGGATACCCGCCCTAATTAATCATGCATGACTAATCGTTGTTTTTTTGAAGCTTTTCGGTACTTTCTTTTTTGCTCTGCGGCTCTGATCCCGTCTTTTTCAGCCGAATTCATGCACAGAGACATTTTTTACTGGGCTGCTGGAACCTCGATAAAAGCCAATACCCCATGGGATGTCATATTGACTACCACATGGTCCTCGCGGATCTCAGTCACGGTCAGCTCTACCCATTCACCATTTACTAACTGGTATACTTTAATAAGCTGTCCTGCCTTTACACCCTTCGCGTAGAAATTGACCTGGGCTGTACTGAACTTACCAACAGCCTGTGAAGTAGTTCCTACTACGTTGAGTACTTTTCCACCCAGGGATGCAGCCTGGCTCTTTGCAGAGCTTACTGTTGCTGCTGACGGCTTCGTCAGGAAAAAGGTCACGTTGCTGGGCGCGCCATTAATGACAACGTGTCCGCCCTGTCCCATAGGAGTTGCCTCGCTAAGGCCGGCAACTTCCACTACAGCATTGTTGGTATATTCACCAACAGATTTTCCCTGTGCGGCTGCTGCCTCCACTACGGATACAGGGGTCGCTGTAGCTTCCACTGCTGCAGGCGCCGGAGCGCTTGAAGTTTTTCCTGATGTGCTGCCGCTGGTCGGGCTAGTTGCTGCACTTACCGGCAATGCACAGAGCATTACTCCAGCCAACGCTAATGCGATCATTTTTTTCATCGGACATGTCCTCCTTTCTTCCCGGTTTCCCGGATATCCTAAGTGTGGTCTATATTTACACCTTCCGGGGGATCCCCTTTCAGGTGGAAATATCTCTTTTACCATTCCACCGTACGGTCTATGGTTCCTGCCGCATCTCCTACAAGGGCTGCGACTACAATAAACTGTTTTCCTGCATCCCCGCCTTGACGGGTGGTGAGAGTGAGCAGGAAATGATAGGGGGTCACCCCTTCCCATCCTTCACGCAGATTTTTTCCCATTTCTTTTTCATACAGCTCCTCAAGGAACTGTTCACATCCAAGGCCGTAAGTAAAATCATAATCCCTGATCAGGCTGGTATTGTCCCGCTCATATGCGGCAAACACCGTGTATGTCAAAAGGTTCCCATCTATATACAAGTAGATATCCTCATGCTGGTCAAAAAATTCCGGATCTGCAAACTGATACAAGTCCGCAAACAGCCCTTTCCTGCCATCCTTGGAAGTCTTGCCATGAATGACCGTGTTAAAATCACACATATTTTTCAGGTTGGCAAGCTCCGTGTAAAGGGCGCCCCCCTCTTCTTTCTCCCCGTATGCATTATGACTTTCGTAATAATCATCCGCCTCCATGCTCTGGAGAACCGGAGCGTCTATGCCGGTTCCCGGTATATAAAGCCACCCAAAGATGTCCGGGTTCTCTGACTGCAAAACGCCAAAATCAACGAAAGCGTCCGCCGCCGTCTCATAGGCGATCCCGGATACAGGCTGTTTTTCCTGTCCGGTTTTGGCAGTCTCCTTTTCTGCAGCGGCCTCCTCACTCTTTTTGCATCCCCCAAGAGACAAAACAGCCATAGCGATTACCGCTGCCACAAATAAGGACCGTCTCTTTTTCTTTCCTGTCTTTTTATTCATCTTCCATTTCCTCATAAAAAACATCCAGTATCATCTCATACAACGCCTTTTCATCTACATAAAATTCTTCATATTCCTCCCCCATCACCGTCTTTCCTTCCATCATATAAAACCCTTCCGGATCAAACCGGTAATCCGCCACAATGGGGGCTAAGTATGCCACCTCATCCAAAGAAATATCTGTCACCATCTGCCCGGAAACAGCGCTATACAGCTCAAGGGCTGTTCCAAGATCCTTTTTCACTGCCTGTTTTGCCGCACCGATAAAGCCATTCAAGTACTGCTTTTGTCTCTCCAGGCGCATATCGGCAGAGGCAAATTCATTGGTATCCCTGTACTTCACATACCAAAATGCGCTCTTTCCCGATAAGTGTACGTCCTCATCCTTTATCAGATTCTTGTCCACCCTCGTCAAATCTTCCAATACTTTCACTTCCACCCCGCCTACTGCGTCATTCATGGTGGGAATCGCGCTCATATTGATAGCTGCATAGCCATGGATCGGCAGGTTATAGAATAATCTCCTGACTGCCTTCACCTGTCTTTCACAGCTTTCTTCCATGCCGTTGCCAAACCCATGCTGGATAGCAATCTGTGCGCTGGCAGTAGACAAATATGCTCCTTCTTCATTGTAAAAATCTATGTCTGCCATAGTGTTCCTGTTGATGCCGATAACCTTGATCGCTTTTTCACCTGGGTCAAGGACTGCTAAAAACAGCGCGTCCGCCTGCCCTCCGTTGATCCCGCCGGAAGATTCTTTCACATCGCTGCCCTTATCGATCCCCATAACCAGAAAAGTCAGAATCTCTTCCTTGTACGCATAAATGCCGTCCTGATATTTGACCCAGCCTTCCTGCCAGCGCTGTTTCTCTTCCCCGGCCAGTAGTTCCTGTGCCTGCACTGGCATCAACTCCGGCACTACCTGCATCCTGCCATAAAGACTTGATCTCCCGGCGGCGCGCACCGCCTGGAATGCAGTAAAAGCAATCGTTACCACGGCAACTGCGCCGCAAGAAATTGCAAATAAAATTCTTTTCCTTTTTGCTTTTTTTCTTTTTTCCAATTTCTCCGGGTTCAGTAACAGGTCTTTTTCCAAATCTGCCTGATAATCCCGCTTTTTCTTACTTTTCATTTCCTACTCCGCGCTAACCCTTTGCATCTGAAAGGATCCCTATGATATCTACTCAAGCCGGCCCACGCCCTGCTTTTATTTCCGCTTCAATCCCCGCTTCCGGGAAACTTCCGGTTTCCTCCCGCACGTTCTTGTTACCCGTTTCCTTCGTATGGTCAAAAACCGCATCAAACACTCTGGAAGATTTGGCTGCATTTCCTGAAAGATCGCTGACCGCATAAAATACCACCACAAAGCCGCCTTCTCTGTCTTCACTCACCTTCTCTATTACGATACGCTCCGTCACATCGCCGTCTCCATCATCATAGGCAGACACACCCGTTAACAATTCTGCCCGATCCATTCCCTCCCGGTATGATACATTTGTTTCCTGATAAGTAAACTCCGGCGCGCTCCGGTCCGCCCCCACGAAAAAAATGATATAGACCATTGTCACGATCACGCTTGCCGCGGAAAATATGATACTTGCCAATCTACCCTGTCTCATCCCGATTCCCTGCCTTTCCTAAAGATCTTCCAGGTACTCTATATCGCCGCCTTCTTCCGTCATGGCTGCTCCGGCCGCCATAATTCCTCCCGGCGTTACCGTTTCAACAGATTCCGACTTTGGCTCTTCCTCAGAATCCTCCTCTAAAAACAGATCATCCGGCTCTTCCATATCATCCTGGTACGGCCTTTCCCGCTCAGCGCTTACTTTGTTCTCTATGCCGTCCTCGCCATATCTGCCATAATATTTCCCGTAATATTTGCCGTAATATTTTCCATAATGTCCGTAGTATCCTTTTCCAGTCATATCCACCTTGTTCAACACCACACCCAATATCCGGGTATCCGCCTTGTCAAGCTGGTCTTTGACACGCTGTACAAACTTATAGCTAATTGCATTATTCTCAATCACCATCACCACGCCGTCACAGTTCTTTGCTGCCACTGCCGCATCAATCACACTTCCCAGAGGCGGCGTGTCGATGATCACATAGTCAAAAGTATCCCTCAGTATGCCTATCACAGAAGCAAACCGTTCCCCTCCTAATAGTTCACTGGGATTGGGCGGCACCGGCCCGGAAAATACCACATAAAGGTTGGGTATGTTTGTTTCACACATTACATCCGTAAAATTTGCTTTCCCTGCAAGTCCATGTGTCAGCCCCAGGCGCACCGCTCCGGTCTTATACCGACCTACCAGTACCGACTTACGCATATCTGCATCAATCAACATGGTCTTATTCCCCGCCTCCGCAAATGCCTTTGCCATCTCCATGGCAATACTGCTCTTTCCTTCATTGGGGGTGCAGCTTGTAACGGCAAGAACTTTCACGCCGCCACAGAACTCTATATTCGTACGCAGGGTTTTAAAGGCTTCCCTGGTACGGTAATCACTGTGCACTCCAAACTGTAATTTCACACTCTGCATTTTCCATCTCCCTGTCTTCACCGGTCTCAGCGCCGCTTTTTCTTCTTTTTCTTTTTCTTCTTCTTTTTCGTGTCCGTTGCATCCTCCGCCACCGGAATTAACGCTAACGTACTCAGTCCCAGATATTTTTCCACATCCTCTGAAGACTTGATGGTATCATCCATCAGATACCGGATCAGGACAAAACCACATACCAAAAAACACCCTATAAGCCCCCCTGCCAGTGTCCACTTCACCTGGCTTGGACGTGCCTTCTCCATCGGCATGTTGGCGCTCTCCACCACATTTACGGCCTCGATGTCCATAACATTCTGGATATGGCTGCTGGCCACCTCACGAACGCAGTTGGCAACGTTCATCGCCTGTACCGGATCTGTATCTTCCACAGTAATGGATACGATACGGGTATCCGTAGGCGTGTCCACGCTGACCTTTTTAAGCATTTCCTTGTATTCCACATCAAGAGACAGCTTCTGCATCACTTCTTCCAATACATATCTGCTGCCTATCAGTTCCGCATAGTCCTTGGTAAGCTGGGTTCCCATCTGCACATCGCTGTATGTGACAGCAGCATTATCCGTCTTATTCAATATATAGATTTTTGTGGTAGATTCATAAATGGGGGTGGCTACAAAACTGCTGATTACAAGGCAGGACAAGGCACAAAACATCCCCGCACTTGCGATCAGCCATATCCTGCTAAAAAGCACTGAAAATAACTCCAGCAGGTCAATCTCTATCTCTTCACTGTTCCGTTGGTTCTCCATCCTGTACTCTCCTGTATCATCCAATATACTCATTTTTTATCACATGCATCGGGTTCCTATAGAGTAGGTTGGCGGCATAGTCTTCCCCGTATTTCCGCCTGATATAGTTTCCGCAATCTGCAAGCTCCGGTTTCCTCTTATCTGCATTATGGGCATCCGAAGCCACGAACTGCACCAATTCCTCTTTTAAAAGACGCCTGGCAAACTGTTTCGCCCCGAAGCCTGCTTTCCCCATAACGCTCCCGGCATTGATCTGGACGCTGCATCCCATCCGGATCAGTTCTTCTACACTATCTACTTTCCCAAGAATGCTGTTATACCGCTCCCCATGGGCAAGGATCGGTCTGTACCCGTGGGCAAGAATCTCATAAATTCCGCCCCTGATGTACTCAAAACGCTCCATAGGGCCAAATTCAGTTAGTATGTAGGATGAGCCTGCCATGGCAGATGCCCTTCCTTCCTCCAGTTCCCGGAACATCCCCTCATGGTAATAAATTTCGTTTCCAACATAAAGCCGGATGTCCCTATTTTCTTTCCTCATCTCCTGCCGGAGCTTTCCTGCCAGGAATGTTATTTTTTCCTGGCAGGCATTATGATGCCCCGGTTTATAGTGTGGGGTGAGTATGATCCCATCTATCCCATCTTCATAGGCAATACGAAGCATGGCCATGCTCATATCAAAACTTTCCGCTCCGTCGTCTATTTTCGGCAGAATGTGGGAATGAATATCTATTGTAGGACTCATTTTCTTACCCTTTCATTTCGTAAATTTTTATGATCTGCGAAATGGGCTTCTGCCCCCTCTAAAACAGCCCGGATAAAAGAAAAGCAGGGCACTGCGCTGCCCTGCTGACGATGATTTTGACGGACTAAAAATTAAATAAACTGTTCCATAAGTTCCTTTTTCCGTTTCATATTAGAATGCACATAAAGATTTAAAGTTGTCTGCGTATTGCTATGTCCAAGGATCTCACTCAGGCTCTTTACATCAAATCCCCTGGCGATACACCGTGTGGCAAATGCATGGCGCAGCATATGAAAATTGAATCCTTCCATACCACATTCTTCTAATATTTTTGCAAAACGATACTGCAACGTCCTTGGCTCCGCCCAGGCTTTCTTTTTTCCTTTGATAATATAACCCCATTTTTCTTCCCTTGGTTCCTTAAGCAGTGGAAGCAGCACTGGCGGGATTGGGATGATCCTGAAAGAAGCGCTGGTTTTCGGTGTCTGCAAAAGAATTTCCGTATTGTTTTTCACATGATCCGTTGTTTTTACACGTTGAAGATTTTTGCGGATATAAATGACCTCTTCGTCAAGGTCGATATCCTCCCATGTCAGGGCACAAACCTCACCGATCCGCAGTCCTGTATGGTATGCGATCAAAATACCTATGCAGGTATCGTCTTGTGCATGCTGCAAAAGATAACTCTCTAACACCGTAAGCTCCTTTTCACTAGGTGGGATCACCTGTTCCTGCTTGACAGGGCAGACTGCATTTTCCGGTATCTCCATTTCATAGTGCCTCTTTTTCCTGACATAGCGCATCGCTCTTATGATGACCGAACAGATATTTCTCAAATAACGGTTTGAAAGTTTTTTTTGTTCCCGGATCCCGGAAAGAAATTTTTCCATCATTTCTTCATCCATACTTCTTACCTGCATACACCCTATCCTGGGCAGAATATATTTATCTACTATGCCGGAATAAGCCGCATAAGTAGTTTGTTTCCAATAAGGACTGCATTCTTTAAGCCAGATATCCATTACTTCACCAATCGTATATTTTTGTGATAAACCATATTCCCTGTATTTTTTCCTTGCATCCTCCATCTTCTTTTTTACTTCCCCATAAGATTTTCCGTAAAAATACCAGTACTTTCCTCCGGCGCCCCCATCGTTTTCCTTTTTGATCCGTCCTTCCCACCGCGCGTCTTTCCTCCTATAAATGTTTGTTCCTCGTCTTGGCATAATTTCTCCTTTCTTGACTAAAATTTTGACGGCCTAAAAACAATTAATGCAATTTTTGACCTGTAAACAGGTAGATTATAGCAATTTCAGCGTCAATCTTTAAAAAAAGACCGTCGTCAGGACACAATTTTTCTTCCCGGGAAAAACTTGTAATTGATTTTTTTTAAAATCTGTAGTATAGTGGGTTTTGGCATTTGATGTTAAACCAGTTACATAACAATTCCTTTTGCTCAAATGCTCTCCAACATTTTTCGTAAATCATAAAAAACTACGAAAAACAGCCTATCCTCATTTCTGAAGACAGGCTGTTTATTATTTGAAAAATTTTCTATTTTTCTTTTCCCATTTCCAATATCACATCGATTGCTTCTAAATATCCATTCAGTCCATGTCCGTAGATCTGTTTATCACAGGCCGGAGCCGTAACAGACACTTTACGGAATTCCTCTCTTTGGGTGATATCGGAAATATGAACTTCCACTTTAGGAACGGTGACGCTGGCCAGTGCATCGTGAATCGCATAACTATAATGGGTATATGCGCCTGGATTGATCACGATTCCTTCTGTGCCATCGAAATATGCGTCCTGGATCCTGTCAATCACTGCGCCCTCATGATTGCTCTGGAACACTTCGATAACCGCCCCGCATTCCTGGCCCTTTTTTCCAATCAAATTTAAAAGATAGTCATAATCCTGTGTTCCGTACACTTCCTTTTCCCTGATGCCAAGAAAATTTAAATTTGGCCCGTTAATCACTAATAGTTTCATCCCTGTACCCTTTCCTTTCTGTCATCCTGCAAACTACCTATAATCACTTCCAGGATTTCATCAAAACTCCTCTCTGACACATCAACGACCACATCCGCACAAGATGCATAAGCCTCTTCTCTTGCTTCTGAAAGCCGTTTTATTTGGGCTAATGGATCTGCAACCTGCAAAAGAGGACGCGTAGTATCCGTCTTTAGTCTCTCGTAGATTGTTTCCGGTGATGCCTTCAAATAAAAAACCCTTCCAAGCCGGGAAAGGAGCTGCCTGTTCTCTTCCCTTACGGGAAGCCCCCCGCCAACAGATATGATCTGATGATCCGTTGTCTTTAAAAGTTCCCGGAGACATTTTGTTTCCATGTTTCGGAAAGCCTCTTCCCCTTCTTCTGCAAAGATTTCCGAAACGGTCATTCCCTGCTTCTTTTCGATCCACTTATCCGTATCGATCATCGTTCTCCGGAGAGAATAGGAAAGCCGGATTCCCACACTGGTCTTTCCGGATCCCATAAATCCCGTTAAAATAATATTATCCTTCATGATAAATCTCTCTTTCAAGCATTTCGTAGACCTGAAGCGCCATTTCTTCCGAAACGGAAATCCCATTCCAAAGTTCGTAAGCAATGATCCCTTGATATAAGAGCATCTTAAGTCCATTATATGCCTCTCCGCCATGGCTCTTTACAAGCTCCATGAACCGGGTAGTCCCGGGCTTATAGACCAGATCATAGCCTGTGTGAATTTTTTCATAAAAAGCCCCGTCTTCTATGATCACGTCCTTTTCATTCGGGTATAGCCCTACGCTGGTAGCCTGTATCGCAAGAAATTTTCCATCCGGGACTTTCCCATGATCCTTTAGCGCCATCGGACAGATACATTCCCTGCCGCTTTTTCTGTTTACTTCCTCCGCCACCGCTTTCGCTTTATCCACAGAACGGTTCAGCAGATAAACTTTCTTTACCTTTTGGGATGCACACATAAACGCTACCGCTCTTGCTGCACCGCCTGCACCCAAGAGAATGACCTCCTGCTCTTTCAGCATGATCCCTTCCCTGGTCAACGCCCGGCATAATCCCGGCATGTCCGTATTATACCCCTTAAAACCACTTCCACAACGAACCAGTGTATTGACAGCGCCGATCTGTTCCGCCAGATCATCTATCTGAACCAGATTTTCCATCACTTTGCCTTTATAAGGCACCGTCACATTCAGCCCCAGCACATTCAGCGCAAAAGCCCCGTCCACAGCAGATTTTACAGCCCCATCCTCTACCAGAAACGGTACATAGACCAAATGATGTCCAAGACGTTTTGCAAGGGTATTGTGGATCAGCGGTGAAAGCGTGTGTTCTACGGGGTTTCCAATCAATCCGCATACCTTCGTGTTACCGTCTATCATAGACCTCTTCCTTTCCGCAAATATTCTCTTTTTTCCTTTTCACACTTTCGTTTGTAAAAGAAAAGAACTATCTTCTCAAGATATCTTTTCAAAATGATCTGAATTTCTTCTTTTTTATCGATAGGCTGAACAAGCAAAGAATAGATCCCGGCATTCCTTGCCCCCCACACATCCGTAAATAGCTGATCCCCTACAAAAAGCGTACTGCCCTTGTCCGTGCCAAGCAGTTCCATTGCCTTCAAATAACCGTCCCTTTTGGGTTTTCCGGCCTTAAAAATATACTGTGCCTGCATGGCGTCATTAAACATTTTTACCCTGGGTTCTTTATTATTCGACAAAAAAAGAATTCCAAATCCCATATCCTTAAGACTTTGAATCAACCGGATGCTCCGCTCATCAGCAGGCGCGCCGTGGCAGACTAAAGTATTATCAATATCAAAAATGATTCCCCTGTATCCCGCATCATAAAAAGATTGAAAATCAATACAATAAGCGGAACTCATAAATTGATCCGGATAAAATGATTCCAGCATTGGCATTCCTCCATAACCATGATCATTAAAATCTGCAACCTCCTATATTTTACAAAACACCTTGCCAAATGACAAGGTGTTTTCTTCATTCTATATAGATATCCTTAATCCCAATCTCCTGTTTCCCTCTCTTCCAACGCCGTTTCATGGCAAACGGGACATTTTGTTCTGGCTATATCCCTGATCAGTTTACTCTCCTGGCCGCAAACCGGACAAGGGCCAATATACGCTTTATAGCTTTCCGGCATCCTTATCACCGGGACGCTCTCTATACTACAGCAATGAGGACAATAAGATAATTTGTAGGCAAAATCGAACACCGGAAACTCTGTCTGTCCTGCCTCCTCCATAAGCTCCCTCCGGGTCTGTTCAGGAAATAGATCTGCCACTGCCTGCAGCGATCCGTGCATCAGACCACATCCTCTCATACACTGCCAGCCTGCGTTACATGACTTACAGACCACGTCAACCATTACACCCATTTCATCGTCCCTTCCATCAGTTTAAAAGCCCTAAGATCACATCTGACTGCCTGTTAGCCTGCGCCAGAATTGCCGTTCCTGCCTGCAACAGAATCTGCTGGTTTGAATAACGTACCATTTCCTTCGCCATATCCGTATCCCTGATTCCTGACTCCGCCGCCGTTGTGTTTTCCACCACATTATCTAAATTAGAGATCGTATGTTCTAGACGATTCTGCACTGCGCCATAAGCGCTTCGTACACTGCTGACATAGGCGATTGCATTTTTAATTTCGTTAATCGCCATGCCCGCCTCATCTTCTGTAGCAACACTGGTTCCCCAAAGGCCTAACGCTGCCGTATTCATCGCATACAAATCAAATGCAATATGTTGACCGGATTCTGACCCAACCTGCAATGCCGCCGCTTTTGCGCCTCCCGGATTTCCCGGATTAATTGGGGGATTCGGACCAGTTCCCCCACCACCGCCACCTAAAATTGCCGTACCGCCAACATTTAAAGAGGGGGTAATCACAGACCCTGCTCCACCTTTTGACTCATAAGATAATTTCCTTACAAATTCTGTGGCATCTGCATTCCCACTATTAATCGCGTTTTTAAGCTGTTCCCCTGTCATCCCTGTATTTTTTTGCAGGGCCTGATCCAAAGTTTGCCCATTGATCAGATCCGCAAAAATCTTATCCATCCCTCTGGCAATGGTCTGCCCCGAAACGCTTCCGCCTCCTGCTGCCAGATAACCAGCGTAAGCCACCGCCAGATAACCATGCCCATATGGCCTGTTATCCACAGTATGTTTTTTTAAATAACTCTGGATCTGGCTGTCTACGGAAGTGTCCGAAGCGCTTGTCATCTGCTTAGCGATGGCAGCAAGCGTATTGTTCCATTGGGTAGGAAAACCGCCCCCGGATAACTGGGCTGTTCCTTCCTTAAACCATTCCGGGTATTTCGGATGCCCATTCCGCCCATGCATACCATCTATCATCGTATATTGCATGATAGAGTGGGTCAGCTCATGGGCTATGGTCGACTGCAGCGCTTCCGCCATCGCACCCCCACCTTCCCCGTCTGCCAATGAAAAATCGCTAGAGTCAAACTGTATCTCAAGGTTATACGGCTTGCCAGTAGAATAACATTGATATCCCGCCCTCGCCAGCATCCCGCCTTTCCTGTCTATATCGACCACATTTATTTTAATATCTATCGTATCACTCCCCACCGCATTTTTAAGCGAAGGGAAGGCGCTGAAAATCTGGTTTGCCGCATCCGGTATCAGCTTCGTTGCAATCATATCCGCCAGGGCCCCGCCTTGTGAAACCGGACCTACCCCGGCACGCCCCATGGCCGCCGTACTTGCCGATATTCCTGAGCCATCCGGCATATCCACGGTAAAAGAACCGTCTTTTATATTGTAATGGATATTATACTCACTGATTGCCGACGGAAACACCGTACTTGGCCAGATCCCGTCATCAGGAAAAAGCCGCATCTCATTAAATACTGTATGCTCCGCCGTGGTGTTGATCTCATTTTTGATCTGCTGAACCTCTGCATCTACCATAGCACGGTCTGCATCTGTCAAAGTGCCATTGGCTGACCGCACTGCCAGTTCATTGGCCCTCTGCAGCATTTCATGGATCTCATTTAATGCGCCCTCTGCAGACTGAACCATAGAAATTCCATCCTGTGCGTTTGTGGACGCCTGGGTAAGACCGCGGATCTGACGGCGCATTTTCTCCGAAATAGCAAGCCCCGCCGCATCATCCGCTGACCGGTTGATCCGATAGCCTGATGACAGCTTCTCTGTAGTTTTTTTATTCTTGGAAGTGTTGACGCCGAATTGCCTTCCGGCATTCCATGCCAGCATATTCGTCCTAACAGAAAGCATTCCCTGATCTCCTACAGACTGCAAACCATGAAAGTATAGTTACAATTACTTTATCGGTAATTTGGGTCATAAACTTAATATTGTTTTAAATAAATTAACTCTAATTAACCTAAACCTCCTTTCACAATAAACACTCTACACCCGCAAAATATTTTCCCTTTTATTTATTGAAAGAAAACAAGCTCTGTGCTATGATAGTAACAAATTGGAAACCGAAAGGAGTGTGCTTATGACCGCAAAAGAATGTATCAAAGGCCGCAGGAGTATCCGCAGCTTTACCACCCAGCCTGTAGACCATGCGCTGCTTTCCGAAATAATTGAAACTGCCTCTTATGCGCCTAGCTGGAAACATACGCAGATTACCCGCTATATCGCTGTTGAAGGGGAATTAAAGGATAAAATTGCATCCGCGTGTACCTCAGCTTATCCAAAAAACGGAGAAATCATTGCCCAGGCGCCCATGCTTATTGTTGTCACTTACATTAAGAACAGAAGCGGTTTTGAACGTGACGGTTCCTATTCCACCGCCAAAGAAGGATCCTGGCAGATGTTTGACGCCGGTGTAGCTGCCCAAACTTTTTGCCTTGCAGCTTACGAAAAAGGACTTGGAAGCGTGATCATGGGAATTTTTGACGAAGCAGATGCTGCTTCGCTACTTAACATTCCTGAAGAAAGAGAGATCGTTGCACTGATCCCCATTGGTTATCCTGCACAAGAGCCTGTAGCTCCAAAGAGAAAGCCCGTAGAGGAATTATTATCATTTATAGAATAAAATTAGAAATCGAAGAGAGTTTTCTCTTCGATTTTCTTTTGAGATGAAAAAGGAGATACAATTATGAGACACCTTATGAGTCCCTTGGATTTTTCCACTGAAGAATTAAACCA
The DNA here is from genome assembly GCA_910585005.1 of uncultured Lachnospiraceae bacterium. GTDB lineage: Bacteria > Bacillota > Clostridia > Lachnospirales > Lachnospiraceae > Suilimivivens. The sequence goes on along the minus strand of CAJUCN010000020.1, from coordinate 16,372 downwards.
ACTTTTTGACCTTGCCAATGATATTGAAAATCATATGGACAAATACGCCCATGCCTGCAATGGTAAAAAACTTGCCACCTGCTTTTATGAACCAAGTACCCGGACACGGCTTAGTTTTGAATCCGCCATGTTAAATTTAGGGGGCAGTGTCATTGGATTTTCCGATGCAGGATCCTCTTCTGCAAGCAAAGGAGAAAGCGTATCCGATACCATCCGGGTAATCTCCTGTTTTGCGGATATCTGCGCCATGCGCCATCCCAAAGAAGGGGCCCCTATGGTAGCAGCCGGCAGATCCTCCATTCCCGTTATCAATGCCGGAGACGGCGGCCACCAGCACCCTACCCAGACTCTCACGGATCTTCTTACAATCCGCTCCCTTAAGGGGCGGCTGGATCACTTTACCATCGGGCTTTGCGGCGACTTAAAATTTGGCAGGACCGTCCATTCCCTGATCAACGCCCTGATCCGTTATGAGGGAGTTAAGTTTATCTTCATCTCCCCCAGAGAGTTGATGGTTCCTGACTATATCACCGATCTGCTAAAAGAAAGAAATATTCCATACGAGGAAGTGATCCGTTTAGAAAGCATTATGCCGGATCTTGACCTTCTTTATATGACCCGGGTTCAGAAAGAGCGTTTCTTTAACGAAGAAGATTATGTCCGTTTAAAGGACTTTTACATTCTGGATAAACCTAAAATGACGTTAGCCCGCCCGGATATGCTGGTGCTTCACCCACTCCCCAGGGTCAATGAAATCTCCGTGGAGGTAGACGATGATCCCAGGGCTGCCTATTTCAAACAGGTGCAATACGGCGTCTATGTGCGGATGGCGCTGATTCTCACACTGTTAAATATCAAAGTAGATTAGGAGGAATTGGAAACATGCTGAATGTTGGAAAAATCGAAGAAGGATTTGTCCTTGACCATATTAAGGCCGGGAAAAGCCTGTCCATTTATCATCACCTGCAACTAGACAAACTGGACTGCACGGTAGCTATCATTAAAAATGCCCGAAGCAATAAAATGGGAAAAAAAGATATCCTGAAAGTGGAATGCGATATTAATATGCTGGACTTAGATGTGCTTGCCTTCATTGACCATAACATTACTGTCAACGTCATCAAAGACGGGGAGATCGTCTCTAAAAAAGATCTTATGCTCCCTAAAGAGATCAAAAATGTGATCCGGTGTAAAAACCCCAGATGCATTACATCCATTGAACAGGAGCTTCCACATATTTTCGTCCTTGCTGACGAGGAAAAAGAGATTTACCGCTGCAAATACTGTGAAGAAAAATATACCGGTTCTTTTTAACCCAAGTTACAAAAAAGGCGCCACAAAAAGTGACGCCTTTTTCTGTAGCTGCCCATAGACAGCATCATATCATTTTAAATATGGCTTGCCGCCATCAAGCGAAAAAAACCTTTTAGTGCGGATACTGTGAGGGTAGTCAGCGATACCGCCAAAAAACCGATGATCACAGCCGTGATACTGATCAACATTTCTTCATAGCTATAATGTCTGGAAGGGATAAAAATTTTCACCTTTTCCGTCAAAAATGCAATGGCAAAAAGCACAAAAGCAGTGATAATTGTCTTGATTCCCCAATTCCACTTTGGGCAGGAGACATGCACTGCAGCAGTTCCGATGATTCCAAGTACAAAAAACGCCAAAGCTCTTCCGCCCTGCCTGATATCATACGTCAACGCGTTTATCTCGGCGGCGCTTACGTTTTGTTTATGATTAATATTTTGAGCCAACTGCAAAATGAACTGCTCTCCCAGTTTCTTGGTTTCCTCCCCACTTTGGAAAGAGAGATAAGCAATCCCTGCGGCTAAAGTAATAAAAAACAACCACAAGGCCGGCACAAACAGCCTTTTTTCCTTTTTCTTCATTCTATTCCTGTTCCCCAATCGATCTCATGCGAGCATACTTCTCTACTAATCCCCATTATATTCACATTTACCCGCCAATGTCAATTACAAAGTTTATATATTATACTTTTGACCCCTCGTAGGGCGAGAACTCAAGCCGGATAAAGTACCCTCTGTCATGCTGGCAAACAGGACATTTTTCAGGTACTTTTTCCCCTTCAAAGATGTAACCGCAATTTAAACATATCCACCCGGTCTTCACGTCCGAGATAAATAATTGATTTTCTTCCAGCCACTTGGCAAACCTCCCAAACCTGTCGCCATGCACCTTCTCGATCTCCGCAATGGCAAAAAAGGAATGGGCAACATTTTGGAAACCTTCTTCCATCGCCTTCTCACCAAAGTTTTTATAGACTGGGTCGTGCTCTTCATATTCATTATGCTGGGCTTTCTTTAAAAGATCTAAGACATTTTCGGAAATATCCACCGGATACCCGCCGTCTACATGGATCGTCTCCCCTGCAAGTTCTTTTAAATGATTATAAAAGATTTCTGCGTGTTCCTTTTCCTGATCCGCCGTATATTTGAAGACTGCCGCAATCACCTGAAGATTTTCTTTTTTTGCCTGTCCTGCCGCAAAGGTATACCGGTTTCTCGCCTGGCTTTCTCCGGCAAAAGCGCGCATTAGATTATCCTTTGTCTCACTGTTTTTAAAATCCACTGCCATCTTTTATCTCCTTTTATTCTACAATATGGAAATTCCCTAACCATATTATGGATATGAAAAGAAAATTTATACATTTAAGGCAGTTTAAATTTTATCGGCTCTGTCTCAGGTGTCAAAACTTCCAACTTGTACTCTGGAAACTGTGTAATCAGACGGTCCAAGCAAAGAGCAGTATGATACACTCTGTCATGGGCAAGAAGCACCACCCTTTTCCTGTCCATAGCAGTTATCTTGGCATTTTCAAGTAATTCTTCCGGCTCATAATCCCCTGCTGCATCGTCCAGACTGGCATTCCAGTCAAAATACACATACCCTCTGTCTGTCATTTCCTTAACAATTTCCCTGCATACCGACTTATTATATGCATTTACGCTTCCTCCCGGGAAACGGAACAGCTTCGCCTTCACACCAGTGACCTCTTCGATCACATCGTACGCCTTCTGAAAGTCTTCAAGATAACTGTCAACATTTTGATAGAGCACCCCGTAATCATGCCGGTAACAGTGAATCCCTATGGTATGCCCTTCCCTGGCAATCCGTTTCGCCACTTCCGGATACTTTTCCACATACTCCCCGATTAAGAAAAATGTAGCCTTTACCTTTCTTTCCCTTAAAATATTTAACACCATTTCCGTGCATTCTGCTGACGGTCCATCGTCAAAAGTCAGATACATTGTCTTGGGATGAAAAAATAAATCGATGCCTTCCGCTATGCCCTGGGCAATTTTCTTCTGATAGATCACATCTGCCAAATTCTTTTTTTCTGTGTCATTGGAGAGAAACCCCGTTTCAATGAGGCATGACGGCATTTTGGTCTTACTAGTCACACAAAAACCGGCATCTCCCCTAAGATCCCTTTCCTGCGCCTGGGTACTGTCTAATGTTTTCTGATGGATAAGCTGTGCCAGTCTTCCGCTTTCCCTGCTGGAACCCGTTTCATCATACCAAGTCTCTATCCCGCACACGGAAGCGTCCTCAAAAGTATTCTGGTGAATGCTAATAAATGCATCCGCCTTTGCCTGGTTTGCATAAATCGCCCTTGCCTCTTTCATCATATAGGTATCCTCGGTTCTTGTAAGCTGTACCCGAAATCCCATTTCCTCCAATTGATCTTTTACCAAAAATGCAATCTGCAAATTCACACTCTTTTCCTTGGTTCCCATTTCAACACAGCCATCGTCTTCCCCTCCATGCCCTGGATCGATCACAATAAGGGGAGCATCCGGCTCTTCCTGCTGCCTATCATCCTGCACACTTCCACTCCACGTCAAAACTTGTTTCTGATAGCCCTCTGCCTGCCCCCGCACGGAGGAATTCGCCCGTTCCATTTTCCATTTGATTTCTTCATAGGACTGATCCGCTAACCGGTCATTCGTCTCCTGCCCCATCTCTAACAGATGGTTTCTCTCCGGCAAAATGAATGCCGCTGCGGTAACCAAAACGGAAAAAAACAGCATTCCCATTGCCAGCAGCCACTCTCCCTCAAGCAGAAGCCTTTTTTCCTTTCTTTTCTTATCATATGCCAAAGCGCTCTTTTTGTGGTTTCTTCTCTTGTACATAAAAAATGATGCTCCCTTCTTGCAGCAATTCTTTCTTTTCCTACTCAGCGCCATACCCTGGGGTCTTACGGTAAGTATTTCATAATAAAAGTGTACTGCATCAGTGCATCATTTTTTCATCATACTTGCATCAAAGTTCCATCATTTTTGCATCTTTTTTGCATCATTTTGATATTTTTATAAACAATTCGTTAATCCCTTCATAAAACCCAATCGTAACAATGGTCCTTTCCTCTCCATTGCCACGGACTACATACTTTTGATAATACGGCGTTGTTTCCAACAGCGGATTATTCGTCTCATATCCCTCCGGCTCCCCCAACCCCATGTAATCACACCATGCTCTAATCACTGCATCGGGATCAACTTCCTCCCAGCTAAGCTGTGTGCGGACATAAAACTCATAAGGCTTCCCTGTATCTGCATCCAGATACACATCCAACAGCCGGTTTGCCTTGTTGGCATTTTTTTGGCTGGTAGAAAGGCTCACCTTCCATACGGCCACATTATTTCTCGGCTCTAAAACGTCAATGGCGGAATATAACACCGCGTCATACGCTCCTGCACTCACATCCATTACGGTATCGGGCAGAATCCCCGCCTGTTTTAGATCCTCCAACATCCGGTTGCAGGTCGCATAAATCTCTTCGTCCGTGATCTCCCTGCCCGAAGGCCCTTGGTGATTCACTACAAATGCATAAGCGCCTTCCAATTCCTGAACCTCCACTTCCTCAGTCCGCGTCAGAGCGTTCTGCTCACTTTCCGGCTGCGACTGTCTGTTTAAACACTGGGATAAAATATAAAGCCGTTCCCCCGCCGTAAGCTGATAACGGTATCCTTTTTCCCCCTCCTCAGTGGTCTGGGTATTGATCGCATTTAATATGGTCTTGTCTTTATAAACAGCAAGCGCTTCCGGACCCCAGACGGAAAAGACTGCTACCAGCGCCGCTACGAGAAGAAGCAGATAATTAATCACTGTTTTTTTCATCTCCGTCCTCCTTCCTGCCTGCATGGATCAAAAAGCTCATACAAGTCCCTTCGCCCAGCGTACTGTCAATCTCCAGCCTGCTTTCATGAATGGCAAGGATCTCAGCGCATAAGGCAAGCCCCAGCCCAGCGCCGTTTCTGCTCCTGGATCTGGATTTATCTACCATATAAAAAGCCTTGGTGATCTTTTTGACCTCCTGTGGCGCAATTCCCACCCCATGATCTTTTACCATAAACCGGTATCCTTCTTCCTGTACGGTTCCTCCAATCTCCACAGTGCTGCCTGGTTCCGACGCTTTACAGGCATTGTCCAAAAGGTTGATCAGCACCGTAATAATCAGGCCGCCCTCCACCATAACGTTTCCCGGGTCATAGCGGTATACAAAATGCATCTCTTCATTGGTCTGGAACATATCTTTCAGATAAAGAAATAAATTTTCCACCGGAACATTCTGGAATTCCGGCGTGCCATGACGCGCTACCATAATGTCTAAGAGCCGGATAGACATGCTCTCTAAACGTTTTCCTTCTGTATAGATATAATTTGCAGATAAAATACTTTTTTCTTCATCCAATTTCCTGGACCGGAGCATATCTGCATAACCGATAATCGATGTAAGAGGTGTTTTCAATTCATGGGCAAACGCTCCTACAAAATCTTCCCTGGCCTGTAGTTCTTCCTCCAGCTTCCCAACATTTTCCTCAAGCGCCTCCGCCATCTTGTTAAAGTCCAATGTAAGCTGCCCTAGTTCATCGCTCCCCACCTTCTTAGCACGGTATGCATAATCCCCTGCCGCCATTTGCTTCGTCGCTTTCGTCAACAGACGGATCGGCTTCGTCAGCCAGGAAGCGATCAAGTGCATGACCAGCGTCCCAAGCGCCAACATCAGGATTGTAACCCTGCGGTATACCCCAAAACCTAAAGCACGTTCATAAAACACCTCTGAAATATCCCTTAAAGTCTCTAAGTAAAGGGCCCTGTCCAGCGCCTTGACAATACTCCCGGTGTGAATATAATACTTCTCCCCCACCTGAATGATCCGGTACGTTTTCGTCAGTTCATCTGTCTGTGCAAGCTGTTCCTCACTGGCCTCAAAACCATCACTGGCATACAGTACGCTTTGTCTTTCATCCGAAATGCGGAGCATACGCCCTGTGTTTTGTCCGCTGGTCTCCAAATTCACCGCAATCTGCTCAATAGACCCATCCTGCAGCATATCATATTTCGCCGGCACATTCAGGGCAGCCGTTTCAAAGGCAAAACGGAGAATGCTGTTTTCATCCAACGCCTGTCCCACTTCCCTTGCCAGGGAAGTCTCAAATACATAATTTACCAGATAAAACCCGCTAAACCCAAAGGCAGCCGCCATCACGATAATACTCCACAACAGAAGTTTCAAAGAAAATTTCATTGTGATACCTCTAAGCGGTATCCCACTTTGTATACCGCTACCAGATTATGTTCCCATCCAAGCTTTCTGCGAAGCCGCTGCACATGAAGATCCAGGGTACGGCTGTCGCCGTAATATTCCTCTTCCCATACCTTCTCATACAGGCTTTCCCTGAACAGGGCAACATTTTTGTTGGTTACAAATAAGACCAGAAGCTGAAATTCCTTATTCGTTAAAACCACTGGCTTTCCGCCTCTGGTAACCTGCCTTGCTTCCATATCCACTACCACATCGCCTACCGTTTGGATCTGCTGCACTTTCTGGTAACGCCGCAGCACAGCCTCCACCCTGGCCACCAGTTCCACCACGTCAAAAGGCTTGACCAGATAATCATCTGCGCCAAGTTTTAACCCTTTTACCCGGTCTCTTACTTCATGCTTGGCTGTGATAAAGATCACCGGAACTTTCAAAGGCCTGACATAATCCATAATGTCATACCCGTCTACCCCAGGCAGCATAATATCAAGAAGAATCAGGTCAAACTGCTCCTTTTCAATCATTTCAATAGCTTTCAGGCCATCCTGCACCGCCGTGCACAGATAACCGGAAGCCGATAAATTTAAGTCAATCAAATCACATATTGCCTTTTCGTCATCTACAATCAGTATCTTAATCATCCTTCTGTCTTCCACCCCCAATAGGCTCTCGCCTTTTCTACAAGCCCTGCCACAGTATCCTCGTCGCTGCAGGGATATCTCTTTTGTATCATGGTATCTTCAAAAAAGCCATCCGTCCGCTGATAATAAATTGAATAATTGCTTTCCGTCAAAAGTTCATTTCCTTCGTAACTGTACCTGGCCAGTACAAGGATATCTTTCATTCCATCCCCGTCAATGTCCCGGCAGGTTATTCCCTTTAACGCATAGAGATTATCATATTCGCCCATAGGCTGGAAACTCCAGACGATCTCGCCCTGCTCGTTGATCAGGTAGATCATGAAAACAGCGAAATCCGCCATCGTATACGTCCCCGGCACTACCTCAAGCCTGCCCAGCTTCTCAAACTGCCTAAAGTAACACTGCTCCTGTGCCACCTGGAACCCCTGGGATAAAAGTTCCCTTCTGGTCGTTGCCGTATAAAGAAACTCCGCCGACCTGCCATCCCGCACAAATGCCGTAATGCATTCCACGCTCTTGTTCATACTAAAACGGTTGATCTTGTCGGAGATCCGGTAATCCCGGTAAAATCCCTGTTCATTTTGAAACAGCACATCTCCTACCTTATAAGGCTTCCTCCTATAAGAACCCGTCTCATTCTCGCAGATAACAATCAGCACAATATCCATTCTGCCATCTCCGTCAAGTTCCTGAAAAGAAACGGCTGCAAGTTCCTTGATCGGCTGCTTCATCTGCCCCTTATTTTTGTTGTTCACTTCAAGCTGGTCTGTGCGGTATACAATAGTTCCATCTTCCCGGACAAGAAAAAGCGCCAACCGGTGATAAGTTTTCTCCAACGCGGGAATCAGCATCACTCCCCCAAAACAGGAAGTCTCTATGGGAAATATTTGATCCGTAATGACCTGGAAACCAGCGGCTTCTATCTCACGGCGGCTGGTAATCCCCCAAAAACGCTGCTGATAATCCTGATATGCTTCCAGCACCCCCTCTTCCTCTTGTGCCCCAAAAACACAAAAAGAGAAGGCAGGGGATAGAAATAAAAGACAAATGACTAAATAAAAAGAAATAACTGCATTCTTTCGCTTCATGGTATCCCCACCTTCTCATTGGTTTCTCGTTATGAAATTAGTATAGGTGATTTTCTTCGATTTTTCAATGTCCTTTCCACATTAGTTTTGCTTTTATGATCCGCCTTAAAGAGGCATCAACGCGCTCCTCACTGATCTCCCCTTTTTGGACTGCAAAAAGGATCCCTTCCGCCGCCTGCACAAAATCCTGAGGCATCAAAAGCATATCCGCTCCCGCCTCAAATGCCATGACTGCTGCCTGGGCGGAAGAATACTTCTTCGTAATGGCGCCCATATTTAAGGCGTCTGTAATGATAAGCCCTTCAAACCCTAAGTCCTCACGCAAAATATCCGTAAGCATCTTTTCCGACAAAGAACAGGGTATCTCATCCCCGGTTATGCTTGGTACAAAAATATGGGCTGCCATGACCGCATCGATCCCCTTTTCGCCGGCTGCCATAAACGGCTTTAACTCACATTTTAGTAATTCTTCATAAGTCTTCTCCGTATAGGCAAACCCCTCATGGGTATCCTCCCGTGTCGCTCCATGGCCCGGAAAATGTTTAAACGTGCTGAGCACCCCCTGGCTGTGAAGCCCGTCTGAGACTGCGGCTGCCATCTGGGTAACGGCCTCCGGATCCTTTCCAAAGGATCTGTCACCGATCACCGTATTGTCTTGGTTCGTAAGCACATCCGCATCCGGCGCAAAATCAAAATTAAATCCCAGTCGGGAAAGATACGCGCCAATCGTCTCCCCAACTGCATATGCCTCTTCCTCATTTGTTATCTTTTCCATGGCTCCCACCTTGGGTACCCCAAAAGCAGGATTGTTCCCCACCCTGGCTACACGGCCGCCCTCTTCGTCAATACAGATAAACAGGGGCATCCCTTCTATTTCGTAAGAAAATTCCATGGTTTTTTGCAGCATTTTCTTCGTCTGGGCAGGATTTTTCAGATTTTTGGAAAAGTAAACCAAGCCACCCACCGGATATTTCTCCAGGCCCTTCCTGGTCGTCTCCCCGGCTGCCCCAACCGCCTTGTTTCCTGTCAGAGCTTCCGGTGTAATGATAAAAAGCTGGTATACCTTTTCCTCTAAGGTCATGTTCCTTAAAATGTTTTCCACTTCCTGCATGATTTCTTCCTCATTCACTTGCCCCGGGAGCGATCCTTCCGGCAGTTCTTTCGCCTTAGCGCAATCTCCCGATACGGACAATGCTGTCAATAAAGCGCCCAAAAAAAACAACCACACGAGATGAAATCTGCCTGTTTTTAAATTCCTGATCTTCAATCTTCTTATCCCTTCTCTGCTTTCAAAGCCCTCATAGCGTTTAAAATCGCAATCACAGAAACCCCCACATCCGCAAACACCGCTTCCCACATATTGGCAACGCCAAGCGCCCCAAGCAAAAGGACTAACCCTTTTACCCCTAGCGCAAATAGGATGTTCTGCTTGACGATGGTCAATGTCTTTCTGGATATTTTTACAATAGACGCAATCTTTTTCACATCATCATCCATCAACACCACATCCGCCGCCTCGATTGCCGCATCGGATCCCATGCTTCCCATGGCAATCCCAATATCCGCTCTGGTTAAAACCGGCGCGTCATTCATGCCATCACCCACGAAAGCAAGCTTTGCTTTGTCCTCCTGCCTTGCCAAAAGCTCTTCCACCTTTGACACCTTATCGCCAGGCAAAAGTTCTGCATGAACTTCATCGATCCCAAGCTCCCTTGCCACTGCATCAGCCGCTTCCTGACGGTCTCCCGTAAGCATCACACATTTTTTCACGCCAACCCGCTTCATATCCCGGATCGCCTGTGCTGCGCCATCCTTCACACGATCTGCAATGACAATCCTTCCGGCAAACCTTCCCTCATACGCTATATAAACAATGGTTCCGGCGCTCTGATCGGGCACATAATCAATCTTCCTCTCCCTCATCAGCTTTTCATTGCCTATCAGCGCCTCTTTCCCATCCACCGGTATACAGATCCCGCACCCAGCGATCTCCTGGGCCTGGCCTATCCGGTCAATGTTAATCTCTTTCCCGTACGCCTCACGGATAGACCCAGCAATCGGATGGTTGGAATACCCTTCTGCCAGAGCTGCCAATTCCAAAAGTTCTTTTTCACTTCCCTCTGCCGGGCAGACCGCCTGCACTTTAAATTCCCCTTTGGTCAATGTGCCTGTCTTGTCAAACACAATCGTCTCCATCTGTGCAACTGCTTCCAGGAAATTGCTTCCTTTTACAAGAATCCCGATCCGGGAAGCTGCACCGATCCCTCCAAAGAAACCAAGAGGCACAGAAATCACCAAAGCACAAGGGCAGGAAATTACCAAAAAGATGCACGCACGCCTAATCCATTCTCCCCAGCCTCCGCCCAGGATAAGGGGCGGCAGCACAGCTAAGATTACAGCCCCAAGGGTAACGATCGGCGTATAATATCTTGCAAATTTCGTGATAAAATTTTCCATTTTCGCCTTTTTACTGCTGGCATTTTCCACCAGTTCCAGGATCCTTGCAACAGTCGAATCATCAAACGCTTTCGTCGTCTGTACCTTTAGGGTTCCACTTCCGTTTACACAGCCGCTGATCACCCCGTCACCTACAGACGCCTTTCTTGGCACTGATTCCCCGGTAAGCGCCGCCGTATCAATATAGGATTCTCCTTCCAGCACCACGCCGTCTAAGGGGATCCTCTCTCCTGGTTTGATCACAATCATGCTCCCAGGCTCCACATCATCCGGATCCACCTGGGTCAGTTTCCCGTCCACCTCCATGTTGGCATACTCCGGGCAGATGTCCATCATATCAGAAATGGACTGACGGGACTTGCCTACCGCATATCCCTGGAACAGCTCTCCTACCTGATAAAACAACATAACCGCTACTGCTTCCGAATACTCCCCTACCCCAAAGGCGCCGAAAGTAGCGATCATCATTAGGAAATTCTCATCGAACACTTGCCCGTGGCTGATATTTCTTGCCGCCTTATAAATAATATCATATCCTATGACCAAATAAGGTATCAGGTAAATTCCAAACAAAACTGCTGTCCCTTCTACCCCTTCCAACAAACCGGCATGTTCACTAACCAGTAATCCAGCAAATAGAAAAAAAGCTATTCCAATGCGTATCAGCATCTTTTGCTGTTTTTTCGTCATAATCCCTCATCCCGCCTTTCTAAAACCGCTTCTTAAAAAAGGATTTTGCAGTCCGGCTCCACCTTTGCACAAACTGCCACAACTTCCTTCATAATATCCTCAAATTGATCATCCTCTGCATCAATGGTCATCTTCTGTGCCAGAAAACTAACGTTTGCATCATTCACCCCATTAATCTTCTTAATAGCATTTTCCATCTTTGCAGCGCAGTTTGCACAATCTAAATCTTCCAGTTTAAATTTCTTTTTCATCTCATTTCCTCACTTTTCTTTTATTATTTTGCTGCTACATCCTCAGTTTATTTCTTCCAGGCCCAGTCACTCCTGAATATGCTCCCTCCCTTGGGCTATGATCGTCCTCACATGGGCATCCGCCAAAGAATAAAACACTGATTTGCCTTCCCGCCTGCTCTTTACAAGCTTATTCTGCTTTAGGATCCTGAGCTGATGGGAAATTGCCGACTGAGTCATATTAAGCGCCTGTGCCAAATCGCAGACACATACCTCCGCCTCAAAAAGCACATACAATATCCTGATTCTGGTTGAATCACCAAACACTTTAAATAACTCCGCCAGGTCATACAGCTCATCCTCATCAGGCATTTTCTGTGATACCAGCTCCAGTAATTCCTTATGGGTCTGAAAGGTATCACAACACTCCACATCATGTATTGCCACTTTTTCACCACCTTTTCTCATACATCTACATTTGAACAACTGTTCATATGTTTAATATATTACAAGACCGTCAAAATGTCAACTCAATAATTAATCATTTTAAATTTCATCAATATCGTATTTATAACCACCAAAAACATTTTCAAAAACCATAACAAAAAACGTTTAGATGGGAAACTCATTGCTTTTTTAATCGGAAAGTAGTATCCTATGTTACAGCAATGCTGCCCATGTTTTTCAGGGCGGCATTTGACAAAAGAATTACCAGGGAAAGGGTTGTAGATTATGAGTGAAGCATTCCATATTATCAGCGATGGCTCCTGCGATCTGCCTGCAGAATTGGTGCAGGAAAAAAAGATTACAGTCGTGCCATTTTATGTATCTTTTGATGACGTAAACTACCTGAGGGAAAACGTAGATATCGGTATCAGGGACTTTTACCAGCAGATGGTTGACCGCAAAGGGGTTTATCCCAAGTCTTCCATGCCCTCCGTACACGATTATGAAGAAGCATTCCTCCCTTTTGCCAGGGATGGAATTCCTGTGATCTGTATCTGCATTACCACCAAATTCAGCGGTTCCATGCAGTCAGCGTTAAACGCCCGGTCACTGATACTGGAAAAATATTCTCATGCCCAAATTGTTGTCATCGATGCTACCATCAACACAGTCCTTCAGGGACAGTATGTTCTGGAAGCAGTAAATTTAAGAGACAATCACGTTAGCTACCAGGATGCCATCAGCCGTCTGGAACAAATTAAAAGTACCGGAAGAATCTTCTTTACCGTAGGAAACATGGAATACTTAAAGCACGGCGGCCGAATTGGAAAAGTTGCTGCTTTAGCTGGCGGAATCCTGGATGTCCGTCCCGTAATCACATTAAAACAGGGGGAAATATTTCCCTCAGGCATTGACAGGGGCCGGAAACGCACGACCCAAAAAACCATAGAGCTTTTATTGGATTATTTAAAGGAAAGCTCTCTTTCCATCGACTGTTTCAGCATTGCTGTGGGCTACGGCTACGACTATGAAGAAGGAACTGCCTTCCGCGACCATGCTCTTTCCACCCTGCAAAGCAAAGGATATGCCATCAAAGAAATTCCCATTTACCAAATCGGCGCCACCATCGGTGTACACACCGGCCCTTATCCCTTAGGATTCGGAATCATCGAAAAGGCCCTCCACTCCTAACATTATTTTCAACAAAAGTATCTTATGATATACACAAGAACTGGACATGCGGCCAGTTCTTTTTCTTTTGATAAGCTTCCAAATCCATGAATATTTTCCCACCATTTGGTGCATGATTCTATTACAGAAAAAATCAGATGTATAAATCAGGAGGATTCACGCAGATGGCCCAGGGAAAGGTGGAAATATGTGGCGTTAATACAGCAAAGCTGCCTCTTTTAAAGGCGGAAGAAAAAGAAAGGCTTTTTAAACAAATTGAAGAGGGGGACACCAACGCAAGGCAGCAATATATCGAAGGAAACTTGCGCCTGGTCTTAAGCGTCATAAAACGCTTTTCTGCAAGTAATGAAAATGTGGACGACCTGTTCCAAATCGGCTGCATTGGCCTGATCAAGGCCATTGACAACTTTGATTCATCGTTAAACGTAAAATTCAGTACCTATGCCGTTCCCATGATCATCGGCGAGATCCGGCGCTTTTTAAGGGATAACAATTCCATCCGGGTAAGCCGTTCCTTAAAAGACACCGCATACAAAGCAATCTATGCCAAAGAAAACCTGATCAAACAAAATATGAAAGAACCTACCATCAATGAGATTGCAACAGAAATCGGCATTCCCAAAGAAGATATTGTCTATGCCCTCGATGCCATCCAAAACCCTATGAGCCTGTATGAGCCAATCTTTACGGACGGGGGAGACACGCTTTATGTTATGGATCAGATCAGCGACAAAAAAAATAAAGAAGAAAACTGGGTAGAACATCTTTCTTTAAGTGAAGCTATGAAAAAGCTTGGAGAACGGGAACATGAAATTATCAGCCTGCGTTTTTTTGAGGGCAAAACACAAATGGAGGTAGCCGATATGATCGGAATCTCCCAGGCGCAGGTTTCCAGGTTAGAAAAAAACGCACTAAAAGTCATGAAAAATTATTTGACAGCATAAAAAGGAACATCATTTCCGCCTTCGCATATGATATCTTATACAGGAAAAGGCGGAAATGAAAATGCTGTTTTCAGAATTAAAATGCAAAGATGTGATCAATTTAAGAGACTGTAAAAAACTGGGAAGAATCTCTGACCTTGAATTTGACGAATGCAGCGGACAGATCTGTAAAGTCATTGTCCCCAGCGGGAACAAATTTCTGAATATCCTTTGCTCTGACCCTGATTATGTGATCCCGTACAAGGATATTAAGCAGATTGGTCCTGATATAATTATTGTAGATATCCGGTGTTAAGCCTCCTCCGTGATAACGCCATACTCAGTCCCACCGTGACAGTGCTTACGCTCAGTCCCACCGTGACAGTGCTTACGCACTGTCACGGAGAAGTTCCTTTTTCAGCCTTTTCATGATCTTTTTTTCCAATCTGGATATATAGGACTGGGAAATCCCCAAAAGGTCGGCAACTTCTTTTTGCGTCATTTCCTGACCATCCGGAGAACCAAGCCCAAACCTTAGGTTTATGATGGTTTTTTCCCGTTCCGTAAGCTTATCAATTGCCTTTAAGAGGAGCTTCCGTTCCACTTCATTTTCCAGATCCCGGTAGATTACATCCTCATCCGTTCCCAGAATATCGGAAAGGAGCAGTTCATTTCCGTCCCAATCCACATTTAAAGGTTCATCAATGGAAACCTCCAATTTCGTCTTATTGTTCCGCCTTAAATACATGAGAATCTCATTTTCAATACATCTGGAAGCGTAGGTTGCCAGCTTAATATTTTTGGCCGGGTTAAACGTGTTAATGGATTTAATCAGGCCGATAGTTCCTATGGAAATCAGATCCTCCACTCCCACACCTGTATTATCAAACTTTTTGGCTATGTAGACAACCAGGCGGAGATTATGTTCAATCAAAATAGACTTCGCCTCGTCCTCATATTCCGTTCCCAGATCACTGATCACTGCATTTTCTTTTTCGATCTCAAGGGGCGGGGGAAGAACCTCCGATCCGCCTATATAATGGACATCTCCCTGTCTCCCCATGAAAAATCCGGGATCCCTGCGGTAGATCTTAAACTGCAGTCTCCCTGGGATTGCTACCTTAAAAACCATTTTCGGTTCCTCCTGTCTCATCTTTATATGGATAACTGAAAGGGCAATATCATCTGATAACTGCCTTTCCCTGATACTTTACCTTTATAAACAGCTACAATTACTTTTTCAAATTGTTTCCTACCCGTATGTCCCTTTACAACGATCTCATCTATTTCGTAACCTTCCAAAAGCCCTCTTTCTTTTCCGATACTATGATAAGGAATCATCTTATACTTTTCCGGCTTCATCCATCGTTTCAGACTATTCCACACTTCCTCATCCAAGACCGCCACCGGCCTGTGGCTGACCGGGTCTTCAAGTCCATTCCCTGTATCAATCAAGGCCTTCACTTCAATCGGCTTTTCATCTCCTGCAATGACAACGCTGCAAAAACAATTCCGCCTGCATCTCTCCCACCAGGAAAGACCTCCCATCCCAAGCACATAACCGGTAAATCCCAGCAATGCAAGTACCAAAAGAGAATTTTCATATTGCCCAAACAGCGGTATTTTTCCTTTCAGAAATATCATGAACCCTCCCAGCAAAAACGAGAAAAAGTAAAGATATCCCATTCCCCTTGCCAGTTCTCCTAATCCTTTCGTCCGAAATGTGATCTTTATCATCAGCATCCCAACAGGCAGCATCCCAAATACAACCCTGCCCGTATAAGAAATTCCCGGAATGCACAAAACCATGCAATATCCCAATGCCCCTGCCAGGCTTCCTGCAAAAATTGCCGGATAAGTGGCAGTCTTTCCCAAAATTTTTGCAGTCAGCTTCAGCAGATATAGATCCATAACAAAATTAAATAAAAAGGCACTGTCAATATATACGGTATTCTGCATTTGCACCTTGTAGTCCTTCACCTCCATTTCTTATGTACCAGTTCATTATAAACATTAAGGCCTTCATAATTTGTCAAAACAGTGCCTTAAATGGTGTCATCCATCGCCTTTTTTCCGCAAGTCGCCCCCACCCGTAAAACGGGTGGCTAGGGACGCGGGCTATAAGCCCGCC
>CAJUCN010000019.1 GCA_910585005.1 uncultured Lachnospiraceae bacterium | reverse complement strand
AACGGAGCCATTGCTCCAGTAGTGATTATTCATCTACTTTTGCAACAGCCCCTTTGGTATGCACCGCTTTTATTTTTGAAGATATGCAAAAAATCCATCCACATCCCCAGATTTCATATAACCCTTTTCTACCCAAAAATCCGCTGCCATCTGGGCAATTTCCTTTACGTTCCCTTCTTTACTAAGATCATTAAATTCCTGATTCCTTGCCTCATCATAAAAGGTAATCCCTGCACATTCGTCGATCACATCCTGTTTATCCAGGGACAGCCCTTTAGCCATGATCTCACAGCCCTCCTCAAAATTTTCATTCAGATAGGCAACCGCTTTATTCCAACAGTCATTCAAAACATCGGCGGCATCAGGATGATCTTTCAAAAAGTTGGTATTTACTGTAAGCACGTCAACAATCGCTTTCGGATAGTCCGCGGAGGACACCAGGATATGGCCGCCTTCCCGCTGCCCACAATTGCTAAGAGCCGGCTCCCATGTGACGGCTGCATCTACATTCCCTGCAATAAAAGCTTCTCCTGCCGCATCATTGCCCATCTCAACAATATGGATCTGATCCTCTGTAATGTTGCTGTCCGCCAGAGCCTGCAAAAAAAAGAAATAAGATGTTGCCGATTTATCCAAGGCTACCGTTTTGCCGGCCAGGTCATCCATGGTCTTGATATCGCCTGTTGCCACCAATCCGTCCCCGCCTGTGGAACAATCCATCGTACACACATATTGTTCCGGTGCCCCTGCGTCAAATTGGATAATATCACGATCCATAACCTGCCCTAACGCCTGAATGCTGTTGGAGACAAAAGCTGCGCCATAGGTGGATTCATCTTCCATGATCACCACTTCCGCGTCATATCCCGCTTCTTCAAAATATCCCTTTTCAATAGCAATAAATACCGGTGCATAACCTGCCCATGTGCAAAAAGCAATCTTCATTGGGATCAGTTCTCCTGAAGATTCCCCACCGCCTTGAACCGTTTTTGCGTTTCCTCCACAGCCAATGCAGGAAAGGGCCAAAACCCCTGCAAGCAGCAATGCAAATAATTTTTTCATACTCACTCCTCCATTTCTTCTCTACCTGTGAGAAATATCCTTTATTGATCTTTGGCCGCTTCCTGGCTCTCCTGCCAGAGCATGTCCATAATCTTTTGTTTCAATTTCAGGAATTCCGGGTTTACCAGTATCTCATGATCTCTGACCCCGTTAAGCCCTACCTGGATCACTTCCCTGATCGTCCCCGGCCTGCGGCTCATCACATAGATCCGGTCAGCCAGCAGGATAGCCTCGTCAATATCATGGGTAATAAACAAGACTGTACTTTTCATCTCCCGGCTGATCTTTGCCAATAGTTCCTGCATCACCACCCTTGTCTGGGCATCCAAAGCGCCAAACGGTTCATCCATCAGCAGGATCTTGGGATGGTTTGCCAATGTCCTTGCAATGGCTACGCGCTGCTTCATCCCCCCTGAAAGTTGTTTCGGAAACGCATTTGCAAACCCCTCAAGCCCTACCAGGCTAATATATTCTTTTGCCGTCTGTTCCCGTTCCTTTTTGGGGATTTTTCTCATCTTAAGCCCAAACTCTACATTCTTTTGGACACTCAGCCAGGGAAAAAGGCTGTATCCCTGAAAAACCATTCCCCGTTCCACTCCCGGATCCGTGACATCCCGTCCATCCACCCGGATCGTTCCTTCCTGTACACGCTCCAATCCGCCAATCAGGTTAATAAGAGTAGACTTGCCGCACCCGGAAGGCCCTACGATCACTACAAATTCTGATTCCCGTACTTCCAGATTGATGTCCTTTAACGCCACCACATCCTTTTCCCGGCGCCCAATGGCTGGATAGACCCATTGCAAGTCCGTTACTTCTAATTTCACATCACTCATCTTCCATCCCCCAACCTTTCATGCCAAGGTACCACAAACTTCGTCAAGATCCGGATCAAAAAATCGGTAACCAAGCCAATTGCACCGATCATGATCAGTCCCGCAAAAATCACATCCGTGGCCAAAAAACGCTGGGATTTTAAAATAATATAGCCAAGCCCAGCCGAAGCCGCCACCATCTCCGCCACCACCAGGTAAGTCCACGCCCAGCCGATGGTAAGACGGAAATCATCCATCAGCCCAGGCAGGGCGGCCGGAAAGATCACTTCCGTGTAGACCTGCAGTTTACTTGCTCCAAGAGTTCTTGCCGCATTGATCATATTTTTATCAATAGAAGAAACCGTATCACACACCATTAAAACCAACTGAAAAAACGTCCCCAAAAAAATGATCACATATTTTTGGTTTTCTTCTATCCCTAAATAGAGCAGGGTAAGCGGGACAAGGGCTACCACCGGCAAATATCTGACAAATTCGATCACAGGCTGTATCACCGCACTGAATTTTGGGGACCGCGCCATCAGCATTCCTATGGGCAAAGCTGCAACCGCCGACCACAGCCACCCCACCATAACACGCTTTGTAGAAACATAACAATGCATCATCAACGTTCCATCCTTAGCCATACTTGTCAAACTGTTCCACACCGCCGTAGGAGATGGCATAAAGATCGCATTCACATACCCCCCATAAGATGCAATACACCATACCCCAATAATCATACAAAAAGAAATAAAGGAAAGACATCCATAAGATAATCTTCTGTTTTTCTTCTTCATAATTGTTTCTCAACTTTCCGTAATCAGGTACATTACTCTTTTATCACATTAGCACACTAAAGCAGTATACCATGGAATATTGCTTTTGAAAAGAAAAAAATTCCCTTGCCCATAGATCTTTTCCATGGACAAGGGAATCGGTTATTTTCATTTTGGACTGTCTTTTCCAATCCGCATAGTCAGGCCGATCCGTTTCTTCGGCACATCTACGGTAAGTACCTGAACCTCCACAATATCCCCTACACTGACTGCTTCCAGAGGATGCTTGATAAAACGGTCTGTAATCTGGGAGATATGTACCAGCCCGTCCTGATGGACACCGATATCCACAAAGACCCCAAAGTCAATTACATTGCGGACCGTCCCCTTTAAAATCATGCCAGGCTTTAGGTCTTTCATGTCAAGAACATCACTGCGGAGAATAGGCGCAGGCATACTCTCTCTTGGATCCCTTGACGGTTTTTCCAATTCCTTCAAAATATCTGTCAAAGTGATCTCCCCAATGCCAAGTTCCTGGGCCAAAAGCTTCTTGTCCCTAATCTTCTTTTCAAGGCTGCTTACTGCCTGATCAGAATTCGTCCCTGTTCCTTTTGCGGAAGATGCTTTTCCCTGACCTGTCTGGTCTTCTGTTTCTGACATTAATGTCACTTGTCCCATTGCCGCTGCAAGCGCCTTGCCCATTGCTGTATTTGTATTGCGGATGACCACCTTCTGCTGTCTGGGCTTCTGGTCTTTTTTGACTATATTAGTCACTTCTTTTTTGACAGTGCCCTTCACCGCCGCCGCTTTTTGCGCCTTACGGACATCCTCCATGGTTAATCCCATTTTATCCAAAAGCTGCATAGCTGCCTGATAAGATTCCGGATGCACACTGGTAGCGTCTAAAGGATTTTCCCCGTCAAGGATACGGAGGAAACCTGCACACTGCTCATAGGCCTTCGGCCCTAATTTAGGAACCTTAAGAAGCTGGGCGCGGCTTTTAAAACGCCCATTTTGTTCTCTGTAATCCACAATATTTTTGGCGATTGCTTTAGAAATACCTGAAATATATTCCAATAAAGAGGCTGATGCCGTGTTTAAATCCACACCTACCTTATTTACGCAGTCCTCGACCACGCCGCCTAATGCCTCGCCCAGCTTTTTCTGGTTCATGTCATGCTGGTACTGTCCCACGCCAATGGACTTAGGATCAATCTTGACCAGTTCCGCCAAAGGATCTTGGAGACGCCTTGCAATCGATGCCGCGCTCCTTTGTCCCACGTCAAAATTAGGAAATTCCTCTGTGGCAAGTTTGCTGGCAGAATAAACGGAAGCGCCTGCCTCACTGACAATCACATACTGAACCGGCGTATCCAATTCCCTAATCAGATCAACAATCACTTGTTCTGATTCCCTTGATGCCGTCCCGTTCCCTACGCTGATCAAAGATACACCGTACTTGCCTATCAGCCTTTTTAGTTCCTTCTTAGACTCCTCAACCTTATTCTGAGGGGCAGTGGGGTAGATTACCTTGGTATCCAGCACCTTGCCAGTGGCATCCACCACTGCAAGCTTACAGCCTGTACGGAAAGCCGGATCCCAGCCAAGAACCACCTTCCCTGCAATGGGCGGCTGCATTAAGAGCTGCTCTAAGTTCTTGCCAAACACAGAAATAGCGCCGTCTTCCGCTTTTTCCGTCAATTCGTTTCTGATCTCCCTCTCAATAGCCGGTGCAATCAGCCTGCTATAGGCGTCTTTAACCACCTCAGTCAAGACCGGCGTGGTATATTCATTATCCGAAAGAATGGTCTTTTTCACAAGATATTGAAGGATCCTCTCCTCCGGCGCCTCCACCTTTACCGTCAGGAACTTTTCACTTTCCCCTCTGTTCAGGGCAAGCACACGGTGTCCTGCCACCTTCTTTAACGGTTCCTCATAAGCATAATACATCTCATAGACGCTTTCCGCCTTTTCATCTTTGGCTGTTCCCGTCAATTTTCCCTCTTCCATCGTAATATTACGGATATACATACGGTGATCCGCCTCATCAGAGATCATCTCCGCAATAATATCCATAGCTCCCTGGAGGGCTTCTTTTGCGTCTTTCACTTCTTTTTCTTCACAGACATATTTGGACGCCTCCACCTCAAGGGGTTCCACAGCATCCTGCTTCAAAATATATTCCGCCAGTCCTTCCAGACCCTTTTCCTTTGCCACGCTGGCCCTGGTCTTTCTCTTTGGCCGGTAAGGCCGGTACAGATCCTCCACTACTACCAGCGTCTCCGCCGCAAGGATCTTTTCCTTAAGCTCCTGTGTCAGCTTTCCTTGTTCCTCAATGCTGGCTATGGCCTGTTCCTTCTTTTCTTCCAGGTTCCTCAGATAATTCAGCCTTTCGGATAAGTTTCTGAGCTGCTCGTCATTTAAAGAACCGGTAGCTTCCTTTCGGTAACGGGAAATAAAAGGGATCGTATTCCCCTCATCAATCAGCTTCACCGCCGCTTCCACCTGCCACTTTTCTACTTGTAGTTCCTCTTTCAGTTTCAGTACAATGTCCATACTCTCCATCCTCACAATGTAAAAATTGCATCGGCAATTGCCGTCTCTCCTATTATAGAGGATAAACCCTGTTATTTTCAAGAATGATTTGTATTATCCGGCAGAAAGTGGTAAGATTATTTCACACAAAGAGCTTTAGATTTGGGAAGTGAGTATTATGGACTATAACAATCAAAACAACTACAGACCGCCTCAAAGCTATCCCCATCCAGGCGCTACGTTTGCTACGGTTTCCATGATTTTAGGAGTCGGCAGCGTTTTTACCCTGCTTACCGTTTATCTGCCATTCATACTTGGAAGCCTTTCCATCATTTTCGCGGTACTCTCATCAGGGGCAGGCCAAAAGCTTTTGGCAACCGCTAAAGTGGGCATCGGTTCCGCAATCGGCAGTATGGCAATGATCATCGCTCTCATGGGTACGGTCTTAGGGCTTATTCTGGGAACCAGCCGCGAAAACATGCTGCAATTAGGGCAGCAGATGGATCAGATGATCGAAAACCAGATGGGAGCTTCCCCCCAGGAACTGATTGGCGAATCCTACGAAGATATTATGAGATCTTTTGCAGATGCAATGGGTAAATAAAGGAGTGACATCTATGGCAATCATGAACATAAGCAATTATAATTATGGAACCCCCTATGGGGCAGGATATCCTGCTCCGGCAGAAACCGGAAAAACCGTACGCAATCCAGGTGAGACAACAGAAATATCTCCCGGACGCAAGTCCTCTCCGGCGGAATGTGAAACCTGCAAAAACCGCAAATACCAGGATGGCTCCGATGAAATGGTTTCTTTCAAATCGGCAGCCCATATCTCTCCCCAGGCTTCCGCTTCCAGGGTACGCGCCCATGAGCAGGAACATGTAAACAACGCCTACACCAAAGCAGCCAAAGGCGGCGGAAAGGTATTGTCTGCCTCTGTATCCTTAAAGACCGCTATCTGCCCTGAATGTGGCAGCAGCTATGTGGCAGGGGGCACCACGGCAACCAGGATCAAATATCCCAATGAAGATAACCCCTATACAAAGAACCGGAAATCCGCAGATGCCGCTTCTTTGATCGGACAAAATCTGGATATGGCCGTTTAACCAAACCTTTTACTTACCAGGAGTCAGGACATGAATAACTATAGACCTACCGATCTCTCTTCAGCAGACTTAAAATCCCTTGCCAAAGGGCAGCTATTTGGAAATTACGGGGCTGTGGTCGGGATCTACCTCATTCATTTAGTATGTACCCTTCCGCTGAACTTTATCATTTCACCCTTTTCACGGATAAGCCCGGCGCTTTATTATCTTGCCTTTTTATTAGTCAATACTTTTACCGGTTTATTCCTAGCCGGGGAAGCCCTTGTCTACCTAAAAATAGCATGCCATGAGCCGCCTTCCGTGGGGGACTTATTTTACTATTTTCATGGGCCTTATGCCGAAAAAGGTTCTAAAGTAATCCGCATCCAGCTTATCGTATCGGCAATATCCGTTGTCTGTACGATCCCCTATGAATATGTAGGAAGGCTTTTGACCCATTCTATGCAGAGCGTAGATCCATCGGCATTATCCAATGGAAAACTGCCTTTTCACCCTGTATTGTTTTTACTTTATGCAGTCTTTTTGGTTGCAGGATGTTCCATACAGGTTTTGGTAAGGATTCTTTTGTCCCAAATTTTTTATCTGATGCTGGATTTCCCGGATTATCCGGCGTCTCAGCTTTTGCATCTGGCGCCAAGGCTGATCAAAGGACATAAAGCCAGGTTCTTTTATATCATGCTCAGCTTTGTCCCTTTACTTTTGCTTGGAATCTTCTCATGCGGCATCGGATATTTATGGCTTTATCCTTATCTGCAAACTACTTATGCAAACTTTTACTTAAATCTTATGAAAAAACAAGGATCGGTGCAGGCTTCTTCCTAAGGCGCTTTCCATTGGCCCAAAAATTTAGAGCCGTCAACTTGACGGCTCTTTTGTATTGATCCATTTTAAATAAGCATTGATGAAGGAATCTATGGCTCCGTCCATGACTGCGTCTACATTTCCTGTCTCTGCATTTGTCCGGTGATCCTTTACCATCGTGTAAGGCTGCATTACATAGGAACGAATCTGGTTGCCCCAGCCGATTTCCTTCACTTCCCCTCTGATATCAGAAAGCTTTTCTGCATTTGCCTCTTTCTTCAACAGATACAGTTTCGCCTTCAACATCTGCATTGCCTTGTCCTTATTTTGAAACTGGGACCGCTCATTCTGGCATTGTACCACAATTCCGGTAGGCAGATGGGTGATCCTGATCGCTGAAGACGTTTTGTTGATATGCTGTCCGCCAGCGCCGCTGCTTCGGTAAGTATCAATCCGCAGTTCATCCTCATTGATCTCCACATCCACATCTTCGTCAATATCAGGCATCACATCCAAGGATACAAAGGACGTCTGGCGTTTTCCCTGTGCATTAAAGGGGGAAATACGCACCAGCCGGTGTACTCCTTTTTCTGATTTCAGATATCCATATGCATTCGTCCCATTGACCTGGAAAGTTACCGACTTAATCCCCGCCTCATCACCATCCAAATAATCCAGCACTTCAACGGAAAATCCTTTCCGCTCCGCCCACCTGGTATACATACGGTACAGCATAGAGCACCAATCGCAGCTTTCCGTCCCTCCTGCTCCTGCGTTCAGTTTCAGGATGGCATTATCCCCGTCGTATTCCTCCGACAAAAGGGTATTGATACGAATCTCCTCATAAGAGGCTATGAACTCATCCAGTTCTTTTCGGATATCCTCTGCAAGCTGGGCGTCTTCTTCCTCATACCCCATCTCGATCAGCGTCTCGATATCCTCATACTGGCTCTCCAACCCTTCCATGGTTTCTACAATGTCTTTTAAATTTTTGAGTTCCTTCATTTTCTGGTTAGAGCGGTCAGGATCATCCCAAAAACCGGGCGCCTCCATTTCTCTTTCCAGCTCTTCAATCTTCTTTGACTTATTTGCTAAGTCAAAGTGAATCCCTCACTTCCGCTAAAGGGCTTTTGTAAGTCTGAAGTTCAGACTTCATCTGGTCTAATTCTACCACCTTGCGTCACCTCTTTCTATTTGATATTGTCAGGAAATTTATTTGCGTCCACAGCACTGTTTAAACTTCTTCCCACTGCCACAAGGACAGGGATCATTCGGATAAACCTTGGCTACCTCTCTTTTTACCGGCGCTTTGGCAAGGGAATCATCCTTGTTCGTTCCTGTCACCTTGGCAACCTGCTCTCTTTCCACCTTCTGCTCCACTCTCACATGGAATAGCAGCCTTACCGTTTCCTCACGGATATTTTGTGTCATTTCATCAAACATCTCATATCCACTGAGTTTGTATTCCACCAACGGATCCCTTTGTCCATATGCCTGTAGTCCAACCCCTTGGCGGAGCTGATCCATATCGTCAATATGATCCATCCACTTCCGGTCAATGATCTTAAGCAGGATCACCCTCTCCAGCTCACGAATTGCTTCCGGTTCAGGGAATTCCGCCTCTTTCGCCTCGTAAAGCTTTACGGCCTCTTCCTTTAACTGCTGCTTTAATGCATTTTTCTTCGGTGCATGAATACGTCCCCTGTTAACCGGCTTAAGAGGGATGGTAGGCAGAAGGAGCGTATTTAATTCCTCTAAGTTCCAATCATCATAATCGGTATCATCCCCGATCACGATGTCAACGGCATTTTCCGTAATATCCGTGATCATCTTATAGATCACATCCCGCATACTCTCTCCGTCAAGAACACGCCGTCTCTCCTCGTATATGATCTCTCTTTGCTCATTCATCACCTGGTCGTATTCCAACAGGTTCTTTCTAATACCGAAGTTGTTATTCTCTATTTTCTTTTGCGCCGACTCGATGGCATTGGTCAACGCCTTATGTTCAATCTCCTGTCCTTCCGGGATTCCAAGGGCATTAAACATACTGATCAGTCTTTCCGATCCGAAAAGGCGCATCAGGTCATCTTCCAGGGAAATATAAAACTTAGATTCACCTGGATCCCCCTGCCGGCCGCTTCGTCCACGGAGCTGATTGTCAATACGCCTGGACTCATGCCGTTCCGTACCAATAATCTTAAGGCCCCCTGCTGCCCTTGCAGCATCATCCAACTTGATATCCGTACCACGCCCTGCCATATTGGTCGCAATGGTTACCGCCCCATGAATACCGGCATCCGCCACGATCTCTGCCTCCAGTTCATGGAACTTGGCATTGAGCACCTTGTGCTGTATTCCTCTTTTGCTCAGCATTTTGCTTAGTTCCTCAGAAGCTTCAATTGTGATCGTACCTACTAAAACCGGCTGTCCCTTCTCATGAGACGCTTTCACAGCGTCAACAATAGCACTTAACTTTTCCTTCCGGGTCTTATATACCGCATCGTGTAAATCAATCCTTGCCACCGGCACATTGGTCGGGATCTCTACCACATCCATCCCATAAATATCACGGAATTCCTTTTCTTCTGTAAGGGCCGTACCCGTCATACCGGATTTCTTTTCAAATTTATTAAAAAAGTTCTGGAAGGTGATGGTTGCCAGCGTCTTGCTCTCCCTCTTAACCTTCACATGCTCTTTTGCTTCAATTGCCTGATGCAGGCCGTCCGAATACCGGCGTCCTGGCATGATACGCCCGGTAAATTCATCTACGATAAGAACCTGGTCGTCTTTTACCACATAATCCTGATCGCGGAACATTAAATTGTTAGCCCGAAGGGCCAAAATAATATTGTGCTGTATTTCGATATTTTCAGGATCCGCAAGATTTTCGATCTGAAAAAACTTTTCTACCTTATCCACACCCTGCGCGGTGAGGTTGACTACTTTATCCTTCTCATTGACGATAAAGTCTCCCGTCTCTTCCCTCTCGATCCCCATGATGGCATCCATCTTGCTAAGATCCGCCATATCTTCGCCCCGCTTCATCTGCTTGGCAAGGATATCGCACACTTCATAAAGTTTGGTGGATTTTCCACTTTGTCCGGATATGATAAGAGGTGTCCTTGCCTCGTCGATCAGGACGGAGTCCACCTCATCAATAATCGCATAGTGGAGAGAGCGGAGTACCAACTGGGCCTTATAAATAACCATATTGTCACGCAGATAGTCAAAACCAAGCTCGTTGTTGGTTACATAAGTAATATCGCAGGCGTATGCTTCCCGCCTTTCCTCCGGTTTCATGCCATTTAAGACAACGCCTACCGAAAGCCCTAAAAATTCATGAACCTGTCCCATCCACTCTGCATCACGCTTAGCCAGATAGTCATTGACGGTTACAACATGCACCCCTTTTCCTTCCAGGGCGTTTAAGTAAGCCGGCAAAAGACAAGTCTGGGTTTTTCCTTCCCCTGTCTTCATCTCTGCAATTCGCCCTTGATGAAGGATGATTCCGCCGATAAGCTGTACCCGGTAATGCTCGGTACGGAGTACCCTTCTTGCGGCTTCCCTGACCACTGCAAATGCATCAACCAAAAGATCATCTAAGGTCTCCCCTTCTGCCAAACGCTTCTTAAATTCCTCTGTTTTAGCCCTTAATTCCTCATCGGAAAGATCCATCATAGCCGGACGGAGGTCTTCAATCGCCTGCACCAGCCCGTCTATACGCTTTAATTCCCTTTCACTATGTGTACCAAATATTTTTTGGACAAGATTCATACTTATACCACGCCTTTCCCTTAAGTGCCTCCCGCTTATGGTCCGCCCCATGAAACGGCACAGGCCGGTTTATGCGAAAACACACCGCTACCAAAAACTGCAAGCTTTATTGTAACAGATTTGCTCCGTTTATTCAACTGTACAGCCAGAATCATTTTTCCCGCCGTTTCGTGGATATTTTATTTGTCATGGGCGGATTTTGCAAGCAGCAAAAACATTGGGAATATTTCCAGCCTGCCCGTAAGCATGACGATAGACAGCACCACCTGTACCCAATCCGAATAGATGCTGAAATTTTGCACAGGCCCTACCAGATTCAAACCCGGGCCAATATTGTTAAAGCAGGATAAAACCGCTGTAAGGTTCGTCGTAAGATCAAACCCGTCCAAAGAAATGATCAGCGTAAATACACAGATTAAGATCAGATATGCCGCCGCATAGATCCTGGTGGAACCAAGGGTCTTTTTATCCACAGGTTTCCCATTCAGCCTCACCGTCACGATTTCCTTTGGGTTAATAATCTGCCTGACTTCCAAAATAAAAGATTTCACAAGTATAATTACCCGGGACACTTTCATTCCGCCGCCGGTAGACCCGGCGCATGCGCCAATGACCATAAGAAGCACCAGCACATGTTTGGAAAACTCCGGCCATAAATCATAGTCCACCGTAGAAAATCCAGTCGTGGTAATAATACTTGACACCTGAAAAAAAGCCTGCCTCAGTGCATTGCCAAAACCGCCTGCCATTTGAACCACATTACATGCTATAGAAAGAGTGGCTGCTGCGACGATACCGAAATAAACTTTTAACTCCTCCATGGCAAAGACATCTTTGATCTTTTTCAGTAAGATCAAATGATATACGCTGAAATTCACACCGAACAACAGCATAAAGATCCCCAGCGTCACTTCAATTGCCAGACTGTCATACGCGGCGATCCCCGCCCCTGTCACTGCAAATCCCCCTGTCCCTGCCGTTCCAAAAGCGATACAAAGGCTGTCAAACAGATCCATGCCAAGTATCTTTAAGATCATGACTAACACCAGGGTCATGATCCCATAGATTCCATACAGGATCATGGAAGTCGTACGCATCCTTGGCACCAGTTTCCCTGCCGTAGGCCCGGGAACCTCCGCCCGCACCAGATGCATAGAATTGTCATTCTCCATAGGCATTACCATCAGCACAAACACTAACACTCCCATACCGCCTATCCAATGGGTAAAACTTCTCCAAAACAACACACCATGTCCTAAGTTTTCCGGGTTTGAAAGTACGGAGGCCCCGGTCGTGGTAAACCCGGATACAATCTCAAACAATGCATTAAAATAACTGCCAAACCCGCCTCCCAGATAGAGAGGGACCGCCCCGATCAGACTGATCACGATCCATGCGGTGGCCACAATAAAATAGCCGTCCCTGCTGCTCATCCTTCGGTCTGACTGTTTCACAAAAGTACACATAAGCCCCACTGCGCCAGATAGCAAAATTGTAATCAAAAACGCCGGCGCATCCCCATCCTGGTAAATCAGGGAAACCAGCAGGGCGGGAATCATAAGCAGAACCTCTGTCAATATGATTTTTCCAAGTACACTGATAATCTTTCGCTTGTTCATCGTCCTTCCTGCCTCCGGTCAATCTGCAAAAATATCTTCCAGGCGTGCAATCTGCCTTTGAATGGTGGCCACAAGCGCTATATCACCCGGTTCCAACATGTCGTCGCCTCGGGGAATGATGGTTTTTCCTTCCCTAATGATACAGCCCAAAAGAATATTCCTTTTCATTTTTAATTCTTTAAGGGGAATATGCAGGTTCCTGTCTTTTTCATCAATCTTAAACTCAATGAATTCAATTTTACCGTCCATCAGCCGGTAAAGAGATTCCACCGCGTCATTATCCTCCGCATTTAATAGCGAACGTCCATAACCCAGAATCCGGTCCGCCGCAACATCCTCCCTGGAAATTGTACTGATCTGTTTCTCGAAAGGCAGGACCTTAAGCCGGGACTTGGCATTGATCCGGGAGATTACTTTATTGATCTTTTGTGACTCTGCATACAGGGACGCAATCAAATTATATTCATCATTTTCCGTCAGGGCAATAAACGCATCCGTATTGGCAATATCCACCGCCGACATAGAGTCAAAATATGTAAGCGCATCGTCGCACATCACCGCCGCCCCCGGAATGTCCGCCGATATCTTTTCCGCAAGTTCCGTATTTTTTTCGACTACCGTGACCTTTGCCCCCTGTTTTAAAAGTACCGCTGTCAGGTAATAGGAAATACGCCCGCCTCCGGCAATCAGCACCGACTGCAGCGGTTTTATGGGTAGTTTTAATTTTTTGAAGGATTTGCGAAACTCTTCCGCCGCCCCGGTCAAATAAAGAATATCCCCGCTGCAAAGAACGGTATCCCCTTTGGGGACAAAAACCTCCCCTTCCCTGACGACTGCACAGATCAGCAGATTGATCCCCATATTCTGATTGATCTCTATCAGGCTTTTGCCCCCAAGAGGCGAATGAGATCCCACCGTCATTTCCACCAGTTCGGCCCTGCCCCCGGCAAACACTTCCACACGGGTAGCCAGCGGAAACCGGAGTATACGGTATATCTCCATAGCCGTAGCCAGTTCCGGGTTAATGGTCATAGAAAGCCCCAGCTTGTCTTTATAAAATCGGTTTTGCCTGGAATAATCAACGTCCCTGATACGGGCTATGGTATGTCCTGCCCCCATCATGTGGGCCGTCATACAGCTTAAAATGTTCAGTTCATCTGAATCTGTTACGGCGATCAAGATGTCCGCATCTCCTGCACCGGCCTCCTTTAGCGTTCCATAAGAAGCGCCATTTCCCTGAAGGCAGATCACATCGGCAGAATTGCCCATGCGGTCCACAACGCTTTCCTCTCTGTCTATCATTGTAACCTGATATCCGTCATGGGCAAGCTGTGTAGCAAGATTTCTGCCAATCTCCCCGCCCCCTACAATGAGTATCTTCATATGATTATGCTGCCTCATCTTTGCCTCCATGCTGCCTGGCAGCGGCATCCAGCCACTGCATATAAGCATTTTTCTGTCCTGTAAAAGGCGAGAGGTTTAAAACCCCCCGCCTTGATTTCTCTTCTATATTGTACTCACTTTTCTCTACAAATACAACAGTTTTTTTAATTTAGACATGCATATCATAATGCTGCTTTTTGTCCCTGTACATTTTCCGGTCTGCAATGTCCACCAGTTCGCCTAAGTTATCAGGGTTCGTTGAGAAACTACTCCCCACGGCAGCGCTGCACCCATTTCTTCCGTCTAGTTCCTGCCGCAGTCTCTTTTCTATTTCAAGAAGCATCTCCTGGGAAATATCTTTGCACAGGACCACAAACTCATCGCCTCCAAGACGGTAGACCGGATGATCCTCCATCACCCCCCTGACAATACGGTAAACATGTTTTATCAGATCATCTCCTGCCTCATGGCCACAAGTGTCATTGGTCTTTTTCAGGCCGTTGATATCAATAAAGAAAACACCCATGGATAACACTTCCCTGTTTGATCCCGGCATGGTATCCCGAATAAAAGCATTCCTGTTATATGCCCCTGTCATGCTGTCGGTGAATCCGATCTTCTTCAAATAATCTTCCTTTTCTTTCCGTTCCAAAAGAGATTCAAAAAAGTATGCCAATATTTTAAAAATATTGGATATCTCCCCCAGACTTTCCATGTCCGGATTATCCATTCCAAAATACCCTGCAAGTTTCCCTTTTTCCTGTAACGGGAAGGCAACCAGCGATTTGATATCCTGAGGCATTAAGATCGCATATTCCTCCGGCGACGTCTCCTTAATGGATTCCAGATCTTGGATCACAACACATTCATTGTCACAAAAATGGGGCATCCACCGCCTGATCACGCCAATGGGCACATTCTGTAATAACTCCTTTTCCTTCGGCACTCCGTCCGCACACCATTCATGGGTATTATCCATGTGCCTTGACCGGACACGAAACACATAGGCCCGCTCTGCCCCAAAATGCCCGCCAAGTTTCTCAAGGGTATTCATTATTGCAGTATCTGTATCCACAGAAGAATACATCATCCGGATGCATTCCATCACAATCTGTTCACGTTCTGTCTCCATCGCAAGTCTTTCCTATTCTGTGTATTTTAATTCTGTTAAATTATATTATCTTTCCTTAAGCCACACAAGTAAAAAAGACCGCAGCGTATATTAATTTACAGTTACCAAAGTTAAAAAAGTTATTGTCTTACTTTAATATGAACTTCCCGAAGCTGCTGTTCCGTCACCTCACTTGGCGCGCCGCACATCAGATCCTGGGCGGTTCCGCTCATAGGGAAGGGAATAATCTCCCTGATATTTTCCTCATCTCTAAGCAGCATGATCATCCGGTCTACGCCAGGAGCCATGCCCGCATGAGGCGGCGCCCCAAACTGGAATGCATTGTACAGCGCCCCAAACTTCTGCTTTAGCACTTCCTCGTCATAGCCCGCAATCTCAAATGCCTTGACCATAATATCCAGATTATGGTTACGCACAGCGCCGGAAGATAATTCTACGCCGTTGCAGACAATGTCATACTGATATGCCAGAATTTCTAAAGGATCTTTCGTATTTAATGCCTCTAACCCGCCTTGGGGCATGGAAAAAGGATTGTGGGTAAATTCGATCTTACGGGTTTCCGGATTCTTCTCAAACATCGGAAAATCATTGATAAAGCAAAACCGGTAAGCATTTTTCTCACAAAGGTCCAGACGCTTGCCAAGTTCACTGCGAATCTGTCCTGCAAGATCTGCTGCCCTTTCTTCTTTGTCCGCAATAAAGAAAATCGTGTCATCTTTATCCAGCTCAGCCAACTGTCTCATTTCTGCTTTCAGCTCATCCGGAATAAATTTATCAATCGGCCCCTTATAGGACAGATCCTCCTGAACCTCTAAGTAGCCCAGACCTCCCATTCCGATTTCTGTGGCAAACTTCAACATTTTCTCGTGAAATCCTTTGGACTGGTGTCCATGGATCCTGATCGCCCGCACTGTCCGGTTTTGAAAAGGCTTAAAGCTGCATTTTTGAAAGAAATCCGACAAGTCGATGATCCGCAGGGGGTTGCGAAGATCCGGCTTATCTGTGCCAAACTCTAACATCGCCTGCTTATAGCTGATTACCGGGTAAGGCGCTTTGCTCACCTGGTATCCTTCCGGCGCAAATTTATCAAATGTGGCTGTAAGGATCTCCTCCCCTGCCCGGAACACATCTTCCTGGGTGGCAAAACTCATTTCAAAATCAAGCTGGTAAAATTCTCCCGGAGAACGGTCAGCCCTTGCATCTTCGTCACGAAAACAAGGGGCGATCTGGAAATACTTATCCACGCCGGAAACCATCAGGAGCTGCTTATACTGCTGGGGCGCCTGCGGCAGCGCGTAAAATTTTCCTTTATGATGTCTGGAGGGAACAATATAATCCCTGGCGCCTTCCGGGGAGGAAGCGCACAAAATAGGAGTCTGTATCTCCATAAATCCCATGTCGGTCATCTTTTCCCTAAGGAAACGGATTACTTTGGATCGGAAAATCATATTTTCCATCACTTTACGGTTCCTCAAATCCAGGAAACGGTATTTTAAACGCAGATCTTCTCTGATCTCTTTGGAAGTCGCTACCTCAAACGGAAGCTGGTGATACACCTTGCCCAGAATTTCTATCTGGTGGGCCTCCAATTCAATCGTCCCTGTAGGAATCTTGGGATTATAAGTCTCCTCATCACGTTTCTCGATCCTGCCCGTAACACTGACGCAGTCCTCCCTGCTGATCCCCTTTAACAAAGCCGTATCCCGTAAAACGATCTGAAACTGTCCATACATATCCCTCAGGTCAATAAAAGATACACCGCCATGGTCACGGATATTTTCCACCCAGCCGGCTACCTTTATTTCCTTTCCAATATCATTTTCGGAAAGCTGATCCAATGTGCATTCGCGATACCGTGTTGATAATTCCATGTTTACCTCACTTTCTTTTACTTCGTTTTTAGTGTCAAAAAAGTCCTGAATTGATTGATCATCAATTCAGGACGAATATACCAATTGCTCCCCATAGGGCCGCCGGCTTGGAAAATCCGCGGTGCCACCTGACTTACTGCCATGCCGCATGCACCTGTAACCGTGCCGCCTTGCAGTCACTCACCATATTTAATTAAGGCTGATAAAGCTGTTATTCATATAGATTCATTCTGCCGGCTTTCCACCATCCCGGCTCTCTGTAAGCGATAATCTACACTACTGTACTCCGTCTTCGCCAATAACAATCATACTGGAAACTTTCTTTATCATAATGTAGATTATCCATTTTGTCAATTTCCAATTCCGGTTTTTTCCATAAAATTATCCACAACTTTTTCCTCATTTCAGGGCATATAGGGAACGGGCAGTCTGTACCACCACTTCCACATAATTATAAAGGCTTTCCTCAATCAGTTCCCAGTCATATTCCTGTATCGGGAAGATTCCCTCCTCTTTCCTAACGCCTTTTACACAAAGCGCTATCCCGGTATCCCATTTGGAATTGAACGGCACTACCTTCATCTGTATGGTGTCCAGTGCATTGGCTATGGTATCATTGACCATCCCTTTATAACTATCCGCCGCCCATTTTTCCCCTCCGCCATGAGAGACAATCCCAGCCAGTTTGCCATGCATTTTTGAATGGTAGGACTCATCCTTCCACCAATGCAGGAAGGTAATCTGCTCCATCTTCTCAAGGAGCATACAAAGCTTTGCAGGAACCGGAGCATAATGAGGGGAAACGAAAAAGCACCAATCTGCCTTAGCCAGTATGTCATAAACATTGTTAAATTCCAGATCCCTGCCGCACACGCCACTTTCATAACACTGTCCACATCCAATACATGGGTTTAGCTCATACTCCCGGAGATCCAAAATCGTACAATCCACCTGGTCTTTTTCCAGGATCTTCTTTATCAGTTCACAGATCCGGTAAGAAGTGCTTTGCTTCCTGCTTCCCATCACATTTGACGCTGATATACATACTGCTTTTTTCCCTTTAATTTGCATGATTCCATCCTGCCTTCCTGCTTTTTCTTCTGTCTTTCATGCTGCCTGATTTTTAGTATCCTAACTCCCTGCTGATAATGGTACCGTCCAATGCGTTGACCGTGATCCAGCTATGGAAAGCGGAAGCTTCGTCATAAGCCGCTTCCTCGCCTTCATATGTGATACCTCTGGTCCCGATAAAATCCCAAACCGGAATCATGGTTCCTTCCCCTGCACTCCCATCTTCACGCACCCGCATATAGCCCAGCCGAACCTCATTAATCTGGAAATCTATTTTCATCTGGGTTCCGTCTATCCAGTCCTGATACTTTTTGAAGATCATCTCTTCAAAGGTATTTTGTATCTCGGAAAAGGGCAAGAGGAACAAATACTCATCCGATACTTTCTCCACCTCATAGGGATTTCCCCAAATGAAATTCACAAGCCCCTCCCTATTATAGACCAAAGTCAGGTTTTCATAAGGCCACACGATATGATCCTCCCCATCTTCCATTGTCGTTCCCGTTTCACCGGTATAAGTTACCGGCACCCCGTCAAAGACCCTGGTAAAATGAATCCCATAGGCAATATCCTTCACTGCGTCCTGAATGGAATCATATTCTTCCTCATTTGCGTAAATTGCATAATATTCTTCCCCTGCAAAGGAAAAATCCGTAAATCCCATTGCTGCCACCACTTCTTCCGCTTTTGCCCTCACTTCATCGGTGGAAAATCCGGCGCCCTGCTTTTGTGCGTCCGTCAGCCCGGAAAAACTGTAATATGTTGCAAAATATCCGACTTTTTCTTCCTTTTTTATGATCTCGAAGTTATTCCAGCGCCAGTCCTGTGTTACCATGTTATCCAAAGATACCGCATAATCTTTTCCGTCTACCGTAACATACCCATTCAGCCACCCGGCTTCTTTTTTTCCATCATGGTTTTCTTTCTCACCATTCCCCGTATTAACGGTAACATGAGCAGGCACTTCTATGATTGCAGGTTCTTCCGGGGCGGCATGAAGCAAGTCCTTCAACCCGGCCAGTTCCTCTTCGATTACCTCTAAGTCTTTCCCGACTTTCGCCTCGTAAATACTCACGGCTTCTTCCCCTGCTGCCTTGACTTTGGCAATTTCCTCCTCCCGCGCAGTTACATTTTGCTCAATCTCCTCTTTCGTAAGCCCGTGAGAACCCGCCATGGTTTCCATATCCCTGTCCCATAACTTTTGATCCTTTAGGATGGTATGGCTGACCGTATCATAATCCGCCTGTTCAAAAGGGCGGGCTTTCACGCGATAGGTTTTGAACCCTTCCCCCTCCGGCACTATCACCTGAGCATCCACCTTCACATGGATATCCCCCGCCGACAGATCCGCCGTATAATGTTCTGGCGCCTGTACCTGCTGGGCAATCCCCCCAAGCGCACTGCCCCCGGATGTCTGTGTATGGTCTCCCGCCAGGCCGTCTGCCCCGTCATCACTTTCTTCTTCCTTTATCGTGATGATCTCCTCTTCTGTCTCCTCCTTGCCAGTGCATCCCACCGCAAGCGCCATGAACACCGCCGCCACACAAACAGCCAAACATCTTTTTACTTTCATTCCACATACCTCCATGCTTTCCCGCACACTTTCGTGCCTTTTAAAGTCTTAACGAAAATGCCGTTTCCTTATGTGGAAAGCATATTCCTTTTTGCTGTAAAAGGTATTCAGCAAATTGTAAAAACTATGTCGCAAATTGTAAATTTTTTGCAAATTTACTCCTCAAACACCACGGAAATCTGCGTTCCTTCACCCAGCTTACTTTCAATCATCAGCCGTGCACCATGGAGGGCGGCTATCCGGGCGCAAAGGGCAAGCCCCAGCCCACATCCGCCTTCCTTCCTGCTTCTTGCCTTATCCACCATATAAAATGCTTCCGTCACCCGCTCAATTTCCTCTTTCGGGATTCCACACCCTTGATCCTTGACAAGGATCCGGTTTTTCTCCCCGGCCAGATAGATGATATCCCCTTCTTTGCTTGCCCTTGCACTATTGTCGATCAGATTGACCAAAAGGCTTTCAAACAAATCCCTGTCCACCCTGCGTTTCCCCATGGTGCACTGATATTCCAACCGGATCCCCTTTTGGGATAAAGGAAGAGCCTCAAGGCGCGCCGTTTTTTCAAAAATCTCCTGAATGGAAACCTCCTCCAGGCAAATACTGTCATTGTCATACAGTCCCATCAGGCTCATCAACTTACTCCCCAGCCTCTCAAGCCTGCTGCATTCTTCTTTGATATGATACAATGCACGCTGCATCTGCTCCTCGTTTAGATTCACATGCAAAAGAGTATCTGAATATCCTATGATAGAAGTCATAGGCGTTTTCATTTCATGAGTGAGGCTTCCTAAAAGCTGCCTGCGGCGCTCCGACTCCTGCTCCAGCTCCGTCACTTGATTTTCGATCTGATCCGCCATAGCGTTAAAAGCCGTCGCCACGCTCCCGATCTCATCCTTTGTATGCACGATAGCCCGGCGCTTTAAATTACCGCCGCTGATATCAAGAGACGCGCTTTGCAGCTCCTTTAGGGGCGTTAAGATCCTTCTGATAATCAAAAAGATCAATACCACAGACACCACAGCCGCACACAGATAGATGACCAGGCTATAAATAGCCTGCTGCCTTATATCCCCGTAAAGCTGGGAAATATCCTGAATCAGAACCAGCTTATACTCACTGCTGCCTCCAACGGATATTCCCTGCCCCATAATCAAAAAATATTGGTTATCCCTTTTGAAGATCACACTATAAGGCTCTTTCCCACCCCATCTTTCATCCTCCGGCTTTACCAGCTCATAAGGCGTCCGGTTGGAAATCACCTGGCCATCTTTAATCAGGATATACTGATATCCTTCAAACCGTCTCATCACAAAATCCACATAGGAATTCATAGTGACCTGGTTGTAGCCCGCACGCAGCCCGCTCTCTAATTCTTTTCCCAGCGAATAGGCTGTAAACTTCAACTGCTGTCCGTAACTTTCCAGCGTCTTTTCCTGATTGTATTGTTTTTCATGGTTTAAAACCGCAAGCCCGGATACCGCCATTCCTCCAAGCATGACAAGCACTGCAACCAGTGACAATTTTTTCCATAACTTCATTTATAAAGAATCCTCCAGCCGGTACCCGGTCTTGGAAATCGTCCGAATCACATCATGGAACTCCAGCTTTTTGCGAAGCTGCCCGATATGCACATCCACTGTTCTGGTCTCTCCCATATATTCGCATCCCCAGATCTGGTTTAGAAGCTCTTCACGGGAAAAAGCAACATTTTTGCTGCTGGCAAGGGTCACCAATAGTTCATACTCCAGCGGCTTTAACGCCACCTTTTTTCCTGCCTTAGTAACGCTATGCTCCTTTAAGTTAATGACTACATCCCGGATCTGGATCTTTTGTCTGCTCCGCCCGGTTCTCTTTAGCACCTTTTCAATCCTCACCAAAAGCTCCAATACTTCAAAGGGCTTGACTATATAATCCTCCGCACCTGATTTTAGCCCGTGTACCTTGGATATCACGTCATCCTTCGCCGTAAGATAAATAACCGGTATTTTTGCTTTTTGGAAATCCTCCATTAAGGCAAATCCGTCTTTCCCCGGGAGCATCACATCCACAAGAGCCAGGGCCACAACGTTCTCCCTGCATTCCTGCAAATATTCTGCCGCCTCCAGCCCATCCCTGATCGCAACGGTCTCATACCCCGCCGCCTCCAGATTCATACAGATCAGTTCCAAAATTGACGTATCGTCCTCAATCACTAAAATTTTTGTCCTCACTCTCATGCCCCCTGCTTTCGTATGCACAAACTGAACTTATTTTACCATATGAAAAGAGAAAAAAAAGCAACGAAATGTAAACAGATTGGCTATCTTGAATCAATGGATCCAAACGTCTATACTATAGCATACAATAGTTTTTTATCATTTTTCAAAAAAATAATTATTTTCTGTCACACAAACAAAGGCGCATTGTCTAATTAAGTAGGAGGTAACTATCATGAAGAAAAAAACAAATGAAGAATTGCAAGCTTTAGTGGATCAAGCCACAGCAGGAGACAAAAAGGCCCTTGAAACCCTTGTTGCAGATGTGCAGGATCTTGTATTCAATTTATCCCTGCGGATGCTTGGAACATTTGCGGATGCGGAAGATGCCACCCAGGATATCTTATTAAAAATGATCACACATTTGTCCGCATTTAGAGGAGAAAGTTTATTTACAACATGGGTATTCCGTATTGCTGTCAATCATCTGAAAAATTATAAAAAGCACATGTTCGCCCGCTATGCTCCGAGTTTTGAATATTATGCAAGTGACATCGAAAACGGAAACATACAGGATGTGCCTGATTTGACACAGAATGTGGAAAAGGACTTATTAGCGGAAGAACTTAAAATGTCCTGTACCAATGTGATGCTGCAATGCCTTGATACGGAAAGCAGATGTATTTTCATCCTGGGTACCATGTTTAAAATAGACAGCCGTATTGCGGGGGATCTTTTACAAATGACCCCGGAAGCGTACCGTCAACGGCTTTCCCGGATACGCAAAAAAATGGCGGATTTCCTTGGGCAGTATTGTGGAGAATATGGCAGCGGCAAATGTCAATGTACAGACAGAATAAATTATGCCATCCAAAACCATAGGATAAACCCTTTGCAGCTAGATTATGCAAAAGCCCCACAGATCCCCATTCAAACCATGATGGATATG
Organism: uncultured Lachnospiraceae bacterium; assembly: GCA_910585005.1. GTDB lineage: Bacteria > Bacillota > Clostridia > Lachnospirales > Lachnospiraceae > Suilimivivens. The sequence continues at coordinate 27,364 of CAJUCN010000019.1, read as the reverse complement.
AAAAATGCCATGGAAGATATTGACGATTTATCACAGGACTTTTCGTTCTGTAAACCTTATCAGTCTCCCGAACGCACGAAACATTTCATACAGGAATTTTTAGCTTCCGCACAGCTTTCCATTATACAGAACTCATAAAGGAGAGGACAGATCATGAATACACAGCTCATTATCCAATATTTATCAGCCCTTAGCATGAATAATAACCGGGAATGGTATCATGCAAATAAACAGGACTATCAAAAGGCAAATGCCGAATTTGAAAAACTATTACAGGCATTGATCCTGGAAATCGGGAAATTTGACAGTAGTATCTTACATAACAATCCCAAAGACCTTACTTTTAAGATCGTAAGAGATACCCGCTTTAGCCATGACAAATCGCCCTATAACCCCGCCTTCCGCGCCCACATTTCTTCCAAAGGCAAACTGCCTGTCCCTGTTGGGTATTATCTGATGATAAAGCCAGGCGGTCAATCCTTTTTAGGGGGCGGGCTATTTGCAGATATGTTTAAAAATGCAACAACGATGATACGGGATTACATCGTCCAAAATGGAAACCAATGGGAACAGGTAATACATGAACCGGAGTTTGAAAACTATTTCACTGTACAGGGAACCGCGTTAAAAAATGTTCCTGCCGGATATGACAAAGAACATCCCCAAGCGGAATATCTAAAATTTAAGAGTTGGTATTTGGAATATCCGATAAAAGACGAAGAATTCATCCATGGAGAAACCTTTGTGGCAAAAGCGGCGGAACTTTTCCGAATTATGAAACCCTTTAACGATTATCTGAACAAAGCGCTTGTGAACTTCCAGATGCCGGCAAGATAACAAACAGAAACTTCTCTAAACAAGGGGACAGCCCCCTAACCTCCGCTGTCCCCTTGTTTCCATCATTTATTATCGAGCATAAACTATGTTTTTCCGATTAAAAATACTCCAAGATCCTATTCGGTTTCCTGTAAAATACCTGTCCTAACGTTTCTGTATTTTGGTGTACCATAACATGATCCATAAATTCCAACGCCTTTGTGTCGCCGTTTCCTATTATCAGATGGGAAAACTCATTGATCCCCATATCCACATCCGCATTTCCGTTGGTTCTTGTCACGGATGTTGCCTTTCCATCCTCAAACACAATATCAAAAACTCCATTGTTTTCTTTGACTTGTCCATCGGTTATTGAAATGGAAACTCTTCCGCCTCCTATATAACGCGCCCCTTTCAAAACAGTTTCCACATTGACTACACGGACCATTCCCGCATAAACCTTTTGGACCATAACCGTGTCATCCGCCCACTCCGGAAAAATCAAGGACACGTCAATATCCATAGGGAGAGTCAAAGTAACATAATCATGGCTGCTCCCTAATGCAATCAACACATTAAGCAATCCCTTTAAGCCTTCCACGCAGGTAAAGCAGAACCGGGTACACTTCATGTTTCTTCCCTCCGGTCCTTTTACCGGCGTTACCGTCATATATCCCATAGGTATTCCCATGCCGCTTTTGTACACATAGGTAAACTCCTGATCCTTTACCGGATTTGACTTACCTACCCATGCATACTCATAATCTTCATTTATGATCATCATATTATACCTATTCTGCCAGACCCGGTAAATCTGCCGGATCTCTTCAAGCATTAGTTTCCCAGGCTCTACCAAATCACTTGTTCCACTGACCGCAAAATGCCTCATGGAATTTAACCGCACACGGTAGTGCATCTCTTCACAGCCCATTTCATACCCAAACTTGCGGTAATAAGCGGTAGAAAAAGGATATAAATAGGAAAAGGCCACGCCTTCCTGATACATCGACGGCAATGCCGCCTCAAAACATCCCCGGATACCGCCTCTTCTGCGGTACTGTGGCAGACTTGCCACGCCGCCAATCCCAGTCATCTTATATTCTTTTCCATCAAACTGTACCAAAAAAGGCTGGGCAACAAAATAACTCATCATGGTTTGACCGTCATCGTCAAATGCCCCCCAACGCTCATTCCAAAAAACATCATTCCGGGATTTCGGATTATTACTGACCTCCTCAAAATATTCTTCAGCGCTTTTATTACAGTCATTAGAAAATTCAAATGCAATCGCAAACAATTCCGATGTCCTTTTTAATTCCTGTGGATTAATTTTTCTAACAATCATTTTAGTTCTCTGCCTCCCTAATGGAACGGTAGATCCGTTTCCTGTGAAATTTGTGTATGATCTAATCATATCATTATTTCTAATTTACATCCACATATTTCTACTCTTCTATCATCCCCATTCCATATCTTGCGGACATAGACCGGGGCAATGATCCTGCATGCGCCTCTCAATTTCGTGCAAAGAAAGAGAGGATTTTTTCTGAAAAACCCTTTATAATAATAAATCATACAAACAGGGAGGGTACACGCTATGGATTGGATAGAAAGGCTAAACAAAAGCATCCATTATATTGAAGATCATTTAACCGATGAGATAGACATTGGACAGCTTGCACGGATCGCCTGCTGCTCCACCTATCACTACCAAAGAATGTTCACTTATATGGCAGGCATCACTTTATCGGAATATATCCGGAGAAGGAAAATGTCTTTGGCAGCCGTTGATTTACAAAGTGGAAAAGAGCGTGTCATCGACATAGCGGAAAAATATGGCTATCAATCCCCAACGGCCTTTAACCGGGCTTTCCAGTCTTTTCACGGGATTGCCCCTTCGTCCGTAAAAAATGAAGGCACATCCGTGAAATCCTTTTCCCCTATTATTTTCCAGATCACCGTGAAAGGAGCAACTAAAATGAATTACCGCATTGAAACAAAAGAATCTTTCCGCATTATCGGCGTATCACGCCCCCTTGAGAAAGAAATCGAAAACAACTTTATGGTCGTCCCGGACATGTGGCAAAATGCCGTCACAAACGGAACCGTCCAAAAACTGGCAGCGTTGATGGATACGCCTCCCATGGGGCTTTTGGGCGTAAGTGTCTGTAATGACGAAGAACAGTGGAAATATTTTATCGCCGTTTCCAGCACAAAAACAAACGATGAATTTGAAGAATACCTGATACCGGCATCAACCTGGGCAATCTTTTCCGGTTCAGGAACTAACCAGTCCATCCAGGAGCTGGAAAAGCAGATTGTCACAGAGTGGCTCCCGGCTTCCGGATACGAATATGCCAACGCGCCCGATATTGAGGTTTACATCAATCCCGACCCTGAAAATGCACAGTACGAGGTGTGGATCCCCGTGAATAAGAAACTTTGATGAAAGATGGGGGAAACGTCACAGGCTTTCCCCTATGGCGTTTCCCCCATCTTTCCCCGCACATTTCAACTAATTTCCTGCAATATCATCTGTCTTGATCTTCTATCAACTGTACCATTTCAATACTCTTTCCTTTGAAAGATTCCCACGGTAAGCGGAAAAGATACGGCATATGCCAATATTGAACAGCCGGCCAAAACAGCATTCCCTATTAGGACATGCCACATTCCCGGTTCCATCAACTCATTCACCACACTAATGATGATAAAGCTGATGGCAAAAGCGCAAAGCAGGGAAATCACCAAAAAGCTTTCGCTTCTTTCCTCCCCACCCAAATAAAACAACGGGAAGAACACTGCCCCTGTAAAAAGGCTCATACTGATCCCCAGAGCAAACATGGAAAGCATGTCGATGGGATTATCAAAAGGACATCCATGGAGCAGCCAGGATAAACTTGTTCCGGCCAGAGCAAAAAAAGTCCCGATCATCATCCAGATCACCAAATTGATAAACAGGCTCTTTATAAGATCCACGCGCCTAACCGGAAGAGTCAATTTGTATTTTCCCCAATTTGAAGCAAATTCATTTTTCGTAACAGCCGCCGCATTAACCGAAAACCCAATCATCCCTGTAAGCACAAAGCCAATCAGCAAAGACTGACTGATCACCACCACCACGAAACTGCCAAGTACAAACAAGAAGGCCGCGAACACTTTCGCATTAGCCCATGCAGCAAAAAAATTATTTTTAAGAAGTCCTCTCATACCTTTTCCCTTTCACTAACAGCAACATAACCTCATCAATGGAAACATGGTCTATCACAAGATCTCCATATTTACGCCCTGCTTCCTTTCCGTCAGCAACCAGCACGTCGATCTGGAAATCACGTTTCCGGTAAGCAACAATATCTCCCGGATCCAGGGTGCGGAACTGGCTTTCCTTACAACGAAGAACCGCATAACGATACACCAGGTCATTTTTGGACACCGTCATAACCAGTTTCCCTTCATGGATAAAAGTAATGTAGTCCGCAACCTTTTCCAAATCGCTTGTTATGTGGGATGAGAGTAAAATAGAGTGGTCTTCTTCCTGCACAAAATCAAGAAAGACATCCAACATCTCGTCACGCATTACAGGATCAAGCCCGCTAGTAGCCTCATCTAAGATTAAAAGCTTGGGATGATGGGCCAAAGCCGCCGCAAGGGCCAGCTTCATGGTCATCCCTCTGGAATAATGCTTGATCTTCCGCCCCGCCGGTAATTGGAAATCTGACAGGTATTTTGAAAACACCTCCTGATCCCATCCCTGGTAAAGTCCCGCCATCACCTGTGAAAGCTGTTTGGGGCTCCAGTAAGAAGGAAAGTTGCCGCCATCATAAACAACGCCGATCTTTTCCCGTATATCCAAATCCCCATCCTGCATTTCCCTGCCAAACAGTTTTACCGTCCCGCCGTCCTTCCTTACCGTATTTAAGATACAGCCAATCGTGGTAGTCTTCCCCGCGCCGTTTTCCCCCACAAATCCCATAATTGCCCCGTAAGGCAGGGAAAATGTCACATCCATAAGTCGAAACCCCGACTTGGAAAATGATTTAGAAACCTGACATAACTCCAAAATATTTTCCATGCAAAGAACACTCCTTTCTCATCATTCATCATGATAAAACAGGGCAAGCAGCTCCGTTAACTTTTCTAAAGATATATGGTTCATCCGCCCGATTTCAGCGGCCTTGCACAAATGTTCTTCTGCAATCCGCTGCTGCTCCTCTTGATAAAATTCTTTATTTTGCGCCGACACAAAGCTCCCACGTCCTACCGTAGTCTCAATGAAACCATCCCTTTGCAAATCCTCATAAGCCTTTTGGACTGTAATAACACTTACATGGATCGCTTTCGCCAAAGCACGCATAGATGGAATCCCATCCCCTGCTTTCAGCTCCCCGCTCATGATCATTGCTTTAATTTGGGAGGTGATCTGCTCATAGATCGGCTTGTTTGCATTATTACTGATAATGATTTCCACGTTTCACCATCCTGTTTTCTCAAGTGTACTTATTGAATATGTACATTATAGTCAATCAACTTCTTCTCGTCAAGATATTTTGTACATAAAAAGACAGGAGTGAGCAATTGCGCTCACTCCTTTTCTATTTCCGCTACATAACACATGTAAGTAACTGTTGCCTGATAACTGTCTCCGCCTTCCGTCCTGACCTTTATTGTCAAATCCTGATCCGAAAGGCCGTCTAATTCCATTGCTTCAATTTCTTTTCCCAGCCGGTCTTCCATTTGTTCTCTTACACTTCTCACAAAAGCATTTGTACCGATAAATATGGGCCTTTCTTTCCATTGCACGGTATCTTGAAGCTCCAGGATGCCTTCCAGGACACATCCGCCCACTTCCTCCTCCAAAGGATACTCTACATCATGGGCCTTCTTAACGGGAATCCCCAGAGCCGCAAAATCTATCCTCTCCACAGGATAATAGACACCGCCTACACTTAACCCGCCACTTTCTTTCTGTGCCCCTTCCCTATGATCATCATCCATTTGCTCTTTCATGTGGACGGCATTCACCTCTTCCCAAAAGGCTGTTCTCTCTTTTTCTGACAAAATTCGGGTTTCCACAAACTCCTTACCACAATTAAAATAAGCTGCAACAAAAATAAGCTGTTCATCGTACGGATAGACCGCTGACCTGACACACAAAGAACTGGAACCGCTTATATCAACATAGTACTCCAAATTTTCCTCTGTTACAGGCTTTGGGATCTTTCCAGCCAAACTGTCATCCCGCCCGCAGCCTGCTATAAGCAGGAACACTATTCCCGCTATTAAAAAGCAACATCTCTTTTTCATCTTATCACTCACCAAATCAAAGGCTCCGCTGCAAGCCGCAAACCGCCACCTGGCGCGCTGCCTGCGGGAATCCAATTATATTTCCTGTTCAAATGCTTCAATGGAATCTGCTTTCACCGCCGCTTTTAACCAGCATTTTAAAATCGGCAGGCTCTTTTTTTCCAGAATTCTTTCCTTCAATTTCCCCGGAACCTCTCCATATTCTTCAAGGACTTCCAAAATTTCTTCCGCCATTCCTTCTGCCTTGAGCTCTTCCCTAACCTCATCTTTCACTTCTTCTCTAAGTTTCTTCTTCCACAAATACTCATACTCTTCCCACAGCATATAACCCTTCCTCACCTCCGGATGAACTTTCACCTTCTTTGTAAATCTGTGAACTTCTTTCGTGGCATCGTCTATTGCATTTTCCTCACGGCTGTCCCGGATATAATGAAGCATTGTCTTAATTTCATTACTCCCACCTTTACTTCCATCCGTATAAAAGTAATAAAACCGAAGCCCGTCTTCATAGTCCAGTTCCTTTATTTCCTCGCATTTATTCCGTATACTATACATCATATAATCATAACCAAAAGGATCTTTGTCCAAGATCATTAGGATATATAAATCCGGCAAATGCCTGTAATCCTTTTGACCGCTTTTCATATTACTGCTATCTGAAAGTGCCTGATAAAAGCGGTTATGCCTGGGTAAGTCTGTCCCTTCTGCAAGATGCGGCTCAATATCATAAACCTTCATTGCTGCAGACTCTCCTGCACCTTCCCTTTGTTCTCCTTCAAATGACTCTTCAACCTTCACATCCAGCCGAATCCCTTTTAACGTTGGATCGGCAGGTGGTATCACCTTCTGCACTGTCACGTTCACTTTTCCTATGTTCCGCTGTAACAATGTGGACAAGATCACCCGACAGAATTCTTCTCCTACTTCTTTGTCAGAAGCAAGGCTATTCATTAAAAAATCATCAATTACATCCAATTCCTCCAACTTTTTCTTCGTGTAAGCCATTCCTCTCCTTCCGGCAGGCTGGCAGAACTGCTTTGCTTCCTGCGAAAGGCGTCAAAACCATCATCCCTTTCATACTCTGTCTGCTCCCTGCCTTATAATATTTTGATTGGTAATCAAGCAAGGACTTCTAATACAGAGATTTGCATTCCTTTCTTGGAATACAGATTAGAAAATAAGATAATAGAACGAATTTCCGTTAGAATTTCTATGCTTTGATTTATTCTATCAGAAAAGTGTATGAACAGTCAATAGAAACTTTATTAAAAATTGATAAAAAGAAAAACGGCATAACCCAAAAGCTACACCGTTCCTAAACTTTACACTGTTTTATTGTCATATGACATGTAGGGTTACATTGCCTCGTGGAAGGTCCTGGAAATAACGTCCGCCTGCTGCTCCGGTGTAAGTTTAATGAAGTTGACTGCATAACCGGATACGCGGATCGTAAGCTGGGGATACTTCTCCGGGTTCTTCTGTGCATCAAGAAGCATATCCCTGTTTAAAACATTAACATTTAAGTGATGGCCTCCCTTAGAAGCATACCCATCCAAAAGATTTACTAAATTATCAACCTGTGCTGTGTTTGTCATGGTGAATTCTCCTTTCTTTTCCCTGTATCTTGCAAGCTATGATTGTTTGTTTTGATTTACACATATTGTAACTGCTTGAAAAAAATAAATCCGTAACTTTAGTTACAAAATAAATTTATTTTTCATCAAATGCTGCCTTTTTATATGCATAGCCAAATAAAGCCATAACCAAAAGAACATTGGCCAAAATAATCGATATATTTCCAAAACCCGCCGTATGATCTGATGCCGGGCTTACCAAAAGGCTGACCTGCTGTGTGTAAACGACCTTTGCCACTTTTCCCAAAGTCTCATTAAAGGCAGAAAGCATAGGCAAAAACGAAAGCGCCAGCATCACAGGCACGCTGATTGCCGTTGCCCCCATCTGGTTTCTGCTCGATACGCCGATCGCCGCGCCAAACACCAGGGAAATGAGTATGCCCACTCCCATAATTCCCAGGAAAAACAAGGCTTCCTTCCCTTCATACTCTCCTGTAACCATAAACACACAGGATCCAAACATGCAGACCAGCCAAACATAACTTCCCACTCCCGCCAGATACTCTGCCGCCTTTACATCCGCCATCAAAAGCGCCCGCAGCGTGCCCTTTTCCTTTTCTTCCGCAAGGATCGATACCATGGCAACAAGGGGCGCCATTCCCACATACATGGAAGAAAACAATCCTGTAAAATAATGCTCCGGCATCCCTTCTATATGGATCAGGTTTTCCATGATCACCGTAAGCAGCGGAAACATCATAAACTGAACCAGCACTTCTTTATTCTTTAAGGTTTCTTTGATCTGTTTTTGAAACACCGCCTTGATATGTACGAAACTCATACCATTCCTCCCTTTTTCACACCAGCCCCCGTCCGGTAAGCTCCATAAACACCGTTTCCAGATCCGGTTCCGTAGAATGGATCGTCTCCACCATCCCCCGCCGGAAATAATCCGCAATCTTGTCCGCCTCCTCCGCGCTGCTGCCAATCTCTTCACTCTCTCCGTTATAAAAGCGTATTTTAATCTTATGATCATAGTTGTGTCTCCGGCAGATTTCCTCCGGCTTTCCATACTCCACAATCGTTCCTTCATTTAACAATGCCACATGGTCACACAGCTTCGCTGCCTCCTCCATGTTATGAGTGGTAAGAAAAACTGTTGCACCCCGCCGCTGTTCTTTCCTGATCATCTGATGGATCTCCGCCGCTGTTCCGGGATCAAGCCCCGTAGTGGGTTCATCCAGAAAAAGGAACCGGGGCCTGGCCAGTACCGCCCTTGCCAGGGAAAGCCGTGTCCTCATCCCCTTTGACAATTCTGCTGCCGGACGCTTTTTGGCGTCTTGCAGCCTCACCTCTTCGAGAACTTCCTCTACTCGTTTCCGGCTTACGCCATAAATATCTGCAAATACGGTAAGATTATCCGTACAAGACAAACGTTCGTACAATCCGAAATCATCCATCATCATCCCGGTTTGTTTCCCGCCCTCACCTTCCCTGCCACCGGCATTTTTCAAGGACTCCCTTGGTTTTTTTCCAAACAAAAGCGCCTGGCCTCCAGAGGGTTTAAGCCGCCCTGTCATGATCTTGATCAACGTGGTCTTACCTGCCCCGGAAGGGCCAAGCAGCCCAAAGATCTCCCCCGTAGAAACCTTTAAGTCTATCCCTTTTAACACCTCATTTTCTTCATATCCTTTCCCCTTTTTTTGTACAAATTTATGGCGGATCCCCGACAATTCAATTGCTGTTTCCATTCTGTTCCCCCTCTTTCTTTACCCGTTCTAAAGCAGCTTCCATCTTCTGGTTTTCCAGTTTTTCCTTCAAGACTGTAATTCCCACACTGATGCAAAAACATAACCCGAAACTCAAAGAAAACATGACCCACGGTTCCCACATATCCACCGGAAACCAGTCAAAAACTATCACAAACAAAATGATCATTGCCACTTCTGCAAGCAGCATGCCGACGGTCCTGCACCAAAGAGGGATCTTTTTGATCAACCGCTCTGAAAAAAAGGCGATGTTCACCATTGTCGTTAATATAGAGGTGAGGAAAAACTGCAAAATAGTTGACAACGGGATCCCCCCATCTCCCAGTGCAAAGATGGTGGATACTTCTTTCGCTTCTTCCCCGCACACAAGGGCAAGTACCGTCAAAATCAGTATCGTAACGCCAAATATCATAAAAGCATATGCCAGATAGTCAAAAAATGTTTTTTTCTCCTCCATTTACTTCACCCCCAGTTTCTTTTTCAATTCTTCTGCATACTGTCTGGAAATCATAATCTGTTCCCCATTTTCCAGGGTTGCCCTGATTTTCCGGTTTAGATCCATCTTCAGTGACCGGATACATTTGAGCTGCACCACACAGGATTTATTTGCCCGGAAGAATCCGCATTTTTCCAACTGCTGTTCTAATTCATACAGCTTAAAGCCAGACTCATATACCTCCTTGCGGGTATAGACAAAAGTCTTCCTGTCTATGGATTCTGCATAGATCACACTGGAGACATCCAAAAGATACATTTCCCCTTCCCTATACACCGTAAGCTGCCGGTCCAGCATTCGGAGCGTTGCCAGAATCTTCTCAATCTCAGGCGTTAAGCGGGCGCAGGAAATTTTAACCTGAGTCTCTTCATTTTCCGCATTTACGTTGATCTCTATCTTCAAATCCCATTCCCCTTTCCCAATGTGGTTATAAAATAGCATATCCCACATCCGCTGACAATGCCTTCCTACATAGGTTGCCACATTCCGTTCCTGAAATGCCAAACAAGGCCCATCTCCCACAAAAAATGGTTAGTTCCCTGTCAAAAGGATACTAACCATTTTTAAACCTGTACGCCTTCCGTTACCACTATTCGTACAAAAGCTCCACTCCATCTTTATCCAAAACCGTAATTGTCTTTTTGGAAACTTCTATCAGCCCATCTGCCTGCATCCGCATCAATTCCCTGGATAACGACGGCCTTGCCACACCAAGGAAATCCGCAAGTTGCTCCCGGTTCATCTGAAGTTCCACCCGCCCCTGTTCATCCATGGAGTCAACCAGCCAGATGGCAATCCTCTCTCTAAGGGATGAAGTACTGACAATATGCAGCTTCCTTGTGATCTTAAAATTATTTTCCGACAGAATTTCCAGCATATTTTGAGTAAGCTGTTTATGGTGGTCACAGGCATTCGAGCAAAAATGGTAAAAGAAATCCCAAGGTACCTCCAGCACCGTCACATCCTTCGATGCCACTGCATCATACCAATAATGCCGCCTGTCCCCAAATAGAAAGATTTCGCCAAACACGTTTCCTTCCTCTACCAGATAAAGCACATCCCTCTTACCGGAAGTAAAATCCTTGCAAATCTGTACCTGCCCTTCCAACAGCAAAAACAACTTGGTGGGCAAGCCTTCCTGCTCAAAGATGTAACTGCCCTGGGGATACTTTTTGATCCTTGATTTAGAACATTTCAGTATCCGCTCCAGTTCTCTTTCCGTAATAGAATGAAACAACATCGATGACTCTAACTCTTTCATTTTACCCCTTTTCCTCTCTTTCTGCTCATCCTGCTCCCTGCAAATTCTTAATGCATTTGGATTTTGATGCAAATTTCCCTTTTTTCACTTCAATATCCGTGAAATCCTTTATGTAAATCCATCCCAGCTTAAATTCTCCCTCTGTGAAAAATTCCGTCTTCACCCAATTCTTCCCATCCGTAGAAAGAAATTGCACAATCCGTGTGTCTTCCCCGGTAACAATCCGGTATTCTGATGTCCTGTCCATCTGGTCGTAGACCAGGATCCCACCTTTCAATTCATAAGGGCATTCCCAGCGCCATCCTGTAAAGGGTTCCATCCAGTTGTCAAAAAAGTAATCATAGTCCGCGTCTTCCCGAAGCAGTAACGTATCTGTATCCGGATCCAGATTCCAATAAGCCCTCACCCCACGAATTTCCAATATACCAAGGCTCCTGTGTCCGTAAATGGTCCCGTCACCGCTTAGATAGGCCTTGTATGAATTTGAACTGTTACGGTCAATGATACATCCGACTCTGCCAATTTCCTTTACTTTCCCGCCGTCATACCGGTAAAAGGCAGTGACATAATCGTCACTTGATCCATTGGCCCGGACTGCCAGCTCATATTTTCCATCTTCCCGGTCAATATCAACCAGACAAATGGATTCCCTTACAATATTTTCATCCACCGTAAGCCGGAATTCCTTTCCATCTATCGTCACCGCAAGCTCCATCATAATATTTTTCCGGGCGGATTTCTCCTCCTGATAATCAATCTCCTCTTCCCGGCCGTCTCCGTCCAAATCCACCGCCATCTTCCGGCCGGCAGGAATCTCCACCAGATAATGATTGGTTTTTCCGGGAATTCGCAGCTTTGTGGCCCAGCCTTCGACCGCCTTTTTATCTTTTAGTTCCAGTTCCACTCCCAAAGGGACTTGCAGAAAAATAGGGCCATATGCATAACCCGCCAGCTCTTCTTGACTAAAAAGGAAAACCAGATGGTCTTCTTCTACATAGAACTGGGGTTCAAAAACCGCCTTATGCACAATACATTCTTTATAGTCTTCCCGCAGGCGTTCCCCGTCCACCTGCTCAATCAGATATTGTGCTAGGGCAATACGTCCCTTTTCTTCACCCTCCAAAAAATGATCAACCGATAGCTCCTCACCGGTATTTCTGTCAAAAGAAGTACCCGTATAAGTGGTAGTTCCGTGAGCGTTTCCACCATAGCATTGGTACTTCGTCTTCAAAAAACTGATTACCTCACCACTCTGAAAAACAGTATACTCTACCGAATAGACACAAGGCACTCCAAAGCCCCGCTTCTCCTCATCCGGATCAGCCAGCCGCTCCAGGCAGTCGCTGTCCGCAAGTAAAGCCTGTTCTTCCATCTCCCACATAAACATCTGAAGTTCTTTCGCCTGCCAGTCTTTCACTTTCTCTGCCGCCTGTCTGCTTAATCCCTCTACCTGGGGGATATGAAAATGATATTCTAAGAGAAGAGACTCCTGATAAAAGGAATCCATCCTGGAACCATCTTCCCTGATTTCATCCAAGACCTGTGATTTCCCATCTTGACTTGTTGGGTCATTCACCTTTCCCCAGCCGCACACCAAAAGTAAAAACATGCATAAGCTAAGAAAATAGATCTTTTTTCTCTTCCTGCTTCTGATCTTCATCCGGCAACTTCCCCCTTTTAGAAACTCGTTTTCCCTATTCATATATAATGCGGTCTTCAGCCTGGATCTTATTGATACAATATCGTCACCCTTTTGGCATCCTCCAGCCTTTTATAAAACTGGGAATAAAAATCCTCATCCGTCTCATATGGAACTACATAAAATTGATTTAGCAGATACAAATTCAATTTCTTTACAATTTCCTGGTTCTCCGTACTCTCCACAGTCTTCACCTGTTCCTGCACAAAAAAATGCCAATCCCTGATATATTGCTCATAGGATTCCATCGCCGGTATGCCCAGCCATTTACGAAGTTTCACCTTTGTTTTATTGGGGTAAGAACATTCATGAACCTGGAGAAAATATCGGAATCCCTGTTCCTGATAAACCCGCCCCATAGGGAACATCCGGCAAAATCCTGGCCGGTAGCCATGAATTGAGCATCGTCCTTCCCGGCTTAAGAAAACACAACCTTCTTCCTGTCGCATTCTTAAGTGGGGCTGGATCAACCCGTCTACCACCCGCAGATCCATGTATCCTGCCATCAATTCTTCAAATCCTGTTTTTAACCCCTGTTCCAATTGAAAAAGATCATAGGGGTCAAGCAAAATGGTATCCCCTACCATCCGGCAGCACTCAGAACAGCCTGCACAGTCATTACATCCTATTTTGACCATGTCATTTACAGTGTAAAGCCGGCCGTCAGATATTTCATTTAAATCAATCTCTCGTTTCATTTTCTATTCCTTCTCTATAGTTAACCAGTTCAATCGAAACTACGATAAATTTTATCACATATATCCTTGACAATCCATCCCTCTGGTGATATTCTTAAATTCCTTTCGCTTTTAGACAAAGGAACAATTGCATACTTACCTGCGGTAGCCACCCGGCAAAATCCGGTGGCAGCAGACCGGCTTGGCAAGTTATAAACGATTATAATACTACCAGGAGGAAGCAGACATGATTAAAGTCGAACACGTTTGCAAGACCTATAAGGTCTCTAAACGAAACGCCGGGTTTTCCTCGGCATTAAAGGCTCTGTTCCATAAGGAATACGAACTGATCCACGCTCTTGACGACGTGTCTTTTACCATTTCCGAAGGGGAAATGGTTGGCTACATCGGCCCCAACGGCGCCGGAAAGAGTTCTACCATCAAAATTCTAAGCGGTATTCTTACCCCGGAAGAGGGAATCTGCCAGATTGACGGATTGACCCCATGGAAAAACCGTATCCAGCATGTAAAAAACATAGGTGTGGTTTTTGGTCAGCGGACCCAATTATGGTGGGATGTCCCGGTTCTTGATTCCTTTGAGCTTTTAAAAGAAATCTACCGGATCGATCCCCTCACCTACCGCCGCAACCTAGAACACCTCTCCCATATGCTGAATCTATCGGAACTGTTAAAAACGCCTGTGCGGCAGCTTTCTTTAGGCCAGCGGATGCGGTGCGAGATTGCCGCTTCCCTGTTACATAATCCCAAAATACTATTCTTAGATGAACCTACCATCGGCTTAGACGCAGTGTCAAAACTTGCCGTCAGGGATTTCATCTTACAGTTAAATAAAGAAAAAAACATCACTGTCATATTAACAACCCATGACATGCAGGACATCGAAGCATTGACCAACAGGGTCATACTTATTGGCAAAGGTAAGGTATTGCTTGACGGAACCCTTGAGGATATCCGTAAGGATTTTGACAGTACAGAAGAAGCGTTGGCTCAATTTTACCGCAGCCATCAGATTTAGGGGAGGTGTGCGATGAGAAAATATCTTGCCTTTTTCAGGCTCCGCTTTTCTATGGATCTGCAATACCGTGCCGCTGCCTTTGCCGGGATCCTTACACAATTTGTCTGGGGGGCTATGGAGATCCTCATGTTCCGGGCATTTTACCAGGCGGATCCCTCCGCCTTTCCCATGAGCCTTGAAGCTACGGCCTCTTATGTATGGATGCAGCAGGCGTTCCTTGCCCTATTTATGGCATGGATGATGGATAATGACATTTTTGACTCTATCGCAAACGGAAATATCGCCTATGAGCTATGCCGCCCCATAAATATTTACCGTATGTGGTTTGCAAGAAGCCTTGCGGGCCGCCTTGCCAAAGCATTGCTGCGCTCCCTTCCCATTTTGCTGACGGCGCTGTTTTTACCAGCTCCCTATGGCCTGATGCTTCCGGTAAGTCTGGATGCTTTTTTGCTTTCTTTCCTAACGCTGCTTCTTGGCACGGGAGTGACTGTTTCCTTTTGTATGCTGGTTTACATGGCAACCTTTTTTACGATTTCCCCTATGGGGATCCGTATCATCGCAGTCTCTGGGGTGGAATTTTTATCCGGTGCTGTGATTCCCCTGCCCTTTTTCCCAGATGGGATCCGGCACATTTTAGAACTGCTGCCTTTTGCTTCCATGCAAAATGTTCCCCTTAGAATCTACAGCGGAGACCTTGCTGGCGCTGCCATGTGGCAGGCTGTCTTCCTGCAGGTATTTTGGCTGATCGCCCTTACGCTGCTGGGGGAATTTTTGAATATGCTGGCCATGAAACGTGTTACACTGCAAGGAGGATGACAATGAGATTATACGGAAAATATTTTATGATCCACTTAAAAAGTATTATGGAATACAAGACGTCCTTTTTCTTCACCTGTCTGGGACAGTTTCTTGTTTCCTTCAACGTTTTTTTAGGCGTTTACTTTATGTTTCAAAGATTTTCTCATGTGGAGGGATTTACTTACAACGAAGTGTTACTGTGCTTTAGCATTACATTGATGGAATTTTCCCTTGCAGAGGCCTTTGCCAGAGGATTTGACCTATTTCCTTCAATGATCAGGCAAGGGGAATTTGACCGCATTATGGTCCGTCCCCGAAATGAAATTTTTCAAGTTCTGGGGGCGCACATAGAATTCACCCGCATAGGACGTTTTTTACAGGCGATTGTAATGTTTATCTGGGGATTTTCTGTCAGCAATGTACACTGGACGCTTCCTAAGATCCTCACCGTGATCTTGATGATTGCAGGTGGCTCAGTGGTCTTTAGCGGACTGTTCCTCCTTTATGCCTCCATCTGCTTTTTCACCCTGGAAGGGCTGGAATTTATGAATATTTTTACCGATGGCGCAAGAGAATATGGAAAGTATCCTGTGTGCATTTATGGCAAACATATCCTGTTTCTTTGTACCTTTGTCGTCCCTTATGCGCTAATCCAGTACTATCCCCTTTTGTACGTCCTGGGCCGGGGAAAGACCTATTACGCCCTGCTGCCAGTTGCAGCATGCTTGTTCCTGTTTCCCTGTCTGCTGTTTTGGAAAATCGGCGTAAGGCATTATACCTCCTGCGGATCCTAACGATTATCAAAATCACCTAAATCATCCCTGCCCGTATCAACAACCGCTTTCCTTAACAAATAAATAATAATGAAAGCCAACACGCTGCCGCTATGACAATGTGTTGGCTTCGATTCCATAAACCTGCTTTGACGCCTACCGTTTAGGCAGCCACACCCGCATCTGCCCAAGGCCACGATTCCCCCATGTATAATACGGGATCGCCGTTATCGTGCAGGGAAGTTGTTCTGGCTTCTCATAAGTGTATAGTGACCCCTTATGAACCGTTCGGTATCCTGCTGCCTTCAGCTTCACCGTTCCATTCAATAAGCCCGGCTCAAATTCTCCGGCTGTCACTTCCCCCTCTTCTGCATAAGACAAGGATAACACATCCTCTTCATTGTCCACCCCTTCCACACAATAGACCAACGGTCCTCTTTGCAGGGCCATGCACCCGCTGTCACTGGCAACGGCAGGAGATGCATACACTTTTTTTATCTGGTCATCCAAAGTAACCTGGATCTCATCGCCTTTCTTTATCCCGTCCAAATACCAGTAGCCTCTTTTCTCTTCTTTCTCCTGGACTTTACCATTTACACAGATTTGGAAATGATCTGCACTCCAGTCCGGCCTGCGGACTGCCACCTGGCCACTCCCCTCTAACACTTGATAACAAACTTGAAATCCATAAGGATACTTTGTCTCACAATTCAGCGTCAAACCGTTTGCAAAAGACACCTTTCCTTCCGCAAATAAATGAATAAATGCTGTGGTCTCATTTTCCCCATAGGCATATTTCCCAATGGAGGTCAAGCACCTTGCCACGTTGGGAGGGCAGCAGGCGCAGGCATACCAGCCCGGACGCTGGGGCAGGTCATGCTTATGAGTTACCGCCACTCCGGAAATCCCCGGAATCACCTCCAACGGATTCACATAGAAGAACCGCTTTCCGTCAAGCTCCATCCCGGCAAGCACCGTATTATAAAATGCACGCTCCATCACATCGCCATAACGGGAGTCCACTTCCGCTTCCAGCATCCTGGATGCAAAAAACATCAAGCCGATCGAAGCGCAGGTTTCCGCATAAGCCGTGTCATTGGGCAGGTTATAATCAACAGTAAATGCCTCCCCAATCCCGGTAGAACCAATCCCTCCTGTCACATACATCCGCCTGTCTGCAATACTCTCAAACAAACGTCTGCAGGCTGCAAGAAGTTCTTCATCTTCCGTCTCCGATGCAAGGTCTGCCATCCCGGTATAAAGGTAAACTCCCCGGACGCTGTGGCCAGTGGCATCCGTCTGCTGCCGAACCGGTTTTCCCGACTGTTGGTAATCATTATCCGAGGCGTCATTTCCCCACACTTTCCAGTCCCGGCCAGCCACTTCCTTCTTGTAATAATCCTGATCCACGCCCCGGACATCAATAAAATGCTTGGCAAGATCCAAACATTTTTTATCGCCGGTGGCACGGTACAGTTTAAGCAAAGCCAACTCCACCTCCGGATGCCCCGGATAGCCTTCCTTACCTTCCGTCACAAACTTCTGATAAATATGTGATGCATTCCTTTGCATCACCTTTAGCAGTTGATCCTTTCCGGTGGTCTCATAATAGGCAACTGCCGCTTCCATCATATGGCCTGAACAATAAAGTTCATGCCCCTCTAAAAGATTCGTCCAGCGTTTCTCTCTGTCCTTGATGGTATAATAAGTATTCAGATACCCGTCCCCATCCTGGGCTGCTGCAATCTTATCAATCAGCCCATCCACCTCCTCTTCCAGTTTGGAATCCGGAAAAACGGCCAGAGAATAGGCCGCTGCCTCAATCCATTTAGCAGCGTCACTGTCCTGAAATACCATTCCGTAAAACCCTTCCCCTACATCCTCCCCTTTTACCGCTTTTGCCGCATTTTCAAAGTTAGCCACAGCATGGCTCTTTTCCACCCCTTCCACCTGGTCGTTTAAAACGGCATATTGATAAGGAATTGCCACGTCCCTGATCAGCTTTTGAAAATCATAAATAAATCCTTTCCTGCTCTCAAAATTTTTGACGTCTATCTGCCTTTGTGCTTTCATCTAAAACCCCTTTCCTTCTAAAGAATTATTTTCCTTCTTACCCAGCAAGCTGTTGTTGAAATATGATCATATATGCATTATAATCATTTTATTCAGTTATAAAAATAGATTTTATTCTTATAAATATGGAGAATATTCAGATGAATGAAATTATGATCGATACCTGCACCCTGCCCATAGCGCTTTCCGGCGCCTATCAGGTGGCTTCCGCCCCCTTTATCCATGCAAACCGTACTGCCGATTTTCATGTGCTTATTTATGTAACGGAAGGATACATCAGCGTGACGGAAGAAGATCAGGATTATCTGATCCAAAAGGAAGAATTATTCTTTTTGAAAAGCGGCCTTCATCATTATGGCAAAACCACAATCCCCCAGGGTACTTCCTGGTATTTTGTCCATTTCCGCACCTCTGCCCCGGCCAGTCCCTGCCAGCCTTTCCAGATCCGGAATGAACCGGGCAATCAAGGGCTTGTTTCTGCCGATTCCGCCTATATGCTGCCTCTCCCCAAGCATACTTATCTCCCCATCCATTCACGGGCAGGCGAAATGATCGCCCAGTTCATCAACTACATGAATTCCACCGATCCCTTACGCAGATGGAACTTAAATTTCAAACTATTTGAGACACTTTCCGAATGTGCCTTCCATGTCTATTCCGGTTTCCCCAAAGCAGACTCTCTTGCCGGCCAAATCTGCCGTTTTTTGGGGGAACATGTGCAGGAACCCTTTTCCTCCTCCCTGCTGGAAGACCGTTTTCATTTGAGTTATAAGCATATGGCAGCCTGCTTTAAGAAGTCTACCGGAATAACCATGCAGACCTATCATACCCAGCAAAAAATGAATCTGGCATGTAAACTGCTCCGTTCCACCCTGCTCCCAATCAAGGAAATCAGCCTCCGCCTGGGTTATCAGGATATGCTGTACTTTAGCCGGGTTTTTCATGCTTGTGTCGGGTCAAGCCCCAGCGCTTACCGGAAACAGCTCTGGATTTAACAAATGCATCCTATCGTTACAGTCTTTCCTCCATTACCTTTACAGGGTATCTAATTCTTCAAGCAGCTTCAAATTTTCCTTTTCATATTCATTGAAAACCTCATCGTTGAAATCTTCCTGGGCCACCATCGGCGTATACCAGATACATCCCATAAAATAATAATGCAGATCCTGATCCTTAAAAATATATCCATGCCTGGCATAAATCTCATTTTTAGCCAGGTGAATAACCACCGGAGGATCATCAGCCACCATCTCCCTGGTCAAATATCCCGCATCCGATTGGTAGAGCGGATCTATCCGGTTAGAAACGTCCCTCACCTCACGCGTATTTTCCCAATAATCTGTTATTTCCTCATAATAGGCGCTTTTCCGGTAATACTCCATCCTTTCATTCAGAAGTTTCTCTTCCTCTGTCAGAGAGTTAGAAGCCTCTCCATAACCGCTGATCCCCTCTAAAATCTTACCCATACTCTCTGTATAATCTCCCAGATATTCCGACAGGTTCCTATCAATATGAAATTCTCTCTCCCCCTCATCCTGCGTGTAAACCCTGGCCTTTCGGAAAATTTGTCCGCCAAGCTCCTCGTATTCCAGCAAAAGAAGAATATCCATCCTTCCATCATCGTTATAATCACGAAAGGCTACGGACAACACCTGCTTAAACTGTATAAGACCTTCCAGAATATTATCATCCGTCTCCCCGGGAAAGCCATAAATTTTTCCGCCATCGATGGGCGAAAGCAGATTAAATCTTACATCCCCAAATATGGCAGATCCGCATCCCGTGCTTTCTGAAAGATAATTTATCGGTTCAAATGAGGCAAAAACCACCTTTCCAAACCCGTCCAGTTCCGTCTCAAAGGACTGATCCAAAATCTGCCCCTCCAAGTCAGGCGCTGCCTGGACTTGTGATCCCTGCTCTAACAGATCCAGCATTTCCTTCTTTCCCAGGCCATGCTCTATAAGAACCTGTCTATTCCCCTCCATAATACCAAACTCATCCAGCCGTTTCTGATAAGCGCTCTCATCAATCTCCTGGTCCAGATAATAATATTTTGTAATTCCCCCTCCTGTCCAGTTCCCCTCTTCATCATAGACTGCATCATAGGTAAAGTGTAACACAGGCAGGTCACCGTCTGTCAGCGTCTTATCTTTGCTTACCTGATAATAATACCAGCCATATCCGCCTTCGTCTCCACCGCCATTCCACCTGGCAAAGCAAGATACCAGGCCCTGGCCCTCAAAATAGTCCATCTCTACCGTAGCCATGGCATCCACCATACAATGGGCCTCTCCATTCTTGACCGTATAGATGGAATAAGTTCCATCCCCACTGTCATATACCGCCAGCTCCGGAATCTCATCTTCGTCCAGATAAATCAGGGAAAATGAAAGAGTTTCCCCTTCCTTTTGGGCAACCACTTGTTTATATCCCTGGCTGTACCCATCCCCCTTATCTTCTGGGGCCACTGGTTCCTCTTTTATATCCATATCGGAAGGGACATCCATTTGTTCGATCTTTTCTATTGGCACTGTCATGTCGGCATTTTCTGTATTACATGCAGATAAAACCGTTACCACAAGACCCAAAATCCCCATCAATAAACTTTTTTTCATACTTTCTCCTATCTGCCTCTTAATGTACCGGGTAATCGGAATACGGCCCCGTCACCATTGTAACTTCTCCAAGGCTTACATCATAGACTACCTCAAACCAGACGCCGCTCTGGGTTCGGATCGTCCACATATCTTCATAACGCTTTTCTATACTTTCTACTTTGCAGTTATCCGTCAAAAAACCTCTCTCAAAATACCAGATGATAATTTCTTCTTCAGTCATTCCGTCCATTTCATCCGGAAAGACATTCCAAAACACTGGTGAATACCAAACGCTCCTCCCCGATGTTAGATACATGGAAGAAATACTTTTTTCATAATTACTTAAATTATAGTTCGTATCTGCCCCAAAATGCCTGGTATAAAAAGTCCTGGAATGTCTCATATCCTCCGGCGTCATGCCAAAAAATACACCGCCCATATCCGTTACTTGGAAACAGGACGTATCTACCTTTTCCCCCGTCCACTGGTACAATTCTGTGAGCGACTGTTTTGCCATAGCAATCAAAGTACCAGGCAATTCCCTTCCGTCTGCAATTGCAGGCAGCACATATACACTTTCCTCATCCTCCACATAGACCAATTCCATATGTTCAAACAAAGCGTCAGGAGACAAATTCTCCTCAACATACTTCACCATGTGAAGCTGATCCTCCTCGTCATATCGGTAATAAGTAGTGGAATATTGGCCGCCTCCATCTCTGGTTCCTTCTATGATCCATTGTTGTTCTTCATTAACTTCCACATTGCATAACTTAACGCTGTACTCATACCGGCCCTTTTCCGGGTTCCAAAGCATACAGTAATAAGGTATATTTGCATTTGTCTGCCATCCCTGAAAGCATAAATCATTCCATCCGTCAAAATTAAGGTCAACAGTCAAAATGCCTCCGTCCCTGTACATGGATTCTACTGCCATAGGCTCCTGCCCCTCAGGCACATTCCAATAAGCCCGGCTGATCTCCTCGGTTACAATGCTGTCCACATACTCATCCGGCTTTTCAGGATCTACCAGATTGATGGGTATCTATCCCATAAAAGCCGTACTCCGTCTCATGGCCTTCACACCAAAGCTCATATTCCTTCTCACCCATTGTAACCGGGACAATCTCCCGATAAAATTCTATCTCTGCCGATTTTTCTGTCCGGTTTTCCTCTTCTATTCCCAAATCCGGCCTTACATCCTCTACCGGTTCCTCTGTCTTTGCCGCTTCCTTTTCCCTATCCCTGCTTTTTCCTGTAAAGGCGATAATGAATAAAAGCATTGCCAAAGCCAACACAAAAATCCGCCTGCCAATGGTTCTTACCGGCATATTTACGATCATCCAAAGCCGCTCTTTCATCTGCCTTCCACCGCCTGACATCTTAGCAGATACCCGCCAGCCATTTAAGCAGGATCCCTTCTCCATGCTTAATTCCAGCAACGCTTTTCCATAATCCACACGCGCCTTATCGCCAAGCATCCACACCGTCCTCTCGTCACAGGCCATCTCTCCATCCCGTCTGGATACCGTGGCTGCCACCCACACCAGAGGATTAAACCAGTGCAGGCAAAGACACAGGATCCTCACCATTGCCCACCAATGGTCATGCTGCCTGTAATGCATGTTCTCATGGCAAAGCACAAACTGGAAAATCTTTTTCTTCTTGACCACGTCCTCCCTCACATAAACAGCCGGAAAAAACAGCCCAAACAGACAGGGCGTCTTTATGACCTTTGACCTATACACCGGTATCACAGACAACACCGGAAGGGTTTCTGGTTCCATCCATCTCCTGCTGCGCCTGAGTTTTCTGACATAATCCAAATGCACTGCAAAAAAAATACCGCCACATATTCCAGCTCCCAGCAGATGGCAAAAACGAAGGGCTTTTCCCACATCTGCTTTTCCCCCCTTTGCCCAAAGGCCTGTCCCTTCCCGGGATGGTGTGCTCTTCACATTTTGATTGCCTGCTTCCGCCTTCCTCTCAATGATGGGATCCTCCAATGGTTCCGGTGTGATGTCAAATTCCGCCACAACGCCTGACGGTTCACTGCCCTGTTCATAAATGACCTGGCCCGTGTTATTGCCTACTCCTTCCTCTGTCATATCCTGCCGTGGCAGAAGGTTCAAAATACTGAGCGCAGTTCCTGAAACAGACAGCGGAAACAAAAGCCGAAAAGCCACCAACAACCACAAAGCATATCGCAGACAGGGAGATATTTTCTTCTTAAAAAGAAATCTTATCAGCAATACCAATACGATTAGTCCACTAGAGGACACGATCCATTCAACGTTCATTTTGCTCCTTTGCCTGATCCAAAAGTTCCCTCAGCTCCTTGATATCCCCGGCAGACAGCCTCTGCTTCTCCACAAAATTGTTTAACAGCATGCTGACGCTGCCTTGATAAACTCTGTTCAGAAAACTTTCCGTCTCCTTCTTTACCGCATCTTCCCTGCAAATCAGGGTCGTATAGGTTTTCATTTTTCCACTGTCATCACAAAAAATCAGTCCCTTTTCCGTCATTCTCCGCAGCATAGTCAAGGTGGTGCTCCTGCACCAGCCTTTCCTGATCTCCATATCCGCCACAATCTGGTTTCCCACCTTGGGAGAATCTGCCCAAAGGCTTTCCAATACATGCCATTCCGCTTCACTTAATTCTCTCATATCCGGCCATATCCTTTCCGATCACTTATTGTCTACATTGTAAACACCATGAACAGATTTATTTTAACACTTTCTGTTTACATTGTAAACATTTTGCCGCATCACTTTTTCCCGTACTGATCGTCCGGCCGGATCAGCCTTGACAGATAAAACGTTGATTTCCCTCCGTCAGCATCATGAATAACAACTGCCTGTGCCCTATTTCCGGCGCCATCTTCCCATTCAATGGCGCCGGACTTTGAAGGATTCTCCGAATGGGTTACACGAACCAGATAGGTATCTTCATCATAGACATAGATCCGCCTGTCATAGCAGCTTCCCTGGTTACTCTCAGCCTCTTCCTGGAAAACTTCCGCATAACGGATCGTATAATTCCTTCCGGTAGATCTGTCTGTCACTTCTTTTTCCCAAATAAAATCCTCAAGATAAGTGCCCCAGATATCCGTACGGTCCAGATACTCCTCATGGGAATATAGGTAATCGCAAAGAACGTTTTCCTCTTCCTCCTCATAACGGACCACCTTTACCCTGATCCCCTCCTGAGTCTCATCATGCATAAACTGTTTCACCATTTCATAATCCGCCCAACCTTTCCATTGAAATACGGCTTCTCTGCCAGTGATCGCTATGCCATAGGAATACATGTACAGCCTTCGGCTCTTTGGATCCACAACATAGTCTGCATAACATTCAAACTCCGGATCCAGTTCCACAAATATTCTTTGGACCGGGTTATAGATATAATGTTTCACCGAACAGCCAAATGTCCCTAAATAACACACCACCGTAAGATCCTGATAGCCGTCCGCATTAAAATCTTCAAACAAAAAAGGCGATTCCTCCTCTTGCGTAACATTCACCTGGATTTCCTGTAAAAGCCCCTTTTCCTCATATACTTTTATCTGATAAGCATTATCTTTTTCCTGTTCCCCGGATATCTTTTCTCTTAGTTCTCTTTTCACTGCTTCCGCCTGAATCCGAAGTCCTTTTCCATCACCTATTTCTCTCATGTAATCATGAACATCCGTAAGATAATTTGACTGACTTGTATTTCCCTCCCCCTCCTTCTTCCATGTAAAAAAAGGATAGTAATCGTAGCCCAAGTCTTGTTTTGTTCCTTGTACACTCTCATCGTAAGCGGAACCGTTTTCACTGAATATTTCATGTACCTTCCCATTCTCACGAAAAAATCCACGAATTCCATCCGGGCTCTCCACTTCATAAAAAATATCCTCAAACATGCTTTCCTCAATGTTCCATAAAGTATCCTCTCCCCAAAGATAAGCGCTTAATCTATACATATCCGGATATCTGTCCTGAAAATAAGAAACAAGATCCTCCCCTCCGCCATATTCCGGATAATCTCCCATAGGACATAAAACTGTTTCCTCTACCTTCTGCCAAATTCCTGCTACGGCAGATAACGCCTGCTTCGCCTCTGCCCATTTTTTTCTACTGTGTTCGTCCTGCCAGTACTCTTTTTCCCCGCATCCTGATAAAATCCCAACTGCAATTCCTATTACCGATACTATCAAAAGCAGGTATTTTTTTAGCAACATACGATTTATCCTCTCGCCACAAAATCTTTTTTATCGTTCAAATACAAAACAGTGGGGAATTGATCACCGAAACGGATCTTCTTCCACACTGCTATTATAAACTCTACACCCATCATAGTTGTATCATTTTTGCATCATAGTTGCATCAAAAGTTTTCCTGTGTAGTCGTTTGGCTGCATATACTTAGCTTTACTTAAATAGAGGTTCAATTTCTCTTTTTATGAAATCTACCCTGTCTTTAACTCTTGGAACAAATAAGGAGGAAACGGCAACCACAATTCTGTCTTTCGGATTCACATATATCGCATTTCCACCGTCACCTAAAGCTGCATACGAATGTTCTGTTTCGTCTATAACCCACCACAAATACCCGTACTTTAGATGCCGTGCTTTCCAAACACTTTGTACCTGTGTACTCTCGACAATCCATTTATCGGAAATAATCTGTCTGCCGTTCCAATATCCTTCATTCAAATATAACTGCCCTAATTTAGCCATATCCATCGTTGTAAGAGATAATCCCCATCCAGCTGTATTTGTTCCGTTTAGGTCGGCAACCCAGCCATTTGCACCTTTCGATTTATAAAAATCAAGTTGTTCTTCTTTGTTTTGAAAATATATATTTTTATCAACAGAAATTCCCAATGGATAAAAAAGATTGTCCTGTGCAAATTCTAAGACGGATTTCCCTGTCGTATTGATAAGAATACCAGATAAAATATCAATTCCGATTATGGGCGCATATCTGAAATCCCCAATTTTTCCGCGTCCGCCTAAAAAGTCAAGAGAGGATATTACCCAATCCTCACTGGAAAAATATTTTGGATAAGGGTTAAATCCATACTTATAGGGGGCAGTCATTGTAAGCAGATTACGAATTGTAATATGCTGTATTGTTTTTTCCCTTTTTTTGATTTGATAATTCGGGAAAAAATCAATTATTTTTTCATCAAGGTTTTTGATACAGCCTTTGCCTAAGGCAATTCCGAATAACATAGAAACAATGCTTTTTGTCACCGAAAAAATATGGATGGGGTCATTTCCCGAACACTGATTAAAATAGTTTTCATAAACAACAGTATCCTCTTTAAGCACAATGATTCCGGCTATATTTCCAGATTCCTTTTTTATTTTATTTTCTAAGGACGCTATTTGTTTCTGTTCCATGCTATTTTTTACCTCCGTTTCATATCTTTCTAATTGGATAATAGACTTCTGTAATTAGTTCATCTTCCTCCATAGCCTGCGAGGGGTCTGTTACATATACTTCAAATAATGCATTGGTACACTCGTACCCATTCTGCTCTGCCCATTTTGTCTGCTTTGCATATACAGAAGATAAAATCGAATAGCTTCCCTTTACAACAGTTTTCAGACATAACCCCGCCTTAAAATCTCTTGTTCCGATTACATATTCCTTAATAGGGATAGCAAATTCCGTATCTAAACCAAACGTGCTAAATTCATTGCTGTGGAATAAGACCATTGGAGGATTGGCTATGGTTAAATTTTCTTTTCTTATCCTGCCTAATAGCTTTCCAAAACAAACGCCGTATTCATCAGAAAAATTATCCGCTTGAACCATTTTTCGGACAAAAAGCAGATACATCATTGGTACTTCCACAAGTTCTACATCAATATCATCTAAATATGACATGATGGGCTTTCCGTTTTTTAGGTTCGATATGTCGCATTCCAGTTGACGCAGGCTCTTTTCCTGTTCATATAATTGCTTTTTCATATCGTTCCGTTTTTGGATTAGGGCAACATACAGTTTTTCCTCGTTCCATTCTCCCGATTCTATAGTCTGCTTTATTTCCTCCAAAGAGAAATGATATGATTTTAAGCGGATAATGAGCAGCATAATTTCCAACTGTTCAATGGCATAGTATCTATACCCATTTTCCGGGTTGATTTCACTTGGCAGAATAAGCCCTATCTCGGCGTAGTATCTGAGAGTTTTGGTAGACACTTTGCATATTTTTGAAAACTCACCAATAGACAGCACTGATAATCACCTCTCTTTTCTTTCTCAAAGTATACACTTTACCGTAAGGGTAAAGTCAAAGGGATTTTTTGTTGACAGTTGTCCATGAGAAATCTTAACGCTATATAAAATCCAAATCAATACTTGTATAAAGGAATTATTGTGAAAAAAGAATATGGCAGACGATCAGAGAGGAACAAATTTCAAAAAACACAGGTATAAAGAAGGGGGTGTCGCAAAATCATCAAATCAGATGATTGAGCGAACCCCCTGCTCTA
>CAJUCN010000018.1 GCA_910585005.1 uncultured Lachnospiraceae bacterium | reverse complement strand
CTAGAGCAGGGGGTTCGCTCAATCATCTGATTTGATGATTTTGCGACACCCCCTTTTTATTACTTTTTTATTCTTTTTCCAATTTCCATATCTGTTGATCCCTCCGGAAATAAAGGCACACTCCTACCCCTGCAAAAGCAATGACAAAAAATAAAAATGCCGCCCCCGATCCCTTACCGGATCCAAACATCCGGATCAGGATACTGTCCTTTGACTGCAACGCCATAACCGGCTCAAATACCTGATCCACCAGCAAACCGCCCATAAAGTAACCTACCGGAATAGTAAAAAACTGTAGCGAGTTCCGTACAGCATATACTCTCCCCTGCATCTGCGCCGGAATGCGTAATCTCAAAATGACATCCAAATTTGAACTCATAAGAGGTATTGCAATCCATCCAAGAAAACCTCCCATACACCAAATCAACGGAGTCCTTCCAAAAGCCAGCATAAAGTTTTCTGTGCTCATGGAAAATAACAGGCAGTTACAGATCACCCTCACACGGCTTTTTGGTGCTTTCAAAAGAGAAGCCAAAATACTCCCTGCCAGCGTAGACAGACCGATCACAGCATTGACCAGTCCCAGCGCCCTCTCGCTTCCTCCATCCCTTGAAAGGATCATTGCCGGAAATGCCGCCTCATAAATAGAGGCTACCAGATTAATGGATGCCAGAAATAAGATCAGGTGAAAGACTCCCCTTTCCCTTTTCAGATAACCCACGCCTTCTTTTACTAAATCCATCAGTTTTTCGTGCCCCGGTATCTCTTCCTCCCCTTCTCCTTCCGGTATCTTAATTCCGAAAGCCAGGGTCCAAAAAGCCACCACAAAGGTGCACAGGTCAATGCCCACAATCACATCCATCCCCGCAATCCCCCAAACTGCCGTTGCAAGGATTGGGGATAAAATGGAATTCAGGGAACTGGCAAGATAACGCATCCCGCCTACCTTTTGGTAATATTTTTTTGGCAAAATACGGGAAACGGCAACTTCCGACGCAGGCTGCTGCACGGTGTTCATCAGCCCGTTTCCAACATTGATCAGATACAAATGCCAGATCTGAAGCAAGCCGCTCCTCATAAGTATAAGCATCACTACCGTAGTAAACGCCGCCAGGGTATCACAAGCCAGCATCACTTTCTTTTTATTCCACCTGTCGCTCAAAGCGCCTGCAAAAATACTAAAGGCTACATAAGGCGCATAAGAACACACCATCAAAAGAGCCGTTAATAGCGCAGAACCCTTTTGGGAATACGACCAGATCACCAGCGCATAACTGGTCATTGCACTGCCTAAGCCTGATAAAGACTGGGTGCTCCAAAGAAAAAGGAAAGGTTTCATTTCCTTCCATGTATTTCTATTCGTTTTCATAGACTTCGCTCCTTTTCACATTCCTATTCTCTGTGTAATTTGCAAAGCCTTAGGATTCTTTCATCATTCCTGCTCCATGCCAGCCATCCTAAAAGGCTTTGCATGGAGCTAATACAATGCACAGCTTCATTTTGAACTCCTTCCTTTAGTCCCCTTGCGTCTCGGCATCCAGAGCTTCCATCGTCTGATATTCCACCCTGTAATCCCCCGGCTCCAGATAGCACAATCCATCTCTCACTTTTGCAAATACCGGGTTTTTCTTCCCGTCTGCCTGCCCTGCCACTGCTTCCGGCGTCGCCTGGGGCAAACGTAACGTAGCGCTGCATCCAAAAGGCACACTGACAAAGAGCCTTACATGGGACGGGTCCGTCATTTCCCATGCACACCGCCAAAGACCTGATGGGGAATCATACCGCCCGTCCATGCTTCTAAGTTCCCAGCTTAAAACCGGTTTAAAATCCACCTTACGAAATCCCGGCGTCTTTTCATCCATCTCCAGTCCCGCGCTGTGACGGAACATCCATTCAGCCACAGAACCGTAGGCATAATGGTTCATACTGTTCATCTCAATTCCTGAAATAGTCCCATCAGAAAGCAGGCTGTTCCACCTCTCCCAAACGGTGGTAGCTCCCAGTTTCACTTCGTTCAGCCAGCCCGGATACTCCTCATTTAAAAGCAGCCTATAGGCAAGACGGTCATACCCCTGATCGGAAAGCACATTGCAAAGAAGCGGCGTACCTACAAATCCCGTCTTTAACTTATATCCACTGTCTTCAAACAGCTTTTCAAGCTGCTTTTTCGTCAACTCCACATGATCGGAAAGATGATATTTTAATGTCAGGATCAATGCTGTCTGCGTCTTAATGCAGCACCTTCCCGTGGCGCTGTAATACTCCCTCTTCACCACTGCAAACTGCTCATCGGAAAGTTTCTGGTAAGCTTCTTCTTCCTGCTTCCTGCCAAGCACTCTGGCCGCCTTCGCCACCAGCCCCGCGCTTACCGCATAATAAAGGTTGGCGATAAATTCCTCATCGGTTGCTCCCATCACTTCCTCAGCGCCGCCCTTGGGGTTATCCAGTGCAAGCCAGTCACCGTAATGAAACACATGCCGCCATCTATGGTCAGTACCGTCCACCTTCCGTATGTAATCCACCCATGATCTCATACTTTCAAATTGATCCTCCAAAATGAACTTATCTCCATAAAACAAGTATAAGTTCCACGGAATAATACAAGCCGCATCCCCCCAGACACAAGCCGCCGATTCATGCCCACAAGAAGGAATCACATCCGGCACCTTCCCATCAAGAGCACTTTGTTCCCTGGACATATCGTATAAATATTTCGCATAAAAAGCGTAGGTATCTTTCAAATAAGTAGCTGTACATGAAAATACCTGTGCGTCGCCTGTCCAACCCATACGCTCATCCCTCTGGGGACAGTCGGTGGGCACATCCACGAAATTCCCTTGAAGCCCCCAGCGCACATTGCTGATCAGACGGTTTACCAGTTCATGGCCGGTATGCAGGCTTCCTTTTTCTTCTATGTCACTGTAAAGCGCCAGCCCCTTTAAATCATCCTTTTTTAAATTTGTAACGCCTTCCACTTTCACATAGCGGTAACCGTAAAAGGTGAAATGGGGAACTAACTGCTTTTCCCTCCCGTCTGAAACATACCAATACTCCGATTTCGCCGACCGTAAATTTGCACGATAAAAATTGCCTTCCTGCAAAATCTCTCCTGTCTGGATATGGATCCTAGTCCCTGCCGGTTCCTTGATCCTCAAAGAAAAAATACCCGTAATCTCCTGCCCTAAGTCAAAAACCTGCTCTCCTGCCGGTGTTTCTATCAGCTCTGCCGGTTCCAAAACCTCATGGACGGTGACAGGCAGACTCATCCGCTCTGTCAGCTTCCCCTTAGGCGGTTCACAACAAACCGGCTTTTCCATCGGCAGTTCTTCCAAAGTATCATCCTGCCATTCCCCGTCATAAATGCTGGAAAAGGTAATGTTGCTGCGCGTTACCGTCCAGCTCTCATCCGTGCCGATCACTTCCCTGCTACCGTCACAATAAGTAATCTGAATCTCTGCGATCAGCTTCCATTCCTCTCCGTAAAATCCAACTTCCTCTTTTACCCAAAATCCGTACTTTCCTTTATACCAGCCATTTCCCAAAAGCACCGACAGCTTTCCCTTATGCTGAAGCAGGTCTGTCACATCATAGGTCTGGTACTGTACCCACTCATGATAATCATTGCAATAAGGCGTTAAGTATTCCTGACCAATCCGCACAGGTTCCCCTTCGCTCCCATCTTTTACCGGAATGAAAAAAGCTTCATACAGACCAAGGCCACACAGGTAAAGGCGGGCGCTGGCTACTTTCTTTTCCGGTGAGATTTCCTTTTCAAAATAGGGATGACGCTTTTCACAGCTATTGCATGTGATCCACTTTGCCTGCCAGGGTTCCTCCCCTTTCCCTGTCTCAAACCAGTGCACATCCCCTGCCGTCTCTTCACCAGCATCGCTCCGCACGGTTACGTTCCAGTAATAACGGGTATGAGGCTTTAAATCTACATCCGCCTGAAAGCACAGAGGATCTGCATCTGCTTCAAATCCCGAATCAAACAGGATCTCCCTCATACCGGCATCTGCCGCCACAACTACCCTGGCCTCCTTTTGCCGCTTTCCAACGGCCTCTTTTACTTTCCAGGAAAACACCGTACGTTCCATACGGAATCCAAGAGGATCATTCAAGTGGTTTACTTTCATGTCATAAATCTTCATAATTTGCGCCCTTTCTTTCTTCAGGTTATGCCAGGTCTTTGCCCTTTTCCAATACAGAGAGCAGATCCGCTGGCCGATGCAGATAATATTCCGCTGGTATTCCTTCCGTATGGCTGCCCCAAACCGCCAATGCAAAATCCACCCCTGCATTTTGGGCACACATACTGTCATGTACGCTGTCACCAATATAAAGAATTTCATCCTTGCCGGCTTTTGCCCACTCCATATACTTAAGAAGCGGTCCTGCCGTAGGCTTATGCTCTGATGTATCATCCGCACAGACCTTTATTTCAAAATACTTGTTAATTTTGAAATTGTTAAAATCATTTTCCATCAAATACCGTGGCCTCGAAGACGCCAGACCAAGCTGATACCCCTTGTCTGCAAGTATTTCCAGTAGTTCTTCTATCCCCACATAGACCGATACCGTATGTCCGTATTCCTGCAATAATTCCACCCACCGTATTAGTGCATCCGGAATGTTCTCCACTTCAAGCCGTTTTAGGGCATCTTCCCCTGTAATCCCAAGGGCAAATTTTAATTGTTCAAAAGAAAACTCCTCCCCCATCCTCTCACGCAGCACATCCTGCAGGGAGTGCAGAATCGCTTTTTCATTATTGATCAATGTTCCATCGATATCAAAAACTATATGCTTGTACATCTGTCCTTCTCCTGACTTTCCTTTCTTCTTTTTTCAATGATACATGAAAACAAAGACAGATTCAATAACAAAGAATTCCGGTTTCTCCCATAGGGCAAAAAAGATTTGGCATTGCAATCCAATGCCAAACCTTTTTTAAATGATCTTCAATTCAATCTGATAAGCTAAATACTCACCCATTTGCGCCGGCATCGGAAGCCCTGCTTCCATAAGCGCGCTGCCATAATAACACTTCCCTGTGCCCACATCCTGATAGGATGCTTCCGGTTCCAGTCCTCTTAATCTCACATAACTAATCGTCATATTTCCATGCATTTCCAACATTACGACATTTAACAGCGCCTGACGCTTATCCATTGAAACAAACATCCATGAGGCGTACGGATCTTTAAAAGGATCAGACAAACGGTAGTAATCCCCCGTCCGGATCAGGCTTTCGTACTTCTTATACTTTTTTACCTGTTCCCTGATCTCTTCCTTTTCTTCTTCTGTCAGTGTTCCCGTGTCCAGTTCATAACCAAAGGTTCCTGCCATAGCAGTCACTCCTCTGGCGGATAGGCTTACGTTCCTTCCTGTCTGGTGGTTTGGTACAGCCGATACATGGCTCCCCACCGCACTTACCGGATAAAAGAAGGAGGTACCGTACTGGATCCGAAGCCTGTCTACCGCATCTGTATTGTCACTGCACCAGATCTGGGGCGTATAATACAACATTCCGGCATCAAACCGTCCGCCGCCGCCGCTGCACCCCTCGATCAAAAGATCCGGATATCTTTGCATCAGCTTTTCCAAAAAATCATATACGCCCAGTACATAATCATAAGTCACCTTTCCCTGCACATCTTCTAAAGAATAGATATCCGCAAGGCTCCTGTTCATATCCCATTTCACATACTCTATGTTCCCCTGGTCAAGCACCTGGCAGATCTGCCCGAACACATGCTCTCTCACATCCTGCCTGGAAAAGTCAAGAACCAACTGGTTTCTGGCGCGAACCGGTTTCCTACCCGGAATACGCATCACCCAGTCCCCATGTTCCCGGTAAAAATCACTGTCCTCAGAGATCATCTCCGGCTCAATCCAAATGCCAAACTTCACACCAAGAGCATTCACATTACTGATCAAATCCCCCAATGTGCATCCCAGCTTCTTTTCATTGACCTGCCAGTCTCCAAGGCCACTGTTGTCATCCTCCCGTTTTCCAAACCATCCGTCATCCATGACCACCATATCCATTCCAAGCCCTGCTGCGTCTTTAGCCAGCTTTAAGATCGTCTCTCCGCTTAAGTTAAAGTACGCCGCCTCCCAGCTATTAATCAGCACCGGTCTTGGCTGGTCTTTATATTTTCCCCGGCATATATGCTCCCGGATACATTTATGGTACATCCGGGAAAGCCTGCCAAAACCGTTCCCGGAATATCCCAGAATCGTCTCCGGAACAAGCAGTTCTTCCCCGCCTGAAAGCGGATAATGGAACAAGTCACTTTGCAGTCCCATCAAAACCCTCGTATGATCATATTGATCCATTTCTGCTTCAGCCATGAAATTCCCACTGTATACGAACACCATTCCGTAACATCTCCCGGCATCCTCCGATGTTCCCGATTCTGCAATCATCACTGCCGGGTTGTACTGATGGCTGGAAGTCCCCCGGCGGCTCCCGATCACAAAATTTCCATGCCGGATGGGGATGCGCTGGAAATTCCGTTCCATTGCGTGTCTTCCATAAAAGCTGATCATATCATAATTTCCTCCAAGGAAATCCAGGCAGGCTGAAGCTGCCTTTTCGACAACCACACTGCCCTCCCCCTGATTTATGATCCTTGCGCTTCGGGTAATCACATCTTCCCCTTCCAATACGCCATAAAGCAACACTACCTGTACCTTGCTGACCGGGTCTTCCATGAGTATTTCCAATGTCTCCGCTTCCTTTTCATCCGCATAGACTGCCGGAAACCCTGACAAGCCATACTTGCCTTTTTTTATCTGATATCCTACATAACGCAGGTCACAGCACTCCGATCCGTCCCCGTTTCTGATGACCAAAGCGCTGCTTCGGTAATCTCCCGATCCCAGGCAAGGGTACTCCTGGGGAAGCACATCCATAGAATACGTCCTGTCATTTCCCGTATCAAACGGATTACCGGAAAATCCACGGTCCTGATAAGTCAGCAGATAATCCATCTGGCCGGTTATTTTTCCTCCATAGTATAAATGCAAAAGAAACCCGAATTCATCTACCTTCATCTGATAGGTTGTACGGGTTGTCTGCAACGTAAAAATATGTTTTTCCTCATGATAAAGAATTGCCATAGGCATCACCAATCCTTGTCCAGTTTTCTTTTTGCATTTAAGGTTCCCTGGGCGCATCTTTTTTAAGACACGGCCCTGGGAACCTATCCTCATATCTCTGTGCATAAGCCAGACTATTTCAAAGATATTTATTACTTCACTGCACCGTTTACCACGCCATTCAAGATCTGCTTCTGACAAATAATATAGAAGATCAGGATCGGAATCAATGAAAGCAGGTAGGATGCAAATGCCAGGTTATAATTTGTACCAAACTGTGTCTGGAAATTTAACTGTGCAAGAGGCAGTGTATTTTCATCAGAACCAGCCAGGATTACCAGCGGTGTCATTACATCGTTCCATACTGCCAAAGCCGTGAGCACTGCAACCGTAGCATGCATAGGGCTCATGATAGGGAAGATGATCTTCCAATAGGTCGTCCATGTGGACGCCCCGTCCACCCTTGCCGCTTCCTCTAGTGCAATCGGGATATTCACAAGATACCCAGAATACAAAAGGATATTCATAGGCATATAAAATACCACATACAATACGATTACGCCAAACCAGTTGGCTAATCCCAACTCCGCCGTCTGCTTTGCCAGCGGCATCATCAGGATGGCAAATGGCACAAACATACCGCTTACGATAAATAAGTACACAAAACTGTAAAATTTGCTGTGGGCTTTATTTCTCCCAAGAGCATACCCCATCAGGGAATGAAGGGCAATCGATAACCCCACCGTAACAAGGGTAATCAGCAAACTGTTCCTTAAGGAATGCCAAAAATCCGTGACGCGCATTGCTTCTTTAAAATTGTCCAGGCTCCACACCTTCGGCAGTGATAAAATCCCGCCAATGCTGTTCGTCATTTCCGAAGGCTGTTTAAATGCAATCACTATCGTTAAGTAAAGCGGGAATGCAATCGTGATAAGACCCAAAATAAGCAGGATCATTGCCGTTTTGTTTATCTTTTTATTCTCTATCATAACTGCTCCTCCTTCTTACCGGAAAATCTCATCTGTGCAACAGAGACAACTACGATCACGATGAAAAATACTACCGCGTTGGCGCTCTGGAAACCAAACTGCCCGCCGGACATACCGTTGTTGTAGATCAGGTAGGAAATAGATTCCGTACTCTGTGCCGGTCCGCCCTTAGTCATTGCCATGATCTGGTCAAATACCATCAGGAAGTTTTTCACGCAAAGCACCATATTAATGGAAAAGAATGGAATAATCAGCGGGAAGGTCAGGTAACGGAACTGCTTCCATCCGGTCGCTCCATCCAGACCGCCTGCCTCATACACATCCTCGGGCACCGTCTGCAGGCCGGAAATATAAATGATGGTATTCATTGCGATCGCCTGCCATGCACACACTACCATAATCCCGATCCATGCAGAACTTGGGTTAGACAAAATACTTGTTCCAAGAGCCCGGATTCCCATCATGTCCGCTACTGCCGGAAGGATATATGTAAAGAAATAATTGAAAATGTAACCAACAACCAGGGATCCTAAAATATTAGGTAAAAAGTATGCTCCACGGAAAAAGCTCTTTGCCCGGATCTTGCTGTTCAGCGCCAGTGCAAGAAGCAACGCTATCACATTTACCACAATTGTCGTCACAATAGCAAGCTTAAAGGTAAACAGATAGGATTTTCCTACACGGGCATCTGAAAACAAGTCGATATAGTTCCGAAAGCCAACCCAGTCGTAATTGCCGAAGCCTTTAAAATTGGTAAAACTGTATATCACGCCCCTGATCAAGGGAATGGTGTTAAAGCAGATAAACAATGCCAGTATCGGAATTGTGATCAGTAAAAATGTTCTTTTTCTATCATTTTTCATAACATCTCTTCTCCTTTACCTTTCTGCATTTCCATGCTTCTTTTCATAATCCTGTACCAAACGGATAATGTCTCTGTTATACCGCTGCCAGTCCGTATCAAATTTACTCAAAAATGCATTTACATCCTTTTGAAGCACAAAGGTCTGGATCTGTGCGTCTACAGCCATCTCGGAAGGATAGTAATGATCCTGATAGTCCGTCATATTCCCAGCCTCAATATATTCCTTCATCCCGTCAAGCATAGGTGACAGTTCAAAGCTGCTGTCTTTACAGGGGACTGCAATCTGGTCATTGATGTACTTTTGCAGGTTTTCATCTGCACAGAGGAAATCCAGCACCTCATAGGCCGCTTCCTTGTTGGGGCAATCCGCCGTCACACAGAACTGAAGGTCAATACCGGAATTTAATGTATTGCCTTCTTTCGTGTCATGTGCCGGCATAACAAAGGAATCAATATTAAGATCCGGGTTTACGGACAAAATCTGAGGGATCGCATAGCTTCCGATGGGATACATTGCCGACTCACCTCTTGCAAATGCCGTACATGCGTCATTATAACCATAAGCTAAAGGATCTTCCGGCCCATAAGGCATCAACTGCAGGTACTTTTCCGCCAATTCCTTGTACTCAGTCGTAAAATTGGTTTCCCCACGGTTTACCTGCTTTGCCACATCCGCGGGAGCAAGATCCACCGCCATAGCATTCCATGGCGCTAGGCAAGTCCATGTGTCCTTAAATCCGAAATAAAACGGGAGTACGCCTTCCGCCTTGATCTGTTCACAAAGCGCCAGCATCTCATCCCAGTTTTGCGGAATCTGCCATCCGTGCTCTTCAAACAGATCTTTGTTATAAAGCACTCCGGCTGCATTTGCCACATAGGGAACCGCAAAACTTCCTTCTGTCGGAACGAACTCCAGCGTTTCATCAATATCCAGATATGCCTGCTTAATATTTTTTAAACCTGCATAATCCGATACATCCGCCAAAATTCCTGCATCCACGAAATAGGAATAGTTGATGTCTCCCCCGATCCCTATAATATCAGGATAGTCTTCCCTGATAAATCTGGTTCTTAAGATCGTCATCGCATCGTTGGGAGAACTGATCTTTAAGCGGATATTATCGTGGGTCTTATTAAATTCTTCTTCGACCATCCCAAAATAAGATGCCGCTTCCGGTTTGTACTGTACGATCTCGATCTCAATTTTTTGGCCGTCATCGGACGCCCCACAACCCCAGACGCCGAATGTTGCCATCATACAGCACAATGCTAACACAAGACACTTCATTCTTTTTCCTTTCATAGCATTATCTCCTTCTCATTTTTTGATAAATACATTATAACATGCCATTATGCTACCGATAAATGGCAGTATTTCAGGTGTTTTATACCTTAATGCTTGTTTTGTGCCTTATACTTGAAGTTATCTAGCATTTTGGTATATACTAGTCGCAAAGGAAAAACAAGCGGCTGCGAAGCAGACATTTGTTTTTCCTGCGACAGTAACGCGCAAACGTCCGATGAAATCGGACATAAAGCGCGAAGCGCGGGTTTGCAAGTTTACAGGTTATGAATCTGCAAGCTTGCTGCTTGCAAGTTGTAAAGTTGCAGACTTGCTGCTTGCAAATTTGCAAGTTGTGAAGTTGCAGGCTCGTGACTTGCAAGTTGTGAAGTTGCAGACTTGCTGCTTGCAAGCTTACAGGTTATGAATGCCAGTCCACACTATATTTTATTGTACAAAGAGGTGATTTATGAGTGAAGTGATCTTTTCCGTTTTTCCCAGTGAAAACTTTGTAGATTTAGGTTTATACCAATTTGGGTGGGAACAATGCGACCCTTCCCACTCCTTTGGCCCTGCTGCCAGAAACCACTACCTGTTCCACTATGTGATCTCTGGTACCGGCACCCTGATTGCCGATAACTCCAAAGGCCAGTCCATTACCTACCCGGTCAAAAGCGGCCAGGGCTTTATGCTCTTTCCCCACCAGATCTGTACCTATATTGCGGATAATGAGATCCCCTGGGAATATACATGGATCGAATTTGACGGGCTTCGCGTGAAGGAAACGGTGGAATTGGCAGGTTTAAACCCTGACCAGCCCCTGTATAGGGCACGCTATAAAGATATTGCGGAAACCATGAAAGATGAAATGCTGTACATAGTCAATCACAAAGACCAATCGCCCTTTCATCTGATTGGGCATCTATACCTGTTTATCGACAGCCTTGTCCGGTCTTCCACCTCAACCCAGATAAGCAAGGGCAACAGTCTGCGTGATTTTTATATCAAAGAAGCTTTTTCTTATATTGAGCAAAATTTTCAAAATGATATCTCTGTGGAGGATATTGCGGCCTGCTGCGGCCTTAACAGAAGTTATTTTGGTAAGATCTTTCACGAAAACACCGGAAAGTCCCCACAGGAATTTCTGATCTCTTACCGTATGACGAAAGCGGCCGAACTTCTTAAATTGACACAACTTTCTATTGCAGATATAGGAAATGCAGTCGGTTATCCTAACCAACTGCACTTTTCAAGGGCATTCAAAAATATTTATGGTGTTTCTCCAAGGCAGTGGCGAAATGAAAATGCCAGCGCCCGTTCATCATCCCAAACTTAATTACCTGACTTTCCGGTCAGGCTTTTCAATTTTCATTCATCTTGGCAAGTTTTGCCGCCTGGTCTGCGGCAATACAGCCATCAATGATCTCCTGAATGTCACCGTTCATGATCTTATCCAGTTTATAAAGGGTAAGCCCAATACGGTGATCCGTCACACGCCCCTGAGGGAAATTATAAGTCCGGATCTTTTCGGATCTGTCGCCTGTACCGATCTGGCTTCTTCTAAGCTCCGCTTCCGCATCATGGCGCTGCTGCTGTTCTATGTCATAAAGCTTTGCCTTCAAAAGTGCAAAAGCTTTCGCCTTATTTTGGAGCTGGGACTTTTCTGTCTGGCTGTACACCACAATCCCGGTAGGATAATGGGTAAGACGCACTGCGGAATCCGTCGTGTTGACGCACTGCCCGCCGTTTCCCGACGCCCGCATCACATCAATGCGAATATCTTTTTCATCAATCACAATATCGATGTCTTCGTCTACTTCCGGCATTACAGCCACACTGATCGTAGAAGTATGGATGCGGCCGCCAGATTCCGTCTCCGGCACACGCTGCACACGGTGGACGCCACTCTCATATTTCAGTCTGGAATAAGCGCCCTGCCCGGAAATCATAAAGTTCACTTCCTTCATACCGCCGATCCCGATTTCATCAACGTTCATTGTCTCAACCTTCCACCGCTGGCCTTCCGCATAATGAACATAGAGACGGTACATTTCTGCTGCAAACAACGCCGCTTCGTCACCGCCTGCACCTGCACGGATCTCCATGATAACGTTCTTTTCATCATTAGGGTCTTTGGGAAGCAGCAAAATCTTTAACTCCTGCTCCAATTCTTCAATACGCTTTTTGCCTGAATTCAGCTCCTCCTTCAGCATTTCGCGCATATCTTCATCGGATTCCCCTTCCAGCATGGCAAGGGAATCCTCCACATCCTGCTTCGTCTTTTTATACTCTTTATAGGCATTCACAATAGGAGTCAGATCACTCTGCTCCTTCATCAATCTGCGAAAACGATCCTGATTATTGGTTACCGTAGGTTCGCCAAGCTCCCCCATAATCTCTTCAAAACGGTTCAGCAGGTCTTCCAATTTATCAAACACGTCTATCCCTTACCTTTCTGCCTTCCTGGCATGAAATAATCCCAATTACCACTTTTCCTACATTTTACCCGGGAAATCTTCCATATACCACCCGGTCAAGCCCTGTTAAGTCTTTACACTGCTTCACATCCCTGTAGCCAGCCTGTTCCATATATTCCGCCACTTCCCTGGCCTGATCATATCCAATCTCCAAAAAGAGCATGCCTCCAGGGTATAGATGCTCCCCGGACTGTGCAATCATCTTCCGGTAAAAATACAAACCATCCTCCCCGCCATCAAGAGCCATCAAAGGATCATGATCCCGAACCTCTTCCATCAGCCCCTGGATATCGCCACTGCGGATATAAGGGGGGTTGGATACTATGATCTCAAACTTTCCATTTATCTTTTCCAAAAGGTCACTTTGTACAAACTCCGCCTCCATTCCCAGCAAAGAAGCATTCTCCCTGGCAACCGCAAGCGCCTCCCCCGACAGGTCACAGCCCACGCCCACACAGTCATTGGAATACCGAAGCAAACTCAGCAAAATACACCCTGAACCTGTACCTACGTCCAGGATATGCATTCCGTCATGCAAATAGCGCATAACCTCCTCCACCAATGTTTCTGTATCTTGTCTGGGTATCAGTACAGCCGGGGACACCTTAAAGCGCAGTCCCATAAAATCCTGATAACCGATAATATGCTGCAAAGGCACATGGCGGCTCCTTAACGAAATAAAGTTTTCATAACATTCTTTCTGCTGCCGGGTAACCTCCTGGTCTCCATGGGCCAGCAGCGTATTTCTGTCCGTGCCGCACACCTCTTCCAAGAGAAGCCTTGCATCCAGCAAAGCCTCTTCCACACCCGCTCTCTGCAAGATTTCTACTCCCGTACGATAAAGGGCTTCATATTTCATTCGCTATTTTCCTTATCTTTTTGCAGGCTAATCAGGGTCTTGCTCAGGATCCTTTTCCCGCATCCATGATTCATCCACTTCATAGCCAAAATGTTCCTTTAAATAAGCTTTCCAGTCAAATACCGCCTCCACAGATTTGATAGCTACCTCCACCATACTCTCGTCCGGTTCTTTGGTAGTCAGTCTCTGGAGCAGCATTCCTGGCGCAGAAATTATTCTAACCAAAATATGATCCGTTCTTCCTGCAAGCCGGATGATCTCATAAGATATGCCTGCAATCACCGGAATCAGGAGTATCCTAATGACCAGTTTAAGCGCCGGATGATCCACCCGGATAAAAAAGAACAATATGATACTTACAAACATCACAAAAAACAAAAAACTGGTGCCACATCTTTTATGGATACGGGAACTACGCATCACATTGTGTACGGTAAGGGGCCTTCCCTTTTCAATACAATTAATGCACTTATGTTCCGCTCCATGGTACTGATACAACCTGTGGATATCTTTCATCATACTAATGCCAATCACATAAGCAAAAAAAATCAAAATGCGGATTATTCCTTCCAGGATAGCCAGAAGGGAATCATTTCTTATATAACCTGCAAGAAGGGAAGATAGGAAAAAGGGGAGCAGGATAAAAATTCCTACTGCAAGCGCAACGGAAAACACCATGGTAATCCCCATCAGTATATTTTCCCCTCTGCCCCCGGATACTTTATCAAGGGCCTTATCAAGAGCCGTCTCCTTGGCATCCCCATCCTCATAAAAAGAGGCTGAATAATTCAATGTTTTCATTCCGATCCGCAGGGAGTCAATAAAATTGAACACGCCCCTGATAAATGGAATTTTTGTCACCTTACTGCCGTGCAGGCAGCCATGAAAAACATCTACCTCCACTTCAATTTCTCCGTCCGGTTTCCTGACTGCCACCGCATAGTCATCTTTATTCCGCATCATTACGCCTTCCAGAACAGCCTGTCCGCCAATTCCCGAAGAACGATTGACCTTATTCTTTTTCATATGCTATTTTGCCTTTCTTAATACCCTAAAGGGTTCGTCCTGACAACAGGACATCCCTACAAAACCCGTACTTTCACTTTCATAGAAAAATAAGGTTGAGATGAAACACCTCAACCTTTTCGTGCAAAACTATTTGTTTACTACACCATACTTCCTGTTGAACTTGTCGATACGCCCATCAGCCCTTGCAGCCTTCTGCTGACCTGTATAGAATGAATGGCACTTAGAACAAACTTCAACGTGGATATCCTTTTTGGTCGAACCTGTTACAAATGTATTGCCACAGTTGCAAGTTACAGTTGCCTGATAAAACTCAGGATGAATTCCTTCTTTCATTTTGAAAACATGCTCCTTTCTTATGTCTGTTGGAACAACAACGTTTCTCCCGAAACAGCTTTTTTATTGTATCACAGGCTATTCTTTGATGCAAGCCTTTTTTGCAATTTAGATTATAACCATTTGATTTTTTTCACCGTATTTACAAATTCCTGATTGTTTCTGGTCCGTGCAAACATATCCAGGATCTTGTCCACCGCCTCTTCCGGCTTTAACCCATTCAATGCTTTACGCATAATATTGATGGCTTCCAGTTCATCCGGCGCCAGCAGAAGATCCTCTCTCCTGGTTCCTGACTTCGGTATATCAATTGCCGGAAACACTCTCTTTTCGGAAAGCTTACGATCCAAAACCAATTCCATGTTTCCGGTTCCCTTAAACTCTTCGTAGACCACATCATCCATCTTGCTCCCCGTTTCCACCAGCGCCGTTGCAAGTATGGTAAGCGAACCACCCTCACGCATATTTCTGGCCGCTCCAAAGAACCGTTTTGGCATGTGCAGCGCTGCCGGGTCAAGACCGCCTGATAAGGTACGTCCACTTGGCGGAACCGTCAGGTTATAGGCCCTGGTCAGCCTGGTGATACTGTCAATCAAAATCATAACATCCTTGTTATGCTCTACCAGTCGTTTTCCCCTTTCGATCACCATCTCTGAGACTCTCTTGTGATGTTCCGGCAGCTCGTCAAATGTGGAATAAATCACTTCTACATTCGGTCCCTCAATTGCTTCCTTGATATCCGTAACTTCCTCAGGACGCTCATCAATCAATAAAATGATCAAATGGACTTCCGGTGAATTCCGTTTAATAGATTTGGCCACATCCTTAAGCAGCGTAGTTTTTCCGGCCTTGGGAGGAGATACGATCATTCCCCTTTGGCCTTTGCCCACCGGGCTGATCAAATCCATGATCCGCATGGCAATACTGGCGCCAGGCATTTCCAAGTGAAGCCTTCTGTTGGGGAAGATGGGCGTCATGTCCTCAAAATTATGCCTCTTCACCGCCACTTCAGGTGTGTACCCGTTGATGGTTTTTACATACAAAAGAGCGGCAAATTTCTCTCCCTGTGTCCTCACTCTGGTATTCCCTTCCAGAATGTCCCCTGTTTTCAGCCCAAACCGCCTGATCTGGCTGGGCGCTACATAGACATCATGATCTCCTGGCAGGAAATTTTCGCAGCGGATGAAACCATAGCCATCCGGCATAACCTCCAGGATCCCTCTGGCAGCAATGCCACTGTCAAGTTCAGCCGGGAACTTTTCTTCTTCCGGACGCTGCTCCTCCACTTTTCCGTCAAAGCGGTCATTTTTTCCGTCCATCTTCTCTTTTGGCTGCGGGCTTTCCACCTTATTTTCCGGCAGCTCAGCCTTCTGTCCCGAACGTTCTCCCCTGCCTGCTGAACGCTCCTGCTTTCTTTCCGTCTTTCCGCTCTTTTCCATAACACCTTTGGGCTGAACAGTCTTTCCCTCCGCTTTATCCTTCTCGTCCTCTGCAAGCATCAGGTCCACAAGCTCAGCCTTTTTCATCGTTGAAGTTCCCCTCAACCCTCTTGCCTTCGCGATTGCCTTTAAATCGGCAAGCCCTAAAGACTCGTACTTTTCTCTCATAAATATAACCATGCCTTTCTATAATGGATAACATATTTAAAATGTAACACTTTTTCTCTTGGGAAAATTGCAATGTATTCGAAATGTCTTCGAAATGCCTTTGAAATGCTTATGAATGTGATTATACAACATATTTATCAAAATAGGAAGTACTTTT
This sequence comes from uncultured Lachnospiraceae bacterium, assembly GCA_910585005.1. GTDB lineage: Bacteria > Bacillota > Clostridia > Lachnospirales > Lachnospiraceae > Suilimivivens. Next base: position 34,077 of record CAJUCN010000018.1, on the reverse strand, counting down.
TATTTTTTCTGCCCTGTTAGATGCGGTAAGTTTCCGTTTAGTTGATTTAGAGATGTTGTCATAGCTTCCGCTTAGAAGGAAGTCAATTTCTACGTCGCCACGCTCTGATAAAGCATTCGCCAATTGGCTCCTTAAGAATTTGACTTCCTTCTATTTTAACTAAATCGCCCACGTCCATGTATGGAAGTAAATTCACTAAGGTGCGTAATCGCAGGCAGCTTTAGCGGAGTATTCCGTTAACCTTGGCGCCATTCATAATACAGCAAGGATGGATGATAAATTCTAAAGGAACCAATTCGCGCACGCTTTACCAAGCGTGGTGACGTAGAATTTATGATCCATCCTTGCATACGTTTTCATTCGCCTAAGTCAACGAAACGGAAACTTAATCGCTTAACGATCTCTTCACCGACACCTGGATCTTTTTACTATAGCAGGCAAAGGTATCCTCCACCCATTTCTGTTCCGGCTTTGGCGTAACAAGGCTCACCACCGGAACAATCACCAGGCCTGCCAGCATTGCAAACGCGCCTGCATTGATCGGAGACTGCAAAAGAACCGGAAAGCTGCCCCTGGCAAGCATATTTATAACCATAAACCCGGCGCCAAAAACAAAACTTACATAACAGGCCGCCTTGGTGGTGCGTTTCCAATAAAGCCCATAGAGGAAAGGCGCAAGAAATGCCCCCGCAAGAGCCCCCCACGAAACGCCCATTAACTGTGCAATAAAGGTAATGTTACTCTTATACTGGATTCCCGCAATGATCACGGAGACTGCAATAAACACGACGATCAGCACCCGCATGGTCAATACCTGTTTCTTCTCATCCATATCCTTAACCACATGCCCTTTCAGCACATCCAGCGTCAGCGTAGAGCTTGAGGCCATGACCAGGGAGGACAGGGTAGACATGGATGCAGAAAGCACCAAAATGACTACCAAGCCGATCAGGATCGGTGAAAGCCCTGAAAGCATGGTGGGGATCACGGAGTCATATCCGTTTGCCGCAATATCAATCTGATTGGAAAATAGTCTTCCGAAACCACCCAAAAAATAGCAGCCTCCGGAAACCACTACCGCAAAAAGCGTAGAAATAATCGTTCCTTTTTTGATGGAATCTTCACTTTTGATTGCATAAAATTTCTGAACCATCTGAGGAAGCCCCCATGTACCCAGGGAAGTTAAGATAACCACCCCCAGCAGATTTAATGGATCCGGGCCAAAAAATGACGCAAACACGCCTGGCTGGTTGGATACCGTTTCGTCCTGGATCCCGGCCAGCCCGTTTAACGCTTCCATGAAACCTCCATTGGTCTTTAAAACCGCCCCAATCACTACCACGATCCCTACCAGCATAATGATCCCCTGCAAAAAGTCATTGACCGCCGTTGCCATATAGCCCCCGGCAATCACATAAATTCCTGTCAATACTGCCATAACTATCATGCATACCGTATAATCAATATCAAATGCCATCCCAAACAGACGGGAAAGGCCATTGTAAAGAGACGCCGTATAGGGAATCAAAAAGATAAACACGATCACGGAAGCGCTGATCTTTAATCCCTTGGACTGAAACCTTGTGCCAAAAAACTCCGGCATAGTGGCGCTGTCCAGATGCTGTGTCATGACTCTGGTCCGTCTCCCTAAAATCACCCACGCAAGCATGGAACCCACCAATGCATTCCCAATGCCGATCCAAGTGGACGCAATCCCGTACTTCCAGCCAAATTGCCCTGCATACCCTACGAAAATGACTGCGGAAAAATAAGAGGTTCCATAGGCAAATGCCGTCAGCCAAGGGCCTACGCTCCTGCCTCCTAAGACAAAACCATTTACATCCGTCGCGTGTTTTCTGCAATAAAACCCGATAACAATCATTGCGCCAAAAAATACCAATAACATAATAATTTTGATGATCATTTCCTTTATCTCCTTTTCCCTCATGTATAGAATGCTGTGGACTAACTCCTGATCTGGGCCTCCACCAGCCTTGCCCCGCAATAAACCTCTCTCAGCTTCGGCTTTTCAATTTTTCCGGTTGGATTTCTGGGAATCTCAGCAAAAACAACTTTGTGGGGTCGTTTGTACCTGGGCAGTTTTTTGCAAAATTCCATAATCTCCCCCTCCGTACATTCCATCCCCGGCTTTCGCTCGATGACCGCCAATGTCGTCTCTCCCAAACGCTTATCCGGGATCCCGATCACCGCCACGTCATGAACCGCCCGGTGGTTTCTGATAAAATCTTCGATCTGTACCGGATAAATATTTTCTCCGCCGCTGATGATCACATCCTTTTTCCGGTCTACCAGGAAGATAAATCCATCTTCATCCTCCATTGCCATATCCCCAGTGTAAAGCCATCCATCCGGGGAAAGGACTTCCCCCGTGGCCTGTGCGTCATTATAATAGCAAGTCATTACGCCAGGCCCTTTCACGGCAAGTTCCCCTACCTCTCCCGGCTGAACCGCTTCCCGCTCTTCCGTAACGATTTTTACCTGCCAGCCAAAGCCCGGTTTTCCAATTGCCCCCACCTTATGAATGTTCTCCACTCCCAGATGTACGCAGCCAGGCCCGATCGATTCGCTTAAGCCGTAATTGGTATCATACTGATGGCCCGGAAAATAACTGCACCAATGTTTGATCAGGCTTGGCGGAACCGGCTGTGCACCGATATGCATCAATCTCCACTGGGACAATTCATAGTCTTCCATTTTCAACGCACCGCTGTCCAACGCTTCCAGGATATCCTGGGCCCAGGGCACAAGGAGCCATACGATCGTACATTTTTCTTTGGAAACCGCATCCAGAATATATTCCGGCTTGGTGCCTTTTAACAAAACCGCCTTGCTCCCTGACAGGAGTGATCCAAACCAATGCATTTTAGCTCCCGTATGATAGAGCGGCGGAATACACAAGAATATATCGTCTCTGGTCTGGCCGTGGTGATTTTGTTCCACCCTGCAGGAATGGATCAGGCTTTCATGATTATGTAAAATCGCCTTGGGAAAGCCTGTCGTTCCCGATGAAAAGTAAATTGCCGCATCATCCTTGTCCGTCAAAGCGACCTTTGGCGCTATGCTGGAACAATTAGAGGTCAGCGCGCCGTAATCCTCGGCAAAGGAAGGGCAATGCTCCCCCACAAAAAACAAAAGCCTGTTTTTGCTGATGGAATCTGCGATTTCCTCTACACGTCCAATAAACTCCGGCCCAAAAACCAAAACATCCGCTTCGGCCAGGTTCACACAATATTCAATTTCATCCGGTGCATAACGGAAGTTTAAGGGAACCGCCAGCGCACCCGTCTTCAATATACCGAAATAAATAGGCAGCCATTCCAGGCAGTTCATCAAAAGGATTGCTACCTTATCGCCTTTCCTGATTCCCCTTTCAAGAAGCAGGTTTGCAAAGCGGTTTGCTTTCTCGTCAAATACCCTCCATGAGATTTCCCTTCGGTAATGGGTCATGGGATTGGGCTCCATCAGTTCGTATTCTTTCCAGGTCACTCTCCGCACTTCTTTTACTTCCGGATTGATCTCCACCAGACAAATCTCATCCCCGTAACTCCTGCTGTTTTGTTCCAGCACATCTACAATCGTCATTTCCTTATCTCCTATGTTTCACTTGTACATTTTAAAGCTTTAACGCTTTGACTTATAAAAGTATACAAAAAAGAACCGCTGTTGTCAACGGTTCTTTCTTTATCATATACTGATCATTCCCTGCCATCCCAGCAGTAAGTGCAAAGCTTATTTTTATCAATTCCCACAGCCTCGATCATATCATCCAGCCTGTGGTATCTGAGAGACGTAAAATTAAGCTGGACGCCGATCCTTTTCACCATCTCCTGATATTCCGGCGTCTCAGGGTTGGAGTAAGCGCTTAAATTTACATTCTTCCCCTCCCCTTCCATTTCTTTAATGATCCGTCTCGTGATCAGATCCATCTCCGAAGTGGAACGGGAAAAATTCAAATATTTACAACCGTACAAAAGAGGCGGACATGCCGGCCTGATATGCACTTCCTTGGCGCCGCTTTGATAAAGGAACTCTGTCGTTTCACGAAGCTGGGTTCCCCGGACAATAGAATCATCTATCAGCAAAAGACTTTTGTCCTGAATCAGGTCATGCACCGGAATCAGTTTCATCTTTGCGATCAGGTTCCTTTTGCTCTGGATGGTTGGCATAAACGACCTTGGCCAGGTAGGCGTATATTTAATAAACGGCCTGGAAAATGGGATCCCTGACTCATTGGAATAACCAACCGCATGGGCAATTCCGGAATCCGGCACACCTGCCACATTATCCGGCCTGGCATCGTCCCGCTTTGCCAAAAGGGCGCCACATTGATAGCGCATCTTTTCCACACTGATCCCCTCATAGGAGGAAGAAGGATATCCGTAGTAGACCCAAAGAAATGTGCAGATTTTCATATCGCTTCCCGGTTTCACCAGCGTCCGCACCTCTTCCGGCGTAATGATGACCACTTCTCCCGGCCCTAGTTCTCTCTCCTGGGTATATCCTAAATTTAAGTAAGCAAAACTTTCAAAAGAAATGCAGTAGCCATCCTCTTTTTTACCAATCGCCACCGGCGTTCTGCCCAGCTTGTCTCTGGCGGCATAGATCCCCATTGGCGTAAGGAGGGCCAGCGTCATGGATCCGTCAATCAACTCCTGTGCGTAAGTGATCCCTTCGATCAGATTCTCCTTTTGGTTGATGATGGCGGCCACTAACTCCGTGGCGTTGATATCGCCGCCGCTCATCTCAAGAAAATGGGCGTGCCCCATTGTAAAAATCTTTTGCACGATCTCATCCATATTGTTGATCTTACCCACCGTCATAATGGCATAAGTCCCGTGATGGGAGCGCACCAAAAGAGGCTGCGGCTCATAATCGGAAATACAGCCAATCCCCATATTTCCACGCATCTCATTGACATCTTTGTCAAACTTGGTGCGGAACGGAGCGTTTTCAATATTATGGATCGCCCGGTCAAAGCCGTCTTCCTTGCTGTACACGGCCATCCCTGCCCGCCTTGTGCCTAAATGGGAATGGTAATCCGTCCCAAAAAATAAATCAAATACGCAGTCCTTTTTTAAGGCTGCTCCAAAAAAACCACCCAAATTATATTCCTCCATACTAACCGGCAACTTCCCTTACCGGTCAATCATCCTAAACATGAATCTCAGCCTTAACTCCCAACAGTTCTTTGTTTTCTTCCAAAATCGGCCTAATCACTTCTGACAAGAAATTCTCCACCTGCTCCTTAGACCTTCCCACATAGTTAGAAGGTTCCATCAGCTTTTCCAGATCCTCTAACGTCATAGGAAACCCGGGATCGGCCGCAATCAGCTCAAGCAGATTATTCTCCCTGCCTTCCACCTTTACATTCCTGCCCGCTTCCATAGAAAGTTCCCGGATCCGCTCATGAAGCTCCTGTCGGTTTCCTCCCATTTTCACCGCATCCATCATTATATTTTCGGTTGCCATAAAGGGGAGTTCGCTCATCAGGTGTTTTTCAATCACTTTAGGGTACACCACAAGCCCGTCCACCACATTCAGGCACAGATCCAAAATACCGTCCACCGCAAGAAAGCCTTCGGGAATAGAAAGCCGCTTATTTGCCGAATCATCCAAGGTTCTTTCAAACCATTGGGTTGCCGAAGTGATTGCCGGATTCAAAGCATCTATCATCACATACCTGGAAAGGGAGGCGATCCGCTCACTTCTCATCGGATTGCGCTTATAAGCCATAGCAGAAGAACCGATCTGACTCTTTTCAAAAGGCTCTTCCACTTCCTTAAGATGCTGCAAAAGCCGGATATCATTGGACATCTTATGGGCGCTTGCCGCAATTCCTGCAAGCACATTAGCTACCCTGGTGTCCACCTTTCTGGAATAGGTCTGGCCGGAAACCGGATAACACTGTGCAAACCCCATCTTCCCTGCGATCATTGGGTCGATCTTATCAATGGTCTTTTGATCTCCGTCAAACAATTCTAAAAAGGAAGCCTGGGTTCCGGTGGTTCCTTTCGATCCAAGAAGCTTTAACCCGGAAATCACATGGTCAAGGTCTTCTAAGTCCAGACAGAATTCCTGCATCCATAAAGTAGCCCTCTTTCCCACTGTGGTAGGCTGGGCCGGCTGGAAATGAGTAAATGCAAGGGTTGGCTGATCCTTATACTTTTCAGCAAAATCCCCAAGTTCTTTCAACACATTGACCAGCTTTTTTTTCACCAGACGAAGGGCTTTATCCATAACGATAATGTCCGTATTGTCACCTACATAACAGCTTGTTGCCCCTAAATGGATAATCCCTGCAGCCTTAGGGCACTGCTGCCCGTAAGCATACACATGGCTCATCACATCATGGCGCACCTGCTTTTCTCTTTCCTTCGCCACATCGTAATTGATATCCTCTGCATGTTCACGCAGCTCATCGATCTGCTCTTTCGTGATCACCGGTTTTCCATTCCGGGACAGTCCCAATTCCATTTCTGTCTCCGCCAAGGCGATCCAAAGCTTTCTCCATGTCCTGAATTTCATATCCGGCGAAAAAATATACTGCATTTCTTTGCTGGCATAACGTTCCGATAAAGGACTTACATATTTATCCGTACTCATAGTTTCGTCTCCCGTCAATCTTATGCCAGTCCTAAACGTTTAAATACTTCATTGTAAGCTTCTTCCACATTTCCCAAATCCCTGCGGAAACGGTCCTTATCCAGCTTCTCATTGGTATGTACATCCCACAAACGGCAGGTATCCGGTGAAGTTTCATCTGCAAGAAGGATCTCCCCATGGAAACGTCCAAACTCGATCTTAAAATCAATCAGCTTGATATCCGCCTGGAGGAAATATGCCTTTAAGACCTGATTTACTTTAAACGCATACTTTTTGATCGTGTCGATCTCTTCCCATGTGGCAAGTCCCAGCGCAACGGCAAAATGGCTGTTGATCAGGGGATCGCCAAGTTCATCATTCTTATAACTAAATTCAATGGTAGGCTCTTGAAAAGGAGTTCCTTCCGGCACGCCCAAACGCTTTGAAAAACTTCCCGCTGCCACATTACGGATGATCACTTCTAAGGGAACAATCTCTACTTTCTTCACTGCGGTTTCCCTCTCACTTAACTCCTTAATCAAATGGGTGGGTACGCCTTCCTTCTCAAGAAGCTTAAAAACATGGTTCGTCATGCGGTTATTGATCACGCCCTTGCCCACAATCGTACCCTTTTTTTCCCCATTGAAAGCTGTCGCATCATCCTTATAATCCACGATGACAACATCCGGGTCATCCGTTGCAAATACTTTCTTGGCTTTTCCTTCATAAAGCTGCTCCAATTTTTCCATGGTTCCTCCATTCTGCCGCCCCGCGGCCATAACGTTTTAAAATGATCCTGCCAGATACCAAAAATACTTTATCATGCTATCATCCTGAAAAACAGAAGTCAAGCTCCTTTTTCCTTGCTGGCATATTGCTCCACAATGGTCACAATCTCCTTCGCGTACTGAGGATATTTTTCTACCAGATCCTTCACCTCCGCCTGGGCCTTTGCCGCAATAACTTCCTTATTGTAATCCATCCTTCTACGCAAAGACTGCCTGCGGATGATCAGGCTATGCCGGATCTCCACCATTTCCTTCTTGTCTAAGATCGCCTGCGTCTGGTGGAGCCATATCATAGGATCCTTGATCTCATACACCCGTAATATCTGCAAAAGCTCTTTCTGGCATAAATCAAGTTCCTTTTCCGCCTCTTTAAAGTTCTTCCTTTCTTCCTTTTCTTCTATATACTGCTGCCAGCTCTTGCCCAGTTCACTGGCACTGGAAACATTATATTTCATATAAAGATATTCCAACAAGTGGGTATTGTTCACATACCGGATCTTTACGGTATTTTGAAGCCGGATGATCCTTCCGATCCCGTTTTCCACCAGCGAAAGCTCTTTCACCCCGTCATTATGCTTGATAAAAATCACAGTGATCGCCACTGCTCCCGCCGCTGCCGCTGCCAGATAACCGATCTTTGTATTCATCTGTAAGCCAAACTGCAAAGCAAGCAGGATAAGGATGCAAAGGATCACTGCCGCCGTGCACACGATAGCCATAGAACGGGTGTCCTCAATCATACGCTGCAATTCCCTCTTCCTGAAAAGATACGCCTGCTTTTCCCCGTCCAGTTTCCGCAGGTCGCGCTTGATTAGTTCCTGGTATTCCTCCGCTTTGGTCAGCTTTTCATACCCCTCTTGAAGATCAGACTCAAGCCGTTCCATCTGACGGAACTTTTCTTCACTCATCCGGTTTTTCCGTTCCTTATATCCTGCCTGCTGCTTCTCCAAAGCTTCGATCTTTTTGGCACATTCTTCAAGCTCCGACTTATCCTGCGCCGGGATCGCCTCTATCTCCTCCATATCCATCAAATACGAAGTGACCATATTGTATTCAAACTGAAGGTTTTCCAGTTCATTGGACGCCTCCGCAATCTGATCCAGGCATCCCTTTACATATTCCTTCCGCTGGGAGCTGTCTTTGATCTGCAGATCATCCCTGTCATAAATGACCTCGTCCCAATTTCCACTATCATATTCAGGCTCAATCATCTTTTTACCGCGATGAAATAAATTTTTAAAAAATCCCATTTTAAACCTCCACAAGCTGACGGTACCCACTTTTTAGCTCCGAAATAATTTTATCGATCTCCTCATAGTAAGAAGAAACGTTTCCTTCATCCTTATAAATTTTAAGCGCTGACAGCATCCGGTTTTCCTGGGACGCCTCAAACCGCCCCTTGGCATCCGTCAGTTTTCTTTCCACCATCATAGACAGTTCATGATATTCACTGTGCTCTGCAATAAAAGAAATATACGCATCCTCATGCAGGGAAAGCCTTTTCGCCGCAAGAAAGGAAACTCCCTGCTGCATATCCCCGGTCATGTCATATGCTTTCTTAAAATATCTGGCTGCCATATCAAACATAAAGAATCCCGCGTATGCCGTTCCCATGTTATGATAGATCGACGGCTTCAGCGCGCTCTCCGTCTCTGGCAATTCCCTGGCAAGCCGGTCATATTCCTCAAGAGCCAACTGGTATTTACGGTTCTTCATCAAAAAGTCCGCCTGCTTTTTTTGCCTCTCAAAGTCGTTAAGCCCTACGCTTCCCTGAAGGACTTCCTGGATCTTCTCTTTATCCTCCGCCGTACAGTAGTTTACATAGTCCAAGATGGTACTGACAAATATCCCTGGCTGACAGCCCCTCTGGAACAGCGTAAGGACCTGATGGCTCAGTTCCGTCAGCCCGCACTCTCTGTCCAGCCATTCCGCCAGTTCTTTATCCATCACATCATGATTGATCATAAAAGGATTGCTAACGAACAAATAACATAATTCTTCCACACAATATACATTCGTGCACATGCTGGCAAAATAATATGGTTTTTGGGCATACCGCCCAATACATAGCATTACCCTTCCCAATGGAACCTCCCCCTTTTACACTTGTATGGTAGCTGTCCACGCTTTCCCGCTGGGTGGAAACAGTTCCCCGAAACCTAAATCCTCTATCGTCACAGATGCCTGGTTTACAGCCGTCATTTCAACATGGATATTCAGCCTGGTTGCCGCCCTCGGACGGTCAGGTATCCCTGCCAGGTGCACCTGCCGGCCCATCACCCCGCCTCCTGTCAGAGGCGTTATGAGAAAGTCCACCGTATTGCCCTCCTCCAGAATTACATCAAAATCTGAGGCCGCCTCATACCAGTTCGTCCCTGCATCCAGGATCGCATAATAGGAATCTTCCCCCCGCCTAAGAGCCTTCATGCCAACATTAGACTTCAGCTTATCCGCCCCTAAATACACATGCTTCTTCCATTCCGCACTTGGATTTAGCCGCTCCATCATCGCATAGCAGGCCCCTTTACTATACAGGTTATTTCCCTGGAATACCCGTCTGCCCCGGCATAAAAGCTTCAGGGACTCTTTCGCCCATCCTTCCTTAAATCCATCCCCCAGCAAAAAAATGGTTGACACGATCCCTTCCTCCAGCGTTTCCCGGACTGTGTGGGCAAAAAGCTGATCCAATTCCTGCTTCTGCTTCTCTCGCTCTTGTTCCTCCTGCGCCCAGACCCGCCTTAAAACATCCGGAAATTCCATTTGCTCAATCAACACCACCATAGGCGATGTCCTCTGGTTACACTCCAGCCGCAGCATCCGCAGGCTTGTATTATATTCAAAGATCACTACATCGTTTTTCCGAAGTTCCTCATCCTGATGCAGCGTATAAGCATAAAAGCTTTCCAGGTGATTCTGAAAACAAATGGTCTTGGCCTTTAACTGAAGCCCCGCTGCCACCCGGGAAAGCACGTCCACCATGCGGGGAGTCAGTTCTTCTACCGTAAACATCAGTGCATCCACCTGATATAAAGACAGCCTGATGTTTAACAACGACAAGCTTCTTTTCACGAACAAGGTAAGAAGGGCTGCCGGGTCGAAGGCTTCCCCTTCCACCATCACATCCTCTCCCCGCTGCGCCAGCATCAGAAGGTCTTCCACCAAGATCCCTCCTTCTTCCCTGGCAAATTTGACCGCTTCTTTTCCGTAATACCACTGTCCCACACCTGCTCTCTTACACAATACGGCAGGAATATTATACTGTTCTGTTCCCGTCACTGCCGAAACCGTTTCCGGCTCCGCCCCATCCCCGGTGCAATAACTGATCTGTGCAAATTGATGCCCCAGGTCATAGCCCAGGATCACCCCTTTGGCGCTCTTTTTTCCATCCTTCTGACTCTGAAACATATGATTGACCATGCCCTTCTAAATCATCTGAAAAAATTCACTGATCATATAATCGTACTCAAAATACTGGTTTAAAAGATTTTCCATCGTGTAGTAATCGTGCAAATTCCTTCCCATCGCTATATCATTGATCAGATTGTACCTGTTTTCCTTCTGGTCGATCCCGGCCTCATTCCGGTTAAGGGTCCCGCTCTCCGTTAGCTGTTCCCTGTCCCCTGTAACTTCCGTAATGTAATATTGAAGCCTTTCCCCGAAGAAAAGGATAAACTGTTTCACGCACACACCGCCAAACATATCCTTCATCTCTTCCTTCTCATATTCTCCATCCGTCTGCCCGTCCTTTTCCAGCAGATAATGGATCACTGCCCTGCTTCCTTCCTTCACACGGTATTCCACCATCGTCTTGTCCAAAAACTGGCGCATAAAGACAATATTGTCCGCATATTCCTTAAAATAAGGGAAATATCTGCCTTCCGCTATGATTTCCCGCAAAAATACCATCAAATGGCCGGACACGGACTCGTCCACCAGCTTTTTATTCTCCGTGTAATACTTGGTATAAGCAAGCTTGCACACAAAAGGAACTTCCTCCCTGCGCTCAACGACTCTACGCATGTCTTCCATCACAAAGGGATCGGTGACCTTGTCTCCTACAAAATAATCGTAGGAACACTGGGCAAGAAACGCTGTTTCCACTGTGCTTTTGGCTCCGCCGGATATATATCTCCTGAAAATAGCGATCTTCTCCCCAATGTAGGCGCCAGTGTAAAGGGTCTGTACCAGGATCCTTTCACTAAGAACATAATCATCCACCCCAAAGCTCTCCGCCGCTTTCCAAATATCCCGCATTTCCTTGCTGGTTCCCCGAAAAAAGCGGCAAAGATAATCAAGCAGGTTTTCGTCATATTTTCCTGCCCGGAACGCCATATACGCAAGGGCAGTCAAAATTTCATCCTCCACCATTCCATCCAATGCCATGAGCCGGCTGCACAGCCTTACGATGATCTTGGCTTCAATTCCCTCTCCGCCCCGCAGTGTGATCCACTGATATGCCTTTTCATACATCCCCCGTAAAACCATGATGCGGACAATTTCTGCAAAACAATTTCCTTCCACCTGTTCCGGCATTAATCCCCGCAAATAGTCATCCAGATCTGTCATCCTGTCGTGATCATAATAAAACCGCACTAATTTAATTCTGATCTCCTGGCGAAGTTCTTCCACCACGGCATCGGACTGGGTAATCCGCTTCATATACTCCACATTTTCATCATTGATCCCGGCGATCTCCCTTCCCCGCTCGCAGACCCAAAGATCAAAATGTTCATTGGGGTCTGCATAAGGCGCCGCCATTGCCGCCAGCTTGTCCGGTACGATCAGCCTTTCTAAAGTATATTCCTCCTCACGGCAAAAACGGTTCCCGTTCTTATCTTCTAAGAGCAGACGGAAATCATTCCCAAAAACCGGAAGAAAACATTCCTGCCCACCCATGGGAAAAAAAAGCGCTTCCTTTTCCTTCTCATAGACCAGGATCACCCTGCGGATATCCTTTCTTACTACCGTAAGCCTCTGCATAAACAGCACATTCACCAAACCATTTGCCGTTTCCGGCGTAACCATCACCGGCGTGACCAGATTCCGGTATAGATAGGCAAGATATTGGTTATTCTTGCCTTTTAACGCCTGAAATACCACAAACCGTTCAATCTGTTCCCTGTAGCTTTCATAAAGCTCCGGATATTCCCCCCTATTCCTGTATACATAGGAATAAAGATACGAATTACGCAGTGTATCCAGACTGCTGTCAAATGCAAAATACATCAGTACAATCTTAGGAATTGCTTTTCCTGCTTCCAAATCAATGGACATCATATAATATTCATACAGCCGGGTAATCCGCAGCTCTTTTTCGATCCCCTTCTCGTACCAGTCAAAGGCTTCCTTGTCCGTCCTATTACCTTTGATCAAAAGCGTACAGACCGCCTGCAAAACCTCATCGCTTGGGATTGCCATATAGCAGCTTTTGAGTACGGCAAACAAACGCTTGGAATAATTCTTTTGCCTGCCAGATAGATAGACCACCTGGGAAATGATCTCAGGTGTCAAGATCTCCCGTTTCGCCGCATAGGACAAAATCTGAAGTTCAAAATTTTCCAGCCGCATAAGCATCGTCGGATTGGCCGCAAGCAAATTCCAGGCTTCTATATAAATCACCGGACTACTGCATCCCTGCCTGCATTGTTCCTCCAAAATAAGCCATTTTTTGGAAGGGCTTCTTACATAATCCTCCGACAAATACAAAAGCAGCCATGCAATACGCCAATTATGATCGTTTTGGGCAAAAATACGTTCCACCTGCCCTGCCACATCGTCAATATAGCTTCCCGTCCGGTCGATCAATGTGGTCAGATACAGATAATAACTGTGTAAAGTAGGGTCAAAACTGCCCTCCATCATTTCTTTCGCCTGGCTCAAGTGCCATTTCGCCTCATTGACCCGTTCCTGAGTCAAAAGAAGCTGCACCTGGAACAACTGGAATGCTACATCATGGCTGTCCATATCCACCAGCCTGTCAATCAAAACCTCCGTCTCCTTCATCCAGGAGGCCGCACCGATCTTTTTGGTACGGAATGCTTCATAGTACTGCATCAATTCCATCACCCCGTGCCTTTTCTGCCTTCTAAGCCCGGAAAGCTTTGTGGTCACAGGACTGTTAACCACCATAATATTGGCAGTCAATGAAACATACGGATTATAAATACGGATCCGCCCGTAATTTTTCCCTCCATGAAGCCTATCACTTGCTATATAAAAAGGAAGCCGGTAACAATTGCCAAGAAAGTCCTCATCCCTGATCACTTCCTTTTCCAAAATCAGAAAATCCCCGTCTGTTTCCAAAAATAGTTCTGAATACCCCCAGCCGTTCCGGTTGATGACCAGCCTGCTCTCCGCCCTGTCCACAGGATGATCGATCCTCACTTCCGATTCTTCCAGCAAAAACTCCACCTTTTGCTTCTTTTTCACCTCAAGCAGAAATTCCTCCACATTCTGCTCTTTTCTCATCCCGCCAGCCAGCCCTCTGTACACGGAGTAATACTGCCTGTCCGCGCCGGCAAACACCCTGTAAAACTCTTTGGAATAAAAAAGGTTCACCGCCTCATCCCAAGCTGTCCGCGCAAGATTCGCAAAGTGAAAAAGGTTTTTGATATTTCCAAGCCCTGACTCCAGCTTCCCCTCCACAATCGTTACCGTGTACGGAATATAATACTCCCCCTGGTTGGATATAATACGGAATTCCCCCTTTAACTGGTCTCCTTCTTCCATCCCGGAGGTGTCAAACCGATACCCGATCTCTTCCTCATTTCCGCTAAAACGGCTGGTAAGGCACTGCATTTTCAGCCTGCTGGAAGATACGATCCCTTCTGTCACCTGGTTTTCCGGCCCATATATGGTAAAGCTTCCCTCATAATCTTCCTTTTCCTGAAGCGCCAATTCGATCACAGGACTTGAAAAGTCCAAAGAGCGGGTATCTTTATTAAAATTTCCTTCCAGAATCCTTTTCATTGCTTCCTGCACTCTTTTGTCCCCCCGGATGTACATTATCTTAAGTCCCACGACGTTTTCTGCCGCTGCCGGCAAAGTTTCCAACATGATCCCACAGACAAGACCACCCAAAAACCCATATTTAGTATACCATTATCCGGCGGAGTTTCGCAACTAAAAAGAGCTGCCAGCATGTAGCGCTTTTGGGTTCTCTTAAAAGCCAAAGCAACAAATCTTACCGCTAATAAGCGCATCACGAAAGAGCCGGCATAACTGCCGGCCCTCTCATGGTTTCCACACGTTTGTCTTTGTTTTGAACTCTTACAATTAACCAAGTAAAGAAAGAACTCCCTGGTTAGACTGATTAGCCTGTGCAAGCATTGCCTGGCCTGCCTGGGTAAGGATATTGTTGTTGGAGTATCTAACCATCTCTGTAGCCATATCTGTATCACGGATCTGGCTCTCTGCTGCTGTGGTGTTCTCAACAATGTTATCCAGGTTGCTGATGGTGTGCTCAAGGCGGTTCTGGATTGCACCAAGATCTGATCTCTGCTGGGATACTGTCTTAAGTGCACTCTTTGCAAATGCATTCAGCGCTGCAAAGTCCGCTGCTGTAGGCGCTTTCGCCTTCTGGGCATCTGTCAATGCTTTTGCCGGATCCTGAACTTTATCTTTTGCAACTGTATCAACCATCGTACTCTTATCAAAATTATAGAACTTTGCGAGCATGTTTGCATCTAATGTATTCTCTTTTTTATCAACATCGTACTGCTTATAAGCAACATCCTTATCTGTACTGCTTGCATCTACATGATTCGTCTTAAATGATGTTTTAGCAGCAATTGCTTTACCAATCAACTCATTGGTATTCATGTTTGCGATAGTGATTGCGATGTGCTGACCTGCTTCCGCACCCACCTGAAGCCCCTTATTGGTAAAGGAACCATCAAGCAAATTCTGTTCATTGAACGTCGTGGTTGACTGTACACGGTCAATTTCGCTCATGAGCTGTTTTACTTCTGACTGGATGTAAGAACGGTCTACTGATGTCAATGTCCCGTTTTCACCCTTTACTGCCAGTTCGTTGATACGCTGTAACATGTCATGTACTTCATTCAAAGCGCCTTCTGCTGTCTGCACACAGGAGATACCGTCTGATGCGTTTGCGGATGCCTGGGTAAGGCCCCTGATCTGACGTCTCATCTTCTCGGAAATGGAAAGGCCTGCCGCATCGTCTGCTGCACGGTTTACCTTGTAACCGGATGATAACTTCTCTGTGGACTTCGCCTGAGTCTTGGTTGTCAGTCCTAACATTCTGTTTGAGTTCATTGCTGTAAGATTGTGTTGTACTACCATTATTTTTTCCTCCTTGAATTTCCGCGCAAATCCTTTTGCGTCATTTGATTAATATGAAATTGTTTTTTATAGTAACCGGTTCCAAAAGCTGTTTGAAAACGGGCCCTGCCTCCAAACTCATTTGATTTTCCGGTTATTACCACAAATTGTACAGGCGCCTTTCTTTAAACTTCCAGGCTGCCCTTCGTTATTGCCACATGGGGTATCTTTTTCTTTTGGAACTTTTTATCAGGCTCCGGTTCGGCATAATACTCTGGCATCTCTACCACCGGATCATGCTTAGCCAGCCTGTTTTCCAGAACCGAACTTCTGACCACGTTTACTTCTTTGGGGACGTCCACCATAATTCTTACATGATTTTTAGTTCCACCCAAAAACACAATTTTAATATCTTTCCCAATCATCAGATATTCTTCTGTACTCACCGTAAGCCTCAGCATAAAAACCTCCCTGTTTTCCGGCATATCCCGCCCTGCCATCTTACCTTCCAAATGCAACACTTTCCATAAAAATGTTGCACAAGTTTTCTATAATAAAAGAAAAAAGGAGGTTTTTATGGGTACGACACAACCAATCAAAGACAAAAAAAGTTTAAAACAATTTGAAGGCTACTTTAGATATGTAAAGCCTAACCCCCGGAACTATGCTCTGATCATTGTAGGGCTGAATTCCGCCCTCAGGATTTCTGACATTTTGCATCTAACCTGTGAAGATGTCTATGATTTTCAAAAGGAGGAATGGAAATCCCACATTGTGGCCCACGAACAAAAGACCGGAAAAATAAACAGGATCTTTATCAATTCGGAAATGAAAAAGGCGCTAATAAACTATCAAAAGCATATCTTGTCCGATCCGACGCAATGGCTTTTTCACGGACAACTCCATATAGACAAGCCATTAAGCCGCTATCAGGCGCACCGGATCATCCGCCAAGCTGCCAATTACGCCGGGCTAAGCAGCGAAATAAGCTGCCATTCCCTGCGTAAAACTTTTGGTTATCACGCATGGAAACAGGGAACTCCTCCAGCTCTTATCATGAATATCTATAACCATTCTAATTTTCAGGTAACAAAACGATATTTGTGCATTGACCAGGATGACCGGGACGCTGTCTTTGCCAAAATCAACCTATGAGAAAATTATAAAAAATTTTTTTGAAAATTTGGAGAAAAGGTATAAAGTATTTCAAGATCTTTCCGATAATATAAACAGCAGTTGAGAAGTGCAACATTTTTATGGAAAGTGTTGCACTTTTATTTTGTCCAGTTTTATAATCATTTAAAAGTACCTATGGGAGGAAAATTATGATTTCATTTGAAAGCGACTATATCGCAGGCGCTCATCCTGCTCTCTTAAAAAAATTGACTGAGACAAATCTGGAATCTTTAACCGGATACGGAAACGATCCCTATTGTGAAAGCGCCCGTCAAAAGATCCGCGCTGCCTGTGCCTGCCCGGAAGCAGAGGTTTTTTTCCTTGTAGGCGGAACCCAAACCAATTCCGTCGTCATATCTTCCATGCTGCAAGAATATGAAGGTGTCCTTTCTGCCCAGACCGGACATATCAACACCCACGAAGCAGGCGCAATTGAAAATACCGGTCACAAGGTACTCTCACTTCCCCAAACGCAAGGAAAGGTAAGTGCGCGCTCCTTAAAGCAATACTTGCAGGACTTTTATCAGGATGCTAATCATGAACATAGTGTGTTTCCAGGTATGCTATATCTTTCCCATCCCACAGAATATGGAACTTTATATTCCAAACAGGAACTTCAAGACCTGTCCTGTCTGTGCAGATCCCATGGCATTTCTTTGTTCCTTGACGGTGCCAGGCTGGGATATGGCTTAATGAGCCAAAATACAGACGTATCTCTTTCTGACATTGCCGCGCTGTGCGATGTGTTTTATATTGGCGGCACCAAAGTCGGCGCTTTATGCGGGGAAGCTGTTGTCTTTCCAAGGCACAATATGCCCAGGCATTTTCTCACCATTGCCAAACGCCATGGAGCGTTACTTGCAAAGGGACGCCTTCTCGGCATTCAATTCGATGCCCTCTTTACCGATAATCTTTATTTCGATATCGGCAGCCATGCCATCCATATGGCGGAACAATTAAAACAAATTTTCAGGGAAAATAAGATTCCTTTTTATCTGGAATCTCCGACCAATCAGCAGTTTGTCATTTTAGAAAACGGGCAATTGGAACAACTAAAAAAGAATGTTCTGTTCAGTTTTTGGGAAAAACTTGACGAAAACCGCACAATCGTACGTTTTGTCACAAGCTGGTCTACCACCCAAAATGATTTAGATGCGCTTGCACAAGCGATTGCCGCCATACAGCATGAATAATTGCCGTTTAACATGCGCTTGACAGATCACAAATCCTATGTCGCCACGCTCTGAAAAATCCTTCCCGAATTGGCTCCTTTAGAGTTTGTGATCTATTCAAGCCGGACTGTTGCCATGCAGCGCCTTGTTCCTTTACGGCTCTGCAATCCTGCTGACACCTACATAAACATTGGAAATACTATACCAGGTAGGAAAATCCACTACCCCAGACTGGGGAAGATTAAAGATCCCCTGAAACGTTCTTACCGCCTGTGCAGTCGCCGGACCATAGATTCCATCCGCGGCAATTCTCGGTATTGCCGGATAATTCTGTGCAATCCGGTTTAACTGCTGCTGTATCTGACGTACCTTTTCCCCGGATGAGCCGACCGTAAGATTGTATCCCGGCCAGGAAGACGGAACCCCGGCAACGCTCACTGCCGAATTGATATACATATCCGAACCATAATAATACCGTATAATCTCAATGGGGGAATATCCCTCATCTCCTAAATACTTGGATCCCCACTGGCTCAATCCATTGCAGGTCACACGCTGCCCGTCACAATAAGAGGTAAAAATCGGCTGTCTGACACCTGGCCTGGAAAGGTAATTATTAAAGATGCTATCCACCACCCTGCCTATATTGGAATAAATATTTCTTCCTCTGATCCATTTCTGATCATAGGCTGTAGACGAAGTAATGGTGAAATTATATCCTCTATTACGGTACCATTCCGTATACACCCTATTGAGCGTAAACGACATGATCACCAGCACATTGGCATAGATTGCATCTTCCGGCCATGTAGCATAAATTTCCGAAGATGCCACATTCTTGATATAATCCCTATACCTCACATAATAGTTGGGGGCATTATAGTCATCCGGGACACCATCATGTACGATCACATACTCCGGAATCACTACACGGCTCAAAACAATTTCCCCGCTTTCATCCATCGGTTTAATCTCATCCTCCGGTATCTTCGGAGGATACTCACCATATAATGTATGATCCGGTATCACGATCACTTCCTCTTCCTCGGAAGGCGCCGTTTCAAGTGGATTCATTTGGATAGGCTGGAGGGCTGTCACGTCAGGAAGGATCTCTGTCCCCGATACCATGACGGACTCATATCCCGGCGCATCTACTTGGATATTATATTCAGAATAAGGCTGGTTCGCCTGTTCCGGCTCCATACTATATTCCAGCGGCGGCGCCGGAAGTTCGATCACTTCCGTCTGCCCGGAAGAATTTGTACGCAACTGTTCTACCGTTACGTTCGGAACACCTGTATAGGAAATTGTCACAGTAGCGTCCTGGATCGGGATCATCCCTGTGGTTGAGGTTACATTGATCTGAAGCTGTCCAAGATAAGGAGTGTCCGCCTGCACATTTGTTTGATTATTTTCAGGCATAAGAATACCTCTGCACATATACTTAACATATATTATGCAGAGGTATCCGATAGGTTCTCTAAAGTTATTTGGTGAGCAACATCATAATATCATTGCTCCTGGCAACAAATCTGCTCATTGCCTCCGGCTCAAGGGGCGCATGTTGTAACAGGGCCAGGTCGTATAACTGTTCACAAATCATGTTTACATTTTTGCCGTCTGTATTTTCCATTATATGTTGGACAAGCGGATGATTGGCATTTAATACCAATGTTTCTCCCTCCTTGCCAAAATCCCCCATTCCCATTCCCGGCATGGAATACATCTTCATCATATCCTGCATTCTCCGGCTTTCTTCGGAAAGAGTGACCATAGAAGCAATTTTCTTGTTTTTCAATTTTTCTACCTTGATAGCGATCTTGTCCTTTTTCAGGACTTTCTTCATCACCTTGCCGATCGCTTCAGCCGCTTCTTCCAGTTCCTTTTCTGCTTTCTTGCTGGTCTTAGCCTTAAACGTGTCTGTCAGATCCGCATCAATCCTCTGGAACTTAATCCCCTCATTCTTTGCCTCTAATTGTGAGATAAAGGGCTGGTCAATATTGTGGGTAAGAAGTACCGCATCCATCTTTGCAGCCTTGAACATACTGATATACTGTCCCTGCTGCTGCTCGTCCGTTACATAATAAATGACTTTTTCCTTCTTCTCTTCCTCAGAATCCGCGTCATTTTCTGATTCGGCATCTTCCGGATCCTCTGCATCGCCGCTGATCACATTGCCGTCTGCATCTACCACTTCCGGCTGATCGGCGCCTGCGCCATCTTCCTTCTCCTTTGAAACTTCATCCGGATCTGTCTTATTGACTTCTAAGCATTCCGGGAGAGTCAGGTATTTGCCATCCAGGTTCTTAAACAAAATATAGTCTGTCATCTTTTCACAGAACTTATCATCTTTCAAGCAGCCAAATTTGATGAACGGGCTAATATCATCCCAATACTTGTCGTACTCTTCCTTTTCCGTCTTACACATTCCTGAAAGCTTATCTGCAACCTTCTTGGTAATGTAATCAGAAATCTTTTTCACAAACCCGTCATTTTGCAATGCGCTTCTTGACACATTCAGAGGCAGATCCGGGCAATCGATCACTCCTTTTAACAGCATCAGGAATTCCGGGATCACTTCTTTGATATTATCGGCAATAAAGACCTGGTTATTGTAAAGCTTAATCACGCCTTCAATGGATTCGTATTCCATGTTGATCTTCGGGAAATATAAGATACCTTTTAAGTTAAACGGATAATCCATATTCAAATGAATCCAGAATAACGGCTCCTTATAATCCTGAAATACCTTACGGTAAAATTCCAGATATTCTTCCTTGGTACAGTCATTCGGATGCTTCATCCAAAGAGGCATTGTCTCATTAAGAAGTTCCGGCCGCTTCACAATCTTATAACGAAGCTTATCCTCTTCCTTCTCCGGCTTAATCTCCTCTACCACACTGTCCGTATCCAGTTTTTCCTCCGCATCAATCGTCTGCGTCTCTGTCGTATTTTCTTTTGAAATATAAATTTCTGTGGGCATAAAGGAACAATATTTCCTGATCACTTCTTTTGCCTTGTACTCGTTGCAGAATTCCAGAACATCCTCGTTGATAAACAAAGTGATGGTCGTGCCCACTTCGTCCCTGCTGCCTTCCGACATATCAAATTCCGTACCGCCATCACATTCCCAATGCACCGGCTTAGCATCCGCCTGCCAGGACAGCGTATCAATATGAACGGCATCCGCTACCATAAAGGCAGAATAAAAGCCCAATCCAAAATGCCCGATGATCTGATCATCATTGGCTTTGTCCTTATATTTTTCAATAAAATCCGTTGCCCCTGAAAAGGCGATCTGATTGATATATTCCTCCACCTCATCTGCCGTCATACCGATACCGTTATCGATAAACTTTAACGTCTTTTCTTCCGGATTGACAAGAACCTGGATCTTCCCTTTATAATCCTCCGGCAACTGATATTCCCCCATCATATCCAGCTTTTTCAGCTTGGTAATGGCGTCGCAGCCATTAGAGATCAACTCCCTAAAAAAGATATCATGGTCGGAATACAACCATTTCTTAATGATCGGGAATATGTTTTCACTGTTAATCGATAAATTTCCGTGTTTCTCTGCCACGATAAATCACTCCTTTTTTGTCTTTTCACTGTTTTAGGTTTCTACCCGTCTAAGCGTTTCTTTGTCTAAAAAACAGTGTAGTTCCCTTTTTCATAAAAGTCAAGCAAAAATTAGCACTCATTACATATGAGTGCTAATAATCTGTAAAAAACCTTCTGTTTCCGGGCATTTTCTAATTCTAAAATTTTTATTAACTAAAATAATCATTGTAAATGTCAAAGAAATTACTGGTAGTCACTTCCTCATTTTCAATGAATTCCACCTGTTCCCACAAAGGTTCATTCAATGTCCTTGTAAGAGAAGCGATAAAGGCGTCATATTCCTGCCCGAATACTTCTTCCCGCCTTTTTTCAACGATTTTTACCTTGTTAGCGTCTGTCTCTTCTCTGTTGAAAGTATTGATACACTTAATGATATTATAGCCCTGCTGAGTTTCCACAATATCGCTGACCTCACCGGTCTCTAAATTGAATGCAGCCTCCTCAAAGGCAGGGTCTACTTCGCCCTTGCCAAAAGAAAAGCTTCCCATGTCCCCTTCGCTGTACTGAAGGACCAACTGTTCAAAGTCGCTATCCTCCTTGCTGGCCAGATCCAGGATTTCCTCTGCCTGACGCTGCACATCCTGCCGGGCATTTTCCGTATATTCGATCTTTTTACCGGTGCCGTCCCGGATATATGTTTTAAGCAGGATATACTGTACCGTGATCGTCCTTGCCTCATCATCGCTGATCTCCGGGTTTATGTCCTTGATAATATATTCATACACTTTATTCGCCAACGCAAATTCAGCGTACAGCAGATTGATCATCTCTTCGTCCACACTTAAAATTTCCCGTTCTGTGTCGTTTAACGACTCATAATAACGGGATGCGGCTTCCTTTACCATCCGCTGTTCACTCTCATCCAGAAAGACCCCGTGCTTTTCTGCAAGCAGATTCATGGTTTTAATCTGTGCAAGCTGTGCAAGCACCGTTTCTTTTACATTCTCCTCCAACGTCACGCCGTCAAGATCCGTCTTCCAGATTTCTTTGCCAAAAACGCTCTCATACTGATCCTGGGTATTGGTCAGATAGACCATAACTTCCGGGAGCATACAGGACTTCGTTTCTATGCGGAAAACTTCACCCTTTTTAAACCCTGTATAAAGCACCAGCTTGGTATCCTGATCCACCCTGCCACATCCCCCAGCGGGAAATAACAACAATATCCACAGGCAGACCGCCGTCAGCATTTTCCACTTTTTCATCCTAAATACCCTATTTTCTGGCCGCAAGTATGCTTCTTGCCACGCTGATCCCATTTGCAGAAGCCTGCTGCAGCCCTCTTGTCACACCTGCACCGTCCCCGATCGCCCGAAGCCCCTTGATGCTGGTTTCAAAGTCCCGATCCACGATAACGCGGTTGGAATAAAATTTAACTTCCACTCCGTAAAGCAAGGTTTCATCCGCAGCAATTCCCGGCGTGATCTTATCCAACGCCAGCAGCATCTCCTCAATATCCACCATGATCCTGTGAGGGAATACCAAAGAAAGATCGCCTGGCACTGCATCCTTAAGCGTAGGCATTAAATTGTTCCGGCATAACCGCTCTTCCGTGGTTCTTCTTCCTCTTCTGAAATCCCCAAAAGTCTGCACCAGGATCTTACCGCCGCAGAGCATGTTAGAAAGCTGGGCAATATGTTTCCCATACTCGATTGGAGTCTTAAACGGTTTGGTAAAATTCTTGCTGACTAAGATAGCGAAATTGGTATTATTGGTCTTAAATTCCCGGGATTTATATGCATGGCCGTTCACCACTGCCAAACCGCCTTCATAATATTCTGTTGCCACTTCCCCGGATGGATTCGTACAAAAAGTCCTCACCTTGTCGTCAAATGTGGGCGTATGGTAAATCAGCTTCGCTTCATACAGATTTTCATTGAGAAATTGCATAATTTCATCCCTGACTTCCACACGGACGCCAATATCCACCGTTCCCGGCCTGGTTTCGATCCCGATCTCCTTACATTTATCCTTAAACCAGTCGGCGCCTTCCCGTCCTACTGCCGAGACGATCTGATCCCCATAATAGGTTTCGCCTTTATTGGTCCTAATCCCTTTTGCCCTGCCTTCTTCCACCAGGATTTCCTCCACCATTGTATGAAACAACATGGTCACACCCTGTTTTTCCAGATGGTGTTGAAGTTTTTCGTAGATCTTATACCCTTCTTCCGTTCCCAAATGACGGATAGGGCACTCCACCAGCTTCAAATTTGCAACAATCGCTTTTCTTCTGATCTCACGGATCTCTGCTTGTCTGTCCACGCCATACACGTTGGTATCAGCGCCAAACTTTAAATAGATCTCATCCGATTCCCTGATCAAATCCACGGTTTCATCATATCCAAGGATCGACGGAAGGTTCCCTCCCACATCCGGGGAAAGGGACAGTTTTCCATCCGAAAATGCGCCGGCCCCTGCAAACCCCGTGGTAATAGAGCAGGGCTGGCAGCCCACGCACTGTTTGGTCGTACGTTTCGGGCATTGCCGCTTTTCAATGGAACGCCCCTTTTCTACCATAAGCACCTTGAGATCCTTGTTCTTATCCATCAGTTCATACGCACAGAAGATCCCACCCGGACCTGCGCCAATAATAATCACATCAAATTTATCCTGCATACCAATAACCATACCTTTCTTTCAGCCTGCGGCATCTGCTGCCACATAATCCCTATTTGTCTTCCTTCTTAGGATACCATAACTTCTATACTGCTTCCAGCATTTGTTTTACAGATGCGTATCTGGTTTTCTATCTTTTCCGCTAATTCCGGCACATGGGAAATAATTCCGATCAACCGGTTCTTTTCGACCAGGGTTTGAAGGGTCAGGCATGCCTGTTCCAGGGATTCCCCATCCAGGCTCCCAAATCCCTCGTCAATAAACAATGTCTCCACCCGGATCTTGCCGCTTCGCGCCTGCACCACATCACTCATGCCAAGGGCCAGCGCCAGGGAAGCTTTAAAGCTTTCCCCGCCAGATAAAGTCTTGACAGAACGGTACTTTCCCGTATAATAATCCATCACCTCGATCTCAAGGTTATCTTTGCTCCTGCCATCGCTTACCTGCTGCATCCGCTTTAACTCGTATCTTCCTCCGCTCATCAGATGAAGCCTGATATTCGCCGCCCGTAAAATATCCTCAAAGTAGGAGGCAAGCACATACTGCTCAAACACCAGCCTCTTCTTATTATTCCCATTTGCCGCATCATCTAACTCTTTTAGTGTACTGTACCGTTCCATCAGATTAGACAATTGTTTCCGTTTTTCCTTCAGGGAATCCGTTCCCTTTTCCAGGGACTGCAAGCGGCTGCCCCATTCCATCTGTTGTGCAAGCAATGTCTGCTTGTGCTTATTTGCAGTTTCCAGCTTTTCCCGGACCTTTTGCAGATCTTCCTTTTTCAACCCTTTGGTTTCTTTGGTAAGGTGCCCGATCATTTCCAAATTCGTATGGCGCTGCCGTTGATAATCCTGGATCTTTTGCCGAAGCTCCTTAAGCTCCTCCGGCTCTGCAAGCGCCTTTCGATACTCCGATTCCCCCGAAAAACCAGCCTCTAAAAGCTTTCGTTCCCAATTTTCCCGCATATCTGCTGCCTTTTGTTTTAAAACGGCCAAGTCCCTTTGCCGCTTCTCCAACATCTTGCACTTTTCTTCTAAGACAGCAGCGCCATGCTCATAGGCTTTCACCTGTTCCAGAAACTCCGCCTCCGTATGGTCTTCCACATAGCTCAAAAACGGCTCCTTTGCCTTTGTCAGCATTTCTTCCAGACCTTCCTTTTGCCTGTCCCATTCTTCCAGCCGTTTGGCCATTTCCCCGGTCTTGGAAACATAAGAAGCAGCTTTTCCATGCAACAAGATTCTTTTTTGCTGTTTCTGTTCATAAGCTGCCTTAAGTTCCTTTACCTTGTCCTCATCAGGCACCCCTTCCTCTATCCCTGCCGGAGCCGGGTGATCCACCGAACCGCACACCGGGCAAGGCATTCCGTCCGTAAGACGCCGGCTTAAGATTCCGGCAATTCCATGGCGGTAACTCTTCTCAGCCTGTTCATAAGCCCTTTTTTCCTTTTCTTCCTCCTGCTCCGCCATTAAATATTCCTTTTGGAGTTTACATAACTCTCTTTTTTCCTTTTCGTAACACTCTGCCAGTTCTTTCTGCTGCCCGGATATTTCCCCGGCCTTACTTTCCAACTGATAGACCGCCTGCAGCTTATCCCGGTTTTCATATAATGCAGCCCTGGAATCTTTTTGCCGTTGTAAAGACAAAATCTCCTCCTGGTCTTTTTTTATCTGCCCATCCAGCAAATCTGCCTGCTCCCGGGCCGCCTGTGTTTGCACTTCCTGCACCCTAAGAGCTGCCGCTGCCTCCTGCCTTGTCAGGAGCCTGCCATCCTGCTCCATCTTAGCCTCTTTGTCCGCCAGTTCCTTTTTCTGCTTCTTTTCTGCCTCCAGCTTATCGAAAAGGCTTTGCGTCCGTTGCAGCCTCGCCGCCTTTTCCGTCAGTTTTTGAACCTGTCCCTCGCAAGATGCAAACTGTTTTTGAATTTCTTTCCATTCTTTCCGGTACCGCCCCGTCTGTATCTGCAAAAATTCCACAATGCCTTCATAATAATAACTCCCTGATAACGTCAGTTCCTGCCAGCGCCTGACAGCCTCTTCCTGAAAAAACACCTGGCCTTGGGAAAGCAGGTCAATGTCTTCGTCCATTTTATGGCGGCATTCCATGACCTGCTTATAAAGCGCTGCGGACTTTCCCTTTAAGACTGCCGCTATTTGCTCATAGAGATCCGTGTCAAAAATTTCCCTGAATATTTTCGTCTTTTCCGAAGGCGGCGCCGTAAGCAGCCTTGCAAATTCCCCCTGGGCAATCATGGACAACTGCTTAAACTGGCGGTGATCCAGCCGCAAAAGCTCCTGTACCCTCCTCGTCACTTCACTGCTTCCCTCAATTTTCTTTCCGTCCGGTTCCGTAAAGACCGCCCGCTCCTTCTCCCGTGTTAACTGCTCCTGACGTGGCAGGTCCGCCTGATCCCCCATATTTTCCTGACGCGCTGTGATCCCTTGGCGTTTCCTTGGACGCAGATATTCGGGGTTTCGGTATATGGTATATTCCCTGCCCTCATGAGACATTACAAGTTCCACATAAGTGGGCATATCCGCTGCCGCAAAATCACTGCGTACACTCCCTTTCTCCCGCATTCCCCCACTCATACTGCCATACAGCGCATAAGTAACTGCATCAAAAATAGTCGTCTTGCCTGCCCCGGTCGGTCCCGTGATCAAAAACAGCCCCCGCCTGTCAAGCCCGGTAAAATCAATTTCCTGTTTGCCTTTATACGGCCCCCAGCCGCAAATGGATAATCTGATCGGCTTCAAATCCTATTCCCTTCCTGCCCTTCTAATTCTTTCACAATACTTTCTATCATCCCTTTTCCCTGTTTTGTAAGGGTTTCCCCTTTTACCTCCTGGTAAAAATCAGCAAACAAGGCCAACACATCCCTTTTTTCCGCCAAATGCTGTCTTTCGGACACTTCAAATCCCTGTTCTCCTGTATCCTGATTCCCTGTCCTGACCATCTGCATCACATGAGGATACACGTTCCTTAATATCCCCATAGGATCGATCAGTTCCCCCTTGTCTGTCAGATCCGCCTGTATATAATCCAACCTGCCCCTATCCTCCTGTCCTGCCTCAAGGAGCTTCGCAAGACTGCCTCTGATCTTCCGCATCTCCCGCATAGGACGGAGGGGAAGGGGTCTGACTTCTTTCAGGCCCCGTTCTCCCAAATTGACCAGCAGTGCACACTTTTCCTGTGCCGTTTCCCCAAAAGAATATTTCAGCGGCGAACCTGCGTACCAGACAGGATGCTCTCCAATTTGCTGGGGTTTATGGATATGTCCTAACGCTACATAATCAAAACCTGCCAGGATCGAACATTCCACCTGATCAAGGCCGCCCACATGGATGGTCGTCTCGCTGTCAGAAAGCTCCGGTTCCCTGCCGCTGTCCGTAACGAAAAAGTGTGTCACCAGTACCCGGTTCTTATTCTTCCGCCCACTCTTTTTTTCCTGCTCCCAATATCCTGCCAAGATCTTTTCTACCGCTTCGCCGCTGGAAGAAGCGTTTACCTGGGCCGGCTTTAAAAAAGGCAAAAGGACAAACTGTGTGATGATTTCTTTCCTTAACGAACCTGGCATTGGTTCCCGGAATTCCACCGTCATCAGCTTTTCCTCCTGCACTCCCGCAATATGCACTCCCTGCCTGCCAAAGAGCTGCTTTCCAAAACTGAGCCTTTCCGGGGAATCATGGTTGCCGCTGACCAAAAGAACCTGAATCTTCTGTGACGACAATTCTGTCAAGAATTGATCCAATAATGTTACCGCTTCTCCGGAAGGAATCGCCCGGTCGTAAACATCCCCGGCTATCACAACTGCGTCTACCTGGTTTGCCCGGGCCATTCCACCGATCTGCTCCAAAATAAACCGCTGGTCTTCCAGCATGGAAAAATCATTGACTACCTTGCCGATATGCAGATCGGAAACATGTAAAAATTTCATAAAAGCCGCCCTTCCTTGTCAAACCAATGATCTCCATTCGTAAGGATATAGTCTCCCCCACCCAGCACCTGCTCACGGTAATCATCCAGGGACTTCAGTTTCTTTTTAAATGCCATTCCTCCGCCCAGAAGGGAAGTCATATGGATATCCGAACCAGCCGTCATGGGAAGTCCACGCTCTCTGGCATATGCCATTGCCCGCTCATCAAATTGGGGATGATGATGATGCCGGCTTAAATGGCAGGAGTGGGTGGCATTGACACCTTCCACGCCGTCCACATACTCCGGGAAAAGGCGTATCTCAGAAATATATCCGGCTTCCCTAAACGGGTGGGCGTGGATCACCAGCCCGCCTGCCCCGTGGATCAGCCGGTACTGCTCCCCAACAGACGCATCCTTAATTTCCGGATGACGGATCAGCCACTCTTTGTCCACGCCATATATCAAAAATTCCGTCCCGCCATAATTTGCCTCGTATCCAAAAAACACGGACAAATCATTGGCATCCCCCCAGCTCTTGGCATCCTCATATCCAAGGCAAAAAGCTTCTATCCATTGCTCCCAGGGCAGGGAAACGTCAATACAGTTGTTCCCATACCAGCTATGGTCCGTAATCATAATGCCAGCATAGCCAGCCCTCTTAGCTGCCATTGCCATCTCTCTTCCCGATGAACGTGCACAAGCGCTGGACTGGCTGGTATGCATATGTGTCTCATATAAATAGGGGTAATCCTCTCTGATTCTCATAACCTCACTGCTCCTTTATGTGCCTTTTCAACTGTGGTAATTACTCAACAGAGGCAGCCATTAGCTGCCTCTGCCCTTCCGTTTCAATACCAAATCTTTTTTACCGGTCAATCAGACCTTTTCTTAAAAATGAGATAAATAGCAATCACCACCGCTACACTCCCTAAGAGGATCAGCACAAGGAATCCCGCTGCTTTTTTCGGTTCCTCCGCCGGTTTTTCAGTTGCAGCATCACGCAGTTCCTCCATGACCCGGTCTGCCTCTTCCATCTGTGCCGCTCTTAAATCAAGCAGGTCTTCCTTCGTTTCATCGCTGATGATGAGAATATAATCAGAAGCATGTACGAACTCAAAGCTGGCTTCTCCCGTATTTCCTACCAAGGAAGCGCACATAAACTGGAAATCTCCGCTTTCTTCCTCATAGTAGAACAGGTTTGCATACTGTCCGGGCTGTGCATCTTCAAGGAAAAGTGTCAAAACAGCAGTAAAACCAAAATCACCGTCATGAGCCAAAGAAAGTTCTACATAACGCTCACCTTCTGTCAACGCATCCCTCTTCCTCTTCGGAATGTGGCTCTTGCCTATCGTAACCTGGAAGTCAATATCATTAAGAGGAGCCTCTCCCATAGCGCTTCCATCCATGCTCCATGTGACTCCATTTCCCATCTCCAAAGTGACTTTCCTTCCCTGCTCTCTGATCTGCTCCAGCGTCTGCGTATAAAGGATACTATTATCCGTCATTTCAAAGGTAATTGCCGACTTGTCCTCCGATGCCGTCTGAGGCTTCGGTGTCGCCTCCACAATTGTGACCTCTGCTTTCGGCTGACCCTGAGCAGGCGGTTGTGTCTCTTTCGACGCTTCCGGTGGCGCCGCTGTAGGCGCCGGGGTTCCGATCGCTTCTACCACAACCACGGGCGCCGTCTCTCTGTCATCCGATGGCTCCGTGGTTGGTTTCTCCGTGGGCCTTTGGGTCGGTTTCGCAGTTGGCTTGCTGGTTGGTTTCTCCGTGGGCTTTGCGGTAGGCGCCGTAGTCTTTTCCGGGCTTTCCGTGGGCTTTGCGGTAGGCGCCATAGTCTTTTCCGGGCTTTCCGTCGGTTTTGCGGTAGGCGCCATAGTCTTTTCCGGGCTTTCCGTCGGCTTTGCGGTAGGCGTTGCCGTTGCCTTGGGCCTGGGTGTTTCAATTGGTTCCGGGCTCACCACCGGCACTGTTGTTGTCGTTGTGTCAGGGCTTTCCGTTGGCTTACCTGTTGCTGTTGGCTTCGGCGTTGCCGTTTTCTTTGGGCTTGCCTGGGGCGTTCCTGTCGGTTTGTCCGTTGCCTCCGGTCTGCCTGCCGGTGTCTGTGTTGGCCGATCTGTCGGCTTATCTGTGGGTTTTGCCGTTGGCCTGCCTGTCGGCTTACCTGACGGCGTCTGCGATGGTTTATCTGTGGGGTTTTCCGTTGGTCTGTCTGTAGGCGTTGCCGTGGGTTTCTCCGTGGGCGCTGCCGTTGGCCTGTCTGTGGGCGCTGCCGTTGGTTTGGCCGTCGGTGTTGTTGTTAGTTTGGCCGTAGGCGTTGCCGTTGGTTTGGCTGTGGGCGTTGCCGTTGGTTTGGCCGTTGGTGTTGCCGTGGGTTTGGCTGTGGGCGTTGCCGTTGGTTTGGCTGTAGGCGTTGCCGTCGGCTTTGACCCGGGTACCGGACATGCGGTCTGGGGCATGTCGTTGTACACCGGTATCTTAAACACAAACGGGTTATCCAAAGAACCTGTTTCCGCATACGCCTTTTTTACCATCTGGGATTCCGAATAAGGCGCCATGATATTCTGCATATACTGGTGCCAGTACAAACCGCTATGGCTTGCATCCACATCAAACTTCTGGAGATAAAGGGTGTCCTGCCCTTTTAATATGTAGTCCTTTGCTAAAATCAATGCGCCGCCGCTTAATGACTTATAACGGGTATCCCACCCTTCCTTCTTGGCCTTTTCCAACCCGCTTTTTACGATTGCCTCTGTGGTCTTGCCTGATGCGCCAATATTATAATAATTATAGTAACCTTCATATCCGCTATAGGTTCCTGAAATCAGGGAAGAAGTCCCTTTCCCCTGCTCCTGATAGACACGGCAGGCCAAATGGAAAGGACTTACCTTCAACTTTACACCAATCTCAAAAAAGGCGGACGCATAGCTCATACCCGCCCCTGGCAGTTCCCCTTTCATAAAGGTAGCGCTTAATATTTTGTCTACCGCCACTTTAGAATGGTACGAAGGGTTATAGGTCAATTGTTCAAATTGGAAAACCCTGGTCTCATCCAAAAAGTTCCTGGGATCCAGGTAATATTTTACCGCATCCTCCGAAGCATAACACCAACCGGGGCCATAGTTCCCATTCTTATACCCATCTCCCATGGAAGAACTGATCAGGTTCCTGTCCTGGTAATTCTCGTTTTTCACAACGGTCTGCCAGTTTAACCCTGTGTTTTGCTTTACAAATATCCAATTAGGATGGGCCTGCTTTAACCGCATCAGCTTGTCCTGATAGGAAGCCGGAAATTGCTCCACATCCGGGTATAGGCTGCCGGAGGCTGTAAACATGCCCACCCGGGGAAAGTAGGTATCTTCCCATGCAATAAAATGTTCATTGGAATATGCCAGGTAATTTCTGTCAATATAGCCTGTATACTGGTTATCATTATACGAAAGAGTTACCTGATACCACACATTCCACTCCTCATCCAGTTCAGCGCCTATAACCTGAACCGTAGTTCCTGTCGGGACCTGGACGGTAACACTCTCCTTTTCCCCTGGCATTTCCCTCACTTGATAAGTATCGCAAAGATAGACCAGGGCCATGACGACTTCCTGGTCTGTCATCTTTTTTAGTTCTTCTTTTGCTTCCCTGATAAACGCGGTTAGCTCCCCGTCCTCTTCCCCATCCTCATTCTGCCAGTCCTCTTCCTCCGGCTCATCCGGGATATCTTCTCCCTCTGTATCCTGGTCTTCCTCCACATACTCCTCCCCGGATTCACCTTCCCCATCTTCCTGCTTCGCGGAAAGTTCTGTGGCCGATACGCAAAGCGCAGGCTGAAATAGAAGAGTCACACACATCACTAGCAAAAATACACGCTTAAACTTTTTCATTGGTATCCTCACTTTAGGGTAATTATTTACAACATACACCTTACTATAACCCTAAAATTATGTCAACTAAATATCCTCACCTTGCGAAAGAGGACGTCGCCATGTAACATGCAGCCCATAGCGGCGCTTTAATTTACTCTTGAATACCCGAATCCATTTGCCAGCGCATCGACAGCTACCTTCTCCCTGCAAAGGCTGCATCCTTCCGGGTTGAATGTCTTATAATCGGGAATATCTGCAATGGTAAACAAGGATTTGATAGGAATCCCCATAACGCTGCTTGCCGCACTAAAGACGGCGCTGATCCCATTGATCGTTGCGCCATAATAACTGAGCGTCTGGCCTACCTTGACAATGGTCTGGCCTGTTGTAGCGGACGCCAATAATAACAATACATTTTTGCCTTTGATCATGGGGATATAGTTTTCCCTGAACATCACCTGTCCTGAATTAACGTACTCCGGCGTGATAATATAGATCGTATTGTGGGCATTCATGGAATACACGCCTGCCCTGGTCAATTCCTCTGCAAGGAATGCGCCGATAATTTCACACCCGTCAATGCAGACAATGGTATCCACCACCGTGGAAGCCGTGATCTGGGCGCTTAATTCTTTTGCAACAGCCAACGCCTCACTCAATCTGGACTTTAAGGTTGTCATATCCAAAAAGTAATTTACATGAGAGTTTGGCGTTACGAAATGCCCCGGGATGGCTTTGAGAATAACATTTGGGTGTACTTTAGAACGAATTTTTATCATATCCTGCATATGACATACCTCCTTTTTTGATTGCTGCCTTGTATTTAATCCATCTGGCCGAAAGCAGACAAATTGTACAGCAATAATATAATTCCATTGTAAATGATTGTGCATTTTTATTCAATATATTTATTTTTCTTTTGCTTTCTATCTCTTTATGATATACTTTTTATACAATATAGAGCTATTAAAACAGATGAGGAGGGTATTTCATGTACAAAAAAGTCAAAAAATATGCTATTACAAACGGAATGTCTGTTGACGAAAAAGCAGGGATTGCATACGGCAGGATAAACGGGTATTTTCTCGCTATCTATCAGGATCCGGTAACCCCTGCCCGCCATACTTTGCAACTTTGGGTAAAGCCTGGAAACGCTGAAGCCTATCCTACTATCCTTGATTTTGTCAACCAGTGTACACCGAAATTTAAATATCTGACTGCTGCATCTTACACCGGCACAAAAATTACTGCCGAATTCTGGGGAACCGGGTTCAAATGGGGATCCGAATATGTGCCCTGCATTGACGCTTTCTTAAAAGAATTGACCAATTATTGCAACGCTAACCAGTTGGTTACCTGCTGTGAGGCCTGCGGCAGCGTGGAGGCTCTTTCCCTGTATCAAATTGATTCCACCCAGCATTTATTCTGCTCCTCCTGTTATGCCGGCGCTTCTGAAAAACTACACAAAGAGGTGTCCCAAAAGGCAAACCAGGGTGGTGGAAATGTAATCGGCGGACTCATTGGCGCTCTTCTAGGCGCCCTCTTAGGTGCGGTTTTATGGGTTTTGATCTACCAATTGGGATATATTTCCGCTTTGGGCGGCGCGGTGATGGTAGTCTGCGCGATGAAAGGATATGAACTGCTTGGCGGCAGGCTCAACGTCCTTGGAATTGTCATTAGCTGCCTTATCTCCGCTGTCATGCTTTTATTGGCGGAACAGACCTGCCTTGCCATAGAAATATATAAGATCTACCGTGATTACAACGTCTCTTTCTTTGACGTTTTTACCAGCGTACCAAACTTCTTGGAGGATCCCGATGTGATGTCTGCCGTTGTAAGGGATATGATCATGGGTTATATCCTTATGGCCGTGGGTGCAGGCGGAACCATCCACCAGACTTACAAGAGCAATAAAAATTCTGTAAATACCAGGCAGATTACTTCTATATAACGATTGGCCGCTGCAAAAAGCAAGGCACTACTACAAGGGGCTGTTGCAAAAGTAGATGAATAATCACTACTGGAGCAATGGCTCCGTTT
>CAJUCN010000017.1 GCA_910585005.1 uncultured Lachnospiraceae bacterium | reverse complement strand
ACCTCCTTTAGTAGGTTTTGTTGTGGTGACTTAATTCTACCAAACGGCTATAGACTATGTCTATTTTTATGAAATTAATTTGCGAAACTTATTATACGTCATCTTCTTCCCATAAAATATGCTCCTTATACAATAGACATTTAATTATTTCCTGTGTCTACCATATAGGGAGCATATCATTTTCTAGGCTTTTTCAATTTCTCCATATTTCATCATAGTTCGATAAGTTTTAAGGAATCCTGCTGTATAAAAACCAATTATATTATTTAAACTCCATTACAAATAGTCAAATACTCTCATACCACGCATTTTACTATCAATATATCTGTTTGCATCTACATGATGCTCCATATTTACAGTATTCTGGCAATCTTCAAATATAGTCAAACCCACATTTGTAAGTTTCATAATAAAACTTTGATTAATCCCTTGTCGTATCATTTCTGTAATAACATATTTCCGAATACCAGATGTATCTCCTCTTCCTATTATCCCTTCAATAAGATAACTAAACTGGTATGTTTCCTTGGGCATCATTTGCTCGTTGTATAATACAAAAAAGCTATTACCATTAATACCTCTCTTGCTCTTAACCAATTCGTACTCAGATAATTGTTCTCCTAAATTATCTGGCAAACGAATCGTATATGTATTTATTGTAAGCTTATTTTTTTTACTATCAAAACAATCTGCTTCTAATTTTCTTATCCCTGCATAATCAATTCCTGTAAATATCATAAGTTTTAATCCTAACAAATAAACTAAATTATTATAAGGATTATATCTGCTTTCTGTACACGTTATTATTTCTGTAACATTTATGCACTCCTCAATCTGTTCATCTATTGATGTTATCAATAATTTTATTTCTTCAAAATCTACGGCATCTTTCTTTTCTACCATTTTTAATGTTTGATTATTTTCAATATATTTTCTAATTCTTTTATCATATGATTTTGAATTTGTATATGCAAATGCTTTCAACAAATTTTCATTTTCGATTCCATTATCATTTAAATAACAAAAATACTTTTTTACAGTCCTTGCATAGAAAAAGGCAACACTCTTTTTTTTAATCTGGTTGCATCTTATATAATTTTCGAGGGACTCAATAATTACATCGATCTTTATTGCCGATAAATATTCCTTGTAATTCTTGTCAGTTACATTCTTCTCCTCTTGAAGAAAAGAAACAAAGCTATAAATTCTAGGTGCATATATATTTCTATTTTCTTCATTCTTTGTTGCTAAATATCCCTCTATAGTTTTCAAAAAACCAATATTAAACGCACCTCCACCTATATATTCTACTGCACAATTCAGCATTTTTAAATATTGAATCTTTACATGAAAAGATTAGATATACCTTCTACACAAAATACCTTCGTTATCTATAATGTAAACCATCCCACCTAAAATGCCATTACTCATATCTTTGCAAGCAATGACATTACTGACATCCAGTATTTTCTAATTCCTGTTCCATAATAGTCCTTATCTTATCAATATCCGTAAATATCAAATGAATCCCACGGTTATACAACGCAAACACTTCCCCTAAATTTTCCGTAAGAACCCTGTTCAATTCCTTATGCACTGTTATTGGTTTATTTTCGACTGTATGTATATGATCAAAAAAATCTGCAATAATGGGAAAAGTATTTTGAATCAAAAATGCATTCTCTTTTCCTGCAAATTTACCAATGATAATTGTATTGCATTTTCCGTATTTTCTCTTCTTTTTTTCTACAATGACCTTATACTTTTCCACCTGTGAACTTATGGGGATCATCCAATAAAGAGATTGATTCTTTTTATCCTGTATTGCATAGAAATGTGGGCGATAATTTCCATTTTCTTTATTGCTCATTAAGTATTTATCCTGCACCTTATCAAAAAACTCATCTTTGATATGATAAGAATATCCCTGCCGTATCTCCATATACTGTAATATTCTCCTTTGGGCAAACTTCGTATTATGCAAATCCCCACCGACATCAGCCGATGGGGAGCATTTACGCACTATACCATTTATATCCCACCTGTATAGCAAGTGGCATCATTTACGAACTGAATCACTTATACCCCGCACCATCAGCAAGCGGCAAACATTTACTTCTACTCATAGTATATACAAATTATAAGAAATAATCAACCTGTTTTTCAATTTTTTTGCACTGGACTTCTTATCTATCTTTTGATTCTCTGTAAAACCTCTGTAAATTCACCTGACAATCAGCATTTTCCCTTGTAAATATCAGCATTTCAAGGTTTGTGTTCGCTTCCTGCCGTGGCAAACGAAAAGTATCGAAATCATATTTATTTTTCCTCCCATATTAATCTTTATTTTTCTCTTGTTAACTCGCTTTTTCTTACATTTTCTTTTTTACATAGAGAAGTTTTCTAAGTCTATGTCATTCCCCTTGGCCATAAATCATGGATAATGGGATATTGGGGGTACACTTAATAAGGGACCTGTTGACAAACCCTTCTTTCAGGTCCGCTTATATTTATCTTCCTCTGAGATTGAATAAAAAGGCTGGTAAATCCATGTATTCACACCGCTTTTACCAGTCTTTTTAGGTTCAATGACGTTGCAGATAAGAGGCATTCCTCTGTCGCTTTCTGAAGGCCTCTTTTCTGTATCTTGTTCAGTTTATGTTCCCGTTTTAAGACAGCAAATGTTCCTTCCGCCCATATCTGCCGTGATCGCATAACCCTCAAATAATCGTCAGTTCCCACTTTCTGATTATTCCTATGATACGATGGGTAATAAGCGCTGGCATTGATCCGAACCGTGCCTAAGTCTGTCGCACATGTGGCAAATCGTGGACATTTTTTGCATTGTTTTTTAGAACGGCTGTATAATCGATAGTAATTTTGCGTTGCTTTTTTGTAAACTAATTTGTGAAACCCCAAATACTCCCCCTCTATACATACGAAACGATCCTTTTCCTCTTCATAACGGAACCCTTTTTTTATTGCATTATTTTGATATTCCCGTATGGCTGTATAACCATTAATTCCTAATAACTCCAACCCTCTATGTACAGCTCCTATATCATATCCTGCGTCTAAACATATCTCCTGATATTCACATGGCTGTTCTTTTAAATGTTTCAGAATCATGTCGCTTTCCCGTTGACTGGCAGGATAACAGTCAATACCCGTGATAATTCCATGGCTGGTATCCACTGTCATTTCTGTCAGATACCCTAACCCCCTTTTTCGTGCCTGATGAATATAACCACACTCCGGATCGGTGCGGCTCTTCAGAGATTCTTTCTGTGTTTCTTCATTTTCCGGTTTCCTGTAACCTGGCATGGAAGCAAGCTCTTCTTCCAATTCTGCCATATATTTTACTGTGGAGCGGTTCACAGTCTCGACCGCCTCATAACGGCTGTCCCATGATACATTGGAGGGGAGAAAAGAGCCATCCGCAACACCTGTTTCCCCAGATACAATCCCAAGCCGTATGCATTTGAGCACAATCTCATTAAAAATTTCCCGAAATATGCTGGCATCCTGAAAGCGCCGTCGTCTATTTTGGCTAAATGTTGAATGATCAGGCGTTCTCTGTGTAAAGTCAATGCCGCAAAACCAGCGGTATGCAAGATTAAGGGACACTTCCTCTTCGAGCCTTCGCTCAGACTTGATCCCATAGAGATATCCGATCAGCAGCATTTTTATCAGAATAACCGGATCAATAGATTTTCTTCCAATATGAGAATAATAGGGCGCCGCCTTTTCGTATATAAAATCAAAGTTTACACAATTTTTAATCTGTCTAAGGAGATGATCTTCTGGAATCATGGAATCTATATCTAAGATTACCATTTGGATTTGTCCACTCTGTTTACCCATCATAAAATATGACCTCCTGTAATTGATATAATAATTATACCATATGGGAGTTCATTTTTCTTTAATTTGTCAACAGGTCCAATTTTTCACAGACTCTTTCATACGGAATGATGGGAACAAGCGAATCATCCATCGGGTTCTTCACACGACTTTTTCCATTATATTTCGATACCCTCAGAATTTCAAAATCGTCAAGGTTCTTATCCAGATCACCGCGACAGTGAGCTATCATCCACACGATGTTTTCATCGTAATCATCGTAGTGGTAATCTCCCTCGTGAGTTTCAAACCAAATAGATACTGCCACATCGAAATGTATCTCCATGCCTTGTTTGTTCTCAACCCACATGTGTTCTACCTTAACGTCGGAAATTTCTGTTTCTCCGGCACGATGGATTCTCCTCAGTTCAATGCCCAAGGAATCAAGGTTTGCCTCCAGGTAGCTTTCGGTAGCCGCCCAGAAATTATTATCAAATCTCTTTTTTACATATTCAGCAAATGAACGATGCGCTGCCATAATTCTACCCTCCTTGGTGGATGTTACAATATCTCCATCTATGCCTTATTCCTCATCCTCGTAAGCTTCTTCCACTACTACTTTATAATGCTTTCGCAAACCAGATCTTGTTTTTGAAACAAATGCATGAAATTGACGTGCATTCTTTAAACCAAGAATTTCTGTGCATTGCACAGCATTTCCGAATGCGCTTATTCCTTCAGTATCCTCACGATATACAGTATAGTATTTCATCGCAATTCCTCTCACAGTAATATTGCCTTCAAAGCCTCCGCAGCGTTGTCAGAGTCATTACCAAAAATCAGTTCATAGTAATTAATTGCATTGACCGACAACGGCAAGGCTGCTGTTTCTGTAGAACGCATTATCTTTGCTCTGCTCTCAGAACCTGGAAAAGCAAAACCACATTTTTTTACACCTGTTAAGAGAACATATGAAAGTAACTGGTGTGTATCGGCTCTGACACTTCTGGTGTTCGGTTTATATTTTGCATCTATAACCGCAACTGGATTCTGCGTTTCGTTATCTCGAATGATGATATCTGGAATACAGTATGGCATCAGATGTATGCCTCTCTCAACTTCCGAAACATCACTAACATCCTTTTGAACAAACAACCTTTTTGAATAACTGTCCAACGAATATTTATTTTGGTCAATCGTTCGCTTAAGAACTATACGAGTATAAAACTCAAATAGAGCCTCCATGTTAATCATATATGGAATTGTAAACACACTCTTTGCAACCGATTGACCTTCCTCGGTTTTATAAGCATAGTATTTTTGACCATATATACATTTTGCCTGCTGCAACAACGGTTTGTAATACATATACAATCCCGATGCGTCTGCACCATTAAAATCACTGGTTTTGATGCGAACAGTCTGAACACGTCGGAATGAATTCATGCAGTAAGCTACTCGTTTTGAAACTTCGGATGTAGCAGGAAAGCGTCTTCCTATAATTTCTTTGCATTTCAGCAGAGTTGCCTTCAATATTCTATTTTCAATATTATCTTCCGTGAAACCAATATATTTACAATAGAACCTGTCATTTCTGCCCTTGCAAGTGTTCATCCGTATATTCTTTTTTATTTCAATCTTCCCTCTGACCTTTGAAGAATAGTTTTTTTCTTGATGGAACATTGTTTTTTTCAAACCTTTTTTGCATAGGCCATAGCAGGAAGTTATAAAACTTAATGCATATAAGAGTTCTCCGTCCTGTTCTATGTCTTGAGACAGTTTAATAAGCGGCTGGTCATAAAACACATGGAATAAAGACCTTCCATCCGCATCCATTTCGGCAATATAGTCATCATATTCATCGTCTGTCATTACTGTTTCAAGCATACGCCAGGGTTCCATACCATACTGTGAAGTTACTACAACAATATGTTCTTTTCCGGCCGATTGCAGATAGCGTCCATTCTTATCGTGAAGTCTACCAACGCCAACATAGCCGCTACTCCAAAGACGACCTTGAAATTTATGAATTCCAAAATTAAATTCTGGCGTTGACAAGTCAATTTTAGACCATACATCGTCTCTGCTATTTAGTGCAGACCAGTCATTTATTTGGTGTATTATTACATCACATGCCATAACGTCACCTACCTATCAGTATCCTATCTTTGTCCTCACTTCTTCAATGAAAGTTCCAACATATTCGTTGTTGATACGCTTTCCTGCACGGGTCATGTTTCCGAATTCTTTCGCATATAACATGATGTTATCACTAATAAAGCGTACTCGTTCACCACGGTCTGTGGCATCTCTAATTTCGGAAGGAGTATGTTCAGCAGCAATCAAATCCTCAATAGTATCCAAAATGCCGTCTTTCACATATTCTCTGAGGATAGGGATAATCTGGAAAACGAAACGCTCCACAAAATCTTCTTCATAACCCACCTTGCGCTTGCGAAGGAAGTATGTATGTCCGAGACGCACATCACTTTTCTGATACTCATCATTGAAATAACTTTCATTATCAAATATTGCCTGCACAGCATCGAATACCAACAATTCGATAGAATTTTCATCGTCATTTTCCGAAGCGTTCTGGTAACAGCTAATAACCACATTCCTGTCTGCTGGACTATCAACAAACAGAAATCGTCTACGAATAGCATAATCAATTGAGTCAATAGATTTATCAGCAGTGTTCATGGTGCCAATAATAAACAAATTCTTGCCAAGAACAATATCCTTTGTTCTTGCTGCAGGAGTGCTAACTTTGTCCTCTACTTCGTAAGGAGTAGAAACCTTGCTATCACGGTATTCCAGACCATAAATTAACTCACCAAAAACAGTGGCAATATTAGCTCTGTTTATCTCATCAATAACAAGGTAAAATTTCGGCGGTTCAGCAGGATTGGATTTTTCTGCAATTTTAGCGAACTCAGCAATTTTCCCTAATATTCGGTTCACACTATTGTAAGATGGAAGACCTCCATCTGCTTTTACTTCAATGCCACGGATAAAATCTTCGTATCCATATGACGGATGAAACTGAAC
This sequence comes from uncultured Lachnospiraceae bacterium, assembly GCA_910585005.1. GTDB lineage: Bacteria > Bacillota > Clostridia > Lachnospirales > Lachnospiraceae > Suilimivivens. Next base: position 64,309 of record CAJUCN010000017.1, on the reverse strand, counting down.
CAAATCCCAACCACCAGTTGATAATTTGGATGAAGCTGAAGGATTAGCATAGTCGTTCTCATTCAGCTTATATTCATCCAATGCAACAGAAATATCTTCCTGGCTAACAAAACGAGCTGCCAATGCATCGGATTCAGGATTTAATTGTTTTAACACAAATTTCTTGCTTTCAAAAGTTTTTGAAGTACCTGGAGGACCTTGGAATACCATCTGGCGAACACCTATATTCTCCATGATTTGTTGATAGTCTTTTAAATCAGTCATTTTTACAACTCCTTTTATCTCTATGATTTTTTCCGTATCATTCGTGACGTTAAAAATATCCTCATATGCATCAGTATCAAATGCAGATATTCCCGAAACCAATGCATCGAATTTTTCTTTGTTGACCCGAATCCGAGTTCCTTGCTGAGTCCATAATGTGTGCAAATTCATCATTCTCGTTCCGAAATAATCAATTCGTGCTTTCTCTCGTTCAGTCTGTGTTGCTGCATTAACATTCTTTAAACCTGTGTGTAGAGCTTCGAGATATTTTATTTCCAACTGAATTAACGAATCCAAGTCTCCATATGCGTCACTATGACCCTTAACCAGAGAAATATTCATTTCATAAAGTTTCAAATAGTACAGCAACAATCTGTACACGGCACCATAGATTTCCGCAGGGTTATTATCCTTGCAAACATTATTGACTGTAAATGTATGCAATCTCAACCCATTCAACGGAAGGTATGTATCACTCGGAGAGCCGTCTGTGTACGATATCTCATACGCTGCAACATCCGAACGTTCCGCCCATCTTCCTACATTTCCTGGACGAGTCGAATAATAGGCATGGGAATTTCTCCTGTCTTTGCCCTTAACTGACGTTTCATAGTAAAAGCTTGGTGCATCGTTCATTTTAACTAAATATGAGGCATAGGCAACTGGAACAGATTTGCTCGGAACCGATGCAATCTCAATATTGAATAAAAGTGAATCTGTGGCTATATCGCACGGAAAAACACCATTCAACACAATTGCGTCTATAACGCTCTCCAAAAGCCCCTTATAGTCAGAACAACGGTTAGAGATAATTTCGTTTTCATAATACCTTACGGTATCTTCCAATGAATATGGTTCAACACGTTCGCCTGAATTAATCATGACCTTTCTAATATCTGATATACGATTCAAACCGGATATTCCGACATTAAGCTTTGATTCAAGCGCCTTTTCATATACTTCGATATTCCCACGCAAAATCCCCAAAGACGAAAGATTGTTAATAAATGGGAAAATCTGATATATCATTTTTTGCTTAAATTTATCAAGTACAAAATACGCTGTTCCCGTGCGTTCTACCATAAACATACCATGTCCAGGCATATATTTATCTACAACATCAGGGATTCCAGGGACTGCATTTGTAGTAATAAATTCCTTTATGCTATCGAATATGTCGATGATGATACGTCCAGCATTCGCATTAACAGTATCATAGTATCCTTCAAGTACATCCCGATCTGATTTTAACTCTGCAACATAGTCCATTCTTCTTCTCAACGCATAATCAAGATGCCCTGCATGGAAATTTCTGCACTCTGTTAAAATGATAATAACATTATCCGGGATGCACAAAACGGATCCATCCGAAAGGGGAACAGTCTCATTTCTGAATTCCATAGCATAAATCAGATTCCCAAGCAATGCGCCCGCATCAACCCTTGAAATATCATCAAAAATTACTGCATAAAGTTCTTCCGTTGTTCCAGCCCGGTCACAAAGTTTTTTTATACGCTTCTCCACATAATCTACTGTCATTGTTCCCGTTGCTTTGATATCAATCCCATATACAATGTCCTCATAGGTCATGCTCGGATAAACTTGAATAAACTCACATCTATCACTACTAATGAAATCCTCGATTTTATCCAAATCTTTATAGATGTCCTTTGATTGGAGGCTATCTATATTCAATTTTTCATAACACAGATAATATGCGGCGGCTCTGGCCAGAAAAGTCTTGCCAGTCGCTGGATTACCTGTGAACAATAGGTTCTTCATATAAATCAGTCTCCAATGTTCTCGCTATTTTCTACATCCAATATATTCCTAACCAATCTTGCAAGGAAGTATGATACTTTGGGTGGAACCGCATTTCCAATCTGACGACTTATCGAACGCTTATCTCCATAAAAAACATAGCTATCAGGGAAACTTTGAATTCGTGCTGCTTCTCTTGGCGTCAGTGTCCGGTCTTCATCTGGATGGATAAAACGACCACCTGCAGGAGTATCAAACCTTGTAGTGATTGTTGAAGCTTGCTCTTTCCAACACAACCTACCGTATGAGCCACTATGAACAGAGTTAATCTGTTCATTCAATGCTGTAAAGTTTTCTCCATTTTTAATTTGACTCATTCTCTCTACTGCAACCTTTGAATGACGTGACCGCGTATGGTTTGTAATTGTTTGTGCATCGGTGGACAAATACTTTTCGTATGCAGTTTCCGGTAACGGATTATCAGTAACTCCATCTTCGCTTGTCATCGAAAGATTTCCTATCGCATCCAAAACCGTTACTTCGTCAAAATAGGTAGGATACTCGTTTTTTATATCATTTATGGTTTTCTCCCACAAGGTATCAATATCCGCTTCGTCAACAAGAGTTCCTATTATAATCATTCTTTCTCTTCGTTGAGGAACTCCAAAGTCCGCAGCGTTGATTACCCTGTGATATATGCAATACGGTTTTCCGTTAAGTACTTCAGGGTCTTGAAAAATTCTTTTGATTTCTTCAAAAATTTTTCCACCTTGCATTGTAGATATGCCTTTTACATTTTCCATAACAAAAACTTTAGGCATAACCGCTTTTACAACATTAAAATAATGTTTGAAAAGATAATTTCGCGGGTCATCAATAAATCCCTGTCTGATTCTTGCGCCTGCCATAGAGAATCCTTGGCACGGTGGCCCTCCGATAATAACATCCGCCATCGTTCCAACGAACATATCAGAAGTGTCTATATTTTTTATGTCATCAACAATCACATCAACTTCCGGATGGTTACGCTGATATGTGTCTGCAATTACAGGGTCATATTCTACCGCCTTCTCTACGCTAAATCCTGCCTGGATAAAGCCAAGGGATAATCCGCCACACCCGGCAAATAAATCAATTATTTTCATCTGCGTCAATTCCTCCGCTTGTTCTGTACCTAATAGCAAAATTCTTTATATAGTTGCTTTCGGCTTCAGTTAATCCATACGCAGCATTTATAAAATCATCTATTGCACGAATCTCCTCCAAACACTCTCGATGTTTGTATTCATACTGCGTTTGTTTTGTACCTACATACACTTTTGTTTCTTCTAATCTCTGTCTCAAGCCTTGTGCCAATTCTGTAGCTCCGGCCATATTTACCTTCATTGGCATCATGAAGCCGTTTAAATCTTTACTAACGTGCCAACAGTCAGACACGCTAATCCAGTACCACCAAAACAAGGAAGAGTTGATCAGGCAATAACAATAATCCGCCTCTATCGGACTTTTGAAACTGAACACCTTATATTCTGGGTCATCCACCTGTTCTCTGTAAGCTTTCATCCAAAATGCTTCACGGCGATTTAAGTATACAGACTCCGTCCCATTTTTCGATATATCATATACTGACTGCATTTTTCTTGTGTCAGTAATCTTTTTGTATATGACGATATCCTGCTCAGTTCCCAGTTTAGGAATAAAATCTGCATTTTCGTGCTTATTTTTAACCATTTGAATGTCTGTAAAAAGAGTAGCACGTTCTTTCTTATACCAATATTGATAATTTCCAGTATAAACGGTCTTTTCTGACTTTTTATCTTTGCCAATCAAAATGCACAATTTCTGATGCACCGAATCAAATAAACAATCCGGTCTGTCTGCAAAACTCAAAATATACTGTTCCGAAACCAGCAACCCTAATTCATCTCTAAGTTTTTTCATTCTCGGAGTAGATACATATGAAAGCGGAATAATAAAGCCAATAGTACCATTTTTTTCGAGTTTTTTAGCTGCATTGAGCAGGATATTGGCATATATGTTTCCGTACCTATCGCTGAGTTCAATACCTGACTTGAAATCTTCAACATAAGGTGGGTTACCTACCACAATATGATATTTATCTTCAAACGCTGCTTCGTCCGCAATAAAATCAAACGATATAAAACGCCTGTTCATTATGTTACCAAGACCAGTACAATAAGCCACACCACAAGTCTCTATAATGAGTAACAGCAATCTCAATTCTGTAATTATGATTGATTCAACATTCACATCATTACCATAAATAGTGGATACTGCTTTTCGCACAAGATTATTTGTAATATTTGTCCTGTTCTTCAGCAAATTAATTTTCATTTCGAGTGCAGTAAGCAAATATTCTCCCGCTCCGCACGTTGGGTCAAATACGGTTTTATTACAGCAAAATGAACGGTACGGTATATTATCCAGGCTCATATCACTGATATTGGCAACCGTAAGTTTTCCAAATGAAGCTTTAATACTGTTTGTTAGAATAAAACGCACCACATCATTTGGAGTGTAATATACGCCCTTACTTTTCCTTATACTCTGTTTTTCATTTATCTTGGAAAGAGCGTCTTGAACTTGTGTGTATGTACGCTTGGTTGAATCAAACTTATTACAAATAAAGTCCTCTCGTCTGGCAATAGCCTTTAATTCATTACAAATCAATTCAACCTCTTCAGACGAGTATGTCTCTTGTATATATAAATAAAAAAGGCTTAATGCCTCATCTACGGCACTGCATTTTCCAACCCCTGCCACGGATGTATCGATATTACCCATTGGTAAGTGCATCCTTTCGTTCCTGTTCGTCAAATTTATCTTCTCGAACAAATTCCATGATGTCTCCAACATCACAGTTAAGTGCATCACATATCCTAAGCAGCACATCTGTATTGACATTGCCACCTTTTCCGAGTTTAGCAACAGATGTAGCACTGATACCACTCGTCTCACGCAAGGTCTTTTTATTTATTCCTCGGTCTATTAATAATTTCCACAATTTATTGTAGCTAAAACGCATTCGCTTTACCTCCATATTTTGACCCCATTTTCATTCTTATGCACTCACGAATATCTGTAATTTCCGTTTTTTCGAGGTGCAAACTTCTCTGTTGAATATTATATCACAAAATTACGCAAAAGTCTATAAAGTTTTGCGAACGCAAAATTAAATCCACTTGTGTGATTGAAGTTTTGCGTATTAATCTTATTCTTTTCAAGCCAAGATGGATACCCAAAAGCAAAATCCGAGAGTCAAAAGGAATCACTCCCTCAACCCTCGGATTTATCTCATTATCACTTATTATACACTACAAATATTTCTTAAACACTTTTTTCATTTTCAAAGCAACATCTACTACCCAATCAAACTGCTCAGACCATTTATCCTTATTTTCAAAATCCGCTGGATGAGTAATAAGTATTCGACTGGCCTTCTTGTCAGGCAATTCTCGCCAATCAAGTTTCATATCCATTTCTGCTTCAATTTCCACCTTGTGTGCGTTGAACTTATGAAATAACTCCTTATCATCAGAAATGTACCACTCAACTACAATCAGATTATCCTTTCGAATTTGATTAATGCTGATATGACAAGCTGATGAACCCACACTCATTGTCATCCAATGGTCCGTACTTGCCTTTCGCTTATTGAACTGCTTTGAAAACGCATTGTTTTGGAACGCATAATCATTAAAAGCAACCCAATAATCATATCTTGCCTGCAGCGTAGGGGAATTGCTTGTATTTCTTTTAATCTCCTTCGTCCAGTCATTTGGCTTTTCTACCACTTCAAATTTAACGGCAATATCTGAATTGCCGATTTGATACAACTTGATTTCTACCAGGAAGAATGCAATATTCTCATCGGTATGATTGTTCAGCCATTCGATGGCAGCACGATGTTCTTCACGCGCTCTTTTAACAACCCAAATGACAATATCAGCGGATTTGCCAGACGCATATGTTATCAATTTACCTAAGTGGTCATGGTTGGTATCCTCAAGCTGATTTTCAATAATGATTTTTCTGTCAGTTCCAGTCTCCATTGCATAAATATCAACATTAAAATCCCCAACGCTGGACTCAGTCTCATCGATGGTTATCTCCAAGCCAACAGCATCCGCCAGCAACGCAAGATTATCCTCTTCTGCAAGCCAAGGAGTAAAGTCCAATGCCTCATGCAGCCATACCTTTCGCAAATCTTTTATTTCCTTCAATTTTCCTAAATTTATCATTGTCCTAATCCTCCTGACTAAAGAACATACCCTATTTTATTAACCCCGATCACACCTCTACGCAAAACGGTCATATTAACAGTTTCATAGGATGTCCTACCCACATTAGTGATAGGCTCCGTTCTTTTTATTTGCGTTGTTCCGACTTTGGCTTTGCCAATTTTCACGGTATCAATGCCGAGTTCCTTTAGCACCTCATCAGGAAGTTCATAGTTCTGTTCTACCAAACCAAAACAAGTAAATCCAGTGTCCACACAGAACGAGATGAGCTTTTTCTTTCCGATGTTATACACAGCAGCAACAGAGCAACCTAACAGACTGCCAATCCCAAAGCCAATGCCCGGCAATTCTGGGAACAAGGCCTGTGCAATGGCACCACCAATTTTCATAGAAACCAAATATCCCGATGAAACAACAAGCGTATCAACAAATTGGACACCCATTTCTGCTGATGTCATTTTTCCTGCCGCAACAAGAATGCTATTCTTGATTGTTCCGAGAACAACGGTCACAACAACACCGACCAAAGATGGATTAACCGCTTTCAAACCATCGCCGAGAAGACCTTCTTGAATTGCCATTTCTACACCATATGCAATAGAACCACGAAGGAATACTTCACCGCTTGTGGAGATAACCTTACCGCCCGCTTTCTCAAACTGATTTACATCAATTTCTCCGTTCTTTATCAAATAGTCAATCGCCTTATACAACTCCGGAACCAACTGTGTGATGGCAGTAATCGTTGCTGCTGTTAACCCCGCCTTCACTGCCTGGTTAAGATAATCAACTCTAACTTCCGCAAGATATGCATCCTTGGTGATACCATGTTTCTCCGGGTCAAAGCCACCGTTCTTCGCTTCCTTTGCGATTGCTTTTGATCCCTTAATAGATAACTCCTGGCTCTGTACACCCTCTCCATCAGAAACGACACCTACCAAATGTTTTCCAGTGTCTTTATGAGCCGCTGCCGCATCGGGTCTGGTGTACATATCTTTAGCGGCTCGTCTTGCTGCCCAAGCTTTTGCCTCGTCAACCTGTTCTGGTGCAATTAGTCGTTCCTGCCCTTGATACTTTGACAAGCGTGTATCTCCGTTTAAGACTGCTTGATAATTTTCAGCTTTTTCAGCTACATTAGCATATTTCAGACTGTAACTTTTTCCAAAGTTAGTACCGATATCAACACTACCGTAGCCATTGTCCTGCAGTGTAAAAGCCATGTGCTTAGAACCTTTTCTAAGGGCATCGATATTGAAAGTACCTGAAACAAATTCTTCAGCCACATATCCTTTAAACTGCTCCACACCCAAATTCAAGTGTGGATGCTCGTTTATACTTGTCGCCAATTCATCGATTGCCGCATTAATCTCTTGTATATGTAAATTTTGAGCGGCTATCTGCTGATTCTGCAATACGTTGGAGGCATAGTCTGTGTAAGCACTTCTACCTGCCAAGTCAGCACCCATCAGCTTGGCCATAAAATCCCAGCCGTATCTTACATCCTGTAATTCTGCCATACACATCACCTTTATGATTTCATGAACGTTTCAAGTCCCTCGTTGTAAAGACTAATCACTCCAAAGAACAGCATTTGACGTTCCATCTCTTTCTTGTTTCTGAAGTTCTCTTCTGAGAAAACCATAGCACGTTCACTTGCATCTGTGACAGCATCTCCGATGGTATGACCGACTTTCTTCGCTATATGTTTCCCTTTGGCAAAAAAGCCTTTTTTCTCTGATTCAGCAGGCTGAATTTCAACCAGCATTTCCTCTACAGATTCTGTTTCAGACTTAACTACGGCCTTTGGTTTAATGGCGTCCTTAACCACCTGCGGCGCAGGCAACGTTTCCAATTCTTCATGAAAAGCACGATAACTATCAATGGATTTAATCTCACTTGGAGACACATAGATGACCGCCTGGTTACCAGCCCATCCATAACGGATACCATGCCTGTCAAACTTAACATCAAGCACTGGAATCAGTTTATCTACTCCCTTAATATCACCCAAGAAGAGAACCTTTGATGTGATATTTCCGGCCTTCTTATTTGCAAGCCACACCTTTTCAGTCCATGCAACCACGTTGATACTATTATCACATGTTCCGGTTACGGAATCTGCAGTATCATCCTTGGTTTCAATCATCTTTTTCATTTGGTTGGCAAGCATCTCATCCTTATATACAATAATCAATGTCTGCGGTTCGTAAAACATAGTCTTTTCCTCTTTTCAGTAATTCTATTTTGAAGTTGTTGTAAAATTATCGGTTGCTGTCACTATGCTTTACTATCCAGCATACATTCAGCAATATTATCTTCGGTCGAGGTACTCCTCAAACGCATTCAACACCTTAAGCAACGGCTCCGGCAGACGTTTATAGCATTCTTCCTTCAGTTCAGCAGGGACGCCATAGAAGCCTTCTGCAATGCTGCCCGCAATTGCTGCCAGTGTATCACAGTCACCACCGAGGGATACAGCGGTACGGATAACATCTTCAAAGCTGTTTCCTTCCAAGAAAGCCGTGATGGCTTCCGGCACGGTTTCCATGCAGGTTTCTGTATGAAAATATCCTGGTCTGATTTCATCGCAAGTACGATTCAACTCATAAACAAATTCGTGTCCAATAAATTCTTTAATTTCCGCTTTGCTGTGTCCGGTTCTTGCCAGAAAAATAGCACTAGCAGTTGCTTCAGCACCCTTGATTCCTTCCAGATGATTGTGGGTAACTTCGGCAGAAAGCTTTGCTGCGTGTCTGACAGCATCGATATCGTTATATAACCATGCTACCGTGGAAACACGCATTGCAGAACCATTGCCAAAACTATTATAAGCCTGGCACTCAGGATTACGGAGCCACTGTCGGAACATTCCTCCGTACCCGGCATTCGGATACATCTTTCCAAACTGACGCATACCGTTAGCAAGGATTCGCAAAATCCAATCATCCGAAGCACTCGGCTGTGCATCAAGAATAGTCAGACCAACCGCCAAAGTCATTACGGTATCATCCGTATAGGTAGATTTTCGGGAGAACAAAGGGAAATCTTTGCTCTTGTTACCACAGTCAAATTCATAAGGACTACCGATGATATCACCTAAGATTGCTCCAATCATCTCTCGCCACCTCTTTTCTTATAATCCGCATCAATCTTCTTTTTCCAGTCAGCACTAAGCGGCGCTGCACACGCTCTTACGCTGGTAATTGCCTCGCTAATGACTTCGTAGTTGAGTGCCGTTCCAACCTCATCACAGTGATAGTTGGCAGCCATCGATTTTCTGGCTTCTACCGCTGCGTCGATGTTTGCTCCAAGGAAAAGAAACTCCCAACCGTGACGCTCTTTTTGACGCTCAATCATATGGCGCACCTTATCGTAGGTATAACGATGGCTGGCATTTTCCATACCATCAGTGGTGATGATAAAGAGGGTCTTTTCCGGCGCATCTTCTTTACGGGCATATTTGTGAACATTCCCGATATGATGGATTACACCACCAACAGCATCTAAAAGTGCTGTGCAGCCACATACGAAATATTGCATACGAAATATTCTTTATCAGTAAGGTTCGGTACGTCTGCAATAGCAACACGGTCATGAATTACCTCTGTTTCATTGTCAAACAGCACTGTGGATACTACGGCATTACCCGACTCCTTACGCTGCTTTACCAACATGGAGTTGAATCCTCCGATAGTGTCTTTTTCCAGTCCCGGCATGGAACCACTGCGGTCTAAAATAAATATAAGTTCTGTCATTTTTGAAATCCTCCTGTTTTTTATTGTGATTTCATTATAAGAAAACAGGAGAATGAATGGTCGCATGGTATGCGACATTTTTATGCACCGATAAGCGGTTGGGCAAAAGCAAACAGAACCTCATTCAATTCAAATACATTGTAGTTTCTGTTTACCAGGAAATACTCCACAATCACATCAAATTTGCTACTGTGAGAGAGGGCAAAGCCTGCTCTTCCAATGAAGTCTTTTGCTTCATTAATATCCAGTTCCAACGCAAAGGCAAAAGCCAGTGCAGTTGTCTTGGATGGCTTGTAATCCATATTATTTTGGATTTTCGTGAACAGTTTTCTGTCCACATTGGCTTTTTTGTAGATTTCAGAGTCTTTCTTTCCAGTGCGGTCGATAAGTTGCAGAAGCGTTTCAGAAAAACCTGCATCCAGATCTTTCAATAACTGTCCCCAATCATCAGAGTCCATTGGAACTGCTGCCCCAATGGACATATCAAGGCACTCTTCCAATGCTTGTGACGGACAAATATCCTCACGGATTCGATTGTTCCGTTTCAGCCGTTCTCTTATCCGCCTTGTTTCAAGCCGTGAACCATATACGCTTTCCGTTCCATATTCATCAAGCGTTTTGCTGCAGATATAATTTTCATCAATATAGCTACTGACGGACTTGAACAGTTTCTCCGACAATACGAAAGCCTCTTTACCAAGCACAACCAGGTAAATCTGCATTTCATTTTCCAAAAGGAAAGTGCTGATTTCACGGACAGCAATTTGCAGAGCGAGAGGCTTCGGAAAGCCATAATTACCTGTGGCTATCAAAGGAAATGCGATAGACTCACACTCATGCTCTTTAGCCAAGGCCAGGGACTTTCTGTAACACGAAGACAGAATCTGCTCCTCTCCGTGGTTGCCATCCTCCCAAATGGGACCTACCGTATGAATAACGTACTTGGCATCCAATCCAAATCCAGGAGTGATAACCGCATCACCGAACTCAATGCAGCCAATTTTCTGTCTTGCCACAAGCAGCTCATGTCCGGCTTTTTTATGTATTCCACTGTCAACGCCGGAGCCTATGACAGGGTTCGGATTTGCAGTGTTTACCACCGCATCCACTTGCATATTTACAATATCATTTCTTACTATCTCAAAAGGCATAGGTGACCTCCTTATTCAAAAGCAGGTCGGTTAGTCCTGCAACATATCTAAATACATATCCAGTCTTGCATTAATATATCCTGCAAAAAGATTTTCCATCGCGGAAAGATTATGTTTTACATGATACTCATCAAATGCATTGTAGTAGGCAATTCTATCTGTAAACTTAATGTCGATAGGTGGAAATCCTGCTTTCATCAACTCAAGATTTACAAGCAGTCTTCCGGTTCTGCCATTACCGTCAATGAAAGGATGGATGCCCTCAAACTCGATATGAAAACGAGCCAATTTTGTTACGATATGCTCTCTACTTTCAGCAAAATCACGCAACAACTGTTCTATCTTCGGTTCAATAAGATACGGCTGCACAGGTTCATGCTGTGCGCCCATAATACGAACCGGAACTCTGCGGTAGACACCACGGTCTTCTTTCTTATCGGCAAGGACGAGATAGTGAATCTGTTTGATGATGCTCTCGCTAATCGGAACATTATCTTTCACAAGTTCACTCACAAAATCAAATGCTTCTTTATGACCGACTGCCTCCATGTGATCCTTTAACGGTTTCTGGTCAATCGTGAGACCTCGGAGTACCAAGTCTGTTTCGCGCAAAGTAAGTGTATTTCCTTCGATGGCGTTAGAGTTGTATGTGTATTCCACAATAAACTCCTCGTTAAGCCTTGCCACTTCGCCCGCTGTCAAAGGTCTTCTGCCGTCCAACTCAACCTTTTTACGGTCGATTTGCGCCAAAAGGCTCTCCTTTGATTTGTAACGACCATCAGCTGGTTTCTTTGCATCCACAGGAATTTTCCAACCGCGTCCTTCCTGGTACGCACCTGGAATTTTCCCTTCAGAGCAAAGAACTCGAATTCTTCTATCAGAAATGCCCCATTTTTCAGAAGCCTGTTTTACTGTCATAAACATAGACGATCCCTCCAATCTAAGATATAGTATACCACTTTAACGGAACAATATCAATAATATCGGAACAACATTTGCCAAAATAACGGAACAATACAAAACTGTTTTATTCCAAAAAGGCACCTGCAATGCTGCATGGTGCCTTCTACTACCCCCGAAAAGGGGATTTGTACATATTAGTTTTCATCGGCTGAACGGTAGTAAAACCGCAGTAAGGCACTTTTCACAACGCCACGATTTGCACTGATTTACCCAACTAATAGCCGACACGAGTTTTACTCACAGAGATAGTGACATGATAGTTCAACAATAACCAGTTAATTAAAAAAATGCCCTGCCGAAGCAGCGCGCAAAACTCTCTTTATTCAGATCGCCCAGAACATTTTCTGTGATACGGGCTTCTCTTCCTTGTTCTTTTCCAGTTCCTTTCTGGCGTTCTCCAGTTCTTCCATTCTCCGAAGTTCGTCCGTGGCATCCTCCAAGCCAAGATGCGTGTAGGTATTCAGCGTCACCCCGATATCGCTATGCCCCATCAGGTATTGGAGCGTCTTGGGGTTCATGCCGGACTTCGCCATGTTGCTGCAGTAGGTATGGCGGCAGACATGGGGTGTGATGTTCGGCATCTGCACCCGATAGATATCGTTGTACCTCTTGACCATGTGGTTGAATCGGTGTTCCCAATGCATGGCCACCGGAGGGTTGCAGTCCTTATCCACAAAAAGGAATCCGCTGTACCCATCGATCACCTATTCAAACCTTGGCGGTTCCCTGTCCTCAATGTGTGTCTTGATTACCCGGTGGCGGTGGGGCGTGTTGTATCTTTTCATGGCTGTAAACCTACTACTACAATAGATTTATGGTTAATATTCCTTACAGCCAGTAAGGAATTATCCATCTTATTGCTTAAGCTGTTAGAATGATAAGAGCAATCGGTATATCGGAAACCTCCTTGGGCTTCGCGTCCGTACGAAAGTCTGATAACCAGCTCCTCATTCGCAGCGTTCGTTTTATGCAGGTTGAGCCGCCCTCTCGGTGCGTTCGCGTCACACCACAGTAGATTGAATCGGCAATGAGTAAAACTGGCACTGACCAATTGCAATCTTTATTTAAGAGTGACATTTTTATGAACATGAACGCAGTAGGTATTGATGTTTCCAAACGAAAAAGCACGGTAGCAATCCTCCGTCCCGGTGGAAAGACGGTTGGAAAGCCATTTGATCTTCCCCATCTGTCCGCGAGGACGGCAGCCAGAAATGGGTGGACTTCATTGACACTTACTGGCATGTTGATTGTGTTCGTAAATTGTCCCTGACTGCTTTTACTAACCACTATCAGAAGTGGTGCAGCCGTAAGAAGTACAACTTCAGCAAGTCCAAAGCTGAAGAAATCTACGGAAAGGCCAAGGAGCTCATTCCCTCACTTCCAAAGGACAGCTTTACCAGGCATATCATCAAGCAGGCCGTCGGACAGTTGAACGCCGCGTCACAGACTGTTGAACAGCTACGCTCGCTTATGAATGAAACCGCCTCTAAACTCCCGGAATATCCGGCTGTCATGGCGATGAAAGGTGTAGGGCCGTCTCTGGGTCCTCAGCTCATGGCTGAAATCGGTGATGTGACACGTTTCACTCACAAAGGAGCAATCACGGCATTTGCTGGAGTAGATCCATTCGTGAATGATTCCGGAGATTATTCCCAAAAAAGTGTACATGCCTCCAAGCACGGTTCGCCAGCATTACGCAAAACCCTGTTCCAGATCATGAATGTACTGATCAAGAGCAAACCGGATGACGCTGTATATCTGTTCATGGACAAGAAAAGAGCACAAGGCAAACCTTATTACGTCTACATGACGGCAGGCGCCAACAAATTTCTACACATTTACTATGGAAGGTTGAAAGAATATCTCGCCGCTCTTCCCACATCAAACTAACCATCACACAGCACTCTTTCAGACCGGCATATTCTGGCGGTCTTATTGTAATACCCCTTTTTCAACCTGTAAAAATTTTCAATGTTCTTTATAATTTAGCTTGACTTTTTATTTGCAGGCTTTCGTGGGTGGATTTGGGGATTTTGCCAAAGCAGCGGCGGTATTTCTCCCCCTACTACCTACAACACCAAGCAAAGCAAAAATGACGGTGATTTTTGGAAATTTCTTTATTCTTCTTTTCACTACCCACACCACTAAAAAGTTGAAAACTGCCAAAAACGGGCGCAAAAACAGGAAACCTTTTCTTGATTTCCTGTCTTGGTGTGCCATCCTGTGTAACGGCGATTATTCAATTTTTAGCCGGCTGCAATTCTACAAATCAGAATTTACTTATATAAATATTTTTCAAACGCTTTATGATTATCAAAGTGGACTTCTCCAAAAAACAGAACTAACCAAATAATATAGGTTGGTATAGCCATATATGGGGTTAAAAAGTAGGATAATAACGCTCCTGCCAACATTATAGCAGTCCATATAAAGCACTGATTTCTTATATCACGAGAAATATGAGCTTTATTATACAATGCCTGTTCTTCTTTAGAAAATGAATTAAATCCTGAAACAAATTTTGCTGCTTTTTCTTTAAAAATTGCAAATAACACACCTATAATCGCAAATGGTATAACCAAAATTATACATGACCAAAATCCTATATTCATAATATATATCTCCTCCTCAAATCCCGATTTGTCATTGCCTATTATGTATCCGTTTTCCCAAAATAGAAACAACTTTTCACACTTCCTGTTCATCAAAACGGAACTTGAACAGTGCAGCGACGAGCCGCTGTTTTATGCTGCCTTGATATCCCTGTCGATGTACCCGTTTTCAATAGCGGCGATTCGGATACGCTTGCTGTAATGCCGTAAAACCTCGTCCACGGCTTCTGGATCTCCACTGATCGCCCGGACAATCGTTTCATAGGGTAAAAGATTCGGACTTCCCATACGAAAACACCTCCATTTTCTTTTCCAGGAGCCGCAAAGTCCTGCGAATTTGATACCCGGTCGTACTCCGGCAGGGATAGCAAGCTCCCCATTGGTAAAAATAACTGTCTGACCGCATATCGTTATGGGGTATTCTTCATATGCTTCTATGCAAGGCATAGATGATTCCCCCTTTCTCCCACATAGGGCGGTGCATGGTTTACAACTACAATTTTATATTCAAAAACGGCAAAATATAAACTGCCATTTTTGAGTATTTATTCAAACCATCCGGTAACAATACCCTTCTGCAAAATATGATTTTTTGCCGATTTAATAAACTTCTTTTTTGTAGAGTTAGGACTTAAAGAGAGTATGTTATCTAACACATAAATTGTAAAACGATATTGATGTTGCTTTCCTTTTGGTGGTTTAGGGCCAGCATATTTGTGCCAACCATAGGCAATTCCTTGAATAGCACTATTAAGAGCGCCAACATTTTTTCCATGAGGAATTGCTCCAATAATATTTTTTGATGCAGGAATATTCCATATAACCCAATGCGTAAAATTTTTGAAAAGAGGATGCTTAATATCTTCCAAAGTAATAGCAATAGTTTTTGCCGCAGGAGAAAGATTTTCAAACTCAAATGCCGGTGATATATCTTTCCCTCTGCCCGTATTTTCTAACGGGAATATATCATTGTTTTCTAATCCTATACAGCGTACATGCAATTCATAATTATTAATCATCTTTATTCCCCTTTTCAATTCCATATAAAATTATATCTAATGCAACGTCAATAGCTTAAGCCACATGGAGCTTATGTTCCAACAAAAAATCAGTATCAAGAATTATGTCACTACTTCGTTCCAACATAGCAGTAAGAGTACCAAAATACACATCATCTTTTATAACACCGTCTTTTTATGCACATTTAAGCAATTTATTTAGTGTGGCTAATTTCTATTTTCTTAAAGATTCAATTTCTGCCCATTCTTCTGGATAGAATTGTTTTGCTTCACCCATTACGAATATCGATAATCTATAGCAACGATTAGTATACACAAGGGCATACAGTTTATTTCTAAAACCATTTGCTTCCTGCATTGCTTTATTCATATTCTGCTTATCGCTTTCTAAATTTGCCACAAAATATTCATGTATCATTTCATCTTTCCCACCGAAATACTGATAAACTGTTTTTTACTAATGCGTAAAGTTACAGCTACTTCATCTACCGTAAATTTTTTCAAACCATATCGGTTGATAAGTTGGGCTACCACATTCAATATTTTTCTCTCATAATATACCTCGCAAACTAAAATCGTTTCATAAGTTTCCATAAATATATAAAACTTTCCTTGGATGGTCAAGATAGCAACTGTTATATGTATGTAGGAAAGAGGGATTTCGTCCTAGTCGGCATTATGGGAATGTGTATAACTAGCTATCTTTTGGTCTTTAGCTTCTTTGATTCGGAATAGTGTGGTGCTGGCGGTCTATCTCTTGTTTTCGGTTACTTTCTTCTTTACCGTACATGAGCATTCGTATGCGGTATAAAAAAGGAAAGAGAACACCCGCATATGCCATAGCAAGAGATGTAAAAATGCCCAGCAGTGGCACACCAAGGATGTGTCCGAAAGCAGCATTATAACACAGACAAAGGGACAAAGCCCAAAAAACAGCTTTGTCCCTTAGAAACTAATGACATATCTTATATCAGTTTTTGTCCTTTGTACAAACTTTGAAATCCTCTCGAGGGACAGATCCCCCTTCATATTAGTCCATCAGTTTAACTTCTTTATTTCCCGGTTGAAACAGGATACTATGCTCACCGTAAAGCCACATATCCCGGTACACAGGAACATTGCCGCCATGCCGCTTCCTGCGCTAACCCCTACGATAGTTCCCAGTATCCCTGCCATCCTGTTCCCGGAAACCATAAAAGGTTCAAAGACATAATCTGCCAGATAACCTCCGAGGATAATGCCAACCGGAATTGTGCTATACTGGATGGCATTCCTGACGGCAAATACCCTCCCCTGCATGGCCGCAGGTACCTTATGATACAGTATCGTATTCTGGTTTGCCATAATAAAGGGAATCGGCAGGCTGGCTGCGACCGCCGCAACCGACCACCATAAAACATTTTTCCCAACTGCCATCATCAGATCACCAAACAAAAATGACAATGCCGCCGAGACATAAATTGCCACAGCTTTATGGCTGCTTTCTTTTTTCATGGAAACAATAATTCCCCCGACAATCCCGCCTATGCCCATGCAAGCATTTACAGTTCCAAGTGCAATGCTGTCCCCAGAGCTTCTTGCCAGAATCATTGGCGATAAAATATTCTCATAAGTCAGCCTTGAACAGAAATTGATCAGTGCCATCGTAAGCATGATAAATAATATGCCTTTTTCCTTTTTCAGGAAATCAAATCCCTCCGCTATTCCGGCAAATGGAGAACTGTATTTCTTTTCCTGCTCCTGTTCTGGGATAGTGATAAAGAACAGCAATACGCAAAATGCAAAGACAAAGCTCGCCAGATCTATCAGCAGGATCAGAGGAAGCCCGCCTGCCGCAAACAGGAAAGCCGCCAGCATAGGACTGAATACCACGATAAGATTATTGGAAAAAGAATTCATACCGCTGACATTTGAAATCTTCTCCTTTGGTACAAGCCTTCCAGTTGCCACTGCGGACGCAGGCTGCTGAAATGCATTCGTTATACCAACCACTGCATTTATGGCATAAATATTCCAGACCTTCAGACTTCCTGCAAGCAGAAATGCCAATACTGCCAGTGAACCAGCCGCAGCAACGCTATCCGAAACCAGCATGATCGTTTTCTTCTTATGTCTGTCTATAAAACTGCCAACAAACAGGCTCAAAAATACATATGGCACATAATTACAAAAGGACATCAGCGAAACGGACATTGCAGAATGACTCTGTCCATACGCCCATAAAACAAGTGCAAACCCGGTCATGGAACTTCCAAGCCCTGATACGCTCTGGCTTACCCACAAAATGATATACTTCTTAAATGATTTTTCTTCCATTGAATTTTCTCCATTCTATTCTTTTTTTTAGAATAAAAAGTACAAAATCCAATGCGGACGATGTTTTTACCTCTGTACAAATTTCGTCCCTTCATCAGACTTTGTACAGAGTCCTTTGTTTAAATCAATCACTAAATGGCAGAGCACATTTCCCACCTCCCTCCGTTATCTTTCTGCCAAGCAACATATCACGGAAATGGATCTATGTCAATATTTTAGATAAAAAAAGCCGAAAAATCACTCCATTTCTAAGTTCATCATCCTCTTTTGCCGGGCATCATAAGTCCCTATCCGCAAAATACAAATACTACAGGCATTTTGAAAAACTGAATTACTTACAAAGTTACTGTAAGCATCATCAAACTTTTCATGATTCGACACGATTTGCCACATATATTTATGGTCATTCTCTGTAAAACAACCATCATTTCCTGAATTGACAGGACAACTTCTTCAAGGCTTTTAACCTCTTTTTTGACATTATCAAAGTCTACATGCGTGTAAATATTCAAAGTAACACAAATATCCAAGTGCCCCGTTAAATACAGTAAATGCTTTGGGGTCATTCCACTTAATACACAATGCAAACAATAAGTATATCTACTCACACGGAGCGTAGTCTTCAACACTTCATTCTTATCCAGATACAAAAAACTAGCGTATGCCGTATAATTTTAGCTACTCAAATTTGATTTCTGTAACTTTTACATTATTTCGTGATATATCAACCTCATCAGCAAGATTTTTAAACTCATAATATCTATTGCTTTCCATCTTCCACGAATAGTTTGCTTTTAATGTATCCCCGCCCCCATAACCTCCTATGAACATAAATGAATCTTCTGCTATATTTTTCCCATTTTCATCCTGAAAATAAACAGTTAGTGTTAGTTCGGAAATATTCTTATCGCCAATATTTTTGATAGACACATCACTTATCCCCGGTTCTTTACCCCTATAACCAGTGTGCATACCAACATTATAGTTTGTAACTTCAATATATTGATCAATATATTCTTCTTCCGGCGTTCTATGTATAGAGGTATCAACATTCGATAATTGTGCTTCATTTATTGACACCACTACACGATTCAAATCAATATTGTCCGGAACATTTTCTATTTCAAAAAATTTATCTTTCTCCATTTTCCATGAATAACCAGCGGAAATTGGATTATCAAATACCCCCAAAATCGTTATTTGTTTTGACAATGATACATTTCCATTTTCATCTAAAAAATCTATGCCTAATGTCAAGGAATCAATTTGCTTGTCACCATTATTTTTAATAGAAATATTATTGATACCTGGAACCTTACCAGAATATCCTTCCATTATCCCAACACGATAATCAACTAAATCTATCATCTCCTTAATATATAAATCTTCTTCAGCTTGCTTTTTTTGATTTTCTGCCATTTTTTCAAAGGAAGTTTCTTCCGATAATCCATAAAAAATACATGAAGTAAAAAGATCATCCACGTTTATTTTCCATTGACCATCCACTTTAACTAAATTAAGTGATCCACTTGTTACCATATTTCCTATATCAGAATCTTCTAATTTATTCATAAAACCATTCTCTATAGAATTTCCATCATTAAAACTGAAATTCGCAATACTGGCTTCCAATAGTTCTATTTGATTAGGATGACTAATTTCAATATTTACAAAAGCAGTATCTCTCTCATCATTCACTTTAGAATCTATCAAAATATAGTTATAATGTTCAAACAATTTTTTGATATTACTTTCTGTCGATAATCCAAATGGATTACTCTCTAAATAACTGTATTTTTCCGTAAGATACTCTTGAGTTCCTTCCCAATTCCCTTTTTGCAATTTCGCAAAAAAATCATTCACCATGCTTTCAATCGCACTTTTTTCACTTTGTAAGCCTATATCTAAAGAATCGGATACGGATTGGGATTTCTCATCAATCTTTTCACCTGAAGCTTGTTTTTTCCCTTGCAAAAAAAAGAACATAACGCCTAAAACAATAATTAAAAAAATACTAATAGCGACAATAATTCTACTATTCTTATTCAGGAAACTACCGGTAGAAAAAGGTTTTTCAGGAAATGAAATACCTTGTATCGTATTCTGAATATATAACTTTTTACCTATTGGATATCCACAATAAGGGCATTTTTTCACCTTGTTCTCTATTTCATTTTCACATTCAGGACATTTTACACATAGTTCCTTTTTATCTTTTTCATTTTCTAGCGGATACCCGCAATGTATACATATCTTTGATTTATCTGAAATCTCCCTTCCGCACTCAGGGCATTTAATTAACGCCATCTTATATCCTCCTAATTAATATGTAATCCCTAACTCATTAAATGTAATTTCACCCGGAATCAAATCCTTACTATCTGCATCTTCTGCTATGTTGTACTGATATGTAAAGCTATCAATCGTTGATATTCCTGCTGCCTTAAGTTTATCTATATCAAACCTAATTTCAAGCAATGAGGACTTCCCGGAAAGAATTTCTGTATCTAATTCTGAATAATATTTTTCAATACTTATATCATTTATAAAATGAAATTTTTGAGAAGTTAAAAAAAAGGGTGTGTTTCCAGTATTAATTATTTTAATGTAAATAATTAATCTATCATACTTAACCTCATTTCCAGTATACTCAAAACTTACATTAAAATTTTCATCGCTTGTAACCTGTTCATCAGACACATTAGCATTTTCACCATTTTCGGAAACTATTTCTATTTCCTTACCGCCAGTAATCTCATCTACACCATTTTTTAAATCACTATTAGAAATATCTTCTTGACTATCAGTACTTTCTAATTCTTCATCAAGCACATTTTGGGGCAATTGAGAATTTATTTGATTATTATTAGTTACCAAAAAGTCTATTTCTGTAGAGAATTTATCCAATCTTCTCCAAACTATGACCATAAAACATACCATAATAACAGTAAGAAGTAGCATAACAAAAGTATTAACACTTGGAAATGTAATTTTCTTTTCAGATGCCACTGTATGTTGCATCTTAGAAATTTGTGTTTTTTTTGCCCGTTCTAATTCCTTTTGTTCCTTTTCCAAAGATTCTTTTTTCTGAACAAGTTCCTTCTCTCTTTTTTTATATTCTAATTCAAGTTCTTTCTGTTTTTGTGATGCCATGACTTTAGCGGAATCATTCATTAATTCAATCTTTTTCCTTGCATCTTCTTTCATTTTCTCTATTTCAAGTTCCGCTTCTATCAGCATCTTTTTACGTTCATCTTCAATATGAGACATATATATATTTGAGGATGTATCATTAAAATCCGCCTCATCCTCTTTCGTATTTTGTATTCCTAAGTTGACTTCCCAGCCACAGCCAACACATTTTTTTGCTCTATCTGAAATTTCTTTTCCACATTTTTGACATTTAATAAGCGCCATAATATAATTCCTCTCTCTCATATATAGAATTTTTCTCTATTATACTTCACAAATGCACAATTTTCTATATTTTTCACATGGACTAAAAATCTTGTACCATCTATATCGAATCATTCAATATATCCTGTATTGACAGATTATCTGTATCATTCTGTTCAGCAAACAACCCGTTCTTAATTTCGTTCTTCTCCCTGCTTATCCTATAACCACCTAACACTTTTATGCATAATATATCTGCGAATTGCACGTCTGTTATCCATTATATAAAATAATGAAAGAAAAGTAAAAGAGAAAATTATAAATTATGTTGGTATCTCTGTATAGAAGTTGGGGAGTTAGTTAAGTACGAACGTCCTAAGTTTCCTTTAATTGTAAGTTTCAAGGCATGAAAAAAGGACTGTCGAAACAATCCCTCTTTCTTAAGTATGAATCTGTACATTGTTGACAACCGTGTTTGCATAATTCAAAGGATTGACACGATTAAAGATTATTGATTTTATCTTTTATTTTATGTTTTATCTTAAAGGATAAACGTGAGGAATATTCTTCGTTTTTAATCAACAGCTCATAAGCGTCAATAACTCCGGCACAATAACAAAAGCCGAAAAGTCCCATTGCAAATCCCAAAAACACAAATGAATGGTATTCACACCAAGCAAATTTCCCGCTCATAGTTAAGGAAATAGCCAAAATACCAATTATAAATAAAATAATACTTGGAACAAACAGTGCAACATAAATTCCCCTTTTTGCTTGATATCCTTTAGATAATTCTTTCAGATACCCATAGTCCAATATCAGTGGCTCTTCTTTCAAAACTTTATATTTCTGTTCCTCTGAAAATGACCCTAAAACAAAAGAACCAATGCCTACAATAATGAAAATCGCCATTCCCAAAAAACGCCATGTCAAATTAGCTGTAAACATGACATAAGGTATTCCAGCCAATGCCCAAAACATAAATCCCATACCAATATAGCTGCTTACTTTTTTCTGATTTGCAATGTACCCTGTTGCCATTTCTTTGCTTACATAATAGCCTTTCTCATTTACATCATTAGAAGATTTTTCATCTTTCAGCAGAAAGTCTATGGATATTTCAAAAAGATTAGATAATTGCAATAACTTCTCCGTTTCTGGAAATCCTTGATTGTTTTCCCACTTGCTAATTGCCTGTCTGGTTGTTCCGACTTGTTCAGCAAGCGCTTCCTGTGAAAATCCTTTTTCTTTTCTTAACTTAAACAATTTTTCTCCAAATGTCATATAGGTGTCCCCCTTGATTTTGATGGGTCAATCTTATCAAATTAGGTTGTAACTATCTATCTTTTCTGAATTGCACATTGTCAACTCTACGTTGCAAATATGTTATTCACGGTTAAATAACACTTCCGTTCTATATTTCACTACTCTGTAAGCCAACACATTATATCATTCAAGCTCTCCTTTTTCTACGGCTTTTCCTAAAATATATAGGTATGTTTAGCGAATCCCTTCTAATGCAATTGATTTTTTCCTTAAGAACACAGAAAAAAAGACCCCTTTCAGAGTCTTATGGCAGTCCGGATTTTTGTTCGCACCCTTACTAGCTTTTACAAGTTTGTTCACCTTTTATTCAAAACATATCACCGCTTATCTATAATTTTATCAATTAATCCAAAATCCACTGCTTCTGTTGCCGACATATAATTATCACGTTCTGTCGCAAGAGAAATTTCTTCAATGCTTTTTCCGGTATTCCTCGCTAAAACAGAGTTTAAGCGTTCTTTGCTTTTTTGAATATGATCGGATGCTATCTGTATATCTGTTGCCTGTCCTTGAATACCATTTCCATGAATTGCTGGTTGGTGTATCATTATTTCTGCATTTGGCAAAGCGATACGTTTTCCTTTCGTACCACCGGCTAATAAAAAAGCTCCAAAACTGGCAGCAAGACCAATACAAATAGTCGAAACATCACATTTAATATATTGCATGGTATCATAAATAGCAAAACCGGCTGATACAGAACCGCCAGGACTATTTATATAAAACTGAATGTCTTTTTCGGGGGATTGTGCTTCTAAAAACAACATTTGAGCAATAATCAAACTGGCTGACACGTCACTTACTTCTTCCCCCAAAAAAATAATTCTGTCGGATAGTAACCGTGAAAAAATATCATAACTTCTTTCTCCACGGCTTGTTTGTTCAATAACATACGGAACCGTACTCATGCAGCAATCTCCTTCATTCTGATTTTCGTAACAAATTTGTGACTAGAGATATAAGAAAAGTACATAGATATCTTGTTTTTTTTTGGCATAAAAATTCCAATATCCCTATAAATTTTAGGTGGATATAAATACACTTGCTTAAAAGCAAATGAAAATGATTGCTGCGTATCATATCCGGCTTCATACGCAATTTGCAATATTGGTTTATCTGTTTTAACCAGCTTTTCAGCCGCAACAGTAAGTCTACGGTTTTGTAAATATTTATATATTGTAATTCCTGTATACTCTGCAAACAAACGATTAAGATAGAATTTGGAATAACCAATCTTTTTTGATATATGATCTAAGTTCATTTCTTTCTCTAAATTTTTCTCAATATAATCTATAACATCTTGTATAATTTCCTTTTGTTCTCTCATTGTGTATCCTCCTTACGTTCTTATCTATTATAG
This sequence comes from uncultured Lachnospiraceae bacterium, assembly GCA_910585005.1. GTDB lineage: Bacteria > Bacillota > Clostridia > Lachnospirales > Lachnospiraceae > Suilimivivens. The sequence continues at coordinate 40,124 of CAJUCN010000017.1, read as the reverse complement.
CAAGTTTGCATATATGTGTCTTAATAAAAAAAGCTATTTTGAAGCCAAATTTAAAAATAACAAACTTTTTCCTTTTCGACAAAACTCACATTTGTTTTCTAAAAATATCTTGGAGAATCCTTTTGATTAACAGTTCCCGGCATTTGACCACTCCACTTTATGGAATGCCGTTGAACTGTCAGAGAAAGGGCAGAAACCACAGCTTGCAAGAATGTTAAACGCGTTACTCCCCAGCGAATGGAGTTATGAACTTGCAGAGAAAGTTGCGAGGGATTATGTGCAGAGGAATTTTGTTGGCAAGAGAATGCGGGGCAATCCATGGCAGCGAGAACGACAAAGGACAGCGCAATCTCCATATCCATGTTTTACTCGCAATAGTCGCTACATTCGGTATCTTCAATAGAATTTCCGTCAGCCCCCTTAAAAACACTTGCATAATATTTTCCCAAATTGAATCAAGTGTAACAACAAGTTCACCTGAATTGGATGTAACAGGAATTACGGCAGGATAACGCCTCCTATGCAGATAGCACAAAAATTCTAATTCGCCTTTTAGATTGTTTTCTATTTTCTCCATTTACTGCAAAAACACATAGCACAGCTTAAGGGGATTTCTGGCTTTATTTTTCTTGACATATCTAAAGCGTTATGAAACAAATGCGCCATATCAAATCCTCTTTTTTGATAAAATCTAATTGCATTAATATTATCATTTGTTGTTATGAGGACAACCTTTTGAAGTTTTCTGTCTTTGGGTTCATGAATCAAACCAATGATATCTTCTCCTTTACTAAAATAGGATCCCTCAGTTTGAGTCAAATCAATTTCTTTGCCCCGAATAATCATTGTTGTTGTATACCAATGTTTCTCAATAAATTCATCAGCCAACATCAGTAAATCTTCCTTCCTGCTTCTTAACAGTACCTATAATTTTAGTACCCATATCGGTTAAAACGTTGTTTCCTCCCTACAATTCCAAAAGAATTCCCCTATAAATATTTATCATACTGCCCATCCGGAAAAGGGTTTTCTAACCCTAAAACCCTAGGCCATAAACCCGTATCATTAATCACAAACCCCATGATCATTCCCATATGACTATGTAAATGCCTAAACTGCGCCAAAATCAAAGTAAACTTACAATATTCACACTCTGAAGGATATTCTAGCAATTGTTCGTCAGTCAATTCAGATATGTACGCACGAATTTTCGTTTCAATGCATGAAAAATAAGATTCAATCTCTTTTCGTGAAACAACCTTATGGGAAACAATATCTAAATCATTCAAATCTTTTTCATGAATATCCGGTTCACGAAAATTCTTATCTCTTGGGTTGATATACCATAAATCCAGTGAATGCAACATATGGTATATGTGCTTCCAGCAGGACATCTCACAATATTTCTTATTCCATAATTCCTCCGAAACGCAATCAATTACATTTTTCACTTCCCATAATGCTCTGTTTGTCTGTTCTTCAATAATCTTGGTTAAAGTATTTTGGTTCATGCCAACTCCCATCTAAATAATGTCTCCTTCCGTAAATCTACCATGTAGCAAAACTTCGGAAATTTAAACCCCATCATTAACAAGTTTTTTGCTTCACCACTACAAACCTGACTAATATAAAAATCTTTCCTACATTGGTTTTGATAACTCCCACCATTTTTCTAACATTATGCAATTTTCCATTTTCATTGAGAAAAACATCTGCTAAAAGTATCAAATTAAGATATGATTCATCAAAGGGGAAACAACAGCAACATAATATTTGGAAAATATTACTTTGTGAGTGGCATAGTCTCATAGCATGTACTACAACATTTAATTTTTCCGTACTGTCCCTTTGCAATAATTTCCCTGTATTGATTTGCAGCTCTCCCCGTAAATATTTGTTTCAAATCCGCATCCAATATATTACCAACAATCAGAAAATTATCATAATCACCGCAACATAACGTTACATCACCATTCCAGTTAACAGATAGTTTATCAAACGCCTCTACACAAACAGGATTATATACATGGTTTATTTTTTCATGTTCCTGAAGATATTTTATTTTTTCCTTTTCTTCGTCATCTATATTCATGTTGTCAACATTTAAATGATTTAATTTTGTGTAGCCCACATTGTAATAATCACAATAATTTTCAATATCGTGCTTAAAACTATTAATTTGATCTGCTGTCTCACCTGTCAGCGTTGTAGAAATTTGAATATATGGTAATGGACTGTCTCCTCGCATTTCTGCCATTTTTTTAATAACACCTAAAAGATGATGATAGTCACCACCTTCTCTCATTTCATTATATGTTCCTTCATCCGCTCCCTGAAATGAAAATTTTATGCTATCAAGCTGCATGTCAATTAATTTCGCAATTTGCTCCTCATCTAATAGTGAACCATTTGTATTGATATGGACAAATGCACCTGCCGTTTTTACACGTTGCATAATTTCAATATAGTGTGGATGTAATGTAGGTTCTCCCCATCGAATAAATCTTACTCCGGGAATTTTATATTTCCGTATATTTGCAATAAGTGCGTTTACCACTTCTTCAGACATATAGCCCTTAATTCTTTGCATACTTTTCGTGCCTGTTGGACAAAAACAGCACTTAAAATTACACATATTAGTTAATTCTACATCTACATATCGCGGAAGTGTTAATTCTCCATTTTTAATTCGCAAATACTTTTCCTCATTCGTACCATTACTACAAGTTTTGTAAATTTCAATAAATTTGTTTACTCTATCCATAGCATCCTCCCAAACTAAAAAGTGTACTTTTTTATACTATTTGAGAAGCAATATTTTTTGTGCAATTTTCATTATATATTCATTGATTTTTGGGGAAATTACGGTATAATTAGGGATGTTATGTTAGATACAACCTAAAATCGGAAAAGTACGCTTTCTCAAATTACAGTATATCCCCGGGAACCTAACCTTTCCCAAATTTCTTAGCTTTGTCATAAAATGTACTTTCTGCCATATTGCAGGCTTTAGCGGCTTCTTTCTGTGTCAGTTTCTTGTTTTTCCATGCTCTATAAATCTCATAGAAATTATCTGGCAATGGTTTCGGCGGCCTGCCAAACCTCACCCCTCTTGCTTTTGCTGCTGCAATGCCCTCTGCCTGCCTTTGCCTGATATTCAACCGCTCATTCTCTGCCACATAAGAGAGCAATGCTAGTACAATATCGCTGATGAACGTTCCAAGCAGGTTTTTCTCCCGCCTAGTATCAAGCAGCGGCATGTCAACCACAACAATATCTGCCCCCTTTTCTTTTGTGATAATCCTCCATTGCTCATTCAAATCCGCATAATTCCTGCCCAACCGATCAATAGACTTTATAAATAATACCGTATTTTCGTTCAGTCTCCGCATCAGTTTCCTGTACTGCGGCCTGTCAAAATTTTTCCCTGACAACTTGTCCATATAAATATTTTTTTCCGGCACACCCATTTCAAGAAGCGCTATCCGTTGTCTGTCCTCATTTTGTTCGCGACTGCTGACACGCATATAGCCAAGTAATTTTTTATTCTCCATAGATACCTCCATAATATATCATTGTCCCGTGCCCTCTGACCCCGGATGTATTTCAGAGTGCCATGCACCCTATATCACATTTTATTATTTTTCTTCCCTGTAACTCCCAAAAACACCTTTTTTCTGCCAATCCTGATTTTGTACCCTGCAAACAATTGACAGTCAAAAGTCATGTTGTTTCTTATCCTCCATCCGTATTGCCTGGAATCATGCTGTCTGACCTATTCCCTTTCTGTCCTGTGCTCCCACTGTAAAGCGGTATGAACTGAATAGATCTTGACTTGCCTATGACATAAGTAGCCCTCCTTCCAGATTTTTACCTTTCAATTGCAAAGAAAGGAACCCTCTGCTAAATTCGTCGTTTAAACCAGCATTATGCATATAAATGACATTTTCACTTTCTTTCACATTGAGATTCGCAATTGTTTTTTCTCGTACTTAGATAGATTTTCCATAAAATCCCTCCCAATCTGTACTTTTCTCTACAATGTCGATGTGCTTTTTGCTTCAAAATATTCCTTCATTTCCAAGCGAAGATAACATTAAAAACAAGGATATCATTTCCCTGCTGTTCCCATTATCCAGCTCTCGCACCAGACACAACATTAGCTGCTTTACATCCACCTTCAAAGCAGTAACTCATTTCAATCGGCGGACTGTGTTTTCATAGTTTATGCATCCAAAAGTATATAATATTTTCTTCAATCAGAACTTTCCATTCCTTTGGCATGCTCCTATTATGAAACTGCTTCTTCGGAAATAGTATCACTTGCAGCCCATCATTCTGTTCTCAATTTCCCTGTGGCATTGAAATCCTAGCAAAATAAACCAGCTTTCCCACAATCCGAAAGGTTAAAAAATATTTGAAAAATAAAAATTTCTACGCTTTCGGAAACACGCTTGTGCTGTAATGCTTTGGGAGGTGAACATGTATATAAAATTAACACTTCAAGAAAATTAAAGGACGAAAGAGCCACCGGCATATGACACTTGCAGAAACTGGAAAAGCAACCTATAATCCTTTTAACCACGCAAAACTGGCAAAATACTATGGCCCGGCCATGGATTTCATGAGGCTAACCAAAAATAAAAATCATCCAAACACTTCCCTGTATGAGCTGCATTTGAATGATTCCATGATTGACTTATCGAAAAGTGGTGTAATGAATACCCAGTTTCTTCGTGAGTTTGTCTGCCACCCCCAATTTTTGCGTCTGCTGACAGATATATAGGCCTGCATTGACCGGATCGCAAATACGCGTGTCGATGACATGAACTTAGTTCTGAAAAAGGCAGGACAGACCATAATGGAGCAGCCCGGCCCCTTGAAAATAACCTTTATCTTTGTACTTTCGAGTTGGGACAAGTCAGCTCATTCACAACAAAACAGCAAAAGAAAAATATACCAGCCTACAGTTACCGTAATATCTCCTAATTTTCTTCCAATAAATTTTCCAATTGACATCGAAACATTTTCTGTCCCTCAAGTACACTCCCGTCTCGTAAATGATTAAAAAACACATCATATCCATTAGGTGAAAGAAAATGAAAAATGTACCTCTCATTGAATGCATTTATTCTTTGATTCAATTCTTCAAAATGTTGTACGGCATATTTATATTTTGCCTTATTTTCTTCACTACTATCACCGTCTTCTTTTATTTCTATAACCAGATAATAGGTCTTACTATCTTTATGTAGTTTTAAAAAGAAATCCGGATTAAATTTATCGTGATAATATTTTCTGGTTTTCGATATGCCGCCACCATACTTACAGCTATATTCTATTTCATAAAAATTTCGATCTCGTGACTTAATCCATGAAGAGAGCATGTCTGCATTTTCCTTTTTGCACAGAAGTTCTACAAACTTTCGTTCCGGTTTGGATGCCGTTATTACCGTTGTGACAGGTGTTTTAAATAAACAATAATCAATGTCCTTATATGCTGAACGAGGTAAAGATTCATCTTCTATTATTTCTGAAAGAATCAACTTTTGCTCCTCATCCTCAATTTCATCTTCCCAATTATTCGTCAGGAATATTGTCTTGTCCTGCCGTAGCATCCCTACACTTACTGACTGTTTCGCAAGATTGCTTGTACTAATTTCATAGATATCGTTTGCAACTGATTTTGAAATAACAGACTTCTTATTTTTTCTAAGCAGTGGAGTAAATGCTGTTAATATTTTATGTACATTTGCTTCAACTATCTCGTCTCCCGTATTCCCCCTGTTCCTCATGGAAAGTCTTATTATAGATTCTATCATATGCCTTGGCGGAAGAGAATTTTTCGTGTATTCCTCCTCTCCTAATTTTAATGTTTTTCCTTCCCATTCTCGTTGTTCAAATTCTTCATAAATTTTGTCGGCAACTTCCTCTACCGTCCATGTAACATTTTTAATCGTATAATTATTTTCATACAACTTTCCATCAATTACATTTTCATATGTAGTTCCCTTCTTTATATCAACCGACTGTGATTCTAGTGCTATCCCTTCTGACATAAGTCTTGTAAAATCTACCGTTTCATTCTCTAAGGTTTTTTCCACTTCTGTCTGTTCCGTTAAATAGTTAATATTTTTTACAGAAAAATGATACTTTTTTCGTATCCCTTGTGAAAGTATTATACTATGGACACGCGTTTCTATTTCCATGACCTCTTCTATCAACCGTTTAATCTTAGCGCTCCATGATTTGTGATTAAATACAATCACTCTTGGCTGCGGCGCCTGATATTCTTCCGGTATCCGGAGACCACGCCCCAGCACCTGTGCAATCAAAAGTTTTGAGTTGAACGCTCTGTCTTCCCAAGGGACAATTTGAAAAACATTCTTTACATCCCATCCCTCCGTAAGCATTGAAACTGAAATAATCCATTCCGTTTTTTCTGTTTTATCGTCTACATATTTCAACTTTGAGATGTTCGCCCTATGCTCTCTTGCTGATGTTACAATTAAAACTTTATCTTCTGTTTCTTTTTTTGGCAAATGTTCTTGTTCCGCTAAAAAACCAGTAAAATCGTCAAAAAGATTTTTAGCATGTCTGATATCTCTTGTAATCAAAATAGAAATGGGTTTCACAAGTGGATACTTTTTTTGGTTGTTCAAATGATTCTGATATATCTTTTGAAACCGTTCGTTGTCGCTTCGGCTTTCATCTTCCCTCACATAATCCACATTCTTAACAATGCGGTCTTCGATCGCCTGTCTCAAAGAATACCTATAAATCACATCTGGGAAATACTCATCCTCTATATACGCCGTACCGGTAAGTCCCAGCATATATTTGAATCCATACTTATCATTTAATAAAAACTCTTTCCATTTTTTCATCGCTGAGTCATCCGAACTTCTATTAAAAATATGATGCGCTTCATCATTAAGAACAAGTGTGTCTTCCCCTGTGTATCCAAAACTATCCCCTATTGACGAACCCGTGTTTTCATATACGGCATGAATATTCTCAACGCATAAGTCCCCTGCCTTTACAGTTTCATTCGCACTAATGATACTGGGATTTTTACATAGTGCATTTTCAGGAATCAGTGCTTTCAACCCGGAATCACCACTAAGCATTTGAAACTTCTGAGTCAAACCGCTTTCAATTGTTAATGACGGACAAAGAACTAATACCCGCTTTACAAACCCCAAACCTAGCGCTATTTGTGCAATACCATAAATAACATACGATTTACCCGTACCAGTTGCCAAATCAATATTGGCATACAATTTATTACTCATTTGAAGCGAATCAAAAAAAGCCGTAAGTGATGAATGTCTATCTCTCAAGCATGGGTTCTGCATATAATTCTTTTCCGCCAAATCTTTTAACGACCCATAATTATTAGAGGCTAAAAATATGATTGCATTCCTAATTGCATCTTTTTGATATGTCCGATCCCCGCATAATCTATCAATAAATGGTTGCCACGCAGCAAGATCAAGCATGTTGGTATCATAAACGTTACTTACTTTAAGTGTCAACTCAGCCTGCTTAAATGTTTTCATCTCCTGCATAAGCTTGTTCCTCCTTACCGATTGAAAAGCACTCCGTTAAATCATTGCCAAAAATATCCGTGTAAACCACCATGATCTTATTTCCAATAGACTTTTCATCCAGTTCAATTACTAACTGATCATCTACCCAATTCATTTCATCCGGGAAAAAAGAATCCGTCATCATGAATTCTTTTCCGTTATAATTTTTGTCTACAAAAACCGCTGACAATAAGTCAAAACCAGACAAAAATTTTTCCTCTGTCGTTTTTGATGACCTTGGTTCTTCGGAAGAAAATTCATGAATGTAAATCTTAACTTTTTTGTTTTCAATCGCAAAAGCGCTACGGACTTTTGGCGTTCTGTTAAAGGAAAACCCAATTGATTCATCTAAGGCATTCACCTGATTCTTAGAGCGGGGTTGCCTGAATTTTTTGAATTCCTTTTGATGTAATTCTTTAATAATCTGATAAGGAATTTTCAAAAAATAATAGCGTGTTCCCTCAATCTCTTCATAGTCCGTTATAAAATCAATACGGGTAGACGGCGCCACAATATACACACGCCCTCCTCTCATCCTGTTTCCTACACGCTCATGAACGCCTTCAATGAACAACTCGTCAATATTGGAATCTTTATGCAAATTATAGTTAAAAATAATTACAGGATGATCCTCTTTTTTTCCGTCAAATAAGTATCCGCCAATTTGTGTTTCCATCAAGTCAACATGAAACAATCCCGACACAAATGTCTTATACTTATTAAACTCCAAATCCAGCGCTGCTTTTAAATCGTAGTTCCCAAGAGATAATGTAAGAAACGGTTTTGCTCTTTTTCCGTACTTTTTCGTTGTTTTATTCAAGTCTCTCGAATTTTGAATCTGCAAAATTCTTTTTTGAACAGTATAAAAAGATAATTTACCCATATCGCATGTGATCCACCGGCGGCCTAGTTTCTCAGCCACTGCAGCCGTTGTTCCTGACCCGCCAAAAAAATCCAAGACAAGATCTCCTTCGTTCGTACTTGACTGGATGATACGTTTCAGCAATTGCTCCGGCTTTTGTGTTGGATATCCCGTACTATCCTGGCTAGTATAGGCATATGTTCCAACCGGGAAATCATTATACTCCGTTGCAATTTCCTTTTTTCCGATCCACACACTCCATGCCGGCTGTTTGCGCGTTGCGTTGGCATATTCAATTGCTTGTTCTTTTGAACAAGCAGTATCACTGCAAACATATGTTTTTAAGCAGTTCATACCGCCACTGCTCTCACGTCCACGCGTGTAATACCACCCATTGTCATCTTTAGCCAATGCGCCTGTAATACGTTTGGATAATCCCAATCTATTTTGAGGGTTAAATACTGCTGATTTGGATTTGTAACAATAGATTGTTTCATGCGCTTTTGGAAAGAAATCGCCACTCCCCATCAATCCGCATACCCAAATAATTTCTGAGAAATCAAATGATGAAAAAATCTCGTCCATGAGTACTTTGATATAATGTCCCATCTTTGAATCCAAATGAACATAAATTGTACCATCATCAGACAAGATCTCTTTTGCGACAATTAATCTCTTTCTAAGGTATTCTATAAATTCTGCGCCTTTCTTTTTATCTGCATAAGCCTTCGCTCCGTCTTTACTCTGAAAATCATCTGATGTGGCAAATGGAGGATCGATATAAATTAACCTAACTTTTCCTTTAACCTTGTCCTTGATAAGCGGATCTTCATTCTTATTTATGGTCTTTAGCATTTGCAGATTATCTCCAAATACCACCATGTTTTTCCATTCACCGCTTAATGCTTCTTCCTGAGCATTAAATATCTTTTCTACTTGCAGCGGCATTGGAAACGAACCATCTACATCTGCTAACAAATCTTCTTTTCTCATTTTGTCAGCATACGCCAGCTCATATTCCTTATGTTCTACCGGAAATAACTTATATTTAAAATCCTCGGGAATTGCTTCCCCTTTTTCAAGCAACTCAATAATATAATCCTTCTCAGCTTTACTAAGCATTTTCTCCTCCATCTTTCGTTCAGACATACTTGTGTCATTTTCAATAGATCCGTGTATTTATTTACCGGATAAATTATATCACCATATACTGTCCGATAATCCGTACTCAGTACAGCTTGGGACAAACAATTTGAAAAACGTATTAGAATGATAGTTTGTCACTATTTCATCGTGTCACTATGATTTAACACCAGCGTACTATACAAAAACAACACATCACAGTCTTCAAAATCAACAAATTGCCCCAAATAATCAGGATGGATATAACGAATGTCCACCAAATCAATCTGGGCATATCCGGCGGCTAGTAACGGAGCAATGCTTGAACCGAAAGAATCCCTGAATAGGATAAGCCTTTTATCCGTCGGGGCATTCGGGTTTTTTATGGTAAGAAGGGACAGCGAACCCGACAAAAACATCTCATACGGATCTCTCCCTGACGCCTTTTCCATATCATAAACCGGTATTTCCTTTTGGTTTTGCCAGTCATATACTTCGCAGTCACGGATCGCTTCTGTTGTCACATACCGTATCTGATCCGGTGCAATGGGTAATGCTGCCTGCCCATAATAAACTCCATAAAAGTCCTGATCCCATTCATGGATCTCGTAATCTTTTGAAAGAACTGCTCCCATTGCCTGCGCCAGACAGTCTGCAACATCTATAATTCTTTCCTGACGCCAATGAGTATCTGTTCTGTAATAGTCATCCTTCTCCAGCAAGCCGGCAATGGAAATATATTCTGCAAAATCCGCATGGCTCTCCATTTGCTTTTCAAAATCTCCATAATCTATGGACAAATGACCACTTTCATTTGCCAAAAAACAGTTTTTATCCGGAATCACACAAAGATAAACCTGATTTTCCTCTGTCAGATATTTTTCGTAAACATAGCGGAACCGTTCCACAGCGTGCAAAAAAGACTCTTGATTCATCGGATATTCCAAGGATGCCAGGAATCCATCTGACACATAGATTCCATTATTATCCTGCCGGAAAAAAATATTTGCCGCCGTCAGCGCTTTTATCCGCCGGAATTCATCCCTGAATGGAAAAGCATCCACAGCATAATCTTCAAAATCAGTCATGAACCGTCCGCTCCACACCTTTCCGGCCGTCAACTCCGGCATAGGCGAAAGCAGACGGCGTTCACTGTCAGAGTAGGTTTCTTTCGGTAAAAACAGGCATAACAAAAACCCTCCGGCAAACAAGATACCGAACAAAATACACAGCACAAGATCTTTCTTCTTCCCGTACATAAGCCAGCCTCCTTAAAACCGAAAGTACAAAAAGGGATTAAAGGACCCATCCACCAGATAAGCCGTCATAACCAGCATCAACACAACCAAAGCAACCGGCTCTATCAAATGAAATACCTTGCCGCCAACCGGATTTTGGGAAACCTTTTCCATAAGACAATCTATTGCAGGTGTTGCTCCAATCCCTCCAATGAAAAGAACAACTCCAAAACTCCTTAAACAATATACCGCTTCATCAGAAATAAACGGAACGCCGCCAATGCCTAAAAGCCCGGCCAGATCAAAAAAAACCTGTCCAATGCTTTCCCCATTAAATATTACAAAACTTATCATCACCAAAAACAGCGTGTAGATGTGTCCTAGAAACCGTCCCTTTTCCAATTTCTTGAGCAGCCACAACTTTTCTACGGTTAAAAATACCGCAAAAAACAATCCCCACAAAATAAAGTTCCATGCCGCGCCATGCCAAAATCCAGTAAGCATCCACACCACCAAAATATTGATTAGCTGTCTTGCCCTTCCTTTCCGGTTTCCGCCAAGCGGAATATAAACATAATCCCGAAACCATGTTCCCAACGAAATATGCCATCTTCTCCAAAACTCCGTGATACTGGCAGAAATATAAGGATAATTAAAATTTTCAAGGAAACGGAACCCGAACACTCTGCCTAACCCAATCGCCATATCACTATAACCCGAAAAATCAAAGTAAATATGCAGGGAAAAGGCAATTGCATACATCCAGTAAAATAAAACAGACTTTTCCCCAGATGCCCGGAACACACTGCATAATTCTCCTAACTGATTTGCGATCAGGATCTTTTTCGCAAGGCCAATCACAAAACGCCGTATCCCCCAGGCCGCCCCGGCACAAGAATGCTCCCTGTCTGTTAGCTGTGCTGCAATATCTGAATACCGTACAATTGGTCCTGCAATCAATTGCGGAAACATAGCCACATAAGCCGCCAGATGAATCAAATTCTTCTGTGCGGCCTCCCCACGGTATACATCCACCGTATAACTTATGATCTGAAAAGTATAAAAACTAATGCCGATGGGCAGGGCAAGACGAAGAAGCGGAAGTCCTATCCCCGTCATGGTATTTATGTTCCCAAGAAAGAAATCTGCATACTTAAAGCATAACAAAAAAGATAAGCTAATGCAGACAGAAATCAGACAGAATATTCTTCCCGCTCTCTTTTGTCTGTATCTTTCCACCAGCAGCCCAAAACCATATCCCAGCAAAATAGAAAGCCCCATCAACATAACATATTTTGGCTCCCCCCACCCGTAAAAAACGAAACTAGCCAAAAGGAGCACTGCATTTTTAATCCCTTTAGGAACTACAAAATACAAAATGACTGTAAGTGGAAGGAAATAATATAAAAAGGTAATACTTGAAAACAGCATAACGTATCTCCGAATTGTTCGCAGCCTTACACCGCTCTTATTTGTAAGATCATCCTCATACTATAGGCGTTTCCACGATCACCTGTGCACCGCTGCATGCAGACAACACGTTGGTTTTAAAGATCTCTATAATCTCGGCAACACCAAAAGCCGTTATCACATATCTTCCATCCACACGAATGATCACCAGCGTCTCAGGCTGTCCGCACACCCACTGTTTCGCCAATACACAGGCTTTCACCGAATCAGCAAAGTCATTCATATCCACCCCGTCCTTTAAACGGTATGCCGCGCCGGTATATGTGTTTGCATTCATTAAATGCACCATAGTTGCCGCATCTTCAATATTGGCTCCCTGATCGGCTGGGAGTCCATAGATATTTTCCAATTCTTCCACTTTACTGATATCAAATTTCCCTGGCGCATCCATCACTGCATTTTCCTGATTCCCGCCATACATCGCAAAAATCTCATCCTCGCTATAGGCCTCAACTACCTGGCTTAACACTTCCAGAGCCTCCGTGTACTTGGACTCCTCATCGCCTTGATCTGTATTTTGTTTGCCGCCGCATCCAAACAAATTTGTTACCATCATCACGGATAAAAATATCATTATTATTTTTCTCATCTTTACCTTCTCCTCCATCCTTTAAAATATTTGGGACGCTCTGTTATACTCATATCCATCTTCCCGGATTAATATACATAAAATTATGCCTTCCTTAAAAACATCGCAGCCCCACAAAAGTACCTTTCTACAGTATGAAAAGGCGCCTTCCTCCCAAAAAGGAAACACCTTTCCATCGCTTACTTCAAGGGATTTTTATAAAATTCTTCAAATTCCAGATACCCTTCTTTATTCAGTTGTTCCTTTTGGAACTTTTTATTCTTATTCATCCGCACCACCAAAACCTGCTTTCCTTCGCTCCTGGCCTGCTGTGCCTTGGCGATCACCCGGCATAATTCCTGCCCCGGGAGCCCTTTTTCCAAAAGATATGCCACCTTTTCCGGCTGGGAAGGCACCTGGAAATCATTTTCCAGCATCAACAAGATAATCCTTTCAAAACCGATAGAAAAACCACATGCCGGTACATCGTTGCCTGTAAATTTCCCTACCATCTTATCATATCTTCCGCCACCTCCGCAGCTTCCCCCAAATTCCGGCATGGCTACCTCAAAAATGGTCCCTGTGTAATAAGACATGCCTCTTACCAGCGTCGGATCGAACACTAGTTCAAATTGGGAAGCCTTCGTTGCCCGGACACTATCCATGATCTCCTGGAGGTTTTCTTTTACTCCCTCATCCAAACATGTGCCCAGCCTGTCCGCTAAATAGGCGAGGCCATCCTGCGCTTCCCTGATCCCTCTGAATAGAGATAAGTAACTATCTACACACTCTTTTTCATATCCCGCTTCTAAAAGCTCCGCTTCCACACCGTCCAAACCAATCTTATCCATCTTGTCCAGAGTGATGAACACGCTGTCATAATCCTCCTGTGCAAACCCACTGTAAGATGCCATTGCTTTTAAGATCCTGCGTTCATTGATCCGTATCTGGAAATTCCGGAACCCAAGACGCCCCAAGGTAGTCGTCGTTGCAAGAATCAGTTCAATTTCAGCAAGATTAGACGGCTCCCCTAAAATATCAATGTCACACTGCATAAACTGACGGTAGCGTCCTCTCTGTGGCCTTTCCGCTCTCCATACGTTTCCAATTTGAAGCGCTTTAAAAGGAGAAGGAAGTTCATTTGCATGGTTAGAATAATAGCGAACTAACGGGACCGTCAGGTCATAACGCAGCCCGCCATCCACCAGGTCATTTTCACCGGTGGCTGTCTCCAGCTTCAGCTTCTCCCCTCTTTTCAAAATTTTGAAGATCAGTTTTTCGTTCTCTCCCCCCTGCTTATTGCTGAGATTTTCAATATTCTCAACACAAGGGGTTTCTATAGGCGTAAACCCAAACTTACCATAAGTTTCCTTGATTACACTGATCACATAATCACGGATCTGCATTTCATTCGGCAAAATATCTTTCATGCCGGTCACCGGCTTTTTGGAAAGTGCCATAACTTCCACTCCTTCTCTTCCTCATATCTTATACTTAAATACATTAAATTCATTATATTCATTACAGGGATTTTTTACAAGAAAATTTTACCACAGTCTCTGCCCTAAAATCGTTTATATGTCCCCATAAGCCCATGAAATCAGGATATTTTTCCTTGCACTTCGCTTTTTTCTATATTATAATGTACAAGGTTTAAACACAGGAGGAATCAATATGTCATTTGAATTCATAAAAAAACTTCCCACCCCTGATGAGATCAGGGAGCAGTTTCCGCTTCCTTTGGATCTGATGCGTGTGAAAAAAGAAAAAGACCAGGAGATCCGGGATGTGATCACTGGAAAAAGTAATAAATTTTTAGTCATTATCGGCCCCTGTTCTGCCGACAACGAAGACGCCGTATGTGACTATGTTGCACGGCTTGCCAAGGTCAATGAAAGGGTAAAAGAAAAGCTGATTCTCATACCCAGAATTTACACCAACAAGCCCAGGACCACCGGTGAAGGCTACAAAGGTATTATCCACCAGCCTAATCCAGAAAAAAAACCTGATTTTCTTGCCGGGCTGATTGCTATGCGGAAAATGCAGATCCATGCAATCGAAGTATCTGGCTTAACAGCGGCGGATGAAATGCTTTATCCTGAAAATTGGGGATATGTATCAGATATCTTATCCTATGTTGCCATTGGTGCGCGTTCCGTTGAAGACCAGCAGCACAGGATCGTTGTCAGCGGTTTCGATGTACCTGCCGGTATGAA
This sequence comes from uncultured Lachnospiraceae bacterium, assembly GCA_910585005.1. Lineage (GTDB taxonomy): Bacteria > Bacillota > Clostridia > Lachnospirales > Lachnospiraceae > Suilimivivens. The sequence continues at coordinate 25,056 of CAJUCN010000017.1, read as the reverse complement.
AAACCCCACCAGCGGCGACCTGACTGTCATGTTGAATTCCGTCTATGCTTCCCAGCATCCCCACTCCTTCATTTACAGGGGCTACGAAGTTAAGACCAACGGAAATGACTTGGCACACACGGTACTTCGTGGCGCTACCAATAAACACGGAAGAAATCTTCCTAATTACCATTATGAAGATCTAAACTTGCTCCTGAAACTTTATGATGAAAGAGATCTCAAAAATCCTGCTGCTATCATTGACGCTAACCACAGTAATTCCAACAAGGAATTTGACCAGCAGATCCGAATCGTCAAAGAAGTGATGCACAGCCGGAAATTAAGCCCCGATATCCACAAACTTGTAAAAGGCGTTATGATTGAAAGTTATCTGGAAGAAGGCTGCCAAAAAGTCGGCGGGGGAATTTACGGAAAATCCATTACGGATCCTTGTCTTGGATGGGAAGCCTCTGAACGGCTTATTTATGATATTGCAGAATATTATTGATAATAGCGCTGCCACCGGCAGCGCTATTTTATCGTCTGGGGTGTGCCTTTGCATAGACTTCCCGCAGCCTGTTCCTGTTCATGTTCATATAAATCTGCGTCGTCGATATATCCGAATGGCCTAACATTTCCTGTACACTTCTTAGGTCTGCTCCATTCTCCACAAGATGGGCTGCAAAAGAATGCCGCAATGTATGGGGCGTAATATCGGAAACAATTCCGGCCTTCCTGGCGTAATACTTAATCAGTTTCCAAAACCCCTGACGGCTCATTGGCTGTCCCGAACAATTCGTAAACAGATATTCCGACTTGGCATCTGCCACCATTATCTGGCGTGTACCTTCTAAATAATGCTGCAAAGCACTCTTAGCTGCATTTCCAAATGGAATGATCCGTTCTTTCCCATTATCCCTGCACACGATATACCCCATCTGCATATTAATATCGCTGATTTTAAGTGTAATCAATTCCGTCACTCTGATCCCTGTAGCATATAAGAGTTCCAGCATCGCCTTATCCCGGATTTCTTTCGGTGAATTTCCAGATGGCTGCTCTAATAGTCTTACCACTTCGTCTGTGGAGAGCACCTCCGGTACCTTTTTTTCTATTTTAGGGGCATGGAGCGTTTCCGCCACATCCTCCATAACCATCCCTTCCTTGCACATATAATGGTAAAACGCTTTCAGGGACGCAATATTTCTGGAAATGGTGGCCGCTGAAAATTGATTCTTTTCTAAATATAAGATATAAGAATTCAGGTTCGTGGAGGTGATCTTTTTTACATCCTCGATCCCTTGTTCCTGCATAAAGTTCTTGACTTTCACTAAATCCCTCCGGTAAGACATTTCCGTGTTCTCGGAGGTTTTCTTAATATTATGTAAATAAACCATAAATAAATTAATTTCTGTTTCCATACCTATCTTTGATGCTCCTGCCTAAATTTTGTTTACATAAACAGTGTACAAATCCCATTATAAGCAAGAAATTTAAGAAAAGCAAATACATTTTTTCCCCATTTTACGCACATTACACCGATTTATAGTCCAAAATACAACATATCGCAATGTCCAAATTATGTTAACACTAGATCTAGTAAAAAATCTTTAAAAAATTTTTACCAGATCAGAAACTAAAATTGGGTTTACATAACTTTCCAATATACATCCGATCAACATGACCAGAATAATCCACAAAAGTAAAATCCCCTGATGAAAAAACTGTTGTTTTCTAGTCCTGAAATAAGGTATTGTCCCCTTCCCGTATCTGTGAAACCAATAATAATTTTCCATGCACCACCCCAGCAGCATAACCACTGCCGGAATCAAAAGACACTGATGGGGAAACACCCCTCCTAATATCAACAAAATTCCTTTTATCCCATACCTGATCACAGACGCCGTTATCACCATACCCGTCATCAGTCCCTGCCAGAACACGGCCCCGTACACGGCAAGAAGTCCCAGCCCGGTTGTAGATAATAACAACATGCCCAGACACGTCCCCATCCTTCGGCGCAGTACATAAATAAAAAAGCTCCCACTATTAATTTCTATATATTTTAGCCGGTTCATGGACGCAGTGTTAAAAATCCCTGCATCCCCTAAAAGTACATCGTTTCCCATATTCATAACCAGCACTCCCAGCAGAAAACTGCCCAGAAAAAGATACAGCCAGCTCCGGTAAATGCTATTTCTTTCTGCTTTTCCCATTTTCTCCAGCTTCTTCTTTTTCTTTCAATATATGAAAAACAGGCAGCGTATATGCACTGCCTGTCTTTGCATTATCTCCGTAAATATTTATCTTTATATGCCATAATTGCCGCTACCGTCTTAGAATCCTGAATCTTACCGCTGTAGATCATTTCTGTCAGCTCCTCCACGGTATACGCATTTACCTGGACATATTCATCCTCATCCAAATGCTGGCTCCCCGGTATCAAGTGATGCGCCACATAAATATCTATCCTTTCATTACAAAATGCCACGGTAGTGCGAATAGTAAGCAAAAGCTCCAATTCCTTCGCCTCATAACCAGTTTCCTCAGAAAGTTCCCTTGCCGCCGCATCCCTGGTAGGCTCATCTACACTTTGCAGCCCGCCTGCAGGGATCTCCAGTGTATAACGGTCAAGGGCATTGCGGTATTGCCTGACCATAATGATCCTGCCCTGGCCGTCAACTGGCAATACTGCGGCAGCGCCTTTATGTCCAATGAAATCCCATTTAACAATATTTCCATTGGGCACCTGCATGGTATCCTGATAATAATCAATAATCGCTCCGTGAGCAACCAATGTCCTCTCTAATCTTTTAAATTCCTCCATGACACACCACCTTACGCTTTGCTTTCCAGGAGTTTTTCTGCACTCACAAGTTTTACACAAAGTACAAACAGATCTGTTGCCAGGGAAAGTTCCTCGGAAGAAGGGAATGTCGGAGCAAGGCGGATATTACTGTCCCTTGGATCCTTCTTATAAGGATATGTGGCCCCCGCTCCTGTAAGAACCACTCCCGCCTCCTTGCATTTTTCAACTACCGCTTTCGCGCATCCTTCCATGGTTTCAAAGGATATAAAATAACCTCCTACCGGTTTCGTCCACGTCCCAAGCCCTAAACCGCCTAATTCCTTTTCAAGCACATCAAGCACTGCCTCAAATTTAGGGCGCACGATTGCTGCATGCTTTTTCATATGTTCCTTCATCCCTTTGATATCTTTAAAATATCTTACATGGCGAAGCTGGTTTAGCTTGTCATAACCAATTGTCTGGATGGTCATCGCGCTTTTAATAAAATTTAAATTTCCTTCCGAAGAGGCAATGGCAGAAATTCCGCCCCCCGGAAAGGTCACCTTTGACGTGGAACAAAACTCATATACCATGTCAGGATTTCCAGCCTTTTCACACTCCGTTAAAATTTCTAAAAGCTCTTCGTCTTTTTCTTCATAGATAAAATGAATGGTGTAAGCATTATCCCAAAAAATCCTAAAATCTGACGCTGCCGGTTTCAGGGCTGCAAAACGCCTTACTGTCTCATCACTATAGGTATAGCCCTGGGGATTCGAGTACTTAGGTACACACCAGATCCCTTTTACCGCAGGATCATTATTTACATATTGCTCCACAAGATCCATATCGGGGCCTTGCTCCGTCATAGGTATATTAATCATTTCAATTCCAAAATGCTCTGTGATTGCAAAATGCCTGTCATACCCAGGTACCGGACACAAAAATTTTACCTTGTCTAACTTACACCATGGTGTACTCCCCATCACCCCAAAAATCATAGAACGGGCCACCGTATCGTACATAATGCTCAAACTGGCATTTCCACACACGATCACCTGGCTTTCTAAGACTCCCATCATATCCGCCATCAGTTTCTTTGCTTCCGGAATGCCATCTAACAACCCATAATTCCTGCAATCAACTCCTGCCTCTGTATTGACATCAGAACTTGAATTGATCGTATCCAGGAAATCCATTTCCATGTCCAATTGTGCAGAAGCCGCTTTTCCACGGGACATATCAAGCTTAAGCCCTTTTGCCTTTGCCGCCGCATACTGGCTTTCCAATTCTTCCTTCAAAGCAAGCAGTTCCTCTCTGCCCATTTCCTTATATGCCTTCATGACATGCATTCCTCCTCAAATCTGTGGTATCTTAGAATGATTTACAATAGTTATAAATAGTATCGTTGGATAATTGTATACAATCCAATGCCCATATTATTTTACTATATCCGCATACTACTAACAAGTAATTTTTAATAGTCCTTTTTCCGAATATTTTTCCCTTTTTTCATTTTTTTTATAAATAATACACAAAAAAGGACTGCCTGACGGCAATCCTTCTTTTCCTATTCATACTACTTTGCGTAATCAATCACGCGCGACTCTCTGATCACATTTACTTTGATCTGTCCAGGATATTCCAATTCAGCCTCAATCTGCTTTGAAATATCTCTGGCTAAAAGAACCATATCGGAATCAGAAATCTGTTCCGGAACTACCATTACACGAATCTCTCTACCTGCCTGAATTGCAAAAGATTTATCTACACCTTTAAAATTGTTTGTAATATCTTCTAACTGAGTTAATCTGCTTGTATATGTCTCAAGGGTTTCACGTCTCGCTCCGGGTCTTGCAGCAGAAATAGTATCTGAAGCCTGCACAAGACACGCAATCAACGTCTGCGGTTCAACATCGCCATGGTGGGATTCTACCGCATTAATAACAGTGGGAGATTCCTTGTACTTTCTACACAATTCCACTCCTAACTGAATGTGGGAACCTTCCATTTCGTGATCTACCGCTTTGCCAATATCATGCAGTAAACCTGCCCTCTTGGCCACTCTGACATCCAAACCAAGCTCAGAAGCTAAAAGCCCTGAAAGCTGTGCTACTTCTATGGAATGCTTCAACGCATTCTGACCATAGCTTGTTCGGAATTTCATCTTACCAAGCAGCCTTACGAGCTCAGGGTGAATACCATGTACGCCTACTTCCAGGGTAGCTGCCTCACCTTCCTCTTTGATCATAACTTCAACTTCCTTCTGCGCCTTCTCGACCATTTCTTCTATCCTGGCCGGATGAATACGTCCATCCACGATAAGCTTTTCAAGTGCGATCCGCGCTACTTCCCTTCGGATGGGATCAAAACCGGACAAAATAACGGCTTCGGGTGTATCGTCAATAATCAAGTCTACACCGGTAAGGGTTTCAAGAGTCCTGATATTTCTTCCCTCTCTACCGATAATCCTTCCCTTCATCTCATCATTTGGAAGCTGTACTACGGAAATTGTAGTTTCTGAAACATGATCTGCGGCACATTTCTGTATTGCCGTAACCACATACTCCTTGGCCTTTTTATCGGCCTCATCTTTGGCGCGACTCTCCATTTCCTTGATCATCACTGCCGTTTCATGCTTTACTTCATCTTCAACAATTTTTAATAAGTATTCTTTTGCCTGTTCGGAGGTTAAACCTGAGATTCGTTCCAGTTCCTGCAATCTCTGTTCGTTCAGCTTTGAAATTTCGGTACGGAGTTTAGTCATTTCCTCTTCTTTACGCGCTAAACTCGCTTCCTTCTTTTCAATCGCATCCGCTTTCTTATCGATGTTCTCTTCCTTCTGCTGAACCCTGCGCTCATAACGCTGTGCTTCGGCACGGCGTTCCTTGATCTCCTTGTCCAACTCATTCTTAGTACGAATGGATTCCTCTTTGACTTCGAGTAAGGACTCACGCTTTTTCGTCTCAGCAGTTTTCAGTGCTTCATCAATAATCTCACGCGCCTTATCCTCCGCATTTCCAATCTTAGCCTCTGATACCTTCTTGTGGTATGCAGTAGCCAAAAACCATGCAATGGGAGCTGTCACGACCAGCGTAGCGATTACCGCGATCAAAACATTCTGCATTTACAGGAGCACCTCCTTATTTAGTTTTCATTGTACCCTGATCTATATAGAATGTATGTTAAAAACATTCTAAAAGCAATTTACAACACTTAAATTTTAAACTCAAATGGAAGTTATGTCAAGCGAAAGTACACTTCTTATAGAATCAAATGAAAATCCTTTACGATACAAGAAAGCCGTCATCTTCTGTATCTCCCCGGGGGATGCGGCTTCTATTGCAAATTTCTTTTTTCTAATCCAGCCTTTTATCTGCTCTTTTTCCAGTTCTTCCTGATCCCCATCAACCGTTTCATCCCAGATTTCTTCAATAAGTTTCTTAGGAATCCCCTTATGCATTAAATCCGTGAAGATCCGCTGGCGGCTTTTTTTCTCTTTGTTATACTCGATAAAATCCCGGACATACTGTTTATCATCCACATATCCAAATGAAGCCGCATAATCTATCGCCATCTTAACATGTTCCGTCTGATAACCTCCTGCAACCAGCTTTTCCGCTAGCTGGGCACAAGTGTAGGAACGGCTTTTCAATAAATGAAGCGCCCTTAATTTAGCACGTTTAGGCAATACTTCCTGCATAAGCGTTTCATAGTTCTCCTTTGCAAGTTCACTACCTTCCCGCACTCCATAAATACGCAGTTCGCCTTTGTATAAAACAAAGGCGAACTCTCCGTCAATTTCAACTTTTACTCTTGACCTGGTCATCTCTGAAAGATTTGTTACTGTCATAACCTTCCTCATTCCTGCCTTACTGCCAAACCTTTATGAGTCTGCTTTTGACTTCTTGCCGCTGCCTGCCTCATCGCCCGCATTCTCTTTTACCTCACCGCCCTGCAACCCATAATGAGCCCGTACCTTCTTTTCTATCTCTTCCAACATAGCAGGATTATCTCTTAAATACTGCTTCGCATTCTCACGTCCCTGGCCGATTTTATTGCCTTCATAAGCATACCATGCACCACTTTTGTTGACAATATTAACGCTTGCCGCCAAATCAATGATATCTCCCACTGCTGAAATCCCCTCACCAAAAATAATATCAAACTCGGCTTCCTTGAAAGGGGGCGCAATCTTATTTTTGACCACTTTTACCCTGGTCCTGTTTCCAATCATATCACCGCTTTGCTTTAATGTTTCAATCCTCCGCACATCAAGCCTTACCGATGAATAAAATTTCAGTGCACGGCCGCCGGTAGTCGTCTCCGGGCTTCCAAACATAACCCCGACTTTCTCACGAAGCTGATTGATAAATATCACGGTACAATTGGACTTGCTGATCACTGCAGTAAGTTTGCGGAGCGCCTGTGACATCAGTCTCGCCTGCAGCCCCACATGGGAATCCCCCATATCCCCATCAATCTCTGCTTTGGGAACCAATGCCGCAACAGAGTCCACAACGACAATATCAATGGCGCCGGAACGTACCATTGTTTCCGTAATCTCCAACGCCTGTTCCCCGTTATCCGGCTGGGATATGTACAAATTATCAACGTCTACCCCAATATTCTTCGCATAAACCGGATCCAGTGCATGTTCCGCATCGATAAAGCCGGCAATCCCACCCCTTTTTTGAACTTCCGCAATCATATGAAGAGTGACGGTAGTCTTACCACTGGATTCCGGTCCATATATTTCAATAATCCTTCCCTTAGGGATTCCGCCAAGGCCAAGAGCGATATCCAGGCTTAAAGAACCTGTAGGAATGGTTTCCACATTCATATGTGCAGAGGAATCCCCCAGCTTCATTACCGCGCCCTTTCCAAACTGTTTCTCAATCTGCCCAAGTGCAGCATCCAACGCTTTTAATTTTTCTTCCTTAACCATAAATAATTTCTCCTTTTGATCTACTGCAGCTAGTGCAGCGTGGGTATGAGAACATTTGTTCTTAATTACTATAAAACAAACGTTCGTTTTTGTCAATCTTTTGCTTACAAAATAATTATATCATCTTCTGTGTCCAATAAAACTCTCTCAATGGCACCTTCCCCTTTCTTTCCTTATTTCACTCTGAATGTTTGGCAGAAAATGCCGGATATGCAATACAGAGAAATGGAGCTGCTGCCAAAACGGCAGCAGCGTGATATCTTTAATCAGAGTAACATACTCAAAACTTTTTGACAACTGTTTATTATAAAGGATTTACATACCTTTTGTAATCTGTATAAGTGACAGTCACCCACCCAAAATAGTAATTGAACCCTACCTCCATGCCAAGAGGCGTGTAAAATATGATTAGAGAATCCTCATCGTTTAACAGTTCCGTGATCTCCTGATCCGTATAGTAGTCAAGATTGTCATTTTCCCCATTCTGTCTTATGGTTCTCTCCCTGAAATCTATCGCAAACTCATCATCTATCTGTAAAATTTGTGAGTTTGTCATAGAAAAACCGCTTTCCATATCAATGTTGACCGAGATCACACAGCTATCGAACCTTTCATCATCCAGGTACCCATATTCCACATAAGCAACGCTTAAAACATCTGCATCCATATAGGCCACATAGCAGTTTACCTCATACATAAGAAATAGCTCGTCATCAATTTCTTGATCTACCTGGGCAATATAATCATACACTTCATCAATTTCCTGGAAGAGAGCGTTATTGATCCTTTTTTCTTTCTCTTTATCCGTGCAAATGACCTTAATATATTCTCCGCCAGCCATAACATTGACGCTCTCCGGTGCAAAGTCGGCAAACCTCTCCTTACGCACTTGATAAGACAGATCATTTCTTATTTCATCGTGGAATTCATAATATTCCCCGTCGTATTCCTGGGGGTAATCATAGAGAAAAGGCTCATCCTCCCACTGCTCTATTTCATCTGGCTCCTGTTCCTTAAGCCAGTCTTCCTCCGGCCATTCTTCTTTCCAATCTGGTTCCTCCTGATCGCCAAAGATATCCGTGCGCTCATCTGGTTCCTCATCCCTGTTTTCTTCCTCTGCACCGCCAAGAGCGATGTCAAGAAACCGTATGTTCCTCGTCATCTGCCTCATACTGGCATACAGTGAAAGGATCAGTACGAACACAGCCCCAGTTACGCCAAAAACGATACCTACGATCTTACCCGGACTCCATTTGTTCTTCATATCCCTTCTCCTCCCCCACACACTTGTTCACGAAAGGCAGTCTAAAAGAAGTGTCAAAGCCGCCTCTACTGTTTGGGCTCTTACTTCCGCCCTGTTGCCCTCAAAATGATTTTCCGTTACTGTCACTTCCCCATTTACCAGACAGCCGATATACACCAGCCCTACTGGTTTTAAATAAGTTCCCCCTTCCGGCCCTGCAATCCCGGTGACCGCGACTGCCGCCTGTGCACCGGAGCGTTTGGCTGTCCCTTTAACCATTTGTTCCGCCACCTGCCTGCTCACAGCCCCATAATCCTGCAATGCCTGGTTTGACACTCCTAAAAGTCCCTGCTTTGCCTCATTTCCGTAAGTTACATAACTTTCCTTGAAAACATCTGAAACTCCGGATACATTTACCAGTCTTCCGGATAAAAGCCCGCCTGTACAGGACTCTGCAAAAGATACCTGCATATGTTTTTCTTTGAGCAGGGAAACCACCTGTTCCTCCAATGACTGTTCCTGTTTCATACTATTTCTTTTCCTTCATAACATCTTTGTTTTTTACCAGGTAATCTACCAGGGACACAACGGTGAGAATCACGGCGATCCAAAGAACGATCTGCGTGACAAGCGAAAGAGCCTCCACGTCCGCTATCAGCAGGCAGACTGCAACCATTTGAAAAGTAGTCTTAAATTTTCCCCAGTAACTTGCCGCAATGACCACCCCATTATCGGAAGCCACCAGACGAAAACCGCTGATGATAAATTCCCTTGCAATAATAATAATAACCATCCATGCTGGAATCTTATTCAATTCGATCAGACAAATCAATGCAGCGCATACAAGAAGCTTATCTGCAAGAGGATCCATAAACTTTCCAAAATTCGTGACCAGATGATACTTTCTGGCGATCTTTCCATCCAAAAGATCTGTCAGACTAGCCAAAATAAAAATAGCAAGCGCAATCCATTTATCATATGGCGTAACCGGGATCAAAAGAAACACGATAAAAAACGGAATCATAAATACCCGCAGCATTGTCAATTTGTTTGGTAAATTCATTTTTAACCTCCCTTTGCTCGTCTAAGCAGTAATCTCACCAATCAAGTCATATTCATTAGAACCAGTGATAGTAACCTTGACCAAATCCCCACTAAGAAGCAGCCTGTCTGTATGGATAAAAAGATAGCCATCCACACCGGGGGCATCTTTGTAGGTACGGGCAACATACACATTCTCCTCCGGCATCTTCCCTTCTATCATCGCCTCCAGGCTTTTTCCAACCATATCTTCCGCAAGGTCAAACGCAATTTCCTGCTGGAGCTCCATGATCTCATCCCAGCGAAGCTGCTTGACTTCCTCGGTGATCTGATCTGGCATTTCTGCCGCTGGCGTCCCCTCTTCCGGCGAATAAGTAAACACACCGAGCCGGTCAAATTCCATATCATTCACAAAATCCATGGTATCCTCATGATCCTCTTGTGTCTCCCCCGGAAATCCCGTTATCAGAGTAGTCCTGATGCAAATATCCGGTATCTCCTCCCTGAGATGATGGATCATCTTGCTGATCTGACGGCTGTCTGTGCGCCTGCCCATCCTCCTTAAGACCCTATCGCTCCCACTTTGTACCGGAATATCCAGATAATGGCATATCTTTTTTTCACATTTGATCACCTGGATCAGTTCATCTGTAATTTCTTCCGGATAACAATATAAAAGCCTGATCCAGGAAAGCCCTTCAATCTTGCATAATGCCCTAAGCAACTGTGGAAGCGCCTTTTCATCATACAAATCCGTCCCATAAAGAGTCGTCTCCTGGGCCACCAAAATCAGTTCTCTCACGCCCCCATCCACTAAAGTCTGTGCCTCCTTAAGCAGCTCTTCCATAGGAATGCTCCGGTAGTTTCCCCTGATCTTCGGAATAATACAATATGTGCAGCGCTTATTACAACCTTCCGCAATTTTAAGATAGGCATAATATCCGCCTGTTGTGACTATACGCTTTTGGTTTCCGTGCACTGGCCTATGGATGTTTTCCCTATGGTTTGTGCCTTTTCCTGCCAGAACGCTCTCCAAAGTTTCCACAATGGAATCTATGGCTGTGGTACCAACAACTGCATCTACCTCCGGAATTTCCTTTTGTATCTCGTCATAATATCTCTGGGCCAGGCATCCGGTAACAATCAATGCCTTTAGCTGCCCTTCCTTTTTTCGTTCCGCCATGTCAAGAATCGTTTGAATGCTTTCTTCCTTAGCATCGTTAATGAAACAGCAAGTGTTGATTACCACCACTTCCGCTTCCTTTTCATCATCGGTAAACAGATACCCTTTCTGCGCCAGCATGCCAAGCATGATCTCCGAATCCACAAGATTTTTGTCACAGCCTAATGAAATAAAAAGTATTTTCATTTATTCCCTTTCATCCCAAACAGTTAAATACCCCGTAGTATGCTACGGGGTCTTCTGCCTGTAAACATTGTCAGTAAATCAATCCTCATCTGAAAGAATCTTAATTTTGCCTTGGTTAAGCTCTTCCACGGCAACAGACAATGGCTTCGTTGCATTTTTAGTTTTTACCAGTGGATCCTTGCCAGAGATTAACTGCCTTGCCCTTTTGGATGTAGCCATAACAATGGAATACCTGCTGTTTACAACCGGCGCCTCACCTGGTTCCACTTCACTATTAACTACTTTCATTAAGTCTGAATAAGATGGATGTAACATGTTTAACTCCTTTCCTCAAAAGCTTATTTATAAGCTTCCAGCTCTCTTCTCATATTTTCTATAAACTCCAAATTTCTGGAGGGTGTATCGTGGGCCGCCTGAATCAATGCATGCATCTGAGGAACACATTCCTCAAGACGGTCATTGATAATGATATAGTCATACTCCTCAATGCCCTCCGCCTCCTCTGACGCACGTTTTAACCGTTTTTCAATCACTTCCATGCTTTCTGTGCCTCTGCCCATAAGCCGTCTTCTTAGCTCCGCTGCATTGGGCGGCATCACAAAAAGAAGTAATGCGGTAGGAAATTTTTCTTTTACTTTCAAGGCGCCCTGGATTTCAATTTCCAGGATTACATCACGGCCTTTTTCAAGCTGTTTTTCTACATACCCCCTGGGTGTTCCATAATAATTTTCACAATAACATGCATACTCAATCAGACCGTCCGCCGCAATCGTTTCCTCAAATTTTTCCCTGCTGACAAAAAAATATTCTCTTCCCTCTTCCTCACCAGGCCTTGGCCCCCTCGTTGTCATAGAAACAGATAGTGCATAATTGTCATAAGAATGTACAAGCTGTTTCATGAGAGTGCCTTTTCCCGCCCCAGAGAAACCCGAAACTACGATCAATATTCCTTTACGTTTCATCATCATCTCTGCTTTCCGCCTGTGCCCGCTGTGCGATTGTCTCCGGTAAAAGTGCCGAAAGTACAAGCTGGCTGTTTTCCATAACAAGCACGGCTTTCGTTTTTCTCCCCTGCGTAGCATCAATAGCCGTCCCATCCTCTTTTGCCTTCTGCACCAGCCGCTTAACTGGCGCTGAGTCAGGACTTACAATCGCTATGATCTTCCCGGAATTGACAATATTGCCAAACCCGATATGAATTAATTTATTCACAAGATACCTCTACTCAATATTCTGGATCTGTTCTCTTACCTTTTCAATTTCCGTTTTCAGTTCAATGCCCCGGTTAGAGATCTCCAGATCGCTTGCCTTTGATAAGATCGTATTCGCCTCCCGGTTCATCTCCTGTGCTATAAAATCAAGCTTTCTTCCAATGCTTCCTCCCGCAAGCAGCGTATCCCTGGTAGATTCAATATGGCTGCGAAGCCTTACCAGTTCTTCATCTACACAGACTCTGTCTGCAAAGATCGTCACTTCTGTTAAAAGCCTGTTCTCATCAATCTTTACATCTTCTAACAGATCTTTTACTTTCTCTTCCAGCTTTTGCCTGTACTCTGCTATAATCTGCGGAGAACGCTCCGTAATGAAATCCACATGGTCAAGCATCCCGTCCAGTTTCGCCAGCAGATCTTCTTTCAGGTGTTCCCCTTCTTTAATCCTTGTATCCACAAACCCTTGGGCTGCCCCTTTGATTGCACGGTCTAAAAGCTGCCAGAGCTGTTCCTCATCCACTGTCTGTTCTTCCATGGAAAACACTTCCGGATATCTGGACAAAGTAGAGACCCTTACGTCATTATCCAAAGAAAAGTCTTCCGCCATCTGTTTTAAATACTCCATGTACTCCGCCGCAAGTTCTTTGTTGTATTTCACACAAACATTGGTTTCTGTATAATCTTCATAAGAAATAAAAACATCCACCTTGCCTCTTTGGATATAATTTTTTAGTTCATTCCTGATTGCCGCTTCAAAAAAATTCAGCTTCTTGGGCATCTTAATATTTACATCCAGATACCTGTGGTTCACTGATTTCATTTCTATCGTAATCTTGCGCTGGGCTTCTTGTACCTCACATCTGCCAAACCCCGTCATGCTCTTAATCATGGCAAACCTCCCACTTTTGTACATACCTTCATTACATTATAGGCGAATTTCCAAAAAACGTCAAGCGTGAGCGATCATTCCTAACTATCCGTTTCGCTGATTTAGGAAAATTACAACCCATGTCTGCCATTTCCCTAAATCAGCGAAACGGATAGTGTTGTAGGATCTCTCAACTTGCTATATAATAAGAAAACAGGAAAGGAGTACGATCATGGCATTTGACGGAATAACAGTTGCAGCAATCGCAAAAGAACTTCAGGATACTCTGATCGGCGGGCGGATCTATAAGATTGCCCAGCCCGAAAGTGATGAACTTCTCTTTACAATAAAAACCTTGCAGGCCGGACAGCAAAAGCTTCTTTTGTCCGCCAATGCATCCCTCCCGCTGGTTTATCTGACCGGCAAAAACAAACAAAGCCCTATGACCGCCCCAGGATTTTGTATGCTCCTTCGCAAGCATCTTCAAAACGGGCGGATCACAGATATCACCCAGCCGGGGTTAGAGCGCATCTTACAGATCCATATCGAACATTTAGATGAAATGGGCGATTTAAAACGCAAACGGCTGATTATTGAACTGATGGGCAAACACAGCAACATTATTTTTGTGGATGAAAACGATATCATTATTGACAGCATCAAACATATTTCCGGTATGGTCAGTTCCGTGCGGGAAGTACTGCCAGGGAGAACCTATTTCATCCCCCTGACCCAGGAAAAAAAGAATCCTCTTTCTCCCGATGAAGCGATTTTTAAAAGCACCATAACCGCTGCCAAGCTTCCCGTTTACAAAGCCCTTTACAGTTTTTATACCGGCATCTCTCCGTTTATTGCACAGGAGGTCTGTCATCGGTCCGGTGTGGACGGAGATGTCTCTACCGCCCTATTTACGGAAACTCCAAATGGGCCTGAACTCCTTAATAAGCTTTACAATGAATTTAGTGCAATGATGGATCAGGTGGAAAAAGGCATTTTTGCCCCTGTCATCTTCTACGAAAATAAAGTTCCTGCAGAATATGCCGCCCTGCCTGTTACTATGTATGAAGAAAGCGATCATAAGGCTGTCTCTTCTATCAGTTCCTTGCTTGAACAGTATTATGCAGAAAAAAGCATCCACACACGCATCCGGCAAAAATCCGTGGATTTACGCAAAATTGTCCAAACTGCTTTAGAACGGAATGTTAAAAAATATGATCTCCAGCTCCGTCAGCTAAAGGATACGGATAAAAAGGATAAATACCGGATCTATGGAGAACTTTTAAACACTTACGGTTATCAGGTCCCTGCAGGCGCCAAATCCACCCAGGCGTTAAACTATTATACCAACGAAATGATTACGATCCCCTTGGATCCCCTTCTGACGCCTTCAGAAAACGCCAAAAAATACTTTGACAAGTATGGCAAACTAAAGCGCACCGGCGAAGCCCTTTCTAAGCTGACCCTGGAAGTAAAAGAAGAAATCGACCATTTAGAATCCATCCAGGCTTCCTTAGATATTGCGCTGAAAGAAGAGGATCTGACACAGATCCGCGAAGAGTTGATCTCCAGCGGCTATATACGGCGGAAAGGAAATGCAAAAAAAATAAAGATCACCAGCACACCGTTCCACTATGTGGGCAGTGATGGTTTTCATATGTATGTGGGCAAAAACAATTACCAAAACGATGAACTTACCTTCAAATTTGCTTCCGGTGGTGACTGGTGGTTTCATGCCAAAGGCATGCCAGGTTCCCATGTGATCCTCAAAACGGATGGGAAGGAACTTCCGGACCGGGCTTTTGAAGAGGCTGCAAAGCTGGCTGCTTATTATTCCAAAGCCAGAAATCAAAACAAAATAGAAATCGACTATACGGAGAAAAAAAATGTCAAAAAACCTGGGGGAAGCAAACCCGGATTTGTGGTATACTACACCAACTATTCCATGGCTATTGACGCAGACATCTCCCAGCTCACATTGATGGAAGACTGACTATGCCGTAACTGTATGGATTCCCGTCTTTCTACCCAGAAAGAAACCCCAGCCGCTAACACAAACGCGCTGGCTGCTGGGGTTTCAAGGCTTACTAGAGAACGCTGCTGGTAAATAACCCTTTTACATGATCGATCTCCTGCTGTGTTGCTTTGGCTGCCGGAACATAATAAGACTTTTCACGGGCGATCTTGTAAAGTTCCTCCTGGGACTGTTCACAAGCATTTCTAAACTGTTTTAATGTCTGCTTAAGATCGGAATTTTCCGTCTGCGCGATCATCTCACCAAAACGGACCAATTCCCCATTTATACCTGTTAAGGTATCTGCTACCATTGTTTTTTCATTCATCTGCATAATTGAACCATCCTTTCTGTTTTCAGTGCTACTGTAAAAACTTCATCAACTGATTTTTGTTATCCATTGCCGATTTTGCGCCTTTTTCAAAAAACTGCTTCACCTGCGTATCCGATGAACTGGATGCATATTCTTTCATTTTGCAGTGAGTCACGTCGTAACCGCCAATCAGATGGCGCAGATTCTGTAAATCAAGTTCTGATAAGTTTGCCATAAAAAATACCTCCTGAAATATGATCTGTTTTGACAAATTTTATAATTTGACAAACTTATTATCTCCAGGAGGCTCTTTGTTTATTCAACGCTTTTATCCGTCCAGCCAAAAATCATCTTCCGGTTGTTTCTTCGGGATTTTCACCGTTTCTTTTCTTTTTACATTCTTTTCTGATTTTGAAATATTTTTTTTATTTTTCTTTGAAACATTCTTTGCACTGTTCTTTGAAGGATTCTTCCGTCTGTCATTCTCCGGTTTCATAATTCCCATTTTTTTTGCAATCGCTACCAGCATATATCCTTTGGGCATTCCTTTTAATTCATCCTCAGATATTGCCCGCATACAAATAATCAAAACAAAATAAAGAAAAGCGCCCACAAAAACTGCCAGCCCAAGAGCGGCCAAATTACTCTTTACCAGAAAATATACCCCATGATATACACCAAAAGCTGCTGCACCCATAATCACAGATGCTATGACCGGACAAAGAAAAGTCTTCTCAATCTCCTGGGAGTAATTCAGGTACCGGTGTACCGATATCTGATTAAAAATGCACAAGAGCAAAGCATAGACTACTGTGGCAGCCACATAGTAGTATAAACTGTATTTTTCATCCAAAAATAATTCCATGGCTATCATCATCGCCCCATGAAGCGCCACCGCCGCAGTGGCATTGATGATCGGTGTCTTCATCCTTCCGATCGATTGCAGGATCGCCTGCGTCAAGGTAGAAAGGGCATACAAGACAATGGTGACCGACATGCACACCAAAAGCATGGAAGCCAGATCCAAGGTATCCGGCTGGTGAAAGATCACCATCATTACCGGCTTCGCTAACGCACCAAGCCCTACAGCGGAAGGAATCGATATCAGCATCGTAACCTTCACGGACTTGGCCACCTTATGCTGCACACTCTTAATATTCCCTTTCGCAAAATCACTGGATATCCCGGGAATCAGCGCTGTGGCCATCGCCGAAGCAAGGGCGATGGGAATATTGGCAATCTTGGTTCCCTTGGCCATAGCGCTTAGATCGGTGGCTACTACCGCTTCCTCGACATGCTTGATTCCCATCATGATCTGCTGATAAATCGTTTTATCCATGAAATTATTGATATTATAAATTCCGGTACTTAGAATAAACGGCGTCACCACCATGAGAATCATCTTAAAAATATCCCGGTATGGCTCATCTACATGTCCCGTATCCCGTTCTATCCTCTTATGGATCGTCTTACGGTTTAGCCCATACATACCTGCCATAAAAAGAAGAGCCGCAAGCACCCCTGCCCCTGTTCCTATCGTCCCGCCTGCTGCGCCATAAGAAGCTTTCACGGTCATGTCCTTATCCGCCACCATTTGAACCAGCAAGTATGCCATCCCTATACTCATGCCAGCATTCACAAGCTGCTCTAAAATCTGGGAAAGAGAAGTTTGGAGCATTGTTTTGTGAGCCTGGAAATATCCCCGCAAAACACCAAGAATGCCACTAAAAAAAATGGTAGGAGCAAGAACCCTTAGAGGAAAAACAGCACTATCCATCTTCACCAGAATACCGGCTCCAAAAAACACAAATAAGCTGGCAATACCACCGACTACCAGCACATAAATAAATGCACATTGAAAGATTCTGTGTGCATTCCGATATTCTTTTACTGCCAGCCTTTGGGCAATTACTTTAGAGACTGCTGAGGGAATACTGTAAGAAGATATCAAAAGTACAATACTATAGGCAGCATAAGCGCTGTCGTAATAACCGAATCCCTCATCTCCAATAATAGAAACCAGAGGCTTGTTGTATAAAAGACCTATCATGCGGACGATAATCCCGGCAAAAGCCAGGATTCCCGCCTGCATGATAAATCCGTCTTTCCTTTTATTATTTGGCATTCCTGCTACGCTCCAACTGTTTATCCGATCAGCCAGTCATACATTTCCTGATATTTCGAAGCGGAAACCTGCCACGAAAAATCTGCCGCCATAGCACGATCCACGATTTTATTCCATTCCCTCTTCCGATCATAATAGATCCTCTCTGCGTAACGGATGGTGGACAGCATCTCATGGGCATTATAGTTCACAAAGGAAAAACCGGTTCCGGTACTCTCATATTCATTGTATGCCTCAACGGTGTCTTTCAGTCCCCCCGTTTCCCTAACGATGGGCACCGTTCCATAGCGCAGGCTCATGAGCTGGCTTAACCCGCAAGGCTCAAAAAGGGACGGCATAAGAAAAGCATCACTTGCCGCATAAATCTTATGGGATAATGCTTCTGAATAATAAATATTGGCGGATACTTTGTCATTATACTTCCAGTCGAAATGGCGGAACATATTCTCATACCGTTCCTCACCGGTTCCAAGGACTACTAACTGTACATTATCCTGACAAAGTTCGTCCATCATATATGCAATCAGGTCAAACCCTTTTTGGTCTGTCAGCCTGGACACGATACCGATCATAAACTTCTTGTCGTCCTGGCATAGACCCAGTTCCGCTTGAAGCGCACGCTTATTTTTTACCTTTTCTTTTCTAAAATTCACCGCATTGTAATGATGTTCGATGTACTTATCTGTCTCGGGATTAAATTCCTCATAGTCAATGCCGTTCACAATACCTCTGAGATCATTGGTGCGTGCACGCATCAGCCCATCTAACTGTTCCCCATAAAATTCCGTTTTGATCTCCTCTGCATAGGTCTGGCTTACAGTGGTTATGGCATCTGCATATACCAGCCCTCCTTTAAGAAGGTTCGCGTCTTTATACAGTTCCAGCTTATCAGGCGTAAAGAAATATGGCGGAAGCCCTGTAATATCCTGTACTTCCTTTACACTCCATTTGCCCTGAAATTTTAGGTTATGGATCGTCATAACAGACTTAATCCCACGGTAAAATTCATTTCCCTGGAAACGCTCTTTCAAATATACAGGAATCAAACCAGTCTGCCAGTCATGGCAATGGATGATATCAGGCCTGAAGCCGATTACAGGAAGAATTGATAATGCCGCCTTAGAGAAAAAAGAATACTTTTCAATTTCAAACAATGCATTATCACTGTATGGCTTAAACCCATTAAAAAACATTTCGTTATCAATAAAATAATATTTAACCCCATCTACCTCCGCATAAAGGACACCCACATACTCATTTTTCCAGTGGAAATCCATATAGAAAGAAGTGACAAAATTCATCTTATCCTTCATTTCCTGCGATATGCAGGTATACTTGGGGAGAATCACCCGCACATCAAAATATTGCTTATCAATGCATTTGGGAAGTGAACCTACTACATCTGCAAGTCCGCCCGTTTTAATAAATGGAACTCCTTCTGATGCAACAAAAAGAATATTTTTCATCATATCCCTCCAATAATTAATATTATTTTTATTATACAACATCCCTTTGAGCATTAAAAGAAGAATTTGTAACAAAATGGAATGATTCCTGTCAATTTGTACCAATAATCCTTTACCGGTACTGGAGCCGGATCTTATCTGCAATGAGTGCAATAAATTCTGAGTTAGTCGGCTTACCTTTTCCGTTGTTTATGGTATAACCAAACATAGAATCTAATGTCTCCATCCTACCTCTGTTCCATGCCACTTCGATAGCATGCCTGATCGCCCTCTCCACTCTGCTGGATGTGGTCTGATATTTCCGCGCGATCGTAGGATAAAGCACCTTCGTGATAGAGCCCAGCATTTCCGGATCCTCCACCGACATAATAATCGCTTCCCTCAGGTATTGATAACCTTTAATGTGTGCTGGAACTCCGATCTCATGGATCATGTCCGTCACATCCTTTTCCAGGTCATAACTAAATGCTTTACTCTCCTTTACCTCACTTGCCATTGCTGTTCCTGCCTTAGCGCTTGCAGATGGCACCGTGATCATAATCTGGAACTCGCGTTCCATGTGGATCAGGTTTCCTAAAATTTCGTACACCTTTTCTACATCCTTTGTTGTTGTTAAATTTAACTGTTCCATCAATATTCCCTTCCTTTTCACAAATTTTGATATAAATTTATTATAAGGAACATGAAATATCAATTCAACCGTCATTCATCGCACATTTTTCCGACAATCTTCAAACTCCTTGTAAAATTTGATCGAATTATCTGTAAATCATCTCAATTTCAAGCTTATTTTTAGTTGACTTGACTTTGGCATAACTGCCTGAAACGAGAGGCATCATAGGCGGCAAATGCCCTAAATCTGCATCCATGATTACCGGGACTTTATGCCGCATAGCCGTAGAAAGAACCGCTTCATATTGGTCAAGTCCCATCATTTCCTGTCCATGGCAATAAGGCCGCCCAATCAAAAACCCCTTTACATACTGAAACCATCCTGCCATTTCCATCTGCCACATTGCTCTCCGAATACCAAACACGTTCAGGTCACAGCTTTCCAAAAACCAAATAAACCCATCCTCCTGATATTTTGGAAGAAACTTCTTCACTTGATCAAACTTAGTACCCAGAAGATTTACCAGACAATCCATGCAGCCTCCTAAAAGCCTTCCCTCCATCACTGCTTCATCCGCCAAAAACCAATGACCTTCTCCCCCACCTTCCGATCCAGGTAAATAATTCCTAAGTACAAGCGGCTCCGTACAGTAATAAGGCACAAGCGGATGTTCCTCATCCCTCTTCCCCTCTTTTTCCCACATACCGTAGCTCCTTAGCATTCTCTTTTTCCCTGTCAGCACATCCATAGCATCCTCTATCGCCGGATGTGGTGGTTCCATGCCAAAAGCGGCCGCACAGGGACCGTAAACAGAAGCAGTATCGCAGAGCGTAGTGAGCAGAAACGTCATATTCGTATTATCTGAATAACCCATATACCACTTGGGAGCTGCAGCGCTGATTTCATCAAAGTCAAGATACTCCAAAATCTCACACATCAATTCTCCGCCACCACAGGAAATCAGGCAGTCGTTATCTTCTTTCAGATAAAAATCCTGCAATTCTCTTCCGCAATTTTCCGGGCTGCTGCTTATCCCAATCCCGTCACTGGCAAAGCAATTCGGCCCCAGATGAAGTACATATCCTTTCGCCTGCCATCTCTTCCGGGCATTTTCAAACGCCGTGCGATAAGGCTCTATGCTGCATCCAAAAGAAGGCGCTACAAACCCGATTGTTCCCTTTTCCTTTAAAAATTCAGGGTATCTCATTTCTTTCCTTTCCTTCCTTTTTTACTAGCAAAAGACCCGCAAGCCATACCCCGCCTGCGGATCTATCGTCCATCATTTTATATACTGCTTTAACGTCCTTACACATTCTTTCACATCAATAGGTTTTGCAATATGTGCATTCATACCGCTCTCCAAACTCTTTTGCACATCCCCTGAAAAAGCATCTGCTGTCATGGCAATAATCGGAAGATCACTGTCCGCCCGGTCTAATGCCCTGATCTCTTTGGTCGCATCATATCCATTCATGACCGGCATTCTGATATCCATCAGAATTGCATCATAATAACCTATTTCCGAAGCCATAAATTTGTCTACACATTCTTTTCCGTTAATCGCCCATTCCATTTGCAGGCCAAACTCACTAAGAATGGTTTCTGCAACCTCCCAGTTAATCTCAATATCCTCCGCAAGCAGAATCTTCTTCCCTTCCAGGTCGCTCTCTACGATTTCTTCTTCCTTCTCTTCCGGTTGGTAATTTTCCGTGTATTGGTTCAAACGTGCAAACAATGTTGACTTAAATAACGGCTTCGCAATAAATCCCTCAAATGTTTCTATGGATGCCGTGTTTTCTATATCATTCCAGTCATAGGCAGAAATCAGAAACACAGGAATATTGGAACCTACTTTTTCACGGATCATCCGGATCACTTCTATTCCGTCCATCCCCGGCATCTTCCAGTCAATCAAAGCAAAATGGTAGTCATGATCTGTCAAATGATGCTCTTCCACCATCTTAACTGCCTCGGAACTATCCGTAGTCCACTCTGCCTTCACTCCAAGCTCCTCTAAATTTGCTACGGCGCTGAGACACAACTGTTCATTGTCATCTACCACAAGAACATTCCATGGCGGCAGCTTCATATCTTTTCCACTGACCTCTGCCTTCTTAAAATCAATGATAATATGGAATGTTGTCCCCTTCCCCTTTTCACTTTGCAGTTCTATGGTTCCTCCCATCAAAGATACGATCGCCTTGGTAATAGCCATTCCAAGTCCCGTTCCAACGGTGTGGTGCACCTGCTCCGTTTCCTCTCTGGAAAAGCTTTCAAAGATTCTTTTTTGAAATTCTTCCGACATCCCGATTCCTGAATCAGCCACCTTAAAATGCGTCCTGACATATTCTTCATTGTCCGGGCAGTTTTCCTGCCACATATAAATATCCACACGTCCCTTTTCCGGGGTAAATTTCACCGCATTGGACAAAAGGTTCAAAAGCACCTGGTTCAAACGAACTCCGTCACAGTATACCTCTTCTGCCACCACATCCCGGATAAAAATATCAAAATACTGCTCTCTTGCCTTCACCTGGGGCTGCATGATCGTTACAATATCATCAATCGCCTCCTTCAAAGACATGGGCGCCATACTTAAGGTCATCTTATTACTTTCAATTTTGGACATGTCAAGCACATCGTTGATCAGTCCCAGCAAGTGCTTGCTGGACAGCTTGATCTTCTGCAGGCATTCTTCCACGCGGAAGGAATCTCCCACGTTTTTCAGGGCTATTTCCGTCATACCGATGATCGCGTTCATAGGTGTGCGAATGTCATGGCTCATGCTGGCAAGAAACTCGCTTTTTGCATTATTGGCGATGGTTGCCTCGTGCCTTGCCTTCTCCACCTCTCTAAACTGCCTCTGGGATAACCGGTAATACCAAAGCAGCACGCCCGTCATCAAAGCCAGAATAATCACCAGAATGCTTGTCATTGCCGTGATACGCATGTGATCCAATTCCATAATGGTAGCGCTAAGAACACTTTCCGGCATAATGGTAAGCAGATACCAATCCGATGTCTGGTTAATTTTGGAGCAATACAAAAGCCGAACCTCCCCATCCAACACAAAGGTGGTGGAATAGTCCTCCCCGCTTCTTATTGCCTCTTCCAATTCCTCCCGGTAAACTGCAGGCGTTTTTCCTTTGTAGGTTCCATAAGAACCTTCTATCCTATCAAAATAATTTTCACGATAAGCATCCCCGTTTCGGATCATAAAATTCCCGTC
Source organism: uncultured Lachnospiraceae bacterium (assembly GCA_910585005.1). Taxonomy (GTDB): domain Bacteria; phylum Bacillota; class Clostridia; order Lachnospirales; family Lachnospiraceae; genus Suilimivivens. Next base: position 1,855 of record CAJUCN010000017.1, on the reverse strand, counting down.
GCTGTCAATAATATGGGAGTACATCTCATCGGCATTCTCCTTCAGGAAAAGGGCTTCATTCAACTGCTCCATGGGCGTTGCCGCCACAATTGCAACGCTGTTTTCCCCATCCGGCATAGGAAATTCGTACTTTTGGCCTAAAACCAATATACTGTTTCCAAAATCATCGATCCCACGGGTAATAATACTTCCATCCTGATTAAATGTCATATCGTCTGCTGTAATCTCACTGATATGGTCGCCATAAACCTTTTCCAACCTGCCATCTTCATAATAAAACCCTAAATAAGCAAGATTGATGATCTGGGCGCTATGGATCAACCCTTCGATCTGATCTTCTTTGCTCCCGTCACGGCCTTCATCTATATGTGCTATGACATTGTTTACCAAATCCAGTTCGATATCAATAATGGATGTAAACTTTTGCTGTACCTGTTCGTTTACCGCTGACATGTAATTAGCGCCCACATCATAGATCGTATCATTTGTCCGTGAGGACATAAAAAAGAGCAGGAACATAAATAATGCAATACAAACGATAATTACGCCAAGCAGGCTCTTCCAAAAAAAACTGATAATCTTCTTATCCATACGCTTTCACACTTCTCTTTCCATGCATAGCACTTATTTCTTATGGTTTTCTTCAAATTTATCCAGTGCACTCCCAAATATTTCCAATATTTTGGGATTAAAAGCGCCGCACTCGCCGTTATAAATCATAGACACCGCCTTTTCTCTGTCAAAACTTTTTTTGTAAACGCGCTCAGATGTAAGAGCATCATAAACATCCGCAAGCGCTGCCACCTGCGCCCAAATAGAAATCGCATCCCCGCTTAATCCATCGGGATATCCCCGCCCATCCCACTTTTCATGATGATGCCTGCAAATATCATAAGCATACTTATAAACCCCTGCATCCATGATGTCCGGAATTCTACGCAGGATCTCACATCCTTTGACCGTATGCTGCTTCATAATCTCAAATTCTTCTGCCGTGAGTTTCCCCGGCTTATTTAAGATCTGATCCGGTGTGGAAATCTTTCCGATATCGTGCAGACTGGCTGAAATGGCAATTTTTTCAATCTCTGCCTCCGGCAGCCTGTATTCTTCATAAGCATCACTGACTTCCTTCATAATCGTTCCCGTCAAGTTAGAAACCCGCTTAACATGTTCCCCTGACTCACAATCCCTAAACTCAATGACAGATGCCAGGACCTGGATCATAGACTGCATCAGTTCACTAAGACGCGCTACCTGCTTATCAACAATCTTTTCCAGCTTATGTCTATGCTCGTACAATTCGATTACACTGTTTACCCTGCACATCAAAAATTGAGACATAAAGGGCTTCGTGATCACATCAATTGCCCCCAGTTCATAGCACTGCATCAGTACCTCTTCACTCTCTGCAGCCGTAATCATAAATACCGGCGTTTCCTCAATCTTTCCGGTTGCATTCATTTCTTTTAATACGTCAATGCCACTTACTTCCGGCATAAGGACATCCAAAAGAACTGCTGATATGCCCTCTTTCGTCTTTAAGATTTCAATGGCCTCCGCCCCCTGCCCTGTCTCAATGATCTGATATGTATTCTTAAAAATCTCTGCCAGGATTGCCCGGTTAACTTCCATATCGTCCACAATCAGCAGTGTTTTCCCATTCTCCATAGGTCCTCCCAAAACAAATGAAATTATCCGACTTTCTTCTATCTTTTTCAAGCCTTTCTCAGTATGAAATTTTACCATATGATTTTGCAAAAGTCAATGACGGCACTATTTGACGACTATTCAAATTACAGGTATAATCCCGAGTTTGACACTTGTGAAATCAAAAAGTGGCTACAAACCCAGTAGT
>CAJUCN010000016.1 GCA_910585005.1 uncultured Lachnospiraceae bacterium | reverse complement strand
TCCATTTTGCTTATCTGGGTAGAATCTGGTGCCGTCTGGAAACATTAAATCATTATTTAATACAGGTATCATGGGCATTTGGTTTTTATTAAAAATTAAGGAGACAAAATTAAAAAAATATATATTAATATATCTCTACCAAAATGATGCCCTAATTATTTTGAAAGAGAGGATATAATTATGGATAGCTTTATAAGTTGGATTGGTGGTAAAAAAGCATTGAAGAATAAGATTGTCAAGGAATTCCCTGATAAAGGAACCTATAGGCGATATGTGGAAGTATTTGGTGGAGCAGGTTGGGTTTTATTTTCTTCTGAAAAACATGCAGAAATAGAAGTATATAATGATATTAATGGAAAACTGGTCAATTTATTTAGATGTGTTAAATATCACGCTGAAGAAGTACAAAAAGAACTTGAATTAACACTTGTGTCTAGAGAACAATTTTACGATGTAAAAGCACAAATGGAGGTGCAAGGATTAACTGATATTCAGAGGGCGGCACGATTTTTTATTCTAATTAAGGAAAGCTTTGGTTCGGATTTGCATTCTTTCGGGTTGAAAGCAAGAGATATAAATAAAGCAAAAAGATATTTACTGTTAGTGGCAGAGAGACTTAGATTTGTAGTTATTGAAAATCAGGATTTCAGAAAGATACTCAATAATAATGACAGGCCAGATACTTTATTTTATTTGGATCCACCATATTATAAAGCAGAGGACTATTATTCAGTTAAATTTACAGAAGATGATCATGTAGAATTGAAGGGGATGCTTAATAACATAAAAGGAAAGTTTATTTTATCTTATAATGATTGTGATTTTATACGACAATTATATAAAGGTAATAATATTATTGAAGTTAGTCGAAATAATAATCTTGTTTCAGCAAAAGGAGGAGCGAGATATCCAGAATTAATCATAAAAAATTTCACATAACGAAATTAGTTATAAAATATCAAAATACAAAATAATGCAACTTATTATGTTAATATTTATCAGGGGCATTATTATGGTAAGAATAAACTTATCAAGACTTCTGGGAGAAAGACGCATGTCCCAAAGAAAATTATCAGAATTGACAGGAATAAGACCCAATACGATTAACGAGTGGTATAACGAAATAGTAGTTAGTCTACGCGTTGAGCATATTGATAGAATCTGCGAAGTATTAGGTTGCTCTGTAGACGAGTTGATTGAGGTTATTCCTAATAAAAATCCTAAAACGGGAAAATATCTGATAACAGAGGAACATGGAAACCGGAAGGTGGAAAAGGGGCAGTAAAAAGCCCCTTTTTACATGGCTAAATTTTCGATAAGTTTAACAAGCCTTTAATGTGATTTAAATGTATATTTAAAATAGAATTATGGTGGAAATAAAGTGGTTTTATAACTAATGTCATTTTAAGTGTTAAAAAATGTCATTTTTGGCGGCGGCATACACCAGGCTGTACGGCAATGCAGATGTTGGACATGATGAAAGATTTGGACTGTCTTAGGAAAAAACTGAAAACGACCATCTGTACAGCGGTCAACCATGATGTGAACGGGCAGCCCTGGCCGATGTCCCAGCTTTTGCTGGACAGTCAGGTGGATTTTTATTTGACGGGAATCAACATTCATTTTGGGGGAGTGCCATTGAAACGCCCTTGTGCCTTTTGGTGGGAAACGCCTGATGGCAGGAGGCTGCTCAGTTTTGTGGGGGAACATTATTCCCTTTTCAGCCAGTTCTTTAAAACCTGTGAGGCGGATACCGGAAGGATGCATCAGGGAATCTGTGAGTATACCGAGCGGCTGGAAAAGCAGGGGTATCCATGGGATTTTGCATTTCTTACAGCTACGAATCCCCCGATGTATGATAACAATTGCCCCGATGCAGGGCTGGCGGATTTAATAAGGCGTTATAATGCAGAAGGCCATGAATTCCGGGTTCGGTTTGTTACGCCGGAAATGCTTCGGGATAAGCTGCTGTCAATGGGGGAAGGTGCGTTTCCCGTTTACGCTGGCGATTGGACAGACTATTGGAACTTTGGGTGTAGCAGTACGGCCAGGGAAACAAAAGTGAACCGTCTTGCTGCAAGGGCATTGGAAAGCGCAGACTTTTTGGAATGTGTGACGGGATTTCAAAGTGAACGGTATCTGGCAGTTAAAAAAGAGGCAAAATTAAATGTCCTTTTCTTTGAGGAGCATACATGGGGGGCTTCCCAGTCGGTATCAGACCCTCAGGACTATGAAAGTATTTCCCAACTGATACATAAGAAGGAGATGTCTTACCGGGCGGCGGATTTAGCGGGGTATCTGGTTGGCACGCAGATGGAAAAGCTTGCTGGGAATCCTTTTCAGGCTGATTGCTTAGAGGGAGTAATGGTGGTGAATCCCACAGGGGTTACAAGTAAAGCAGCCCTTGACATTCCGTCAGGATGGATGAGGAAGGAGAGGCAGCTTGGTGCAGTGCGTCAAAAGCGCTATATCCCTTATTTGGACCGTACCAAAGAAAAGGAATATTATGCGGAGGAAGCAAGACAGTACTTTGGGGAAATTACCCTGCCGCCATTTTCTATAAGAGCCCTTACCTTTGAAGAAATCGGTAAGATGAAAAGTGATCCGGGGGATACCCCTTGGTTTCGGATGAACGGGGAAACGGTAGAAACGCCTTTTTACCAGATCACATTAGATGAAAAGGGGGGTGGGATCAGACAGATCTATGATAAGAAAATGGGAAGGAACCTTTTGGATGATACAGGAGAATGGGGATTTTTTGAGCTGGTAAGGGAAACGGTGGATGGAGAAGAACAGCGCAAGATTAGAAGGACAATTTTTCCCAGGGATGTAGACTTATGCAATCAAAATGTCAGTATGTGGAATCATGAGTGGAAGGCGCTTAGGATTGGAAACCATGAAAATGCAGTGTGGGATATGGAGATCAGTGAGAGTAAGATCAGCTTTTGCGGAAGATTTTCCATGGAAGGAGCAAGTTTCGCGAAGCAGGAAATCGTCTTTTACAAAAATCAGGCGGAGATTGGCCTTAATCTGAGAATCCATAAGGATGCGGTATGGGAACCGGAAGGTATTTATCTGGTAATGCCGCTTTTACTAAAGCAAGGATGGAAATGTGTTTATAACACGGCAGGCCAATTTGTAGAATTGGATGGACAGCAGCTAGGGAATACATGCAGGGACTATATTACGGTGGAAAATGGCGTTGCCCTTTATGATGAGGAGATTTGTTATAGCCTTGCCTGCCCTCATGCGCCGATGGTACAGGTAGGAGATTTTCATTTTGGCAGGGAAAATCATTGCATTGAGCGAAAGGCAAACCCGATCCTTGCAGCATGGCCTATGAATAATTATTGGGATACGAATTTTGCTGCAAGCCAAAGGGATATGGCAGAATTCCAATACCAATTTTCAGTAAGTCCCAAGGTTAGCTTGAGCCAGCTATATAAGGAATTTGTGAAAGCAGAAAATAGATGCCTGATCGGTGCGGTGGCAGATATGGATAGATTTTCTGGAATGGCGGAGCGCTTCATAGAGTGCAGTAAAGAAGGGATAGTGACGAATATTTACCCGGCCAAAGAAGGGGGAATTATGGTCGTTTTGAAAAACCATGAAGCCGATAACCAGAGGGTTGCCGTCAGGTGTCCAGGCCATCACAAATTTCTGGCTTTTGAAACGGATGTACAGGAACAAATAAGACAGCAGATCCCTGTAAGAGATGGGAAAATAAGTTTAAGTCTTTTGGCATATGAATGGAAACTTCTTTATCTTACATGGCAAAACAAGCAGGAGGAAGGATAAGTGATGAAGATAGGGATTGATCTGGGAGGAACTACAGTCAGCATTGGATTGGTTAATGAAAAATATGAAATTGTTGAAAAGATAGAAGGAATGTCCCACTGTGAGGAAGGAGCGGATGCGGTAATTTGCCGGATGGTTGGAATGATAGAATCTCTTTTGGAAAAAGCGGGGACGTTGGATATTTCCTGTATCGGATTAGGCTGTCCTGGGATTTTGGACAGAAATACGGGCATGGTGCTATATTCTAATAATATCAAGTGGGAGCGGGTTCCCGTATGCAGAGAACTGCATCAACATTTTCATGTGCCGGTTTATGTGGAAAATGATGCAAATTGTGCTGCTGTGGGAGAATATCTTGCAGGAGCCGGGCGAGGAAGCAGGCAAATGATCATGCTGACTTTCGGGACAGGGATTGGCGGAGGAATTATTTTTAACGGAAAGTTATATTTAGGGAAAAATGGAAATTCCAACATTCTTGGGCACATTTTGATCGAAAAGGACGGAAAGGAATGTACCTGTAAAAGAAAGGGATGCTGGGAGTGCTATGCCTCCACCAAAGCCTTGCTTGTACAAGCAAAACAGGCAGGTGTATTTGGAGATTTGACGGATCAGGAGATAGAAGGACAGGTGTTTTTTGAAGCGCTGAAAGAAAAAAGGAAAACGGCGGTTCAGGTTTTTGAGTCTTATGCAGATTATGTGGCGGAAGGAATTGCGGATCTGATCAATGTTTTTGATCCTGAACGGATCGTGTTGGGAGGCGGAATTAGCGCCCAGGGGGAAGTGCTGCTGGCTCCGGTTAAAAAAAGAGTGAAGCAAAGGATTTATTTTAAGCAAATGGAAATGGCAGAAATTGTGTGTTCTATGCTTGCCAATGACGCGGCAATCATTGGAGCGGCAAATTTACAGGAATGCCTTTAAGGCAGTGAGGAGCAACGGAAGATGATGCAGTCAAATTATGATAAAAATCCCTGCACGGTGGTAGAGGGATTTGAAAAAGAAGTTTTTGAAGGGTATGGCAAGATCACAAAGGAAATAGAAAGGAAATGCCGAAACCGAAAGCGCACTGTCATAACGGTGGAATGTTATCCGGGAGTGAGAATAGAGGAGATTGTGGTTCCGTTTCGGGAAATGTTAATGCCGGTGGAAATATTTTATAGTGACCATTACAGTTATTCCGGAGAGCGGATCACACGGATGGTCAAGCGGGAGCTTACGGATGACAGAGTATTTGGGGTCATGACCTGCCGCACCATGGAAGAATTTTTTGATGAGGATCTGCTTATAGCGGGAAAACAAAAAATAGAAGAGATCCAGGAAGGCGTGATCCTTGTGATAGGAACAGGAGCTTCCTTGCTAACGACAGGCGATATTTTAATTTACGCTGACCTGGCAAGATGGGAAATCCAACTACGTTACCGGAGCGGGGAACTGGCTAATTGGAAAATGGATAATTACAAAGAGGATACGCTGCGAAAATATAAGAGAGGATTCTTCGTGGAATGGAGGGTTGCCGACAGGCTTAAGCAGAGGATTTTTACCGGGATGGATTATCTGTTGGATACCAATAGGAGGGATCAGCCTAAAATGGTCACGAAAATGGCATTCATGGCGGGGATCGAAAAGACGGTTTCCGGGCCGTTCCGGGTAGTTCCCTATTTTGACCCGGGAATCTGGGGAGGGCAGTGGATGAAACAGGTCTGCGGCCTTGACAGGGACAGGGAAAACTATGCATGGAGTTTTGACGGGGTACCGGAGGAAAACAGTTTATATTTACAATATGGGAAAGTCAGGGTGGAAGTGCCATCTATAGATGCCGTATTTTTAAGGCCGAAAGAACTTTTAGGTGAGCGGGTGCATGCCCGGTTTGGCAAGGAATTTCCCATCCGGTTTGACTTTTTGGATACCATGGAAGGGCAAAATTTAAGCCTTCAGGTACATCCCCTTACAGAATATATCCAACAGGTGTTTGGCATGCATTATACCCAGGATGAAAGCTATTATATCTTGGATGCGAAAGAAGATGCGGTAGTTTATCTCGGTTTGAAAGAAGGAATTGATCAGGATTGTATGATCCGGGATTTGGAAAGCGCAGACCGGGGAGAAGCGCCTTTTCCGGATGAAAAATATATTAATCGTTTTCCGGCCAAAAAACATGACCACTTCCTGATTCCGGCTGGAACCGTTCATTGTTCCGGGAAGAACAGCATGGTTCTTGAAATCAGTTCCACGCCCTATATTTTTACTTTTAAGCTTTGGGACTGGGGGCGGCTGGGCTTGGACGGGCTTCCCCGGCCTGTCCATATCCAGCATGGAAAGCAGGTCATTCAGTGGAATAGGGATACCTCATGGGTGAAGGAAAACCTGATTGGGCAGACGGATATGATAGAAGAAGGAGCAGGATATCGGGAAGAACGTACAGGTCTCCATGAAAGGGAGTTTATTGAAACGAGGCGTCATTGGTTTAGCAGTAAAGTCTGTCATAAGACCATGGGAAGCGTTAACGTGTTGAATTTGGTTGAGGGGAGAGAAGCAATCGTGGAGAGCCCCCAGGGAAAGTTCCCGCCTTTTGTGGTGCATTATGCGGAAACCTTTATTATTCCGGAACAGGTAAAGGAATATACCATAAGGCCATATGGAGAAAGCGAAGGGAAGGAGCTTGCAACGATCAAGGCATATGTAAGAGGATAAAAAGGAGCGCTGCCGTTAAGCAGCGCCTCTTTTATGTACGAATGCATGACTGAAATTACACTTGCTGGAATTTTGCAATATAGACGGGGAAAGTATCCGTTCCCTTCATTTCTTTTCCAGCGGTAATGACGACATTTTTGTCGGTGATAAGATATTCAACATTTGCACCTGATTCAATCACCGTATCCTGCATGAGGATGCAATTTTTTACCTTGGCGCCTTTGGCAATCCTTACGCCACGGAAAATAACGCTGTTTTCCACTTCCCCTTCGATAACGCATCCGTCGGCTGACATTACGTTTTGAACCTTAGCCCCTTCAATATAACGGGTAGGATTGTCATCACGGATTTTGGTGTATATAGGCGGGCCGGAGAAAAGAGCGTCCAGATTGTAGTCGTCCAAAAGCTTCATGTTTTCATCAAAGTAACTCTTCATGTCGCTGATCCGCGCTACATATCCATCGTATTTGTACGCCTGTACATTTAGTTTGTTGAGCTGGGGCAGCAGTACGTCACGTTCAAAATACTCTTGTCCCCGTACGAAAGCGGTGTTGACCATATCGATCAGCATTTCGCGCTCAATAATGAAAATGTTCATAGCGAAATTCAGCACTCCGTGAGTCCTTGGATTCACATAAATTTTCTTTACCCGGGTGCCGTCAAGGTCGAAGGTATAGTAAAAGCCTTTATCGTTGGACTGATAGGTAAACACGCTTTCAGGAAGTTCCTGCTCGTTGTAGGCGATCGTCACATCTGCACCGCTTTCTATATGAGCCTGGAGCATCGCGTTAAAATCAAAATTTACCACCACATTGGTATCTGTCATGATGACATATTTTTCTTTTTCATCCCGAAGGAAGTCCAGAATATTTGCCAGGGCGGTAACACGTCCAACATAGGGTTTTGATTCCTTTTCAGCAAAAGGAGGGAAAATATGTAAGCCGCCGTTTTTGCGGACCAGATCCCATTCGCGGCCGGAATCCAAATGATCCATCAGGGAATGATAATTATTATTTACCATGACGGAAATGTTATCAATGCCGGAATGTGTCATACTGGACAAAATAAAGTCGATCAAACGGTAACGGCTGGCAAAAGGGATGGAAGCCATCAAACGTACATTGACTAATTCAGGAACCAGAGCGTCATAACTGTTGGGGAAGATGATCCCGAGTGCATTTGCATTTGAATTTACCATTGTTCTTCACCACCTTCTATATTATTTTTGACCATGGCATTAGGGCCGACTACCGCGTTTTCGCCGATGGTAATGCCTGCCCCGATGGTAGCAACGCCGTTTTCATCGCCGGAAGGCATTGCGCCAACCACGGCGTTTTCACCGATGGTTACATTTTCTGCAACGATGCAGTGTTTCACTACAGCGCCGGATCGGATGGTGGTGCCGCCCATAATAACGGCATCTTCGACCACTGCGCCTTCGGCAATTTTTACGCCGGCAAAAAGAATGGAATGCTTAACTGTTCCCTTGATCCGGCAGCCATCAGTGATCATGGAATTTTCCACTTCGGCGCCAGCGCTGATCTTATGGCCGGTCATACCGCTGTTACGGCTGTATATTTTCCAATCTTCGTCAAAAAGATTGATTCCGCTGTGCTCAGGATCCAGGACTTCCATATTGGCTTCCCATAAAGAAGAAATGGTTCCGACATCTTTCCAATAGCCGCTGAAATGGTAAGCATACATCCGGCGGTTGTCACGCAGGAGGTTAGGAATAATATTATTTCCAAAGTCATTTTCGGATTTGGGGTCTGCTTCATCTTCTTCCAGATATTTTTTCAGGATATCCCAGTTAAAAATGTAGATTCCCATGGAAGCTAAGTTGGACTTTGGATTTTTCGGCTTTTCCTGGAATTCCGTGATCTTGTCGGTTTCATCAGCTACCATCAGACCGAAACGGGGAGCTTCCTCCCAGGGAACTTCCATAACGGCTACGCTGAATTCAGCATCTTTTTCTTTATGGAAATTTAGAAAGTCGCTGTAATCTTGTTTACAGATCTGGTCACCAGAAAGAATAATGACATATTTCGGGTCATAACGCTCAATAAAGGATATATTTTGGTAAATTGCGTTTGCCGTACCTTTATACCAGTCCGAACCGCTTGCTTTCTGGTAGGGCGGCAGTACATGAACGCCTCCATAGAGACGGTCCAGATCCCAGGGCTGGCCGTTGCCGATATATTCATTCAGTTCCAGCGGTTGATACTGGGTCAGGATACCTACAGTATCAATGCCTGAATTGACGCAGTTGGACAGCGGAAAATCGATGATACGGTATTTGCCGCCGAAGGGAACTGCTGGTTTTGCAAGTTTCTCTGTAAGCGCATACAGGCGTGAGCCTTGTCCGCCGGCAAGAAGCATTGCAATCATTTCTTTTGCCATATTACGAATCCTCCTTTTGCTTTATAGGAAAATTATACAACATTTTTGGAAAAAATGGGGAAAATATATCAAAATAATCAAAAAAAATAGTTTGCCGATCCTTGTATATTTTATGTTCATTTCCCCGATTTTGTGGTATTATAAAAATGGTGTCTGCCCAAAGCAAATACAGGAATAAATGGATTTTTATATTTGGAACTGAAAGAAGGGTACATAGGATATGGAAAATGAAAATGTTTACAGACGTGAAACAATAGAAAAATACCGTCAGGCTACGGAAAAGATGTTCCGGTATCTTCCATGGCTGGAGGAAAAGTCGGGGAATAAGATGGTAAGCAGGTATCAAGGCAGCAATATGCCGGAAAGTTCGATAACGATTCCTGTATATGACAGTACGCTGCTTGCTTTTGTTAAGGAAATGAATGCCACGGGGCTGATGGACCGGAATTATGTTTATGTGTTTTCCAGAAACAGAATACGTTCTGAACAGGATGAACTGCGTATGATTAAGCAGGCGGAACTGAAAGATATCGAAAATATTTTTCATATCATGGCGAAATATATCCTTGGCGGTATGACCAAAGGCTGGCTTTGGTCCCGGGCAGTGGAGAATGGGGTGTTTTACCACGGATTAAAGAGGATCAAAGAGCTGCTGGAAGTTTGGGACCGGCCGATAGCATAATGGCCGGTAGGGAAACGATGCAGTATGAACATGGGAGTTTTGGGGATATGAGCGATAAGTCGGTACAAAAGAAGAAATATATCGTGGAGACAGCACGGGGGATCTTCATGGAAAAGGGATACAAGGAAGTTACCATGAAAGATATCGTTGAGGCGTGCCAGATCAGCCGGGGAGGCCTGTATTTGTATTTTTCCAGCACAAAAGAATTATTTGAGGAAGTGTTAAGGATGGAGCAGGAAGATACGGACGATGTGTTTAGCCGGAGCATCACCCAGGAAGCAACGCCTACGGACATACTTGCCTTGTTCTTTAAAGAACAAAAGCGGGAGCTGTTAAATAAGAAACCGACCCTTGGCAAGGCGGTCTATGAATACTTCTTTGCAAACCGTATTCCGGCACGGGAGAACCTGCTTAAGAAACAGTTTGATGCGGCAGTGTATGTGCTGGAAGGACTGATTGCGTCAGGGGTTGAAAGCGAAGAGTTTTATTGCGAAGATCCAAGAGGATATGCAAGAAATATTATGTATGTACTGGAAGGGCTGAAGATCGCATCCCATACAAGAGGAGTTTCCGAAACGGCGGTGGATCGGGAGATTTTGTTTGTAATGAAAGGGCTGCTTGCAGAAGAGTAAGATATTTGGGAGCTTTTGGGGAAACCTTCAGGCTTTCGTTATGTGAGGAAGTTGAATCGTGGATACAAGGACAAAGCCTTATCAAACCAAGGAGGAAAGGATATACAGAGCATTTGCAGATGAGCTAAAAGAGTGGAGCCGGGCGGGGACGAAACCTTCTTTGGGAAACCAGGATATAAGTTATTATTTGGAACTGCAAGAAGAGCGTCTAAAAGAACGCGGCCTAAAGATGGAATACCAGATGAAACTGAGGGGAGAGCATCTGGATAAAATATACAGTACTTTTTATCGTGATCCGGTATATACCAATGTATTTGCTGTTTCCAGATATTTATTGAAAACTACTTTTTTCCGCGAGGGAAAGACGGTCTATGAGAGAAAGGAGCCTCAAAATTTTTTCCTGACAATTACGAAAATGGATCAGCAAAGACCGGAGGAGAATTGTTGTTGTCCCAATTGCGGTGTGGTCAGCCCCGTGAAGGAACTTTTGGAGGGTTGCCCTCATTGTCATACCAGATTTTTGATGTCCGACCTGTTTCCTAAGGTGACAGGGTATTTTTTTCAACTCGATTTCGCCTTGAACAGTAAGGAATACCATGCAAAAGTAAGGAAGTGGGTCATAGGTGGGATTTTAGCCATTTTTTTGCTTTTTTGGGTCTTTGCTTTGATTCAAGGGCAGGATTTTCCAATATTGCAGGTGCTGCTTGGGAGCATTCCGGTGGGGGCCTTTACGGGATATCTTCTTATGAGTTTGAACATGGCGGTGGGATTTTTTGGTTATGCCGAAAGGAACATGCCTCAATTTATCCGGACGGCGGGCACAAAGGGAAAACTGTCAAGGCTGCTGCAGCCCTATGATAAAAGTTTTTCCTATGAATATTTTACCGGAAGGATATTAAGTCTGTTAAAAGTAATGATCTATTCCGATCAGATAAAAAATTTGGCGGTTTATGTGGGAGAGGAGAAAATTCCTGATTGTTCGGATATTGTGGAATCGGTTTATCAGGGAAGTATGAGGTTAAACAGGAAGTGGATGGAAAAGGGTTACTGCTATCTGGACTTAAGCATAGATATGATCAATACATACGATGCCGGGAGGATATACAGAAAGAATGACCGGTTCCGCATGGTGGTCTGCAAAAAGCTTAGACGGGATTCAGATTTCGGATTTTCCATAAAGAAGGTGCAGTGTGGGGGATGCAGGGGAAGCTTTGATGCCACAAGGGAACGTTTTTGCCCTTATTGTGGCCGGGAGTATTATTTGAAAGATGACGATTGGGTGGTTGTAAAGTTCCACAAAAAATGATTTGGTCGTTGTCCGTTTAGGGTTTTTGGGGAAAATGAGATTGCAAAACCGGACGGATTCGATATAATAAAGGTATTCGACTGAATACAATATCATAGTTTAAATGGAGGAAGAGAAACTCACAATGGGAAACGTAAAACGTATCTATGTAGAAAAGAAAGCCCCTTTTGCGGTGAAGGCAAAGGAGTTGAAAGAAGAGATCAGCAGCTACCTTGGGATTTCCAGTGTGCGGGATGTGAGGGTTTTTATCCGTTACGATGTGGAAAATATTTCGGAAGAAACTTTTGAGCGCGCGGCTGTCAGTGTATTTTCAGAGCCGCCGGTGGATGTTTTGTACCGGGAAAACATTGAGATTCCTTCTGATAGTTATGTGTTCAGTGTAGAATTTTTGCCGGGGCAGTTTGATCAGAGGGCGGATTCCGCTATGCAGTGCGTAAAGTTTTTAAAAGAGGATGAGGAGCCGGTGATCCGTACAGCGGTCACTTATCTGATCATAGGGGATATAACTCCTGAAGAATTCGATAAAATCAAATCCTATTGTATCAACCCGGTGGATTCCCGGGAAACAGGGATGGAAAAGCCCATAACGCTTATCACCGAGTATGATGAGCCTGAGGATATTACGGTATTCCATGGATTTAAGGATATGGAGAAGGAAAAGCTTAAGGAACTGTATGACAGTTTAGGGCTTGCCATGACCTTTAAGGATTTTTTACATATACAAACTTACTATCTGTCTGAGGAGCACAGGGATCCTACTATGACGGAGATCCGGGTGCTTGATACTTACTGGTCGGATCATTGCCGCCATACGACTTTTTCGACGGAATTAAAAAATATTGAATTTGAAGAGGGGTACTACCGTACACCGTTAGAAACAACATATCAGAGTTATTTGGATACCAGAAGTGAGATCTTTGCGGGAAGAGATGACAAGTTTATCTGTCTGATGGATCTTGCCCTTATGGCCATGCGGAAACTGAAAAAGGACGGGAAACTTCAGGATATGGAAGAATCGGACGAGATCAACGCCTGTTCCGTGATCGTGCCGATAGAGGTGGATTACGGTGATGGACCGGTGAGGGAGGAATGGCTGGTATTTTTCAAAAACGAAACTCACAACCATCCTACAGAGATCGAGCCTTTTGGTGGTGCAGCGACTTGCCTTGGCGGCGCAATCCGTGACCCGCTTTCCGGGCGGGGGTATGTTTATCAGGCAATGCGCGTGACGGGGGCGGCGGATCCTACTGTGCCGGTATCAGAAACCCTGAAGGGAAAGTTACCCCAGAAAAAGTTAGTCCGGGGGGCGGCAAGCGGCTATTCTTCATACGGCAACCAGATCGGCCTTGCGACCGGGTATGTAAAAGAAATCTATCATCCCGATTATGTGGCAAAGCGTATGGAAATCGGCGCGGTCATGGGGGCGGCCCCAAGGGATAACGTGATCAGGGAAAATTCCGACCCGGATGATATCATCATCCTTTTAGGAGGAAGAACCGGGCGTGACGGCTGTGGTGGGGCTACAGGCTCTTCCAAGGTACATACAGAAAGTTCTATAGAGACTTGTGGCGCCGAAGTGCAAAAGGGAAATGCGCCCACAGAGCGCAAGATCCAGCGCCTTTTCCGCCGGGGAGAGGTCAGCAGGATGATTAAGAAGTGTAATGACTTTGGCGCTGGCGGGGTGTCCGTGGCAATCGGTGAACTTGCTCCCGGGCTTGTCGTAGATTTGGATAAGGTTCCCAAGAAGTATGCAGGGCTTGACGGAACGGAACTTGCCATTTCCGAATCCCAGGAGAGGATGGCGGTAGTGGTGGATCCGAAAAACGTGGAGAAGTTTCTTGGGTTTGCAGCAGAAGAAAATCTGGAGGCTGTGCCGGTTGCAGTGGTGACCAAAGAACCCAGGCTGGTGCTCAAGTGGAGAGGGAAGGAGATCGTTAATATTTCCCGCGGCTTTTTGGACACCAATGGAGCCCATCAGGAAACGGACGTGAAGGTTTCTATTCCGAAAAAGGAAGAGAATTATCTGAAAAAGATTGCCATACCGGAAGTGGAAAAATATAAAGAAGAGGGCAATGTCAAACAGGCGTGGCTGCGTACGTTACACGATTTGAACGTATGTTCCCAAAAGGGTTTGGTGGAAATGTTTGACTCCTCCATCGGTGCAGCAAGCGTTTTGATGCCTTACGGCGGCAAGTACCAGCTTACGGAAACCCAGGCTATGGTTGCCAAGCTGCCTGTGCTCAAGGGGAAAACGGATACGGTGACGATGATGAGCTATGGGTTTGATCCGGAGCTTTCTTCCTGGAGCCCGTATCATGGTGCAGTATATGCAGTGACGGAATCTATGGCGAAGATCGTGGCGTCAGGCGGCAACTTTGAGAAGATCCGATTTACTTTCCAGGAATATTTTAGGCGTATGACTTCTGACCCGGCAAGGTGGAGCCAGCCTTTTGCCGCCCTTCTTGGCGCGTACGATGCCCAGATTGGTTACGGGCTGCCTTCTATTGGGGGCAAGGACAGTATGTCCGGTACTTTTAATGAAATTGACGTGCCGCCAACTTTGGTTTCTTTTGCCGTGGATGTGGCGGATTTAAACGATGTGATTACCCCGGAACTGAAAAAGCCGGGAAACGTGCTTTTGCAATTCTGGTTTGATAAGGATGAATTTGATATCCCGGTTTATGAACATGTAATGATGACCTATCGTTTTATCAGTAAGCTGATGAAGGAGGGGAAAGTAAGAGCTGCCTATGCTCTTGACTCAAAAGGCCTTGTGGCGGGCTTAAGCAAGATGGCTTTTGGCAATAAACTGGGAATCGAGTTGGAGGAAACATTAAAGGCAGGCGACTTATTTGAAAACTGTTTAGGGGATCTTGTGCTTGAAATGAGCCTGGAAGATGGGGCGGCGCTCCTTTCCGGGAAGGAAGCAGGCGGTGTGGCCGGGGAGCTTAATATCCGTAAAGTGGCAAAAGTCCTGGCAGAGCCTGTTTTCCGGTATCAGGATGTGACAGTGACGATGGAAGAAGCACTGGATGCCTGGTGTTCCAAGTTAGAAAAGGTATTTCCAACCAAGGCGGAAAAAGGGACAGAGCTTGTTGCGGACAAATTGTATCAGACGGAAACGGTCTATGTATGTAAAAATAAGGTGGCGAAGCCTACCGTGTTTATCCCTGTATTTCCGGGAAACAACTGTGAGTATGACAGCGCCAAAGCCTTTGAGCGCGCCGGCGCCGATGTGATCACCAGAGTGTTTAGGAATCAGTCGGCCGAGGATATCCGCGGTTCGGTAGAACTATTTGAAAAAGAGATTGGGAGGGCACAGATTATCATGTTCCCGGGCGGGTTTTCCGCTGGCGATGAACCTGACGGAAGTGCAAAGTTCTTTGCAACGGCATTCCAGAATGAGCATATAAAGGAAGCGGTGATGAAGCTCTTGCAGGAAAGGGATGGTCTTGCACTTGGGATCTGTAATGGTTTCCAAGCGCTGATTAAGTTAGGGCTGGTGCCTTATGGAGAGATCACCGGGCAGAAAGAGGATTCACCGACCCTGACCTTTAACACCATTAACCGCCATATCTCCAAGATGGTGTATACAAAAGTTGTTTCCAACAAATCCCCATGGCTTCAGGGGGTGGAGCTTGGCGGCGTATATGCGGTCCCTGCTTCTCACGGGGAAGGAAGGTTTGTTGCCCCCAATAAGTGGCTTGAACAGCTATTTGCAAAGGGACAGGTTGCAACCCAATATTGTGATTTCAATGGCAGCGTTTCTATGGATGAGGAGTGGAATATCAATGGTTCTTACTGTGCAGTTGAAGGGATCACTTCTCCCGACGGCAGGTGTTTTGGGAAGATGGCCCATGCAGAACGCCGGGGAAAAGGTGTTGCGATCAATATCTACGGGGAACAGGATATGAAGATCTTTGAGTCAGGGGTTTCCTATTTTAAGTAAAACGGGCCTTCCGCTTTGGAAGGCGGTAGTTTAACCGGATAAAGCATTCAATAGTAAGAGAGGGAAGCTATCTGATTTACGATAGCGTTTCCTCTCATGATCTTTTGCAATTCATTCAGGGCGCTTCGTTCCCTGACGGCTTCAAAAGGGTTATTTTCCAAAAACATTTGATCTCTCAGTGCATATATCAAGTCTTCTTTTCTTTGGAGAAATGGTAGAACATACCGTTTGCCCCCATCTGCCAGTTCCATAATATCCGAGACGGAGGTTTCCTCATATTCCTTTGACAAAAACAGTTTCCGGGCGGAGGTTAGGATTTCCTTTTTCCATTGGCCTGATGTTTTTTTTATGAAAATTCTTGACATTATACTTACTATAACCTGTATATTGTAGTCATCAAAGAAAGGAGAAAGGCTGCTGTGAACATCAATGAACTGGAAAATAAGACAGGAGTCACCAAACAGAATATCCGTTTTTATGAAAAGAAAGGTCTGCTTCACCCGAAAAGGAATTCCTTAAACAATTACCGGGAGTACACCCAGGAAGATCTTAGAACCCTCCAGATGATCAAGATGCTGCGGAGGCTGGATATGTCGTTAGAAGAGATCCATCAGGTCTTGTCAGAGGAGATTCCAATTGGGTCTGCAATGCAAATGCATTTAGAAGATCTGATTCGGAAAAAGAGCGAGCTGGAATCCTGTATCGATATTTGTGAGAGATTATGCGATGCGGAATTGGATACATTGGATGTAGACAGGGTGCTTTCAGAAATGGATGAGATGGAAAAGAAGGGAGGTCTTTTTATGTCGATTATCAATGATTGCAAACAGATTATTAAGGAGGAGAAGGTAAGGTCGTTTACCTTCCGGCCAGATACTATGGTGATGAACTCCAAGGAGTTTACGGAGGCGCTCCTTGCCTATGCGGATGAAAATGACCTGCATATTTATATTACCAAAGAAGGGATGTATCCGGAATTTACGATTAACAATGTGGAATACACGGCGGAACGTGTGATCGGGCGTTTTGGGGCAGTGGTGTACTGCACAATGATTCATCCTGAGGAGATAATGGATACTAAAATTTCAAATTGGAAAAGGAGGCTGCTCCGGTTGGTAAGCGTCAATGCGCTGGGGGCTGCCCTGCTTGTGTTTATTATCATCAGCGGCTTTGCCACAGGGCGCAGCATTGGGCTTAGCCTTTGGGTGGCAGCGTGCCTGGTTCCGATATTGGTATGGATCTTTAAGGCGAAATAAGGTTACCGGGTGCTTTCAATCCGTTCCAGCCGCTCCCCCAGACAACTTAAAATTTCATTACTGATCGTTTGACTTTGCAAGGCCAGTTCTTCCGCACGGATTTCATCTGAGAAGGGCTGGCCGTTTTGCGTAAAAGAGGAAGCGCCAATGAAAACCACTTCGTCCATAGGGGCAGCGCCGGGAATTCCCGTTATGTCAAGGAGAAGCTGATCCATGCAGATCCGTCCAATGATAGGCGCACGTCTGCCCCTTATTAGGGCGGAACCTTTGCCGGAAAGAGAGCGGGGGATCCCGTCCGCATATCCAATGGATGCGGTTCCAATGATCATGGGACAGGCAGCAGTGTAAGTAAGCCCGTATCCTGCGCTTTCCCCGGGAAGCAGCGGTCTGACGCTCCCAAGCCTTGCTTTCAGGGAAAGAACCGGGCGCAGGGAAAGATCCAGTCTTGTCTGGTCAGAGGGAAGGCTGTTACAGCCGTAAAGAGCAATGCCGGGACGGATATAATCGTAATGGAATTCCGGGTAATTTAAAAATCCATAACTGCTTTGGATATGGGTGGCAAATCCGCTGATCCCTTTTTGGCGGAGAGCATTTATGATAGCGTCAAAACGCTGGAACTGCATCAGTGTGAACTGGATATCTATAGGAGAAAGACTGTCCGCTACACACAGGTGGGAATATAAGCCGGTAATGGACAGGTTTGGATATTCCCAGAAAGAAAGGATAGAGGAGAGATGTTCGCTCCGCACGCCGAGACGTCTCATGCCGGTATCCACGCTAATGTGTACCTTAAGCTTTTGACCGTAAGATGCAAGTGATTTGGCATAGGGGACATCCACTACGGTCTGTGTCAGGTCGTATTGTGAAAGTAAGGGAAAGGCTTGCGGATGGGTATATCCCAGCACCAGAATCTGACCTTCAATACCTGCTTTTCGTAACGTCACACCTTCTGAGGCGGCGGCAACGCAAAAATCGTAGATTCCCAGTTTGTTTAAAGCTTTTGCAATGGGAAGTATCCCATGCCCGTAAGCGTTTGCCTTGACAGCAGGCATGAGGCGGCAATTTTTGGCAAGATAGGATTTCATCTGCTCCACATTATGGGAAAGGTTGTCCATATTCAGTTCAGCCCATGCGCGTGATTTTTGATACATAGTTGTGTCCTTTTTTGATGGAGGATAGTAATACTGTTACGGAAGCCGTCTTTTGGGGAGCTTTTGTATAAAAAGGGATAAGATAAACGCTACGGCAGCGCTTCCCACGCAAACAGCCAGGTAATGGAGCAGGCTGTTTTCCACTAAATAAGCGGATAAGTGGGTCAGTTTTGCAAATCCCCGGATCAGTATAATCACCAATGGATGCAGTAAGTAGATCAGCAAAGTAGCGTCACGCACAGGTTTACTGCTCTTGCCTGGCAGGCAAAGGAGGAGCCGGAATAAGAAAAACATGCACGGAATCAGGGAGAAGTACATGCTGTTGTGACGCTGCCACTCCATGGTATAAGTAAGAAAACCTTCTCCCAGCATTAGAAGCAGAGAACAGAATGTCCCTATCATAGAGATCATCACAAAATCAAAACGTTTACGAACCTGGCTTCGGGAAATCAGTGCACCCATCAGAAGGAAAAGGGGTGCATAGAAGATCCCGTTCCGGGTGTAGGAACTGATTCCAAACAAAATATCATAAAAGGATCGTATTGGCGGCAATTGCGAAGCAAGGCCATACCAGCTATCCCCACAAACACCAAGGAAGTAAAGAGCGCCACAGAGGATCAACATAGCCAGGGAACTGCATTTTTGGGAAAGAAGGAAGAGCAGCAGCATTCCAAGTAAAGCGGCAGGCAGATACCATAGGTGGTAAAAGGTGCCGTCAAAAATAAGGGTTTTGAACAAATCCTTAAGGGAAGGAAGTTTTCCGGAATAAATATTGACAGGAAGATAAAGGATTGTGGCAGCAAGATATAACAGAGCTGTTTTTTTCACACCTTTCCAAAAAACTTTGTAGGAGGAAGAATTCGTCTGCGGGTTTGTGGAGGAGCCTTTTTTTACAATAAGCGGCGCCAAAACAAAATAGCCGGTGACCATCAGGAAAAATGGGACGGCAATCCGGGCGAAGCAGTAAGAAAAGAGAAAATCCGCTGTTTTACTAAAAGAAGAAAGGGGCGCTGTGTGTATCGCTACGATCAAAAAGGCAGCCACCATGCGGAAAGGGTCAATTGCGGTTTGCTTTGACGGACGGCCTTTTACTTTATAGTTGTTCATCTGGGATCCTCCAATCTGGTTACATGGGAAACAACAAAATATGTTGTTTCTTCTATATTATATATGTCAGGCAGAGATGAAAAATTATTGTCTGCTTAGCGCCTGCGGAACCGGGTAATAACGATGCCGGATTTATTTGTGCCTGATATGGTATGGGGAAGGACATCCGAAAAGTCAATATCCACCGTTTGGCGGTTTTTCATGGACAAATGGATAATGTCTATGTGTGCGCCGTCTTGCGTATAAGTAAAGGGTTTTAGCGGTGATGTTTCGGTTTCCAGCATTTCCAGATATTCTTCCAGAACCATTTTCCGGTCGGTCATGATTATGGAATGAGGAAATCCCACATACCGGAAATGCCATGGTTCATACCCTATTTGTGTAACCTCTTCCTTCCCTTCCGGGTAACGGAGAATAAAACCAAATTGCGGGGCAAGACGGCAAAAAGTGGAAATGGCGCCGATTCTTGGCAGATCAGGGCAGATATAGTCGATGGAAGGGGCGGTGCCGGCAAGGTCAATGGCAAGACCGGTCTGGTGTTCACTACAGCCAGGATAGGCCACATATTTTTCCGCAAAAGAAGCCCCTTCTTTGGAAACGGTCTCATTCCAGACAGTAAGCTGCTCTTGGTAGGAACGATAACCGCTGACAGCAGTAAGTGTTCCGGCAGAGCCTGATTTTTTAATCAGGGAAAAGAGCATGGTAGCCGCTTGTTTTTGTAAAGGAACCTCTTCCACAGGATGTGCCAGATGGGAGAGCAGATTGACAAAGCTGCCTTGGTGGGGCACAAGGAGATCGTGTTGCTGGTTATTGATATCGATCAGATCATGGGAAGGAGGGTCATTTTTAATGGGGTGCTGGCGGTTGACCAGAACCAGGTTTCCACAGACTGTGTCTTTTGGGGTAAAGGATAAATGTTCATAAACAGTTTGTGCTGCAAAAACGGTAGAGGGTCTATCAGTTAAAATTGCCATCGGATACCTCCATTTCTATCAAACGGTCAACAAGGGCTGGGAAGTCGATTCCCTTGCTTTTCATCATACCGGGAAACCTGCTGTGCGAGGTGAAGCCGGGAATGGTGTTGACTTCATTAAAATAGATCTTGCCTTCAGGGGTAAGGAATAAATCCACCCGGGCAAAGTAATCACAATCCAGAGCCAGATAGATCTTGGCAGCCATTTCCTTGATCTCTTCTGCTTTTTGATTACTGATTCGTGCTGGGACATGAATTTTTGACGTCTTTAAGGTATATTTTTCTGTGTAATCAAAAAATCCGTCCGTCAATTCAATTTCATCTACCTCTCCAATGGTCAGTTGATGGGCAGGTTCAAAATTCCTGCCCATAATGGCACATCCCACTTCAAACCCATCGATCTTTTCTTCAAGAATCACTCTGCAATCGTAAATCAGAGCTTCCTTTACGGCAGAAAGAAGCTGGTCTTTTTGCTGGACACAGGTAATGCCAAAGGAAGAACCTGCCCTTACTGGTTTGACAAAAAGAGGATAGCCTAAGTTTTCGGCCATTTGATAAAGGGTGGCCTCCGGTGTGGATGCGTATACGCCAAAAGATGCAGGAACCGGAATGCCAAGGTTGTCAGCAATCTGGTGTGCCCGTTCTTTATCCATGCAAAGGGAAGAACTTAAAACGCCGCAGCCGATCACAGGGATGCCAAGCAGGGCAAAAAGTCCCTGGACCGTCCCGTCTTCTCCGTTTTTGCCATGGAGAACCGGAATCACAGCTTGGATCGATAAAGGGATCAGGCGCGGAAAGGCGTCTTGCGTATCCCGGATGGATATCAAAAATCCGTGGGAGGATTGGTCGGCGGAGAAACAGACAGGAAAACAGTTTTCGGAATCCTGCCAACGGTCGGCAGCAATGGAGTCAGGATCCCCTGTGTAGAGAAACCAGCGTCCTTCTTTTGAGATGCCGATAGGGACGGGCATAAATTTTTCCTTATTGATCGCGTGAAGGACAGATGACCCGGAAGAGAGGGAAACCTGGTATTCTGAAGAATTTCCGCCAAACAGAACGGCAATCCTGGGCAGATTTGTGTTTTGTATATGTGATATTTTCATAATAAAACCTCCTTAGGCAGTTATGTATATTCATGATACTACCCCAAGGAGGAAGAAATATGCTTAATTTGTAATTGAAATAGTCCTAAGATTTGATTAAGGAATCGCTAATTTTATGGTTAATAAATAGGTAATGTTACGGTAAAGGTAGTCAGTTCATTTTCACTGGAGGCATTGATGGCGCCACCGTGGAGCGTAACAATTTCTTTCGCGATAGCAAGTCCTAAACCGGCGCCGCCGGTGTTGGTGCTGCGGGCTTCATCCATGCGGAAAAATTTTTCAAAAATTGCATTCAGCTTTTCCACGGGGATGGTTTTCCCCTGGTTCATAAAACAGATAATAATATCCGTTTCCCGTTTGCCCGCCCAGACCTTGATGGGGGAATTGGGATAACTGTAGGAGATAGCATTTTTTAAAATATTATTAAAGACCCTGGCAAGTTTTACGGAATCCCCAAACACGGAAAGGTCTTCTTCAGCCTGTAGTTCTATGGTATTGCCGTGACTGGTAAGAAGGGGGTAAAATTCATCCGTTAGCTGCATCAGCATAAAAGAGAGGTCTAAGGGTTCTTTGTCCAATACGATCTGCTGCAGATTGTATCGCGTGATCTCAAAGAATTCGTTGATCAGTTTTTCCAGCCGCAGCGCTTTTTCCAAAGTGATATGGATGTATTTTTCCTGCTGTTCTTTAGGCATATCGGAGGCCTCTTCCAGAAGATCCAGGTAACCGATCACCGATGTAAGGGGGGTTTTCAGGTCGTGGGCCAGATAGGTGATCAAGTCGTTTTTCCGGTCAGTTTCATATTTGATGGCCTGTTCATGCCGCTGCATGGTAGATTTGACCTGAACAATCTGTGTGGCTACTTCTGCATAGGCAGGTGGGAAAACATCTGCGGAATCAAGGTCGTGATGGATGTAGGTATGAAGCATGTTGCTGGTTTTGGAGATGGATCTTTGTACCATTTTGCGCCCGTGGTAGTGGGATACCAGATAAACCGTGAGCACATAAATGATCAGCATAATAAAAAACAAGGTCAGTAAAAGCCCTTTTAGTTTAGGCCAGTTGGGACGGTAGAGATAGGTAAGCTCATTGTGCTGGTAATCTAACTGGGTTTCTGTATAAAAGTAATTCTTTGCCAGCCAGTCAAGCACAGAGCCATTAAAAACCACGTCAAACAAATAGAAAATCCCGTACCCAACGCCAATGGCAAGCAAAAGAAAGATCATAAGGTAAATAATAAATTTTGTTTTGTCCTTAACCTTCAATTTTGTATCCGCACCCCCAGACTGTTTTGATATATTTGGGATCTTCAAAGGAGTCGTTCATCTTTTCCCGTATATGCCGTATATGTACGGTGATGGTGTTGTTGCTTTTACTAAAATATTCTTCGCCCCAGACAGCGTGAAAGAGTTCTTCCGCGCTGATGACCTGTCCTTTTTTTTGGTAGAGAACATAAAGGATCGTAAATTCTGTAGGAGTCAAAGAAAGTGGTTCGTCATCTAAAGTACACTCGTGGGTCAGACTGTTGAGCATAAGCCCTCCCTGGGTAATGATATGGGAATCCTCCTGGATGGTGGCAGCGTTGTATTTCTTGTACCGGCGAAGCTGGGCTTTTACCCGGGCAAGAAGTTCCAAAGGCCGGAAGGGCTTGGTGATATAATCATCCGCACCCAGGGTCAGTCCGGTGATTTTGTCAATTTCTTCTTCTTTGGCGGTGAGCATGATAATAGGGTAGTTGTGCTGCTCACGAATCTTTTGACAGAGCATGAACCCATCCATCTTCGGCATCATGACGTCCAGGATGACAAGGTCGAAATCCTCCTCTTGTACAGCCTCATAGGCTCTTAGGGAGTCATAAAAGGAATGGACGGTGTAATTTTCATTTCTAAGATATAGGGAGATCAGATCGGTGATCTCTTTTTCATCATCAACTACCAGTATTTTTTCGCTCATGTTCATTGGTCTCCTTGTCTGATTTGAATGCAATACCATTATACCAGATATAACGGAATAAACTGTAGTTTTGTTTACAAAAAAAGTAAATATTTTCTTAAGACACGGATGAACTGCGAAAGGGAAACTTTTTATTGAAGCCTTATTTCCCTTGTGCTATAATTAAACGATTTGTGTGAAGATAAATGAGAAAGGGAGGAACAGGGCAGATGAAGGCTTTTTTGATTTTGGAAGACGGCACTGTTTTTGAAGGGATTCACATCGGCGCCGATAAGGAAATGATCAGTGAGATTGTTTTTAATACTTCCATGGCAGGATACCTGGAAGTGCTGACAGATCCATCGTACGCCGGGCAGGCGGTTTGTATGACCTATCCCCTGATTGGCAATTATGGTATCTGCAGGGAAGATATGGAGTCGAAGCAGGCGTGGCCGGCAGGGCTTATCGTCAGGGAGTTATCCCGTTTGGCCAGTAATTTCCGGTCAGATATGACCATTCAGGACTTTTTGATGGAGCAGGGGATTCCCGGTATTGCCGGTATTGATACCAGGGCGCTTACCAAACTCCTTCGCAAGAAGGGAACGATGAATGGCATGATCACATCTGACGAATCTTATCATCTGGACGAAATTCTTCCAAAGCTTAGAGCATATACCACCGGAAATGTGGTAGAAAAAGTAACCTGTTCCCATAAATACGAGATAACATGTGAGGCGGACGCAATAGGAAAGCGGGTAGCGCTTTTGGATTTCGGGTCCAAAGAAAATATAGCAAGATCCCTTGTAAAGCGGGGATGTGATGTGACGGTATACCCGGCGTTTACGAAGGCGGAAGAGATTTTGGCGGATAATCCGGACGGGATCATGTTAAGTAACGGCCCTGGCGACCCCAAGGAATGTGAGGGGGTCATTCAGGAAATCCGGAAACTTTATGAAACCGAGATCCCGATTTTCGCAATCTGTTTGGGACACCAGCTTATGGCCCTGGCAACCGGGGCGGATACCTTTAAGATGAAGTACGGGCACCGGGGCGGCAACCACCCGGTGAAAGATTTAAAGACCGGAAAGGTATATATTTCCTCCCAGAACCACGGCTATGTGGTAGATATGGAAAAGCTGGATCCTGATGTGGCAGTTCCAGCTTTTGTGAATGTCAATGACGGAACCAATGAAGGGCTTTCCTATGTGGGGAAGAATATCTTTACGGTGCAGTACCATCCGGAAGCATGTCCCGGGCCTCAGGATTCGGGCTATCTGTTTGACCGGTTTATCAAGATGATGGAGGTGGGAGAAGATGCCTAAAAATCCAAACGTAAAACGAGTCCTGGTGATCGGTTCCGGTCCTATCGTGATCGGCCAGGCGGCGGAGTTTGATTATGCCGGAACCCAGGCCTGCCGTTCCTTAAAAGAGGAAGGGATGGAGGTTATCTTAGTGAACTCCAATCCGGCAACCATTATGACGGACAGAAACATTGCGGACAAGGTTTACATCGAGCCCCTTACTGCCGGGGTATTAGAGCAGATCATTGAAAAGGAAAGGCCGGACAGTATCCTGCCAACGTTAGGCGGGCAGGCCGGGTTAAACCTTGGCATGGAACTGGAAGAGTCAGGTTTTTTGCACTCCCATAACGTCAGGCTTTTAGGCACTACGGCTGCCACCATCAAGAAAGCGGAAGACAGGCAGGAATTTAAGGACACCATGGAAAAGATCGGGGAGCCTTGTGCAGCGTCAAAGGTGGTCGAGAGCGTGAAGGACGGGGTCGCGTTTACCAATACCATCGGTTATCCGGTGGTGCTGCGCCCGGCATACACCCTTGGGGGAAGCGGCGGTGGAATCGCTCACAACCAAACGGAATTGGAAAGTATCCTTGAAAACGGCCTGCGGTTATCCCGTGTGGGTCAGGTTTTGGTGGAACGCTGCATTGCCGGATGGAAGGAGATCGAATATGAAGTGATGCGGGATGGTGCAGGCAACTGCATTACCGTATGTAATATGGAAAACATTGACCCGGTAGGCGTCCACACAGGGGACAGTATGGTGGTGGCTCCTTCCCAGACATTGGGAGATAAGGAGTATCAGATGCTCCGTTCCTCCGCCCTTAACATTATCAATGAGCTTGAGATTACAGGGGGGTGCAACGTGCAGTTTGCCCTTCATCCGACCAGCTTTGAGTATTGCGTGATTGAAGTAAATCCCCGTGTCAGCCGTTCCTCCGCGCTGGCAAGTAAGGCTACCGGCTATCCCATTGCCAAGGTTGCGGCGAAGATTGCGTTGGGATACACGTTAGATGAGATCAAAAACGCCATTACGGGAAAGACTTATGCAAGCTTTGAGCCTACACTGGATTACTGTGTGGTAAAGCTGCCCCGGCTTCCTTTTGATAAATTTATCACGGCAAAGAGAACTCTTACCACGCAGATGAAGGCTACCGGCGAGGTGATGAGCATTTGTGATAATTTTGAAGGCGCGTTGATGAAAGCCATCCGTTCTTTGGAACAGCATGTGGATTGTCTGCTTAGTTATGATTTTAGCGGCCTTTCCGGGGAAGATTTAAAAGAACGGCTGCGAATCGTGGACGACCAGAGGATTTATGTGATTGCAGAGGCGCTCCGAAAGGGGATCGATTATGATACGATCCATGAGATCACCATGATCGACCATTGGTTCATAGATAAGATTGCAATTCTGGTGGAAATGGAACAGGCACTGAAAACGGGGCCGTTGACGTTTCCTTTATTAAAGGAAGCGAAACGGATGGAATTTCCGGATTGTGTGATCAGCCGGCTTACAGGCATAGGGGAAGAAGAAATCAAAAAGATGCGTTATGATAACGGGATCGTTGCGGCATATAAGATGGTAGATACCTGTGCGGCGGAATTTGAGGCCAGCACCCCCTATTATTATTCCGTTTACGGCAGTGAAAATGAAGCGGTCAAGACCGATCCGCCAAAGAAGGTTCTGGTGTTAGGTTCCGGGCCGATCAGGATCGGGCAGGGGATTGAGTTTGATTATTGTTCCGTTCATGCAACATGGGCCTTTTCCAAGGCGGGATATGAGACGATCATCATCAATAATAACCCGGAAACCGTAAGCACCGACTTTGACATTGCAGATAAGCTGTATTTTGAACCCCTCACCCCGGAGGATGTGGAGAGCATTGTAAGGATAGAAAAGCCTCACGGGGCGGTGGTACAGTTTGGCGGTCAGACAGCCATTAAGCTGACGGAAAGCCTGATGAAGATGGGTGTGCCTATTTGGGGAACGAAGGCGGAAGATGTGGATGCGGCGGAAGACAGGGAGCTGTTTGATAAGATCTTAGAACAGACCGGGATCCCAAGAGCGGCAGGGGGCACAGTCTATACCGCCGAGGAGGCGAAGCAAGTGGCAAACAGGCTGGGATATCCGGTGTTGGTGCGCCCTTCTTATGTGCTTGGCGGACAGGGAATGCAGATTGCCATTTCCGACGAAGAGATAGAAGAGTTTATGGAGATCATCAACCGGATTGCACAGGATCACCCGATTTTGGTGGATAAATACCTGCAGGGCAAGGAGATCGAGGTGGATGCGGTGTGCGACGGCACGGATATTTTGATTCCCGGCATTATGGAGCATATTGAGCGCACCGGGGTTCATTCCGGGGATAGTATTTCCGTTTATCCGGCGCACACGATTACCGACAGGGTGAAGGAAAAGATTGGGGAGTATACCAGAAGGCTGGCAAAAGCGCTGCATGTAAAAGGATTGATTAACATTCAGTTTATTGCCATCGGGGAAGAGGTTTATGTGATTGAGGTGAACCCCCGTTCCTCCCGTACGGTTCCTTATATCAGTAAAGTGACAGGGATCCCGATCGTGGATCTGGCCACGGAAGTGATCATCGGGAAGACCATCAGGGAACTGGGCTATGAACCGGGCTTGCAGCAGGAAGCAGATTATTTTGCGGTCAAGATGCCGGTGTTTTCCTTTGAAAAGATCCGGGGGGCCGAAATCAGCTTAGGGCCGGAGATGAAATCTACCGGGGAATGCCTTGGCATTGCAAAGACATTTAACGAAGCTTTGTATAAAGCGTTTTTGGGAGCAGGGGTGGATCTTCCCAGGCATAAGCAGATGATCATTACCGTCAAAGACGCGGATAAAGGGGAAGCAGTGGAGATTGGCAGGCGGTTTGAAAAGCTGGGGTACAAGATCTATGCCACCAGAAGCACTGCGGCGGCTTTAAACGAAGCGGGGGTCAAGGCCAGGAAGGTGAACAAGATTTCCCAGGAATCACCTACCGTTATGGATCTGATCCTGGGCCATCGGATTGACCTTGTGATCGATACCCCCACCCAGGGAAGGGATAAATCAAGAGATGGGTTTTTGATCCGGCGGACAGCCATTGAGACCGGGGTCAACTGTATCACGGCCATGGACACGGCAAGGGCGCTGGTAACCAGTATGGAAAATGCCAACGGTCGTTTTACGCTGATCGATGTTGCTTCTATATAAAAGGATTTCGTATAAAAGGATATGTGAAAACAAGGGGTGAGGAACTTTCGATGGAATTGTTGGCGAAAATGAACCTGAAAAACGCAGTGGAGAGAGTTTTGCATGTGCCGGGCAACTATACCGGAGGCGTACTGGAAATGACGCTGGTGGTTGACTGTGGCCTGCCGGATCAGTATGTGCGGGATTTTGCCGGGGAGATTGCAGGCATTCTTAGAAAGCACAGTGAAGTATTCCGGAATGTGCGGATGAACCTGCTTTTATGGAAAAGTGACAGGGAAATGGAAAATAAGGTGATTCCGCTTTCGTTTCTTCAGACATCGGGTTGTTTTGAAGATTACAGACAAAGGAAGGAAAACAAGAAACTGGAACAGCTTGCGGCACATCTTAAATTATTTCATGCAAGGTCAAAGCTGATCTTAGCGCTGACCGGTCAGGAGGTTTTGGTTGAGGATGAGCAGGCGCTGATCCAAAATATGAGACCTTTTTTGGGAAAGAAAAGCCTGTTTCTCCTTAAGGATGATCCGGAAGGGAAGTGGAGAAGGGGAACAGAATTCCCTTTACAGGGAGAGCTTCCGGGATAAAGGCGGCTGACCGGGAAAGGAGGATATGGTGGCGGAAAATCTGGAATATTATAAGGTGTTTTATCATGTGGCCAAATGTGAAAACCTGACGGCGGCAGCGGCGGAGCTTTCTATTTCACAGCCTGCGGTGAGCCAGGTCTTAAAGCAGTTGGAGCGGTCTCTTGACACGAAGCTTTTCGTGCGGGCGTCTAAGGGAATCCGCCTTACAGAGCAAGGGCAGGTTCTTTATGAGTATGTAAGGGAAGGGTATGAAAAAATCCTTTTGGGGGAAAAGATGGTTTCTTCCATGCTTCGCTTAGACTGTGGGGAATTGAAGATCGGGGCCAGTGATATGACGCTGAAATATTATCTGCTGCCTTTCCTTGAAAAGTTTCATGAGCAGTACCCGGGGATCAAAGTGACAGTAAATAATGCCCCTACCCCAAGGACGCTACATCTTCTTCATCAGGGGAAAATTGATTTCGGGGTGGTCAGCGCCCCCTTTGAGAAGCGGCAGAATCTTTCTGTGAAAGAGGTGCGGGAGTTAGAGGATGTGTTTGTGGCCGGGCGGAGGTTTATCCAGTACAAAAACCGTATGCTGGATTTGCAGGAGTTGGAGGAACTTCCCATTATCTTTTTGGAAGGGGTCACCAGTACCGGAACTTACATGGGGGATTTCCTGCGCCATAACGGTGTGAGGATCTCTCCGGAATTTGAACTTGCCACCAGCGATATGATCGTACAGTTTGCCCTTAGAAGTTTAGGGGTTGGCTGTGTGGTGCGGGATTTTGCACAGGAATACTTAGAGAACGGAAGGCTGTTTGAACTGCGCTTTAACAAGATTATCCCCAAACGCCAGATCTGCGTTGTGACGGAGGAAAAGGCTTGCCAGTCCAGGGCAGCCCGGGAATTTTTAGCAATGATCAGTTAATAAATGAAGGAGATTTAAGATATGGTGAAGAATATTGTATTTGATATTGGAAACGTGCTTGCAGGGTTTGTGTGGAAAGAATTTTACCAAAGCTTTGGTTTTAGCGATGAAGTATTTGAAAAGCTGGCGGATGCCACGGTGCGAAGCAGTTTTTGGAATGAAATGGACAGGGGAAAGCTTTCTGATGAGGAACTTCTTTCCGGGTTTATCCAAAACGATCCTTCCATTGAAAAAGAACTCCGGCAGGTGTTTGGGGACATTACCGGCATGATCAGACGGTATGACTATGCCATTCCCTGGCTTAAGGAGTTAAAGGAAAGGGGATATGGGGTTTACTATATTTCCAATTTTGCCCACAAAGCTCATGTGGAATGTGAAAAGGCATTGGATTTCCTTCCAGTTATGGACGGCGGAATCCTGTCTTATCAGGCAAAGCTGATTAAGCCGGATCCGGAAATCTACAGGCTGCTTTGTGATCGGTATGGGTTAAAGGCAAAAGAGTGTGTGTTTATTGATGATACGGAAAAGAATGTGCTGGCAGCACAAAAAGAAGGCATGAAAGGGATTCTTTTCCATACCCTTGAACAGACACAAAGCGAATTGGAAGATGTGATGTCAGCGGACTAAGCTTTTGTGTCGGTTTCTTCGGATGTGTCTTTTGGGGAGGATGGATCGGCAAGCGTACGTTTTCCGGTTATTTTTCCATACAGCCAGATATAGACCCACAAAAGGATGGGGAGTCCTATCGTTGCCAGAATGCATGCGGCAAAAAGCCTGTCAGATCCGGGAAAGTCAAGCAATGATATGACTAAAGTGGCGATATATAAAAGAACCAGCAAAACAATACAAAAGATGGCTGCGATTTGTTTAGATTTTGCTTTCATAAAAACTCCTTTATTGTTTGTAATATTTTGAAACCAGGTAATATTTCTATTAGTATAACATAGTGCAATGCAGTATCACCAGAGGAAAATCATTTATTACAATTTCCTCAAGGAAAAGTTATATTTTCCGGGGGTATTATATGCTATACTACAAAAAATTAAGCGAAAGAAAGGCTGGGAAAAGCGAAAGTTATGTTAAAGATGGACTTAAATGGGATATGGAAGTTAAATATATTAGGAGCCGATGAGGCAATGATACCGGCAGAGGGTATTGATGCCAAAGTGCCTGGAAGCGTGTATGAAGCTTTGCTGGAGCAAAAACTGATCCCGGATCCGTATTACCGTGACAATGAGTTAAAGGTACTGCCGCTTATGGAAAATGATTTTTCTTTTACCAGGGATTTCCAGGTGACGGAAGAGATGTTTTCTTACGATGCGCTATTACTTAGGTTTGACGGAATCGACACCCTGGCGGATATTTATTTAAACGGGGAGTATTTGGGATGCGCTTATAACATGCACAGGATATGGGAGTTTGACTTGCTCTTATCCGATGCCTTAAAAGAGGGTATGAACCAGTTGAAGGTGACGTTCCGTTCGCCTACGAAATATATCGAAGAGGAAAATAAAAAAGTGTATACGGGAGGCTCAACGGATGCGATGGAAGGTTTCCCCCACTTGCGTAAAGCACACTGTATGTTCGGGTGGGATTGGGGGCCAAGGCTTCCTGATGCCGGGATCTTTAGGGATGTATCTTTGCTGGGCATAAAGAAAAGCAGGTTTGATTCAGTTTACATAACACAGAAGCATGAAGAGGGGAAGGTACTCCTTACTTTTGATATTGCGTTAGAGTTATTTGGCAGCCTGGAAACCAATGGATTTGATGCAGGCCAAGAGGGGCATGTGAAGATTACGGTGACAGATCCGGATGGAAAGGAATATATGGTTGAGGATCAGGATCCAGGCAGTGCGGAAGAACAAAATTACCAGATCCTGATTGAAGATCCTAAGATCTGGTGGCCAAAGGGCTACGGCGGGCAGCCCCTTTACCAGGTGAAGGCGGAACTTTTGGATGAGAGCGGAGCGCTGGATTTGTGGCAGCGAAGAATCGGGCTGCGTACGATAACGGTGAATACGGAAAAGGATGAATGGGGAAATTGCTTCGCCCATGAAGTAAATGGAGTGAAGATTTTTGCCATGGGGGCGGACTATATCCCGGAGGATAATCTGCTTGGAAGAGTGACGCCTAACCGGACCAGAAAGCTTCTTGAGGATGCGGTTTGGGCAAATCATAATTGTATCCGTGTCTGGGGCGGGGGCTATTATCCGGATGACTTTTTCTTCGATATCTGTGATGAGCTGGGGCTTATCGTATGGCAGGATTTTATGTACGCCTGTGCGTCCTATGAACTGGATGATGAATTTGAGGCAAATGTGGTGCAGGAAACCATTGAAAATGTAAGGCGGATACGTCATCATGCCTGTCTTGCCCTGTGGTGCGGCAATAACGAGATGGAAACCCAGGTGCTTGACGGATGCTGGAAGACGACTGCGAAACAAAAAAATGATTATATCAAGCTTTATGAATATATTATCCCAAAGATCATAAAAGAAGAGGATCCGGCAGCTTTTTACTGGCCTTCATCCCCTTCGTCCGGCGGAAATTATGATAATCCATGGGATGAAAATAGAGGTGATGTGCATTATTGGGATGTATGGCACGGAAATAAACCTTTTACGGAGTACAGAAAGTTCCGTTTCCGTTACCTGTCGGAATTTGGATTCCAGTCTTTTCCATGCCTGAAAACCGTGGAAAGTTTTACTGATGAAGGGGATCGGAATATTTTTTCCAGGGTGATGGAGATGCACCAGAGAAATACGGCGGCCAACGGGAAAATTTTAAACTATCTTTCTGCAACGTATCTGTTTCCCAAGGATTTTGACCACCTTTTGTTTGCGTCCCAGCTTCTCCAGGCGGATGCAATTCGTTATGGGGTGGAGCATTTCAGGCGTCATAGAGGAAGGTGCATGGGAGCGGTGGTATGGCAGCTTAACGATATCTGGCCTGTGGCTTCCTGGGCAAGTATTGATTATTATGGACGTTACAAGGCCCTTCACTATGCAGAAAAAAGAATGTTTGCTCCGGTGATGATCTCTTGTGAGGAAGTTGGGGAACTTAGCGAAAGGCCATACTGTATAGCCCAGCCAAAGCCGATCGAGCTTTCTGCAAGGCTTCATGTGGCGAACGAGACCATGGAAGAAGTGTGCGGCATGGTACGATGGGCGCTTAGAAGGCCAGACAGCAGTGTGATCCAGGAGGGGAGCAGACAGATAAGCGTGCCGGCGCTTTCGGGATTATGGCTTGAAAAGATGGATTTTGAGGGATATCATGAGAGAGAGATCCATTTGGAATATTGTTTTGAAGTGGATGGAAGGGTGGTTTCCAGGAATACCTGTTTGTTTACACCGCCTAAGCATTATTTCTTTGAGGACCCGCATCTGCAGGTGAAAAAAGAAGGAAAACGGATCACGGTAAAGGCGGATGCCTATGCAAAAAATGTGGAAATTATAGGAGTAGACGGGGACTTATGGTTGTCTGATAACTTCTTTGATATGGAAGCCGGGGAGTGCACCGTAGAAATCGTAGCCGGAGATGCGGCAGAAGTAACGTGCAGATCCGTGTGGGATATTGCGTAATGGCCAGGAGGGATTGCCGGGAAGGAAATATTGCCACAGCACGGGTGGACGCTTATGTGGACTTTGCCATTGAAGAAGGAAAAGCCTTGGGCGTTTCACAAATCTAAAAAGCGGAATATTTCCTGATAATAGGGAATCAGGACTTCCTGATGGCTGTTATAGATTTCATGGCGGCTGCCTTTTATGGGAACAAGTTTTGCAGTGGGAGTATTTTGCACAAAACATTTGATGGCGGATGCTTTTACGAAAGTATCATGGAAAGACTGAAACACCAAAACGGGAACTGTGACTTTCATACAGTTCCTTTTTTGCGTGATCTTACGGCAGGTACAAAGGGACTGGTATGCCCAGCCATAGCTGGAACCGCTGTTCTGGAAAAGGGGCGTGGATTCTTTTTTGTGTTGGTAATAAGAAAAACGTTCCCGGCAGGCGGAACCGCTTTCTTCCCATTTTT
This sequence comes from uncultured Lachnospiraceae bacterium, assembly GCA_910585005.1. Classification (GTDB taxonomy): domain Bacteria; phylum Bacillota; class Clostridia; order Lachnospirales; family Lachnospiraceae; genus Suilimivivens. The sequence goes on along the minus strand of CAJUCN010000016.1, from coordinate 44,626 downwards.
CACCAGGGAGGAAAGCATGCTGTCCTGGGGCGTAGGATTCGGATCTTCCAATCCTGACCATGATAAAGCCCAGCGCTTTTGCAAGAAAAGCAGGGACGGGCCCCATAGAGATTGCAAGCATGGGGGAAGTCAGGATTGCCTTTTGAAAGGTATCCGGGTAAGTCTCCAGGTAAAGCGCGCCAATGCCGCCTCCCATAGAATGGGCGTAAAGATACAGGGGAAGATTGCCGCAGTTTGGCTTGACTACCGATAATAGAAAGTGGTGGAACGTCTCAACATAATCCTCAAAGCGGTTGATATGCACCATGTTTGGGTGGCTGGTATCCCGAAGGGACCGTCCATGCCCCCGCTGGTCGGCAAGGTAAACCTGAAAACCCATTTTTGTAAAATAGTAAACGACTTCTTTGTACTTTTCGATGGTCTCACAAAAACCGTGGCTTATCACAATGGCGCCCCGGGCATTTGCAGGGCGATAGACTTCATAGTAAAGCCGCCCGGCATCGCCCCGGGACGGATCAATGGGAAGGTAATCAGATCGACAGATGGCTGAAAGATAAGGAATCACTTCACGGTCCATAGATTCATGAAAACAGGTTTCAGGTAAGATTTGAGGCATTTTTGGCATAACGGCCCTCCTATACAGAAGTACTGGCAAAGGTTAGGATTTAATGTGTTTTTTGAGGGCTTCAAAGCTTTCTTTGCTGATGTCGTGTTCGATCCGGCAGGCATCTTTGACTGCAATTTTTTCATCCACGCCTAATGCTACCAGCCATTTAGTAAGCAGTTCATGGCGTTCATAGATCATCTCCGCAATTTCCCTGCCGGAGGGGGTCAGATAAATAAACCCTTCCTTGGTGACGGTGATGTGCTCTTTTTCCCGAAGGTTTTTCATGGCAACGCTGACGCTTGGTTTTTTAAAGCCCATCTCTTCGGCAATGTCAACGGAACGTACCACAGGGCGGGTTTTGCTTAGGATCAGTATCGTTTCCAGATAGTCTTCAGCAGATTCATTTCTATGCATAATAACCCTCCATTTTATCAATTAGTTTAGGCATTTTTCAAAATTATACCACAAAGAAAAGATAAAAAAAATAAAAGAAAAGAAAGAGCAATGGATTTCAAAGGGCAGGTGTGATAAAATTTTTGGTGATATGGGAAGTTAAGGGAAAGGGACGAAGAGGTTTGCCAGAAAGGAGCTGGGTATGGAGAAAGAAGCCGGAGGAATATCCAGCATCCCAGGCGTAGACGAGCCAACCAGTGTTTTTGCACTAGGAAAAAGAAATCTTTTTATAGAAGGGGTGCCGGGGACGGGAAAAAGCACGCTGCTAAACCGCCTTGTGAGACAATGGCCGGAGTGCAGGCCCTACCGGGAAGGGGATTTGTCTCCGGTGGAGCTTGCATGGTGCAGTTATCTGACAAAGGATGAGTGGAAAAGTATTTTGTGCCGGTATTCTGATTTTGAAAAGGAGATCCGGGATAAGACCAGCCAGGAAGATGACAGGTATATCGTTGCCTATACCCGGGTTTTGGCGGAGGAGCGCAGTTTTTATCAGGAGATGGAACAATATGAGATCTACAATGGCAGGGTAGACTTTGAGACATTTCGTCATACGATTATGAAAAGATATCGTCGTTTTTTTGGAGAAGGGTGTATTTTTGAGTGTTCGTTTTTTCAGAATTCCATTGAGTCTTTGATGTTGTTTTATCAGTTGCCGGAGGAAAAGATCCTTGCCTTTTATGAGGAAGCCTATGGAATTTTGAAGGAAAAGGGCTTTGGCCTGATCTATTTGGATTCAGAGGAGATTAAAAGGAATCTTCTTCATGTGAAGAGAGAGCGCAGTGACGAGAACGGGAACGAAATGTGGTATCCCCTTATGCTGAATTACCTGAAAGAGTCTCCTTATGGGAAAGCCCACGGTTACGAAGGGATAGAAGATGTGGTAAGACATTTTGAGCGAAGACGGCGTTTAGAATTAAAGATCATCCGTGAGGTGGTAAAAGAGGACTGCCTTGTTTTGCATGCAAAAGACAAGGAAGAGGCTCTGATAGCGAAATGCCGCAGCTTTGCCGGATAAGAGAGTAAAATAGGAGGGAACATGGGGATTTCAGTGATTGGTGGGGCAGACGGCCCTACATCTGTTTTTTTGGCAGGAAAGTTTGGAAATATTTTTTTCATTCCGGCTTGTTTTGTTTTGGTAATTTTTTACGGGATCTATTTTGCAAAACAATTACAGCAAAAGCGTCAGGGAATCCGGACAAACCAGCTTGGATCGGGGAAGGATAAGTCAGTCCGGATTAGGGAGATGACTTTGCTGGCAGCTACGGTCTTGATGATTCCGGTGGAGTTGGTTTCCATGGTATGGAACTGGAATTTTATGCCGTCTGCAATAAGAGGCGTGGGAGCTGTAGCAGGTTTTTTGGGTGACGGTATTTTTTTCACGGCGGTATGGACGATGAAAGATAGCTGGCGGGCAGGGATCCCGGATACGGACCGGACGGAATTTGTATCCTGTGGTATTTACCAGTATAGCAGGAATCCTGCTTTTTTGGGATTTGACATGATATATGTTGGGGTTTTGCTTATGTATTTCAATTGGGTGTTACTCCTTTTTACGGTATGGGCGGTGATCATGTTCCACTTGCAGATTCTCCAGGAAGAGAAGTATTTGGCAACCGTATTTGGGGATCAGTATCTGGAATATAAGAAGCGTACCTGCAGGTATTGGGGAAGAAGAGGCCGCGTATGAATGAGGAGGTAAAAAGCGCTTAGACCGATATCTGACCAAAATTTTTGAATAATCTGGTTATAGGCAATATAGGTATTGACAACTAACCAATGGTAGTTTAAACTAACTATATAAGCGATCAGGAACAGGAAAGGAAAGAAGGTGTGAGATGAAAACATTGAGAGAAGTCCCCTGTGGCAGGAAGGGAAAGGTGAGCAGGCTTACTGGTGAAGGGGCGGTAAAGCGCAGAATCATGGACATGGGAATTACCAAAGGAGTAGAAGTATCTGTGAGAAAGGTCGCCCCCTTAGGGGATCCGGTGGAGATTACCGTGCGTGGATATGAGTTGTCTATAAGAAAGGCGGATGCCGAAATGATTCTTGTGGAATTGCTTCCTGAGGAAGCATAATTTTTTACACAAAAGTTAGACATAACTAATATTGGTTAGGAGAGGTGAAATATGGCTATTACGATTGCGCTTGCAGGAAATCCAAACTGCGGTAAAACAACACTATTTAATGCACTTACAGGATCAAATCAGTTCGTGGGGAACTGGCCTGGCGTTACGGTGGAGAGAAAGGTAGGAAAACTAAAAGGGAACAAGGAAGTTGAGATCATGGATCTTCCGGGAATATATTCCCTTTCCCCGTATACGTTAGAAGAGGTAGTGGCAAGAACTTACTTGATCACAGAAAGGCCGGATGCAATTATCAACCTTGTTGACGGAACGAATATAGAAAGAAACCTTTATTTGTCAACGCAGCTTATGGAGCTGGGAATTCCCATGGTCATAGCTGTGAATATGATGGATCTTGTGGAAAAAGGCGGGGATCGGATTGATACGGCTAAACTATCTGGAAAGCTGGGGTGTCAGGTGGTTGAAATTTCCGCCCTGAAAGGAACAGGGATCATGAATGCGGCGGAAAAAGCGATGATGTTGGCAAAAGAGAAGAAGGTAGGGCCTCCCGTACATAAATTTTCAGTGAGGGTAGAAAATGTACTGGAGAGGATAGAAAGTAAGCTGGGAAGCGGCATCCCGGAGGAGCAGAAACGTTTCTTTGCCATTAAGCTTCTTGAAAGAGATGATAAGATTGCGGAAAAAATGGCTTTTGTACCAGATGTCTCACCGGAAATTGAGATGATCGAAAAGGAGATGGATGACGATGCGGAAAGTATCATTACCAACGAGAGATATGTTTTTGTTTCGTCTGTTACCGAATGCTGTTATAAAAAGAACGGCAAAGGGAAATTGACGGTTTCCGATAAGATTGATAGAATAGTGACGAATAGATGGCTTGCCTTTCCCCTTTTTGCAGTGGTGATGTTTCTTGTGTATTATATTTCCGTTACGACGGTGGGAACATGGGCGGCAGAATGGGCCAATGATGGGGTATTTGGCGATGGATGGAATTTGTTTGGCCTGGAGATCCCGGGAATCCCAGCTTTGGTAGAAACGATCCTGAATAGGGCGGCATGTGCGGACTGGCTGCAATCCCTGATCCTTGACGGTATGGTAGCAGGTGTGGGGGCAGTGCTTGGATTTGTGCCTCAGATGTTGGTGCTTTTTATCTTCTTAGCCTTTTTGGAGGCATGTGGATATATGGCAAGGGTTGCTTTTATTATGGACCGGATTTTCAGGAAGTTTGGCCTGTCCGGTAAATCCTTTATCCCGATATTGATTGGTACCGGGTGTGGCGTTCCGGGAATTATGGCGTCCAGGACCATTGAAAATGACAGGGATCGTAAAATGACGATCATGACAACCACCTTTATTCCCTGCGGGGCAAAGCTTCCTATTATTGGGCTGATCGCCGGAGCGTTGTTTGACGGGGCGGCATGGGTGGCATGGAGCGCTTGGTTTGTAGGATTTGCAGCGATCGTATGTTCCGGTATCATATTAAAAAAGACGAAAATGTTTGCAGGAGACCCGGCGCCTTTTGTGATGGAACTTCCGGCGTACCATATGCCGACTGTAGGGAATGTGCTGCGGAGCATGTGGGAGAGAGGATGGTCCTTTATCAAGAAGGCAGGGACGGTCATTCTTTTATCGACGATTGTCCTCTGGTTTTTTATGCGGTTTGGCTGGGTGGACGGTTCATTTGGAATACTGGAGGCGGAACAGCTCGACAACAGTATTCTGGCCAAGCTTGGCGGTTTGTTTGCTCCACTGTTTATCCCCCTTGGCTGGGGAGACTGGAAGATGGTGGTTGCCGCCATCACCGGATTAATTGCCAAGGAAAATGTAGTGGGAACCATTGGGATCCTTTTTGGTTTTGCGGAAGTGGCGGAGGAAGGGGAAGAAATTTGGGGCATATTGGCAGGCAGTGTGAGTGCGGCAGCAGCATATTCTTTTTTGATTTTTAATCTTTTATGCGCCCCCTGTTTTGCGGCAATGGGCGCAATGAAAAGGGAAATGAACAATGCAAAATGGTTTTGGTTTGCAATTGGATATCAGACGGCGCTGGCGTATGTGGTTTCCCTTTGCGTGTTTCAGATCAGCGTGTGGGTCAGTGCGGGAACTTTTGGTATTGGGACGGCAGCGGCAATTATGCTGGTGATCAGTTTTCTTTTTTTGCTTGTGCGCCCTCATAAAGAAAGCAGGAGGTTATTATGGGAACAATCATTACGGCAGCAGTATTAGTTATGATAGTTGGATTGGTAGTTAGAAAGATGGTTTGTGATAAAAGGAGTGGAAAATCCCTGCAGTGCGGCTGTGACTGCAAGAATTGTGCAGGGGGATGCGGACATAAGTAAAAAGTATTTATAAACCCTGGAAATGATGATTTGTTTTCCAGGGTTTTTTTGTCAAATTTACTTGATTTTACGAATTGGAAGATATAAGATGTATTTATGCAAATGTAAGGGTTGCTACTGTTGTACTTAGGGGAAATTAGTATGATGAAAGAAACAATGAAAGAAGTAACGTTAGAGCAATTCAAGGATATCATTGATATTGTTAATCCATGTATGGACGATTATCTGTATATCTTAGACCTGCAGCAGGATTTATTTAGCATATCGCAAAGCGCAACGGAACGGTTTAGACTTCCATCCGCCCAATTTAGTGAGGCAACAGATCAATTTCGCCATTTTGTACATCCGGAGGATATTGCACTTTTAAACAATGATCTGATCCAATTGATTCACCACGGAAAGAAATTTCACAATATCCAGTATCGGTGGCTTGGAAAGGATGGCCGTGCAATTTGGATTAATTGCCGGGGCCGCGTACTGCGGGATGAAAAGGGTGCGGCTAAATTTTTGGTAGGGTGTATCAATGAGATTGGCATGCGCCAGAAGGCTGATAACATCAGCGGGCTTTTGCGTGAGGCAAGTTTGCAAAATGAAATGGACATATCAAACAAGGACGCAGTTCGTGGATTCCTGATTCGTCTTGGAATCGATAATTTCAAAGAGATTAATGAAAATAAAGGCATGGAGTATGGGGATATGGTCATCGGAAGGACGGCGGAATGTATCCGGTCTGTGCTTTTGCCAGGGCAAATGCTGTACCGTGTGGTAGCTGATGAGTATGTGGTTTTGGACCGGGAGGGTAGAAGCACACAAGAGGCCATAGAAATCTACCATAAGATACAACACGAGATTAAGTGTTTTATAGAAGAAAACTGTTATGAGATATTTTATACTGTTTCAGCGGGTATTGTGGATTTTTCCAGGGTAGCGAATCAGGAATACCAGAATATTATGAAACTTTCAGAATTTGCATTAAATGAAGCTAAAAATACAGGAAAAAATAAATGTTATGTTTATGACGGTGAGGATTATAAATCTTTTTTACATAAAAAAGATCTTATAAGTCAGATGCTTTGGTCGGTGAACCATGAGTTTCAAGGATTTGAGGTGTATTTTCAGCCGATCGTGGATATCAAGGCGCAAAAGTTGGGTAATGCGGAAACGCTGCTCCGTTTCCATAGTTCAGATGGAGAAATGATCCCGCCGTTAGAATTTATCCCGCTTTTAGAGGAGAGTAATTTGATCATTCCGGTAGGACGCTGGGTGTTGGAGCAGGCGATGGCAGCATGCAGCCAGATACAAAAGAGTATTCCGAAATTCAAGGTGGCGGTAAATCTCTCGAATATCCAGGTGCTGAAAAGCAATATTTTGGAAGAGATCCAATCTGTGCTGACAAGATTTCATTTAAGTTCGGACAGCGTGATCGTTGAGCTTACGGAAAGTGGTTTTTTGGAGTCAAATGAGAATTTTATCTGCTTTTGTGAAGGGCTTAAGGCTCACGGGATTCCGTTGGCGCTGGATGATTTTGGGACAGGATATTCTAACTTTCACTATCTATATAAGCTGGATCCCAGCATCATTAAGATTGACAGGACTTTTACGTTGAAGGCATTGAACAATGCATATGAGCAAAATCTGTTGCAGCATATGGCCGATTTGGTTCATGGGATTCATTTAAAGCTTTGTGTGGAAGGGATTGAGACCAAAGAAGAGCTGGATCAGATCAGCAAAATCGGTCCGGATTACATACAGGGATTCTATTATGGGAAGCCTTGTCCACTGGCACAATTCCTGGATCAGTTTTTACCGGTGCAAAATTAGTGTTCACGGGGTTGGCTTTATTGCCAGCCCCTTTTTTCGTTTTTTTAGTCATTTGGTGCCAACGATTGGTCATTTCGTGCAATACATCAAATGAAATGAAAAGAATAGACCGATATAACTTGTATATTATGTTGGGAAACGGAGATAAGGGGTGAATGGAGCAGACTCTTCAATTTTCCTTTGTAGGAGGAAAGAAACGCATTAAAGTGGACGAGATTATTTATATTGAAACTGCCAGACACAAAAATATTTTTTATGTGGGAGACCAGGTATACAGTATTTACAAAAAATTGGATGAAATTGAAGCAGAACTTGAAGGAATGGGATTTGTAAGGATCCATCAAAGTTTCCTTGTGAATATGCGATGCATTGAAAAGATCAGCAGTTATGTTCTTTATCTTACCACAGGGAAAGAACTGTCTGTTCCCAAAGCAAGATACCCGGAAGTAAAAAGGAAGTACATGCTGTTTAAAGGGGAATGATGGAATATTTGGCTGTGTTGGCTGCATAGCAGCCTTCCAGATAGAAGTTCAGCAAGGAAGGAGGATAGAGGGAACAACCGTTTGGACCTGTTAAGGAAAACGGAAAGCAAAGCTTTGAATGACAGAGAAGCTTGCAGAATTAATTTGCATAGGATTACAATTTAAACAAAGATGGAGGATGATTATGGCTGTAAAAGGAGTGAACGGCAGCTACCCATTTTATGAAAAACCAAAGCCGGGAGGAAAAACGTCCGGAAACGGTTTTGGTAAGGAGTTTATGGCGGCTGCAGGCCAGTCTGGTGAAGAGGACTCAAAGGATAAGGCAAATGGCAAAGAGGCTGTGCCGCAAAACCAATTGATGTCCACGGAAGAAATCATGAAAATGATCAGCAACCGCAAAAACGAAATCTTGGATAAGGTGAAAAAGGGGGAAACGGAGCCAGTGATCCAGATTGGCGCTCAGGCATACACAGAAAAACAGTGGAAACGGATGCTGGAGAGTTTTGACGACTCTGAAAAGGATATCAAAGATAGGATCAGGGAGGCTCTTGAAGAGATGAGAAAGAAGCGGATGGAAGGAGAATTATCATGAAAATAGGAAATGCTCAAAATTTTATGGAAAAGCAAATGAGCAAAGTGGAGCAAAGGAAAGAAGAGGAAAAGAAGATCAAAAAGGGAATTTACCAGATGCAGGTGATGCTTGACTCTCAGAGCATGGAAACGCTGATGAAGGAATGTGATAAAGCGGAAGCAAAGAGAAGCGGTGAAAAGACCGAAAGGAAAGATACAGGTACGGAATCGAAAGAAAGTAAAAAGACAGACGCACAGACGGAAATGGAAAAGATGCTTTCAACGGCAAGGAAAGCTGCTTCGTTAACTAACGCGGTTGTATGACATTTTCCTCTATATATGGATGGCCCCGGGTATGTGGATACATAGCCGGGGCTTTTCCTTTTTGGCAGGTGATTGCAGGTACCATACCTGCTACGGAGCAGGGGCAGGAACAAAATCAGAGCGTTTTGGTGGATGCTTCCCAAATCAGGCTTTCCGATATGGGTTCTATGGACGGAGGGATGGGGGGCTTTGACAGAAAGAATCCCCCGGGAGGGAAAAAGGAGAAATATGAGGAAGGAAATAAGGAAGTAGATGACAGATGGTTCCCAAAGCGATAAAATAAGAAAAAGAAGCGATCGCAAGGGGGACGGTAATATGCAAATAGAAGAGATTTTTGATATACTTGGTATTGATCCGGTAAAAGACGAAACCTTAATCAGAGATGCGTATCGCCGACAGTTGGCGGTAACGAATCCGGAGGATGATCAGGAAGGATTTATGCGTTTGCGGAGCGCCTATGACCAGGCATTGGCTTTTTGTAAGGAAGGCCAGGAGGAGAAAGAGAAGGAAACGGATGACTCCCCCTCCGGGGTATGGGTGGCAAAGGCAGCGGAATTATATCAGCGTCTTAGTTTACGTTGTGATGTGGAGGAATGGAAAAAGCTGTTCGATGAGGAGGTTTTTCTTTCTCTTGAAGAAAATGAGGAGTGCAGGAAAAAGCTTTTGATCTTTCTTATGAGCCATATCCAGTTTCCTAAGGAGATTTGGCAGTTGTTTGACCAGAAACTGGATCTGTGCGGGGATACGGCACGGTTGAAAGAAGAGTTTCCGGCAGAATTTGTAAAATACCTGGTGCAAAGGTGTACAGAACAGGAGGCATTTGACTATACGCTGTTTCAAGGGGATGATGAAGCTGATTACGACCAGTTCCTAACCCATTATAGGGAAAGCCTGAACAGGCTCAATGAGCAGGACTATCCGAAAGCACAGCAATGTATCCAAAAGGGGGAGGAAACAGGGATACGTCACCCCTATATGGAAATTGTAAAGACTTTGATCTATAGGAACACTGACCGGAATAATGAGGCGGAGGAACTTCTGCTGACACTTGCGAAAGAGTATCCTGAAAATATTGTGATTTTGCACCACATGGCGGATTTTTGCTGGGAAACAGGTCAAAAAGAGGATGCAGCTTATTATTACCAAAAGATAAAAGGGCTGGATAAGGAGAACAGTACGGCAAATGTCAGACTTGCTTTTTATTATGATGAAAAAGGAGATGAAAGGGCAGCCCGGGATTGCATTTTGCTTGTTCCACATTTTCATCACAATCAGGAATTAATGGAGCTGTTAAAGAAGATACAGATACATGTGGTACCGGAATTCCTAAAAAAATGGAAAGAAGATGGGGATATTTCTTCTGCAATAGAGCTGGCAAGATGTTATTATGATGAGGAACGTTATTTTGCAGCGTCAAAAGTGTTAGAGTCTGTAAAGGACCAGGTGCCAGAAGAGAAGAGGGCACAGTATCTGGAATTATTTTCCAAGGTAGACCTTTGGGCAGAGGAAAGTGAAAGATCTGTTGAAAAGACGACACAGTGGGAGACCTTGATCAATGCAGGAGATCATGGGAAACGAAATCTTGCTTTGAGATTAAAAATATCGGCGTATCACAGTATGGGGAGAAGAGATCCCAAGTATTTTGAAGAAGCGGTGGCTGAATTTGAGAAAGGAAAAAGCTTTTTGGACCATGATCCTAATGCGATTATTGAGATAGCACAGATTTATCTGGAAATGGGAGAATACCAGAAATGCATAGATATGGCGGTTATTTTATGGGATCGGTACCAGATCAATTATGCGTATGTATTGCTGCTGGAAGCTTATGTGAAATTGTGGGACGCGTCCGGTGTGATAAACAGCGGAAAACAGTGCATTGAAAACTTTCCTGAATATGCTTATCCTTATGAGGAGATGGCCAGAGTTTATTACGATACGGGGCATAAAGAAGAGCTGCAGGAGCTGCTTGACAAGGCGGCAGAAAATAAAGTGGAAAGTATTTATCTTGATAATTGTATTTACCACGGGGAAGAAGTGCCGGAAGATTATCCTATTCAAAAAAATTTGGATGATTTTGACGTTTTTTATGGCGATAAAGTAGCTAACACTGGAAAGTTAAAATTTTACCGGAAAGGATATCCGGTGATCACAGGATATCTGAAAATGTACCCTTGCAATTTTCTTTTGAATAAGCGTGGGCTTTTTAGCATGGCAGCCAAAGAGACGGAAGCTGCCATGAAGGATTTCCGGAAGGTATTGGAGCGGGATCCGGCGGATCCTTTTGCGAATAATAATATTGGCTGTCTCTATAAGTATGAGGGGGAATACGAGAAGGCGCTCCCCTACTTTAAGAGAGCCATATCTTATATGTACCGGGAGAAAAAGAAACAGCCTTCTGCAGTCCATTATGGGAATCTGGGCCATGTGTATGAACTGTTGGGGGAATATGGCCTGGCAGCCAAGGCCTACCGCCGTATATATGATGAATTTAATCAAGAAGAAGAGGTTGTCAGGGATTTATCCGCCGATTATGCAAGGTCAGGGGAAATGGGTCTGGCAAAAGAAATTGTAGAGAAGTTTTCCTGTGAAAAATGCCAAAAGGAATTATTGTTATATAGAGCGTATCTCTATGCGGGAATGCAAAAAGAAGCCATCGGCTGCGCCAGCCAGGTAGGGCAGTTTCTTGCAGGGAATACCCTATCGGCCGGGTCTGCCCAGGGATACCTTAGCCGGTATTACCATATTGCGTCATGGGAGTTCCTCTTAAGAGGACAGATGCAAGAAGCCATAGCGGCCATAGAGCGGGCTGATAAAAACTTTGGCGGTACTTATGGTAAGAAAAAGGAAAGGATGGACGTGGCGTTAAACCGGATCTTTTTTCTTACATTCCAGAAGGAAAAAATCGTGGCCAATATCCCGGATATTGGGGAAATGGAGAAAGCTGACGGTGGGGGAAAGATTTCCTCATTTTTAAGCAAAATGTTTGGAGGAAATAAGAAGGATCCTATGGCGAAGGACGGGGAGATGAATGAGGCTTCCAGAAAAATGGGCAAAGCGCTCTATGATCTTCACGCTTTAGTGAAACAGCTTTGTGGGAATAATCCGGATCAGGGAGAGGATGCCGGGCTGATTGCCACGGAAGAATTTTTTTATAAGGAAAGATATGTAAGATTTATTGAATGGATCCTTGCCCTATATGGGAAAGGGAATGAGGTAGGAAAAGAAGCGTTAAAGGCTATGGAGGAAAGCCCCAGATGCCGCCTTTGCAATCAGGCTTCCTGTATGCGCCTTACGATAGCCAGAGCGCTTCTTTTTGAGCAGCAGGAACAGTTACAGGAGGCGGCAGCGTTGTATCGGGAACTGTTAAAGGAACAGCCCTATAATTTGTTTGCAAGGGCAAAGCTTCAGTAAATCCCATATTTTCTGTATGGGAAAGTGTTGGATATGAAATAAAACAAAAGAGAGGTTGCGGATCATGAAAAAAACAGGTCTTTGCACAGAGGGAAACTGGTATAAAGGAAATTTACATCTGCATTCCACGAATTCAGACGGTGTGCGGACGCCGGAAGAGGTGGCAAAGGTATATCGGGAACATGGCTATGATTTTATTTCTTTTACGGAGCATGAACATTATACTTACAATCAGGAACTTGACAGCGAACATTTTTTAATCATTCCGGGTACGGAACTTTCCTGCGAAAAACCGGAGCCTTTTAGAATTTATCACATGCTGGGGTTAGGACAGGATAAGGCGATGGATCGTGAGTGGGCCAAAAACGGGTTTTATCACCATCAGATCATTCCCGTAAAAGAATGGGAAGGAATGAAAACGCCTCAGTCGGTTTTGGACGAGATCAATGGGGCTGGGAATCTGGCAGTGCTTAACCACCCGGACTGGTCAAGAATGGAACTATCGGATTTTATGGATCTGGATGGTTTTTTTGCCTTGGAGATTTATAATTTTGGATGTGATATGGAGAGCCATACAGGTACGGCAGTCACTTATTGGGATTCTTTGCTGCGGCGGGGAAGAAAAATATGGGGAATTGCCACGGATGATGCACATTTCAGGATTGAAGATTACTGCGGCGGATGGGTGATGGTCAATGCAAAGGAGCTGACCATTTTAGCGGTCACGGAAGCATTAAGGAACGGAAACTTCTATTCTTCCAACGGGCCGGAAATATATGGATATGAGATAGAGGACGGTATGGTAAAGGTGGATTGTTCGCCGGCCCGGGAGATCCATTTCATTACTTATGAGACATATGGGTTTTCGTTGGTGGCCAAAAACGGGGAAAGCTATACCCATGGGGAATTTAAACTTTCCGGGGAAGAGCTTTATGTCAGAGTGGAAGTAATCGACCACAGAGGAAAGACGGCATGGAGCAACCCGATTTTTATCCGCAACCAGTAAACAGACGAAAAAGAGGAGGCAGCAATATGGAGAACAAAATGGAGAAGGCGGGAAAAGCGTTGTTATGTATGCAGCGGCATTCCTGGGAGCAGGGGATGGCCATGCAGGCATTTTTGGAATGGGGCAGGATGGATGTTGTAACAGCCCTGGCCTGTGAAGCGGTGTACCGGAGGATGGAAGACGGCAGAGCGGCCACGATCGGGTTTATGGATGCAGTGACGGATCCCTGCTGTGTTGGCGAGGCATTACTTAGAGTCTGTGAGATAACAAAAGAGGAAAGATTTACGGAAGGGTATGAGGCGTTGCTTACATGGGCGCTTAAAGATGCGCCGAGAAATGAGGAAGGTGTCCTTTATCATTTAACCAGTTGTAAACAATTTTGGGTGGACTCGATGTATATGCTTCCTCCTTTTTTGGCAGCCGCCGGGCATGTAAAAGAGGCTTTGGTTAATCTTTATGGGTATTGGGATGTGCTATTTGACCGGGATGCAAAACTGATGTGTCATATGTGGGATGATGAAAATAAAGTTTTTGTCAGAGATGCACACTGGGGAACCGGGAACGGATGGACACTTGCCGCGATGACAAGAATGATGGGGCTTCTTCCGTTGGAATATGAACAGGACAGGGAAAAAATAAGTAAAATGGCATGCACGCTCTTAGATAGTCTCCTCCAGTTTATGAGACCGGACGGATTCTTTTATGATGTGGTGGATGATCCTTCCACTTTTGTGGAGACAAATTTATCCCAGATGACGGCATATACCATCTACAGGGGAATCAAAGACGGATGGCTTGATGCAAAATACAAGGAAAAGGCTGATCTTATGAGGGCAGCAGCAGAGAGCCGGCAGGATGAGTTTGGCTTTGTGCAGAATGTGTGCGGCGCGCCTCATTTTGATAAGCCAGGGATATCTCCGGAGGGACAGGCGTTTTTCCTGTTGATGGAAAATGCGGCTGAAGGGAAAGAAAAATAAGGAAAGGCGTACAGTGGATGTATCAGATTGCAATATGTGATGACAAGGAATCAGAACTTGGCCAGGTAGAGGCTTTTCTGGAAGAATATAGGAACCGGAACCCTGAATTTCAATATCGGGCGGAAACGTACCAGGATGCCCAGATGCTTCTTAACAGAATTCGTGAGCAAAAGGATGTCCCGGATCTTTTGCTCATGGATATCTTTATGCCGGGAAAGACAGGAATAGAAGCAGTACAGGAATTGCGGAGGGAAGGGGTGGACGTACCTGTTATTTTCCTCACCACATCTACGGAGTATGCGTTAAAGGCTTTTGAGGTAGATGCTCTTCAATATCTGGTAAAACCGTTTGATAAAGAGAAGTTTATCCTTGTGTTGGACAAGGCATGGAAGAGGGCCGGGAAAGGAAAAGAGGAGCTATTGATGGTCAAGGTATCTGGGGGAATGAGACAGATAGACCCGGGCCTGATCATTTACTGTGAGACTCAAAAAAATTACCAGATCCTGTATTTGAGAGAGGAACAGATCAAAGTGCGTATGACAGGAGGGGAATTGTATCGGATATTGAAAAATTCCTCCGGGTTTGTAAGGTGCGGCAGTTCTTATATCTTTAACTTAAACCATATTGTGGCAGTGGATAGAGACGAGATCCGTACAGATGCGGGCAATCGGATCTTGATTCCGAGAAACCGGGCGGCGGAATTTAAGAAAATGTATTTTGCCTTTTATTTTGGGAGGAACTGAATTTATGTTGGGTGGGTCTTTTTGGGTTGCTTTTATCAGGAATGGAATTGGGGCAGGATTGATCATGGCAGTTTTTTTGTTGCTGGACCGTCCACGGTTTAGTCTGAAAAAGACGGCATGTTGCTATGCTCTGTTTGGCCTTGCAGTAGTAGTTTCTTTTAGTATTTGGTATGTGATCGATCAGCAAAACTATATCCGGTTTGCAGGGATATTAGCGATCCCTGTGATAGGGATTTTTTGCCTTTTTATGAGCGGGGAAACCATTTATTTGTCTTTATACAAAATGGCGCTGGGATTTTACATGCTTGCAGTGACTGTGTTTTGTGGCATTGACGCGTCCCGTATGTGGTTTGGTGCGAGCATGTGGGCAGACATTGCGCTTCGTATAGTGATGTGTTTTGTTATTTTGGTTTTTATTACCAGGAAGATCAGGAAAAGTTTCCTGGAAGGGGCAGATATCCTGGAGGAGGAGATGGATCTGTTTAGTATGGCTGCTTTGCTTGTCTCCATCGTGATAGCGGCCATGGTAGCTCTTTGGCCCAGTGACCGTACTTTTTCGCCCTTTAATATATCAAGGACGATGTATTTGTTTGCTATGGCAGGGCTGATCCAGTACATGATGTTTCGGATGTATTTGCATCAGGGGAGGGAGCACCGTTATCAGATAGAGAAGGAGCTGATGGAAATGAATGAGCAGCTTCTTAGGCGGCAGCTTGAAATGATGAAAGAAACCGAGGAAGAATCCATACGGATCCGTCACGATATCCGCCATCACTTTCTTTTGATTGAAGAGTATATTAAAAACGGAGAAAATGATAAGCTTCTTTCGTATGTCAGGCAATACCGGGAAGATCTGGAGAACCGGAAGAGGGAGCGTATTTGCAGCAATGAAACGGTCAATAGTATTTTGTCCGCCTATGGAAGATATGCCCAGGAAGAAAAGATCCATATTTCGATGAATGTGAAGATTTCGGAACATGTGGCAGTCCGTGACATTGATTTGGTTGCCATCTTGGCTAATATTGTGGAGAACGCTATTCACGGATGCCTTCATTCAGGAAAAAGCAGGCAGGAGATTTGCATTTTAATTGACGAAAAAGGAAATAAAATTGCGATCCAGTGTAAGAACACTTGCACGCAGGACGTTCAATTCCATAAAGGGCTTCCGAAATCTGCCAAGGAGGGCAGTGTGGGAGTCCGCAGCATTGTAAAAGTGGTATCTTACTATAATGGAGAAACAGACTTTTTTACAGAAGATGGGATGTTTGTTGCCAGAGTCCTGATAAATATCCCACAAAACCCTTCAATTATCCCATAGTGTAGAAGTCAAGCGCCAGACTGTGTTATCATAAAGTGTATGACAATATGCCAGAATATTTCAAAAGCAGATATTAAAGGAGAGACTAGAATCGAAATGAAGGCAAAAATGTGGGAACTATATGAAGAGTTAAAGGAAATTGTCTATGTTGTGGACATGGAAAGCCATGAATTGGTTTATGCAAACCGCAGGGCGCGCGAGATATATCATATTAATGCAATGGAAGATCTAAAAGGTAAGAAATGCTACGAGTTACTTATGTGCAGTTCCATGCCCTGTGCCGTCTGTGGAAGTAAAAAGCTGACGCCCGGGGTATTTATGGAAGAGGTGCGCTACAGCCCGGTGATCAAGAAAAAACTTGCACGGAAAGTCACTGTTATAGAAGAAGACGGGAAAAGATACCGTTTTGAGCTTGCGGTGGATCTAAGCGCTTGGGAACAGCAAAACAAAGGGTACGAAGATAACGAAGTGATGGTGAACGAAGGGCTCCGGCTTTCCCTTTCGGTATCAACGCCAGAGGATTCTATAGCGGTACTGCTGGAATATTTGGGGCAGTCTTTAAGCAGTGAGAGGGTTTATATTTTTGAGGAGACCCAAAACGGCGTTTTTGATAATACTTATGAATGGTGTGCCAGCGGGGTGGCTCCCCAAAAGGAAAATCTGCAAGGGGTTTCCTATCAGGTGGTGAGTCTGTGGTACGAAAAATTTATGAAAGATGAAAATGTGGTGATCAAAAACGTTGAAAACCTCCGTGAAAGTGACCAGGTAGTTTACGAGTATTTGAAACCTCAGAATATCCGGTCACTGGTAGTAAGCCCGTTAGTTATTGAGGGAAAAGTAATCGGATTTTATGGAGTGGATAACCCGCCGGAGAAATTTTTGGAGCACATTATGACCCTGCTGCGTATTTTAGGCCATTTTATTGTTGCCCTGCTTCATCGGAGAGATCATGTAAGACGTTTGGAAGAACTTTGTTTTCTGGATCAGCTTACAGGAATTGGAAACCGTCGTGCTTTGGAGAAATGCGGCAGTACGCTGCTTTCTGAAAAGAGCATAGGAGTCCTGTACTGCGATGTAATGGGATTAAAGCAGATGAACGATACCAAAGGCCACCGGGAAGGAGACCGGTTACTGGTCCGTGCCAGCGAATGTCTAAGAAAAGCTTTTGGAAATTATGCGATGTTCCGTGTGGGTGGGGACGAGTTTATGGTATTATGTGAAGGAATAACCGAGAAGGAGCTTGAGGAGAGAATCCTTTTACTGAAAAAGGATATGGAAGAAAAGGATGCTCTGATGGCGTTAGGGCATGTGTGGTATCAAGGCGGAAGAAGTGATGTGGATCAGCTTATGAAAGAGGCTGACTGCCGGATGTACGAGGAAAAACGGGCCTGGTATGCCCAAAATTCTAAATGATGGGTAAGTTTCAGTAATATACGGATTTTTTAGGCAGGCCATTGGCCTGCCTTTTTAGGGGAACAAAACGGGCTTTCTGCTTTGGCGAAGGGGAAGAATTTGCTTTAGATCTTGTTGAAAAAATTGGATTAATTGGAAATCTGTGTTACAATGACTGGTAGCGAAATGGAATGGAGATCATTTTAGGGAAAGTGGGAGATGTAAGATGGAATTATTGAAGAAATTCGTGGAACCGGTGGATATGACAGAAGGTTCACCCTGGAAAAAAATTGTTTTATTTGCAGTCCCGATGCTGGTCGGAAATATTGCCCAGCAGCTTTATAATACGGTAGACAGTGTGGTGGTGGGGAATTATGTAGGAGATAATGCCCTGGCCGCCGTGGGAAGCGCGGGGCCTATTTTAAACTTGTTGATTGTTTTGTTTGTGGGGATCAGCGTAGGGGCAGGCATCATGGTGTCCCAGTATTTTGGCGCGAAGGAGAGGGAGAGGCTTTCCATCACAATTGGAAACTGCATTACCCTTACAGCGATCGCAACCGTGTTTGTGATGGTGGCAGCTTCGCTGGTGGCAAGGCCGCTTTTGGAACTTTTGGATACACCGGAGTCTATTATTGGATGGTGCCATTCTTATCTGCTGATTTTATTTATTGGCTCCGGCGGTTTGGCGTATTACAATATTTTGAGCGGCATACTGCGAGGGTTGGGTGATTCTGTATCTGCCCTTGTATACCTTTTGGTATCCACGATTATAAATATTGTGCTGGACTTGCTATTTGTTGCAATCTTTGGAATGGGGGTAAACGGAGTGGCTCTTGCCACGGTGATCGCACAGGCAGTTTCTGCTTTTTTATGCTTGCTGCGGTTAATGAAGATGAAGGAGTATTTTGACCTTAACCCAGGTTATTTAAAACCTCAGGCAAAATACACGAAAAAGATCATGAAGCTGGGGCTTCCCTCAGGGATCACGCAGGCAATTCTCTCTATGGCCATGATCGTAGTCCAGTCTTTGACCAACAGTTTTGGGGAGATGTTTATCGCAGCTAATGTGATCGTTATGCGTGTGGATGGTTTTGCCATGATGCCAAACTTTTCTTTTGGGACGGCAATGACAACTTATGCAGGGCAGAATGTGGGAGCAAGGCGCAATGACCGGGTAGACCAGGGAGCAAAGCAAGGGACGCTTATTGCAGTAGTGACTTCAGCAGTGATCACAGGTCTTATTTTACTTTTTGGTAAGTCGCTTATGGGTATTTTTACAAACACACCGGAGCTGGTAGATCTTAGCCGGGATATGATGGGGATTCTCGCGGCGGGTTATATTGCCATGGCAGTGACCCAAAGCCTTTCCGGTGTCATGCGTGGTGCGGGGGACACGATGACGCCCATGTGGATATCCATTGCCACAACGATTTTTTTCCGTGTGCCTATCGCTTATGGGATCTCTTTTCTCACCAGGACAGAAGCCCTGCCAAACGGAAGGCAGGAATGTATTTTCATTTCCCTTTTAGTTTCCTGGGTGCTGGGCGCTCTTATTACATTTATCTTTTATAAGCGCGGAAAGTGGAAAGATAAAGCGGTGTGATATATGTTAAATGTGACTGTATAAAAATTTAAGGACATAAATACTTTGCGTAGGAGCATAATAATAGAGGATACAAAATATGGAAAAATCAGGAATAGTAAAATTTGAGGATCGAATGGAGCAAATATATAAAATAGCAAAAATGAATGGCGGTACAGTAAGCTATCGTGTTGTCGTGGACACTTTAAAGGATAAGAATAGCGAAATTACAATTGAAGAAATTGAAGAAGCAATTAATAGAATAAAGAGTGCAGATATAGAAATAGTAATGCCGGAAGAGGAGGAGGGGTATGATGATAATGCAGTAGAATCGCCTCAATTTATTCCGGCTGATGTAAATATAACTCCTAGGAATATTACGGTAGATTCTATTATTGACAGACTCAAACATGATGAAATTGATTTAGCACCGAAGTTTCAACGACGGGGAGGATTATGGACAAGGGTTCAACAAAGCCGATTAATTGAATCTTTAATGTTGAAAATCCCTTTGCCTACTTTTTACTTTGATGCATCAGATGAGGATAAATGGATAGTTATTGACGGATTACAAAGGCTGACAGCATTTGATAATTTTATGGTATTAAAGAATTTAAAGCTGGAAGGGCTAGAGTACTTAAAAGAGTTTGAGGGATGTAACTTTGAAGAACTTCCGCGTCAGTATTACAGAAGAATCAAAGAAACTCAAATAACAATTTATACTGTTGAAAAAGGTACGCCAGATGACATTGTGTTTAATATTTTTAAAAGAATTAATACAGGGGGATTAGTTCTCACTTCACAAGAAATAAGACATGCATTGTATCAGGGGACAGCAACAGAGTTGATCAACGAATTGGCTCAAGAAAAAATTTTTAAAATAGTGACAGGTAATAGCTTATCAGAAGAAAGAATGGCAGATAGGGAATATGTAACCCGTTTTATTGCGTTTACTGAATTAGATTATCGTTTAGACTATAAAGGAAATATTGATAGTTTTTTGACAAAGGCATTAAAAAGAATAAATGCATATGAAAAGAAAGATATAAACAAAGAATGTAAAAGAATACACCAAAACTTTATTAGGATCTTGGAATATTGTTATAAAATTTTTGGGAAATATGCTTTTAGAAGAGTGAATAGTGAGTATCGGAGAGGGCCAATCAATAAGGCAATTTTTGAACTATGGTCAATATGTTTTAACAGATTAGGTCAAAGCGAATTAGATTATCTTGTTAAAAAAAAGGAAATGGTTTTGGATAGTTTTATTGACCTGCTTTCAGATAAGGATTTTGTTTCAGCAATAAAATCGGGAGATAAGTATTCAGTGGAGAGCCGTGTGACAAAAGCTGAGAAGATGTTAGGAGAGATTATAAATGGTAAATAGTATAGAATTAAAAAATTTTAAATGCTTTGAGCATGTAAGAATGCCGTTAAAGAATATAAATTTGCTAACAGGATTAAATGGAATGGGAAAATCTTCTTTTATACAGGCAATCTTATTGCTTCGTCAATCTTATTTGAGCAATGGATTAAATGATGGCTTGGAGCTTTCAGGAAATTATGTTGACTTAGGGCAAGGAAAAGATGTGCTTTATGAAAAAGCTGGAGAAGATGAGGATATTGGCATTATTATAGAGGAAGATGGTTTACAATTTCGTTATGAGTTTAAATATTGTCCTGATTCTACTTTGCTAGGAAATGAGAGAAAGATGAGAGCAGAGAATTTGGCAAAGGTGGTTATCACAGATGATTTTGTATATTTATCGGCGTATAGGATTGAACCGTTGAAATTTTACAGGGTGGCAAATAAACAGAATATTGACAAACGCGATTTTGGAAATAATGGTGAATTTTCGTTACAGTATTTGAAAGAACATGGACCAGATGCATTGAATGTGGATATCGATGAGGATCATTTGGATTTAAATCAGTTGGTACAAAAATGGTTGAAAGTAATTTCTCCAGGTGTTAATGCTGTAGTAGATATCAATAAAATGTTGAATGTGTCAGAACTTAGATTTCAGTTTATAGAGGGGAAGGATAAGACAAATTTATACCGATGTGTAAATGTTGGTTTTGGTTTGACTTATGTTTTACCTGTTATTGTAGCGTTATTATCTGCCAAAAAAGGAGATATGATTATTCTAGAGAATCCAGAAGCCCATATTCACCCGGGAGGACAAAGAAAATTAGGGGAATTGGTTGGTCAGGTGGGTCAAAGAGGAGTTCAAGTTATTGTAGAAACACATAGCGACCATATTATGAATGGAATTCGTGTTGCAGTAAGGCAAAAGAAGGTAGAGAAGGATAAAGTTAATTTTATATATTTTTATAAAGATGAAGAGAATGGATATAAACATAAATTTATTTTGCCGCAGATAGATGAGAATGGAAAGTTTGATCAATGGCCGGAAGGTTTCTTTGATGAATGGGATAATTCGTTAATAGATTTATTATAGGAGAAATGAACATAAGATGAGGGTAATTATAAACGATATTTCTTTTGAGTATAAGTTTGCTTCGAAAGAAGCAGCAATAAATGCATTTCATAATCTGCTCAATATATGCAAGGAATTAATGATGCAGAGAGTGAGGCGGGTTCAGGAAATATATGCAGATAAGATTGATGTATATATAGAGGTTGCAGAGGATTACAAAATTATACAATTGGTGCAGGAGTTCAGGGATAAGGAAGATAGGAGAAGGTTGCTAGGACTTTTAATGAATTCACCTACTTATCATGAATCTGATCAAAAAGTTTATATAGATGAGAAGTTATCTAAAGCGGGTGGTGCTGCCTATGAAGATGGAATATTGGTAAGCCTTATTTCAAATGTTATTTTTGAAAATGAAAAAGTGAGTGGAAAGTGTGAGGATACGGATATAGAAATTGATAATTTGTCTTATGTGAAACATGTAAAAATTCATTCGGAAAAATTGGGGATTCGCTATTATGAATTTAATAAGAAGCATGGGCTCAAGGCATACGTCAGATCAGGGGGAATGATAGCAAGTGAAATGGATTTGAAAGAAGATGTTGCTCAAACTGTTTTGGATCATTCAATAGAAATTGATGGACATTTGTATGGATATTATAATGAAAACTTTTATGAATTTAGAAAGACAGAAAAAAATACATATCATGGATATAGAAATAGAAATTTGCCTAAAGAACTGAAAATAGCGATCAAAGAACAATATAGACATTGAAAATTATGAAGGACAAAAAGAGCGGCCAAAATTTTTTGGTAAAAAAATTAAATAATATCAGTCTTGGGAAAAAACTGATGCTTTTACAAATCATCTGTGTGATTTTCCCCTTACTTGTAACAGACAGCGTCATATGGATCTTGATCGTAAATGCGGAGAAAAAAGCAACGTTGCAGGAAATGAACAATATTGCAGATTCTGTAAAGTTTACGCTGGAAAATTCCGTTGGCAGCGCTTCTGATCTGTTACAGAATATCTACATTAACCGGTATGTCAACGAATTTATGAAATCAGAGTTTGCATCGGCCTATGACTATTATGACCAATACCTGGAATTTATCAAGGATTCCCTGTATACGGTAAGTGTAAGCAGCAGTCATTTTCATACGGTAATCTATGGGGATAATGACGGGATCATTAATGGAGGTTATTTTAAAAGGCTGGAAATGGCCATGGAGGAACCCTGGTATAAGAAGCTGGAGGAAGGGAAAGGGGACACGATCATATTTGCTGATTATGTGAAAACCGGCTATACAAGCCAACGGGTGATTTCCCTGGTACGCCGTATGGATTATTACCATAAGAGGCATGAGAAGAGCGCCATTAAGATGGACTTGGATTACAGCGATATGCTGATTACCTTGATAAACGCGAAATATTCACAAATATTTTATGTGTGTGAAGGGGAACGGATTTTATTTTCCAATGACGGGAAAGGCGGCATGCAGGTTCCTTTTGAATTGATTTCGGCAGAGCAAGTGCAAAAGGCTGGGGTGCATAAGGCAATGAGCGTTTATGGAAATGTATGGGATATTTATGTAATGACGCCTAAAATGGACTCCCGGGCGGTTCTTGTAGCAAATTTCCCATTAGTTGCCTGTTTGATCTGCATCAACTTGTTTTTGCCGTTTTTACTCATGCGGCTGATCAACCAGTCTTTTACGCAGCGAATTAAGGAACTTGGGAGGGTTTTTGAAAATGTGGAAGGAGATGAACTAAAACCGTTAAAGGAAGTTCAGGGCGGCGATGAGATCAGTACTCTAATGGAAAGCTATAACCGGATGGCGGGCAGGATGAACGAATTGATCCAAACAGTATATAAAGACAGGCTAAAGAGCCAGGAGATTGATATTGCCAGGCAAAAAGCTGAACTATTGGCGCTGCACAGTCAGATCAACCCTCATTTCTTATTTAATGCCCTTGAGAGCATCCGTATGCATAGCGTGTTAAAGAAGGAATTTGAGACGGCGGATATGGTTCAGAAGCTGGCGTTGATGGAGAGGCAGAATGTGGAGTGGGGAAACGATTTTGTCCATATCCACGAGGAGATCAAATTTATCGAAGCATATTTGGAATTACAGAAATACCGTTTTGGGGAAAGGCTTGCCTATGAGATCCATGTAGATGAGGAATGCAATGATTACTTACTGCCGAAGCTGACGCTGGTAACTTTCGTGGAGAATGCCTGTGTACATGGCATGGAAAATAAGTCCTCAAAAAGCTGGGTGTTTGTCCGCATTTATAAGGAAAAAAAGGAACTGGTGATGGAGATAGAGGACACAGGACGGGGGATGCCAAAGGAACAATGCAAGAAGCTGGAGGAGGAAATGGAATACGTCAGGATTGATCTGATCAAAGAAAACAACCATGTGGGGATCTTAAATGCGGCTCTTCGCCTTAAGATGGCCACAGAAAATAAGGTTCGTTTTGAGATGGCCAGTGAGATCGGAGAAGGGACCGTAGTGACGATCCATTTGCCTCTTGTCTGCTGAAAGCAGATAAAGGTCAGAAACAAAATAGGGATAAAAAATATAGGAAAAGCCTGATAAACGATGGAATGCAAATCGCAACAATAGTTTGTCGGGCTTTTTCCTATAGTTTGTCAGGTTGAAAAAGTATTAAAAAATTATAAGATATTTATATAAGAATTATTAAATTACCATAAAGAAGGAGGATTATTAATGAAAAAGAAAGTGATAGCAATGCTGTTAGCTTCTGTGTTAGCTGTTTCTACATTAGCTGGATGCGGCGGCAAAGAAAATGCAGAAACTCCTGCTAGCAGCAATACTGAGAACCAGCAGGCAGATGATCAGTCAGATGCCCCAAGCGAAGATCAAAGCGCTGAGAGCGAAGCTTCAAGCGGAGAGGTTACAGATTTTACCATGTTTATTACCATGCCTGGATCAGAGATCAACAGTGACAATGAAATTGCCCAGATGATCGCGGATAAGTGGGGTGTGAAGGTGAAAGAAACATGGCTTACCGGACAGACGGCAGCCGAAGCAACCGGCACTTTGATTGCAAGTGGGGAGTATCCGGATTTTATAGATAGTGATGATATGGGTCAGTTGGTAGACGCGGAAGCGCTTGTACCTCTTGATGATTATATTGATCAGTACCCTGAGTTCAGGGATACATGGTTTACACAGGAAGAATGGGATAAGTTCCGTCAGCCTGATGGACATATCTACTGGATCAATCCCTTTGGAAATACCATGGGTGAGAGCACAACTACCACTCATAACGACGAAGCTTTCTGGATTCAGGTAAGAGTTCTTGAGTGGGCAGGTTATCCGGATATCCAGACAATGGATGATTATTTCAAGGTGTTGGAAGATTACATGGCAGCAAATCCTACTATGGAAGATGGTACGCAGAACATTGCTTACACCATTCTTTGTGAAGACTGGAGATATTTCTGTCTGGAGAACGCAGGACAGTTCCTGGCAGGACATCCCAATAACGGTTCCGTATTAGTTGATTCTGAAACCCTTACCATTGGTGATTACAATACTTCTGAAGATACCAAGAAATATTTGCGGAAGTTAAATGAAGAATACAATAAGGGATTTGTAGATCCTGAAAGTTTTACCCAGACCTATGATGAATACATCGCAAAACTTTCTACCGGCCGTGTGCTTGGTATGATAGACCAGTGGTGGGATTTCGCATATACCGTAAATGATGTATTTAAGCAGCAAGGTTTGGATGCTAAGGGATGCAACTATGTGCCTCTTGGACTGACAACAGAAGCCGGTATGGAAAACAGATGGCATACATATGATGATACTGTTAACCAGGCATCTGGCATTGCAATTTCTGTTGACTGTAAAGATCCTGACAAGGCATTTAAGTTCATCGTTGACTGTGCTATGGATCAGGAACTTCATGACCTTAGATACTGGGGCGTTAAAGATGTAGACTATCAGGTAGATGAAAACGGTTTATTCTACAGAACAGATGAGCAGAGAATGAAATGGGCGGATACTTCTTATCAGGCATCCCACCGCTGCCAGTACAGCTACTTCCCTCAGTGGGGTGGCACAAGCCGTGATGGAAAGAACGCAAATAAGCCAGAAGAGCAGACTTCTGAATTCCAGAACGATATGGCACAGCCTCTTAAAGACTGTCTTGCAGCATACGGCGCAGATAACTATGTAGATATGATTGGATCCGTAGTAGAGACCAATGGTCCTTGGTTCCCGATGTACAGTTATTCTAACAACTTTACCACAGAGACTCCTGGTGGTATTGCATGGGCAAAGATGGGCGAGATCAAGCATGAATATCTTCCGAAGGTAGTTATGGCTGCTGATTTTGATGCAGCATGGGAAGAGTATATGGGAGTTTACAGTGAATGTAAGCCGGAAGATTTCTTATCTGAGATGCAGGCAATACTGGATACTTTTAAATAAATCAGGGAATAAGAACTGTAATGTTTTGAAATGATTGCAAGAAAAGGCAGTAATAGATATTCCAAAATAACGTCTATTGCTGCCTTTTGATTGTAGGGAAGGAGTGACACAATGGCGCAAGGAGCAGCAAAGGTTAAAAAGAGCAAAAAAATAACTTTAAAAGAACTGAAGAGACAGAAATCCCTGCTCATTATTTCTTTCTTTGTGACAGTTTACGGTATTATATTTTATTACTGGCCGCTGACCGGCTGGATCATGGCTTTCCAGAATTACAAACCGAAGAATGGGATTCTGGGGTCAAAATTTGTGGGGCTTGACAAATTTAAGTTTTTGTTTGAGGATGCGACTTTCATCAGAGCAATCAGAAATACGTTTTGTATGGGGGCATTGAATCTGATCACTACCACAGTGATGGCAATTTTGTTTGCCGTTTTGTTAAATGAGATCCGCTCTTCATTTGCCAAAAAGACGGTACAGACGATTTCTTACTTACCTCACTTTCTTTCATGGATTATCGTTACCGGTATCTTGCATGATGCTCTTTCCAGTACCGGTATTATTAATGATTTATTATTGAGAGCGAATATCATTGACCAGGCAATTAATTTCTTTGCCCACCCTAAGTTCTTCTGGCCGATCGTGGCGTTTGCCAATTGTTGGAAGGAAACAGGGTGGAATGCAATTATTTACTTGTCTGCCATTACGGCAATAGATCCCTGCCTGTATGAGGCGGCGTCCATAGATGGCGCTAACAGGCTGCAGAAGATTATGTACATAACGCTTCCAGGCATTAAGCCGACGATTATGATCTTACTGCTTATGAATATTGGTAATGTATTGAATGCAGGTTTTGAAGTGCAGTATCTGTTAGGGAACGGATTGGTACAGAAGGTGTCACAGACAATTGATATCTATGTACTGAACTGGGGTATCAGCCAGAATGACTTCTCCCTTGGTACTGCGGCTGGTATCTTCAAGAGTGCAGTTAGTATCGCGCTGATTGTAGTTTGTAACCAGTTGGCTAAACGTGCCGGCGAAGAACGGCTGTTCTAGGAGGTGGATAAAATGAATCATAAGAGAGTAAAGAGCTCCATGGGGAGTAAGATTTTTACCATATTAAATTCCTTGTTCATGATCGCCTTCGTAATTATTACCTTGTATCCGGTTTGGAACACGGTGGCAGTATCTTTTAATGAAGGTATTGATGCAGTGCGCGGCGGTATTTATTTATGGCCCAGAAAGTTTGCGATAAAGAATTACCAGACGGTGCTTGCGATGGAAAATCTTGTGACTGGCGCAAAGATCACAGTACTGCGAACGGTAGTGGGTACGGCATCGGCGCTGATCGTTAATGCGCTGCTTGCTTATGTGGTCAGCCGGAAACGGTTTTTGTTCAAAACCCAGCTTTCTCTATTTTGGGTGGTTACGATGTATGTGAACGGCGGTTTGATCCCTGTTTTCCTGTTATACAGAAACTTAGGGCTGACAGGAACCTTTTGGGTATATGTGGTTCCAGGTATGGTCAGTGCATGGAATATGCTGGTGATGCGTACCTACATGTTAGGGCTGCCGGACAGTTTGGAGGAATCAGCGCAGCTTGACGGGGCGGGATATATGACGATCTTCTTTAAGATTATTTCTCCCCTTTGTAAGCCAGTGTATGCGACTGTCGTTTTGTTTGTGGCGGTTGGCCAGTGGAACTCCTGGTTTGACGCTATGCTGTACAACAGAATGAAAACAGAATATACCACGTTACAGTATGAGTTGATGAAGCTGTTATCTTCGGTTATGCAGCAAAGCGGCAGCGCTTCTGCAGCCAGTGAGCGGGGCGCCGGGGCAGCTATCACACCGCTTACCATCCGTGCGGCGGCAACTGTGGTAACTATGCTGCCTATCATTTGTCTGTATCCTTTTTTACAGAGATATTTTGTAACGGGCCTTACTATTGGCGGCGTAAAAGAATAGAGAATGACGTAATAGAAAAATCCCATGGGAACAAGAACCCATGGGATTTTTGTCGTAGGAATACAAAGGGATTAAACGCTTTCTTTTGAGGCTGCTCCGGCAAGCGCCCTGTATTTTGCCTTTTCTTCCGCCATTTCTTCTATCGTCTTTTCTTTTAGGGTGAATCCTTTCACCATGCGGTAAGGTATGGATTTGTTTTCCAGCCGTTTTTTGGCCTGATCAATTTCTGCTGCATACTGGGGAAGCCATTCTTCGCCTGCTACCAGCATTTCATCCACCATTTGGATGATTTCGTCAGGAGTACAGACAGATCCGGTAAGAGGATCCATCATGGCAGCCTGGCGGAGCAGATTTATGTCTGCGTGGACGGCGGCTTCCACCGCCAATTTCTGTACCCAGACACTTTGAGAACAGATAGCGGCACATCCCAGGGGAAGATCACCGACTTTAGGGATGGATACACCATTATAATCTACATAACAGGGAACTTCCACGACACATTCGTCAGGCAGGTTGGAGATGGTTCCTTGATTCATCACATTAAAATGTCCTCTGTAGGCCCGGCCTGTTTCAAGCCCTTCGATAATATAACTGCCGTGTTCTGTGGAGCGGTTTTCGGGGATATATTTTTTGGCAGGTTCTTTTAACCAGTTGGGAAAATCTGTTTCAAACCAGTTCCTGCTTTCTTTGCATACGCGCAGGTAACCGGCAGTTTCTCCCTGGATCCAACTGCTGTAATTGATCCATTTTTCCATATCTTCGGGGCGTTTGCGGTACCACATGAGATATTCGGAGAGATGGCCGTTGGATTCGGTAGAATAGTAGCCAAAATTCTTCATTACGTCTAACCGGATATTTTCATCTTTGGCAAAGTCTGCCTGTTTCATCAACTCATACAAATCCCTGGTGCGCTCAATGCCGTCGGTCTTAACGCTGATATACCAGGTCTGGTGATTTAACCCGGCACAAATGATGTCAACATCTTTTTTATCCCGTCCAAGAGCCTTGGCGATCTGTTCGTGACCGTGCTGTACGCCATGGCACAAGCCGTAGGTCTTTACACCGCCATATTTGTTGCACGCCCAGGTTACCATGGCATTGGGGTTAGAGTAGCTTAAAAGGATACAGCCTGGGGCCGCAGCTTCCCGGATATCTTTGCAAAAGCCAAGCATCGCATGGACGCCACGCTGGCCGTACATGATGCCGCCAATGCCTAAGGTATCTCCCACACACTGGTCAACTCCATATTTAAGGGGAATTTCCACATCTGTGGCAAAAGCATCCAGCATTCCGATTCTTACACAGTTGATGACGTATTTTGCATTTTTAAATGCTTCCCGGCGGTCAAGAGTTGCCTGGATTTTGATATTCAGTCCGTTTTCTTCAATATCCCGCTGGCAGAGCTGGGTAACCATTCTTAAATTATCCGGGTTGATGTCTGTAAATGAAACTTCAATATCGTGAAATTCCGGGACAGTTAAGAGATCCGAAAGGAGACCTCTTGTAAATCCGATGCTGCCTGCACCGATAAAAGCTACTTTGAATGACATGGCTTTTCCTCTTTTCTGTAATATTTTGATAGTTTACGCTTTGGCATTTACCTGTTATACTTATCTGAAAACAAGCGGTAGATAGTAAGAATCTATGCAGTAAATACCATGGTTTTAGTTTTATCATAGGAGAAGGGAAGAACTTTTTCAATCGTAATGATTTGATAGAAAGGGTAATTTTTTGATGTGCCGGAAGGATAGGGATATTTGTGACGATTATGGATTTTGTTTTATGGATCATGTGGAAGAACCAGCTATAGTCCTTGACGCGGTAGGATGGCAGCGCAGGAACGATGGTGGGTATTATTGGAAGAACCAAAACAGGCCAGAGTGTTTTTTATTTCAGTATACATTGAGTGGGAGTGGGACTTTGGAGACGGAGGATGGCATCTTTACAGTCAAAAAGGGGGAAGGATTCTTTTTACGGATGCCCGGGGAGGAATCGTACTATTTTGATGAGGAAAAGAATCAGGGCCCATGGGAATTTGTGTATCTTATGTTTCGTGGAAGAAGCGTTTCCGCTTATTATGAATATGTGTTAGGCCATGTGGGAAAGATGATCGCGCTTGCCTCTCATCATCCGGCGGTCAAACAGCTTATGGGCCTATACTTTCAGGCTAAAAAGGGGCTGATACAAAATGCCTTTATGGCGGAAAAAGAAGCGTTTGGTTTTTTGTGTGCATTGTGTGACGCAAGTATTGCCAAGGAGTGTCATTCCAGTCTTATGGACAGGGCAAAAGCCTATATGGAACAAAATTTTGACCAGCCCATCACATTACTGAAAGCGGCAGAAGAGCTGGGGGTTTCCCAGAGCCATTTATCAAGAGAGTTCATGAAATATACCGGGGAGCATCCAATCAGGTATCTTACCAAGGTGCGGCTGGAGTATGCGATAAAGCTGCTTCATTCCACGGATATGCGGTTGGAGGAAGTCAGCGTTTGCTGTGGATTTTCGGATGGCAATTATTTTAGCAAGGTATTTAAAAAGTATATGAAAGTTTCCCCAGGGGAGTTTCGGAAGCAGATGAGGGCGCAGGGATATGTGAGTGTGAAGGTATAGGGGGAAAGATCATGGGGATGTATGGATTTCAACCGGCAAATGATTTGCTTTGGATGTACTTGAAGGAAGGGGATATCAGATTTATAATACCATTAAAACATCACAGAAAAGAGGGAAAATATGAGCAGACATGGAATGGTAAGGGCAGTAGGGACACATTTTGAGTACGAAGATGGAACGGTTTTCCATCCCTTTGGAACAACGGTATATGCGCTGGCGCATCAAGAGGAAGATCTGATCAGACAGACACTGGATTCTCTGAAAAATTCTCCTTTTAATAAGGTGCGGATGTGCGTATTTCCCAAGCACTATCAGTACAATACCAATGAACCCCAGTATTATCCTTTTCAAAAAAGAGAGGATGGTTCCTGGGATGTGGGAAGTCCTTGTGAGGATTTTTGGGATCATTTAGAAGACATTATTAGGAAACTTGACGGGATGGAGATAGAATGTGATTTGATTTTATTTCATCCCTATGACCGCTGGGGATTTGCAGAATTTTCCCAGAAGGACAATCTGATTTATTTGGATCATGTAATCAAACGGCTGGGGCATCTTAAGAACGTCTGGTGGAGCCTTGCCAATGAATATGATCTGTGCCTGGATCACAAAACCATGGAAGAGTGGGAAGAGATTGAGGAATTTGTGGCGTCCAATGATCCGGATCACCATTTACTTTCTAACCATAACTGCTTTATTCCGTGGGAGTTGTCCAGGAAAAATGTTACCCACGGATCTTATCAGACCAAACGTTTTGCAGACATTCCGGATGTAGTAAGGAAATTTGGCAAGCCGGTAATGGTGGATGAGTGCTGTTATGAGGGATCGGTGCCGGATCTTTGGGGATGTTTGTCAGGAGAAGAAATGACCTCCCGGTTTTGGAAGGTGGTTACCAGCGGTGCATACTGTACGCATGGAGAGACTTTTCTTGATCCAAATGATGTCCTGTGGTGGGCAAAGGGAGGAAAGCTTAAGGGAACAAGCCCGGAACGTATTCAGTTTTTAAAGGAGATCGTGTATTCCCTGCCGGCGCCTTTAGAGCCTATGGGGGAGAAAAAGGAGAATTGCGAACCGCAAAACATATTTGAAAAGGTACTTTTTATGATGGAAGAACATGACCGTCATATTTTTCAGGCATTAGAACACCGTTATGAGGCAAAGTGTGGCAAGGAAGCATATTTGTATTATTACGACCAAAGATGCAGCAAGAGGGATACGCTTATGCTCCCGGCAGACGTTTCTTATAAGGTTGAGGTAATTGACACATGGAACATGAAGCGGGAGACCGTTATGGAACATGCCTCTGGTGTAATTGCCGTAACACTGCCGGGAAGACCGTATATGGCGGTGCTTGCGGTTAAGGCCGAATAAACCGGCAGACTAAAGCTGGGCGGAAAGGTCATACATAGAGAGGTATTTTTCCGTGTTGCGGCACATTTCTTGAAAGAGTTTTTTGGCATCGGCAAGGCTGCAGGTCACAAGTGGATCATTGGCGAAGACAGCGAATATTTTATGGAGATCCCTTTGGGCAATTCCTTCGGAAAGGGACTCCTGCTGGCCACAGATCCTGGCGATTAGGGGATAGATTTCCAGGGGGACAGGGCCTGCCAACACTGGGGTTAGGCTGCCGGAGCAAAAGAAAGCATTGGTTTCCACGACCGCCTCTAAAGGCAGGTTAGGGATCTGTCCCTTATTAGGAAGGTTGACGTTGGTGACCAGATCGCAAAGCCCTAAAAGGGCGCGGATCTGGTTTACCCCTTCCTCACCGGTTCCGTTGATTGTTACCTGCTCTTGGCCGGAGCGTAAACGCCGGCTCTTCTCAAGCCGTTCTTTCAGGTCATTTTTCCGCCAGGCTACGCTGGTTAAGCCAAATTGCATTTCCGATACCTTTTCGGGGTTTTCCAGATACCATTTTCCTTCGCAAAATTCTGCCAGATGGCGGTCGCCTGCGGCAGCGATATATCCATAGCGCAGGAAAAGGTCTATTTTTACTTTCTCCGTACTGACAAAACTGTTGTTCATCCAATTGGAGTCTATCTGCCCATCGCCAGATTGGTAACCTTCCCGGTATTTCTGGCAGAATTTTTTGTAGTAGGGAAATAAATCTTTGTCCTGCCAGAATGCGCTGGTAAGCCATGTGAAATGATTAATCCCTACCGGGTTTACTTTGATCTCATGACGGTCTATATTTTTAACGCCAAAAGTTTCTTCTACCATACAGGCAAGGAGCTTTTGCGTTCCAAAGACTTCATGGCAGCAGCCGAAGGCTTTGATCTTGGGGAAAACACGGTAGAGTGTTTTGATGCAAAGGGTCATGGGATTGGTATAATTGATTACCCAGGCGTTTGGACAGTGTGCTTTGATTTCCCTGGCAATTTCCTCAAACATGGGAACCGTACGCATAGCGCGTAAAATGCCGCCAGGGCCGGAAGTATCCCCTACGGACTGATAGATACCGTATTTTTCGGGGGCATGTACATCCGATTCCATCTCGTCAAAGGTTCCGGGAAGAATGGAGATGACAACGAAATCAGCGCCGGAGAGGGCTTCAGGAAGCGTTTTGACGGCTTGATAGTGCCAGTCGGACCGGACACCTTCCACGGTACGAAATTGGTTTCCGATGATTTCGTTATCTTTTGCAGCTTGAAAATCAATATCATAAAGAGCTACCTGGCCGCTGATATCATCGCAGGATGCCAAGTCGCTCATAAGCCCCCATGCCCATCCACGGGAGCCGCCACCAAGGTAGGCGATCTTAATTTCTGTAACGTTGTCTTGTAAAAATTTCATTATGAACCTCATTCTGTGTGTTAGTGTAAGATTGACTCTATTATGTATCAAAAATTTATTTATCGCCTTGATTAAATTGCCCTTTTGGGGTAAAAATATAAAAAATTTGTCTTTTTTGATAAAGCGTATGGTACAATATATAATTGTAATACATAGGAGTAGTAAGCGATGGCAGGGGCGGTAAAAATTTCAGATTCTTTGATTTCCAGAGATAAAACGGTAAACAGGAGAAAAATTTGTGAGGTGCATTACCACGAAGAGCACGAACTGTATTATATGCAGGAGGGACAGACTACTTATTTCATTGACGATGAGATTTTTCATGTGGAAAAGGGAGAATTTGTGTTTGTACCCAAAGGCGCTCTGCATCGGACAGACAGTGGGAATTGTAAGAGGAATGCCCGGATTTTGCTGAATTTTCCGGATTCTGTGTTTACCGGGGAAGGTGCGGGGTTGTACCAGGAACTGTGCAGGTATCCGGTAGTTTGTGTGGCCAAGGATAAGGAAAGGGAACTGGAAGAACTGTTTATAAAGATTGAGCGGGAGTACAGGCGAAAGGAGCGGTATGGGGAGCTGTTGATGCACAGCTATATTTTGGAGCTTTTGGTGCAGATATGCCGTTACCGGTGTGAGCGGAAAACAAAGATCCGGGAGTCGGATCAGGTCATTTATGAAATTACGGCTTACATCGGGGAAAACTACGGCGGGGATATTTCCCTACAGAAGATCAGCAGGCAGTTTTCCATCAGTGAAAGTTATTTGTCAAGAAAATTTAAGTCGGTTACCGGAATAGGGATAAACCGTTATATTACCTTCGTGCGGATATCCAACGCCGAGAAGATGCTGCGGGATGGAGGTGTGTCTGTGGCACAGGCGGCAAGGAACTGCGGATACAATGACAGTAATTATTTTTCTACAGTTTATCAGAAAGTCAAAGGCGTGACGCCTTCCCATATCGTCAGGGGAAGGGAGAGGAGCAATGAGCCATAAAAGGAGAAGGGGTAAAATGGAAAAATAGCATAGGGGGAGTTTATGGAAAAAGAGAAGAAATGGCTGACCTATGACAGCACGATTGGGGAATTTCCCAAAGTACGGGAAGACGTGATCAATTATATCTCGAAAGAAGAGGGACTGTGGAAGATTGCATATGACACGGAGGGAAGGAAGAAGCCTGATTCCCAAACCGGCAATGCAGGCGGTAGAAATAAGGCAAAGAACGGAATCTTAAAAGGGTACGGGGCACGGATCTTGATGCGTGTGTAGCGGTAGGATTTTGGACAAGTGGTGAAAAGGAGTGCGCCAGTAACATGATTTATACAGTGACATTTAATCCATCTTTGGATTATATTGTATCGATGGACAGCTTTAGGATGGGGCGGACGAACCGTACCGTTGGAGAACGTATTTTTCCTGGCGGAAAAGGAATCAATGTATCAATCGTCCTTAATAATCTGGGAATAGAAAATACGGCGTTGGGATTTACAGCAGGATTTACCGGAGAGCAGATTGAAAAAGAGACAAGGAAACTGGGACTTGCTACAGACTTTATTCATATAGATAAAGGGTTTTCCCGCATTAATGTGAAATTAAAGGATTATGAAGGGACGGAAATTAACGGCATGGGACCGGATATTACACAGGAAGCCATGGATAAGTTATATGCACAGTTAGACAGGTTAGCACAGGGAGATGTGCTGGTTCTTGCTGGAAGCATTCCCAGGTGTCTGCCGGATTCCACTTACAGGGATATTATGGAAAGGATTAAGGACAGGGGGATACGGTTTGTCCTGGATGCAGCCAAAGATCTCCTGGTCAACGGATTGGAGTACGGGCCGTTTTTGGTCAAGCCGAATCACGATGAGTTGGGGGAAATCTTTCATGTGGAATTGGATACCAGGGAAGCTGTGGTTCCTTATGCAAAACGGCTAAGAGAGATGGGAGCCGGGAATGTACTGGTATCTATGTCCGGCCAGGGAGCTGTTCTGGCAGACCAGAATGGAGAAGTGCATATGCTTCCGGCGCCGGAAGGGACATTGATCAATGGGGTAGGCGCTGGAGATTCCATGGTAGCCGGTTTTTTAGCAGGGTGGATAGAAAATGGAGATTACGCTCATGCTTTCCGTATGGGAATTGCAGCAGGCAGCGCCAGCGCTTTTTCCGAATTTTTGGCAGTCAAAAAAGAAGTGGAAGAGATTTATTTACATTTAAAATAAAAGGAGGAATTTATTATGGATCAGACAAATTTATCACTGCTTCAAAAGTTATCAAAACCTACAGGGAGAATCGATGTTGTCTTGGACACGGATACTTATAATGAGGTTGATGACCAGTTTGCATTGGCGTATTTGCTTTGTTCTAAGGAGAAGGCAAATGTAAAAGCCATCTGTGCTGCTCCGTTCCATAATGAGAAATCGCTAGGACCGGCTGATGGAATGGAAAAAAGTTTTCAGGAGATCCATCATATTTTAAAATTGATGGGAAGAGAGGAATATGCGGAGGTCGTGTACAGAGGTTCCACAACTTGGATGAAGGATGAAAAAACGCCTGTACAATCCGAGGCGGCTGAAAAGCTGGCGGAACTTGCTATGGGATACACGTCCCAAAATCCATTGTATGTGGTTGCAATCGGGGCGATCACCAATGTAGCTTCTGCGATGCTGTTAAAGCCGGAAATTATTGACAGGATGGTAATTGTCTGGCTGGGCGGGAATGCTCATGAATGGCCGGATAACAGAGAGTTTAACTGTCAGCAGGATGTAGCGGCTGCCAGAGTTGTTTTTGGCAGTGGAGCAGCGCTGGTACAGCTTCCCTGTGCAGGCGTGGTGTCTGCATTTACCACTTGTGCCGGGGAACTGGAAATGTTCCTTAGGGGAAAAAATAAACTGTGCGATTATCTGGTAGATATTGTAGAGAGGGACGGGGCGGCGGAAAGCCCGTACAAGACTTGGACAAGAGTGATCTGGGATGTAACTGCTATCGGGTGGCTTTTGGATGGAGACTATATGAAAGATAAACTCTTGCCCAGCCCGATTCCGCAGTACGACCATCATTACAGTTTTGACCCGGGAAGACATTTCATACGGTATGTGTATGCCGTTAACCGGGATGCCTTGTTTGAAGATCTGTTTCAAAAACTTTCGCAGGTTGTTTTGTAGGCTGGCGAAAATTGGATGGAAAGCCAAGTAACAAACAATGATCCTTTTAGTGGACAGGGGAAATATTCCCTTGTCCATTGAGGTCATTTTTGGAGGAAAACATCCATAGGGAAGATTGGAGAAGAGATGAACAACGAAAAAATATATCAAATGGAATTTTCAAAGATTTACCGGCTGCTTGTCAACAAGGCCGGGAAAAAGGGGCGTACGAAAGAGGAAGTGGATGAGGTGATCAGGTGGCTGACCGGATATCGTCAGGAAGAATTGGAAAAGTTGCAGAAAACCACGGTTTCTTATGGGGATTTTTTCAGAAATGCTCCGGAATTAAATGAAAATAGAAAATTAATCAAGGGCGTAGTCTGTGGGGTAAGAGTGGAGGAGATTGAAGATACGCTGATGCGGGAAATCCGTTATTTGGATAAACTGGTTGACGAACTGGCAAAGGGGAAGGCCATGGATAAGGTATTGCGTAAATCCTGATATTTTGTCCTCATTTATGTCCCAATTTATTACCTGTCAAACCCGTGCGTAAGATAGAATACAGTATTAACATGATATGATGGTAATTTCATTCCCATGTTCTTTAATGATGTTAGCTAAATCAATTACTTTCATCCATATTGTTGCGGTATTATCATTAGGGTGAACGCCTATAAGACCGGAACCTTCAAAGAAATCCTGATCAAGAAATACCTTTACCTTCAAATTTTGATCATTTAAGACACCTAGGGGCGTTACGGAACCAGCTACAAGACCTAAAAGGTTCATCAAGTCATTTTCAGATGCGAAACTTAGGGGGCGGGTTTGGTTTGCTTTACGAATCTCTTTAAGGTTTACTCTCTTATCCCCTTTAACCGTAATGAGATAGTAGGACTTCTTTTTATCGTCTCGTACAAAGAGATTCTTGGCGTCGGCTTCTGGGTAAGGAATCTCAATTTTAGACAAATCATCCATATGATAAACTGCTATGTGTTCTGTAATTTCATGCCAGATATTCTTTTCTTTCAGATAATCATAAATTTCTTGCTTGTTCATTATGTTCCTGCTTTCAAATTTCAGTCAACGGTATCATGAATATTCCCATTATTCCCGCTGTAAATTAAGTTTTGTGTTTTCTTGTCTTGGTTTCTGCTGTGCAGGTTTTTATTGTACCACGAATCCGGGGGCGTGGAAATAAGAAGTTTTTCCGCATAAGTACTTGACAGTAGAGATGGGATTTACTATAATGAACATTGTTCATATTGAGGTGATTGGATGAATACGGTTGTGACATCAAAAGAAGAAATTTTAAAAACCAGCAGGGAATTGATCCGGCAGAGGGGATGGTCTGCGGTCAATATTCGTTCTGTTGCGGCGGCCTGCGGGGTATCGGTGGGATCCATTTACAATTATTTTGATTCTAAAGCTGCGTTGGTGTGTACCACAGTGGAAAGCGTCTGGCGTGAGATTTTTCACCGTCCGGAGGATCGGGCCGTGTTTCAGGATACACAGGTCTGTATTACATGGATGTATGAGAGGATGGAATACGGCTGTAAACAGTATCCTGGGTTTTTTACAATGCACTCTCTGGGTTTTATGCAGGAGGAAAAGTCCGATGGGAAACGGAGAATGCAGCAGACATGGCAGCATATATTGGATGGGTTGTGTTATGTCTTAAGGCGGGATGCCAGGATTCGGAGGGATGCGTTTACGGAGCAGTTTACAGTCGAAAGATTTGCGGACGTTTTATTTTCCATGATGTTATCCGCTTTGCTGCGGGAGGACTATGACCCTACTGCGGTACTGGAGGTTGTCCGCAGAACCCTTTATTAAAATTCCACTGGATTGTGGTATTTTTTATCCTGCAAGTTGAACGATGTTCACTGAGGGAGAATGATTACGAAAGAAGGCATTTGCTTGTGGGCAGGACAGTATTTGCCGCTGCTACAGCTCAAAATAAAAAATAAAGGAGAATACGTTATGCAAGCAATTGTAGAAACTCTATTTGATGCTGTCTATCTGATTTCTGTGATTACTATGGGAATATTAATGATCCGGGGCAGCAGAGGAAACCGCCAATTTCGTCTGTTTGGATGGATGGCAGTCGTGTTGGGGGCGGGAGACTCATTCCATTTGGTTCCCCGTGCTCTTGCCCTGTGTACTTCTGGTCTGGACAGCTACACAGTTCCCTTGGGCATTGGGAAATGGATCACTTCGGTCACGATGACGATTTTTTATGTGCTCCTCTATTATGTCTGGCGGCAGCGGTATAAGATTAACGGCCAGGGGGGCCTCACCACTGCTGTGTATGGTCTGGCCGGTATGCGGATCGCATTGTGCATGATGCCTCAGAACCAGTGGCTTAGTGCCGATGCACCTCTTTCCTGGGGCATCTACCGCAATATCCCTTTTGCCCTGTTGGGACTTTTGGTGATTGTGCTGTTTTATCGAAGTGCAAAGGAGCATGGGGATAAGATGTTCCGCTGGATGTGGCTGACCATCGTGCTGAGCTTCGGCTTCTATATCCCGGTAGTGCTGTGGGCGGATCTCCTACCCATGATCGGGATGCTGATGATACCCAAGACCTGCGCCTATGTATGGACGGTACTCATTGGATATTTTGCTATGAAACGAGAATGCGAGTAAGGGAGGATCAATTATGAAACGTTACATAAATTCAGCTTTGTTGTATGCCATTCTTGCGATGGCTGGCGGTGTGTTTTACCGGGAGTTTACCAAATTCAACGGTTTTACCGGCAAAACAAACCTTGCAGTTGTCCATACCCACTATTTCCTGCTGGGTATGGTGTTTTTCCTGTTGCTGCTCCTGTTGGAAAAGAGCTTTTCTTTCACCGGTGTTAAAACCAGGCGGGTACTGGTTGCTTATCATATTGGTCTGAACTTGACTGCTGTGATGTTTGTGGTGCGGGGGGTGGTCCAGGTGCTGGCGCCTGTGCTTTCTTCTGGCATGAACGCTGCAATATCCGGTATTGCCGGAATCGGACATATTTTGATGGGTGTCAGCATGGCGCTTGTGCTGGTGCAGATCAGGCGCAGCGTATTGGTGGGGCAGGATTAAAATTCAAGGGCATTTTCAGAAGCGGAAGGCTTACGGGCCTTCCGCTTCTTTCTGTTATGCATAACTTTCTGCAAAATCCCTAATGACAATTGCATCATTGCAGAGCAGGTATTTTTCTGATTTGAAACTTTTGTGATACCTGAAAAATCTATATAGTAAAAGAAGAAAGTAGAAAGGTGTGCACCTGTTATGAAACAAATATTTTATGAAAGGTTAATCCAGTATATTCTTGAGAATCAAGACCGGTTTTATAGAGTGGCTTATAGTTACACCAGAAATCAGGAGGACGCTCTTGATGTTGTCCAAAGTGCAGTCTGTAAAGCGCTTGAGGCGCATGAAAGCGTAAAAAATGCGGACGCCATCAAAACCTGGTTTTATAGAATATTAATTAATGAATGTCTGGCGGTGCTGAAAAAGCGGAAGAGGATTTTGCTGACAAGTGATAATCCGGGACGGGAGGAGGTGTATTACGAAAAAAGTTATGAGCAGGATGATGATCTGGAAAAAGAGTTAGACAGATTGGAGTTAGATGTACAGGGAATCATAAAACTTCGGTTTTTTGAAGAGTTGTCCTTAAAAGAAATTTCCTGTATTACCGGATTAAATCTGAATACGGTTAAAACAAAGCTCTATCGTGGATTAAAACAATTAAAGGAAAATATTCAGGAGGCAGATATATGGGGAAATTAGAAACAATGAAAGAAAGATATGACCAGATCACGATTCCAGAGGAACTTAACTTCCGAATACAGCAGGAGATACAAAAGTCAAGGAATCAGCAGGAAGAAAAAAGAAGATCTGACAGCAGTCACAGATTAAAAAGGGTAATACACAGTGTGGAAGCAGCGGCAGCAGCCATATGCATTCTTTTCACGGCGGCTTTGAATACAAGTCCGGTATTTGCAAAAGAGGCAGGACAGCTTCCGGTGATCGGAGGCCTGGCCCGGATACTGACATTCCGTTCTTACGAAACGGAAAAGGATGATATAGCGGTGTCTGTGGAAATTCCAACAATTGAGATGATCACAGAGGATACCGGGATACCGGTGGATGAGATCAATCAGGAAATCCTTGCTCTCTGTAACCAGTATGCAGATGAGGCGCTTGTGCGTGCAGAAGAATACAGGTCTGCTTATATGGAAACAGGGGGAACGCCGGAAGAATGGGCAGAACACAAGATAAAGATTACCGTGGGCTATGAGATAAAGAAGCAGAATAACGATTATCTTTCTTTTGTTGTGAGAGGGACGGAAAACTGGACAAATGCCAATAACGAGTTAAAGTATTACAACCTGGATTTAAGAACAGGAAAAATGGTCACATTAAAGGATCTGTTGGGCAGTGATTATGTGGAATTGGTAAATGAAAGTATCAAAGAACAGATTGCTGAAAGACAAAAATCAGGAGAAGTATTTTTTACAGCGGAGGAAGGAGGTTTTGCGGGAATTTCGGAAGATACGAAGTTTTATATCAATGAGAATAACCGCCCGGTTATTGTTTATGAACAATATGAAATTGCACCTGGTTCGTCAGGAGAAATTACATTTGAAATTACAGGAGGAAATTAAGATGAGAAAGAGAAGGAAGAATGTTGCTGTTATGTTTTTGAGTTTTGTTCTGACAGGAGTGGCGCTGATGGGATGCGGCGAAAGCCAGCAGCCCAGGCAGGATACACAGCAGGATATTTCCACGAGTATATCGGAGGAAACAGAACAGGATTCTGTTGCAGAAAAAGTAGAAACTGATGAGACAGAAAAAACAACACAGACATGGGAAGGATATGAGGATAACTTTGCAGTTGACAGGAAAGCAGCGAAGGAATTTGCCGAGAAAGTTAAGGATGTAACCGCCCAAAAGGACTTAGAGGCGTTGGCAGAACTGACTTCATTTCCGGTTTATGTTGGATTGCCGGATGTTGATGTAGTTGAGACCAAAGAGGATTTTTTGAATCTTGGTGCAGGAGCTGTGTTTACGGATGAACTGTTGAAATCTATAGAAATGGCTGATATCGAAAATTTCCAACCCAGCATGGCAGGATTCTCTATTTCAGATGGAAGTACAGCAAACATAATCTTTGGTGTAGTAGACGGGGTATTGGCAGTCAACGGAATTAATTATTGATAACTGGCAGAGAGATAAATTTTGCCATTTTCCAGGATTATCCCAAAGTTTGTGTAAACCTCCAAACTGATATAAGATAAGATTACTCAGTTTGGAGGAATTATTATGGCGAGAAAAAAGGAAAGCCCACAAAAAGCAGCAATGCGGGAAATCATGCATAGCTATCTCAAAGAGAATGACAACCGGAGCCATAGAATCCCACAGGAAGGAACTCTATGGCATGGACATATCCGACAGTACGGACAAACTACTTTCCATCGTCAAACAATGATAAAATAGCCTTTAATTTTTTTGTTTCCTCTTCGATTACTTTTTTATCAATTCGCTGAAATAATATTTCAATCTCCGGGAGCAAATATCCATTTGCAACATGTTGTATTTCCCACTTATTACAGATATTCAACCATTTCAAAACTTTTTCCGAAGAAAAAGGGATAAAAGGAGAGAGCAAAACTGCTAAATTTGCTATAATCTGAACACATTGATAAAGGGTATTATCACATGCAGTTCTATCAGTGTTTCGTGTGATCCAAGGTTGTTCGGTATCAAAAAACTTGTTTGCACTTCTTACATAATCAAAAATCTCATTAATTGCATCTTTAAAGCATCCACTTTCAATAAGTTTTCCCACAGTAAGATACAGGCGATCTATTTGATTATCTAAATCAAAATTATTGATTCCTTGTGGAACAACTCCATCACAATATTTTTTAATAAATGCCAATGTTCGGTTCACAAAATTTCCGTATGCTCCAAGCAACTCACCATTATGATTATGAACAAATTCTCTCCATGAAAAATCCGCATCCTTTTTTTCAGGTCCATTTGCAATAAAAAAATATCGAATAGAATCGGCTTCATAATCATCTAATAAATCTTTCACCCATATGGCATAATTTTGACTGGTAGAGATTTTCCTGCCTTCCAAAGTTAAATATTCACTGGACACAATTTGGTCTGGTAAATGCCATCCATCTCCATTTACTAGTAAAAGCGCCGGTAATATAATAGTATGAAATGGAATATTATCTTTTCCATGTACATAATAATGCTTGGCGCCTTCCGCCCATAACTTTGAAAATGTATTGGCATCTTCTCTGGCAGCCATTCTGCTTGCGGATAGGTAACCTAATACATTTTCCGCCCAAATATATATTGTTTTGTTTTCATACCCTTCTTTAGGTACCTTTATTCCCCATTCCAAATCTCTGGTTAATGCCCGGTCTCTTAATCCATCGTTGAGATAGCGTTTAGTAAATGCAATGGCATTTTTTCGCCACTCAGGGTGGTTTTCAACCAGTGCTTCTAATTGTGACTGCAATTTTGAAATAGCAATGTATAAGTGGGTAGAGTTTTTGAAACCGATCGTCTTTCCACATACAGCACATTTAGGTTCTGTCAGTGTTTCAGGTTCTAAAACGGTACCACACGAATCACATTGATCACCTCTGGTATCACTTCCGCATTTAGGGCATTTTCCTAATACAAAACGGTCTGCCAAGAAAGTCCTACAACTTTCACAATAAGCTTGTGGAACTTCTTTTTCGTACACATATGGACTTTTATATAATTTCCGATGAAATTCCCTCACAAAATCTTTATGTTCATTTGCCGATGTTTTCGTATAGGCATCATAACTAAATCCTAACCGCTCAAAGCATTCCACAAACTCTTTATGATAAAAGTCACTGACTTCTTGCGGTGTCCTGTTTTCTTGCTTTGCCCTAATTGCTACAGGAGTACCATGACAATCACTTCCCGAAACAAAATATACTTTATCACCGATTGCTCTATGATATCTTGCCAATACATCCCCCGGTAATAATCCGGCAATATGTCCTATGTGCAATGAACCATTTGCATATGGCCATGCACCTCCAATTAAAATTTGTCTCATTTTACCTACCTCATTTCTTCTTACTTTTATAGTGATAACTTTGTTTCTAATGTCGATTACGATATATTTTTCTGTACTAAAAAAGCCCTCCTCTCTGAAAAATTTCTTTTTCAGGGACGAGAGCATCAGCTTCGTGTTACCACCCTAAATTCACTTAT
Organism: uncultured Lachnospiraceae bacterium; assembly: GCA_910585005.1. GTDB lineage: Bacteria > Bacillota > Clostridia > Lachnospirales > Lachnospiraceae > Suilimivivens. The sequence continues at coordinate 858 of CAJUCN010000016.1, read as the reverse complement.
ATCTCACGATACAAGCCTTATCAACTACGGACGAGAAATGATTCATCGATAGTCTATCACTATAACGGGTGCACCCGTCGTAGCCTTGGCATGATAGCTTCGGTACGCAGCTCCGAGACCATTTTCAGTAGTTCCTTTTGCGCCTGTTCTCACCTAATCAGACTCTCTGTAACATAGTTAACTACTTACTCTTCCCTTCATAGCCTTTAATATATTTTATTATGCTACAACAAGTTCATTCATGTGTCAACAATTATTTCAAATTAGAACCCATACAAAATGTTTCACCTTATTGCATATTCGCATCGCCGTTTTAACATAATTATGCTATAATTTGTCAAAAGAATGGATTGACGTAGAGATAGTTTTTGAATTTGGAGGGCAGTTATGTACGAGAGAATGTTAAATAAGCAGGTTTTGCCAACAGTAGAGGAAATGAGGGAGTACTGTGCAGAAAATGCAGAATACTTTTCCAGGATAAATGATTGGTTGACAACTACTTTTCATACAGAGCAAAAAGTGGTTTTCCCATATGGGAACAAATACGGTTGGGGAATAGGACATTATAAAAAGAAAAAGCTTCTATGTAACATCTTTGCTGAAGCTGGTGCATTTACAGTTATGATAAGATTAACAGATGTGCAATATGAAATGATTTATGGGGGTCTGAAAAAATACACTCAAGAATACATTGAAAATAAATATCCTTGCGGCGATGGTGGTTGGATACATTATCGGGTTATTTGCCAAGAACACTATGAAGATGTAAAGAAACTATTAGAAATAAAATGTCGTGACAATTAGAGTCTGTGAAAAATTTTCTGTAAACAGGTATTAGACAGCAGGTCTTCTATGATA
>CAJUCN010000015.1 GCA_910585005.1 uncultured Lachnospiraceae bacterium | reverse complement strand
ATAAATCTACATTTTTTCCCCGGCGTTTTCTTACATTTTATCATCGGCGCTAACAACGAGGACAGATGTTAAGAGCATGAAGATAAGGAACTTGGCGTATGGGAAGATGATGAGATTAATGCTTTGCAGTCCAGTTCTATGAATTGCTGGAACAAATGCAGGAAATACCGCAACTCTCCGGCTCTGTTTATTCTCTGTGGCACTGGCTTAAGGCTGGGCGAACTGCTGGCCTTAAAATGGAGCAAGGTAGATTTTGAACGCAGAACTATCAAGATAGAGAGAACGCAGACAGAGTATACGGACTACGATACCAATTCCAAAATCTATGAGGAAAGCACGCCAAAGAATAAAACTTCCCGCAGAACCATAGTCATCAATGACTTTACCTGTAAATGGCTGATGGAGCAGAAGCGCAGGACTAAGCAGGCTGGTATTGAAAGTGAGTATGTCATTCCGGCAAATAGCGGAAATATGGTAAAGGAAAGCAATATTACCAGTACCTTCAAAGCTTTTTGTAATAATGCAGGAGTGGAATACAAACCCTCTCATACCTGCAGAAGGAGTTATGTAACCAACTGTCTGGACAAGGGCATGAAGCTGGCATTGGTTTCAAAAAATGTAGGACATAAGAATAAAAGTACAACCTTGAACACCTACTATAAATGCAAAAACGATTACGAAGACAATCTGGCTATACAGAATGAAATATTTAAAATATATGATTTTGACTTTGGAGGTGAACAAGTGGAGGCTATGTTTGCATAATGTTCTCAAAGGAGTTGATGGCAACATTAAACTTGTTGCCAATGCTGAAAAAGAACACAAGTTCGATAAGAGCGCTTAGAGAAAAATTCATGTAGAAAGTGCCTGAAATACTGGCAATGCAGACCATGAAGCAGACATTATGCAAAATCACAAAAAGCCGGAAACCCTGATAAACACTGGCTTCCAGCTTGGCAACACTTGGCAACACCTCAAAATCCCCATTTTGAAGCTCTTAAACATAGCGAAAACCCCCAAAACCGCGTCTTTTGCAGTCCCGGGGGCTTCCTTAGGGGAGGATATACCCTCCCAAGGGAGGATAAGTATTCATTTATCTGAAAGTAGTTGTTTGTCAAAGGAGGGGGATCCATTGACTATTAGTATTATTGACCGGTTTTGAGAGATTATTCAAACTAGTTAAAAAAAATTTACTTTTTTCGGAAAGTAATATATAATGTCAAAAGGTGTTAATCAACATATATCACATAATATCTGTTTAGTGCAGGTAAGGAGGAACGGTTTTATGGCATTGCTTAAAACATGGCGCGATATGGCGTATTCAGAAACAGCAAACAAAGGAGATCTGCAAAGGCTTTGGACAGATTATTTCCAGAAGGAAAAAGAGATATACGCAGAACTTTTAAAAAGTCCTGACCAGGAGGTCGCAGGGACGGTCGCAGAGCTTGCTGAGAAATACAAGATCGATATCATGACAATGACAGGTTTTTTAGATGGAATTAACGACAGTCTTAAGGAAGCCAATCCTATTGAAGAGATGGAAGAGGATACCAGAGTCAGCCTTGCGTTTGATAAAGAACTCCTTTATAAAAATATGGTTGCGGCAGGGGCTGATTGGTTATACGAACTTCCTGAATGGGAAGCAATTTTTGATGAGAACAAGCGCAAAGAACTTTATAGGGAACAGAAGCTGTCCATGACAGTAGTTAAAGCGGATAGAGTATATCCAAATGATCCTTGCCCTTGTGGAAGCGGTAAGAAATATAAGAAGTGCTGTGGCAAAAAAGGCTGATGTACGAAAGGAAACTGTGTTGTGGAAAGAAATAAAATAAGGTATGGATCAGTTTAGTGGAATAAGAATATAAAATTCCCCTCTTTACAGATTCACAAAAGTATCATATGATAAGAAGCAGAAATAAGTCAAAACGTTGATGAGACGAGTAATCTGTGGAAAGCAGCAGAGAGAGACATCGGTGTTACAGACGCTGTGCTGAAAATGTCTTTGTGGGAAGCAGATGAAAACTAACTCTAAGTGGCCCCAATCCGGTCCGTATGTCTGCGTTAAAGGCAATGAGTGGTCTTGCAAAGCAGGAAGGCTTTATAAGGCAAGCAGGGTGGAACCGCGTACGATACGTCCCATGCATTACAGGTTGTAGTGCATGGGACTTTTTTTGGAATATGCCATGAATCGGCGGTACATGGGCGCGCTATTTTTACCAGGAAAGGAAGGAAACCAAATGAAAGAAAAATGGGAATTATTTCAGGAATCACTGACAGAAACGACTTCTATGAGCAAAAGGGAATTTTTACTCACCTTAGCAGTCTGTGTCCTTGGGGGGATTGTATTCGGGTTACTGTTTTCACCAAGAAAACATACTATGATTGCCAGCAATAACGGAAATAACAACGGAAACGGAAATGCCGCAAATCAGGAAGAGGAAGAACAAATCGCTGATTGGAATGAAGTAGAGCAAGGGTAGAAAGGAAGGATCAAGATGAAGATTACGTTAAAGGATGGCTCTGTGAAAGAATATGGCAGCGCCATGAGCATTTATGAGATTGCCAAAGATTTAAGTGAAGGTCTTGCCAGGGCAGCCTGTGCAGGGGAAGTGGACGGCGAGGTGGCGGATCTCCGGACGGTCATCGACAGGGACTGTGCGCTAAATATTTTGACGGCAAATGATCCGGAAGGCCTTCGCATCGTGCGCCACACTTGTTCTCATGTGATGGCGGAGGCGGTAAAGCGCCTTTTTCCGGAAGCAAAACTTGCCATTGGACCCAGCATTGATACGGGATATTATTATGATTTTGAACATGCGCCTTTTTCCAGAGAGGATCTTGATAAGATCGAGGTGGAGATGAAAAAGATTATCAAGGAAGGGCACGAATTGAAGCGCTTTACACTGCCCAGGGATGAGGCGGTCAAGTTTATGGAAGAAAAAGGTGAGCCTTACAAAGTGGAGCTGATTCAGGATCTGCCTGAAGATGCGGAAATCTCTTTTTATGATCAGGGCGGATTTGTGGATCTTTGTGCAGGACCGCATTTAATGAATACCAAGGGGATCAAGACGTTTAAGCTGACTTCTTCTTCCGGGGCTTATTGGAGGGGAGATTCCAACCGGACTATGCTCCAGAGGATCTATGGCACTGCGTTTAACAAGAAAGAAGAGCTTGCAGAGTATTTGGAGTACTTGGAGAACATCAAGCTTCGTGATCACAATAAGTTAGGCCGTGAGATGGAGTTGTTTACTACGGTGGATGTGATCGGGCAGGGGCTTCCGCTTTTGATGCCCAAGGGGGCAAAGATGATTCAGACTATGCAGCGCTGGATCGAAGATCTGGAAGATAATCAGTGGGGTTATATCAGGACGAAGACACCGCTTATGGCTAAGAGCGATTTATACAAACTATCCGGCCATTGGGATCACTATAAAGAAGGGATGTTCGTCCTTGGTGATGAAGAGGTAGATAAAGAAGTTTTTGCGCTTCGGCCTATGACTTGCCCGTTCCAGTATTTTGTATATAAGGCAACCCAGCATTCTTACAGGGATCTTCCGCTTCGTTATGGGGAGACTTCTACCCTATTCAGAAATGAGGATTCCGGCGAGATGCATGGCCTTACCAGAGTGCGTCAGTTTACCATTTCCGAAGGTCATTTGATCGTAAGGCCGGATCAGATGGTGGAGGAATTTAAAAACTGTATTGCGCTTGCACAGCACTGTTTAAAGACCCTGGGTGTGGAAGAGGATGTGACTTACCATCTTTCTAAATGGGATCCCCAGAACCGTGAAAAATATATTGGGGAACCGGAAGTATGGGAAGAAACCCAGGAGCATATGCGTAATATTATGAACGAACTGCAAATTCCTTTTATTGAAGATGTAGGGGAAGCGGCATTTTATGGACCAAAGATTGACATCAATACGAAGAATGTATATGGAAAAGAAGATACCATGATCACCATACAGTGGGATGCACTTTTGGCGGCGCAGTTTGATATGTATTATATTGACCAGAACGGTGACAAAGTGCGGCCATATATTATCCACAGGACATCCATGGGATGCTATGAGAGAACGCTGGCATGGCTGATCGAAAAGTATGAAGGGAAATTCCCGACATGGCTTTGTCCGGTGCAGGTAAGAATTTTGCCCATTTCCGATAAATATGAGGAGTATGCGCAAAAGGTTTGTAAGGAACTGAAAGAGAACGGCGTATGGGCGGAAGTTGACAGCCGATCTGAAAAGATCGGATTTAAGATCCGGGAGGCAAGACTTGCAAAACTTCCTTATATGCTGGTAGTAGGACAGCAGGAGGAAGCGGATGGAACGGTGTCTGTAAGAAGCCGTTTTGCAGGGGATGAAGGAGTAAAGCCCCTTGATGAATTTGTCAGTCAGATCTGTAAGGAGATCAGGACAAAAGAAATCAGAAAAGAGGAAGCGAAAGAAGAGGCAAAATAAGCAGTAGTAAGGAGCGGGAAATGAAAGCAAAAGCATCATGGAATGACATAGCTGGAATCTTATTGATGGCAGCCGGAATATTGATGCTGGGTGTATCTGTATTTTTATGTTTTAGTAATGATATTTGGTATGATGAATTGTTTACGATGGGGCTGGCGGGCCAGCCCCTTAGGGAATTGATTGAGATTACGGCAAAGGATGTACACCCCCCTTTCTATTACATGATTGTCAAGTTATTTCTTGAGATAGGGAATGGATTAAATAGCAGTGCGGATCAAGTGGTGATTGCGAAACTTGTTTCCGTGCTGCCGTTTTTCTTGTGTTTTATTTATGGATTGACCCGGATCAGGAAAAATTTTGGGATATTTAGCGCTGGGTTGTATGTCTTTTCCCTTTTGGCAATGCCTCAGATGGGAGATTACACGGTAGAAGTGAGGATGTATGGATATGCGCTTTTTTTTATTACGGCAGCCATGATCCATGCCTACGAGCTGACAGGGAGCTTGAAAGAAAATAGGAAGGCTTTTCATTGGGTGGCATTGACCCTTTACAGCATAGGTGCCTGCTATACCCATTATTTTGCCTGTGTAGCTGCCTGCATGATTTATGGGTATCTGTTTGTGGAGGCTTGTGTGAGCCATCAGGTCAGAGGGAGGTTAAAGCCTTTTTTGGCAAGCGGGCTTATGTGCACAGTCAGTTTTCTTCCCTGGCTGATAACGGTAGTGGCCAGCCAAGTGGGAGCTGTGAAAGAAAATTATTGGATTATGCCCCTATCTGTAAGGACGTTGGGAGGGTGCGTGAAATTTCTTTTTCGTCCGGCTTTTGGAAATGAATTTTTAGGGGATGGTGTGGCTGTCTTTTTGTTTCTTTTTTATGTGACAATATTTGTCCTATATCTGTGCTGGTGTATCAGGCAGGGAAATGAGAAAGACAGGAGAAAACTATGTTTTTGTGTCGGGTGTATTGGCGTACTTGCAGGAATTGTTGCCTTTGGGTTTATAGCCTCTTTGTTGGTGCGCCCTATTTTTGTGTACCGTTATATGCTTCCGGCTTTGGGCCTGTTTTGGCTGGCATTTTCCATTATGTTTTCTGAGGTATGGCATGGCCTTTTTTCAAGGATCAGGATGGGCAAGATTTTATGCGTTGCATTGCTTTTGGCAGTTTTTGTGACAGGCGTTAGGAATTACCGTTCTTTTTATGGGGAAGAAATGTGGAAAAGGGTGCAGATGGAAAAGACCAGGGAATTTATTGCACAGATTGGCCAGGAAGATCTTTTGCTCTTTAATTTTGGTCAGGTGCAGGGGGTAATTTCTTATTATCTGGATAATGATTCCTGGCTGTGGTATGAAAAGCCGGAAGATTTGATCTGCCGGATGTATTCCCAAAACCATAGCCTTGTGGAAGGGGAATTTGAGGACAAGGCAGGGATGGAGAAGATCCGGGAACTAGTAGAGAGTGGCAGGCGGGTGTGGTTTTTGGGAAGCGGCGAGGCAAGGGAAGAAATTATCCAAAAGTGGAAGGAGGAGGGAATCCAGGCCGAACTGGTATCGGAGGCGCTTTTGGAGAGATATTGGTTTAACATTTATCAAATGACCTTATCAGACCAGTGAGAGAAAAAGAGGGATGCTAAACGTTGACGTGAGAGGCAAAAAACGATAAAATAAGAATTATATCATAGATTCTGACAGAAAATGCGGGGGAAGACATGGACAAACGGGTCATACATAAAAAAGAGTATTATGTAACTGGTCGAAATCAGGGATTTACGTTGGTAGAGATGATCGTGGTCATGGTCATATTGACAGTTTTGGCAGCCATTTTAGTGCCGGGACTGATGGGATGGATTGATGAGGCGAAGGGAAAACAGTATGTGCTCAGCGCCAGAAGCATTTATATGTCGGCCCAGGCAATAGAATCCGAAAAGTATGCGGCCTGGGATGGTACAGCAGCAAATGCAAACCATAACTTGTCCGAAAATGATAAAGAAAGAATTATGCGTATGGCGGATGCAGACGGTGCAGTGATTGAAAATGTCGTGTTTGAAAGCGATACCCTGGGCGGCAGCGGGGCATCTTCTAACCATGCATATTTTACGATAGTAGGTATTACCGTCCGGTACGAAGGCGCCACGGTGACGCTCTCTGATGGCATTTGGACGGTAATCCAGTAGCAGTTGAATTCAATGGATGCGATTAGCGGTGTTTTAGGCACCGCTAATCTGATATTAAAAGAAAGGCACGATCAAGATGGCAAAATTCAGATATCTGGCCCGGGATAAGCAGGGTGATACGGTAAGCGGGATCATGCATGCTATGGATGAGGATGATTTATACCGTAAGCTGAAAGAGGAAGAAAAATTTCTGATCAGCACGGAAAGCGGCATGGAGGATCTTGCCACCAGGCAGCTCCCCCTTCTTATGCTTTCCGAGTTTAACAGAGAGCTTGGGGATATGCTCGGAGCCGGGGTGACACTGGTTCGGGCGCTTACGATCCTGTCCCAGGAGGAAACCCGCAAACCGAAGGAAAGAGCGGTGTTGACCACAGTGTTAAAGCTGATCAGGCAGGGGGAGGCAATCTCCGATGCTTTGGAACAGCAAAACGGAGCATTCCCTCTTTTAATGGTGAATATGTACCGTGCAGCGGAAAGCAGTGGAAAACTTGCAGACACTGCCAAAAGGCTTGCCGTCCATTATGAAAAGGAGCACCAGCTCAATATTAAGGTAAAGGGTGCAACGGTATATCCAAGGATTTTAACAGGGTTGGTGTTTGTAGTGCTGGTATTTATCATGACGTTTATCCTGCCCCAGCTTACAGAGATGTTTGACAGTTTGGAGGAATTGCCTTTACCCACAAAGATCTTATTTGGCATTAGCGGTTTTGTAGGGAAAAACTGGAAGGGGATTTTGCCAGCTCTCCTCGTGGCAGCGGCGGTTATGGTAATGCTGGGGAAAATGCCGGCAGTGCGGACATGGCTTGATCAGATAAAATTAAAGATCCCCGTGATCGGACGGCTTTTGATGGTGATCTATACAGCCAGATTTGCCAGAAACCTTAGTTCTTTATACAGTTCCGGGATTCCGATCATTACGGCCATGCAGATTTCAAGGAAGACGATTGGAAACAGTTATATAGAAAGACAGTTTGACGGGGCAATTGCTTGTCTTCGGGCAGGTGGATCCTTGAGCGATGCACTTGAAAAAATCAAGGGATTCCGCAAAAAGCTTTCGTCTGTTGTCAGGGTAGGGGAGGAAAGCGGCGATCTGGTTCAAATGCTGGATGCCATGGCGGATTCTTTTGATTACGAGTCAGAAATGGCGGTGAACCGTATGATCAGTTATTTAGAGCCGGTGCTGATTACATTAATGGCCGTGTTGATCGGTTTTATCATGATAGCGGTTATGCTGCCAATTTATGAGTCTTATTCGGCTATCGGGTCATCGGCATATTATTAAAGGGAGAAAAGGGTATGATATTATATTTATCAAACCGTCTGGTACAGGCGGTGGAAATAAGAGATAAAAAAACAGTTTTTGTTTGTCAGGATATGGCTCCGGAAGGAAGCATCATTAACGGGATTGTAACCGACGAAGAGATGTTTCTGGCATGGATTAAACAGTTTATCACGGAAAATAAGCTGCCGCACAAAGAATGCAGTCTTGTTATCAACAGCACGCAGCTTAACAGCCGGGTGCTTGAACTGCCTAAGATCGGAAACAAAGAACTAAAAAAGATGATTGCAAGGGAATTTGCAGACAGCAGAACGGAAAATACGGTGTATACTTATCATGTGCTGGAAACTACCAGCGGTGGAAAAATGCAGAGGATTTTTGCCGTAGCTGCTGAGAGGGAATTCCTGGAAGGGTACATCCGGTTATTTGCACAGGCAGGGGTAGAGATCATTTCCATTGAACCGGCGATTGCCAATTTTGTAAGGCGTTTTATGGGGACGCCTGAAATTTGTAAAAACAACTGTATCGTCCAGATTTTGGACGGGCAGGAGATTATCAGTATTCTCTTTGTGAAAGGTGTGTACCTGTATTCTCAAAGAAACAGGATTTTTTCGGAAGATGACCAGAAGGCGCTGGGAGGAGAAGCGGGAGCAGTTGTAGAAAGGCTTTTGCAGTTTGCAACTTCACAGCATGTGGAAGACCCGGTTAGCACGTTGTTTTTATGCGGTCAGAATCAGATGGAACTGAAAAATGTGATCGAAGAGAATAAGAACTTTACCCAGCAGATCTTTCCCCGTATTTACCGGGACGATAAGATGAGGGTAAAAAAGAGGACAGGAAGCAAGGAGAATGTAGATTTTGTCTATCCCATGGGGGGCGCGCAAAAGACGGATAAATATGCGGATTTTGTCAGACAGCTTAAGCAGGAGAGTCCCAAAAATGTAAAGCGCAGGGAGACGATGGAAATCATTTTTCCCGTGGTCTTATCCCTTGCAATCTGCCTGCTGATAACGGCAGTGATGGGGGGGATATACTTGGCACAGGATTCTGAACTTAAAAAAATGGAAAGAGGGATGCAGGATTCTTCTGTAGCAGATAACCGCGCCTCCTTTGAGCTGGCACAGGCCAGCATTGACAGTATGGAAAAGAAAATGGAAGAAGCAGGTGTTTTGTGGGATCAGGTGATGAGTTACCCGACTTTTCATTCCAGCGTAAATCAGGTACTTCAATCCTGTGCAGGAGACAGGGTAAAAGTGGAAGTAAGGAGTTTTAACAGAGATTCGGGAACCCTTGCTTTAAGCGCCACTTCAGGAGATGTCCGGGAAGTCAGTGAATTTGTGGAACGGCTGACACAGCAGGAGATTTTTGAATCTGTGGAATATACTGGTTATACCTTGGTGAGCGGACAGGATAATTATAATATTTATGTAGTATGCGCCCTGGCAGCGGGAGCAGGCAGAGGGGAGGCAGCACAATGAATTTGGTTATTACAGAGAGGGATAAAAAGCTTCTTGGTTTTTTGGCGGCATTTTTCATTGTCCTTGTTTTTTTCTTATTGGTGTTTAAACCGCTAGGGCAAAAAAACAGCCAGATCAAAAGGGAACTGCGTGCGGCAAAGGAGCTGGAGGCAGAGTTTGATGATAAAGCATCCAGCGCCCAGGATATGACATATCAGGAAGAGCAGACCAGAAAGCAGCTTGCTGGCGTGTTGGCGCGTTTTTACCCGATACAGCAGAGTCAAGGAGCTGAAAAGATGATCACGACTTTGCTGCTCAACCATAATATGTCCATTCAAAGCCTTACGGTGGTGATGCCGGAAACAGCCAGCCGTGTTCAATGGTATCAGTATTCGGAAAACGGCAGGAATTCGGAGATTACACCCGGGGATTCTACTGAGGAGAAGGGGGATATGCTTTCCCTTTATACCGCAAGGGTTGCCTGCGTGGTGGAAGGGGATGATCAGGATCTGTGGAGCCTGGTGGATGATATTTCTGATCATTATCCGGCAATCAGCATTACCAGCGCGGAGTGGGCAATGGTAGAGCAGCCGGTGGTACAAATGCCCCAGGTTACAGCGCCTCCCGTGGTGGAGGATGGGGAGGAACAAGAAGACGATGAAGCTTTAGATGAGGAAGGCGAAGTGGATGAAGAGGAGATTTGGGCGCCCGTGCCGGTGAAAGAGGCAGTTAAGACGAACAGGCTGACGATCAGCTTTGAAATATACATGTGCAATCAGTAATGGAGGTTCAGGGAATGGAAGCAATGACCGGCAAAAATTTAAAAATTGGCGATATGTTAAAGGAGCAGGGATACTTATCGGATGAAGACCTGCAAAAAGCCTTGGACGTTCAAAAAAAGGAAAAGGGGAAACGTCTTGGCGAGGTGTTGATCGAGCAGGGATATATTACGGAAAATCAAATGTTGGAAGCCATGGCTGTTAAGATGGATTGTCAGGTGGTCAGTGTGAACAGCCTGACGGTAGATATAGAAGCGGTGGAGAAGATTCCCAGGCAGGTTGCTGAGAAATATTGTGTGCTTCCGGTAGAAATGACGGGGAATAATTTGCAGGTGGTGGTCAACGATCCTTTGAATTTTTACGGGCTTGAAGATGTACGCCAGATCACCGGTATGGAGCTTACCATTTTTTTGAGTGAAAAGATTCCGCTTCTGAAAGCAATTCATTTTTACTATGCTGAGATATCAGCAAAGGAGGCGGCAAATAAGGCCAATGAGGCTACAACTACTCAGGATGTGGAAGAGATGGAAGTGGAAGAGGGCGATGACGACACCCCGATCATCAATTTGCTCAATTCGCTGATCCAACGGGCATACAGTACCAATGCCAGCGACATCCATATTGAACCCTTTGAAGATAAGACCAGCATCCGTATGAGGATTGACGGAACGATCGTTGATTATGTAACGCTCAGGACGAATGTCCATAATTCCCTGATCGCCAGGATTAAGATTTTAGCGGAATTGGATATTGCAGAGAGAAGGGCGCCTCAGGATGGGCATTTTAAAGTCCGTCAGCCGGAAGGTTTTTTAAATATCCGTGTATCGGTGATCCCGACAGTGTTTGGCGAAAAGGCGGTGCTGCGTCTTCTTGCCGGCAATGCGAGGATTGACAACGGCAATCAGTTTGGAATGCTGGAGGAGGACTATCAGAAACTTTTACATATGCTCCGTTCACCCAATGGGATTATTTATTTGACGGGACCTACCGGTTCCGGAAAGACGACCACTTTATATATGATTTTAGAAGAGCTGGCTAAGCGGAACGTCAATATATCAACGATTGAAGACCCGGTGGAAAAGAACCTGCCGCGGGTCAATCAAATGCAGGTCAATTCCTTGGCGGGACTTACTTTTGAGACAGGGCTTCGGGCGCTGCTTCGCCAGGATCCGGACATTATTATGCTGGGAGAGACAAGAGATTCGGAAACGGCGGCGATTTCCGTCCGTTCAGCGCTGACAGGACATTTGGTGTTTTCTACCCTGCATACAAACGACGCGGCGTCTTCTGCCATCCGGTTAAAGGATATGGGATTAGAACCTTACTTGATCGCTAATTCGATGGTAGGGGTAGTGGCTCAAAGATTGATGCGGAAGGTGTGTCAGGAATGTTGTGAAGAGAGGGAATTAACGCCCGATGACGAGAAACTGATAGGCGCCAGCGCTGATAGCGGGCTTCCCCCCATGGTGAAAAAGGCGTGTGGCTGTCCGGCATGCAATCATACAGGATACCGGGGACGGATTGCCGTCCACGAGATCATGTTTGTTGACAAAGAAATACGCCGGATGATCACAGAAGATGTCCAGGTAGAAGAGATCAAAGAATATCTGGTCCGGCGCCAGGGGATGAGGACGCTAAAGCAAAGTGCACTGTATTACCTTAAAAATGGTATTACAACAGTGGAAGAGGTTATGAAGGTGGCGTATTATGAGGAATAAAAAGGGGCAGGACGGGGATGGCGGTTTTACGCTTGTAGAATTGGTAGTCAGCTTTGTGATTATGCTGATGCTGGTGACCTTGAGCGTGGCCGGTGTGCTTGCTTATCAGGACTATGCTGACTATAAAAGGCAGAATAGTTATGCCCAGACACTTTTTTCTGCTGCCCAGACCAAGCTTACCGGCTATAGTGTCAGGGGACAGATGAAAAATCTGGAGGATGCGGCTATGGAAAAGCTGGATCTTTCCATGCTCATCACGCCGGACGGGAGTGCGGCTTCCGAGAGCGGAAAAGGGTTGTTGGCCAAAAGCGGAACGGTCTACTGCCTGGTAGGAGACCGGGAAAGTTATGAGAAATACAAGTTGGGGGAATATGAGGGAAGGACTGACCAGGAGAGCAGGGCTTACCAGGCGCTGTATGGGGTTTTTGATGAATTTTTGTTCGACAAAAGTATTTTAAACGCTTGTATTGCCATAGAATTTAACCCTGGTTGTGGCCAGGTCTACAGTGTTCTTTACAGTGATAAGTGTAGAAAGTTTACTTATCTTGAAACGAGCAAAAACGGCAGAGTTAATATTTGTGACAGACAGGACGAATACCGGAATGAATATATGATAGGCTATTATGGCCTTGATTAGAAAGGAGTCCTATGTGAAAAAGAAGCGTGATATCAGCCGGGACAATACCGGGGCAACGACGATTCTGGTGATCTGCGTGATGGCGGTCATTATGGCGCTTTCGTTGGGGTTGTTTCTTACTGCAAGCGTTCTTCTTAGCACTTCCGGAAGGACGCTTGCGGCTGAACAGAGCAGGATATTGGCCGCTTCCTTTAGCGAAGAGGTGGAAGAGATGCTGACTTCGGACAGATATTCTTTTTCTAGCTGGGCAGCGGAAGAAGCAGGCAGAGTACAGAATATGGCAGGAAATCCAATGTGGTATTATATTAAATATAGTATCAGTGATGGCACATGGCCTTACTATGATGAGGAGGACACGGTAGTCCATAGCCGGGAAAATGCAATTCGTACCTTTCAGATCAATAGGGCTGAGACGGTGGGGGAAGTGGCAGATATCCGCCTTTCCATTTATTGGACGAGAAAGGATGTGAATAACAGGCCTGACAGGCTTGTGGTTGAGACAACGGCTGTATGTAAAGAACAAAGCTGCAGCATTATGGATGTATACAAATTAGAGGTAACACCGGTTGGTGATTATGAGAGTTGGAGCTGGGAGCATGTGGAAAGAAAGTAAAAAAGAAAAAAACCGGGGGACGACCATGATCACAGTAGTAGTTTCTTTTGCACTGCTTCTTTTGTTTGTGACCAGTTATTTCAGGGTTCAGAAGCTGTCAACAGAAATGATGATGGATTCCAGGGATATGATCATAAATAACAGTAGTTTGTTGGAAGCCTTTTATTTAGGGGAAACAGTCAATTTGACCGTGGCTGATCAGGCGGATATCAGCTTTTCCGGGGAATGGGGATCCTTTTATGTAACGGGGACTCTGAAAAAGGCAAGCAAGGAAGGTCTGGATGGGACGGTCTATTACTTTGACACGGATTCATGGAAGACTGGTGTGGAGTGACCGGCAGGTTTGCGGTTTTGCCGTGACGGATCATGATTGGCCGGGAGGACAGAAAATGGATATTCATAAAAAGAAAGATTTTGCAGAAGATAACAGAGGCGTTACTTTGACGGAAATGGTAGTAACATTTGCCCTGATCGGTATTTTTATGGCGGCAGCCGTTTCTGTAATCACATCTGCCATCATGACCCACAGCGAACTGACTGCGTCTATGTATGCCCAGAGCGTTGGGGAAATGCTTCTGGACAAGGTTACCGGGGAACTGGCGGCGGCAAGGGCTGATGAAGGAAGAAGTATATTGCTTGGAACCACAGCAGAAATGCCGGAAATACAGGAAGAAGAGCTTTATGATAACAGCGCTGTATTTTATGACAGGGAAGGAAGGCTGACAGCCTGCACTATAGAGGATGGGATGCTTTATTTTGTTTATGAAGATTCCCAGTGGGCGCTGGATCCCAAGGCCTATATGGGATTCCGGGTCACGCAGATGCAGATCAAAAGGAGAAATGATAAAAATATTATAGAAGTAAGTTTTAAGATCAAAAATTTGAAAACAGGATTTGAGTATGGTACATCCAGATGTACGAAATGCTATAATTTCAAAACAGAGTCAGATTTCCAGCGGATTACGGATGGAAATGAAATTTTAATGCCCTGAATAGGAAAAGTTTAAGTTGGCCATACTATTACTGTCATAAATAAAGGAGGTAAAAGATGGCCGAATTAAGATGTTCTGTAGATAATTGTGTACACAATAAAAATGAATATTGCTGTAAGGGAGATATCCTTGTGGGTGGTAAACATGCCTGCTGTGATGACGATACCTGCTGTGAAAGCTTTTCCGAAACAAAGAATGACCGTTTTACCAGTTCGGTGAGCCACCCAAGTTCCGTTATCAGCATAGACTGCGAAGCGTCGAAATGCATTTATAACAGCAACTATAAATGTATGGCTTCCCATGTTGATATTAAAGGATGCGGCGCTTGCGACTGCAGAGAGACAGCATGTTCCACATTTAAGGAGCGATAGTTTAGGATGGCAGTAAAGTGGGAGAGGTCTTAGGACAACCCTGTTAGAGCCGGTCTGACCCGGCTCTTTTCAGGGCTTGAATATTTTGTCCCATTGTGCTTTAATGATTATTAGTGGCGCTTGTCATACATAGAGTGAAGGAATGGATAGAAATGAAAAAGAAAATAGTGTTCGGCATATTATTGGCTTTACTTTTGACTGGATGTGGACAGAAGGTGGTTACGGTAGCTGATATCCAAAGCGGGGATGACCAGAAGAACGATTACATAGAAATGAAAGAATTTGAAATAAAACACGGCGTAGTGGAGGAAACAGAAGATAAGGTGCGTTACTGCGCTTTGCTGATACCAGCGGGATATATGCCGTCAGAAGAAGTAGAAGGGATGTATGTTCATGAAAAGAGCCCTTTGGATTCTTCCAATATCTATTATACGGTTTCGGAAGGGGACATGATATCAAAGGAGCTGACGGAGGAGATCTATGAGGAGACGGTTGAAAATGCATTTTTGGATGAGGGATGGGATGTAGATCTGCAGGTGGAAACTTTTGAAGAGATCGACATGGAAGGAATACCAGGATATAAGATCAGAAGTTCCTATCAGCTTGATGACAGTGAAATAGAGCAGTTAGCTTATCTGATCCTGGCGGAGGAAACTTACACGATTACATACAGCCAGATGGCGGACGACGAACTTATGGCGGATTTTGATATTTCCGGGGATGAGATCAGGCTGATCCGCAATGAAGAGAGCAGCATGGCCAGAAGATAAAATAAAATTAGCTATTGACTTTCAAGTTAACAGATGTTATGCTATTTAAGCATGTGATTGGTGCATGAACAAGCAAGCAGAGTATCCACTCTCACCCTGTGGCAATGGGGCTTACAGGTGTTTATACATGGGCAGCTTTTCTTTGACGGACGGCTGTTGGAATTTCAAGGCTTTTACGTTGGAATGTTTGATTCTGTATGGGAGGCGATTGGAATAGTGTGTAAGTGGATAGCTGTGCTATCCATTTTTTTGTGAGGGAGGATACAGCCATTAGCGAATTATTCATTAACGAACAGATCAGAGACAAAGAAGTGCGTGTAATTGGAGAAGATGGAGAACAGTTAGGCATTATGTCTTCAAGAGAAGCGTTGCAGAAAGCAGAAGAGGCGGGAGTTGATCTGGTGAAGATTGCTCCTACAGCAAAACCGCCGGTATGTAAATTGGTGGATTATGGAAAGTATAAGTATGAACTTACCCGCAAAGAAAAGGAAGCAAGGAAAAAGCAGCGGGTTATCGAGATCAAGGAGATCCGTTTATCGCCTAATATTGACACAAATGATCTGAACACTAAGGTGAATGCTGCAAGAAAGTTTCTTTCAAAAGGAGATCGTGTAAAAGTTACGCTTCGTTTCCGTGGACGTGAGATGGCACACATGGCAAGCAGTAAGCATATCTTAGACGACTTCGCACAGGCGCTTTCAGATGTATGTGTTATGGAGAAGGCTCCTAAGGTAGAAGGCAGAAGTATGACTATGTTTTTAACTGAAAAGCGTTAGCCTGCCAGTTAAAATAGATGACAGGGACATGCCTGTCGGCAGAAATTATTATTAGTATACAGGAGGAATCAGTTATGCCCAAAATGAAAACAAGCAAATCTGCTGCAAAGCGTTTCAAAGCTACAGGAACAGGTAAATTGAAAAGAAGTAAAGCTTACAAAAGCCATATCTTAACCAAAAAGTCTACTAAGAGAAAGAGAAATCTCAGGCAGCCTGCGATTACCGACAAGACAAATGTTAAGAATATGAAGAAGATTTTACCGTATTTATAAAAATCGTAAGGAGGATATAAGACATGGCAAGAATTAAAGGCGGCATGAATGCCAGGAGAAAACATAATAGAGTATTAAAGCTTGCGAAAGGATACAGAGGTGCAAGGAGCAAACAGTATAGGGTTGCCAAGCAGTCAGTGATGAGGGCTCTTGCTACCGCATATGCAGGCCGTAAGCAGAAAAAGCGTCAGTTCAGACAGCTTTGGATCGCCCGTATCAACGCGGCAGCAAGGTTAAATGGTCTGTCCTACAGTAAGTTTATGTATGGACTGAAACTTGCAGAGGTTGATATTAACAGAAAGATGCTTGCTGAGATGGCTGTAAATGATGCGGAAGGATTTAAGACATTAGCAGAGCTTGCAAAAAGCAAGATTGCATAAAGGATTTTCGGCAACTTGTACTTCAACGAAAGACCAAAGACCTTATAATTGGGCGATTTGAACGTTCAAAAGAATAAGGTCTTTTTTCTGTTACCAACCTATGGTATGATGCTTGATAGAAGTAATTGACTATGGTAATGTGGAGGTTTAAAAATGAGAATGTTGGAGAATTTGGAACCGAAGGAGGTCTTTTTCTTTTTTGAAGAAATCTGTAAAATACCTCATGGGTCTGGCAATACAGACCAGATTAGTAAGTTTCTTAAAACATTTGCTGAACAAAGGGACCTGGAGCACTATCAGGATGAACTGGGGAATATGATTATCATAAAAGAAGCAACACCAGGTTATGAGGATCATGAGCCTGTCATGCTCCAGGGGCATATGGATATGGTGGCAGTAAAAGAGCCGGACTGTTTGTTAGATATGGCTAAATATGGGCTGCGGCTTTTTGTGGACGGAGACAGGCTCTCAGCAGTAGATACCAGCCTTGGTGGAGATGATGGGGTTGCACTGGCATACGGACTGGCGCTTTTGGATGGTGACGGATATAAACATCCAAGAATTGAGGTGGTGTTTACCGTGGATGAAGAGGTGGGGATGGACGGTGCAAGGGCGCTTGATGTAACGCCTCTTAAAGCAACCTGTCTGATCAACCTGGATTCGGAGGAAGAGGGGATATTTCTTGCAGGCTGTGCAGGCGGCGCAAGAGTGAACCTTTCTTTATCTGGAGATGTGGAAAAAAGAGTGGGCATCCCGTGTGAAATAAAAATATCCGGCTTAAAAGGCGGTCATTCAGGAGAGGAGATCCACAAACAAAGGGGAAACGGGATTTGTATTTTGGGGAGAGCGCTAAAGAGACTCTCTGCGAAAATTGATTTTGTTGTCTGCAATTTGGAGGGAGGCGTTGCTGATAATGCAATTCCCACATCAGCCAAGGCAAAGATCTTAATAACAGGATACCAGAACCGGGAGGGAAGGCAAAAGGTGATGCAGGATGGATTTGCAGAACAGGAATGCCTTGCACGTTTTAAATATTGTAATGAAAAACTGCAAATGGAATTGCAGGAGGAATTTGCCCAGCGGGATGGAAAGATACAAATTGAAACAAGCTGTGGAAAAGTAGAAGAGCACGAGGGATTATCCAAAGAGCAGAGTGGAAGATTTGTGGATCTTATAAATGCCCTTCCCTGGGGGGTACAAGTGATGAGCAGCACCATGGAGGGGCTTGTGGAGACATCCTTAAACCCAGGTCTTTTATCTTATGAACATGGAAAAATGAAAATTGGAATTTCTGTACGAAGTTCGGTAGAAAGTGCAAAGACCGCTTTGATTGACAGGCTGAAAAGCTTAGCTGGTCTTGCAGGGGCCGACGTGGAAGTGACAGGGGAGTATCCCGGATGGAATTACAGGACCAATTCCCCCCTGCGTGAAAAAATGATAAAAACCTACGAAGAAATGTATCAGAAAAACCCGGAAATTAAGGCGATCCATGCTGGTGTGGAATGCGGGATACTTGCCTCCAAAATATCCGGGCTGGACTGTGTTTCCATTGGACCGGATATGAAAGATATCCATACCACTGGGGAGGAATTAAGTATCGCGTCTACAGGCAGGGTGTGGGATTTTTTGGTGAAACTTTTAGAGAACATGTAAAATGGTTTTAAGGAGAAAATCATGAATTTAAATCGAGGAAACATAAGAAAAATAAGAGGATTAGTTCTTTTTACGGCAGTGGTCATTTTGGCGCTGTTAAAGTTCGATTTGTTGTGGATGACGGTCATTTTTTGCCTGGGCATTCTCCGGCCATTTATCGTAGGGGGAATGATTGCCTATGTGATTAATCTGCCTATGAGGTTTTATGAAAAAAAGTTATTTAGCGGACGGAAGGGGAAACCGGCAGGAAAATGGATGGAAAAATGCCGGCGCGGGCTTAGCCTTGTGCTTGCTTATTTGTCTGTGATCTTAGCGATCACGCTGGTGATAGTCACCGTAATCCCACAGTTGGCAGGGGCGGTAAGAATCCTCGCCAATAGAATGCCTGTTCTTTATGGGGATTTGATCAGCAGCCTGGAAGTGATTTTTGAAGAAAACCAGCATTTAAGCGCCTGGCTTCAAAGTGTTGAGGTACCCAAAATCAATTGGGAAGAAATGATAAATACTGTGGTGACATTTTTAAAAAGCGGCTTGGGGAGTATGCTTTCATCCACGTTTACCGTGGCAAGCAGCATTATCAGCAGCACGGTTAATTTTTTTATTGCGCTTATCTTTTCCATTTATCTTTTGATCCAAAAGGAAAAGCTTCTTAATCAGTTTGACAGAGTGCTGATGGCCTATAGTAAGCCGAAGGTTTATAAAAGTGTCTGTAAAGTGTTTTCGCTTTTAAATCAGAACTTCAGTAATTTTATTACCGGCCAGTGTACAGAGGCTATCATATTGGGTGCAATGTTTATTATCTGTATGTTTATTTTCCAATTTGACTATGCGGTAATGACCGGAGTGCTGATTGCTTTTACTGCTTTAATTCCCATAGTGGGCGCGTTTATCGGATGCTTTGTAGGCGCCTTTTTGATGCTGGTGGATGATCCGGTAAAAGCGTTGTGGTTTCTGGTATTATTTATCGTGCTCCAGCAGATCGAAGGGAACTTGATCTATCCGCATGTGGTGGGAAATTCCGTGGGACTTCCGTCTATTTGGGTATTAGCGGCGGTGACGATCGGCGGCAGCCTGATGGGAGTGTTAGGGATGTTGATCTTTATTCCCCTTTTATCTACCGTTTATATGTTGCTTAAGGAGGATGTAAACAAGAGGAATAAGCCGGTGAAGACGAAGGAAGAGGATGACCATGAAAAGCGGAAGGAAAACTTTCATACGGAATAAAGACAAGAAAAAGCGGCCCTTTCATTGTGGTGTGATTATAACCATTTTATTGGTTTTTGCATTGTTTACCGGCTGCAAAAACGATACGGCTGATCGTTTGGCTGTTGATATTGATGGAAACAAAATATATCCGGCAGACAACGAGTTGGAAGACAAGAAAAAAGTTGGAGAATGGATCTATTTTCGGTATTGGATAAATGAAACATATGAAGATTATGAGTTTTGTTATCCGGTATTATTCAGATACAAGGAAGAGGAGCTTATTGCCAAGCGTGTCAATGACAGCGCCTGTTATTCTTTTGATATTGTGGGGGATTATGTATATTATTTGGATTCAACAATAGCCATTAAGGATCATGGAGTATTGTATGTGATCAGGGCGGATGGGGAAGAAAAGCGAATGCTTGCCAATGAATTGCATGATTTTCAGATTGTGGATGATCAGTATATTTATTATACTTACAGGCATGACACTGTTGGCGTCGGGCTGGAAGGGCACGCATTGCACCGGATGGATCTGGATGGTTCCGGGGCGATGATAGCGGCTTATGAGGTGTTGGGAGCAGATTTTGGAATCAGCCATTTTGACTATCAAGTTGTGGATGGCTGGGTTGACTGCGGGACATTTAAAATGGAACTTGGCGCGCCGGCTGACGGATTTGAAAAAATAGTTTTTTGCGACATTGGAGATAATGACTGGGTATATTATGTTACGAACAGATTGATGAAGGCAAGAAGAGACGGATCGGAAAGGGTGGAACTGGATGGTGAGGACGATTACCATTATACCATAGAAAAGGTGGAAGACGACTGGATCTATTATGTGAAAGGTGGGGAGAAATATAAGATCAAAACAGACGGTTCAGAAAAAACGGCAATGTGACATGGAAACAGATGTCTTTGCCAGAAAGCATAAAAAGAAAAATCGCTAAACACTGATTTAATCAGTATTTAGCGGTCTTCCAGCATCGGAGTGACAAGACTTGAACTTGCGGCCTCTACTTCCCTAAAGTAGCGCTCTACCACCTGAGCCACACCCCGAAACGCAAGTTACATTATATATGCAAAAGGAAATAAAATCAAGTAGTATTTAAAAAAAATTTAGAAAAGGTTTTACTTCATGATAGAAAAAGAAAAATTCCATGTATTAAATTATGTAAAAAAGGAAGAATATACAGCCAGCATGGATGGGATGAGATACATGCTCCGTAAAAAGGAGACGGAACAGGGCGCGTGTCTGGAGGCGATCATCTGGCCAGAACCTTATTGTTATGCCAAAACGGAAGAAGACAAAAAGCAGCGGCGGGAGTTCCCTTTTTCGGCCGAGGGCGTCATGGAGGCGGCCGACTGGCTCAATGAGCAGTATTCGGATCAGAAACCGTTGTGGGAAATATCCAGGAAAGCAATATTTTAAGAAAAATTATTTCTTTAAAAAATTAATTTTCTGTTGAAATAAGTCGATATTGTGTTTTATAATATAAATAGTTAACATAATTTGAATATATGCTATAGGGGAGATAGGAAATGACAACGTTGGCATTTGACGATCAGAGATTTAATCGGGAAGTATCTTTCTGTAAGGTATACAGTCTGGAAGATAAGGAAAAGTTGGAAAAGGTTTTTCTTAAAAACAGAATTTCTTATTTTATTGAATGGCAGGAGCGTCCGTTTTTTTCGAGGATGTTTGGGTCGGACAGGCAGAAAGAAAAAAATATTTTTACCATACGCATCAATGAAGCGGATGTGGAGAAGGCTACCGAACTGGTTCAGGGTATTGAGTCGGTTAAACTAAAAAGAACAAAGGAAGAATAAGGAGATCCCAGGTGGTGAGCCTGGGATTTTTGTGTAAAGGAAGGAAAAGATGAGTAAGAAAAAAGAAGAGTTATGTCCGGTGTACTCCAAGTGCGGAGGCTGTCAGCTTTTGCACATGGAATATGCCAAGCAGCTTAAATGGAAAAAGGATCAGGTCAGCCAGTTACTTCGGCCTTTTGGAAGCCTGGAAAAGATAATCGGGATGGAGGATCCCTTTCATTACAGGCATAAAGTACATGCTGTTTTTGGCAGGGATCGAAAAGGGAATATTATTTCAGGGACTTATCAGAATGGGACCCACAGGATCGTCCCGGTAGATAGCTGCCTTTTAGAAAATGAAAAGGCGGACGCCATCATAGGAACGGTCAGGAGAAACTTAAAATCCTTTAAGATTAAGGTCTATGATGAAGATACAGGGTATGGACTTATGCGGCATGTATTGGTGAGGATGGGATATCGTACGGGGCAGATCATGGTGGTGCTGATTCTGTCGTCACCGATCCTTCCTTCCAAAAATAATTTTGTCAAGGCGCTTTTAAAGGAACATCCGGAGATCACGACAGTGGTGATCAACGTAAATGACCGCAGGACAAGTATGGTATTGGGGGACCGTCAGCAAGTTATCTACGGGCCCGGCTATATTGAGGATGAGCTTTGCGGTATGAAATTTAAGATTTCACCCAAAGCATTTTATCAGGTAAATCCATCCCAGGCCCAAAAGCTCTATGAAAAGGCAGTTTCTTATGCGGGACTGACAGGCCGGGAATCTGTGTTGGATGCCTATTGCGGTACAGGGACGATCGGTATGATAGCAGCCCCTTATGCCAAGCAGGTGATCGGTGTGGAAATGAACCAGGAGGCAGTTAAAGATGCCATAGCGGGGGCTAAGAAAAACAAGATTTCCAATATCCGTTTTTTCCAGGCGGATGCAGGGGACTTTGCGGTGGATATGGCACAGGAGAAGGAAAAGATAGATGTGGTGTTTATGGATCCGCCACGCCAGGGAAGCAGTCAGGCATTTCTTGAGGCGCTTGCTAAGCTTAGACCGGATAAAATCGTTTATGTGTCCTGTAATCCGGAAACGCTGGCAAGGGATCTGGAATTTTTGTGTGGGGGAGGATATCAGATGACGAAAGCGACGGCAGTGGACATGTTTCCTTTTACAGACGACATCGAGACAGTTTGCTGCTTAAAACGATTATCATAACATTTTATGACAGCATGTTCAAAAATTTTAGTTGAACATGCTGTCATTATTTTTATCATGTAAGCTTCCAAAGAGGAATGCATATTTTCACGAAATCCATCCATACTGATTCTAAAAGATGAAAGGAAACAGTCAGGGTATGGAAAGAGGCAGTCTGCCATTACAGCAGGGCAAAAAATATTACGAGATCAGGCTGGAGAGCATTGGTGGGTTAGGGGCAAATTTGTGCGGTAAAATGCTGGGAGAGCTGGCTGTAAATCACCTGGGGCTGAACAGTACCAGCTTTTCCAGTTATGGGTCGGAAAAGACGGGTACGCCGGTGAAAGCATATATCCGTTACTGTGAAAGCGGCCAAGAAATCAGAGTACATTCACCGATTGTCACGCCGGATCTGCTTGTGGTATTTCATGAAGCTTTATTGCAGGACCCTGGCGTATGGGAAGGATGCGGCAAACATTCCAGAGCGCTTGTGGCAATTTCCGGAAGCGCAAAGAACTTATACACAGATGTTTGCTGTAATTTAGCGGAATTGTGGGTGGTCAACGCACAACAGATTGCGATGGAGTGTCATTCCAGGATTAATGTTGTTATGCTTGGAGCGATGGCAAAGGTTATGGGATTTGTCAGCCTTTCGGATGTGGAATGCATTTGTGAAGCTGCCCTTGGCAAAAAATATCCCGATGCCCTGGCAGGAAACCTGGAAGGGATAAGGAGAGGATATGAGCAAGTAAACAGGTTAAATAGAGATGGCGTGGCATCCGGGGAACCAGATGAATTCTCTCAAAGAGAAGAAGAGGCATGGGGCTATGAGACAGCGCCTATAGGCGGGATCAATCCCTGCTTTGGTTCTACGGTACTTTCGGATCTGTCGCCTTCCAGGCAGGGGTATCTTCCCATTTTTATAAAAGAGCGGTGTATTAACTGTGGGTTATGTGATTCTACCTGTCCGGATATGGTTTTCCAGTTTATGGAGGGAGAGTATAAAGGCCGGAAAATGATGGTCAACAATGGGCTGGACTATTATCACTGTAAAGGGTGCCTGCGCTGCGTGGATAGCTGTCCGGTGAATGCGCTGGTACAGGGACTGGAAGCCGACCATCCTGAAAAATCTCATTTTATGCCGAACCAGGAACTGATCCGAACGCCTGATTATTACCGAAAGGCTGGCGCGGACGGTTATATTACCTCAGAATCCTTTTTAACGGAAAAGAGAATGGGAGGCGGTGAAGTGTGATGGAAAATCAGGCAGTGAAGTTTGCAAGCGGGAACGAAATGGCGATCCTGGCGATTAAACAAATTGGATATGACATGATGGGATACTATCCGATCACGCCTTCCACGCAGATTGCAGAAGGATTGGATTTGCTGCGTTCAGAGACGGAGACGGATATCATCATGATTGCAGCGGAAGGGGAGCACAGTGCAGCAGGCGTCTGTTATGGCGCGGCTGTAGGCGGTGGGCGGGTGATCAATGCCACCAGCGCCAATGGGCTTTTGTATGCCATTGAGCAATTCCCGGTACAGTCAGGAACCAGATATCCTATGGTCATGAACGTGGTATGCAGGGCAATATCCGGGCCTTTGTCGATCAAGGGGGATCACAGTGATATTATGTTTATGCTAAACGCGGGCTGGCCGATCCTTTTTGCCCATTCAGCACAGGAAGTATATGATTTTAATATATTAGCCCTTAAGCTGGCGGAAAAGGTGCGGTTGCCGGTGGTCGTTGCTTACGATGGATTTTTTACAAGCCACCAGAAAAGAAGATGCCTCTATTTTGAAGCAGAGCAGACGGTAAGGAATTTTTTGGGGCAAAAGAAGGAGGAATATCCTTTTTTGGATCTGGAGCATCCGGTCACGGTGGGATCTTATATGAATGAACCAGACCTGATCAATAACAGGTATCAGCTTCATCTTGCCATGGAGAGGGCGGGAAAGGTGTTACCGGAATTATACCAGGAGTATGAGTCCATATCCGGCAGAGGTTACAAGGCTGTGGAAGGGTATCAGGCTGAGGATGCCGAGTGCCTTTTGATTCTTTTAGGATCTTCTTTTGATACGGCAATGGAGGGCGTGGATACGCTTCGGGAAAAAGGAGAAAAGGTGGGGCTTTTGACGCTTCACGTCATGCGTCCGTTTCCCCAGAAGGAAATTGCACAGGCCTGCAGGGAAGCATCTGTGATTTTGATTGCTGACAGACAGGACAGCTATGGGGGCGGCGGGGGGAATTTATCTTTGGAGATCCGTGCCGCTTTGCACAAAAGTAAAAAAGAAGTAAAAGTGAAAAGTCTGGTATATGGATTAGGCGGAAAAGATTTTTTTGCAAAAGATGCGGTCAGCATGTTTGAGTGGGCGCTTAGTCCCGATACTCCGGATTTTGATTATTACGGAGTGGAGCCTGGAAAGGAGAGAAAGGAACGTCCCTTTTTTGCTCCGCTTTTACCGGAGAAAACAAAGATTGGGGCAACAAAGGTCAGGAAAGAGGAAGACGGAAGCCTTGCAGTACAGGGAGGAAGTCTGAATGCCACGGCCGGTATGCCTAAGCGTCTTGCACCCGGGCATGGGGCATGTCCCGGGTGCGGGATTCCGGTGAACCTTAACCTGCTACTAAGAGGGATTGAGGATCCTGTGGTATTGTTGTTTCAAACCGGATGTGGAATGATTGTGACGACAGCTTATCCCTATACCAGTTTCAAGGTACCCTATCTGCACAACCTGTTTCAAAATGGGGCCGCCACACTGAGCGGACTGGCGGAAATATGTTACCGGAAACAGGAGCGGGGAGAAATTCCTGCTGGTGATATCGTTTTTATTATGGTCAGCGGGGACGGAGGCATGGATATAGGAATGGGATCAGCCTTAGGGACGGCGCTTCGGGGACATCGTCTGATTCTGTTTGAGTATGATAACGGCGGATATATGAATACCGGATATCAGCTTTCTTATTCGACGCCTCTTGGAGCCAGAAGCGCCACTTCCCATATAGGAAAAAAACAGTATGGCAAATCCTTTTTTCACAAGGATATGCCGCAGCTTATGGCTGCTGCCGGGATTCCCTATGTGGCAACTATGGCGGAGAGCAATCCCACAGATTTTATTAAAAAAGCTGCCAAGGCCGCCTATTATGCTAAAGAGGAAGGGACAGTGTACCTAAGAGCGCTTTCCGCCTGTCCTTTGAATTGGAACGACAAGCCCATGACGGAACGTAAGGTGATAGACGGGGCGGTAAATTGCTGTTATTTTCCGCTTTATGAAGTGGAAAATCATAAGACGGTCCTAAATTATGATCCGGAAAAGTTCGGAAAAAAAATACCGGTGTTGGATTGGCTTTCCATGATGGGAAGGACAAAGCATTTAAAGAAGGAGAGTTATAAAGAAGTAGTGGAAGCGTTTCAACAGGAAGTTGACAGAAGATATGCCTGCCTGAAAGCAAAGGCGGAAAATCCTATTTTGTAAGCCATACGCAAGTTTGTGTCTGCGCGGAATCCACAAACTTGACGGTCACAAAAAGCCGCGTAGAAATGAGGAGAAAGATGGAACCAGTATTTTTAAAAAATAACAATGAGATTTTATATTTGATGACAGGCGATAAGGAGAAGATCAAGAATCTTTTGCAGCAGGGCTATACGCTTCTTGATCCTGCCACGGCGGAAGGGGCGGGGGAGAAGCATCTTCCCATTGTAGAGAAAACCGGGCAGAAAATCGCGGTGGCTGTGGGAAGCGTTTTTCATCCCATGACACAGGAGCACAGTATCGGATGGGTATTTTTGGAAACAGAAAAGGGCGGACAGATTGTCAAACTGGATCCGGGAAGCACCCCGGAGGCAGAATTCCATTTGGCGGAAGGAGACAGGGCTGTTGCGGCGTATGCATATTGTAACTTGCATGGGCTTTGGAAGATGGAGATCTACAGGTAAGCAATCTATCCATGCTGGAAGAACAATACTTCCAGCATGGATAGTCTGTGGTTTATAGTATATAAAGTATTTGAGCGGTTTTAGTCATACAAAGAAGCGCCATATTTTATTTTTCGGAAAATTTTGTACCCGAGGGTGCCAAACAATGAAAAAACAATGTACAAGGAAGAAAGAGCGCCAACAGCTCCCCCTAAAAAGACTAAAGCATAAATTCCAATATTCATTTTGATTCTCCTTTTTGTCATTAATAATGATAAGAACACAAATAGACCTAAGCAGAGCATAGGTTTTGATCATTTCGTCATTTCATGAAATAGGAGATTAGGATTTTCGCCCGTCCTTGTGATGGATGTAGCTGGTTATGATCATATGACTTGGTTTGTTCCGGGAAATTTCCTGGATCATTGATGACCCGGCGGAATGGATTTTGGGTAAAGAAACTCCTGCAATACAAAGATCAGAAAGCCCAAAGCGGTCTATGCCCATTCTGCTTTTTTCAAAACGGCGTCTTAAGCTTATGGCGGTTCCCTGATGTCCGGAGGGCTTTTCCTGCACAAATAATGGTATTGGAGAAGATTTTCCGGCGGGAGTGATTGCAGATTGGTGGTCAAGAGGGAATTCAGAATCGGAAACGGTACATGGAAAGAAGAAATCTGTCTTGATGGTTTCAAGGCAAATTCCCAGAAGAAGAAAAGAGATCAGGATAAAAAGTGGTATGTAAATTTTCTTCTGTTTCATAGCTGGCTCCCATTGACCTAAGTTTTTTGACAGGATGTATTATAACAGAGATTTCACGGGATGGCAATTGGAAGAAAGTGTTTTTAGAAAGATGCAGAGAGGTCGGAGGAAATATGGAATCTATTTGGAGCAGTACCGTTCAAATTCATGAAAGAGGGGCATTAAAAGAGGATCTTTCAGTGGAAGCGGCAGTCATTGGGGCAGGAATGGCGGGGATATTGACCGCTTATCTGCTTGAAGAAAGCGGGGTTCCGGTAGTAGTACTGGAAGCGGACAGGATCGGGTCAGGACAGACGCAAAATACCACGGCCAAGATTACCAGCCAGCATGGGCTTATTTACAGTAAGCTGATAAAAAAGATGGGACCCCAAAAAGCACGGCTTTATGCTATGGCGCAGGAGGCGGCCATCTCGGAATATGGACGGATAATAGGAGAAGGCGGGATAAAGTGTCATTTTGAACAGCTTCCGTCATACCTGTATTCAGCCTGTCAAAAAGATGCCTTATGGAAAGAAGCGCAGGCAGCCAAAGAACTTGGCCTTTGTGCCAAATTTCTGGAAAAAACAGATCTCCCCATGGAACATGTGGGCGCCGTGTGCTTTGAGGAGCAGGCGCAGTTTCATCCGTTGGAATTTATGGATGAGATTTCAAGGGGGCTGGTGGTTTATGAGAAAACAAAAGCTCTTTCGGTAAAGGGGAATCGGATTATTACCAACTGCGGGACCGTGAAAGCGGAACATATTATTTTTGCATCTCATTATCCTTTTATCAATGTACCTGGATTTTATTTTGCCAGGGAGCATCAGGAAAGGAGTTATGTAATAGCATTGGAAAGCGCCATGCAGCCCAAGGGGATGTATTACAGCATTGACCAGGGAGGATTGTCGCTGCGGAACTATGAAAACTTTTTGCTGGTAGGGGGAGGCGCCCACCGTACAGGAAGAAATCAAAAAGGGGGGCAATATGAGGAACTGAAGAAACAGGCGCAAATGTATTTTCCCACAGGAAAAGAAGTATTTTGCTGGTCGGCGCAGGATTGCATGCCTCATGACCAAATGGCGCTGATTGGAAATTATTCTCTTTTTTCGCCCTATTGGTATGTGGAGACAGGATTTCATAAGTGGGGAATGACTTCCGCTATGTTGTCTGCGATGATCATCAGGGATGCGGTCTGTGGAATTGAAAATCCCTACAGGCGGCTGTTTTCTCCCCAACGCTTTTATCCGCGGATGGCAGCCGGTCCTTTTATACAGGATTTGGCTGTAAGCGTAAAGGAATTATCCAAGGGAATGTTTGCTCCTAAGGCTGGAAAAATCAGGAAACTTCGGTGCCCACATATGGGATGCAGGCTGTACTGGAATGAGGAAGAACAGAGCTTTGACTGTCCCTGTCATGGCTCCCGGTTTGATAAAGAGGGGGAACTTTTGAGTGGGCCGGCACAAAAAGGGTGTTGTAAAAAATAATTTTGTACTATTTTTAGAGGTTCTGATATAATGAAGATATCTGCATGTTGAACATGGAGACGATGATCAGGAAGAGGCACGATGTTATAGGAGAGGATATACATATGAAAAAAACAGCAAAACATAAGCTGGCACTGGAAATAATCGAAAGACTGAAAAAGGAATATCCGGATGCAGGTTGTACGTTGGATTATAATCAGGCATGGAAGTTGCTGGTCAGTGTAAGACTTGCAGCGCAGTGTACAGATGCAAGGGTAAATGTGGTCGTGCAGGGGTTATATGAGAAGTTCCCGGATGTAGGGGCGCTGGCGGCGGCAAAAGTGGAGGAAATTGAGGAGATCGTAAAGCCCTGCGGCCTTGGGCACAGCAAAGCAAGAGATATCAGCGCCTGTATGAAAATACTAAAAGAAAAGTATGACGGGAATGTTCCGGATGACTTTGACGCCCTGTTGTCCCTGCCAGGTGTAGGGCGTAAAAGTGCAAATCTGATTATGGGTGATGTTTTTGGAAAGCCGGCCATTGTGACCGATACCCATTGCATCCGTCTGGTAAACCGTATGGGGCTGGTAGACGGAATGAAGGAACCCAAAAAGGTAGAAATGGAACTTTGGAAGATTATTCCCCCGGAAGAAGGAAGCGATTTCTGCCACAGGCTGGTATACCATGGACGGGAAGTGTGCACCGCAAGAACAAAGCCTTATTGCGATAAATGCTGCCTGAATGACATTTGCGGACAGGTCGGAGTGAAGTGAAAACCTGCCTGTTGGGATTATGACCGTTTTCGCAAGAAAATATACATATTTCACGTTCTAAAATGGTTGACATAATTTACAATTTTACCTATAATGTACGCAAAGGGCAGAGTCAAGCACCCAAAAGTGCATCTGCCATGCTTGCATGAGCAGGTGCAGCTTTTGGTGTTTGACGAGCGAAGCGAGTCATCACAGGCACTGCTTAGGCAGTGCCTGTGATGACTCTGCCCGTACGGCAGATTTATCGGCGCACGGCAGGTTTATTGCCCGTACGGCAGGCTTATCGGCGTACGGCCAGATTTATTGCCCGTACGGTAGGCTTATCGGCGCACGGCAGGTTTATTGCCCGTACGGCAGATTTATCGGCGCACGGCAGTGTTTGTTGCCCGTACGGCAGTTACTGCCCGTAAGGGATCTATTAAGGGAGGAAAAGTTATGAAATGTCCGTTTTGTGGCCACGAAAATACCAGAGTGATAGACTCAAGACCAGCAGAGGATAATAATTCCATCAGACGCCGCCGGGTCTGTGATGAATGTGACAAACGTTTCACGACTTATGAGAAAATAGAGACGATTCCGTTGATTGTGATTAAGAAGGATGATAACAGGGAAACCTATGACCGCTCCAAGATAGAAGCGGGGGTACTCCGCGCGTGCCATAAACGTCCCATCAGTGTAAACCAGATCAAGCAGTTGGTGGATGAAGTGGAGACAGAGATCTTTAGCGGGGATGAAAAGGAGATTCCAAGCCGGGTGATCGGTGAACTTGTTATGAATAAGCTAAAAGACTTAGAAGCGGTGGCTTATGTGCGTTTTGCGTCCGTATACAGGGAATTTAAGGATATCAATACCTTTATGGACGAACTAAAGAAAGTTTTGGAATAAGGCCAGTATGAAAATGAATACAAAGGAGTAAAAATGGGAGCAGAATTTATTGAAACAAAGCGGTGGCTGTTTTTTGGACTGCCTTTTACATTTACCAAGTATTATATCAAAGAAAATACGATCACGATAAACAGCGGGCTGTTAAAGAAAGTGGAAAATGACTGTTATATGTATAAAGTGCAGGATGTGGAGCTTATCACTACCTTGATGGAAAGGATATTTGGATTGGGGACAGTGATCTGTTACACTGGCGATACAACACATCCGAAACTGGTGCTTTCCCATATCAGGAATTCCAAGGCGATCAAAAATTATATTTTGGAAGCGTCAGAGCAGGCGAGGATGAGGCGCCGTACGTTAAATACGTTGGATATTGGGGCGGAAGCGGATATTTCTGAGGGAGATTTTTCAGATTAAGAAATGGGATTGGGAACATGGCGGTATGAGATTTCATACCGCTTTCTTGCGGGATAGGATCTTTTCAAATAGCAGGCCGGCCAAAAACCAGTTGGGGAAGTAGTCCAGGCGAATGATCCTGCGGATATGCCAACGGGAATTTTCGTAGTTCCAAGGGCATATATGATGCTTATCTAATAACCGTCCTGTCAGATATTCGCAGGTATAGATGCAAAGAGCATAGACGCTGCCACGGAGCCAGGCAGGAAAGTTTTTCAGGGGCTTATGCAGGATGGATAAAAGACAGGCGCTTCCATAAATGGGAAACATCCATAGGGAGGTCTGTCCCATAAGACGCATATCGCGGCGGCGCAGGGAATCCAAAGCGGTAAAGATGATTTCCATGCACCAGCCGGTAAGGCCGCATTTTAGAAAATTTTTTAACATGATGGTATGATGTCCTAACTGTTTTTGATAATAGTATGGCAGCGCTGGGAAAGATTATGCATATAGGAGATATGGGAGATGAACTATCAGGAAGCGTTAAATTATGTGGAAGAATTAAAAAAGTATGGTAGTATTCCTGGACTTGCAAATATGGAGCGGCTTTGCAGACGCCTGGGAGATCCCCAGGATGGATTGAAATTCATCCACATTGCGGGAACCAATGGAAAAGGTTCGGTGCTTGCTTTTTGTTCGGAAATATTGAAGACATCGGGATATCGGGTAGGCCGGTATCTTTCCCCTACCATTTTTGAATACCGGGAGAGGATTCAGCTAAATGGAAGACCGATAAGTCAAAAGGAACTGTGTCGTCTACTGGAACTGATCAAAAACAAATGCGAAGAAATTGTAGCGGAGGGATTTAACCATCCCACTGCTTTTGAGATAGAAACGGCAATGGCTTTTTGCTATTTTAAAGAGCAAAAGTGCGATATTGTGGTGTTGGAAACAGGATTGGGGGGACTATTGGATGCTACCAATATAGTAAAGAACACGGTCTTGGAGATTTTTACATCCATTAGTCTGGATCATATGGGGGTTCTGGGAGACACTCTTCCTCAAATAGCGGAGAACAAAGCCGGAATCATGAAACCCGGGTCAAGGGCTTTGGCGCTTCAGGGGGATAAGGAGGTTATGGCAGTGCTGGAAAGGAAGGCAGAGGAGTTTTCTATCCCTCTTTCCATAGCCGACCCATCCAATTTAAAGGGGATAAAAAGCAGCCTGGATAGACAAAGTTTCCGTTACGGGAAATATGAGGATTTAACCATCCATATGGCGGGGAGATACCAACTGGAAAATGCAATGCTTGCAGTGTGTGCAATGGAAGAGTTGGCTAAGGCGGGATTTCTGGTAAAAGAAAAAGCTATATATAAAGGGCTTTCAGACGCTTTTTGGCCTGGGCGGTTTCAGGTACTTGCGAAGAACCCGCTGTTTATTGTTGATGGGGCGCATAACAGGGATGGCGCTGCGCGTCTTGCACAGACGATACAGTTTTATTTTACAAACAGAAGAATTATATATATAATAGGAATATTGAGGGACAAAGAACAGGAAGAGATCTTAAAGGCAGCCTGTCCATTGGCAGCACAGGTTTTTACGGTTCCGACGATTGGGGAGAGGGGACTTTCTTCCTATGAATTGGCTTGTACGGCAAAGCAGTACCATGGAAACGTGACTTCTGTTGACAGCATCCAGGAAGCGGTGGAACTTGCTTATCTGTCAGCTAACAAGGATACTGTGATCATAGCCTTTGGATCATTGTCCTATCTTGGAAACCTGATTAATATTGTGAAAGCTGCCTCTGACAAAGAAAGCAGAAAAAAGATGGGGAGAGACTCACATGGTAAACAAAGAGAAAGTTGAAGAAGCAGTCAGGATGCTCCTTGAAGGGATTGGAGAGGACTGCAGCCGGGAAGGGCTAAAGGAAACGCCAATGCGGGTGGCGCGGATGTATGAGGAACTGATGGAAGGGATGGAGGGATCCCCCAAAGATCATCTGTCAAAGACCTTTACACATCTGGATAATCAAATGGTGTTGGAAAAGGATATTCCCTTTTATTCGGTTTGCGAGCATCATATGATGCCCTTTTTCGGGAAAATACATATTGCATATATTCCTGACGGTAAGGTGGTTGGAATCAGTAAGCTGGTAAGGACTGTGGAAGTATTTGCAAGAAGACTCCAGATCCAGGAGCGGATGACAGCGGAGATCGCCGGCGCGGTCATGGATTATTTAAACCCGAAAGGCGTGATGGTGATGGCCAGGGCGGAACATATGTGTATGACGATGCGTGGGGTGAAGACCCAGGGAAGCCAGACTGTCACAGTAGTATCAAAAGGCCTGTTCGAGAAGGATGAAAGTTTAAGGGCGATGTTTTTTCACATGGTTGGTTCACAGAATTAAAAACGGGGAAGGCAGAGCGGAAATGGATCGGATAAACAGGATTTTGGGCCATGAAACGTATCAGAGGTATCTTGCCCGGAATGAACAGGCGGAAATGGAGCGGCGCTTTTGCCGCCATAATATGGGGCATTTTTTGGATGTGGCCAGACTGGCAGTGATCTTAAATGTCACAGAGAGCTATGGTGTGGAAAAGGAGCAGATCTATGCGGCTGCACTTCTGCATGATATTGGACGGTGGATGCAGTATGAGGAAGGAATACCCCATGAACAGGCTTCCTTTCAGCTTGCACCGGAGATTCTTGAGGACTGCGGATTTGAGGAAACTGAGCGGAAGGTGATCCTGCAGGCTATTGGAGATCATCGCAACATGGCAGTCAAGGAAAAGAAAACGTTATCGGGACTTCTTTACCGTGCAGATAAATATAGCCGCCCATGTTTTGCATGTCCTGTGGAGCAGGCATGTGACTGGAAACAGGGGAAGAAAAATAAATTGCTGGTTTGGTAAAACAAGGAAGAGGGGGAGCAAAATGCAGATAGGAAGTCGGGATTTTGATTTGGATAGCCAGGCATATGTGATGGGAATATTAAATGTGACGCCGGACTCTTTTTCGGACGGGGGGCGGTATAGCAGGGTGGACAAAGCCCTTTTCCGGGTGGAAGAGATGATGGATCAGGGAATGGATATTCTGGATATCGGCGGGGAATCCACCAGGCCAGGGCACTTGCCAGTTCATTGGCATGAAGAGTGCAGACGGGTGCTTCCGGTGATCGAGGAAGTAAAAAAGCGTTTTCCGGTTCCTATTTCGCTGGATACCAGCAAAAGCCAGGTGGCGAATCTGGGTATTTTTGCAGGAGTTGATATGATCAATGATGTCTGGGGATTGAAATACGACCCTGAGTTGGCACAGGTGATCAGCAGGGAAAAGATTCCCTGTGTGTTGATGCACAACAGGAAAGAACCTGTTTACCGGAATTTGATGGCGGATATCCTTTCAGATCTTAAGGAAAGTGTTGAGATTGCCCACCAGGCAGGGATTCCTGATGAGCGGATCATCCTTGACCCGGGAATCGGTTTCGGTAAAAGTTTTGAGAACAATTTGGAGATCATCGGAAAACTGGAGCAGTTAAAAGATTTAGGATATCCGATCCTTTTAGGAACCAGCAGAAAATCTGTCATAGGGACAGCCCTTGATCTTCCGGTGGATGAACGGGTGGAAGGGACGCTGGTCACTACAGTGATTGGGCTTATGAAAGGATGCTCAATTGTAAGGGTGCATGATATAAAGGAAAATGTTCGTGCAATACAAATGACAAAAGCAATTTTAGATCATCATACTTCATTCTGATAGAAGGAGATAGGAATGGATTGTAAAGACAGCATAAAAATTAAGGGGCTGGAGGTTTATGCCGGACATGGTGTGTTTGCCAAAGAGAACAAAGAAGGGCAGATGTTTTTGATCGATGCCGTCCTGTTTACCGATATAAGGAAAGCGGGGCTTAGCGATGATCTTTCCTATTCTACTGATTACGGGGAAGTATGTCATTTCATCAGCCAGTTTTTCAGACAGCAACCCTTTTTTTTGATCGAGGCGGCGTCGGAACAGCTTGCTATGGAAATTTTACTTGCCTTTCCTCTTATTTTTGAAGTGGAAGTAAGGATTCATAAACCCCATGCACCTATCGGACTGCCTTTTTCGGATGTTTCAGTGGAGATTCGGAGAGGATGGAAGAAGGCTTATTTGGGAATCGGCTCCAATATGGGGGATAAAAAGAGATACCTGGAGGAAGCCATCGGGAAGATCGGTAATCATAGAAAAATCAGAAATGTAGAGTGTGCGGAAATGATTACCACTGCGCCCTATGGCGGCGTAAAGCAGGATGACTTTTTAAACAGTGCCATAGGACTTGAGACGCTCCTTACGCCCTATGAACTGCTGGCTTTTTTACAGGAATTGGAAGGGGAAGCAGGAAGGGAAAGATTGATTCATTGGGGGCCGCGCACATTAGATTTAGATATTCTTTTTTACCAGGATTTTCTTTCAGATGCCCCGGATCTTACCGTTCCCCATCCTGACATGGAAAACCGGATGTTTGTATTGGAACCTCTCTCCCAGCTCTGTCCGTATTATTTGAATCCGGTTACAGGGAAGTGTGTGAAACAAATGTTAATGGAACTTTCCAAAGAAATGGAGAAATAGATGGATAAGAAAAAATCTGTGGGAAACTGTGAGCAATGTAATAATTATGTTTATGATGAAGATTATGAATGCTATAGCTGTGAAATGGATTTGGACGAAGATGAAATGGCTCGATTCCTGGCGGATGAGTATAGGGACTGCCCTTATTACCAGCCTGGGGATGAGTATCTGATCGTCCGTAAACAAATGTAAGCATAGAGCTGCCCGTTGCCGGGCAGCTTTACTTTTATTTTGCGGCCGCTTCAGCGGCTGCGGTAAACGGAGTCACATTGACCGCTCCGTTTACGGGAGTGTGATAAATGGGGGTGTCTTCCCCAAAAGCATGAAAATAGGCATAGCTTGAGGTAAGGTTAATGTCGGAATAATTACCTTCTGCTACCACCTCCGGGCTGCTTCCGTCAAGGAGCATACGCATCAGGGCAGGTTCCGAAGAGGAATTGCGCTGATAATAAATATATTGATTGCCTACATTAAAGGTATCCACCCGGTCGTTGGTCAAAATCTCAACCGTGTTTGCGGAAAGAGAATACCGGCATAGCCTGTAATTTTCAGTCACATCCATGTAATAGATGTAGCCGTCCTGATAAGCGGGATACCATAAGTCCCCTTGAAAAACGGCTGATATGGTATCTGTTGAGGTATCGAGAGCGTATAGATAATGATCCGATTCCGTTCCATTGAAATAAATGATTCCATTGTTGCAGGCAGCAGGGTTGATAATGCTGTCGGATACCAGGGTTTTGCCAGATTTATCTGTTTTGATTTTGTAGAGTTTGGTAAAGTCTTTGTTATTGTATCGCTGATAATAGAGGTAGTCGCCGGAAAGCTGCATAGTGACAGAGGCGCTCCGGTCAAGGCACTGAGAGGATTTGCCGTTTAAACGGGAGCGGAATACGCCATAAGTGCGGACCACGAAACCAAGCCCATCCCCGCCGCTGCCTTCGCTGTCCATATAGTAATAAAGAAAATTCCCTCCTACATTAATGGAATTTACACGGGAAGATCCTAGTTTTTTGATGTCTGTCTCATCGGTATTCATGGAATATAAGCTTCCGTTATCGTAGGCATTAGAAAAATAGACCCTGCCTTCCGACTCTGCATACAGTCCGCCATTATTTAGATTTCCGGCGGAGTTTCCGGTTACGGAAAGGGCGTTATGAGGGACTCTTGAGATCAGGGCGGAAATAATCCCGGACACGATTAATACCAATAAAATAATGCCTGTAAAAAGCAGGACTTTCCAATTCTTTTTCATAGGAGGCTCCTTCGATCTTCGTATTATATCCGGCGGAAACCACAGAGCAGTTTTTAGGAAACAGGCCGCCGGACTATTCTTCTATTATAATAAAGGAGGAATTGCAGTGCAACTAAATCCCTAATTTTTTTACGTCCGGTTTTTTCTTGATAAGCGGCTGTTTTTGATATAAAATAAGAGCAATACCAAGAGCAGGACATGCAAGGAAGGGATAGAGATGGACTTAACGGATTTAAGAAGACAGATTGACGTGATTGATTCCCAGATTGTGGAACTTTATGAGAAGAGGATGGAGATTTCCTCTCAGGTGGCGGAATATAAGATTAAAACCGGGAAGAAGGTTTTTGACAAAGCCCGGGAAGAAGAAAAGCTGCGAAAGGTCAAAGCGCTTACCCATAACGAGTTTAACAGTCATGGAATCGGGGAACTGTTTGAGCAGATCATGTCTATGAGCCGGAAATTACAGTATCGTCTGCTTGCAGAGCATGGAAGTATTGGGAAACTGCCTTTTATCGGTGTGGATAATCTGGTGAATGGAAATGTAAGGGTGGTTTTTCAGGGAGCGGAAGGGGCTTATTCCCAGGCGGCCATGATACGGTATTTTGGGGAGCAGGTAAATAGTTTCCATGTGGAATCTTTCCGGGATGCTATGAACGCGATTGATGAGGGCAGCGCGGATTTTGCAGTGCTCCCTATTGAAAATTCCACCGCCGGGATCGTCAGTGAAATCTATGATTTGTTAGCGGAATTTGAGAATTATATTGTAGGGGAACAGATCATTCAGATAGAGCACTGTCTGATGGCTGTACCTGGGACAGATCTCTCTGATATCAGGACAGTGTATTCCCATCCCCAGTCATTGATGCAGTCGGCAAGATTTTTAAACCAATATCCTTGGCAGCAGGTCAGTATGCAGAACAATGCCTTTGCGGCAAAAAAAGTATCCCAAGACAAGAACCGGAATCAGGCTGCCATTGCAGGGGAATATGCCGCCAAACTCTATGGGCTGGAGATATTAAAGAAAGGGGTTAATCAGTCCAGTACCAATTCCACCCGGTTTATCATAGTAACGAACCAGAAAATATTCCGTACGGATGCCAAAAAGGTGAGCATTTGTTTTGAAGTCCCTCATGAAAGCGGTTCCCTTTACCATATGCTTTCTCATTTTATATACAATAACCTGAATATGAATCGGATTGAGAGCAGACCCATTGAGGATAGGAACTGGGAGTACCGGTTCTTTATAGATTTTGATGGGAATCTTTCTGACAGTTCTGTGAAAAATGCCCTTCGCGGACTTCGGGAAGAGGCAAGGAACATGAGAATTCTTGGAAATTATTAAAGGCTGGCAAGGAAAAGGATGAAGACAAGAGAACAGGAACTGATCATATATAGAAATTTTGAAGAAAGGGATGAAAAGCTTTTACATGATATGACATCCCTGATGTGCGGCGGGTTAGGAGAGCGGGCCGATGGGGAGAAAATGGCGGAAGTTATGTACCGCTGCATGCATTGTCTCTTGGAACTTGCAGGAAATTATGGGTTTTACGGGAATCTGTGGCATTGTTTCCTTTCCGATCTTTTGGTAAACAATGAGAACAGTTACTCAAGGGCCTGTGAGATCCGGGGAGCTGTGGAGGGAAGTATTAACAAGGCAGCGCTTCATGACATCGTTATTTTTAAAGAATTGTTTGATTACGATTTTTCGGATCTGGTAAAGGAGCTTGGGATCGACGGGTTTGATCTTATCACGGATTATACGAGCAGTGACAGC
Organism: uncultured Lachnospiraceae bacterium; assembly: GCA_910585005.1. Classification (GTDB taxonomy): domain Bacteria; phylum Bacillota; class Clostridia; order Lachnospirales; family Lachnospiraceae; genus Suilimivivens. The sequence continues at coordinate 47,115 of CAJUCN010000015.1, read as the reverse complement.
GAAAGTAAGGTATATAATAGCCGGATCCGGGAACGGATTTGCCAGTTGGCAGTAAAATTTACCAAAGACCATACGCCTGGAGAGATGAAGGATACTTTGACGGAATTTTACCGGGATTACGGAGTGGGGAAGTTTGGCCTTCACAAAGCCTTTCGGATTGCACATAGCGAACAGGGAGTGCAGATTGTGCCCATTCCGAAGATTGCCCATGTGCGTCTGGATGACCTGGTGGGGTATGAGATCCCTAAGCGTAAGCTGGTGGAAAATACGGAGGCGTTTGTAAAGGGAAGGAAGGCAAATAACTGCCTGCTTTTTGGAGATGCCGGGACAGGCAAATCTTCCAGCATTAAGGCAATCGCCAACGAATATTATGAAAAGGGGCTTCGTATCATTGAGGTATACAAACACCAGTTTAAGGATTTGAATGATGTAATCTCCCAGATCAAAAACAGGAATTATAAATTTATTATTTATATGGACGATTTAAGTTTTGAAGACTTTGAGATAGAATATAAGTACTTGAAAGCAGTGATTGAGGGAGGGCTTGAGCGAAAGCCGGATAATGTGCTGATCTACGCGACATCAAACCGCCGGCATCTGATCCGGGAAAAGTTTTCTGACAAAGAAGACCGGAGAGATCACCTTCATGCAGGAGATACGGTACAGGAAAAGCTTTCCCTGGCGGCAAGGTTTGGAGTTACGATTTATTTTGCGGCGCCGGATAAGAAAGAATTCCAGAATATCGTAACCGTATTGGCGGAGCGTTACCATGTGGAACTGCCGGCAGATACGCTCTTACAGGAGGCAGGAAAGTGGGAACTTGCACATGGCGGGCTTTCCGGCAGGTGCGCCCAGCAGTTTATTGATTATCTGACAGGAACCAATACAGGGAATGGATGAAAGGAGTATGAGCGGGAAATGGCAGTCAAAACATTTGCAGCAATTGATGTAGGCTCTTATGAGCTGGCCATGAAGATCTTTGAAGTATCCAGAACCCGTGGGATGAAGGAGATTGATCATATACGCCATAGTATTGATATGGGGACAGAGAGTTATACCACCGGAAAACTGAGCTATCAGCGGGCGGAAGAACTTTGCAGGGTTTTGCGGGAGTTTTCCGGGATCATGAAAGCCTATCAGGTATCGGATTATGTGGCGTATGGCACAAGTGCGGTCAGGGAAACCGAAAATACCATTATCCTGTTGGATCAGATCCAACAAAGAACGGGGATACACATAGAAGTGCTGAGCAATTCGGAACAGCGTTTTTTGGACTATAAGTCAATTGCATTCCAGGGGGAAGGATTTTTAAAAATCATTGAAAATGGGACAGCCATCGTTGACATTGGGGGTGGAAGTATCCAGATATCCCTGTTTGATAAAGATACCCTGGTGTCTACCCAAAATATGAAACTGGGGGTTTTGCGCCTTAGGGATAATCTTGCACATTTAAATGCCAGCATCAGGCAGTATGAGAATTTTCTGGATGAAATCATCAATGCACAGATGGCGGTATACAAAAAATTATATTTGAAGGACCGGGAGATTAAAAATATTATTATTGTAGACGACTATATTTCCACGCTCCTCCGAAAAAAGAGCATTAATAATGAGATGACCGGGTACGCCGGGGCGGAATTGTTTGAGAAGTTCAGGGATGTATACCATAAGGAGAGCCTTTCTGAGCTTGCCAAAAGGTGGGATATGCCGGAGGAGACGATGCCGCTTATGTATATTGCGCTGATCATGACCAAACGGATCATGGAGATTATGGGGGCGGAACTTATTTGGGCGCCAGGCGTTACCTTGTGTGACGGGATTGCATATGAATACGCCCAAAAGAATAAGATTATGGTATCTACGCATGATTTTGAACAGGATATTATTGCCTGTGCCCATAATATCAGCAAGCGGTACCGGGGGAGTAAAAAACGCAGTGAAACGTTAGAGCAGATTGCACTGACGATTTTTGACAGTATGAAAAAGATCCATGGCCTGGGCAATCGGGAAAGGCTTCTTTTGCAGTTGTCCACCATCCTCCATGACTGTGGGAAGTATATCAGCATGACGAATCTTGCGGAATGCTCCTATAACATTATCATGTCCACAGAAGTGATCGGCCTGTCCCATATGGAACGACAGATCGTGGCTAATGTGGTAAAATATAATCACATGGAATTTGAGTATTTTGAGGAGATGAGCCGGTATGGAGTGACGGATCAGGCCTCCTATTTAAAAATGGCTAAACTTACGGCGATTCTGCGCCTTGCAAACGGGCTGGATAGAAGTCATAAACAAAAATTTAAGAATGTAAAGACTGCCCTGAAGGATGGACAGCTTATTATCACAGTGGATACCAATGATGATATTACGTTGGAAAAGGGGTTGTTTGGCGCAAGCGCCATGTTTTTTGAGGAAGTATATAGTGTGCGTCCTGTAATCAGGCAAAAGAGAACAATTTAGGCGGAGGATATAGACATGGGTAAATCTGGATATGATGATCCCGGGTTTTATAGTAACAGGGAATTAAGCTGGCTGCTTTTTGATGAGCGGATTTTAAGCGAAGCGCGGGACAAACAAAATCCACTATTTGAAAGATTAAAATTTTTGAGTATCAGTGCATCTAATCTGGATGAATTCTTTATGGTGCGGGTGGCATCCTTAAAGGATATGATAAACGCCGGCTACGATAAACCTGATATAGCAGGGCTTACCCCTATAAAGCAGCTAAAAGAAGTAAACAAGGCGACTCATGAACTGGTGGAGGCACAGTATGCAGCCTACAACCGTTCCCTTTTACCTCTGCTTTTGCAAAATGGCCTTCGGGTGATTGAAAAACATGAAAAACTCACGGAAAAAGAAGCAGTCTATGTAGACCAATATTACGAAGAAAATATATATCCGGTACTAACTCCAATGGCAGTGGATTCTTCAAGGCCTTTTCCGCTGATCCGCAATAAATCCTTAAACATTGGCGCTTTGGTAACGAAGAAAAACGGAGATGGAGAACTGGAATTTGCCACGGTGCAGGTGCCTAGTGTGCTACCCAGGATTGTCAAGATCCCCTCTGACCAGGAACAGGAAAAAGTGGTTATTTTGCTTGAGGAAGTAATCGAGAGGAACATCCAAAAACTCTTCCTTAATTACGATATCGTATGTTCTTATCCTTTCCGGATCATGAGAAATGCCGATTTTTCCTTTGAAGAGGATGAAGCGGAGGATCTGTTAAAAGAAATGGAAAAGCAGTTGAAGAAGCGGCAGCGGGGACAGGCGATCCGTCTTGAGGTGGAACAGGGGATCGATGAAAGGCTTCTTGCTATTATCAAGAAAGAACTTATGATACCCGACGAGGACATTTATCGGATTGGAGGTCCTTTGGATCTCACATTTCTTATGAAGATGTATGATCTTCCGGGATTTGAGCGCTTGAAGGAAAAGGGATATGCCCCGCCTCAGCCGGTGCCGGAGCTTCCTGTGGACTGTGATATTTTTGAGCAGATCAGGAAAGAAGATATCTTGCTGCATCATCCTTATGAGACTTTCTTGCCGGTGGTGGACTTTATCAGGCAGGCGGCAAAGGATAAAGATGTGCTTGCCATAAAACAGACCTTGTATCGTGTCAGTGGAAATTCCCCCATTATTGCAGCTCTTGCACAAGCGGCGGAAAATGGGAAACAGGTTTCCGTTCTGGTGGAATTAAAGGCCAGGTTTGATGAAGAAAATAACATCGTGTGGGCGAAAATGCTGGAGAAGGCAGGCTGTCATGTGATCTATGGGCTGGTGGGACTAAAAACCCATAGTAAGATTACGTTGGTGGTAAGACGGGAGGAAGACGGTATCCGCCGTTACGTCCATCTTGGGACAGGGAATTATAACGATTCTACGGCAAAGCTGTATACGGATGTGGGGCTTTTCACTTGTTCGTCTTCTATTGGAGAGGATGCCACGGCAGTCTTTAACATGCTTTCCGGTTATTCAGAGCCGCTGTTATGGAATAAACTTTCCCTTGCGCCCCTTTGGTTAAAGGATCGTTTTTTGCATCTGATCGGAAGGGAAAAAGAAAATGCCCTGGCAGGACGGGGCGGCCATATCATTGCTAAAGTCAATAGTTTGTGTGATAAGGATATTATAGAAGCCCTTTACGAGGCAGGAGCTGCCGGGGTAAAGATCGAGCTGATTGTGCGGGGAATCTGCTGTCTAAAGACAGGACTCCCCGGAATTGGGGATAAGATTACGGTGCGTTCCATTGTGGGCAATTTCCTGGAACATTGCAGGATATTTTATTTTGAAAACGACGGGAAACAGGAGTATTATTGTGCCAGTGCAGACTGGATGCCCAGAAATTTGGAACGCCGGGTAGAGATCATGTTCCCTGTCGAAAAGCCGGAACTGCAAAAAAAGCTGATGGATATTTTAAGTACGCAGTTGAAAGATACGGTAAAGGCCCATGTTCTTAAGTCTGACGGGAGCTATGAAAAAGTGGACAGGAGAGGGAAAGAGAGCGTAAATGCCCAGCAGGAGTTTGGACGCCGTGCCATACAGGCCGCCAAGGACAAAAGCGAAGCAACCCAGCGCCGGGTCTTCATTCCCGAAACACATCATGAATAAAGAGATTATTCTTGCAAGCGCCTCCCCAAGAAGGAGGGAACTGCTGACACAGATCGGTATAGAATTTCATATTTGCCCCTGCATGAAAGAAGAGATCTGCCGGGAACAGGAACCGGAGCAAATGGTGAAGGAACTTTCCCGCGGCAAGGCATTTCCCGTCTTTCAGGAATTTTTGGGGGATAAGCAAAAAAAGATTTTAGTCATTGGCGCGGATACCTTAGTCGCCTTTAAAGGAAGGGTACTTGGGAAACCTTCAGATGAGAAGGAAGCGGATAGGATGCTTACTTTGTTACAGGGAAATACCCATCAGGTTTATACGGGCGTGACTCTGGTCTGGCAGGAAAATGATGAGGACGGGAAGTGGATCACAAAGAGCAGGTCATTTGTGGAGAAGTCTTCCGTGGCCATGTATCCGATGAGTAAAGAAGAGATCAGGACTTATATTGCAACCGGGGAGCCTATGGATAAAGCGGGGGCTTATGGAATCCAGGGCAGGTGTGCCGCATGGATCCAGGGCATATCGGGGGATTACAATAATGTGGTAGGGCTTCCGGTAGGGCGGCTGTATCAGGAACTAAAGAAGATCGAGAACAGGAAAGGTATGAAGGAAGATGATTAAGCTGATTGCATCGGATGTGGACGGGACGCTGATCCAGGATTCTACGCCGGATCTGTACCCGGAGATGGTAAGTGCGATTAAAGAATTGAAAGAAAAAGGGATCCTATTTTGTGCGGCCAGCGGAAGACAATATGAGAGCCTTCGGAACGTGTTTCGGGATGTGGCGGACGACATTGCTTATATAGCGGAAAATGGCGCACATATCCGTTATCAGGATCGGAATATTTCGGTTACACCCATGAAAAGAGAACATGTGGAGGGAATCTTACGGATGCTCCGCCCCTACTATGGGGAATGTGAAACGATTGTTTCTACGCCAAACGGAAGCTTGGTGGAAAGCCGGAATAAAGAGTTTCTTGATTTGATCACTTACGGTTATCACAATGCGTTTCGTCTTGTGGAAGATGTGCTTGCCCAAGACGAAATGATCATAAAGCTTGCCGTATACAAAAAGGGCAGTATCAGAAACCTGGGGGAAGAGGTTTTTATCCCGAAATGGGAGGATAAGGTCAAAGCCTGCATGGCGGGAGAAGAATGGGTGGACTTTATGGACAGCAGTGTAGATAAGGGAAAAGGCCTTAAGTGTTTGGAGGACTATCTGGGGATCTGCAGACAGGAGACGATGGCATTTGGTGACAATGACAATGATATTGGAATGATGCAGGCAGCAGGTTACAGCTATGCCGTGGATACTGCGGTGGATGTTGTGAAGCAGGCGGCAGGCGGTATTTGTCCCGGATGGAGACAAAAGGGTGTTTATCAGATCATACGAAAGGAGGTGCTTTTTCATGCATGAATTTGACGATGCTGTATTGCAGTGCTTTCTGGACAATCAAAGCCAGTTGTTTCCAGAAGAAGATGTTGTTTCCAGTCTTGAGGAAGCAGAGGCATTCCTGGAAGAATGTCTGGCAGTGGTAGTCCATTCAGTCCGCGAAGTATGGGATTTCTTTGAGGAAGAAGGAATCGATGTGGACGGAGCTAAAGGGGACGAGATCCTTGAGGCCGATGAAGTGTTTGATGTGGGAGATGGGCGGTATCTGATCGTAGAAGGATAAAAGTCCGTCTGGTGAAATGCAGGGTCCCCAGGGCAGGCTGTGCTGCTTGAGGGACTCTTTTTGGAATGATACTTAAGAGAAAGCAGAAAGGGGTAGGTGGGGTTTGGTGAAAAGAAAGGTATTGCTGGCGGATGACGAGCCTTTTATTTTGCAAGGGCTTTCTGTGCTTGTGGATTGGGAAGCGGAGGGGTTTGAGATTGTGAAGATGGCGTCTAATGGTCTCGAGGCCCTGGAATATTTAAGACAAAACCAGGTAGACCTGATCATAGCGGATATCCAAATGCCTTCTATGACAGGTTTGGAACTTTTGCAGACAATCAGGGAAGAACAGGTTTCCGATGCGGATTTCGTGGTTCTGAGCGGATATAATGATTTTCAGTATGCCCAGAAGGCGATCCGCAATGCCTGCATGGATTATATTTTAAAGCCTGTGGGAAAAGACGTTCTGCTCCAGACGCTTTCCAGAGTTTCAAAACAAAAAGAGCGGGTGGAGAGGAAAGAAGCGGATTACAAAAAAATGGAACTGGATTATATGACTCAAAATCTTGCGTCTCTTTTGGGCGGACAGTTTGATCAGGCGAATCTGGATTTTATCTCAGAAAAGCTAAAGCTCTCTAAAGAAATACGCTATGTACATATCAGTTTTGCCAATATGGCAGCTCTTGAAGAGATGGAAGACGGGGAACTTATGACAATGCGTAAAAGGCTGTTTGAAAGCTGCAGGCAGTTTCTTGGGGCGGATGGGGATCATTGCTTTGAAAGTATCCTGGGCTATGAGGAAGACTATGAGATCGGTTTTTTGTATTGTGATTATATGGCAATAGAAAGGGAAATGACGGATGAATCGTTTTTGGTAAAATTGCACAAAAATGCAAATATGGGGGGGTTCAATGTGCCGATAGTATTATTGGTTGGGAAGCCCGTGGATCATATTGCCAGAATCTCCAGGTCATATAGTTCCGCATGTATGCTGCGTTCCTTTAAAAGTTTTCACGGTTCTCAGAGTATCTATTTTTATGAAGATGAACTACAGGTAAACCAGCAGAGAGTCCTTTTGTGTAAGCAAAATCTTGACAGGCTGATCAGTGCGGTGGAACATAACGACAAAGGGGAGATAGGGAACAGCGTAACGGATTTGTTTCATGAGATGGAGGTCATGGGCATGACCAAAGATATTGTTTCCATGAATACCAATTATCTTCTTTTCCAGTTGATCCATTTGGCGGTAGAGCAGGATGAATCGGTAAATCAGGAGGAGGTTATGCTCTATATCAGTGAAAATGTTTCAGAATCCGGCATTGTAAGGGGCAGCAAGGCGCATTTTATCCGTTTCGCCTGCGAGTATGCGGAGTATTTGATCCAATTGCGTAAAAATGTGTCCAGGGGTGTGCTTGTGGAAATAGAAAAGGAGATCAGGGAACATTATGCCGAAAATCTCACGCTCCGGGAGTTGAGCCAGAAGTATTATGTGAACAGCGCCTACCTGGGACAGATTTTCAGGAAGCATTATGGTCAGTCTTTTAAGGATTATTTAAGCGGATACAGAATTAATGAGGCAGCCATGCGGCTGCTGAAAACAGATGAAAAGATCAGCCAGGTTGCAGAGAGTGTGGGGTATCACGATACGGACTACTTTATCAACCGGTTTATCGAATTGAAAGGATGTACGCCTGCCAGATACCGCAAAAGCAGGGGAGATGTATAACATTTCCTGAAACTTGCAATAATTTCCATGAGATAGTATACTAGGCATTAAAATAAAGAAGTAAGTATGGATAAAAAGCAATGGGAATGATTGACACATACAAAAAAAGAAGGAATTTATTTTATGCAAAGCGGACGGTGGCGGCTGCTTTGCTTTTCCTTTGCATTCTTTTTATCTGGCATAATTCCCTGGAAAGCGCGGGGATATCCGGCATTCGCAGCGTAAGGATCACAAAGGCTGTAAATGAATGGCTTGCAGGCGAAGGACAGATGCTTGTATCTGAGCATAGCATCCGAAAGCTGGCACATTTTACGGAATATGCACTGGAAGGCATTTTATGTGTATGTTTCTTTTGGGCATATGAGCGTTTGAAACGCAGGCATTTGTGCGGGGGAGCGCTGCTGGGGATTTTTACAGCGCTGATTGATGAGACGATACAGCTTTATTCCCCGGGACGGGACGGGGCGGTTATGGATGTGTGGATCGATTTTGGGGGATTTTTATGCGGCGCACTGGTCACCTTATTGCTGCTGTTTATCAAAAGAAAGATCCGTCCCTGCATTTTTGATTGAATAAGTTCGTTTCTTAGAATATAATGGTTCTTAAGGAGAACTACCCAGGATGAATATTGTATTATTATCAGGCGGATCGGGAAAGAGGCTGTGGCCATTATCCAATGATATCCGCTCCAAGCAATTTATTAAGATTTTTAAAACACAGGACGGGGAATATGAGTCTATGGTGCAGCGCGTTTACCGGCAGATATGCAGCGTAGATCGGGATGCGGCAATTACCATAGCAACTTCCAAGACCCAGGTTTCTGCGATCCATAACCAGCTAGGAAGTTCCGTAGGCATTTGCGTGGAACCTTGCAGGAAAGATACGTTTCCTGCAATTGCACTTGCGGCTGCCTGGCTTCATGATGTAAAAAAGGTATCCGGCAAAGAGCCTTTGGTGGTCTGTCCGGTAGATCCGTATGTAGATCAGGAATATTTTATCGCGCTCCAAAAAATGGGGGAACTTGCCGCACAGGGCAGTGCGGATCTTTTCTTAATGGGCATAGAACCTACTTATCCAAGTGAGAAGTACGGGTATGTGATTCCGGAAGATAAAGAACAGGTAAGTGGTGTGAATACTTTTAAAGAAAAACCTGACCTTGAGACGGCAAAGGAGTATCTTAGACAGGGCGCTTTATGGAATGGCGGTGTTTTTGCTTTTCAACTGGAATATTTATTGAGAAAGGCTCATGAGCTCATTGATTTTACGGACTATTGGGATCTGTATGACAAGTATGGTTCCCTTACCAGGATCAGTTTTGATTATGCAGTTGTGGAAAAGGAAAAGAATATCCGGGTGATGCGTTTTGCAGGAAAGTGGAAGGATCTTGGAACGTGGAATACACTGACGGAAGCCATGGAAGAGGCAGGCATAGGCAAGGTCATGGTGGGCGGGGAATGTGAGAATGTGCATATCATTAATGAGCTGGATGTGCCAGTGCTTTGCATGGGACTAAAGAATATGGTGATTTCCGCAAGCCCGGAAGGGATCCTTGTTTCCGATAAAGAACAGTCCAGTTATATTAAACCGTATGTGGACAGCATTGACCAGCAGATCATGTTTGCTGAAAAATCATGGGGAAGCTTTAAAGTCATCGATATTGAAGACAAAAGCATGACGATTAAAGTTACTTTAAATCCGGGATGCAGTATGAATTACCATAGTCATGAGAGAAGGGCTGAGGTCTGGACGGTGATTTCCGGCAGGGGAAGGGCTGTAGTAAATGATGTAGAGCAGCCCGTGAAAGCAGGGGATGTCATCAAACTTCCAATAGGCTGTAAGCATACCATTTTTGCGGACACAGAGATTCAGTTGACGGAGGTACAGATCGGGGAGGAGATCAGTGTCCATGATAAGCAAAAGCATGAGTTGATTAGAAAAGGAGTGGTTTCAGATGAAGGATATGGGTGCAAGATTTAAGGAGGCGCAAAAAAAGCAGGAGGAACAGGGCAGGGATGTCAGGCGGGTGTGGATCTTTCTTCTGATTACGTTTGCGTTGACTTATGCCGTAGAGATCTTTATGATCATGCCCCTGGCAGGAAGTGCAGATGCGGAAATGGCCATGATGGCACAGATGATAAAAGCAAGCGTGATGTTTGTTCCTTCTTTTGCAGTGATTGTCACCAGGGCCATGACCAGGGAATCCTTTGTAGGGAAGGGAATGATGATCCATGTAAGGTTGAAAGGGAACCTGAAATATTATGCACTGGTATGGCCTTGTCTCGGGGCATTGATCCTGTTGGGAGCGGTTTTATATTTTGTGTTGTTTCCCTCTAAGTTTGATCCACAGATGGGATATGTGAGGAGCCAGTTGCTGCAGCAGGCGGAAATGACAGGGGAAACCGTTACGGATGAGACGGTCAGGCGTATTGTGCTTATACAATTGGTTATGGGAATCTTCTTATCGCCTTTTGCAAATTTTTTAAATTGTTTCGGTGAAGAATGGGGATGGAGAGGTTACCTTCTTCCCAAACTATTAAAGCAGTTTAAAGTGGTTCCTGCAATTTTGATCACAGGGGTGGTCTGGGGGCTATGGCATATGCCGCTTATCATTATGGGGCACAATTACGGGGTTGGCTATCCTGGTTATCCGTTGGTGGGCGTGATTGCAATGTGTATCTTCTGCATGGTGACAGGGGTTATTTTTTCTTATGTAACCATCAAAACGGGAAGCTGTATCCCGGCGGTCATGGGTCATGGGATGCTTAACGGATTTGCAGCGGTAGGGCTTTTGTTCAGTTCTATAGAGGATCCGTTTAATGTATTTATAGGACCGATGCCGGTAGGCCTGGTGGGTGGCCTGGGGCTTATTGCGTTGGCAGGTGTGCTGCTATATAAACTGTACCAGCAAGAAAAAGAGGGGCCTATTCAAATTTCCGTTTAGCAGTTCCATAGACTGCTAAACGGATACTTTCTGTATGATTTGGGCCGAAATATTGATAAGATAGAGGAAATACGCTTGCAATTTGTATCAGGGAGTGCTACAATACAGAAGAATTAGATAGAAATGATTACTAGAGTGGACTTGTCGGTCCACCTTTTTTATGGTATGGCTAAGTGAAAAGAGTGGTGAGAATATGTCAAAACGTGAAAAATATGAAGAGAAAACGGAAAAACTACTGATTCCCATTGCAGAGGCGAACCAGGTAGAGATTTATGATGTGGAATATGTGAAAGAAGGCAGTGATTTTTATCTAAGATGCTATATTGATAAAGAAGGCGGCGTGGATATCAATGATTGTGAACGGGTAAGCCGGGCGTTATCTGATGAATTAGACCGGGAGGACTTTATTGAGGATGCCTATATTCTTGAAGTCAGTTCCCCAGGGCTTGGAAGGACGCTAAAGAAAGATAAGCATTTAAGCAGAAGCCTTATGCAGGAGGTAGAGATCCGGACATATAAGCCTGTAAATGGAAGCAAGGAGTTTACGGGCATGTTGAAATCTTTTGATGAAAGTACGGTGACCATAGAGACTGTGTCGGCTAAGGGCACGGAAGAGATGGTGTTTGCCCGCAAGGACATCGCGGTAATAAAATTGGCGTTTGATTTTTAGCCCGAATATTAAGAAATGGGCGGAAAGGGATAAAAGGAAAATGAACAAAGAATTAATGGAGGCATTGAATATTCTGGAGAAGGAGAAGGAGATCAGCAAGGAAACTTTGTTTGAAGCAATTGAAAACTCGTTGCTTACGGCATGTAAAAACCATTTTGGAAAGTCTGACAATGTAAAGGTAGAGATCGACAGGGAGACTTGTGATTTTCTTTGTTATGCGGAAAAAGAGGTTGTTGAGGAGGTGGAAGACCCTGTCTTACAGCTTTCTCTTGAGCAGGCAAGGGAGATCAAATCCGATGCCGGGATAGGCGATGTGCTTCATGTGGAAATCAAATCCAAGGAGTTTGGACGTATCGCAACACAAAATGCGAAGAATGTGATCTTGCAAAAGATCCGTGAAGAAGAAAGAAGCGTAATTTACAATCAGTATTTTGAAAAGGAAAAGGATATTGTGACTGGTATCGTACAGCGTTATATTGGAAGGAATATCAGCATTAACCTGGGGAAGGCAGACGGTATCTTAAATGAGAGTGAGCAGGTCAGGGGAGAAAATTTCAATCCTACCGAAAGAATCAAAGTCTATATCATCGAGGTTAAAAATACGCCAAAAGGCCCTAGGATCCTGGTGAGCCGTACCCATCCTGAACTGGTAAAGCGTTTGTTTGAGGCAGAGGTTACGGAGATCAAGGACGGAACCGTGGAGATTATGAGTATCGCCAGGGAGGCGGGAAGCAGGACGAAGATGGCGGTAAGATCCAATAACCCTAATGTGGATGCAGTGGGGGCATGTGTGGGAGTAAACGGTGTCAGGGTCAATTCTATTGTGGAAGAGCTTCGGGGCGAAAAGATTGATATTATCAATTGGGATGAAAACCCGGGTAACCTGATCCAGAATGCACTTTCACCGGCAAAGATTGTTGCGGTGTTTGCAGATCCGGATGAAAGAACGGCAAAGGTTGTAGTGCCTGATTACCAGTTATCCCTTGCAATCGGGAAAGAAGGACAAAATGCCAGGCTTGCGGCAAGACTTACCGGATATAAGATTGACATCAAGAGCGAGACCCAGGCAAAAGATGCGCCAGGTTTCCGTTACGAAGATTATATGGATGAGTACGATGAGTACGACGAAGATTATGACGGAGAATATGGCGAAGAGTACGAAGAAGAAAGTGTGGATGGCAGCGAGATCCAGTACGAGATGGAGCCTTCCGACGAAGAGATGGAATAAGAAGGTGATCTTATGGCAAAAAAAGTTCCCGTAAGACAATGCGTGGGATGCGGAGAAATGAACAGCAAAAAAGAAATGATGCGCGTCCTAAAAACACCAGATGACGAGATCGTGCTTGATATGACCGGCAAAAAAAACGGAAGAGGCGCATATCTTTGTAAGCAGAGAGAGTGCCTTTTGAAAGCAAGGAAGAATAAAGGTTTGGAACGGTCTTTCAAAATGAGTATTCCAAATGAAGTGTATGATAATCTGGAAAAGGAGTTTGATAAGACGGATGAATGACAGGATTTTATCTCTCCTGGGGCTGGCAGCTAGAGGAAGGAATCTGGTCAGCGGAGAGTTTTCTACCGAAAAAGCAGTGAAGGAAGGAAAGGCGGCATTGGTGGTGGTGAGCAGTGAAGCTTCCGAAAACACAAAAAAGATGTTTACGAATATGTGCGCCTATTACCGGACACCACTCTTTTTTTACGGTACCAAGGATGCGATTGGCCATGCCCTTGGCAAGGAAATACGGGCATCCGCGGCAGTTACGGATACAGGGCTGGCAGCTAGTATCATCAAACTTTTGGAAGAATCAGAGGATAGGACGGAGGTAATAGAATGGCCAAAATGAAAGTGCATGAAATAGCGAAGGAATTGGAAAAGCACAGCAAAGATATCATTGCTTTTCTACAGGATAAAGGAATTGAAGTAAAGGTTGCCCAAAGTTCCATTGAGGATGATGCGGTGGAGATGGTCAGGAAAGCGTTTGGCGGGGCAGCCAAAAAAGAAGCCTCAATAAATGAAAGTGCAGCGAAAACAGGAGAAAAGTCAGTGCAGACAGAAAAAGAAGAAAAGACGATACAGGAAACGAAAAAAGAGGAAGCGGGCGGAAACGCCGTTAAAAATCAAAATATGTCAAAGCCAGGTAATGGCGGTGAAACGCCCAAGAAGAAAAAGAAAATAATTTTCGTCAGCAATCCCCATAATAGTAATATATCGAATTCACGCCCTAAGGGGGATAGAAGGCCGGGATCCAATCCCAGGCCAGGAGGTGGAAACCGGCCTGCCCAGGGAAGGGATAGGCAGGAGACATCCCATAAGATTATCCGGCCCTTGACAGCGCCGTCTGTTCCCGAGAGTATGCAGGTGGATTTTAAGCAGAATGCCCGCAGGATGGAGAGCGAAAGAATTGCAGCAGCCAAAAATGCAAAAGAGCAGGAGGCAAAAGCCAGGGAAGCAAAAGAGCAGGAGGCAAAACAAGCTGCCCTTGCTGCAGCCGCTGCACAACAGGCTGCAAAGGAACCGGTAAAGGAGCCTGTAAAAGAAGCACAGCCATCCAGAGAAGGAAATGTAAGGAGTGCAGCGGGAAAAGATGAAAGGTATCAGAGAAATGAGAGACCTCGCACAAATTCTGGCGCAGGTTCGGGAGAAAGGAATGCACGGAATAACGGGCGAAGACCTGAAGGAGTTAATCGTCCGGGCGGTCAAGGCAACAGGAGCGATTTCCGCGGTAATGGTGGTGACCGGAACAATAACAGGCCTGGTAACAATAATGGGCGCAGTGAGAGAAGCGACAAAGGGCAGGATAATAAATTTAAGCGGGGTGAAAAGCCAGGTAAGAGTTTCGTTTCAGAAGCCCCGGTTAAGGACGAAAAGCGCAGAGATGAGGAAAAGAGAAGAAGTAATCAGGAGAGAGATAAACGCTCTAAGAAGGACTTTATCTACGAAGAGGATGAAGCAGCGGTAAAGAATAAAAACAAAGCGGGAAGGTTCATCAAACCGGAGAAGAAGCCGGAGGAAGAGGCGAAAGAGCAGATCAAGGTGATCACGATTCCTGAGACTTTGACCTTAAAGGAACTTGCAGATAAAATGAAGATGCAGCCTTCCGTGATCATCAAGAAACTGTTCCTGCAAGGACAGATCGTAACGGTGAATTCTGAAATCTCTTTTGAGGATGCGGAAAATATTGCTATTGAATATGAGATCATCTGTGAGAAAGAAGTGAAAGTCGATGTGATTGAAGAACTTCTTAAAGAGGATGCGGAAGAGGAAGAAAAGCTGATTGCAAGGCCTCCGGTTATTTGCGTTATGGGTCACGTTGACCATGGTAAGACTTCTCTTCTTGATGCAATCCGGAAAACAAATGTGACGGATAAGGAAGCAGGAGGTATTACACAGCACATAGGTGCGTATACTGTAAATATTAACGGCCAGTCCATCACGTTTCTGGATACGCCAGGGCATGAAGCATTTACGGCTATGCGTATGCGTGGGGCCAACGCCACAGATATTGCAATTTTGGTAGTGGCGGCGGATGACGGCGTTATGCCTCAGACGGTAGAGGCAATCAATCATGCGAAAGCGGCAGGGATCGAGATCATTGTTGCCGTAAATAAGATCGATAAACCAGGGGCTAATATTGACCGTGTGAAGCAGGAGATGACGGAATATGAGCTGATTCCGGTGGATTGGGGCGGAAGCACAGAGTTCGTTCCGGTATCGGCGAAATCAGGGGAAGGCATTGAGAACCTGCTTGAAACCATATTGCTTACGGCAGAAATTTTAGAGTTAAAGGCAAACCCGGACAGACGTGCAAGAGGGCTTGTAATCGAGGCAGAACTGGATAAAGGACGGGGGCCGGTGGCTACTGTGCTGGTGCAAAAGGGAACCCTTTATGTGGGAGATTTCATTTCTGCCGGCGCCAGCCATGGTAAGGTTCGTGCAATGATCGATGATAAAGGACGGAGAGTGAAAGAGGCACATCCTTCTACCCCAGTGGAAATTTTAGGACTTTCCGATGTTCCCAGTGCAGGGGAAGTGTTTATTTCCCACGAAAGCGACAAGATCGCAAAGTCCTATGCGGAAACCTATCTGGCACAGAACAAAGAAAAAATGCTGGAGGACACCAAGGCTAAGATGTCTCTGGACGATTTGTTTACCCAGATCCAGGCAGGCAGCTTAAAGGAGCTTAACATTATTGTAAAAGCAGATGTACAGGGAAGTGTTGAGGCGGTAAAACAAAGCCTTATGAAGCTTTCCAATGAAGAGGTAGTGGTTAAATGTATTCACGGAGGCGTGGGTGCGATCAATGAATCAGATGTTTCTTTGGCTTCTGCTTCTTCGGCAATTATTATCGGATTTAATGTCCGTCCTGATGCTATGGCCAAGACCATTGCGGAGAGAGAAGGCGTGGATATCCGTCTTTATAAGGTGATTTATCAGGCAATCGAAGACATTGAGGCAGCGATGAAAGGCATGCTGGATCCGATTTTTGAAGAAAAGGTAATTGGCCATGCGGAAGTAAGGCAGATATTTAAGGCATCTGCAGTGGGAAATATTGCAGGTTCCTATGTACTTGACGGCATATTCCAACGCGATTGTAAGGTTCGGATCAGCAGAGAGGGCGAACAGATATACGAAGGTGCGCTTGCATCCTTGAAGCGCTTTAAGGATGATGTAAAGGAGGTCAAAGCAGGGTTTGAATGCGGTTTTGTGTTCGATGGCTTTGACCAGATGCAAGAGCTTGATATCGTTGAGGCGTATATCATGGTGGAGGTTCCCAGGTGAGAAAAAACAGTATGAAAAATACCCGTATCAACGGGGAGGTGCAAAGGACCTTGGCAGAGATCATACGGTCGGAAATTAAGGACCCAAGGATCGCTCCCTTAACTTCTGTAGTTTCTGTGGAGGTGGCGCCGGATTTGAAGACCTGTAAAGCTTGGATCAGCGTTTATGGTGATGAGGAAATTCAAAAAAGTACTTTGGAGGGATTAAAGAGCGCCGAAGGGTATATCCGCCGGGAACTGGCAAGGCGGGTCAACCTGCGTAATACGCCGGAAATCCGTTTCATAGTAGATCAATCTATTGCCTATGGCGTGAAAATGTCAAAGCTGATCGACGAAGTTAACCGGAAGGAAACAGGAGAGTAATATGGATATTTTAAAGGAAATAAACGGTGCGTCTACCATCGGTATTGGAGGGCATATACGGCCTGACGGGGACTGCATTGGCTCTGTCATGGGACTTTACCTGTATTTATCTAAGGTATGTCCCGGGGTGGAGATACAGATATTTCTGGAAAAGCCTGCTGATATTTTTTCTTGTATCAGCAGGATCGGTCAGATCCGCACAGATTTCCATACGGAAGTAGAGCAGTTTGATGTGTTTTTTGCACTGGACACTACAAAGGAACGTATGGGAAAAGCGGAAAGTTATTTTGACCAGGCCAAAAAGAGGATTAATATCGACCATCATATCAGCAACAGTGGCTGTGGTGATGTGAATTATCTTATGCCAGAGGCAAGTTCCACCAGTGAACTGATCTATGATCTGATGAAAGACCGGTCACAAATTGATGTAGAGATTGCCAAGGCGCTTTACATAGGAATCATCCATGACACAGGGGTATTTCAGTATTCCAATACATCCCCTTCCACACTGAAGGCGGCGGCGGAACTGATCTCATATGGGTTTGATTTCCCGAAACTGATTGACGAGACCTTTTATGAAAAGACTTATGTGCAGAACCAGATCCTTGGACGGGCGCTGCTTGAGAGCTTTTTATTTATGAATGGGAAATGTGCAGTGAGCATGGTTGATAAGAAAACCATGAGTTTTTATGAGGCGCAGCCCCATGATCTTGACGGAATCGTAAATCAGCTTAGGAAAACAAAGGGCGTGGAGTGTGCGATCTTCCTGTACCAGCTTGATACGTTGGAATATAAGGTCAGCCTCCGTTCCAATGGAAAGGTGAATGTGGAAAAAGTAGCTTCCTTTTTTGGCGGGGGAGGTCATGAGCGTGCTGCCGGAGTGACCATGCAGGGAACATTTCATGATATTGTAAATAACCTGTCTGCACAGATAGCAGTTCAGCTTAGGGAAACATCCCGCTGGGATGTGCCAGGAGGCAGTCATGTACCACGGAATTATTAATGTATACAAAGAAGCCGGCTACACCTCTCACGATGTGGTGGCAAAGCTTCGGGGAATATGCGGACAAAAAAAGATTGGACACACAGGAACCCTTGATCCGGATGCGGTGGGGGTTCTTCCTGTCTGCCTGGGAAGCGGGACGAAGCTTTGTGATATGCTGACAGACAAGCAAAAAGAATATGTTGCGGGATTTCGCCTGGGAGTGGTAACGGATACCCAGGATTTGTCAGGAAAGGTATTGAAAAGAAAACCTGTAGAGTCATCTCGGGAGGAAGTAGAAAAGGCAGTTTTCTCTTTTTTGGGGGAATCTATGCAGGTACCGCCCATGTATTCTGCGCTTAAAGTGAATGGGAAAAAGCTTTATGAGCTGGCACGTCAGGGAAAGGAAGTGGAACGGCCTGCAAGGCCGGTGACGATTTACGAGTTGGAGATTTTAAGTGCAGATCCTCCTGAGTACCGGATTCGTGTGGTATGCTCGAAAGGAACATATATAAGGACTTTGTGTCATGATATCGGACAGCTCTTAGGCTGCGGGGCGGTAATGACATCATTGAAAAGAACCCGTGTGGGCAGATTTTGTATTGAGGATGCCTATTGTCTATCACAGTTGCAGAAATGG
Organism: uncultured Lachnospiraceae bacterium; assembly: GCA_910585005.1. GTDB lineage: Bacteria > Bacillota > Clostridia > Lachnospirales > Lachnospiraceae > Suilimivivens. Next base: position 28,756 of record CAJUCN010000015.1, on the reverse strand, counting down.
AAAGATGAGGGGAAGTTATGGGAACATATCTGCCCGGTAGATGGAATGTTTGAAGAGTTACCATTGCTTATGGTAAAAAAGGATGGGTGGAAAATGCTTGTGAACGGAAATCCACTGAAAATGGAGGATCTTTTGCAGACCCGGGAAAAGGAAGAGAGGGGACGGGAAATTGCAGATCAGGAAGAATTCCGGGTTTACAGCCATACCAATACTTTTTTTGGCATCTATCGATATGAGACGAAACGGGGGCTGTTTTGGCCTGTAAAAATTTTTCCCGGAATAGAGGATAACCATGCAGATCATACATGATACGACGGATTTTTATATAGATGATAAGACGGCGGTTGCCATTGGCAAGTTTGATGGCGTCCACAGGGGGCATGAAGCGCTCCTTTCCCGTATTCTTGAAAAAAAGAGAGATAAAATGAAAACGGTGGTATTTACTTTCCACCCGTCAGCGTCCGTCTTTTTTGGACATGCCCTGGGAGGAGAGCTGACTACAAGGGAAGAAAAGCGGACATGTTTTGAGAAAATGGGGATAGATATTTTAATAGAATTTCCATTAAATATCCAGACGGCAGCAACGCCTCCGGAGGAGTTTGTCAGGGAAATCCTGGTAAAAAGGATGAACACAGGATTTATTGCGTCAGGGAAAGATTTATCCTTTGGTAAGGGCGGAAAAGGCAACAGCAGGCTTTTAACAGAAATGTCGGCGGAATATGGATATCAGGTTTGCGTCATCGATAAGGTTTATTATGAGGAACGGGAAATCAGCTCCACTTATGTGAGAGAAATGGTGGAAAAGGGTGATATGGCCGGAACAAGGGCGCTCCTTGGGAGATATTACAGTTTTGAGGGCGTAGTGGAACATGGAAACCGCCTGGGAAGGCGGCTTGGGATGCCGACTATGAATTTATATCCACGGCCTGAAAAATTGCTGCCCCCCTGGGGCGTATATTATTCCAGGCTGCACTATGAAGGGGGGACTTACCCCGGAATTACCAATATTGGAAGAAAGCCAACAGTGAATCAGACGGATATCGTCAGTGTGGAAACCTATCTCTACGATTTTGATAAAGATATGTATGGGAAGGATATTGTGACAGAATTGTTACAATTTAAGCGTCCTGAACAAAAGTTTATGAATGTTATAGAATTGAAAAACCAGGTTGGAAAGGATATTGCTGAGGGGAGAATGTTTCATAACCTGGGGGAAACAGCGAAATAATTGTTACATGGATTTGACATTTTATGATTTGATTGTTATAATAGCTGTGTTGGTTTGTAACAATTCTGTAACAATTATGGAGGAACGTTTTGAAAAAACATATTAGATATGGAATATACGCAGTGACAGCGGCAATGCTTTTAGCGGACTTTATGCCTGTAAGGGCGTCTGAAACGGGTATAGTGAATGCACAAAACCAGACAGAGCAAGGGGAAGAACTTCTTACGGCTGGAGTAGGGGACTTATTTTCAATAGTGCTTTCCAAGGATGAATATAAGGAGATCGCAGAGCGTGCAAAAGGAGCTTTGTGGGGATATACAGAACTTGGAATCTGCAATGTGGAGGAAAATAACTTAAACATCAGACAGGATCCTGATGAGTCCGGCAAGTTGGTGGGTAAACTGCCTAAAAATGCTGCCTGTGAGATTATCAGCAGTGAAGAGGGATGGGCGTTTATCAAATCCGGTAAGGTGGAAGGGTATGTGAAAGAAGAATATCTCTCTACCGGCTATGAAGCGAAAAAGAAAGGGGAAGAGCTTGCGACCGCGCAGGCAGTTTCTACGGCGGATGCTTTAAATATACGGGAGGAGCCTAACACCGATGCAGAGGTGGTCACCCAGGTTGCCGCCGGGGAGGCCCTTGATATTGTGGAGATCCGTGGTGACGGATGGATCAAGGTGTACCTGGACGATGAGGAGGTTTATGTTTCCGGGGACTTTGTGGAAGTGAAGTCGGATCTGGCAACTGCCATTACCATGACGGAGCTTTTGTATGGACAGGGTGTTTCCGATGTACGGGTGGATCTTTGTCAATATGCAAAACAGTTTTTAGGAAATCCTTATGTGTGGGGCGGAACAAGCCTGACAAAAGGAGCGGATTGTTCTGGATTCGTTCTGAGCGTATTTTCCAAGTATGGCGTTTCCCTTCCGCACTCTTCAAGGGCACAGGCCAATCAGGGGACAAGCATCAGCGCATCGGAGCTAAAGCCTGGGGATCTGGTCTTTTATGCAAAGGGCGGAACCATTAACCATGTTGCGATCTATATCGGTGGCGGCCAGGTGATCCATGCAAGCAGCCCTAAGACCGGAATTAAAATTTCTGCATATAATTATCGGACGCCTTATAAGATGGTCAGAATATTACATGACTAAAATAAGCGTTTACGAAAGTGATACCCTGGATGAAAGCTGTTGGAAAGGATGTGCTTTATCCAGGGTATTTTAATGAACTGTTTCAGACAGTGTTATTTCATGTCAATTCATGGAATGCAATGAAGCGGAAATGGTAAACCGTTCCAGTTGGCTGCGGAGGTTTTGGGAGAGGCAGGCCAGTTGTTTTGCATGATCGGAAAGTACCTCAGAAGTACTGTTTAGTTCCTCTGAGGAGGCAGTGATCTCTTCCGTAGATGCTGCTGTTTCTTCTACAGTGGAGGATAATTGGTCAATTTCCGCTGCAATTTTCTTTTCCGCATGAGCGAGTCCGGTAAGATGATCGGAGATGCCGCCTATTTCATCAAAAGCTTTTGTAATATTGCCGTTTAGGTTAAGGAATAATTGGCTTGTATGCCTGATATCCGTATTTTCTGTCCGGGTGATTTCCTGTACTTTGTTCATGCATGCCATTGTTTTATCTGATTCAGCCAGAAGGTTCTTGATGACTGCATCGATATTCTGGGCGGAACTGCTGGACTGTTCCGCTAAGTTTTTGATCTGCTCGGCAACAACGGAAAATCCCCTGCCTTGTTCTCCTGCCCTGGCAGCCTCTATGCTGGCGTTTAATGCAAGGAGGTTGGTCTGGGAGGCAATGGAAGCAATAAATTCAGCAGCAGTTTGTATTTCCTGGGAAGCCTGATGGGTAGTGGCAGTCTGGGCGGCAATTTCAGCGATTTCCTTTTGGGTGGTCTCGGAATTATCATTCAGCTTTTGGATCAGGGACTGCCCCTGGCTGCTGGAAGTATGGATTTCATTGATCAGGGACCGAAATGAGTTTACATGATCTACTGACTTATCGGTAAGGCCCTTTACCATGGTGACTTCTTCCATGATAGACTGGGCGGATGACGCTTCCTGGGAAGCTCCCTGGGCAATTTCAGACATTGCGGTTGCAAGGCCTTCGGAAACGGAAGCGGTGTGATCCGTCATCATGGCCAGATCTTTGGCAGTTTCATCTAATTGGACGGCAGATTGCTCCATATGGCCGATTATTCCTATTAAAGAATTTTGCAGGCTTACGGCATCCCGTGCAAGAAAGCCGGATTCATCTTTCTGGGAAAGGGTTTTCTCACTTACCTGTACAGCCAGGTTTCCTTTGGCCAGCTGGGTGAGAAGATCTGCAACATTTTTAAAATGTTGGATCAGCCTGCCGGTAACAAAGATCACGATTGCAAAAGTGATGACAAGGGTGATGATGCCGATCCGGCAAAGGGGCGTCAGGATCCGGTTTCGGGCATCAGGGAAATCGCTTAAATAAAGCCAGGTGAAAAAGAGAGATTCCGCCGTTGCCAAAGTGATAGGCAAAAGTGAAAGAATCAAAATCTTGCCTCGTAGTTTCATGGTTGGTATCCTCCTGCTGGTTATGATTTTGGTAAATTAGTACTAATAAAATCATAACATAATTCTTTCATAATACCAATAAGAAATTATTCTTTACAAGAAAAGAAATTTGTGCTATTATTTTTCAGGTATATGATTCAGCCGTTGCCCAGAAGTCTGGAATCTCCGACCGCTTCCTGGCATCCGGCGATTAAGAAAAGAGGAGGAACTATTTATGATTTCCAAGGAAAAGAAAACAGCAATTATGAAAGAGTACGCAAGGTGCGAAGGGGATACCGGTTCACCGGAAGTACAGATCGCAGTATTGTCAGCAAGGATCAAAGAGCTTACTGAGCATTTAAAAGAGCATCCGAAGGACAATCATTCCAGAAGAGGTATGTTTAAGATGGTAGGTCAGAGACGTGGGCTGCTCAATTATCTGAAAGATAAGGATATTGAGAGATACCGTTCCTTGATCGAAAAACTGGGACTCAGACGATAAACAGCGTTTTAAGGCGGGGCAAGTCGAAAAATTCGGGCTCCGCCTTTTATACCGTATAGGAAAAGGAGAAGAATTATGTTTAAAACGTTTTCAATGGAACTTGCAGGCCGTACATTAAGTGTTGATATCAACCGTGTAGGCAAGCAGGCAAACGGATGTGCATTCATGCACTATGGCGATACCACAGTGCTGTCTACTGCAACGGCATCGGACAAGCCCAGGGAGGGAATTGACTTTTTCCCTTTAAGTGTAGAATATGAAGAAAAGCTGTATGCGGTAGGTAAGATTCCTGGTGGATTCAATAAGAGGGAAGGCAAGGCTTCTGAAAATGCGATTCTGACAAGCCGTGTGATTGACAGGCCGATGCGTCCGCTGTTCCCGAAGGATTACAGAAATGATGTTACTTTAAATAATATGGTCATGAGTGTGGATCCGGCATGTCGTCCGGAATTGGTAGCGATGCTGGGCGCGGCAATTGCAACCAGCATTTCTGATATCCCTTTTGACGGACCTTGTGCAATGACGCAGATGGGGATGATAGACGGTGAATTTGTTATCAATCCTTCCCAGGAGCAGTGGAAGAACGGGGATCTGAACCTGACTGTGGCATCTACTGCACAGAAGGTTATCATGATTGAGGCCGGGGCGAATGAGATCCCGGAGGCTGTTATGATCGACGCCATCTACAAAGCCCATGAGATCAACCAGACGATCATTGCATTTATTAACCAGATCGTTGCAGAAGTAGGAAAACCCAAACACGAATATACTAGCTGCGCTGTTCCGGAAGAACTTTTTACGGCGATTAAGGATATTGTGCCTCCGGCAGAGATGGAAGAAGCAGTATTTACGGATGAGAAACAGGTTCGGGAAGAAAATATCAAAAACATCACGGAAAAGCTGGAAACGGCATTTGCAGAAAAGGAAGAATGGCTGGAAGCGCTGGGGGAAGCAATTTATCAGTATGAAAAGAAGACGGTCCGTAAAATGATACTAAAGGATCAAAAACGCCCGGATGGACGTGAGATCACACAGATCCGTCCTTTGGCTGCGGAAGTGGACATCATTCCCAGAGTACATGGCTCTGCAATGTTTACCCGTGGGCAGACCCAGATCTGCAATGTCTGCACGCTGGCGCCTTTGTCTGACCAGCAGAGAATTGACGGGCTGGATGAAAATGAAGTAAGTAAGCGTTATATGCATCACTATAATTTCCCTTCCTACTCCGTAGGGGAAACCAAGCCTTCAAGGGGGCCTGGAAGAAGGGAGATCGGTCATGGCGCTTTGGCGGAGAGGGCTTTGATTCCGGTATTGCCTTCGGAAGAAGAATTTCCTTATGCAATCCGCACTGTTTCAGAGACTTTTGAATCCAATGGATCTACTTCCATGGCTTCTACTTGTGCGTCCTGTATGTCGCTGATGGCAGCCGGTGTGCCAATCAAGAAAATGGTAGCAGGTATTTCCTGCGGTCTGGTTACAGGGGAAACAGATGACGATTTCGTACTGCTTACAGATATCCAGGGGCTGGAGGATTTCTTCGGTGACATGGACTTTAAGGTGACGGGTACCACGGAAGGTATCACGGCAATCCAGATGGATATTAAGATTCACGGACTTACCAGGCCGATCGTGGAAGGCGCCATCGAAAGGTGCCGGCAGGCGCGGTTATTTATCATGGATACTTGCATGAAACCTGCAATTGCAGCGCCCAGGCCAGAAGTAGGGCCTTATGCTCCTAAGATCATTTCCCTGCAAATCGATCCGGAGAAGATCGGCGATGTAGTGGGACAGCGTGGGAAGACGATCAATGAGATCATTGCCCGCACGGGAGTGAAGATCGACATTACAGACGACGGTAAGGTATCTGTATGTGGGACTGAGCCGGAAATGATGGAAAAAGCAGTGGAATATATTAAGACGATCGTGACAGATTACCAGGAAGGCCAGATCTTCCAGGGAATTGTTGTCAGCATTAAAGAGTTTGGCGCATTTATTGAGTTTGCTCCGGGCAAAGAGGGAATGGTCCATATTTCCAAGATTGCGAAAGAAAGGATCAACCATGTGGAGGATGTGCTGACTCTTGGAGATAAGGTGACGGTAGTCTGCCTTGGCAAGGATAAGATGGGCAGGATGAGTTTTTCCATGAAGGATGTTGCCCAGCAAGTCAGATAACATGGGAGTCACAAACAAGATAGAATAGGGATAAGAACGCTTCTGATGAGGAGGCGTTCTTTTTTTGTGCCAAGCTACATATATTGGGATAAGAGGTGAATGGAATGGGAAAACAAGAAGAAATTTTAAAGATCTTTCCAGGGTATATGAGGGAGAGGCTGGAAAAGCCGCTGGAGCGGGCGGACAAACTGGAAGAGATCCGGCTGGGAATAGGCCGGCCAGTGCGTTTTTTGATTGCCGGGGAAGAATTCTTTTTATCCGGACGGGGCGGAATCAGCAGGGGCTTTCAGGATGCATGGCATGTGACGGAACGGGAGATGGAAGAGATCATTAAGAATGTTTGTCTATACTCAATGTATGCGTTTGAGAATGAAATCCGCCAGGGATTTTTAACGATTCCCGGCGGGCATAGGATCGGTTTGGCTGGACAAGTGGTGCTTAATGAAAATGGGAGCATCAGGAATATGGCTCATATCCGTTTTTTGAATATTAGGATTTCCCATCAGATCATTGGAGCTGCAGATCAAGTGATGAAATTTTTGTATGCGGGAAAAAGATTTTGCAATACCCTTTTGATATCCCCGCCAGGGGGAGGGAAAACAACGCTTCTTAGGGATATTGTGCGGCAGGTTTCCACGGGAAATCCGGCAGGGAAGGGCAGGCAAGTGGGGGTCGTGGACGAACGGTCGGAAATTGCCGGAAGCTTTATGGGGATTCCGCAAAATGATGTGGGAATGCGTACGGATGTGTTGGACGGATGTCCGAAAATACAGGGTATGATGCTTCTTATGCGTTCCATGTCGCCGGAAGTGGTGGCGGTGGACGAGATTGGCGGTTACGAAGATATGAAGGCGGTTTACCAGGTTCTTCAGTGCGGAAGCAGTGTGCTGGCCACTATGCATGGGGCTTCTATGGAAGATATCCGGAAACAGATCAATACGGGGATCCCAGGGCAAAAAGGTGGACAGGTATTCTATAAGCCGGAGGACTTTTTTGAGAGATATATTTTTTTGGAGAGAGGGCAGGAGGGCTGCCGGATCCGGGAGATTTTAGGGCGGGATGGTAACTTGCTTGAGGCTGGAAGAAAGGAATTGCTATGTTGCAGTTGATAGGATGCCTTATGGTTATGACAGGATGTACAGGGATTGGAGCAGTGATTTGCCAGGATCATAACCGGAGGATTGTTTTGCTCCGGCAGATCCGGGATATTTTTGAGGATATGAAATACTATATTTCGTATCAAAAGGCTGCGGTTCCGGAAGCGGTTCTTAGACTTTCCGAAAAGGAAAGATCGCCCTTTTCGGATACCTTTTATGAGATTTATGAGGAAACCTGTATGGGTGGAAACTTCCCGGATGTCTGGAAAAGCTATATGGGAAAAGCCCTGGCAGGAGTTCCTCTTTGCGAAAAGGAAAAAAAGATCCTGTTGGATTTTCCTTCCTGTCTGGGATATATGGAGGAGGGCGCCCAGGCGGCAGCCCTTGATGAATTGCAAAGGGAAGTGGTGCAGCGGATAGAGGAACTTTCAGGAGAACAAAAAAATAAAAATAAAATGGTGATAAGCCTTGGGCTTGCCGGTGGAGTGCTCTTATCCATTCTGCTGTTATAGCCGGGGAGATGGAGGAAACATGGGGGTAAGCCTGATTTTTAAAATTGCGGCAGTAGGTATTTTGGTTACGATCCTTGGCCAGGTCTTAAAACACAGCGGAAGGGAAGAACATGCCTTTTTGATAAGCCTTGCCGGATTGATCCTGGTGCTTACATGGATCTTGCCGTACATCTATGACCTGTTTGTGATGATACAGGACCTGTTCAGCATGTAGGGACGCGGTTTTTTAACAGGAAAGGAGAGAGGAAATTGGAGATCGTAAAAATCGGAATCCTTGGCGTTGCCGGTGTGATGCTGGCTTTACAGTTTAAGTCCGGAAGGCCGGAATACGGGTTGTACCTGGGGGCAGTGATTTGTCTGGTCATATTTTTCTTTTCCCTGCAGGGATTAAATACCCTGCTTTTGCGGATCCGGGAGATAGAAAAATATTTAAGCGGAAGCGGAAGTTATATGGGATTTTTGTTTAAGGCGGTGGGAATTACTTATGTATGTGAATTTTGCGCTTCAATCTGTAAGGATGCCGGGTATGGAGCAGTAGCAGGACAAATTGAAATATTTGGGAAACTGTCGGTTTTGCTAATGGGGATTCCGGTTTTGGTGGCAGTTGTGGAAAACATCAATGCTCTGGCCGGTCATGTGGGATGAAGAACGTGGAAAAATGTTTCTTTTGGCTGGGAGTGTTATGTTTTTTCTTTTGGAATGGGATTCCGGTATATGCACAGGAGACCAGGCAGGAAGAGGAAGGAAAACAGTATGTGGATGAGTGGTTGTCATCCCTGGATATGAGCGCCGTGGACCAGGGGATGGAGGTGTTATTTCCGCGTTCTGAAATAGATCCCTGGGAACTGTTGGATCTGATTTTGGACGGCCGGGTAATGGAGGCCGGAAAAACACTGTTTGGACAGATTGCCGGAAATCTAAAAATGGAATTTTCCGATATCCGCAGGATCTTTTTGTATATCTTAGTGCTGGGTGTGGTTTCCGCATTGTTTTCCGGTTTTTCCGATTTGTTTTCCGGACAGCAGATTGCCCAATCCGGTTTTTATTTTTTGTATTTATTTCTTACCGTGGTACTTACCAAAGCTTTTCTTGCTGTGTCAGGAACAGGAGGAGGGGCAATGGAAAATATTGTGTTGTTTATAAAACTTTTTATCCCTGCTTATTTTACTGCGGTAGGGACGGCAAACGGAGTGGCAACGGCTGTCTGCTATTATCAGCTCATGCTGCTGATCGCTTATCTGGTGGAAAATTTTTTGAATTCCATTCTTCTGCCGCTGATATACAGTTATGTGCTGCTTGCTGTTTTAAATGGTATTTGGGTGGAAGAAAAGCTTTCGCTTCTTCTGGATCTTATGAAAAAAGTCATTGTTGCAGCGCTAAAAATATCTATGGGAGCGGTTACGGGATTAAGCCTTGTGCAGTCCGTGGTAGTTCCGGCAGCGGACAGGCTTAAATTATCGGCGCTTCGCAAGGCAGTAGCTTCTATTCCGGGAATTGGCGGAGTGGCGGAAGGGGTGACAGAGCTGATGATCGGGTCGGCAGTGCTTTTGAAAAACAGTTTGGGGGTTTTACTTGTGCTCCTTTTGCTGTCAAGCTGTCTGATCCCCCTGGTTAAAATTCTTTGCATAACGGGGGCGGTGAAGCTTGGGGCGGCAATTGCAGGTATAGTCAGCGATAAAAGGATTGCGGGATGTGCGGACCGGGTTGGGGAAGGGTGTTTTTTGTTATTCCGCTGCGTGTTCACCGCGATGGCCCTTTTTGTGATCGTGATTGCGGTCGTAGCATATACGCTGTCCTATTAGCCGGATCGATCCGGAAAAGGGAAAGGAGAAGGCAATGCTTTTGGCAGTCAGGGAAATTTGTATTTTTATGATCATCGCACAGGCAGTACTGTTTTTTGTTCCAGGCGGTTCTTATATGAAATATGTGCGTGTCTTAGTGGGGATTCTGATGATACTCAGGATCACGGAGCCGATTCTGACATTTCTTGCAGACCACCAGACGGGACAGGAAATCCAGGGCAGAGCGCTTGCCTTGTGGGATCATATGGGACAGGAAGGACAGGGGCTGTCTATGGAAGATAGAAGCATAGGAATCTATCAGGGCATTGAAGAGGAGATTAAGACAAGGCTTGACCAGTGCCAGAGCGGTTTTACGGTCAAGGGGGTTGAGCTTTTGGATGAGGAAGGGATGGTCATAGTCACGGTAATTTCCCGGGATGATCCAAAGGAAATTGGGAACCGGGAAGAGATTTATATTGATCCGGTGGTTTTAGGGGAAAATGAGGCGGAAAATGAGAGCCGGCAGATTTCCCAGGAGGAAAAGGCACAAGACCAGGGGCTTAAGAAATTGTACAGCGAATGTGTGGGGATAAGCCCGGAAAAGATCGTGATCAAATATGTGGGAGGATAAGCGGGAGGTGAAATAGATGGCGGAAAAAAAGCTTTCGGAAGGAAAATGGAAGGGGAAATTAACCAAAGACAATTTCCTGATTATGGTCCTTCTGGGGATCTTGCTGTTAGTGATCGCATGGCCGGTCAAAAAAGGGGAAAAAGAAAAGATATCACAGTCCGGTCAATGGGACAGTAAGAATGCTATACTGGATTTATCCGAAAACGGGGATGCCGGCATCCAGTCATTAGATTCCTCTTTATCCATAGCAGCGCCGGAATATGCGGCATATTTGGAAGAGGCTTTGGAACAGCTCTTGTCAACGATGGACGGAGTAGGAAAAGTGAGGGTCATGGTCACATTGGAAGACGGTGGAGAAACGTTGGTGGAGAAAGATCTGGTAAGCAGACGGGGAGGAAGCACGGAGGTAGATTCAGCAGGCGGAAGCAGAAACACCACAGATATTTCAGAGGAGGAATCCACCGTATTTTCTGGCCAGGGAAGTGCACAAGGCCCTTTTATCAGGCAGGTAAAGTATCCCAAGGTCATGGGGGTGGCAGTGTCAGCCGAAGGCGGTGGAAATGCGGCAACGGTACAGAAGATTACAAGGGCAATTCAGGCATTATTTGGCATAGAAGCTCATAAGATTATTATAGTTAAAATGATATCAGAATAAAGGAGATACGGGATTGAAGAATATGGTGAAAAAGAATCAGATCATGATTACGGCGCTGGCAATTATGATTGCAGTTGCAGGTTATTTGAATTTTGCCGGCACAAAGATCACAGATGAGGAAATCATGACCACAGGGGCGGACAACGTATCCTCGACAGGTCAGGTGGATGCCCAAGCCGATGAGGATGTAGCGGCTTTATTTGAAATCTCTGATGAGGACATGGAGCAGGCGGAATATGGGGAAATCGAAAGCCTGGATTCCGATGTGGTGCTGAATGAAGAAAACTATTTGGACGAAACAATGGATGAAGTGATGGCAGACCAATTGGCCGGAAATATGGAAAACCAGATTTCTGATGGGGAAACACCGGGGGAAGCAGTATTTACCTCCTCTTCGGGGCTGGATACTCTTTCAGGGGCACGCCTGATGAAGGAACAGACCAGGGCTAAAAATAAAGAAACGCTTTTGGAGATCATTAACAATGTAAATATTGCAGAGGAGCAGAAACAGGAAGCAGTGGACAGTATGATTGCAATCACGGATGTGGCGGAAAAGGAAACTGCTGCAGAAATCCTTCTTGAAAGCAAAGGGTTTGATGATGTGGTAGTCAGCATTACCGAGGAGACAGTGGATGTTGTTGTTGCCACGGCAGACTTAACAGAAGCCCAGCGCGCACAGATAGAGGATATCATTATCCGTAAAACAGGTATGTCACCGGAAGCAATTGTGATCAGCACTTTGTCGTCACAGGAATAAATAGGTGCTATATTTTGAAAAATGTGGTATCCTATTACAAAAGTAAAATATCCTGCCTTTTATAAGGCAGGATGTTTAGATAACTTGGAGGATAAATCAGTGAACAGCTATGAGCAGGAAATAAACAGGAGAAGGACCTTTGCGATTATTTCCCACCCGGATGCAGGTAAGACGACCCTGACAGAGAAGTTTCTACTCTATGGAGGAGCGATCAACCTGGCAGGGAGCGTGAAAGGGAAAGCAACGGCAAGACATGCAGTTTCTGACTGGATGGAGATTGAAAAAGAGAGAGGGATTTCCGTTACCTCGTCAGTGCTGCAATTTGAATATGACGGGTTTTGCATTAATATATTGGATACGCCGGGACATCAGGATTTTTCGGAGGATACTTACAGGACGCTGATGGCAGCGGATTCTGCCGTAATGGTCATTGATGCATCAAAGGGTGTTGAGGCCCAGACCCGCAAGCTTTTTAAAGTATGTGTAATGCGTAAGATCCCCATTTTTACCTTTATCAATAAGATGGACAGGGATGCCAACGATACCTTTGAGCTGCTTGACGAGATTGAAAAGGAATTAGGGATTGCAACTTGCCCTGTTAATTGGCCAATCGGTTCCGGCAAGCGTTTTAAAGGCGTGTATGACAGGGACAGGCAGTGTGTGATTACCTACTCTGACACGGAAAAGGGAACGAAAGAGGGGGAATCCATGGAAGTCTCAGTTGCGGATAAGGACAAGCTTCTTTCCGTGATAGGGGAAGAAGCGGAAGGTATTTTAAGCGATGAGATTGAACTTTTGGATGGTGCAAGTGCAGAATATGACCTGGAGTTGATTCAGGCAGGAGAATTGACGCCGGTCTTTTTTGGTTCAGCCCTGACAAATTTCGGCGTGGAATTTTTCCTGCAGCATTTTCTTGAGATGACTACCACACCTCTTCCGCGGAAAGCGGACATTGGCGTGATATCACCTGTCGAAAATGATTTTTCAGCTTTTGTGTTTAAAATACAGGCGAATATGAACAAAGCCCACAGGGACAGGATTGCTTTTATGCGTATTTGCTCCGGCAAGTATGAGGCAAGCATGGAGGTTCGGCATGTTCAAGGAGGTAAGGTCATGCGTTTATCCCAGCCCCAGCAGATTATGGCCAGTGAAAGAAAGATTCTGGATGAGGCTTATGCAGGGGATATTATAGGGGTATTTGATCCGGGGATCTTTTCTATCGGGGATACTTTGTGTATGCCCAAAGAGCAGTTCCAGTATGAGGGGATTCCTACCTTTGCACCGGAACATTTTGCAAGGGTCAGACAGATGGACACCATGAAGCGGAAACAGTTTGTGAAAGGAATTACACAAATTGCACAAGAAGGCGCTATCCAGATCTTTCAGGAATTTAATACAGGCATGGAAGAGATCATTGTAGGCGTGGTGGGGGTTTTGCAGTTTGATGTGCTGAAATACCGTTTGGAAAATGAGTATAATGTGGAGATCAAATTGGAACCTTTGCCTTACGAACATATCAGATGGATCGAAAACAAAGAAATTGACTTAACAAAGCTGGTGGGAACCTCTGACATGAAGAAAATTAAAGATTTGAAAGGCAATCCGTTACTCTTGTTTATCAACGCCTGGAGTGTAGGCATGACACTGGAGAGAAACGAGGGATTAGTCCTTTCTGAATTTGGACGTGGTTAAATGAAGATGAAACGAAGAATACTGTTTATAAGTGTACTTTTACTGCTTACAGGATGTGCCCATTTTCCCGGGCATGTGCAGGAAGACAGGCAGGAAAGTGAAGATCAACTGCATAATCAGGATCAACTGTCAGAATCCGTAAATAATGCACAGGAAGAGGGCGATTTACCAACGCCGTCACCTGATGGGAGCGGGAATGTTCTTGAAGAGACGGGAAATGAAGATGTGGACCAGATTCCAGGTGTTCCCCAGGAGGAGATCCTTTTCTTAAAAGATCAGCAAAAAGGGCTTTTTTATTATGAAAGGCTAAAGGAAGAGGAACAGACTGCCTATGTGGAAATATTGAGCATCTTGAAACAGTTTGGAGAGGGGATTGCGCTTCGGAGCACCAATACACAGCTCATTGAAACTGCATTTCAAAGTGTGCTGAACGATCATCCTGAGATCTTTTATGTGGAAGGGTATACGTTTACCAGGTACACGTTAGGGGATGAAGTAAAGAAAGTCACCTTTTCCGGGACATATAACATGTCCAGTGCAGAGGCCGCCATGCGTCAGGAACAGATCAATGCTTATGTTACGGAATGTATGCGTGGCATAGAGCCATCCTTTGATGATTACCAGAAGGTGAAATATATCTACGAATATATTATCAGGGAAACAGAGTACGATGCCACGGCGCCGGACAATCAGAATATTTGCTCTGTTTTCATCCACCAAAGAAGTGTCTGCCAGGGATATGCAAAAGCTACGGAGTATCTTTTAAACAGTGCAGGGATAGAAGCAACGTTGATTATGGGGAAGGTTTCCGGGGGAGAGGGACATGCCTGGAACCTGGTCTTGCTAGACGGGAATTACTATTATGTGGATACCACATGGGGAGATGCTTCTTATCAGATGATTGGAGGAAACAGTGACGCTGCAGGCAGCATACCCCCTATTAATTATGATTATCTTTGCGTCACCACACAGCAGCTTGAAAAGACCCATATCATAGACACAATTGTGGAGGTTCCGGTATGCAGTTCTATGGAAGATAATTATTATGTGAGAGAGGGGCTGTATTTTACAGAAGTGGACGAAGCTCTTTTAGAGCAGGTCTTTTTATCAGCCTATGAAAACGGAAACAGTTATATTACTTTAAAGTGTGCAGACCAGGAAACTTATCAGCAAATGACGGAACACTTGATTGGAAACCAAAAGATATTCCGGTATCTGAACACGAAAGAAGGGACTGTCTCCTATGCCGAAAATGCGGAACAGCTTGGGCTTAGTTTCTGGCTGTAGAATAGGGCTAGGCAAAACGGGCAATTTTTGGTATGATTATCAGTAATGGAGCTTTTAATGTCAATTCCCGTACAAAGCTGGGGTTAGGCAGCTTAAATCAAGTGAAAAAGAAAGGGACATGATCATGGAAAAAACTTATGAACAGAACACTTATATATTGCAGGAAGACGAAAACCTGGGGACAGTAAAAATTGCAGATGATGTGGTGGCGATGATTGCGGGCCTTGCAGCAACGGAAGTAGAGGGTGTTGCCGCTATGGCAGGGAATATCAGCAATGACCTGCTAAGTAAGATGGGCGTTAAGAACTTGGCAAAGGGTGTAAAAGTAGAGGTGTTAGGAAAGCGGGTAAAGGCGGAATTGGCGCTTGTCATTGAATATGGATATAATATTCCTGTTGTTTCACAGAAGGTACAGGGGAAGGTCAAGACGACGGTTGAGAACATGACCGGGCTTGAGGTATCCGATGTAGATGTGCGTATTGCCGGCGTAAATATGGTGAAGGACAGATAGAATAGGTGACTCATGAGCAGAAGAGAATTACGCGAGCAGATTTTTAAACTTCTGTTCCGGGTAGAATTTAATGCGAAGGATGAGCTGGCTGTGCAGGAAGCTTTTTTCTTTGAAGATGAAGAAAACCGGGCAAGTGAAGAAGAAAACACTGAGATCCACGAAAAGTTCGAGAGGATCTTGAAACAATTAGACCAAATTGATATGGAATTAAATCAAAAGACAAAGGGCTGGGGAACGGACCGGATGGGAAAAGTTGATCTTACGATCCTTCGGCTTGCTGTCTATGAAATACAATATGATGACGAGATCCCTACCGGAGTGGCGATCAATGAAGCCGTGGAACTGGCCAAAAAGTTTGGGCAGGATTCATCGCCGGCATTTATTAACGGGGTTCTTGCAAAATTTGCGTAGGCGGGTATGAGATGCAGAATGTTTATACAGTCGGGCAAGTGAATTCATACATTAAAAATATGTTCGAGCAGGATTTTTTATTACAGGAACTTTCCGTAAAAGGGGAAGTCAGCAACTGTAAGTATCATTCCTCCGGACATATTTATTTTACGTTAAAGGATAGCAAAGGGATTATCGCATGCGTGATGTTTGCGGGAAACCGGTCAGGGCTTAATTTCCGAATGGCGGAAGGAATGCAGGTCATTGCAAGAGGTACGGTGACGGTATTTGAGCGTGATGGAAAATATCAGTTATATGCCAAATCCATCCGCCGGGATGGGGATGGGGCGCTTTACGAGCAGTTTGGACAGTTGAAAAAAAAGCTGGAAGAACTGGGAATGTTTGCACCGGAATATAAAAAGCCTATTCCAAGATATATTCGTACCCTTGGCGTGGTGACAGCGCCCACCGGAGCGGCAGTCAGGGACATCATCAATATTGCCTCCAGAAGAAACCCATATGTCCAGATATTGCTTTATCCGGCTCTGGTACAGGGAGAGGGGGCATCAGAGAGTATTGTCCGTGGAATCAAACTGCTTGAGGAAAAGCAGGTGGATGTAATGATCGTAGGGCGGGGCGGCGGTTCCATAGAAGATCTTTGGGCTTTTAATGAGGAGGCCGTGGCACAGGCTGTTTTTGACTGCCAGATACCAATTATTTCGGCGGTAGGACATGAAACGGATACAACGATTATTGATTTCGTATCGGATTTACGCGCTCCGACACCTTCGGCAGCAGCGGAATTGGCAGTGTATGATGTAGGCGAGGCATTTGCATGCCTGGAAGGGTTCCGCATATCCCTTTACAGGCAGATACAAGGAAAACTCCGTCTTGGGAGAGCCTCCCTTAAAGCATTGGAAGTCCAGCTTAAGATGGGAAGCCCTATGGGAAGGATCCGGGAAAAGAGAAGCGCCTTGATGAGCATGGAGGACAAGCTGGTGATGGCAATGAAAAACCGGATCCTGCATGACAGACATAGGATGGCAGTTTATATCGAGCGGCTAAAGGGGTTGTCTCCATTGGATAAGCTCAATCAAGGTTATTCCTATGCGGAGGATGGAAACGGCAGGACTCTGAATGATATTCATAAGGTATCCCTGGGAGATCTGATCCAGGTATATGTGAAAAATGGAAAGATACAGGCATCTGTCACCGGAAAATGGCCGGTGGAAAGAGAGGAGATCTGATATGCAGGAAGAGGGAAAGCTGAATTTAGAAGAGGCTTTTTTAAAACTTGAAGAGACAGTGAATGCTTTGGAGCAGGAGGATATTACTTTGGAACAGTCTTTTCAGGTCTACCGGGAGGGGATGGAGTTACTAAAGAAGTGTAACCGGGCGATTGATAAGGTAGAAAAGCAGGTTCTGGTACTTAACGAGAATGGAGAGGTCAATGAATTTTAGAGAAATGCTTCACGCAAAAACAGACAGGGCAGAAAGTGTTCTGAAGAAATATATGCCGGAGATAACGGGATACCAAAAAAAAGTTTTGGAGGCGATGGATTATAGTGTGCTGGCAGGAGGAAAAAGGCTGCGTCCTATTTTGATGGAAGAGAGCTTTTTACTCTTTGGCGGTGAGGGAGAGCTGATTGAACCGTTTATGGCAGCCCTTGAAATGATCCATAACTATTCGCTGGTACATGATGATCTTCCGGCAATGGATAATGACGAGTACCGCCGGGGGCGGGAAACCACATGGAAGGTATACGGCGATGGCATGGCAGTGCTTGCAGGAGACGGGCTGCTGAACCTTGCTTATGAGACTGCGGCAAGCGGGTTTGATCTGGCCAAAACGGATCAGGAATTTATCAGGACTGCCTGCGCGATCCGTGTGCTTGGCAGGAAGGCCGGTATTTACGGGATGATCGGAGGCCAGGCCGGGGATATCATGGCAGAGTCGGCAGATGAGGTTACCGGGGATATGCTGTTATTTATTCACGAGAAGAAAACGGCAGCGTTAATTCAGGCGGCAATGATGATCGGTGCAATACTGGCTGGGGCGGATGCTGACGATGTGGAAAAGATAGAACGTGCCGCATATGATATTGGCATCGCTTTCCAGATACAGGATGATATCTTGGATGTTGTGAGTACTACGGAGGTTTTAGGGAAACCAGTAGGAAGTGACGCAAAGAACGAAAAGTTGACGTATGTGGCTCTCCATGGTTTAGAAAAGTCAAAAGAAGAGGTGGAAAGACTCACACAGGAAGCGCTGGAGATCTTGGGTTCTTTTGAATCTTCTGATTTGTTTTTGCACGAACTTGTAAAGTCTTTGATAAATAGAGAAAAATAGCCGGTGTGGGAATGGTATCACAGAAGAAAAGAAGGTTGGGATATGATGCTTGAAAAGATAAAAAAAGTAGGAGATATTAAAAATATCAACCCTGGGGAATATCAGGAACTTGCACAGGAGATCCGGGAATTCCTTATCGAGAAGATTTCAAAAACAGGGGGACATTTGGGGTCGAATCTAGGTGCGGTGGAGCTTACTATGGCGCTGCATTTGTTTCTTGACCTTCCAAAGGACAAGCTGATTTGGGATGTAGGGCATCAGTCTTATACCCATAAACTTCTTACCGGAAGAAGGGAAGGCTTTGAGAACCTACGCAAATTCGGAGGGATGAGCGGATTTCCTAAGAGAAAAGAGAGCGATTGCGACTGCTTTGATACGGGACATAGTTCTACCTCTATTTCGGCAGGCCTGGGGCTTGTTAAAGCAAGAGATATCCAAGGGGAAAACAATACGGTAGTTTCTGTGATCGGTGACGGATCCCTGACAGGCGGGATGGCATATGAAGCGTTAAACAATGCGGCTAAGTTGGACACGAATTTTATTATTGTCCTGAATGACAATAACATGTCGATTTCTGAAAATGTAGGCGGAGTGTCTAAGTATCTGAATAATGTGCGTACTTCAAACGCTTATCTGGATATTAAAGAAGGGGTCTATAATACATTAAAAGATACTCCCAGAGGGGGAAAAGTGGTGGAGAGCATTCGTAAGGCCAAAAGCAGCTTTAAACATTTGGTTGTGCCAGGGATGCTTTTTGAGGATATTGGCTTGACTTATTTGGGGCCAGTGGATGGACATAATATTGCGGAAATACTTCGCGTCCTGCAAGAAGCAAAAAGAATCAGGAAAGCGGTTATGGTCCATGTGATTACAGAGAAGGGAAGGGGATATGGACCGGCGGAACGGCATCCGGCCAGATTTCATGGGGCGGAACCATTTGACATTGAAACGGGGCTTCCCAGCAAACCTAGAACTACGGCAAATTATACGGATATTTTTTCGACGGTTATGACGAAATTAGGCGCAAGAGATGAAAAAGTGATTGCTATTACGGCGGCAATGCCTGACGGGACAGGCTTAAAGCGTTTTCGGAACATGTACCCGGATCGGTTTTTTGATGTGGGGATAGCAGAAGAACATGCAGTTACTTTTGCAGCAGGGCTGGCGGCAGGAGGTCTGCGTCCGGTGGTTGCCATTTATTCTTCTTTTTTACAAAGAGCATACGACCAGATCCTTCACGATGTATGCATCCAAAACCTTCCGGTAGTCTTTGCAATTGACCGGGCTGGCCTTGTTGGAAGTGACGGAGAGACCCATCAGGGGATTTTTGATCTGTCTTATTTATCTTCCATACCTGGTATGCATATTATGGCGCCTAAGAATAAATGGGAATTATCGGATATGATGAAATTTGCGCTGGCCAATGAAGTGCCGATAGCGGTGCGCTATCCCAGAGGGGAGGCATATGCCGGGCTTCGGGAGTTTAGGACGCCCATTAAAATGGGAAAAGCGGAAATGATTTATTGTGAGGATGAAATTTGCCTGCTTGCAGTGGGAAGCATGGTCAAGAAGGCGGAAATAGTCAGGGAGAAACTAAAAGAAGCGGGATACGGGTGCAGTATCATTAATGCAAGATTTGTAAAACCAATTGATGAACAGGCAATCTGTGATGCAGCCAAGGGACATCGCCTTTTGGTAACGATGGAAGAGAACGTTGCCAGCGGTGGTTATGGTGAAAAGGTTAGAGATGTATTGGATCAATCGGGCAGCCAGAGCAGGCTGTTAAGGATAGCAATACCGGATGAATATGTAGAGCACGGAAATGTGGAGATGCTGGAAAAAGAAATTGGCATTGACCCCCAGACGGTTATCGGCTTGATCAAAAAGGAAATGGAAGGGTTAAGATGAAAGAGCGATTGGACGTGCTGCTTGTCAGAGAAGGTTATGCCTTAACAAGGGAAAAGGCAAAGACTATCATCATGTCGGGAAATGTGTTCGTGAACGGACAAAGGGAAGACAAGGCGGGAACCGTATTTGATCCCGATAAGATCAAGATCATGGTGAAGGGGAAGACATTAAAATATGTCAGCCGGGGAGGATTAAAGCTGGAAAAAGCAATCCGGAATTTTGACCTACAGTTGGAAGGGAAGATATGCATGGATATTGGGGCTTCCACAGGAGGGTTTACGGATTGCATGCTGCAAAATGGAGCTGGTAAGGTATACGCCATAGATGTAGGGCATGGGCAGTTGGATTGGAAACTGCGAAATGATAAACGGGTCATATGTATGGAAAAAACGAATTTCAGATATGTGGTTCCTGGAGATATTAAGGATGAGTTGGATTTTGCTTCGGTAGATGTTTCCTTTATCTCACTGACAAAGATTTTAATTCCGGCAAGAAATCTGTTAAAACCGGCGGGAGAGATGGTGTGCCTGATCAAGCCGCAGTTTGAGGCCGGACGGGAAAAGGTAGGAAAAAAGGGAGTGGTCAAAGATCCCAAGGTCCATCAGGAAGTCATTAGAAAAGTGATAGATTTCGCCGATTATCTGGGATTTGAAATTCTTCACCTGGAT
The DNA here is from genome assembly GCA_910585005.1 of uncultured Lachnospiraceae bacterium. GTDB lineage: Bacteria > Bacillota > Clostridia > Lachnospirales > Lachnospiraceae > Suilimivivens. The sequence goes on along the minus strand of CAJUCN010000015.1, from coordinate 8,084 downwards.
TACTCTCCGGTTAAGGGGCCAGAGGGAAATATAGAGTATCTGGTGCATATTAGGAAAGACCTGGAACGGTCAGGGCAGACGGAAGGCGTCACGGAAAGCTTGGCGGAGGAAGAACTTTCCAGGATCATGGAAGAAAAAAGCGGATATTCCGCTGTCAATGGGATCAGCGGGCAGATCATCCAAACGGTAAAGGATGCCCACGAAAGCCTGGATGTTTGAAGAAACGGAGAAGATAATGGATCATTTTTATGTGATAACAAATCCTTCAAAGGACGAGGGGTTGAAGGTCACTTATTTTGTCAGAGATTACCTGATAAGTAAAGGAAAAACCTGTGTAATCGACACAGGAGGGGACAACAAAGACCAGGAAGGTTACACAGACAGGTCCAAGGTAGATGAACGGACACAGTGCGTGATCGTACTTGGCGGGGACGGCACGTTGCTGCAGGCAGCAGCGGACCTGGTAGATATGGATATTCCTTTTTTGGGAATCAACCTGGGAACGTTGGGGTTCCTTGCCGAGGTCAATGTGTCAGAGATGCCGGCGGCATTGGACAGGCTGATGCAGGATGACTATGCGATTGAGAAGCGTATGATGCTTCTTGGAACCGCATTTGATAAAATGCCTCATAAAGAAGAGGCAATGGCGTTAAATGATATTGTTATTACCAGAAAAGGGTCTTTGCAGATCATTCATTTTAATATTTATGTGAATGGACTGCTTTTACATAAGTACCATGCAGACGGTGTGATCGTGGCAACGCCTACAGGGTCTACAGGATACAGCCTTTCGGCAGGAGGCCCGGTGGTGGAACCGAGGGCAAGCCTGATATTGGTTTCCCCCATCTGCCCCCACTCCATGCAGAGCAGAAGCATCGTCCTTTCATCAGAAGATACGGTGACCATTGAAATTGAATCTGGCAAAGATGGAAACAAGCAGGGAATAGAGGCTATTTTTGACGGAAGTCATAAGATTCCTTTGGAGGCAGGGGATAAGCTGGAGATTAAAAGATCGGAGAAGACCACGGGGATTATTAAGCTTAGTCAGGTGAGTTTTCTTGAGAGCCTTCATAAAAAAATGAGTGATTAGGGGCTTAATTATGAAAAAAAGCAGACATCAAAAAATCAAAGAACTGGTAGAGCAATATCAGATCGAGACCCAGGAGGAATTAGCGGACAAGCTGAAAGCTGCAGGCTATGCAGTGACACAGGCTACTGTATCGAGGGATATCAGGGAACTAAAACTGTCAAAGGTTCCTTTAGGGGATGGACGTCAAATATACACCATATTAGAGCATAGCAGCCAGTATCTTGGAGATAAATATATCCGTGTTCTCCAGGAAGGCTTTGTTTCCATGGATATGGCACAGAATATCCTGGTCATAAAGACCGTATCAGGGATGGCAATGGCTGTGGCAGCCGCTGTAGATGCTATGAAATTGAAAGAGATTGTAGGTTCGATTGCAGGTGACGATACGATTATGATGGCGGTAAGGACTGTGGAGGATACACAGGCAGTCATGAAAAAGATCCGCAGTGCGATTGAGGAGTAACAGGATAGTAGGGCAGGGAATACGGGAAGGAAAACAAAAATATATGTTAGAAAGTATACATGTGAAGAACCTTGCGTTAATTGATGAGCAGGAAGTGGACTTTTGTAAAGGGATGAACATTCTGACCGGTGAAACCGGTGCAGGAAAATCTATTTTGATCGGTTCTATTAATCTGGCATTAGGGGCCAAGGCGGACAAGGATTATATTCGCAGCGGTGCGGAATATGCGTTAGTGGAACTGATCTTTTCATTAAATCCCCAGCAGTGCGAACAAGTCCGGAAGATGGATCTTCCGTTAGAGGATGGGAACACATTGATTTTGCAGCGCAAACTTATGCCCGGGAAAAGTATTTGCCGGGTTTGTGGTGAAAGTGTCAGTGCATCCCAGCTTAAAAAGTTAGCGCCGTACCTGCTGGATCTGTATGGGCAGCATGAACACCAGTCCCTTCTTAAGCCGGCAGCATACAGGAAAATGCTGGATGATTATGTGGGGGAGGAAGGAACGAAGATCAGGCTGGAATTGAAGTCGAAATTGGAGGAGTTCAAAAAAATCACGGAGGAGCTGGAAAAACAAAATCTGGATGAAAAGGAGCGGGCGGCAAGAACTCGTCTTTTAGAATTTGAAGTCCAGGAAATAGAAGCGGCAGCCCTTATCCCTTCGGAGGATGAGCAGCTTGAAAAGAAATACAGAAAATTGATCAATTCCAAAAAAATAAAAGAAGTGGCCAGCTTGGTACATGGGTTTACGGGATACGAAGAGGAAAACAGCGCGGGAGCTGTAGTAGGGTATGCGCTTCGGGAACTAAAAACCATAAGCGGCGTGGATGAGGAAGCCCAGCCTCTGATTGACCAGCTTATGGATATTGATAATCTGTTGAATGATTTTAACCGTTCTATGGCAGACTATCAGGATGGCCTTGAATTTGACGGGGAAGAGTTTGCAGCGCTGGAAGAGCGTTTGAATATGGTCAATCATTTGAAAAGCAAATATGGGAATTCTGTTGATGCTGTTTTAGCCGCCGGGGAAGAAAAGGAAAGGGAATTAGAACGCCTGAATCATTTTGAAGAATATATGGAGCAGTTGAAAAGGCGCGCAGACCAGCAAAGAGCAGAACTTCTTTTGCTGTGTGGCGGTCTTTCAAAGCTTCGGGCAAAGGCGGCGAAGCCGCTTTCCGGTCAATTAAAAAAAGCCATGGCGGATTTGAACTTTCAGGATGTGAGGTTTGAAATTTCAGTAACGCCTGAGGAAGATCACATTACCTCTGAGGGATACGATCAGGTGGAATTTTTGATCTCTACCAATCCGGGAGAAGCGCTGCGCCCTCTCTGGCAGATAGCCAGCGGCGGAGAACTTTCCCGTATCATGCTTGCATTCAAAACGGTATTTGCTGACAAGGATGAAACGGATACGCTTATTTTTGATGAGATCGATACAGGGATCAGTGGAAAAACGGCGTGGAAGGTAGCAGAAAAGCTAGGGAAACTGTCTGGTGGCCATCAGATCATTTGTATCACCCATCTGGCTCAAATTGCCTCGATGGCGGACGGTCATTTTTTGATCGAAAAAGGGCTTCATGGAGAACGGACAGCTACCAGTATCAGAGAACTTACGGAGGAAGAAAGCCTAAAGGAACTTGCGCGGCTTCTTGGAAGTGGGGAGATAACAAAGGCAGTATTTGAAAATGCAAAAGAAATGAAAGAAAATGCCAAAGCGGTAAAAGGATAAATCATCAAAGTTTTTCACATACTAGAGGAGACGTGCATAGAAAGGCATGTCTCTTTTTGAATCTTTGAAAAAGGATGTGAAAATTTGGATTATGTGATAAAGCCCCACGGGATCCGGGGGCGTGTTTATAAAAAAATTTTATATATGTTATTTGCAGCAGGCATCCTTGCAGTTGCAGCCTCCCTTTACTATTTTATGTGGTGTAGTGTCCCATCTACGATCATGATTAAAGCAGGAACAGACCAAACATTGGATTTTTGTGTGCCTGCATCCGGTGAACTGTATCGGGAGGCAGTTGAGACAAGCGGGAATGCAGGGCAAAACAAGCAGGCGCAGGGCGGCAGTTTGTATGTAGATCTTAGAGGGCCGGTTACAGTCAAGGCAAACCAGGTGGATCAATATAAGCTTTATTTAAAGCTGTTTGGGATGATTCCCCTGAAAGAAGTTGACGTAGAGGTCATACAGGATATCAGGTTAAGGCCAGCAGGAATCCCTATCGGGATATATGTGAAGACAAAAGGGGTACTTATTGTGGGGATTGGCGAGTTTGAAGGTGAGGAAGGACAGTTATGCAGTCCCGGGAAGTATGTATTCCAAACAGGGGATTACATTTTGGAGATTAATGACCAGGAGATCAATGAAAAACGGGAATTGATTGATATGATCGACCACTGCGAAGGCCAGGAACTGTTTTTTACGCTTCAGAGAGGGGAATCAATCATTGAAATCAAGGCAAGGCCGGAGCAAAACAAAAACGGGGAATATAAAATGGGGATCTGGGTCCGTGATAACGCCCAGGGAGTGGGGACGATGACCTACATTGATGAAAATGGCTGTTTTGGTGCATTAGGGCACGGAATTAATGATATCGATACAAGCACACTGATGAGTTTGGAAAAAGGAACCTTGTACCATACGGAGATTATTGGGATTACGCGGGGAAGCACTGGATCGCCGGGTGAACTTACGGGCTTTATCGAGTATGATGACAAAAATATTATGGGTGATATTACAGATAATACCCCAAAAGGCATTTTCGGAATCTGCACGCCGGAGACGGAGGCAAGTACGGAATACGATTATCTTCCTCTTGGATTGAAACAGGAAATTGAGAAAGGCCCGGCCCAGATCATTTGTTCCCTTGGCAGTGGAACAGAAATTTATGACGTGGAGATCATCAGTGTGAATTTGGAAAATGATAATATTAACAGAGGGATCGTGTTAAAAATAACAGATCCGGATCTTCTTGCTGCAACAGGGGGGATCGTCCAGGGGATGAGCGGCAGCCCCATCATCCAGGGTGGCAAACTGATCGGGGCGGTGACACATGTGTTGGTGCAGGATCCGGCAAAGGGATATGGGATTTTTATTGAAGAGATGCTGGTGCATTAAAGGCCAGCATCCTTGATTTTAACAGATACCGATATTTCCTTCCAGATTGTTTCTGACAAGGAATAAATTTTCCAAATAGATATTTGCTTTTTGCATGATTGTGGGATAAACTACATATTAAAACATCATCTGCAAAAATGGAGGAGAAGATCTATGAGGGAAATGATTACTGGAAGACAATTTGATGAAGAACGTGCGTTATATCATCTCCAGCATACGGATGTAAAGGACTGCATATTTGCGGGGCCGGCTGATGGGGAGTCCGCATTAAAAGAATCCAGGGATATTGGAGTAGTTCATTGCCGTTTTTCGCTCCGTTACCCGTTGTGGCATGTGAAAGGTTTTACCATGGCTCATTGCAGCATGGATGAAAACACCCGGGCTGCTATTTGGTATGCGGAGGATGGTAGGATTTCGGATAGTATATTGGGAGGAATCAAGGCAGTACGGGAATGTTCAGATATCCGGCTGGAACGCTGCCAGGTGGAATCCCAGGAATTTGGATGGAAATCCCGGAAGATTACGCTTGTGGATACGGAAATCCTTTCCGAATATCTTTTTTTTGACAGCAGGGATATCAAGCTATCAGGTGTTAAGATGAGAGGGAAATATTCGTTTCAATACATAGAAAACCTGGAGATCACTGACAGCGAACTGGATACCAAGGATGCATTCTGGCACAGTAAAAATGTGATTGTACGCAACAGTGTGGTAAAGGGGGAATATTTGGGGTGGTTTTCGGAGGGGCTTACCTTGATCAATTGCAAGGTGATCGGTACACAGCCTTTGTGCTATTGCAAAAACCTTACGCTGGTTGACTGTACGATGGAAGATACAGATCTGTCTTTTGAGTATTCCGATGTAACTGCCTCTATCCAAGGGCATGTAATTTCAATTAAAAATCCCAGATCCGGTGTCATAACGGCGGACAGCGTGGGTGAGGCGGTTTGGGATGATCCGGTGATGGAGTGTACGGGCAAGATCCTAATCCGGGAGCGGTGATTGGAGGCAGCTTTTTGTTTTGATCCAAAAGCGTAAAAGAATGCGTTTTTAGCCTAAAATATTTGGGACGGGCTGCCGATAAAAATATTAATTGGTCGACCGTATTTAATGCGAAGAATAGGCCATGCCAGTAAATGGACTTACTATTAAGACGGCGGTACGTTTGCCGCGTTGGCGCTAAGGAGGGCGAAACATGAACAAGGTAAATAGTTATGGCGCTTATCAGAGCAGTTTTTATGACAGCGCTGTAAAAAACAAGAAAGAGCAGGAAAAGACAAAGGCTGCAGAGAAACAGGAAGAAATCAGGAAAACGAAGCAGCCAGAGTTAAGCAGCAGGGCAAAGAAACTGCTGAAGGAATTACAGAAAAAGTATGGCAATATGGATTTTATGGTAGGGTCATACGATACGGATGAGGAAGCGGCAGCTTATTTATCCAGAGGAACGAAGGAATACAGTGTGCTGATAGATCCTGAGGAACTTGAAAAGATGGCTTCTGACGAAGAAACTAAGAAGAAATATTTAGGGATGTTGGAAGAGGCAACAGGGAAGCTGGATCAGATGAAGAACCAGCTTGGTGAGCACAAGGATGAAGTAACCCACATGGGAGTTTCTATTGGAAAAGATGGAACCATGTCATTTTTTGCTGATTTGGAAAAGGTCAGCGAGAAACAGCGTGAGAGGATCGAAAAGAAGAGAGAAGAAAAGGCCGATAGTGTGAAAAGAACCAGGGTAAAGGCCACATCCACACAGGAGCTCCTGAAAAAAATAAAACAGGTAGATTGGAGCAAGATCAAAGAAGAACGTGCACAAGAAAATGGCAGAAGATTTGATTACAGTATTTAACTTTGGCGTCGCCGGCAGGCGGCGCTTGCTTTTTGTGTAAAGAGATAAAACACGATTCCACAGAAATCTGCAAGGAACCATCCGATAGGGATTGCCCACCAGATGCCAGGAAGCCCGATAGAAGGGATTGGAGCAAGAAGATAGGCGAGAAGGACTCTTGTGCCGAGAGAAACGACGGTAAGGACTACGGAGATACCGGGCTTACCCAATCCACGGAACAGGCCGTAAAGAAGGAACAGGCAGCCGATACCGCAGTAGCAGGCGCCTTCTATCCGAAGATACTCTGCACCAATGGCGATGATCTGTACCTGATCCGGCTGAATGAACAGCAGCATTAATTTATCTGCAAAGGTAAATACGATGACGGAGATGGTAAGACTGAAAATGGTTGCAATGGCTATGGCGGAGCGGATACCCAGCCGGATCCTCTCTTTTTGGCCTGCTCCTTGGTTTTGGGCAATAAAGGTGGAAAAGGCATTGCCGAAATCCTGTACTGGCATGTAGGCAAAGGCATCGATCTTAACGGCGGCGGCAAATGCCGCCATGACGGCTACGCCAAAACGATTCACTAATCCCTGAACCATCAGAATGCCGAAATTCATAATAGACTGCTGGATGCAGGTGAGCAGGGAATACTGTAAGATTCTGGAAAGAGCGTCCCGGCGGATAAAAAGGTGCTGTCTTTGCAGTTTTAAGAAGGGGATATGCCGTATGCAGTAAAAGATCATAAGCAGGGCTGAAATTCCCTGGGAAAAGACAGTGGCCAGCGCAGCTCCCCATACACCGGAATGAAAGACCAGGATAAAGGCCAGATCCAGGATGATATTTAAGACGGTAGACAGAGCCAGGAACGCAAGGGGGATAAGAGAATTCCCGATGGAGCGGGAAAGGGATGCAAAAAAATTATAGAGAAATGTAAAAAGGATTCCGCAAAAAATAATCTGCAGGTAACTGCGCGTCTGGTCAAGCAGGCTGGCAGGAATCTGCAAAAGAGTGAGGAGGGGATCGGTAAAAAAAAGGACAAGGGCTTCAATCGCCACTGCTAATATACCGGTAAGGACAAAGGAAATAAAAATATTATTTTTTAATTCATCCGTTCTGGATGCGCCAAAGAGCATAGAAAAAATCACACCGCTTCCCATACATAGTCCAAGCAGGATGGAAGTCAAAAAAGTCATGAGCGCAAAGGAAGCGCCTACTGCAGCCAAAGCATCAGGCCCTAAAAAACGTCCTACAATCAGGGTATCGGCGACATTATAAAATTGTTGGAGAAGGTTGCCTATAATCATAGGATATGCAAAAATAAGCATGGATTTTGAAACGCTGCCTTCGGTCAAACTTTGTTGCATAGATGGGAAACTCCTTAGTTTTTTGGTTTATTATACCTGTAATTTGAATAGTCGTCAAATAGTGCCGTCATTGACTTTTGCAAAATCATATGGTAAAATTTCATACTGAGAAAGGCTTGAAAAAGATAGAAGAAAGTCGGATAATTTCATTTGTTTTGGGAGGACCCGGGAGTTTGACACTTCCTTTTAAACCTCATAACACACAAATCTTGTATTTA
>CAJUCN010000014.1 GCA_910585005.1 uncultured Lachnospiraceae bacterium | reverse complement strand
AACTGCTGGCTTCATCCCTACCAATGCGACGCTCTACCGACTGAGCCACAGCAGCTTGCAATGGTTTTCACCACCGAAATGTATTGTACCACAGATAAATTTGCTTTGTCAACGAAAGAATCAAATTATATTGCAAAGGAATTCATCACCCTAAACAGAGGTACCCCAAATATCATTTAGAATCTCCAAATAACATCACTTCTTCCATCCTCGGTATGGAAGGCGCTGCCCCTTTTCTTGATACCGCGATGGCTGCCGCCTTCGCCGCCATTTCCATAATGGTTTCCATCCGGCCACCCTTTAGCAGGCCGGCAACAAAATATCCGGTAAAAGTATCCCCTGCTGCCGTTGTGTCCACTGCATCAACAGGAAAGCATTTCTGATAATACCACTGATCTCCGCCTGCAAAAAAGGCGCCTTTTTCTCCCATCGTGAGCGCCACCCCGGCTTCTTTGTACTTTTTCATGATTCCCTCTATCAGCTTTTCTCCATCTTCTTCCGTCTCGTATCCCGTTCCCGCAAGAAGCCTGCCTTCTATTTCGTTTACAAGAAAAAGAGAAACCTTACTAAAGTCACACCTTTCCAGCTCTTTGTCAAAGGGTGATGGATTTAATATAATCCGCATTCCCTTTTCGTAGGCTGCATCTATGATGTAATCCACCATGTTAACCTCATTTTGCAGCACCAATAAATCGCCTTCGTCAAAATATCCCAAAACTTCATCCACATACTCTTTTGTAATCCTTCTGTTTCCGCCTCCATAAAGAAGGATACTATTGCGGGCCGTTTCATCCACCTGGATAACCGCATGTCCGCTTTTTCCTTTTACCGTGCGGATCAGATGTGTATTCACCCGATTCTCACTGCAAGTATCGAGTAGAAACTGCCCGTCATCTTCCCCAATCATGCCTGCATGGTATACTTCCACCCCGGCTCTGGCAAGAGCTATGGACTGGTTCATTCCCTTTCCCCCAGGGAACACTTCCATCTGCTTAGAAGAAAGTGTCTCTCCAGGGGATAGAATATGCTCCACATGGTACACATAATCAATATTCAAAGAACCAAAATTGAGTACCCTCACCCTTTATCCTCCGTCCAGTCATCCTATTTTTCTCTTGTACCGCCTATCCTCATATTTCCACAACTCAAATGGCTGCCCTGCCTTACTGCAAGCCCTGTTGCACCATAGAGATAAGGCTCATTTTCATCCACTGCTTCTAAAAAGATCTCTCCGATCCGCGCAGTGATCCGATTTCCCACAGCGGCAATCTCCACTTCATATTCCTGTCCATGGTTCCATGAATAGGGAATCCCCGCCAGCTTCTTCAAACCTTTCCTGGTATTTTTCAGTATGACAAATTCTTCCTTTTCGCCAAGTCCGGCAAAATACCCTCTGACACCCCCCTGGATCCGAATACACCCGTAATGATGTTCTCCTGCATAAGGGGTAAGCCGAAAATGTACCGAATAATCAGACCAGTCATACCTTCCCGTATAAGCCTCACCAAAGTCTGCACAGGATAAATGAAGCTTTCCTTCTTCCAGATATAAGTTTCCTTTCAATCGGGTAAACTGGCTCACCTCCCGGTGCACAGGAGTCCATACTTCCATATTTTCCAGCTTAAAATCAATGCTATAAGAGGGCATACCGTCTGCGTATAGATCGTCAAGGAAAACGGTAAATTTCCCCTGTCCATTCTCCCCGCCAATTTCAAAAGCAAAACCCATCTCATCCAAAAGCACACCCTCCATGGCAGGAATTACATATTCTATGGCGGCCCATCTTCCTTTTTTTAACATACATGCTTCACTTAGATACAATTCTTTTGTCCGCGCATCCCTTACATACAAAAAGGCTTTCACCTCCATTGCATTTTCAGGCAGCATCACGCTTCCATGGATCTTTTGCCCCGGATAAACCAGCGGGGAAAATGCCGGATCATAACGGCTGTCATGAAAGTCCTCTGGAGACAGATAAGTCCGCACATAAACGCATACCCTCTCTCCCGGCCTGACCGGATAGGCATGGACACGCAGGCACCGGTTTCCGGTAAAAGAAGTTTCCGAAGTATTAAGGAGATGGTACTCCAAGTCCTGGCAAAGGGCAGGATCCGTGCGCTCCAACCGTACCTCCATAGCATGGGTGGAACCAGGAAATTCAAAATGGCAGCTATGGATACGGTTTTTTATGATCTCGGCAAAAGGATCCGGAAGCTCCTCCCCTGCCAGCTTCCACGCCAGCTTTGCTATATAGGAAGCGCCATAAGGGATATCCTGTATATTTAAAGATCCCACTACACTGGAACAGGCCAGGAAATCATTGACAGGTCGGCGCCAACGCTCTTCTATTGCCTCCAGCCCGCCGCGTACCCCCATGATCGTGGCCACATTGCCCACATTACAATCCGTATCCCAACCGCAGCGGTTACAGATCGTAATGGTTTCAGAAAAATCTCCCCTGCCATATAACAGCGCCAAGACCATAACGGCAATATTGGGCATTATATGACAATTTCCCGGATACTTATCATATCCGTGATTGTTAGAAATATAAGAAAAACAGTCTTCCCAGTTCTTTGGGCGCTTTTCGTAAAAGGCTATTATTTCCCGGACCAATCTGGCATAAGCACAATCAGAAGGGATATAAAAAAGGCCCTTTTCCAAAATAGACTTAATATCCTGTTCTATAAAGGCAATGCTGATACAGGCGGCAATAAACATTCCGCCGTACTTACCATTCCCGTCATGAGTCACACTGGCAGCTTTTTCCGCAAGATTTACCGCAAGTTCCGGGTTCCCCGGTGATACCAACCCCCATGTGTCAATAAAAATCTGCCCGCCAATCTGTTCCGCCATAGTGCTTCCATTTTGGGCAATGCTTCCACTTTGGGGGGCCGGGATACCCTGCCGTAAATTGAGATAAGCGGTATGTTCCGTAGAACAGCCATACCCGCCCCACCAAAAGAATCCATGCTCATAAGGGGCATAATTTAGCAAGGCCTCTCCTACGTCATCGGCTTCCATCTTTCTTCCGTTTCCCATAGAATCTTCCAATGCCCGCAGAAAAAACAACGGCCCGTTGCTGTCGTCATCCGCCGCAAAACGCCGATACGCCACCGGATAGTCCGCCAATGCTCCATATACGTCCTTGATCTGCTCATAGGTCCAGCTTTCCACCGGCGCGCCTAACCGTATGCCGATGATCTTCGCTAACCATCCGGCATAAATTTTTTCGATCCATTCTTTCTTAAGCTTTGCCATACGTTCTCTCCTTTCGTCCTATTCCTTATCTTTATCATGCCACTTCCGGCCCTACTGCTAAAAATGGCATAAACACCACTCATTTTATTGTCTCATTATAATGAAAAGCTTTTCACATATCAACCATTTTTATCATGTTTAAACTGTTTCAGCCCAGGGCTAGGTAGGAGAGATCCATTTGATTTTCTTTCTTTTCTACTCCCATTATGCTATGATGATAATATCATATCCACAATCTGCATCAGAAACCAGAAACCTGCATTTGAATGAAACACTGATCAGATAAATGAACGATCATAAGGAGGTTATGAAAATGGAATTGAAATCACGCAAAGACATCCCTGTAGAACTAACCTGGGATCTTACGTCTATTTACCCAACAGAAGAAGAAATGCGCCAGGATGAAGAAAAACTGAAGGCCCTCTGCGGGCGCATGGTGTCCGGCTATAAGGGAAAGCTCACCACTCCCAATGCCATCAACGATTGTCTGGATGATCTCAGAGAAGTGAAACGTCTGCTCATGCTATGCGGCGATTACTGCGATCTGTCCGTTTCCGTTGATTATTATGACACACACAATCAGGAACGGCTGGCAGAATTTTTGCGCCTGGCCGCTGAGGTTTCCAGCAGCCTCAGTTTTATTGACACGGAGATAACCGCACAGACAGACGATATCCTTAAGGAAGCTATTGCCATTGCTACAGATAATAAAAATTATCTCCAGGATATCCTTCGGGGCAAACCCCATCAACTCCACCCGGAAGCAGAACGCGCCATCGCTGCGCTGTCACAGACTATCCAGTCCCCTTACCAGATCTACAACATGGCAAAGATGGCTGACATGAAATTTGACTCCTTTACGGCTAACGGAAAAGAATATGCTCTTGGTTATTCCCTGTTTGAAGATAACTATGAATATGAAAAAGATCCTGTCATACGCCGCAGCGCTTTTACTGCATTTTCCGCCAAGATCCGGGAATACGAAAACGTCACTGCCACTGCCTATAACACCCAGGTTCAGACGGAAAAAACCATTGCTGACTTACGGGGTTTTGACAGTGTGCTTGACAGCCTTCTTTTTTCCCAAAAAGTATCCCGGGAAATGTATCACCGCCAGATTGACCTGATCATGGAAAAGCTTTCCGTACACATGCGTAGATTTGCCCGTCTTTTGAAACGGATCCACAACTTAGACCGTATGACATTTACTGACCTGAAAATAGCCGTTGACCCGGAATTTGATCCCAGCGTTACCATTGAAGAGTCCAAAGAATACATGGAAAAAGGGCTTTCTATTATGGGAGAGGATTATGTCAAAATGATAAAAGAAGCCTACCGTGACAGATGGATTGATTTTGCCCAAAACCAAGGGAAATCCACCGGAGGCTTCTGTGCCAGCCCTTATAAGAAAAATTCCTTTATCCTGCTCTCCTGGAATGACCGTATGTCCGATGTCTTTACCCTTGCCCATGAGTTAGGCCATGCCGGACATTTCAAATCCTGTAACGAAAGCCAGTCCATCTTTGACACGGAGGTCTCCACTTACTTTGTGGAAGCACCCTCAACCATCAATGAACTGCTGATGGCTCATTATCTGTTAAAAACCAATCCGGATCCGCGGTTTCGCCGCTGGGTATTGTCCTGCATGATCAGCAATACCTATTATCATAACTTTGTTACCCACTTGCTGGAAGCAGACTATCAGCGAAAGGTTTATCAGATCGTTGACCAAGGCGGCAGTGTCAATGCCCAGGTTTTATCCCGGCTGATGAAGGAGACTCTGCAAAACTTCTGGGGTGATGATGTGGAGATTTCGGATGACGCTGCCCTTACCTGGATGCGCCAGCCCCACTACTATATGGGCCTGTATTCCTATACCTACAGCGCCGGTCTCACTGTTGCCACCCAGGTCTGCAAACGGATTGAAAAAGAAGGGGAAAAGGCAGTTGAAGACTGGAAAAAGGTTTTAAAAGCCGGAAGTACCCTGGATCCGGCAGGACTTGCCAGGCTTGCGGGAATCGATATTACTACGGATGGGCCTCTTCTTGATACCATCGCTTCTATCGGAGAAATCATTGACGAAATCGAAGCACTGACAGAAACGCTGGGATGAAGCGTCATAACGCATACAAAGTTTTTCCTGTGTACGTCCGCCTTTTTCTTTGGCGGCTGTACACAGGATCCTCTTACCCACAAATCCTTTCGGAATATCCTCTTAACGAATAAAATTTGTCCACAGATGATCTTCTTTTTCCGGAAGCCCATAGGCTTCTTTCCCCAGGGCAATACTCTTAATCAGAAATGACATATTCTTTGCCAGCGTCCGCATGGTCTGCAGCCCTTCTGCATCTTCAAGGGCTTCCCCTGGTGCGCCACCATGGATGCTGTTCCAATATTGGCTGGATGCCACGGGCATACCGGAGATGGTAAAGAATTTGTTGATCTCGTCAAAAGTTGCCGACAGTCCTCCCCGCCGGGCCGTCACAATCCCTGCCCCCACCTTCATCGACTTGTCAAAAGGCGTACTGTAAAACAATCTCGTCAAAAAGGCAATCAGCGTTGCATTGGCGGACGCATAATAGACGGGGCTTCCTACCACCAGCCCATCACAAGCCTCAAACTTTGGCGCTGTCTCATTCACCAAATCATTCCATACACATTTCCCTTTTTCCTTACAGGAACCACAGGCAATACAGCCCCGTATGTCCCGGTTCCCCACCTGTAATATTTCCGTTTCGATCCCTTCACCGGCAAAAACTTTTTCCATCTCGCAAAGGGCCGTGTATGTATTTCCCTTTGGGCGAGGGCTTCCATTGATCATTAAAACTTTCATATCCTGCTCCTTTCTTCCTCTCCTTCTTTGATTTGATTGTAAAGCATTTCATAAATATTTCAATCTTTTTCCTCCGGGAAATGAAAAAGATCTCTATTGATACAACCTTTTGTAACCTATAACGGTCTATCTACATAATTTATAGCATATCGGAAAAAGGAGAAAACGTTTATGGCTATCGGCTATTTGACCATACAAGCACGGACTGCCCACGATGCCCTTCCTCTTAACGGTGTGCAGATCAGAATTACGGACGACAAAGAAAACACGGTCTATGAACTTATCACAGATGAAAGCGGACAGACACAATCTGTTCCCCTTGATACCATTGACAAAAGTTTTTCCCAAAATCCCTATTATACCGGAACCCCCTACCGCACCTATCATGTATACGCCCAGGCGGCAGGATTTAATTCGCTGTATATAACAGATATTCCTATCTTTGATGGGGAAACCGCTCTGCTTCCCCTTACCCTCATCCCCATGCTGGAGATACAAAGAAACCCTTCGGTTGCGGAAATTTCAATTGGCAGGCCAGCCGTCTCCATGGCTCAGCCCCGCCGTCAGGAAGGTTCCGTCACTACTCCTTATGTACTGCGCCAGGTGGTGATCCCCAATCCTATCACCGTCCATCTAGGCTCCCCCGATTCGCCTGCTGCCAACGTCCAGGTATCATTCCCTGATTATGTAAAAAATGTTGCCAGCAGTGAAATTTATCCCACATGGCCTAACGCATCCCTGACCGCCAACATATATGCGATTATCACTTTTGCGTTAAACAGAGTCTATACCGAATGGTACCGGAGCCGGGGGTATAATTTTGATATCACAAACAGCACTGCTTATGACCAGTACTTTGTCTATGGACGCCCTATCTACGATTCCATCAGCCGGATTGTGGATTCCATTTTTAACCAGTATGTCCGCAGGCAAGGACAAAACGCCCCCTACTTTACTTCCTTTTGTAACGGAACGACCGCCTCTTGTCCGGGCTTATCCCAATGGGGTACTGTTACGCTGGCAAATCAGGGATATTCCCCTATACAAATTCTCCGTTCCTATTACCCCAAAGACATAGAAATTGCCGAAACAAACACCATAACCGGCATTCTCTCCTCCTATCCGGGAACGCTTTTAAAAATGGGAAGCACGGGGCTTGATGTAGAAACCATCCAAACCTACTTAAACCGTATCCGGCGAAATTATCCTGCTATCCCTGCCATCACCGATGAAGCAGGCATTTTCGGAAACAGCACGAAAGATGCCGTGACCAAATTCCAAAACGTTTTCCATTTAGTGCCCGATGGGATTGTGGGCAAAGCAACCTGGTACAAAATCTCAAGTTTATACACCGCCGTGACACGGCTTGCCGAATTAAACAGCGAAGGAAACTCCTTCGGGATTGGAAGCACACCGCCAGCCAGCATCCTGCGCCAGGGATCCAGGGGACAGGACGTGATCACACTTCAATATCTCCTGAACGTCGCCTCGGAATTTTATCCCAGCATTCCACCTCTTTCCCAGGACGGAATCTTTGGCAGCGGGACGAAGCAGTCTGTGACTGCTTTCCAACAGGCATTGAATCTTTCTCCTGACGGAATCGTTGGCCCTATGACATGGAATGCACTCTATGACGCGTATTTCGGTATCATCCAAAATGTTCCTTCCAACGATACCATCCGTTACATCGTGCAGCCCGGAGATACCCTTTGGCTGCTTTCCAGACGGTACAACACCACTGTAGATGCCATCAAACGTCTCAATGGCCTTAACAGTGATATGCTGAGTATCGGGCAGGTACTATTGATTCCACGCACTTCTTAAAATCTCCGTTTAGCTGGCTTAGAGAAATTAACGTACGCTTGAAGGGATCACAAATTCTACGTCGCCACGCTCTCGCGAATTGGCACCTTTAGAATTGTGATCCCTTCAAGCTGGACTGTTGGGAAATGCCTAAGTCAACTGGTCACTTCACTAACCACTTGGCCTACATTTGGGAAAGTTACCGGGTCGAAGACCAGGCGGCTGCCGTGGGGACGTCTGGTGTTTTCCGTTGGTCAGAAAACTAACTCAGACCAGAAACAAATTCTAAAGGAGCCGATTCGCGAACGCTTTACCAGAGCGTGGCGACGTAGAATTTTGTTTCTGATCTGAGTGACCCTTTAAAAATGAGAGCTAAACGGAAATTTCGTTCCTGACATGTGCCGTAATGATCGTATAACTATGTGCATTGACCGTTATCCTAATGCCGTCAGCTTCGCAATACCAGTTTTTCCCCTGTCTATAGATATTGCAATCCGGATCCAATATCTTGTTCCTGCAATATTCAACCACATCCTCCGTATCTATTTTCAAATTCCGCTTAATTCTGCCAACTCCCATATCAGTGGTATGAAGTTCACCGATCCGATCAAGTAATATCTTTTTATCTTCCATCGTTCCCCGTTTCTCCCTACAATTCTTTCAGATCCGTCCTGCAATTTTTTTGGTACAAAAGTACGGTTATCAGTAAAATTACCACGCTGCCTATGGCTTTCACCACATGAAGTTTCCCACTCTCGGCTGTTACCGCAACACCCCCAAACAAAATCACCGGTAAAATGCCCCCAAGCCCTCCAAGCAAAGAAGATACGCTTTGCTTCACTACACTAGTCTCACTTTCCCAGGTAAAAACCGGAAAGCGCAGATTGACCGAAAGGCCAAACACACTGGAAAATAGAATTGCCTCTGCCGGGATCAAGATAAGCCAGATCAGTTCCGGCAGCCCCGGGCGGACTGCCAAAACAAGCATAACCTCAGAAACCAGATAGAAAGGCAGTACCAAAATCACATTCATCAAAATTTTGGCATCCAAAATCGGTTTCGGGCTTAAAGGCAGGCTGTTTATGATCCACCATTGTTTCCCCTCTAACGAGACTGACACGCATGTAGCATTCATCATGCTAAAGATCCCGGCCAGTACAAAGGGAAGAAAACCGCCGATATCCACCGGAATGGGGAGAAACTCCGCCAACCGGTCTGTCCCTGTTACAAGGGCTGCCCCGGCAAAGACAACTGCCATAACAGGGCCGATGATCGTATTCGCTATATAAGCCCCGGAAGAAAAATACCGTTTCAGTTCCCTCCTTACCAATGCAGATAAGACAAAACTTCTTTTCATCTCCCCAATCTGATAATTATGTTTGGCCGATGTGCCGTAAAGGCTCCGGCAGATCCTATGGAAACAACTTGAGACAAAGACCGCCACCGCCACAAAGGCCAGGGCAAAAAGCACTGTACCCAGGAGCAGTTTCCCGAAATCCATATCCACAACTGCCCTGCCCAGGAAAACCGCAGGCGGATACACTTTTTCTAAAACTGCAAACACCGTGCCGGACAGATCCCTCCACATTTCCGGACTAAATTCACCTGCTGCAGAAAGCCGTGAAGTTCCTGCCATAATTGCCAGTACCACCAAAATAGACAACCCGGATACCGCTATACTTTTGTACCGCATCCTGGATGCAATTGCCATCACCAGCGCGCTCACAAATACCGCACCCACGATGGGCAAAATAGGGACTAAAAGCACTGCCCAAAAACCAAACAGGAAAAAGGCGCCTCCCGGCTTTACCATATAAGCGTAAACCGAAAGACCCGGCAAAAGCACCGCCAGCGCAAACGGCAGATCTTCGATATAAAGCCGTAAAAACCGGCTGGCCACGATCGGGCCTTGGGCTAGTGGCAGGGAAGAGAGGATATCGTACCCCTCCTTCCGAAAAACCACGCCTCCTGCCTTTAAAATCCCTAAAAAGAAAAGAAAAAAGCTGGAAATGGCAATCAGGTAAGAGGGCACTGCTTCGCTTAAGGAAAGCTGGCCCAAGGCAAACGAAAACCCGCCCACATAAAACATCATCATAACCGCCAAAAAACCATAAGCCGCCAAAAGCAGCACAGCCCTCCTCTTTGCCCGTTTATCCTTGGAAAAGCGGAGTACATTGATGCCAAAAATATTGTACAACTCCGTCCTGGTTAAAATCTTAGTCTGTGCCAGTTTTGTTCCCATCGCCTATCACCTCCATAAAAATATCCTCCAGCGTCTGCCCCGGCTTAACGATCTTTTCCATTTCCCCGGAGGCAACAAGCACACCATCCTTGATGATTGCCACCTTATTGCAGAGCTTTTCCGCCACATCCAACACATGGGTGGAAAAGAAGATGGCGCCGCCTCTGTCACAGATTTCGTGCATAAGATCCTTTAGTATCACGGATGCTTTGGGGTCAAGCCCGACAAAAGGCTCATCCAGGACCCAAAGCCTGGGTTCATGCATAAGGGCGGAAATAATCGCCAGCTTTTGCTTCATCCCATGGGAATAAGTGGAAATCAAATCTCCAAGGGATGAGGTAATCTCAAACGCGTCCGCATATTTTTTGACCCGCTCCTCCCGCTTTTCGGCTTCCACCTGAAAAACATCCGCTATAAAATTTAGGTATTGCACACCCGTCAAATATTCGTATAGATCCGGGTTGTCAGGAATGTAAGCCAGGCTCCGTTTGCAGCCCAAAGCATCTTTCCCCAAATCCATCCCGTTAATACAAATCTCCCCCTCCTCAAAGCCGTGGATCCCGGCAATGCATTTTAAGGTTGTCGTCTTGCCTGCTCCATTGTGGCCAATAAATGCATAGATATCCCCCGGCTCGATCGTAAGGCTTAAATCCGTGACGCCTTTGCTGCTTCCTTTATAATGTTTCGTTAAATGCTGAATCGTAAGCATGATTAATCTCCTTTTTTCTCCTCATCATATGTCTCGATACAAAACCCTTTATGCCTGCATACCGTGCAGGTAAGTTTCCTTAACTGCAGGGTATGCTTTGAAAAGATCATTTCCCCAAACCCTGGCTTAAATACTGCATGGCACTGGGGACAAATATAAGCCACACGCCGGAAATAATAAAAGCAAAGACAAAGGCCTGCCCCAAGCATCAGGCTGACCCCAAGCACAAACGGCCACCAGATCCCTTTTAAAAGCCCCAGCGCAAAGGTTGACACCTCAACGATATCCATAGGGATCCCTACCAAAACCAACAACATCCTCAATCTGTGAAGCTTTTTCCGGTTTTCCATTTTATACGCTATATCACCAATGGATTCAACAGAGAAATGCCCCGCGTTTTTTAACTCTTTTTCCAAAATGCCAAGAGCCGAAAGTTTCTCCTGGCATTCCTTAATTTCCTTCTTAAGCGTTTCCCCCTGCTGCTTAAGCAGAACCGCCAAAACCTCTTCCACATTCTCCTCTTTTAAGAACTCGCAAATGCTTCCGATGGGCAGCCCCATATTCCTAAGAAAACAAATAACCTTTAGTTTTTGCAGGTCTTCTTCCGAATAAAGCCGCCTTCCGCCTTCACTAAGCCCGCTTGGCGTCAAAAGGTTCCTGGAATCGTAATATTGTACCGTCCTCACCGTCACGTTACAGAGCCTGGCAACCTCCCCTGTCGTATATTTTGACATAGCTTCTCACCTCCTTACGCCGCTATCTTACAACATGACGCAGCGTCATGAGCAATCCTTTTTTATAAACTTGCCCGAAATTTTTTGACCTCATCCAGATATTTCTGCCCCAGCATACTAAGAGGCATCCCCTTTCTCTTTAAATACCCGATGGCCATAATCTCTTCGGATTTCAGCTTTACCGCACAGTAATCGGTTCCGTTTAAGCTTTCACAAATAATACCGGAACAAAGGGTATAGCCGTTAAGCCCTACCATCAGGTTTAACAGCGTCGCCCTGTCATTTGCCTTAATCAGCCGTTTATATTCATAGGTACTCAGTACCTCCTCCGCAAAGTAAAAAGAATTATTTTCCCCCTGCTCAAAGGACAAACAGGGATATTCCTCCAGCTCTTCCAGGGCTATTTCTTCCCTGCCTGCAAGAGGATGCCCCTTCCACATATAAACATAAATCCCGCATTGAAAGATTTCCGTAAACTCCAGGCCGGACTCCTGAAACAGCTTGGTGAGCACAGCGGAATTAAAATCATTTACATATAATATCCCAATCTCGCTGCGGAAATTCTTCACATCCTCTATCACCTCATAGGTCTTGGTCTCATGGGCTGCAAATTCGTACTCATCCATCCCAAACTGCTTCACCAGCTCCACAAAAGCCTTTACCGCAAAAGTATAATGCTGCATGGAAACGCTGAACTTCTTTTTGCTGTTTTTCTTTTCAATATAGCGATCCTCCACCAGCCGGTACTGCTCCACCACAGCCCTTGCGTAACCGAGAAATTCCGCTCCTTCCGGTGTAAGGCGCACCCCCCGGTTGCTCCGGTTAAACAGCGATATGCCGATCTCTTCCTCCAGGTCTTTGATTGCCTGGGAAAGACTGGGCTGGGCAATGAACAGGGTTCTAGCCGCCTCATTCATGGAATGGGTGTCGGCAATTGCAATCACATAACGAAGCTGCGCTAATGTCATATCATAATCCTTTCTGTCCGTAAATAGTTTCCTGTACCTAAAAACAGCCCCGGAACCGGAGTTCCGGAGCTGTTATGCCCATTATACACAATTATTCACTTTTATTCAAAGGGGATAACCGCACCGTCATATGTACTGTTGATATATTCCTTGATGGTGTCGGATTTCAGAGCATCTACCAACGCTTTCACCTTAGCCGCACTCTCGTTCCCTTCCTTTACGGCGATCACGTTCACATAAGTCTTTGCCGCCTCGGAATCAGAGCTTTCATAGGCAAGAGCATCCTTTGCTACGGAATAGCCTGCCTCCAACGCATAGTTCCCGTTCATGACCGCATAGGCAACTTCGGGAAGGACCCTGGGAATCTGGGCTGCTTCCAGTTCCACGATATCCAGGTTATAAGGGTTATCGGTAATGTCATTTACCGTTGCGTTAAGTCCTGCGCCTTCTTTTAAGGTAATCAACCCGTTATCCTGCAACAGTAACAGCGCCCTTGCTTCATTGGTAGTGTCATTGGGAACTGCAATGCTGTCACCTTCCGCCACCGCACCCAGGTCTGACTTAGTTCCGGGATAAATTCCAAAGGGTTCATAATGGATCCCTCCCGCGTTCACCAGATGGGTTCCCTTTTCTTCATTAAAGCTGTCAAGGTAAGGGATATGCTGGAAATAGTTGGCATCAAAATCGCCTCCTTCCACCACTTCGTTGGGCTGGATATAATCGTCAAAAACCGTCACCTGAAGGTCGTATCCCTGCTCTGCAAGGATCGGCTTTGCCTGCTCTAAAAGCTCTGCATGGGGTGTCGCGGATGCCGCCACTTTAATCACCTTATCATCAGCGCCTTTGCCGCCGCAACCAACAAGGGCGCCCACAGCCAATGCCCCGGTCACGAAAACTGCCAAAAATTTTTTCATAATCTTTTCCTCCTGTAGCAATCATATCTTTTTCCTTTGCTAGAGAGAGTATATCACTATGACGGGCTTTTGTACAATATAGAAAAAATCTTGCTGGTTATAGGTTTTATCTATAACCAGCAAGATTTAAGCCTTTAATCCAGTTCACTAAGCCCGGTATAAAGCTCGTAATAACGCCCTTTTTGCGCCAACAGATCGTCATGATCGCCCCGCTCTATGATCACACCGTTTTCCAATACCATGATGGCATTGGCATTCCTTACCGTGGATAACCGGTGGGCGATTACCAGCGTGGTACGCTCCGCCATCAGCCGGTCCATCCCCTTCTCGATATGCTTTTCCGTCCTGGTATCTACGGAACTGGTTGCCTCATCCAAAATCAGGATAGGCGCCTTGGAGATTGCCGCCCGGGCAATATTGATCAACTGTCTCTGCCCCTGGCTTAAATTCGCTCCATCTCCTTCCAGCATGGTATCATAGCCATTTTCAAGACGCATGATAAAGGAATGGGCGCTGGCTGTCCTTGCCGCCTGCTCCACCTCTGCGTCCGTAGCATCCAGTCTGCCGTACCTGATATTTTCCCGGACCGTTCCGGTAAACAAATGGGTATCCTGCAGAACCATGGAAATATTTTTCCGCAGGTCATCCCTTACCAGTTCCGTCACCGGAATATCGTCCACTGTGATAACTCCGGAGTCAATGTCATAAAAACGGTTGATCAGGTTGGTGATGGTCGTTTTCCCTGCCCCCGTCGAACCCACAAAGGCAATCTTTTGGCCCGGCTTGGCATACAGGGAGACATCCGTTAAGATCCTCTTATCAGGATTGTAACCGAAGGTCACGTCCTTTAAGGTGACCGCACCTTTTACTTCCTTATAATAATACCTTTCATCCTCACGGACAAGATCCGTCAAAAACCCTTCCTTTTGCGTAATAGTATTTGCCTTGGGAATAACATAAAACTTTTTCCCGTTTTCCTCTTTTATGGACACGGCATTGGGCACATCTTCCGTTTCCGGCTCCGCATCCATCACTGCAAATACCCTCTCTGCACCGGCAAGGGCGGAAAAGATCGTGTTCACCTGCATTGCCACCTCGTTAATAGGCCGGGAAAACTGACGGGAATAATTGACGAACACGGTAAGCCCACCGATATCAAATCCCCTAAGTACACACAAAATACCGCCGATACATGCGGTCAGGGAATAGCTGACCTGGCTTAAGTTCCCCATGACCGGCCCCATAATTCCGCCAAAAAACTGGGCTTTGATCTGTTTTCCCCGAAGATCCTGGTTCAAGTATTCAAATTCCTCCCGGGATTCCTCCTCATGGCAAAATACCTTTACCACCTTCTGTCCGGTCACCGTCTCCTCAATGTAACCGTTTATCGTGCCGATCGCCGCCTGCTGTGCACGGTAATACTTCCTGCTTTTTCCTCCCACAAACTGAACCGCCTTTAACATGACCGGAATCATCACGATTGTGATCAGGGTCAGCCACACATTGGTATAGACCATAAGGGCAAATGTTCCTACAATGCTGATCGTCCCGGAAATCAACTG
The DNA here is from genome assembly GCA_910585005.1 of uncultured Lachnospiraceae bacterium. Classification (GTDB taxonomy): domain Bacteria; phylum Bacillota; class Clostridia; order Lachnospirales; family Lachnospiraceae; genus Suilimivivens. The sequence continues at coordinate 75,452 of CAJUCN010000014.1, read as the reverse complement.
TACTACCGTATTATTCAGCATTTCTCCCACCGTATCCACATCATTGGTAAAACGGCTCATTACATCCCCGTGGTTATTGGTGTCATAATATCTCACCGGCAGTTTTTGCAATTTTCCAAACAAGTCGTTCCGCAGCTTTTGGATCGCCCCCTGGGATATCCCGATCATGATCCTCTGCTGCAAATACTGGGTCAGCAGCGCCACAAGGTAAATACACGCCATCATCAATACGCCTTTTAACAGCTTTGCCACGCTCCCATCCCGGGAAGTCAAACCGTTGATAATTGGCCGCAGCATATAAGAACCGGCCAGGTTTGCTGCCGTTCCACCGATCACGCACAAAAAAACGATTCCCAGCTTTAGTTTCTGGTTCCCAAGATAGCCCAGAAGCCGTCCTACCGTCTTTTTCACATTCCGGGGCTTGCCACCCGGCATACCGCCCCTTGCTCCGCGCCTTCCGTGCCCGGGCATGTTCGGCCCTGGCTTTCCCATCGGGCCTCCATTTTGCAAGAAATCCTCTTTGGGCGCTAATTTACTTTCATATTTTTTTTCCAAATAAGCAAGCTTTTCCGCTCTCATGATACGCTCACCTCCCTGTCCATCTGGGAATAATAAATCTCCTGATAAGCCTCGCACTCTTTAAGGAGTTGTTCATGTCTTCCCATTCCCACGATCCGCCCTTCATCAAGAACGAGAATCTCGTCTGCATCCATGACAGAAGTGATCCTTTGGGCAATAATGATCTTGGTGGTATTTTTCAAAGTACCGGAAAAGCTTTCTCTGATTTTGGCTTCCGTTGCCGTATCCACGGCGCTGGTGGAATCATCCAAAATCAGGATTTTCGGCTTTTTCAGAAGAGCCCTTGCAATACAAAGCCGCTGCTTCTGCCCGCCAGACACATTGACGCCGCCCTGCCCAAGTTCCGTCCGGTACCCTTCCGTAAAAGAGGTGACAAACTCATCCGCCTGGGCTGCTTTTGCCGCGTTTTTCATCTCATCCACAGAGGCCTTTCCATCCCCCCACATTAGGTTTTCCGCAATAGAACCGGAGAACAGTACATTCTTTTGGAGTACCATCCCCACGCCTTCCCGAAGGTTTTTCAGGGAATAATCTTTCACGTCCACACCGTCCACCAAAACACGCCCTTCGTCCACATCGTAAAGCCGGGGAATCATCTGTACCAGTGTGGTCTTGCCGCTTCCGGTAGACCCGATGATCCCCAGCATTTGGCCGCTTTCCACCTGAAAACTGATATGGGAAAGCACCGTCTCTTTATTTTCCTTATAATAGCGGAAACTTACATCCTGAAACTCAACCCTTCCACTGTCAACCGTCTTTTTCGGCAACCTACAGTTTTCATCTGACAGGCTCACTTCCGTATCTAACACTTCCGTAATCCGGTGGAGTGATGCAAGGGCCCTGGAACTTTGTAAAAGCACCATGGCCAGCATCATCAGCGACATTAATATCTGGACAATATAAGTGGTAAACGCCGTCAAGTCTCCCACAGGCATGGAACCTGCAAGAATCTGTTTCCCCCCAAACCATACCACTGCAAGAGTGGTTACATTCATCATGCACATCATAAGGGGCATGGTAAAGATCACCACCTTAAATGCGTTTAAGCTGGACTGTTTCAAATCCTCATTGGCATCCGCAAATTTCTTTTCTTCATAGCCTCCACGGACAAAAGATTTGATGACACGCACATTCGTCAAAACCTCCTGGATATTAGAATTTAAAAAATCCAGCTTTTTCTGCATGATTTCAAACCTTGGGAATGCGGCTTTGATGATCAACAGGATCAATGCCGTCAAAATCGGGATCACCACCAGCACTACCACCGCAAGCTGGGCATTCATGACAATTGCCATAATCAGGGCGCCAATGAGCATCCCGGGTGCCCGGAGCATCATACGGAGCGCCATATTAATCAGGTTCTGAACCTGGGTAATGTCATTGGTCAGCCTGGTCACTAAAGATCCCGTGCTAAACTGATCCAAATTGGAAAAGGAAAATTTCTGCACCTTGTCAAACAGATCGCTCCTTAAATCCGCTGAAAAGCTGATTGCCGCCTTGGCCGCAAAATAGGCGCCGCCAATCCCCCCGGCCATCATCAAAAACGCCGATGCAATCATGAAAATCCCCATTCCGATGATATAAGGGACATCATGGTTTGCCGCACCTACATTGATAATGTTTGCCATCAGCTTTGGCAAAAGCACTTCCCCGATCACCTCCACGATCATCAGAAGCGGGCCGATAATAAACGCCGGTAAATATGGCCTGATGTATTTCCAAAATCTTTTCATAAATTCACTCCTGCCTTCCTTTTCAAGTTCTGTTTCAAGCTTTCGATTTGTAATAGTCCTCCCCATTTTGGATAAACCTGTTTAAGAACCGTTCCACCATATCCATTTCCTCCTCCGAAAACCCTTTCAACAAGGCATTTTCCACTTCCTGAAAATAAATACAACTGATCCTGATTGCCTCAAGTCCTTTAGGCGTCACCACCACATGGTTCATGCGGTTATCCTTATCATCACATACACGGGCAATATATCCCGCTTTTTCCAGCTTTTTCAATGCTACCGCCACCGCCGCCGGGGATACTTCCAGCTTTTCCGCAAGAACCGTCTGGGAGCAGTCCGGGTGCTTGCCTAAGATCATCAGGATCCTGTGCTGGCTCCTATGCAGACCAGTGTCTTTCACTTTGCATTCTATCGAACGCCTGATCATTTGATCAGAACGTCTAAACAAGTTCACGATCTGATGCTGCTTACTTTCCATCATGGCCTCCTTCCAAATATTAATCATTTAATATTTAACTAGTTAACTATTTGATATTTTATGCCTTTGCTGATGGAAATGTCAACCGGATTCCGGATATTTAAGAAACTGGAAATTCTTTTTTAGAAAAAATTTATGAAATAAAATTTTAAACTGGTATGTCTAAAAAGTTATGATTTGGCACTTTTTAAAATGCCACATTTGCTTATAATATGACTTATGAGTAATTTACTTGCAATCTAAAAACAAAATTGGAGAATGATTATGAAAAAACAAACAACGCAGAAAATTGCCCTCACCGGACTGATGGCGGCCCTTTCCTATGTGGTATTTACCTTCTTGCAGATTAGGATCCAGCTTCCCGGCGGCGACGCTACCTCCATCCACCTGGGAAACGCCGTCTGTGTACTCGGCGCTTTACTTCTTGGCGGCGTCTACGGCGGACTTGGCGGCGCAATCGGCATGACCATCGGCGACCTCCTGGATCCCCAGTACATCATTTATGCGCCGAAAACGTTTATCCTGAAATTTTGTATCGGACTGATTACCGGACTGGTTGCACATAGGCTTGGAAAAATCTCCGCCGAAAAAGATAACGGCAAAGTGCTGAAATGGACCATCCTTGCAACAGTGTGCGGGCTTGGGTTTAATGTGGTCTTCGACCCGCTTTTTGGCTATGTTTATAAACTGGCCATTCTTGGAAAGCCTGCCGCCGAAGTGACCCTTGCCTGGAATATTGCATCCACTTCTATTAATGCGGTCACTTCCGCTATCGTGTCAGTGCTTCTTTATATGGCGCTGCGCCCGGCTCTTAAAAAAGCAGGGTTTCAATTGTAAAATTCTTATTTGGAATGGTGCAGGGAATCAAAAAACTTTTAGCCGGAGGATAATAATATGTTTGGAAATTGGGGCTTTTCATATATCGGATTACTTTTTTTGTTCATGTTATTCATTCCCAATATCATATGGTCCAAAAGAAAGCCACTAGGATACACGTCCGAAAAAGAAAATAAAATGTTACTGTTCTTTGAAAGGTTAGGAGAAGCATTGACCTGTTGTTTTTCATTGGTGTTTTCTGATTTTAATATACAGAAATGGACGCCTTGGTCTTTATGGCTGATTGGGGCTTTTCTTTTCATGATCATGTATGAAGCATGGTGGGTACGTTATTTTCGGAGCGAACGAAGATTATCGGACTTTTACAGCAGTTTTTTAGGGATTCCCCTTGCCGGGGCAACCCTGCCGGTTCTTGCGTTTTTGATGTTGGGGATATATGGAAAGGTTGTATGTATGTTAATCGCAACACTTCTTTTAGGTATCGGACATATCGGTATCCATTATCAACACAAAACCTCTTAACTGTGACCGGGGATTGCAGATACGGAAACCATATATTTTCTGTAAATATTCATTGCATCCTACAAGCTGCTATTTTAAAATAAATCAGAAAAGCGAAAGCCAGGGAGGATATGATGGAAAATAAGGAAGTAAAAACGACACGCAAATATCTGCTGCCCGCCGCAATGCTGCTGGTTTTTGAAACAATAGCAGTCCTGCTATGGGTGACGAAAGATACTTTGTTTTACTTTTTTAATTTTAGTTACATAGGAATCTCTATCTCCCTGGGAATCTTCCTGTTTCTTAACAACTATAAACATGCCCGCCGGGTCACGCAGCTTCTTGTAGGGCTTTATATGCTCATTTACCTAGGGGTGATCAGCGGCGAAAACATGCAGATTGAAGGGTTTTGGTATTATCTGTTTACCGGCGTATTTGAGGCCGCAACGATCCACTATGCCGTTGCTAAAATATTCGGGCCCTTGGTTTTTGGCCGGGGATGGTGTGGCTATGCCTGCTGGACTGCAATGGTACTTGATTTTCTTCCCTATAAAATCACCGAAATGCCAAGAAAAAAGATCGGCTGGATCAGATATCTTACATTTGCCCTTTCCTTTTTCTTCGTTTTGTCCCTGTTTCTTGCACATGCCGGTCATATAGAAAAAATCATGTTTTGGGCATTTATCGCCGGGAATGTATTATACTATGCCATTGGGATTCTTTTGGCTTTCTCTTTCAAAGACAACCGTGCATTCTGCAAATACATCTGTCCGATCACAGTATTTTTAAAGCCCATGAGCTACTTTTCTCTTCTCCGCGTAACATGCGATAAAACCAAATGTATTTCCTGCGGTAAATGTAAAAAAGTTTGTCCGATGGATGTGGACGTTACCAACAATTCACGGAAACGAAAAAACGGAACCGAATGCATCCTCTGTTCCGAATGTATCCGGAACTGTCCAAAAGGGGCATTATAAACTACAATATTCTGTTACACCTTACCGCGTACGGAATCAGAAACCCAAAAGCGTCAGTACTTAGCTGGAAAACCTCACCAAGTACTGACGCCTTTTAAAAAGCCTCCTGTATTAAAGCAGGAACTTACCAGATCCTCTTACCCGCAGCCTCCTTATTTGCAAAAGGCCCCGGTATCGTCGCGACGCCACGATGCTCTCCAAGATAATCCTTATCAAACAGGATTGTTGACCCGTCCGGATTTTCAAACCGTTCTTCCGGTTCAAACGCACAGCCTAATATATCGCTATTGATGATGCCATTTTGGCAATCTCCAAGGAACTCATAGATATTTGTCTTAAGCATGTATTTTCCCTCTTCCTCTACAAGCTCCACAAACGCTTCCCCCTTTGCCGTAAAAGCAGACTTCTCATTTTTGCAGGGCTTTGCGCCATTAAAATATGCGTTCCCTTCTACCCAGACAGGAAGATGGGAAAAATGGTACTTCTCAAGTTTCCCCATATCAGCGGGTTTATCCATCTCAAACCAGCGGATCCACTCGTCATATGTAGGATATCCGTCAAATACCGCCGTTCCTACCACCTGGTTATTCTCCATGGAAAATCCCATATCTTCCTTTACTTCCCCATTCATTACCGGCCAGTTTTGGATAAAAATATTATTGTAAAAACGGTTATCCCCGTGAAGAATCGTCATAAAACCTGCCACTTCTGTCCGGTGGGGGATATGATATGGCGTATACCTGGGCTGGTTTACTCCATTTACCATAGCATCGGTGCCGCCCCCCACTGCCGTAAACGAGCCAAGAATCAAATTATGCACGCAGGCAATTCCCTGCGTTGCAATACGGACAGATGCCTTAGACAAAAGGATATTGTTGTCAATCAGGGTAGGTCCATGTCCCACTTCGATGAAGAGATCCTGGCTCATCATCGCACCCTGGGCCATAGGCGTATTCTCCGGTGCATGATTGTCATGTAAAAGGTTCTGGGTGATCCGTGTCCCTTGCGCCTGCCAGTCACACCAGATGCCCATCGTACTATGGTGGATATGGTTTCTGCGAAAAACAACGTCAATGGCAGCATGGAATTTGATTCCGGCAATCTCTGCTCCGCCAAGCTGCTGCATATTGTTGATATGATGGATATGGTTATCCTCGATGGTACTGAACACACATCCCATACGCCCCACGATCCCTGCCTGCTCACAGTGGTAAATGTGGCAGCGGCGCACAATATGGCTTCCAACCTTTTCTTTCAGCCATCCATGGTACTGTCCCCTGCATACCGCATCCCGTTCCATCTGGGTCGCACTTTTCACATGTTTATGGGTAAAATAATGGTCATTTTCAGGATCACAATACTTCCCTAAAGAGATCCCGGCACATTTACTGTTGCTGATTTCACAGTCCTCTATAATCCATCCCTTCGACCAGTGGGGACCGATCATACCATCCTGGTATGCCGCTGGCGGCGCCCATGTAGTCGCCGCTTTATTGACTTGAAAACCGCTAAACGTAATGTATCCGATCCCCGTTTTCGACGGCATGAAACAGTTGCGGCGGACATTGATCTCTACGTTTTCCTTGTTAGGATCTACTCCCTGGAAGTTAGCATAAATCACCGTTTCGTCCTTTTCCTGCTTTGTATACCACTTGTAAACAGAATATTCCGGCTCCCAGGAAGGCTCCCAAACTTCCCCTTTGATACATTCTTCCAGGGATTCCGTTTCATAAAGCTGGCGGCCGTTTAAATATACCGCACCGGTATGTCTCACCACCGGGGCAAAATACCAGTCCCCACCTACAAAGGTCGTGTATGGGTTATAATCTCCAAATATCCCATTTCCGATACGGCATACCCACACATTCCCCTGGTAAATTTCCCATGACTTCACTTCCTCCGCCCCGGTGATAACGGCTCCAAGAGGTTTTTCGCTCCGGTAAACGATACGCGCATCTTCCCTTCCACTATTTTTCGGATCCACATACTCCCGATAGATTCCAGGCGCTACCAGAACCTCGTCCCCGGCCTTAGCTGCCTGGGCAGCAGAATTAATGTGCTTGAAAGGCATTTCCTTACTGCCGTTCCCATCTCTTGAAACTGCTGCATTCACATAAATTACCATAAAATGTCCTCCTTTAACTTGTTGTCTCATCCTGTCATGCATCAAGCAACTCACGAAGTTCTCCCAATACCGCTCCCTCCAAATCCAAGGCCACTAAATGATCCACAGCGCCTTTTCCGTACTTTTGAATCACCTCCATTGCTTTTGTCTTAAGCCCATACTCCATCTGTGCCTTCTCCAACAGCCTGTAGCACCGCTGTATCCGATTCCCGTCAGAAAGAATAAGCCCTTCCGGAAAAGAGATACACAGATCCTTCCCCACTTCTGTTTCCGGCGCCTCCACAGTCAAAGCCGCCCCCTCATTATAATAGGAAGAAACTGCTTCTGTCTCTGCTCCTCCAATGGTTACCTGAACAGCTGCCTGGCATACTCCTACAAATGTAATCTTCCATCTCCGTTTCCCTGGAATCACTGACCGATTCCCTTGTGCCGCCTTAACCATAAAACGGACTTCGGATAAATGATCCTGACATTTGGCTTCCGCCAAAGTTACCGCCCTTCCCACAACTTCCAATTCTGTATACGACCAGTTCTCTTCCGCATCTACCGGCGTATCCCCCTGGTCTTCCCATAAGGTAAAATGCCCTGGAGCCGCCGGAAAGACTTTTACTTCCATCTTCCGGGGATTTTCCGTGCCATTGTCATAACCGCACATATCTTTCATCGGTACGATCGCCCCCGCCTTCATCAGTACTGGTATACTCTCTATTCCCCGCCAAAGTTCCATTACCCGGCCGCCTTGATAAACCATACCTGTAAAAAAATCAGCCCATGTCCCTTCCGGTACCCATGTTCCTGCTCTTCCCGAAAGAGAAGCCCTGTCCATTTTTTCCGTAATCGGGGAAACCAGCAGTTCCGAGCCAAAATAGTATTCATTTCTGGCTTCATATGCCTCTTCCTGTTCCGGTTCCATATAATAGAGCGGCATCACAAGTGGCAGATCTTCCTTGGCCGCCCTATGGTTCATGGAATAGAGATAGGGAATGAGCCTATGACGGAGACGCAAAAATTCTTTCATCACAGCTTCCGTATCCCGTCCAAACTTCCATGGCTCTTTTCCGGCAAAAGGATCGTTGGTACTGTGGAGACGGTTAATGGGTGAAAAGACCCCAAACTGCACCCAGCGCGCCATCAGTTCATCATCCCGTATTCCCTTCATATGCCCGCCAATGTCATGGCTCCACCAGCCATAACCAATGTTGCTTGCCGTACTGGTAAAATAAGGTTGAAACTTCAGGCTCTCCCAGCTTACAATTGTGTCCCCTGAAAATCCCACCGGATACCTGTGGCTTCCCACCCCCGCATAACGGGAAAAGGTCATAGGGCGTTTTCCTCTCCACCTGCTGTCCAAAAAATGATAGTGGTTCAACATCCACAAAGGATCAAGCCCCGGTATTTTCGTGACCGTGCCCTGCTGCCAGTCCAGCCACCAAAAATCCACACCCTCTTCCTCCATGGGATGATGCAGCACTTTCAAATACACCTCCATAAACTTCGGGTCTGCGGGATCAAATTCCACTGCCCGTCCCTCGCCTGGATCCATCCCCATCGCCCTGGCAACGCGTTCATAAGCTTCCTCATAAGCCCGGATCCCGTCTGCCGGATGAACATTCAGGGTAACCTTAAGGCCATGCTCATGAAGCCATGCCATAAATTCTTTCGGATCCGGAAATAATTTTTTGTTCCAGGTATAACCGGTCCACCCACTGCCATATTTGGGATCCACTTCCTCCACCAAGTGCCAGTCCATATCTACCACTGCCACCGAAAAGGGAACCTGCTCTGTCTCAAACCGGTGAAATAGCTCTTTATATTCCTTTTCCGTATAACGATAGTACCGGCTCCACCAATTCCCCAGCGCATATCTGGGTAAAAGAGGGGTTTTTCCACACAAATGGTAGAAATCTTTCAGACAGTCTAAATATCTGTGCCCATATCCGAAAAAATAAAAATCGGCTGCCTGACAAGGACGGGGGCATACCCATCCGTCATCTGTCAAAACCATAGACCTGCCATCGTCAAGTACTGAATATCCGTTTCTGGATATCATCCCGCTTTCTAAAGGGATCTCCCCGTCCGCCTCATCCAGTGTGCGAACCGTGCCTTTCAGATCCTGCAGCACATCGCCATAATGCCATATCTTCTCCCTGCCGTCCTCCCCGGATACTTTCACCCAAAGCCCTTCCGGTGAGAACTCCTTCCGGTCATAATGAAGTTCCAGAAAATCCGTACAGATGAGAATTTCTTCTGCCCTCTCCTCCACGCGAAATCCCGGCGCCGGAAAATCCCTGTTCAATACCGTCTGTGTTGCATGATCCTCGAACACTCCGCTTTTGCTGTACTCCATCCGTATCAATGCCGGCGTGAGTATCGAAAACCGGTAATAATCTCCTATAACCACAGCTTCCTTTTTACAAAGAGGCTGTGAGGCTAATTGATATGACTCCATTCCCATTGCCGCTTTCTCCTCTTATTGCTATTCTTAGGTTGATAAGGCTAGTATACTAAAGTTCATCTCTTTTTTCCATCCCCAAAAAAAGAACTGGAAAACACCATCCGGCGTTAACCAGTTCCTTACCCCTAATCCAGAAAACTTACGGTAATATTCCCCATGTTGCAAGACAATTCAAACGTTCCCACAGCGCCGTTATAAATCTGCTTTTCAGCAGCAAGCGCGCTAATGCTCCTTCCTCCAATGTCAATATTTCCGGCGGAACACTCAATCTCATAATTGTAATCCTCTTCAGAACCCTCGACCATAATCTCCATATTGCCAAGATCGCATTCCGCATCCAATTCCCTTAAGACCACGCCATGATAGACGCATTCTCCCATTCCCACTTCCAAGTCAACTTCCTGCGCCGTCACACCATTGGTCTCCACTCTCCCGGCTCCAATATTCGCTGAAAATTTCGTCACGTTGGAATTATTTACTCTGACTTCCCCGGCACCTGCTTCTATCTCCAGTTCCGTTCCATTTAAATGATCCAATTCCGCTACCCCTGCACCACATATCAATTCCACCTCATCAAAGTAACTTCCTTGAGGAAATTCAATGACAATCTGGTTTTTCGATAAATCTTCTCCAAGGTAATGATTTCCTTTAAAGCTTTCTACATGCAGCGTATCCTCATCTGTATAATAATCACAGTCCCCTACTCCCTGTACCAAAACGCTGATCACACCATCGTCCGTATCTTTTTCCCTGATAAAGAACTGCCCGGCCCCAAGGGTCAGCTCCAGATTTTTAATTCCCCGGGCCGGAATTTCGCCAGGACTGCATATATCATTAAAATCCTGTGTTACCCCATTAACTTTTAACTCCGTAGGCATATCTCCATTTCTCCATCCCCAACGCCAGCCTTCATGATGGGTTTCCTCCCAGTCTTCAAATTCATCCCAAAAACCAATTTTACTTAATTTGTGCCAAACCCATTCTGAATGGTTTCTCCAAATCATTCTTCCGCCTATCATAGTACTGATCAATGCAAATAAAATCCCGACAGCCATTGAGATTCCAGCCACAATCAATCCATATTTAAAAAATTTATTCATGCCTTTGCCTCCTTTTTCCCAAAAATCTTTTTACATAGATGTGCTATTCCCTGGCACACAGCAGGAATTAGTTTTGCCACCAAAAAAACGGTAAGCATCAGGAAAAGAATCCCAATCGCCAGACAGATCAATCCGCCGCCAACTAAACCTACCGCCGTAACTGGCGCCGAAAACACACAGCCAAATCCACTGCCGATCAGTGCAACTGCCACGATAAGCAGGATAAACGCTGCAAGGCCAAATCCAAAGATCAAAGCAAACACAGTGGCAAAAACGCTTACCACCACTCCCAGCGCCGCACCGCCGACCCCCAGGATTACCGGCGAACAGATAATACACCCAAGTATAATCAGTACGATCGCCCACACAGGAAATTCTTCTTTTTCCTTCTTTGTTCCGGCGCCCTGCGTATCACCTCCTGTGCCTGACGGCCCAGAACCCATCCCTGTATTACTGGTATACCCTTGAGCTTTCTCCCCCGTCTCTTTGGTCTGTGGCATTCTCTTCACAATCGCATTCTGGTTTGAAGAAGCCTCTCTGGTAAACCCATTTTCTGTAAACTCACCCATGCCCGGGCTGTCATTTAGCCCTTCCTTTACAATTTTAGCCACTTGTGCCGGCGAACCCAGCGCCTTTATGACCTGCTGCTCATTCTCTCTGCCTGCGTCATTAAAATAATCATTATAATATTGAAGCGCTTCCTCCCTCTCATTTGGTGAAATATCGGAAAGCAGCGATTCTAGTTGTCTCATAAATTCCCATCTGCTCATTTGCCCATTCCTCCCTCGAATATTCCATTAATTTTTGCAGAATATTTTCTCCATTCACTTTCGTACAGATTAAGCTGCAGTCGTCCTTTTTCCGTTGCTTTGTAATACCGCCTGTTTCTTCCGGCGCACTCCATATCATATACTTCAAGGCATTCATCCTTTTGAAGACGCCGGAGTACAGGGTATAAAGTGGATTCAGAAAGCTCTATCACCTGCCTGACATCCTGTGTGATCTTATATCCATATGCACCTTCCGGTTCCCTGGATACCACCGCCAGCACAATCGCATCAAGCAGCGCTGCTCCTGTGTTAAAAACCATCGCGTTTCTCCTTTCTGCGTTTTTATTCAATTATATAATATTATATGTTGTATAGTATTATTGGTGATATACATACTATATGCTATATAATATTGTTTTGTCAATAGGAATATTTAAAATTTATGTTAATAAATTATACATAAAAATCGGCTTTCCAAAAACCAGACAATTCTACCGCCTAAACACTGTCTTGTTTTAAGAAAGCCTAAGTTAAGAAACAATATCTTTACCGTACCCTAATTCACTATCTTGGCATTGGGATAGATCCTCTCCATCCGCTCGTCATCAAAACGTCTATCCAAAAACTCCTCCAGTACATTACCACCTTCCGCCTGTCCCTGCGCTTGCGCTGCCTGCCTTTCCCCATACCGTGCCAGCGCCAATGCAGAGACCAGGCAGTTAACCGCCATAAATAAAATCAGTGCATTGCACAGAACCGTTCCCCATTTAATAGGAAACTTTTCGATCCAGGCCGAAAGCTTCGGATACAGGAGCTTCATCCATACCACTGCCGCAATTCCCCAGAAGAAACAATATAATAAGTTGATCCTCCCCCCTAAGTTAAACCGGAATCCGCTGTAATCCCAAAACACCGTTCCAAACACCAACTCCGTAAACACACTGCATATGTATTCGTAAGCGCCCCCGAGAAGCGTTCCCGCCGCAAAAATATAAGAGTCGCTTCTATCCCGTATCCGGTACAAAACTGCCGTAAGCAAAGAACAGCCAAGTCCCCACACAATGCTGAACGGTCCATAAACCACACTGCTGCGGCTCATCAGGCGTCCCGTTGTTGCAAGGCAAAAGACGGTCTCCGTTATATCTCCCAAAAAAGCCCCAATAAAAAACAGGCAAAACAATTTATAAAAACTGCATCCCTTTGCAAACACTTCAGGCTTTTGCCTGGGCACAGCATCCTTCTTCAAAATTTCCGGGGAAATAACCGGAAACGCTTTTTCCATACGCCTTAGGACCCGCTTTGTAATCGCGTTTTCTAAGATCTTGGACACCTGCTCCATTCCTTCTGTCAACTGTGCAAGCTGCTCCACCTTTTTTTGCATCCCTCTTATGGCCAGGGATGTTCCCAGCGTATCCAACACCAGAAACGCTGTCAATACCCACAAAATAACTGTCCCTGCCAAGCCGGGGATCATCCCTATAAACACGGAAAGCAAGGGACTGACTATATAGGTCAAAAGTAAGGCAAAGCCACCCCACAATAGCGAATAGCGAATACAGATATATCCTTCAAAGTTAAACCGGATATGAGAGTAATCCCACCATTTTTTGCAAAAAAGTTTCTCCAGCAAAGCCCCTGTTGCAAATTCGATAAACGAAGCAAGGATCATTCCTCCTAAAAAGAGGAAAAATGGGTTTCCCTTAAGCTCCGGCAAAAAAATGGCAAACGCCACTGCCCCCGCTCCATAAATCGGGCAAAACGGCCCGCTTACAAATCCCCTGTTGATAAATTTCTTCTTCCGTACGGCTGCAATGCTTACCTCTCCGCACCAGCCTATAAAAGAATAGATAAAGTAAAACCAACATAATTCATAAAAAGTAAAACTCATCGTTTAACCCTTCCTGCGTTTCTTCTGCCTTTTTCTTCCGTCATAATCTACTTCACAAATTACCCATAAAGACACCATACACCCTTTCCGGTACAAAATCAATTCTCACATCCTTCTCTTATAATAAGAATTTGCGATAAGATAGGCAAACAAAAAAACATCAAGCATAAAAATCAACGCTTTGATCAAATAGGGATAAAAAATACCTCCCACCATCGCTGTCACGAAACAGGCAATGAGCAGCGCTTTAACGGCTGCAAGCACCGCTTTATTCCTGATTTCCACATTCCTTTCATCATAATTTTCTAACCTGCTCTTCTTTAGTTTCTCCTCATCCTTAAGCAGCAGATGGTTTCTAACATACAAAACAACCGCCGCCAGCATAATTCCTGTTCCAACCCCCGAGTATACTCCCAGCATATAATCCGGTATTCCCACCGTTCCTCTGCTTTGTGCAAAGCCAGCCATAATTGCTGCACCAGCCCCGCCTATGGCCAGGAAGCCAAACCCTATATTTCTACTCTTTAACTCTTTCCGGTATTCCTCATTTGTTGTTGCCGCTGTCTGGCAAAAGATTCCCCGTATGCTCATAAATTTTCTTCCTCCTTGTCAAATACAAACATTTCTTCTATCGTCATATCAAAAAACTGTGCAAGCTTATGGGCTAATATCAGAGAAGCTTTATATTTCCCGCTTTCCAGTGAAATGATTGTCTGTCTTGTCACATTCACTGCATCTGCAAGCTCCTCCTGCGTCACTCCCCGCCTTTTTCTAAGTTCTGCAATTTTTGTCTGCAAAAGATCCCCTTCCTTTCTCATATAATAAAAATGTAAAACGCGCTTTACACCATGGAGTATAGTATACTTTACACTCCGTGTCAAGCGCGCTTTACATTTTTATTTATTTAATTATCTTTCCATTTTCCAAAAATATGCACTGTAAGGGGGTAACGTGCTGCCCCCGCCAAAATCATGGAGCTGGCCGGTAATCAAATCCACCGCTGTCCCACAGCCAGCGTCAAAATGTGCGGTATAGCTTTCCCCGTCCGCATTGACTGCAACAAACACCCGCTCCCCATCTGCCTTACGTTCAAATATACACTGCTTGTTGGTCAAAACCACAGACCTGAAATCACCATAATTCAGCGCCTTAGATTCCTTTTTGGCTGCTGCCAGTTTGCTGATCCATTCTGTCAGTTTATTTTCTACCGGTTCATCAAAACATGCCCTAAGGGCCGGATCCCCTTCTCTTTTATCCGCCTTTGCTCCCCACTCGCTTCCATAATACACACAAGGGATCCCTGGCATACCAAAACTCATGGCATAGATCAGCGGAAGATGGGCCTCATTATTCAAGATACTTGCCACTCTTGAAACGTCATGATTATCTACAAAAGACAATAAATGCTTGCCTTTGTAAAGAGTCCAGTTCTCCGGCCCAAATTGGCGCAGCAGGGAATGAACGATCTCAAACATATTCATACTGTTAAAACTGGAATGCAATCCCTTATAACATTCATAATTGGTAACGGAATGGCACATACTCTCATTTGCCCACTGGTTATAATCTCCATGCAGGGTTTCTCCTACCAAAAAGAAATCCGGCTTCAGGCTGTTGCAAAATTGACGGAGCCTACGCAAAAAGTCATGATCCAGGCAATATGCCACATCAAGCCGAAGCCCGTCAATGTCAAATTCCTCTACCCAGCCTTTTACTGCCTCCAAAATATGGTTGACCACCGCGTCATTTCTAAGATTCAGCTTTACTAAATCGTAATTGCCTTCCCATCCCTCATACCAAAGGCCATCATTATAATTAGAATTTCCATCAAAGCTGATATGAAACCAATCCTTATATGGAGAATCCCAACGTTTTTGCAATACGTCCTGAAACGCCCAAAAACCTCTGCCCACATGGTTGAAAACTCCGTCCAGCACAACCCGGATCCCTTCCTTATGCAAATCGGCGCATACCTGCCCAAAATCCTTATTGGTTCCCAGACGTGTATCGATCTTCGTGTAATCCCGGGTATTATATCCATGGGTATCTGACTCAAATACCGGAGAAAAATAAACAGCGTTAGCTCCCAGCTTCTTTATATGAGGAATCCACTCATTTACCTTCAAAATCCGATGTTCCAAAACCCCATCATTTTCAAAAGGCGCCCCGCAAAATCCAAGGGGGTAAATTTGATAAAAAACACTTTCATATGCCCACATAGCATTATGCCTCCTGTTTCGTTTGTTTCTTCTGGTATTGTTTCCATTACTGCCGAAAATCCACTCCCGACTTTAAAAGTATACCATATTTTCCACTTTCTGTATATCTATAGGGAGAAAAAACGGATTCAGTCAATATTCACTGCCCTTTCATTGACTATATAAGTATTTTTCTTTTTTTGAATCATGCCTCTTGCAATCATTCACTAAAAAACAACGAATAATTTTTACCCAAAAAATCCATAAAATATGAGAAATCCCCAATTTCCACAGAGTTATCCACAATGACGCATCTGTCATAATAGTTATCCCCCACAACTTTTCTTTTAAAAAATGACGTCATTTCTCATTCTATCCTTCATTCCCTCTAAAGCCACTCGTTCCAAAACCGCTCCACACGATTTTCCACCTGCTCCAAAGACACCCTCTCATAAGTTTCCCATTCCCTGGGAAACAGTTTAAGGTAAGCTGCCGACAAAAACCTTTCATCCAAAAGCGCTACGATCCCTACATCCTCCACGGTACGGATCACTCTTCCCGCTGCCTGCAAGACCTTGTTCATTCCCGGAAAACGATAGGCAAAGTCAAAACCATGATCCCCCTGTGCATCAAAGAAAGCTTTCAGGATTTCTCTTTCAACACATACCTGTGGCAGGCCGGTCCCTACCACCACTGCTCCGATAAGCCTGTCCCGTTTCAAATCAATTCCTTCGCTGAATATCCCTCCCAACACGCAAAACCCCAAAAGAGACCTGTCTTCCGCCGTTTTCTGCATATCAAAGCATTTTAAAAATGATTCCCGGCTCTCCTCGTCCATATATTCCTCCTGGATCATACATTCTACCCGGCCCGGGACGTGAAAATGACTGCAATACAACTCGTATACATTTTTCAAAAATGCATGTGAGGGGAAAAAAATCATATAATTGCCATCCCGCCTGCTGACAATCTTATGGATATAAGAGGCAATCTTGTAATACTCCATATCCGACCTTCTTGTATACCTGCTGGTCACATCACTGGCAAGAAACAGCCCCTTTTTCCGGGAGTCAAAGACGGACTTCGCATAAACTTCATAATCCCCCTCCTCCGCTCCAAGAAGCCTTTTATAATACTGGATTGGCAGCAGTGTTGCGGAAAAAAGAATCGCACTCCGACCCCGCATCATACATTCCCGCAGATTTTTGGAAGGATTCACACAAAAAAGCCTGATCATAAACCCTCCCTCCGCCTCCATCTGTGTATAGATCACATAATTCCTGTCTAGTTTATCATTGATCAGAAGAAAGTGGCTAACCTCAAAATAAAAATCCAGCACCTCCTTCCGCACCGGGCTGTCCTCATGATCTTCCAAATAATTCTCCATAATACCCGATAAGGTCACCACCTGGCGCACAAAACCGGATGCTTCCTCTATATCCAAATACTCATAGTCTTCACATGCCCGTTTTAACTCAAGCAGTTCCCGGTTACATTTCTCTAGCTGCCGGTACATCCTTCCATCGTATTCCTTTACCGCCTTTTTCAGGGCAAGAAAATCTTCTTTTACAAGCACTGCACTGTACATTTCCCTTCCCCTGTCCACCAGGTTGTGCGCCTCGTCAATCAAAAAAATATAGTCTTCCCTGATACCCTCCGTAAAAAAACGTTTTAAATACACATGAGGATCAAACAGATAATTATAGTCACAGATCACCAGATCAGCAAACAAGCTCATATCCAATGTCATCTCAAAGGGACAAACCTGATGCCTCTTGGCATACGCCTCTATTTGTTCCCGATTGAAATTATCCGAATGAGTCAACAAATCATATATCGCTTCATTGATACGGTCATAATGCCCATTTGCATAAGGGCAGTAAACCGGATTGCACTCAGTTTCTTCCATAAAACATATCTTGTCCTTAGCAGTCAATATAACACTCTTAAGCTTTAGTCCCTGATTTCTCATCAACTGTGCCGCTTCATCCGCCACCGTCCTTGTGATCGTCTTGGCAGTCAGATAAAAGATCCTCTGCCCTCTTCCCTCCCCCATGGACTTCACTGCCGGAAACAGTGTGGAAATGGTCTTGCCCACACCTGTAGGAGCTTCTAAAAACAACTTCCTTTTGTGATAGATGGTCTGATAGACATAAGTGACCAGCTCTTTTTGCCCTTCCCTGTAGGGAAATGGAAATTCCATCTGTTTAATACTTTCCTGGCGCATCTTTTGCCATTCAAACTGAAAGTCCGCCCATTTCCTATATTGACTCATTACGTCAATAAACCATTCTGACAGTTCTTCCATCCCATACTCAAAGTGAAAATATTTTATTTCCTCCGTATCTATATTGCAATAAGTCAGCCTGACCCTGATCCTTTTTAAATCGTTCTGGTTTCCATAAATATAGGCATAGCACTTTGCCTGTGCCAGATGTACCCCCTGGGCTTCCCTGATTTTGGCCAAGTCCCTGTAAGTTCCCTTGATTTCATCGATCGTCACTGTCACCAGATCCCGGTATGCAGGGGCAACTGACACATCTGTCAATTCTGGTGTCTGAGCCAGTTCCCCCATGGGCTGAATCAAAATCCCATCCGCCCGCCCATCGATGTGGATCTCATAATTCTCCGTAGCATAAACATAGCGGAGCATTACTTCCGCATGATAATCTGCTCCCATACGACGTTGAATCATCCGGTGGATGCGCCCACCCTCCTGCATGGCATTTTCAGGCGATGATGCTTTCCTGTTATCAATATTTCCGGAACGCAAAATAAATTCCACAAGGCCCCTTACTGATATCTGAATTTCCATATGTACCTTCCCTGTCCCTGTTTGACTTTCAAAAAACTGTAAGACCATAGTACCCCAGGGGCATAAAATGTGTCAATCAAAGAAGTGGTGACTCCTATTCCAATACAAAAACTCCCTGCTAAAGGATGTAACCTTCTTCTGCAGGGAGTCTTTTGATCCTATTCACTTTTGCCAAAATCAGCTTGCCATCGCAAAGTTTTTCATCAGCTCTTCAAACTCCGGATCATAACCATCATAAGTCACGGTCAAAATCCGGTTCAAGTCAAGCCCCAGCACTCCAACGATGGATTTGGCATCTACAGTAAACCTGTTATATGAAACGTCAATGTCAAAATCGCATCTGCTGGCAGTCTCCACAAAATTCTTTACTTCATCAAGCCTTAATTTGATTCTACACTGCTTCATTTTCTCACCTTTCCTTTACTAAGCGCAGTTTGAAAAAAACGTTTTCTTGTACTTTGAACAAGATTACCACCCTACTTTGTATTTGTAAAGTCTTTTTTCCAATACAATCCAGCAAATTTTCCAATATTACTCATTATTGTCTGATATTCTATCGGATTTTTTGGTATAAAAATAATATTTCCCATTTTTTAGGGAATATGCTGTTATTCATCGCTAATATTCTTACAAAAACTCTGTCATATACTTGCGGTAGCGAAGCGGCAGCATATTCCTTTGAAGCGTATTGTTTCCACGCTCCTTTATTGCTATCGTATGAAAGAAACTGCAAAACAGTTCCCCATATTTTTTCTCCCCTTCCGAAAACTGATGCTCCATCCGTCCTTCCCCTTCATCGCCGCATACCAAATACCATTCTTTGCCTGCCGGATGTATTGCATAGATATTCCTCTTCTCATCATAGATAACGAAATTCTCTAAGGGAAACCGGTCTGCAAAATGGGGCATGATCAATGTGACAATATTGTTTTTCGGCCCGATCTCCGCATATAAGATGCCATTTTCAAGCTCCCTGAATCTCAAAAATTCCACATGATAATGAGCCTCGTTTGCCGTAAACCTGGAAAGTTGAAATACCCTGTGCACATAAGGATCCATAAGATTTCCCATCACGTCTTTTCTGTTTTTCATCTTTAGCCCTGCCACCACCGTCTTATAAACCGCCTCCCCCTTGTCCCCTTCCGGTGATGCAAGCGCCCTGCAAATAGACATATATGTTTCGCCGCCAAACTCCCGCCCAATCGTGCGGGCTACCTTGACCGCTTTTTGTTCATCCGGCTTGTGGTCTTCATATACTGCAAACAACCGGTAATTGCTTTCTTCCCCCACACAAATATGGATCTGCTCATGGGGCCTTTTCATCAAATAGGCATCATAGATTCCTGTAAAGATCCCTTCCAGGGAATCCTCACAGATCAGATAATATTCTTCCATCCCGTCTCCTCATAATGATAATCATCAAACAAAGAAAGCTGCCTGTAGGTCATTCCGTCCCGGTCAAAGGGAAGTTTCTCTTTACCGTCGATCAAATGCCGGGTAATGTAATCCTCTTCCACTTTCGTCGGATACATCATTTTTCCATTGCAAGTGATAAAATATAATGCCCGTTTCAGCGTAACCCCTATCTTTTTCAGGGCATCAAACGTAAGATTCCCGTTTCTTCTCGCCCGGACGATCCTCTGTGCGCTTTTTACCCCGATCCCCGGCACCCGCAAAATCATTTTGTAATCCGCGCGGTTGATTTCTACCGGAAACAGTTCCAAATGCCGCAATGCCCAATCGGCCTTTGGATCAAGCAGTACATTAAAATTCGGTTTGCTTTCGCTTAAAAGTTCCTGTGCCTCAAATCCATAAAAACGCAGCAGCCAGTCCGCCTGATAAAGCCTGTGCTCTCTAAGAAGCGGAGGCCCCCCCAAAGGAGCCGGCAGATCCTTGTCTGCATTCACACTGACAAAGGCGGAGTAATACACTCTTTTTAAATCAAATTTCTGATATAAGGTTTCCGCCACTGTCATGATTTGATAATCGCTTTCCGGTGTTGCGCCGATAATCATCTGGGTAGACTGACCGGCAGGGACAAAAGAAGGCGCATGTTTATACACCGTAAGCTCGTTCTTACTCTGACTAATTCCCTGCTGGATCTGCCTCATTGGTGATAAAATGTTCTTCCGGTGCTTGTTAGGCGCCAGCCTCTTTAATCCCTCCGCCGTTGGCAATTCCAGATTTACACTCATCCGGTCAGCCAAAAGTCCCAGCCTGTGTACGATTTCCGGATCCGCCCCAGGAATTGCTTTCACATGGATATACCCCTGAAAGCGGTAACATGTGCGAAGCTTATATACCGCTTCATAGATCAGCTCCATCGTATATGTGGGGCTATGCAGGATTCCTGAACTAAGGAATAACCCTTCTATATAGTTCCGGCGGTAAAATTGGATCGTAAGGTCACAGATCTCGTCCGGTGTAAAAGATGCCCTTGGCACATCATTGGACTTTCTGTTGATACAATATTTGCAATCGTAAATACACTCGTTGGTAAAAAGAACCTTTAAAAGAGAAATACACCTGCCATCTGCACCAAAGCTATGGCAGATTCCTCCCGCTACCGCATTGCCAATGCCCTTCCCGTCCCCTTTACGGTCTACGCCGCTGGATGAACAGGAAACATCATACTTAGCGGCGTCCGAAAGGATGCCAAGCTTTTCCATAAGGGACATCTTCTTTTCACTTGTGCTGACTACCAAACTGCTTTCCATAATCCCGCCTCTAACCAGAACATTTGTTTGTATTTATCATAGCATAGTCAAAGTGGGATTGCAAGATCTTTCCGAACAGATATTCTGTTGAAGATAAACCTCTTTTTATAGTAAAATGAAAAAACAGCGAGAATAATAGAAATACGGAGGTTGACAATGACAGAATTGGAAAAATGCATGGCGGGGGAATTGTATGACTGTCACGATCAGATCTTTCTTGAATTCAAACGTCAAACGAGAAAATTATTAAAGGAATACCATTGTCTTGCCTATGAACAGAAAAAAGAAAAAACGGCTATCCTAAAGCAATTATTTGGCGGCATTGGCACAAATGTCTCTGTGGGCCAGCCTTTCTTGTGTGATTATGGGCGTAACATTTATCTGGGAAACAATGTATCCGTCAACATGAACTGCACCTTTGTGGACTGCAATAAGATCACCATTGGGAACCATGTGCTGATCGCATCCAATGTACAGCTTTATACTGCAACTCATCCTGTGGAACACTCCCAAAGGCTGACCCCGGACTGGCAGCCGGAATCAGGCCAGTATTTTTGCCGCACCTATGCCCTTCCCATCGAAATCGGAGATGGCTGCTGGCTTGGCGGAGGCGTGATTGTCCTTCCGGGTGTAACCATTGGCCCCGGCTCCGTGATAGGGGCAGGCAGCGTTGTCACCAAAGACATCCCGGAAAATTCACTGGCGGTGGGAAATCCCTGCCGCGTCATCCGAAAGATCAACCATCCGGAGTAACCTTTCTGCGAAACGCCTTGACCTTCGCAAGCTTTTCTTTCACCGCCGCCTCCTGCCCCTGATCTCCCGGCAGGTAATATTCCTTTCCCTTAAGGGATTCCGGCAGGCATTCCATGTCTGTCAGTTTCTCCTTTGTATCATGGGCATACTGATAGCCCTCCCCGTAGTGAAGCTCCTGCATCAGCCCGGTCACACCGTTGCGGATCTGCAATGGAACCGGCTCCGCCAGCATTTGCATGGCATCCGCCTTTGCCTTGCCATACCCGGTATAAAGGGAATTGGACTTGGGAGCCATAGATAAATACACCACCGCGTGGGTTAAATTCACATCACATTCCGGCATCCCGTTAAAATGGCATGCCTGATAAGCGGCCACCGCCACCTGCAACGCCTGGGAATCCGCAATCCCCACATCTTCACTGGCAAACCGCACCAGCCGCCTTGCGATATAAAGGGGATCTTCCCCCGCCTCCAGCATCCGTGCCAGCCAATAAATTGCCGCGTCCGGGTCAGAGTTCCGCATGGACTTGTGGAGGGCCGAAATCAAATTATAATGTTCCTCCCCGTTCCGGTCATAAAGAAGCATTTTCTTCCCAACACACTGCTCCAACACCTCTTCCTTTACCACAATAGAACCGTCCGGCTGTATTTCCCCGTTTAAAACAGCCATGTCCAATGTATTTAGAGCAGCTCTGGCATCCCCGTTAGCAAAAACCGCTATGGCGTTTACCAGCCTTTCTTCTATACGGATCGGGGTATTCCCCAGGCCCTTTTTCTCCGTCAGCGCATGACGGAGAAGTTTCCGAATGTCTCCTTCGGTCAATGCCTGTAAGACGAACACCTTACACCTTGACAAGAGAGCTGAATTGATCTCAAAGGACGGATTTTCTGTCGTTGCACCAATCAGGATAATACTACCCTTTTCCACATAGGGAAGGAACGCATCTTGCTGGGCTTTATTAAAACGGTGGATCTCGTCCACAAATACGATGGTCTTCCATCCCATCATACGATCATTCTCCGCCCGCTTCATCACGTCTTTTATTTCCTTAATGCCGCTTGTGACAGCGCTGAAATCAATAAACGACGAATGTGTCATGTTCGCTATGATACGCGCCAGCGTGGTTTTTCCCACTCCAGGCGGACCCCAAAATATCATGGACGATATCCGATCCGTATCCAGCATCTGACGAAGCACTTTCCCTTTTCCCACCAGATGTTCTTGACCAATATAGTCATCTAACGTCTGTGGACGCATCCTGCTGGCAAGAGGGGTATTCATACTGACTTCCTGTGTAAAAAGCGATAACTGTTCCATTTACAACATAACCTCCAAAATCCGGTTTTCATCAAGCTTTTCCATCCGGTTACAAAATAACCTGATATCAGTATAATCCATGACCTCAAACTATTCTATCAAAAAAAGAAAAAGATTTACTGATCCTCCCTGCCAAAGAGCGCAGTCTGTTTCAACTCTAATGCTGCCTGCCGGATATCCTTTTGTGCAATCACTGCCGATACCACTGCAAGGCCATCCACACCGCAATTCCAAAACAGGGCCGCATTTTCCTTCCTGATCCCGCCAATCGCCACCACCGGGATATGGACGGCCTTCCGGATCCGTCTTAATTCGTCCAGGGAAACAACTGCCGCATCTTCTTTCGTCTTTGTCGGGAGCATGGCTCCCACTCCCAGATAATCCGCCCCGTCAGTTTCCGCCTTTACCGCTTCCTCCAAAGAGGAGACGGATACTCCCAAAAGCTTATCCTTCCCAAGTATCTTTCTCGCCACGTTAACAGGGAGATCCGTTTGCCCCACATGGACTCCGGCTGCATCCACTGCCATTGCTATGTCGATTCTGTCATTGATGATCAGAGGAATCCCATACCCCTCTGTGACCTTTTTGACTTCCACGGCCAACTGGTAAAAGGCCACTGCCTCAGCATCCTTTTCACGGAGCTGTACCATGGTAACGCCGCCTAAAACTGCCTGCTCCACCGCTTCCTGCAAAGTTTCCGCGCCCATCCGCGTACGGTCCGTGACCAGATACAGCGAATAGTCAATGCCGCAGCCCTCCCCGAAAGAAGATCCTTTTCCCAAACTGCCCAACCCATGCCTGTACAAATCATAAAAATGATGTGTCGGCCCGTGTCCCTTCCCTATGGACAGCGAATGGGCAATCGCCATAGACACATACTCTTTTGCCAGCCCCACTGCCTCCTTTAACGGAACGCCTAAAGCAAGATGGGATGCTATCGCGGAGGAAAACGTACAGCCTGTCCCGTGGGTGTTGGATGTAGCGATCCGGGGGGCATCAAAATGATACAGATTCCTTCCGTCAAACAAAACATCTAAGGCAGAGCCTACGGCATGACCGCCCTTTACCACCACTGCCCCACACCCTAATGCCTGGATCTTTCTGGCTGCTTCTTCCATTTCCTTTACAGATGTGATTTTCATATCAGCAATTTTTTCCGCTTCCGGGATATTGGGCGTAAGCACATCCGCCAGTGGCAGGATCCTTTGGATCAGGGCATCAATGGCTGTCGTTTCCATCAATGGGCAGCCGTTCTTTGCATACATGACCGGATCGGTCACTACATAACGGGGGCCATACTGCCTGATTTTTTTTGCAACAATTTCCATGCATTTAGGGTCAGGGAGCATACCGATCTTCACAGCATCCACCTCAATATCCTCGAAGACAGCATCCATCTGCTTCCCAATCATTTCCGGGGAAACATTCTCAAAATCAATGACGCGGCTGGTATTTTCGGCCACCACCGAAACAATGACGCTCATCCCAAAAACCCCGTGAGCGGAACAGGTTTTCAAATCCGCCTGTACCCCTGCCCCTCCGCTGCAATCAGAACCTGCAATACTTAAAACTTTTTTCATAGCGCATTTTCTCCTTTTTTGTTCAAAATAAAAATAGAGCCTTCGCGTTAGCAAAAGCTCTTTCATACGCCATGTCTTTATCCCTTTTGGGCGCAAAACGGCGTAAGAAATTGCTTCCCTACGCCGGTATTAGCCGACAGGTCCAGAGGTCAGGTCTTACCTTTTTCAACTTGTTCAGTTCCCTCGCAAACATGTATCAGACTCTATTAAATTAAAAAAATTATAAAATGATCTGGCAGGAATGTCAATGGTTATGTATGATAATCCACAATGAATTGATGACATGGATTAAAAAGCCCGGCGCCTTTTCGCTTCTAAAAAGCAGCCTGATCAAATGGTGTCTTTTCAACCAGATGCAGCAATTGGACTGCCCAAAACGTCAAATCACAGTCCAGCCCGCATCCTTTTTTATCCTTCTCTTCCAGGCGCACATCCACATAAGGGACAGGATAAGTAATATTTTCAGGGGAGTACCGCTTGTTATACTTTTGGTTAAAATTCATTTTCAATATGCCCTCTTCGTTGATTGCCGTCCTCACATTGGACACGGATTTTTTCACGACCTCCGCCCTCTCTCCCACACCGCACATAGCTATTTCCGTTATGACCCTTCGGTACACGATCGTATCGATCAAATCGGGGCTGAATATCTTTAAGGGAGTCGCAAATGCAAAACAAGGGGCATAATACCTGTTTTTTATCTTTACATGCATCACGTTTTCCGGTTTCATGATCTTTTGGATATGATTCAGGGAATCCGCAAGCATCTGAACATTTTCCCTGGTCCTCCAGCTCTTTGTATATGCCAAAAACTCCAAGGTATATGTGTCCGGGAAATATTCGTCCGCTTCTATATAAGGGTATTTGTATTTTCCTTCTGTTCCCTTCCTTCTTTTTACTATTTCCTCCAAAGAAGATAGATCCAGTACCCTTTCAAAACCTTTTAGCGCCACATCCTGGTAGGCAAGCAGATCCTCAAAGTCATCCCCATACCCCAGCATTGCCTGCATGGTGTAGAGCAGCGCCATAAGGCCATTTCCATTATGTAAGCCCAAATATCTGTTTTCAAACCGGACAATCTCCGGAGGGATATAAGAAAATTCTTTCCGCAGCGTCTCCTCATCCCGCATAGCTTTCACAAAATTTTGAACCAACGGATGATCCTTTGGAATGGCATAATAGGAAAGCAGACGTGCCGCCGCCTCCCCGTCCTGTAACGGCGTCTCATGCAATACCTGCCCTCTCCAATGATCCCAGCTATGCATACCGCTTCCTATATATCCGCTGGGCTTTACATAGCCTTGCAGCAATTTAAAATTTGGCAATTCAGCTATTTGGCATAAAAACTTGTTTGATTCATCCGGTGATATCTGATTGAAAATCTCCTTCCGTAAGCGGTATTGAATGACCGGACCGGCATGTTTTAATAAAAAGTCCACTGACCTGTCTCTCATTTTCTCTCCCATTTACCCCCATATCCTTTCCTGTATCTTCTTTCCACACTCTGATTATAGCAAACCTGAAATCTGCATTCCAGTTATTGTTGACAGTTTCCTGATACGACTTCGTGTCTATCTTGTTCCCTGAAGGTATCTTTGGTAAAATAGGTCTATATCAGCGTAACTAAAATACTTTTGAAAGGATATCTTATGAATCTAATTACATTATGCAACAGGATACAGTTACAAGACGAAATTCAAAAAGAAGTAATCGAATACTCCCAAACTTCCCGTTTTCACGAAATACTGCCTTTTATTGGCGGATTGAAAAACATGGAAACAGAATCACAAACCCGGAAGGAATTGGAACCCTTATTAGGAGCAGATCCAAAAAAAATTAAAATGTTGACCTGTATGTTAACCTGTGCCGTACAACAATACCAATGGTACCAGAAAAAGGGAATCATCGAAACCATCTATTTTGATACCATGCGCTGTTTTACCAGATTTATAGAAGAATGCAGGCAAATAACCGGCCAGTACGCTTTTGACCGGGAATGGTGGGCCGTGCGGCAGATCAGCGGGATCTTATTCCGGATTGGGGAATTAGAATATGAAATGGTAAAAGAAGGACAGGAACCTGCCATCAGCATCCATATCCCTTCCGATTCTGTTTTTACTCCTCAGCGATGTGACAGATCTCTGGAAAAGGCAAGGGCTTTTTTTGCAAAATATTTCCCTGAATATGACGGAAAGGATTATGTGTGCTGGTCTTGGCTTCTTGCACCGGAACTGGAAAACCTGCTGCCGCCAGATTCTAATATTATTGCCTTTCAGCACAGATTTTTGATTCAGGAACTTGATTATTCGGACACAGAATATATCCAATGGGTATTTAAAACCAAAAATCTTCCACTTGAAAATCTGCCTGAGAACACTGCCCTACAGAAAAAAATGAAACAGCATTTATTAAACGGAGGGAAATTAGGGAATGGGCAGGGCGTATTACTTTCTCCCACTGTGAAGTGATATCATCAGCTTTCCAAGGAACGTCCTGATACAAGACATTGAGATTATTCCCTGCACTTTTTGGAACAAATTTTCCCCGAACCGGCCAGCAGGCCGTCCCGCCTGCATTCTACCATCGGTAGATACCCAATCTGTCCCGTTTTTTGTATAATAGGCACATGCAGGCATACCGATTCTAAACTTTTCCTGCAAAAACCTGCTACCGGAGGATGAGATATGGACCAAAATAAGATCGGCGTTTTTATTTCTGATCAGCGAAAAATAAAAGGATGGACGCAAAGCCAATTAGCAAAAAAACTGGGGGTCACGGATAAGGCCGTATCCAAATGGGAAAACGGGCGTTCTTTGCCGGATTTATCCTTGTTCCCCCCTTTATGCAGCCTACTGGGCATTACGTTAAATGAATTGTTTGCCGGTGAAAAAATTCCAGAAGAAAATTTAAAAGAAAAAACGGACCAGATTTTAATGGAAGTGATCAAAAACTATCTGGGATATGACAAAAAAATTCCTGAAAAAGCCCACACTATGGACGATAGTCCTTCCGCCTGCAATGCGCTTAAGGTCTGCCATGTTTCAAAAAATTACCAAACCGGCCCGGATGCCGTTTTGGCAGTTAACGATGTCAGTTTCCAAATCCCCTACGGCAGCTTTACAGGTATCATGGGCGCCTCCGGTTCCGGCAAAACAACACTGCTTAACCTGATCGCAACCATTGACACACCCACCTCCGGGGAAATATCGGTAGGTGGACAGTGCATCAGCGCCCTGCCGGAAAAAGATAAAGCAAAATTCCGCCGGGAACGGCTGGGCTTTGTCTTTCAGGAATACAATCTCCTTGACACCTTAACCGTTTATGAAAATATTGCGCTGGCTCTGTCATTGAAAAATACGGCGCCCCATTGCAAGATATCGGAAACGATCCAGGATCTGTCTAAGAAACTTGGCATCACGCCTGTTTTGGACAAATTCCCCTACGAGATATCCGGCGGACAAAAGCAGCGATGTGCCTGCGCCCGGGCAATCGCCCCAAACCCTGACCTGATTCTCGCAGACGAGCCTACCGGGGCATTGGATTCCCATGCCGCCAGAGCGCTCCTCGATACCTTCCTGATGCTTCGGAAAGACTATGGCGTAACAATCCTGATGGTCACCCACGACGCCCTGTCGGCAAGTTACTGTGACCAGATCCTTTTTATGAAAAACGGAAAGATGGAAACCTCCCTTATCCGGGGAGAAAAAAGCAAACAGGCATTTTTTACAGGTATCCTGGAAAAAATGGCGCAAATCGAAGGAGGTGATCCTTATGTATCTTAAATTGTCCCTCCGGAACGCAAAGCGCTCCTTTACCGATTACCTTCTATACATGGCCGCACTTACCGTACTGCTTGGGGTAATGGAATTATCCCAATGCATTGCAATTTTAGGAAAGGCTTCCGGTTTCCAGACGGCTTCCCTTCCCGTCATGATCTCTCTGATCCAGATGATCCTAATCAGTTATATTGACCGTTTTATGCTAAAACAAAGAGCAAAGGAGTTTGCTTCTTATCTCCTTTTAGGCATGGAAAAGAACCATCTGGCAACTTTATTCCTGGCAGAATTTTTTCTGATTGGAATCTTTTGTTTTCTGGCCGGGACTACCCTTGGATTCGCCGCATTCATGCTATTGGGATCCGGCCTGCTTTCCCTTCCATCCAAACCGCCTTTTGTCCTTTTTGCCCAAAGTACGTTTTACTGTCTGCTCTATTTCTGCCTTGCAGAGGTTTTATGCGCTTGTTTTTTAAAACGGCGGGTCTGTAGCCTGCAAATCCGGGAACTTATGTACGAAAAAGAAAAAAACCAGGTAAATCCAAGGCGCCCATCCAGCCGGAAAGGCTGGGGAACCGTTTTCGTATTTACCATGGCCTGCCTTGTTATTTTGCTGCAAAAAATTGTTTCCCTGCCTTACGAATACCTTGTTATTCCGGTATCCATCATCGTTATTCCTTTATTGACTGGCGTCTTTGCGTTTTATAAGTGGCTTTTTGAATTTTTACATTCCCTCCGCCAAAGGAGGCCCGGCACACTCCCTCCGGCATCGGGTGTGTACCTTACCGCACATCTCACCGCAAACATCCGGTTGGCTCCACTGATAAACGCCGTTTTTTGCTTATGCCTGCTTTTTTCCTATATGTCGTTCTTCTTAGGTGTTTTAACCCTGCAGCCGAAAATCCGGCTTTTTGACCAAGATACCCAAACCTGGATGGGGGTTGCACAGGTCTGCCTGTGCATCATCTTCCTTGTGATTTACTTTTTTCTCCTTTCCCTGCGGCAGATCATGGAACAAAAACTTAGCGCAAAAGATCTCTCTATGCTCTATTCCATTGGCATGGACCGCCGTCAGATCCAGGCGCTAAGAAATATGCAGATCCACATAGGTTTATCCCTGCCCATGCTTATGGCAATTCCTGTTATTTTGACAGGTATCCTTTTTTTTAACCCAAAGCTGAATTCTATCCTGCCGGATACCATGAACCATATCCTTCTTACATCTTCCGGCTGGTTTTTCTTTTGCATCGCACTCTTTTATTTGTGTTGTTATCGGATGATCAAACTTAAATCATTTGGTAAGAATTGATTTTTTGAAACACAAGTGCATGATTATCGGCCAAACTGCCCACACTATACCAAAGATGATAACTCAAATAAAAGACTAAAAATGGAGGACTTTATGGAAAAGAAATGGAATGATACCGAACTGACTGCCTCTTTGGCCAAAAACACGCTGGATGAGATCCCCAAACCAAAAGCAGACGCAAAGGAAATTGTCGGTCTCATCCGGCACAGCGGAAAGGTGGACGGATACCAGCTCTCTGATCATTCCACGGTCAGCAAGGCAGAAGGGGTTCAAATGGCCAAAAACGGTGATATCAAAGGTGTCGGTGTGGCTCACCGGGGCGAAACAGAGTACCTGAAATCTATTCCTGACGGTTCGGAAAGCAACAACTTAGGAAGCCTTCCTACCGTCTCCGGATGACCTTTTATCTCATCAAATTGGTATACCCCATCAGGCTTTCGTCCACCGCTCTTGCCGCTTCCCGGCCTTCCCGGATGGCCCACACCACCAACGACTGCCCCCTATGCATATCCCCGGCGGTAAACACATTTTTTGCGCTGGTTTCATACTGCCCCGGGGCGGTATCCACGTTGGTTCGCTGGTTGGTCTTTACCTGAAAAGCATCCGTCACATACTTCTGGCTCCCTAAAAACCCTGCGGCAATCAGCACAATTTCAGCCGGCAGTGTCTGCTCTGAACCAGGGATTTCCGTCTGGTTCATCTTTCCGCTTTCCAAATCCTTTTCCCAGGAAAGCTTTACGGTCTTCACAGCCTTCAGGTTGCCGTTCTTATCCTTCACAAACTCCTTCACCGTGGACTCATAAATCCTCGGGTCATGGCCAAATACCGCAATGGCTTCTTCCTGGCCGTAATCGGTCTTGCAGACCTTGGGCCACTCCGGCCAGGGATTGTTTTCCGCCCGCTTATCCGGAGCTTTCGGCATCATCTCAATCTGGGTTACGGACTTACATCCCTGGCGGACGCTGGTTCCCACACAGTCATTTCCGGTATCCCCGCCGCCTATGATGACCACATTTTTATCCTTTGTACTGATAAACTGCCCATCGGCAAAGTCAGAGTCCAAAAGGCTCTTGGTATTTGCTTTCAGGAAATCCACTGCAAAATAAATCCCTTTGGCATCCCTTCCCGGCACATGGATATCCCTTGGGTTGGAGGCGCCGCAGGCAAGCACCACCCGGTCATACTCCTTTAACAGCTTATCGGCTTTTATCCCCTTTCCCACATCCGCATCGGTTACAAAGCGCACCCCCTCGGCTTCCATCACCCTTACCTTCCTGTCCACAATCTGTTTTTCCAGCTTCATATTGGGTATCCCGTACATCAAAAGCCCGCCAATCCTATCGGAACGCTCATAAACAGTGACGCTGTGCCCCCGCTTATTTAACTGATCCGCCACCGCAAGGCCGGAAGGCCCACTGCCCACTACCGCAACCTTTTTTCCGGTACGCACCTTAGGTGGCCTGGGAGCTGCATAGCCCTGCTCATAAGCATATTCGATAATGGCATATTCATTTTCCCTGGTAGATACCGGTTCCCCGACCAGCCCACAGGTACAGGCAGCCTCACAAAGGGCCGGGCACACCCTTGCGGTAAACTCCGGAAAACTATTGGTCTTCACAAGACGGTTGTACGCTTGTTTCCAGTTTCCCATATACACCAGATCATTCCACTCCGGCACCAGGTTATGCAGCGGGCATCCACTGGTCATACCGCCAATGGTCATCCCTGACTGGCAAAAGGGAACACCGCACTCCATGCACCTTGCCCCTTGCATCTGCTGCCGTTCCCTGGGAAGGCGCTCATGAAATTCCTTAAAATTTTTGATCCTCTCCTTCGGCGGTACGTCCCTGGACACTTCTCTTTTATAATCCATAAATCCTGTTGGTTTTCCCATTTTCTCCTCATTTCTGCGCTGCTTTTCATGATCCGTCGGGTGAAGTTTGTGGATGCAGCGCAGACACAAACTCTTGAAGCAAAGCGTTATCTTTCACTGTTTGACGGCATAAAACGCCTCAATCTGTGCCTGCTCCGCACTCAATCCCTTTTCTTCCATCTGGACGATCGCCGCAAGCATCTTTTCATAATCGTGAGGGATGATCTTTTTAAATTTAGGCAGGTAATCCTTAAAATGATCCAGGATCCGTTTTCCCTTTTCGGAGTTGGTCAGCGACACATGCTCCTTAATCATCTCTTTCAATTCGATTACGTCATATTTGGAAGTCACCTCATAGGAGGATACCATTTCTTTATTTAACCGGATATACAAGTCGTTTTCTTCATCCAGCACATAGGCAATTCCACCGCTCATACCTGCCGCAAAGTTTTTTCCGGTCCTTCCAAGAACCACCACCCGGCCCCCGGTCATGTATTCGCATCCGTGGTCGCCTACGCCCTCCACTACCGCTGCGGCGCCGGAGTTTCTAACGCCAAACCGTTCCCCGGCTACCCCGGCAATAAATGCTTTGCCACTGGTTGCCCCGTAAAGCGCCACGTTGCCGATAATAACATTGTCCTCTGCCTTAAAACTGCTGCCCTTTGGAGGGTAAACCACCAGTTTCCCGCCGGAAAGCCCTTTCCCAAAGTAATCGTTAGAATCCCCCACCAGCTCTAAGGTAAGGCCCTTGGGAATAAAAGCGCCAAAGCTCTGGCCTCCTGCGCCATTGCACAAAATCCGGTAAGTATCTTCCTCCAGTTCCTCTCCCATGTTCCTGGTGATCTCGCTTCCCAAAATCGTGCCAAAAGCCCTGTCCGTATTTTTCACATCCACTTCAAGGCTTCTTCCGGCCCTGTTTTGCATCCCTTTGTTTAGCTGTTTTAATAACACTTTTTCGTCCATCGTATTTTCCAGCTTAAAGTCATAGACCTGCTTAGGGTCAAAGGTCACTTTTTCTTTGCTGCCCGCATAAGGGTTTTGCAAGATCAGGCTTAGATCCACCTGCTTCTGGAATGCCGTCAGGTTTTCCTTCACCTTCAAAAGCTCTGTATGTCCTACCAGCTCATCCACCTTACGGACGCCTAGCTTTGCCATATATTCCCGAAGTTCCTGAGCAACAAAACGCATAAAGTTCATCACATACTCCGGTTTCCCTTTAAAATTTTTTCTAAGCTCCGGATTTTGGGTGGCAACGCCTACCGGGCAGGTGTCCAGATTACAGACACGCATCATCACACAGCCCATGGTCACAAGGGGAGCTGTTGCAAATCCAAATTCCTCCGCTCCAAGCAGCGCCGCGATAGCCACGTCCCGTCCGCTCATCAGTTTGCCATCCGTCTCGATCCTGACCTTATTGCGAAGCCCGTTCATAATCAGGGTCTGGTGGGTTTCCGCAAGCCCAAGCTCCCAGGGAAGCCCTGCATTGTGGATGGAATTTCCAGGAGCAGCCCCGGTGCCGCCGTCATAACCGGACACCAGGATCACCTGTGCCCCAGCCTTTGCCACACCGGCAGCCACCGTTCCCACACCGGCTTCAGAAACCAGCTTAACGCTGATCCTTGCCCTTTTATTGGCATTTTTTAAGTCATAAATCAATTCCGCCAAATCTTCAATGGAATAAATATCGTGGTGGGGCGGCGGGGAGATAAGCCCTACCCCCGGCGTAGAATGTCTGGTTTTTGCAATCCACGGATACACTTTTTTGCCAGGAAGATGCCCGCCTTCCCCTGGTTTTGCCCCCTGCGCCATTTTGATCTGAATCTCATCCGCGCTGACCAGATAACGGCTGGTCACCCCAAACCGTCCTGATGCCACCTGCTTGATGGCGGAACACTTATTGACTCCATCGACCCCTATAGTCAACCTGTCAGGTTCCTCCCCGCCTTCCCCGGAATTGGATCGTCCATGAAGACGGTTCATAGCGATCGCAAGGGTCTCATGGGCTTCCTTGGAAATAGAGCCGTAAGACATTGCTCCTGTTTTAAACCGGGTGACAATAGAGTCCACACTCTCCACTTCCTCAATCGGAACTCCCTTTTTCGGGTAATGAAAATCCATCAGCCCCCGCAGGTTTTTCACCGATTCCTGGTGATTGACCAATGCGGTATACTGCTTGAACATCTCATAATCCCCCCGTCTGGTGGATTCCTGCAGCATATGGATGACAGCCGGATGATAAAGATGCTCATCTGCACCGCTACGCATTTTATGATGGCCAAGGCTGTCTAAGGTCAAGTCATTGGCTAGACCAAGCGGGTCAAAAGCCTTGGAATGCAGTTCGTCTACCTGCCTTTCAATATCTTTGATGGTAATACCGCCCACCCTGCATACCGTGTGCGGAAAATATTTTTGGATCACTTCCTTATCCATGCCGATTGCTTCAAAAATCTGGGAACCTTCGTAGGACTGGATGGTGCTGATCCCCATTTTGGATGCAATCTTTACAATTCCATGGAGAACCGCATGATTGTAATCTTCCACCGCCGCATAATAATCTTTATCCAGCATATGACTGTCAATCAGTTGCCGGATGGATTCCTGTGCAAGGTAAGGGTTGATGGCACAGGCGCCGTATCCAAGAAGGGTCGCAAAATGATGCACTTCCCTTGGCTCCCCGGATTCTAAAATCAAAGCCACGGACGTCTTTTTCTTGGTCACTACCAAATGCCGGTTTAATGCCGATACTGCCAAAAGGGACGGAATCGCCACATGGTTTTCATCTACGCCCCGGTCGGAAAGAATCATGATGTTCACCCCGTCCCGGTAAGCCCGGTCCACCTCCACGAACAGCCGGTCAATGGCCCGCTCCAGGCTGGTGTTTTTATAATAGGTAATGGGAATGACTTCCACCCGAAAGCCATCCTTTTTCATACTCTTAATCTTCATCAGGTCCGTGTTAGTCAAAATCGGGTTATTCACCCGAAGCACGTTGCAGTTCTTGGGAATCTCTTCCAGGATATTCCCATCCGTTCCCACATAGACCGTGGTTGCCGTCACCACTTCCTCCCGAATGGCGTCGATAGGCGGGTTCGTAACCTGTGCAAACAACTGCTTAAAATAGTGAAACAAGGGATGATAGGTTTTGCTTAAAACCGGCAGCGGCGTATCCACGCCCATAGCTGCAATGGCCTCCCCACCGTTCTTTGCCATAGGAAGGATACTGGCCTTCAACTCCTCATAGGCATACCCAAAAGCCTTCTGCATCCTTTGCCGCTCCTCATCCGTAAATTCCGGCACTCTCTCGTTGGGTATCTTCAGATCATGGAGCTGCACCAGATTGCGATCCAGCCACTCCCCATAAGGCTGCCTGGAAGCATAAGACTCTTTTAACTCATTATCATCGATCACTCTTCCCTGCACCGTATCCACCAACAGCATCTTGCCCGGGCGCAGCCGTTCCTTTACCAGAATTTTGGCAGGGTCAATCTCCAGGACACCTACCTCGGAGGAAAGGATCAGCGTGTTATCATCGGTGATCATATAGCGGGACGGACGCAGACCGTTCCGGTCAAGCACCGCGCCCATCACGTCCCCGTCGCAAAACAGGATCGAAGCCGGACCGTCCCAAGGCTCCATCATCGTGGCATAATACTGGTAAAAGTCCTTCTTATGCTGGGATATGGTCCGGTTATTTTCCCATGGCTCCGGTATGGTAATCATCACCGCAAGGGGTAGATCCATCCCGCTCATCACCAAAAACTCCAGGGTATTATCCAGCATGGCGGAATCCGACCCAGCCGTATTGACTACCGGAAGCACCTTGTGGAGCAGTCCGCGCAAATGTTCCGATTCCATATTTTCTTCCCGGGCAAGCATCTTATCCGCATTGCCCCGGATGGTGTTGATCTCGCCGTTATGTACAATAAAACGGTTGGGATGGGCCCTCTCCCAGCTCGGGTTTGTATTGGTGGAAAACCGGGAATGAACCATGGCGATGGCGGATGTAAAATCCTGATCCTGCAGATCCGGAAAAAAGGTGCGAAGCTGGCCTACCAGAAACATCCCTTTATAGACGATGGTTCTGCTGGATAGTGACACCACATAAGTATTGTCGGAAGACTGCTCAAAAACCCTCCGCGCCACATACAAGAGCCGGTCGAAAGCAACGCCCTTTTTCACCTCTGCAGGCTTTTTGATAAACGCCTGCATAATCTGGGGCATACATTCTACCGCCTTATGGCCAAGCACGGAAGGCGCGGTGGGGACTTCCCGCCATCCAAGAAAAGCAAGCCCTTCCTTTTCCACAATGATCTCAAACATCTTCTTTGCCTGGTTCCTTTGAAGCTCATCCTTCGGGAAAAAGAACATCCCCACACCGTATTCCCGTTCCTGCCCTATTTCCATGCCAAGAAAAGCCGTTACCTTCTTAAAAAATTGATGTGGAATCTGGGTTAAGATCCCTACGCCGTCTCCCGTCTCCCCTTCTGCATCCTTACCGGCGCGGTGCTCTAAATTCTCCACGATCCTAAGGGCATTTTCTACCGTTTCCCGGCTTTTTACGCCTTTTATGTTTACACAAGCTCCAATGCCGCAGTTATCATGTTCAAATTCCGGCCGGTAAAGGGGCGCCTCCGGCAGGGTTCTTTTCACGTCAAACATAGATTTCTCCTTCCTGTTATTTATAGTAAAAATTGCTACGCACTTCGGGCTATCGCTCTGCTTTACATCAAAAAGACCGCAAAGAGAGCTTATCATCCGCTCCCTTGCGGTCTGCAATTACTATACACCTATTTTTCCCGGTTGTAAACCTCGACTTTTTTAAGAATTGCCAGATACTTTGTCATTACGGTGTGTTTCCATCATGTACCGGCGTTCTCCTTATTTTGCCCTTTACACATTTCCTAATATAAAAGAAGCATCCTACGGCTCCCGCCAACGATACCGCTGATGCTGCCATGCCAACCCGCTTATCCATACCCTCAAAACTATGGTAATCAACCATCACATAAATGCTGACGTTGGCAACTGCATGGAACAATACTGGCGCTGCAAAACTTCCATACAGCTCATACATATAGGCCATCAAAAGCCCTAATATCGTTCCATATACCGCCTGCACCAGATTCCCGTGATAGCAGCCAAATAAAAGGGATGACACCACCAGGGCGATCTCATATCGGAAACACCGCTTCATCCGGTTATAAATAAGCCCCCGGAAAACCGCCTCCTCTGCAATGGGTGACAGCAGACCGTATAAGATGATCCCTATCCAAAAGTCCACGCCAAATTGCGCCTGAGCGGTCTGTTCAAAAGCCTGGGAACTTCCCGTAAAACCGCTAACGCTAAACAAAAGATTCAGCCCCAAAGAAGTGAGAAATGCCAATGCCGCCAAAAAGAAATATCCCGTCACCTGGGGCATGGTTTCCGTTTGAAAAAGCTGCCTGCTTTCCCTTTTTTGCTCTTTTGCCCCCTGCGGCAATGGAGAACCCTCAGCAATTTCCCCAAGCACACCCTGCCCTATTGCCGCCACTCCCAGACAAATAGCGATTCCATAAATGATCCCCCTGACGGAAAAAGCATTCTGCCTGAAAAAGCCTGCCACCGCTTCCCCTGTGCGTTCCATAAACAGGTTTAAGCCCGCCCATAACAAAATTTCCGCCATATCATGAACCAGGAAATAAACCAACAGGGGAAACAAAATATAAAGCGTTTTCCGTAAAGAACTCCATGTGCTGATGCTGTCCTTATCCCATTTATAGTTCATTCTCTTCCAAAAATCCATCTGCCATCAGCATCCTTTCCAGTTGTTCCATGGTATCTGCCACCCCATCCGCGCCTGCCTCTTTCAACTCCCCTTCACCCGCATATCCGAAGCTTACGCCAATACCGGTAAGCCCATGAGCCTTTGCGCCGTGGATATCAAACTTCCGGTCCCCGATCATGGCACAACGCTTCTTCCTGTCCGCTATCTTCATTTCCAATATCCCAAGTTGGCGCAGCGCTTCCTCCACCACTTCTTCCTTACTTCCCCTTGTTCCGTCAAGCTCGCTTCCTACCACCACCTCAAAATACTCTTCTATCTGAAAATGTTGTAGGATTTGGCGCACAAAAACAAGCGGCTTGCTGGATGCCACCGCTAAATGAATCCCTTTTTGCCGGGCATGGCGCAGCATCCGCTCTGTTCCCGGTATCATCTTATTCTCCAATACGCCGATGGGCGCAAATCTCTCCCGGTACACCTCCACCGCCTTTAACGCCTGTTCTTCCGACAAGCCGTAAAATTCCATAAAGCTGTCCTTAAGAGGCGGCCCGATAAAAGGTTCCAATTTGTCAAGATCCGGCTCTTCAATGCCAAAATACTTTAAAGCATATTGCACCGATCTGGTAATCCCTTCCTTCGGATCGGTAAGTGTCCCATCCAGGTCAAATAAACAATACTGAAACATCATCTTCTATAATCCCAACTTCTTAAACAAGTCACCTAAATTCGTTCCTACGCTTTCCTTGGAAGAAAACTGTCTGGTATCAAGACTTTCCACTTCCTCCGCTTCCTGTTCTTCCGATGCCGCCTTAATGCTTAGAGAAATCTTCCCTTCATTGGTATTCAGCACCTTAACTTTTACTTTATCGCCTACGCTAAGAACCTCGGAGGGTTTTTTGATCCTTTTTTGACTGATCTGGGAAATATGGACAAGTCCGCTAAGCCCATCCTTTAAATCCACAAACGCTCCATACGGCTGCAGGCTTTCCACTGTTCCTTCCAACACCGTGCCGGGCACGATCATTGCCACCTTGTGATCATGCTCTTCCTTTGCCTGCTCCCTTAAAATCTCTTTTGCGGAAAGAACCAGTTTTTCCTTTTCCCTATCTACAGTTATGACTCTGACAGTCAATTTCTTTCCCACAAATCCGCTGGTATCTTCCACATATGACAGGGAAAGCTGAGAAGCGGGAATAAATCCCCGTATGCCTTCCACATAAGCTACAACCCCTGCATTTACGCTTTCGGTCACTTTGACACTAATGTCGGTTTTTTCTTCCATATACTTGGCAAGCACATCCCAGGCAAGTACCGCCGTAGCTTCCTTCTTAGAAAGCAATATATTTCCCTGACCGTCATCCATACGCACTACAGTGGCTTCGATCACATCTCCCCCATGAACATCCGCAAGAATAGAAAAATTGGGGTCACTGCTCATATCCCCAGCCTTAATAATCCCTTGGGTATAATACTTAAGATCCAGTGTCACTTCCTCCTCATTTACATCAATGACTGTCCCAGAGATCACATCACCTTCCTTGATCTTACGAAAGGAAGCTTCCAGCTCCTTTTCATAATCCTTCATCGTTTCTTCCATTTCCCTTCTCCTTCTCTCTTTTCTCTGAAAACGCCATTTGAGACGATCACAGCTTTCTTTACGATTATATCACTTTCCCAATCTATTGAAAAGCACCGCTTTTGGCGGCGCTTTCAGTTAAACGTTACATGGATTAATAATTTTCAGCCTTTACCTGGAAATAGGACTGAGGATGGGCACACACCGGGCAAACCTCCGGCGCTTTCTTCCCTACACAAATATGCCCGCAGTTGGCACACTGCCATACCACGTCTCCATCCTTGGAAAATACCAGATCGCCTTCTATGTTTGCAAGAAGCTTCCGGTATCTCTCCTCGTGCTCTTTTTCGATTGCCGCCACGCCTTCAAACAGCTTTGCGATCTCCTCAAATCCTTCCTGCCTTGCCTCTTTTGCAAAGGTGGCATACATATCTGTCCACTCAAAATTCTCACCCTCTGCCGCTTCTTTCAGGTTATCCACGGTAGAACCAATTCCATCATTCAACAGCTTATACCACATTTTTGCATGTTCTTTTTCATTGTTAGCTGTCTCCTCAAAGATAGATGCGATCTGTACATAGCCATCCTTTTTCGCCTTTGACGCAAAATAGGTGTACTTGTTCCTTGCCTGGGATTCTCCGGCAAATGCTGTCATTAAGTTTGCTTCTGTTTTTGTTCCTTTTAAATTCATTTTTCCCTCCGTAATATGAAAATTTAAATTTCTATAAACTTATCCGGTCCTACGCCGCACAAAGGGCATGTAAAATCAACCGGCAGTTCTTCTCCCTCATACACATATCCGCATACCTGGCATTTATACTTTTTGACGGTTCCCTCCTTCTTTTCTCCATCCGGGGATCCATCTGCGCTTTCATCCGGAAGATAGGTAGGCGCATTTTTCGGGCTTTTTCCCTTGACCACCTGATGATAATAAGCGTAAGTCATGGCATTTCTATTGCCAAATATTTCCGCCCCCATTACCTCGCCTAAAAACACCGTATGGGTTGCCGTTTCCATCTTATTGATCACACGACATACAATATAGCCGCAAGAATCCGCGATGACTGGCATATAGTCCTCTACAGAATATTTTACCTGTGCAAACTTGTCCATATCTTTGCCTGAATGGAAACCAAAAGTGCCTATGATGGCCGGATCTGTATCCTCTGCCAAAATAGAAATAGCAAATTTCCCGTTTTTATCAATACAGCCATTGGTATAATTGTTATGATTGATACTCACGGCAATGGTCGCCGGCGAAGACGTGATCTGCATAGCGCTGTTTGCAACACAGCCCGTCGGACGTCCCTCA
Source organism: uncultured Lachnospiraceae bacterium (assembly GCA_910585005.1). GTDB lineage: Bacteria > Bacillota > Clostridia > Lachnospirales > Lachnospiraceae > Suilimivivens. Next base: position 35,024 of record CAJUCN010000014.1, on the reverse strand, counting down.
TCCCATGCGCTGACTACATAAACCCCATATGAAAGTTTATGAAATGTATTTTGGTTCATAAAACACCTCCTTAAAATCAGTAATCATTCCTATTTTAGGATACCTTTTCTGGTAATATCTGTCAATACATTTTTCCCCATTTTTGTTCTTTCTAATCCTATCAACGCATATCCCGGCAAAGATTTGATTATTTTGTTTCATTCCTTCCCTTTCTATGATAAAATGTACAGGCGCGTGTATGCACGCGCAATGAATGATCAAATTAGAGGAAATGGTTATGAGCATTTTAAACGTAGAACATTTAACCCACGGTTTTGGCGACCGTGCTATTTTTCAGGATGTCTCCTTCCGTCTTTTAAAGGGAGAACACATAGGGCTTGTGGGCGCCAATGGCGAAGGCAAGTCTACTTTTATGAATATCATTACCGGAAAGCTGCTGCCCGATGAAGGCCGGATCGAATGGGCAAAAAATGTCCGTGTAGGCTACCTGGACCAGCATACCGCCCTTGAAAAAGGCATGACGATCCGTACCGTCCTATCCTCCGCCTTTGATTTTTTATTTGAGATGGAAACACAAATGAATGACTTATGCGATAAGATGGGAACTGCCACCGAAACCGAGCTGGAACAATACATGGAAGAACTTGGAGTCATCCAGGATCTGTTGACCGTCCATGATTTCTATCTCATTGATTCTAAAGTGGAAGAAGTCGCAAGGGCGCTGGGACTTACAGAACTCGGCCTTGACCGTGATGTGACTGATCTAAGCGGCGGACAGCGCACCAAAGTCCTCCTTGGCAAACTGCTTTTGGAAAAGCCTGATATTCTGCTCTTAGATGAACCTACCAACTATCTGGACGTCCAACATATTGAATGGTTAAAACGCTACTTAAACGAATATGAAAACGCATTTATCCTGATCTCCCACGATATCCCCTTTTTAAACAGTGTGGTCAATCTGATCTACCATATGGACAATCAGGAGCTAAACCGCTATCCCGGAGACTACGATAAGTTCCAGGAAGTTTACGCAATGAAAAAAGCGCAGTTAGAGGCCGCCTACAATAAACAGCAAAAAGAAATTGCAGACTTAAAAGACTTCGTTGCCAGAAATAAGGCAAGGGTTGCCACCCGCAACATGGCTATGTCCCGCCAAAAAAAGCTGGACAAAATGGACGTGATCGAGCTTGCTGCCGACAAACCCAAACCAGAATTTCACTTTAAAGAAGCCCGCACTCCCGGAAGATACATTTTCCAGACAAAAGAGTTGGTCATCGGCTACAATGACCCTCTTTCCTCCCCCCTCACCCTGGAAATGGAACGGGGGGCCAAGATCGTCTTAACGGGCGCAAACGGAATCGGCAAGACTACCCTTTTAAAAAGTATTCTGGGCTTGATTCCGCCTTTATCCGGCAGGGTAGAACTGGGGGATTACTTAAGCATCGGCTACTTTGAACAGGAGATGGACCAAACCGTCCAAACCACCTGCATTGAAGAAATCTGGCAGGAATTTCCGGGGTTTTCCCAATATGAGGTTCGTTCCGCCCTTGCAAAATGCGGGCTGACTACCAAACATATCGAAAGCCTTGTGAAAGTACTCTCCGGGGGAGAACAGGCAAAAGTCAGATTATGTAAACTTATTAACCGTCCCTCCAATCTTCTTCTACTGGACGAGCCTACCAATCATTTGGATGTGGATGCCAAGGCGGAGCTTCGCCGGGCATTATCCGAATATAGAGGAAGCATCCTCATGGTCTGCCACGAACCGGACTTTTATGAAGGACTTGCAACCGATGTGTGGGACTGTGGAAAATGGACTACGAAAATTCTCTAATATCTCTTATCATGAAGAAAAAGGCAGAACACGTTGTTTCCGTTCTGCCTTTTTTATCCCTGTTATTTCAATTTCCAAATATCCCTGTTATACTCCGCAATCGTCCTGTCGGATGAGAAGAAGCCTGCCTTGGCAATATTTACAAGCATCATCTTTTTCCATTTCTGGCGGTCCTCATAATCAGCCAGCGCCTGATCCTTAACTTTAATATAATCCTCAAAGTCAAGCAGCGTCATAAACCAATCCTTACCGATCAGTTCCTTATAAAGACGGTTTAAGTTCTCTTTATGTCCCACTTTAAGCGCCTGTTTGCCGATAATGAAATCCACGGCTTCCTTGATTACCGGGCTCTTCTCATAATAGTCTTTGGACACATAATCCCCTTTGGCATAATGTTCGATGACGGTCTCCGACTTTTCACCAAAAATATAGATATTGTCATCGCCAACCAATTCATGGATCTCCACATTCGCACCGTCCGATGTTCCAAGCGTTACCGCGCCGTTTAACATAAACTTCATGTTTCCAGTCCCGGATGCCTCCTTGGAAGCAAGAGAAATCTGTTCGGAAATGTCACAGGCCGGTATCAGTCTTTCTGCATAGCTTACATTGTAATTCTCCACCATAAGCACCGTCATATAAGGGTTTACGTCCGGATCATGATTGACGATCTCCTGGAGCACAAGGAGCAGGTGAATAATATCCTGAGCGATCACATAAGCCGGAGCCGCCTTGGCGCCGAAAAGAAAGCAGATGGGCCTTACCGGCTTCTTCCCACTCTTGATCTCAAGATATTTATGAATAATATACAGCGCATTCATCTGCTGACGCTTATACTCATGAAGACGTTTTACCTGGATATCAAAAATTGCATCCGGGTTTAAATCCACCCCTTCTTTTTCCTTCACATAAGCGGCAAGCTCCTTTTTGCGGTTCATCTTGATTTCCGCCAAACGGTCTAAAACCTGCTGGTCTTCCTGGTATTCCAACAGTTTTTCAAGCTTATCCGCATCCTTTTTAAACCCATCCCCTATTTTTTGTGAGAGGAAGGAAGCCAGCTCACGGTTACAGCTAAGAAGCCATCTCCGGAAAGTGATTCCATTGGTCTTATTATTAAATTTCTCCGGATAAAGCTTGTAAAACGCGTTTAATTCCGTATCTTTTAAAATTTCCGTGTGGATAGCCGCCACACCGTTAACGGAAAATCCGTAATGAATGTCAATATGGGCCATATGGACTCTGTGGTCCTTATCAATGATCTGGACGGCAGGATCTTTATATTTGGCGGCAACTCTCTTATCCAGTTCCTTGATATAGGGTACGAGTTGGGGAACTACCTTTTCAAGGTATTTCAAAGGCCATTTTTCAAGGGCCTCCGCCAAAATCGTGTGATTGGTGTACGCACAGGTCTTGCTGACTACCGCAATCGCCTCGTCCATGCCAAAAGCCTTTTCCTCCACCAAAATACGGATCAGTTCCGGGATCACCATAGTCGGATGGGTATCATTGATCTGGATCACCGCATGTTCATACATTTTCCGTAAGTCGTATTTCTTTTCCTTCATTTCCTTTAAAATAAGCTGTGCCGCATTGGATACCATAAAATACTGCTGGTAAATACGGAGCAAATTTCCCGCCTCATCGGAATCATCGGGATACAAGAACAGTGTCAGGTTCTTATCAACCGCTTCTTTATCAAAATCGATCCCTTCCTTGACGATACTCTCATCAACAGACTCAATATCAAACAACCGGAGTTTATTGACACCACTGTCATAACCAACTACATCAATGTCATAAAGCCGGGAAACCACCTTTTTCTTGCCAAAATAAACATCAAAAGAAACGTCTGTCTTCGTCAGCCAGGACTGGCTTTCGATCCAGTCATTCTTTTGCGCCGTCTGAAGCCTGTCTTTGAATTCCTGCTTAAAAAGCCCATAATGATAATTCAGCCCAATGCCTTCTCCCGGAAAACCCAGGGTTGCAATGGAATCAAGGAAACATGCTGCAAGCCTTCCAAGCCCGCCGTTTCCAAGTGACGGTTCCGGTTCGATTTCTTCAACTACGGAAAGGCTTTTTCCCTTACCAGCCAATATATTCTCTACTTTCTCATAAATCCCAAGATTGATCAGGTTGTTGGACAAAAGCTTCCCAATCAAAAATTCAGCGGAAATATAGTAGATTTTCTTCTCGCCTTCATTGCTGTCCGAAACGGCCATCAACCGTTTGGAAAGAATAAGTACCACATAATATGTTTCCTGGTCTGTCAACTCGGCAACGCCTTTTCCAAACAGATCTTTGGCGATCTCCTCCATCTGTGATTCTAAGTTGAGCACCAGAATGTCCTTTTGTAAATTTGTTTGTGCTGCCATAATCTCCTCCTAATAAAAATGAATCCTTTGACCCTTACCGGCCTGCAAACCCTTTCGCCACCGGTTACATTTCCTATATTATTCCAAATAATGTAAGTAACATACTGAGTGTAACACAAGAAAACGTTTTCCGCAAGCCGCTTTTAACAAATAATATCCTCATAGCGCATTCTTATTAAGGTATGCTGCGTCTTAACACTCCGCCCCTTCTGGCCGTTCATCAAAAGCTGCAGTTCCTCCATTGCCCTTTGGGAAATGCCGGCAAAGTCCTGGCTCACCGTATTCATTTGTTTCCCCACATACCCCATCAATATAATACCGTCAAAACCGCACACCGGCCGGAAGATATCCATCTGCGTCAATGCCTTCATTGCGCCAATAGCCATCAGATCGGAAGCGCACACAATGGCATCCTTATTCCTTGCATATTTCCTGGTAATATTTCTTGCCTGCAATTCCGAAAATTCCCCGTTCCTTACCAGCACCGAAAGTCCCATTTCCCGGGCAAGATCCTCAATGCCTTTTAACCGTTCATCCGTCACATAAGCATTTCTTTTGCCGGCAATATACAAAATCCTCTTACAGTTATTTTCCTCTATCGTCTTTTTGGCAACCTCATATTGTGCCCTGCGGTGATCAATTCCCACGCAGGAAGTGCTTCCGTTCACTATCATTGAATCCACCACCACACATTTAAACTTTTGGCTTCCAACCAGCGCCTTTAACGTTTTGTCTTCCTTGGATATCCCATAAATAATGATTCCGGTAATACTCTGGGACTGGAGATATCTGATCAATTCTTCTGCACTCTTATTCTTAAACAGAAAGAAAAACAGCGTGATCACATCAAGATTCAGTTCCATTGCCTTATTGATCGCCCCTAAAATATACTGCATCCCGATTTCATCAATTGCCTGCGTTTTTTCATTTAAGTTTACCAGGAGGGCTACCCGCCCAGCCTGCTTGGAAGAAAGGGCGGCGGCCACCGAATTGGGAACGAAATTAAGTTCCTCCACCGCTCTTTCCACCCTCACCTTCATCTCATTACTGACATTGGGGTAATTGTTGATCACCTTAGAAACCGTAGAGATCGCCACACCTGCATGCCTTGCCACATCCTTTATTGATACCATTACTTATCCCGCTTTCTGATCTACTGCACAGAAAATCCGGAGATGCCTCCGGATCCTCTTATTTCCTCAATACTTTTTCAATAACATCCTTTACCATATCTGGCTCATAAGGTTTGGTAATAAACTCCGCCGCCCCATGCTTAACAGCCTGGATCATTTTTTCTTTTTGCCCTGCTGCCGTGATCATCACCACCTGTGCGTTTTCATCGTATTTTCTGATAAGCTGAAGCGCTTCTATCCCGTCAAGCTTGGGCATCGTGATATCCAGTGTAACCAAGTCCGGCCGCAGCTCCTTATATTTTAAATAACCGTCTTCTCCGTCCATCCCTTCCCCTGCAACGGTATGTCCGGCCTCTTCCAATATCCCCCTTAATATCCTGCGTGATGTCCTAGAATCATCTATGATCAATATATTAGCCATATTTATGCCTCCTGCTCCAAATTTATTTTGTGGTCAACCGCTACAGCAAGGCTGATTTCCTGTCCTAAAACATGAAGAGGGATGACCAGCATTTTCTCACATTTGATTCCTTTTATCTGATCTGAAAATTCCGGCGGATACAGTTCCGTAGAAATCCCCCCCTGGCTTAGCGCCGTGGCATACAACCCATTAATACAATTCAACAGTTCACCGATTGCATCCAGCGCATCCATGTTGACTTCGGGAAATTCCTCCTGCCCAAACACAGATGCCGTTTCCAGAAGGGCCTGCTCTTTCCCTGCTAACGCGCAGGTAAAGCTATGTTCACTCTCCACAAACTGGATAGCGCCGTTGTCCGCCTCACACCTATCTGCCAGGTATGCTTTCTCCGGATAAATATCCACATCCACACAGCGCATAATTGTCCGGACTGCCGTCCCCACTGCATTGATATATTTCTCCCCGCCAATAGGCATATAAAGATGCAGGATCCGATCCACATCATCGCTTTTCAGATCGTCGATATCTGAAAAAGTCATATGATGATCTCCCTGATAATCTATCATATACTGTTCCAGTTGTTCAATACTCATCAATCCCTGGTTTTCAAGCGCCTGTGCAAAAGCAAGGTAAGCATTTCCCTGTTTCTTAAGAAGCGCTTCCACCTGCCCATGTGTCAAATATCCCTTTTCTACCGCTATGTCGCCAAATCGCTTATCCATTACCGTTTGCAGCCTGTTGACCTTATCCGCTTCCTCCTGCGTCATCAGCCCTTCCGCAACTGCAATCAGCCCTAATTTAACCCTGACCTTTCGTTGTTCCCTGACCAGATCTCTTAATTGTTCCGTAGTAAGCAACTGGTTTTCTATCAAATAATTCCCTACGATATTTGCTACCATAGCGTCCCTCCTTCGCTTTGATCACTGCACTTCCTGATTTTACAAAAAAACTGGCTTCTATAACAGTTCAGGCATTGGATCCTGACACAAAGAACTCCCATGCAAAACTGTTTACTAGAAGCCAGCCATCGTTTCTTTCGCTTATTTCCTAACCAAATGGCGAGGCACCCCGTTTACAAAAACCGGAAGAAGCTCACCCATGATCAGTGGCCTTGCATACTTGATATATCCGTCATTTAAACCGCATCCATCTTCTGTGATCCACTCTGCAGGCACGGGCCTTTCCACATTGGCAATTGCATGGATATCATATGCGCTTGTCCCGCACTGATAAGGATCATCACCATTTCTGTCTAAAGTGATCATCATGCCGGTCTTGCCTTCCTCTGCTGCCATAACAGCGTCATGGCCCACCTGGAATGCTTCATTGATATCCGTAAGGGATGCAAGGTGGTTTGCCGCCCTTTGAAGGGTGGAAAATTCAATAGCCCTTGTCTTTAACCCGGTCTCTTCCGCGATCTTCTGCGCCAGATAAGCAGCCGTACCGGACATCTGCTTATGTCCAAATGCATCCACTGCAACATTTTCGTTGGCAAGCTCACATACATAACGTCCGTCTGCAATATGGATCCCCTCAGAAACTGCAATTACCACAGAAGACTTGGTTTCTGCAAGATGTTTTACTTTCGCCATGAATGCGTCCATGTCAAATACCTTTTCAGGAAGATAAATGGCATCCGCTCCATTACAGTCATCCCCCTTTGCCAGGGCTGCCGCTGCCGTAAGCCATCCGGCATTACGTCCCATAATCTCTACGATACAGATGGTAGGTTTCTTTGCCCCAAAGGACTCGTTGTCACGAATCACTTCCTTTAAGCTGGATGCAATATATTTTGATGCACTGCCATATCCGGGGCAATGATCCGTCACAGGCAAATCATTATCAATGGTTTTAGGAACACCCATAAATCTCTGTGTCTTGCCATGCGCCGCTGCATAATCGGACAACATTTTTACCGTATCCATGGAATCGTTTCCGCCAGCATAAAACAGGCATTCAATATCATGCTTTTCCATGATCTCAAACACCTTCTCATATACATCTTCATGTCCCTCAATCTTAGGCATTTTAAAACGGCAGGAACCCAAAAATGCGGAAGGAGTTCTTTTTAACAATTCAATTCCTGTAGGATCGTCAAGATACTCTTCCAATTCGATCATCTTATCTTCCAAAAACCCTTCGATACCATGAACCATACCGTATACTTTCTTAACGCCCAGCTTCTTTGCTGCTGCGTATACTCCTGCTACAGATGAGTTGATTACGGCCGTAGGCCCGCCAGATTGTCCAACTACAATATTACCTTTCATTTTTCCTCCATTCTGCCGCCAAGCGGCTTACACATACGAATTAAACTGCATCCAGCTTATATGCTGTACGCATCATCACGATTATAACAAACTTTACCAGCGAAAACAATTGTTTTTTCTATTTAATCCTTTGCAGGGTCTCCTTTGAAACAATCTTTTTAATATTCAATAAAAATAAGACAGTTGCCATAGCCGCCGAAAGCACATCCGATATGGGTTCTGCGTAATAGACTCCCATAACGCCCAACCGCAGCGGCAAAATAAGGGCCAGGGGCACCAGCAAGATCACCTTTCTGAACACTGCAATAAAAAAAGAAATTTTTGCCTGTCCCAGCGCCAGGAAGGTCGGCTGGATCCCCTGCTGGATCCCGAAGACCAGCATACCGCACATAAAAACAGGCATCACCCGTTCTACCAGAGAGATCAGCGCCCTGTCATTGGTAAACATCCCTGCAAAAAATCCCGGAAACAAAATAATCAGTATGGTGGCGCCGGCGGAAAACAGGAAACTGCTGGTAATCATGCTGCGGTACAATTTTTTTACCCTGTCAAAATTCCCGGCGCCAAAATTATAGCTGATAATAGGCTGAACCCCCTGGGTAAAGCCTCCTAACGGCGCTGCGTACATCTGCATAACGCTTTGCATGATGGTAAGCGACCCTACATAGATATCTCCGCCATACCTCTGAAGCCCGTTGTTCAACACGATACTGATCAGACTTTCCGTTGCCCGCATGATAAACGGCGAAATCCCTAACGCCATAACGCCCCCAATTACATGCCAGTCCGGCTTCATCGCTTCAAGCTTTATGGTAAGGGATGATCTTTTACTGACCAAAAATCCCACCGTCCACAGTGCACTTAACGCCTGGGAGATCACCGTGGCCCTTGCCGCACCCTTTACCCCCATATTCAGCCCGAAGATAAAGATGGGATCCAGAATAATATTGACAGCCGCACCGATCAAAACAGCGGTCATTGCCGTTCTGGACTGCCCCTGGCAAATAATAAAGGCATTCAGCCCAAGCGCCAATTCCACAAAAACCGTGCCCATCAGATAAATGGAAATGTAGTCCACCGCATAGGGGATCGTAGCGTCGCTGGCCCCGAATAAATAAAGTAAAGGCCGCTGAAAAGCGTAAAAGAACCCCATCAAAAGCACGGTAAAGGAAAGCAGCATCACAACACCATTTCCCAGGATTTTTTCCGCCCGCTTCCTGTCCCCTTTCCCCAGCCAGATCGCGGCAAGCGGCGCGCCCCCTGCCCCTGCAAAAGCTGAAAATGCAGAGATCAAAGTAATGATCGGAAAGGTAACTCCCACACCGGTCAGCGCTTCCATGCCCACACCTTCAATGTGGCCAATATAGACCCTGTCCACAATATTATATAAGATATTTATGATCTGCGCCACGATAGAAGGCACTGCCATACTTATCATCAATTTCCCGATGGGTTCCGTCCCCATCCGTATTTCTCTATCCTGATGCACAACGCTCCCTCCTTATCTGTAAAATATCACCAAAATACTATACCACAGCCTGCCTGCTGCCGCAACCGCCATGTTTTCGGTCAAAGGTTTTCACTAAAAAAGCGTTTAAATTCCCTTTTCAGGGAATTTAAACGCCTTGAGGGGCTGATGATTTGCGGCCCATCCTGCTGCCACAAATTGATCCTCTTTATTCTTTGGATTCCATGAAACTCTTAAGCTGTGCGTTTGCATCGTCTAAAACGGTGTTGACGCCGTTCTGCTCCAGCTTTTCAAGGAACTCGGGAAGCTTCTGTTCCGGATCTACAGCACCTGTGCACAGGGGAAGAAGATATTCTTCAACCACATTTGCAACCGCGCTCATCTCTGTTTCTACGCCAGAGCCATCATAGGCAAATCCCAGAATCGGAATTTCCTTTGCATTTCCGTAATAACTTGTATAGGTATCCCAAAAACCTACACCCTGTTCTACCGTAGGAGGCAGGATGGTAACGTTGCCTACGCCGTTGGTCCAAGGCTTGAAGTTATCCCGCTCTGCGGTAAACTCCACGCATCCATCTTCAGTTAAGTTATAGTGCACACCTTCCACACCATAATTCATCAGGGTCATGACCTCCGGGTCAGTGTTTAATAAGTTCAGGAACATCATTGCCCTTTCCGGGTTCTTGGAAGCCGTGGAAATTGCCATCATAGCGCCCTGCGCGGATGTGGTGTCAACATAAGGATCTGTACAAGGTATCATTGCTACTTCAAAGCCTCTCTCCTGGGTTGCCTGAAGTTCATACCCCAAAGCATAGGACTGGGTGCCAATCAGATATTCCCCGGTGTTCTGCTTTGCCGTCCTGATTTCGTTGGCCTGATTGGTATTACTGCATGCCGGGTCAATGAAACCATTCTGGAAGTATTCCCTGGTCTGTGCTGCAAATTTTGCAAACTCGTCGGTTGCATATTTGTTCAGAAGCGTAATGCCGTAGGAACTTTCTTTGGAGACATCCGCCGGGTCAAGGTAATAGGACATAAAGTTGCCTGTTCCACTGTCGCCGGTAACGATGATGGAGTTGGTAACCATACGTTCCAGCACCGCCCCTTCCACAAGCAGGGGATAGAAATCAGCGCCCTCTCCATCCTTTACGGTCTGAAGGATTTCACCAAAGCCATAGTAATCCGTGTTTCTGATATCATCCAGCGTATAGCCATATTTCTCCAGAAGGGGAACGTTGATATCCCAGCAGTTCTGGGTCGCAATATCCTTGTAACCGGGTACTGCATACACGCCGTAGCCGTCTGCCCCGTTTACGGAAGCCCCTGTATGGGTAAGAACCTGGGGAAGGGCGCTCCAGAGTTCGGAGGCATACTTTTCAATCAGGTTGTTGTTAGGGTCGTCCAGACGCACATAATAGCCGTCTCTTGCAAACTTATTGTATTCATTTTCCGTCCAGGAACAGGTAAAATAGATATCAATATCCTCGCCGCCCTGTAAAGAAAGCACCACTTCCTCACCGTAGCCCCAGGTTTCCCAGATAGGCTCCAGCGTCACGTTAATTTTTTCCTGTAAAAGCTTATTCAGCTCTTCCATTACCTTACTGTCGTCTTTCACGTCATTTCCGCAAAGATACATTTTCAGGGTAACGGGATCCAAATCAGATGCCACTTCTTCCGTCTCGTCCCCTCCTTCTTCCTGAACTGTTTCAGCCGGGGCGTCAGAAGCCGGTTCCGTGGAAGCGCCCCCTCCATTTTCAGTTTTCTTGCCGCAGGCTGCCAGCGTAACCAGCATGGTTGCCGTAAGCAAAATAGCGATCAATCTTTTTTTCATTACTTTTTCCCTCCATTATTTTTATATAGCTTTTCTATTTGTAGACGGCGCTATGCCGTTTCTACCGGTAACAGGTGTCAGCCCTTTACAGAGCCGACGGTAAGTCCGGCGATAATATACCGCTGGAAAAACGGGTATGCAAACGCGATGGGAACTACGATCAGTACCACAAGCGCCATACGCAGACTGTCCTGAGGAAGCGATTTGGCAATACTGGACGCTTCCGCTCCAATCATGGAGCTGTTTTTTACCAGAAAATCAATCTTTTCCTGAGTCTCCATCAGAAGATACTGCAAAGGAATATGCTTGGGGTCACTGCCAACATAGAGTTTGGGAATAAACCATTCGTTCCAGTAAGCCAGCGCCGTAAGAAGACCCACGGTGGCAATGCCCGGCTTTGAAATGGGAACCACGATGCGAAGCAGGGTGCTGTATTCGCCGCTGCCGTCAATAGCCGCTGCCTCAATCAATTCCATAGGAACGGAACTCTGAAAAAAGGTTCTCATAACAATCAGGTTAAAAGGGTTTAGCAGCATGGGAACAATCACCGCCGCATAACTGTTGCTCAGCCCCAGCACCGTTTTACAGACCACATAAGTAGGTGCAAGCCCTCCTCCAAAAATCATGGTAAAGAAACAGAAGAAGGTAAAAAACTTGCGGAATTTAAAATCTTTGCGGAACAGCGCATAGGAATACATGATCGTAACCGCCAGTGTCAATAAGGTTCCCACTACGGTGATAAAAAAACTGTTGAAGTAGGAACGCCATAGCTGCTGCCCCATTTTGAACGTATATCTGTAGGCTTCTAACGACCACTCCTTGGGCAAAAAGGAATATCCAATCTCCCGGATGCTCTGCTGAGAGGTAAAGGAGATGATAATGACAAACACAAAGGGGATCACACAGCAGAGGCAGAAAAACAGCATAATCATATGAAAGAGCGCCTCCACGGGTCTGGATACCGCATTTACAGGTCTGTATTTTTTCATAGTCACTTGCCCCCCTTCCTAGAATAAACTACTGTCTGCATCAATCCGCGATACAACTTTGTTTGCAATGATAATACAGATAAATCCCACCAACTGCTGCATCATGCCTGCCGCCGTACTCATGCCGATGTTGCTTGTCGCCGTCAGCGTCCGGTACACATAAGTATCGATAACCTGGGTAGCCGGAAACAGGGAACCGGAGTTTAACGGAACGCTGTAAAACAGTCCAAAGTCTGCGTTAAAAATCTTTCCCACGTTCATGATAAGCAAAATACAGATCATAGGACGCAGGTTGGGAAGCGTCACATGCTTAATCTGCTGCCATTTGGTAGCGCCGTCTATGGCAGCCGCCTCGTATTGGGTGGTGTCGATCCCGGTAATGGCAGCCAGATAAAGGATGGCGGAATAACCCGTATTTTTCCATACATTACAGATCGTCAGGATCACCGGCCAATATTTTGGCTCATGGTACCAGTTGATCACATCCATTCCGTTCTTTGCCTGCCAGCTTGTGATCAGTCCTCTTGTAGGATCAAGGAACGCCAGTACAAAGTAGCTCGCCACGACCCAGCTTAAGAAATAAGGAAAAAACATCAACGTCTGATAGGCTTTAGCCACCCTTTTCCTGGTAATCTCGTTTAAGATAATTGCCACTCCCACAGACAGTACCAGACCTAATATGATCCAGACGATATTGTAACCTAACGTGTTCCTTATGATCCTGCCGGTATCAGTGGAGGCAAACAGGAATTTAAAGTTTTTAAACCCTACCCATTTGCTATGCGCCATATTGTTCCAGAAGCTGGGATCCCTGACATACACCTTATAGTCCTTAAATGCCAGAATCATGCCGGCCATTGGAATATAGCGGAGCAAAAAAAACCAAATTGCCCCTGGAAGCACCATACTGATGAGAAGCAGCGTCTTTTTCGTCTTGCCTTTCATAATATCCTCCATTCTTGCTCAGTCCGCGAATTTGGGCATAAACACAAATCCACCTGTGAAAAACATACTTCCTTTCGTCATCTTGTATATTAATTGTATCTGTATCCTTATGGAAAGTCACGGTACTACCTTGTCCTTTTTGTTCTAATTTTGTTGAGTTTTCACTACCGGGTTTCATTGCTTGCACAAAAAAACAAGCCAGTCATCCTGGCTTGTTTCTATATTCATTGGCGGACATGCCGCACACCTTTTTGAACACCCGGGAGAAATGGGCCAGATCCACAAACCCCACCTCCTCCGCAATGTCGCCTATCCGCAGGGAAGAATTCTTCAAAAACTCCTTTGCTTTTTCTATCCGGACTCCGTTTAAGATTTCCGAGAAGGTCTGTCCCGTCTCCTTGTTCAGCAGCTTGCTCAAATGCCACTGGCTCACATAGGTCTTTTCCGCAACATCGGACAAAAGAAGCTTTTCCTTGTAGTTTTCTTCAATGTAAGCAAGCGCGTTACGCACGATAAAGTTCCCCGCCACATTCTCATGGGAATCCGGCCGCTGTTCTGTACCGCTTTCCTCCGGTTCCACTTTACTGATCATAAACTGTATGGCTTCTTCTATCTCCTCCATATTGGAAGGTTTCAGCAGATATCTGGATACCCCTAAGTTCAGCGCCCGTTTGGCGTACTCAAAATCCCGAAAGCCCGTAAGGATTGTGACCTGCATTTTGGAAAACTCCGATTTAAGGCCCGCTATCATGGCAAGGCCGTCCATCTCCGGCATACAGATATCCAAAAAAATCATATCTGGCCGGTGTTTCTCAATCAGCGCCATGCCTTCTATTCCATTTCCCGCCGTATCCACCACCTGGCAGTTGTACTTTTCCCAGGGCACGCTTCTGGAAAAACCCTGCACAATAATGGGTTCGTCATCAATAATCATCACCTTGTACATCATTCCTTTTCTCCTTCCTCCCCGAAGCAGCCAAAAATACCCTTTCTAGCAGCTCTCTTCCCGAACCTCCCGTAGAGATCTCCGGTATGCCTGCAATCAGCATCCTGTACGCTTCCGGCTCCATGCGTGAATCCGTAGGCAGCAGCTTTTGGCGCCCATTCTCCACATACGCCGCGGCGCATCCTGCCAGCGTGCTTCGATCCTCAGGCGCTTTTACGGCAGTTGCCGCCACAGCGCTGCCGCCTCCCACTTCGTAATACCGCTGCACCGCTTCCCGGCAGGTATGGGCCATCACATATTTCACCGCCGCTTCACGCTTTTGCAAATCGTTCCAAGCCCTTCTTGTAATATAAAAGCCCGAAGTTATTCCGCCAATCATGGTACCAGGCTCCGCCTTCTGATCCGGTACGCCGGGAAAGGGAATCACCAGCGTATGCCCCGTATCTGTCACTGAGGGAAAATACCAGCTTCCATCTAGCAGCATGGCCGCCTTTTTATTGATGAAAAGCTCCTGGGCATATTCATTGGTAATGTTGTCCGTATCTTCCGGGAAAGCGCCAGCCTCCCGAAGGATCTGAAAAAGTTCCACCGCCTGCACCCAGGAATTAGGAACCCTGTCCCCCGGGTTTAAATAATCCTTTTCTCCCGCCGTATATAAAAGAAGATGCTCCAGCCAGTAGTGAGGCACATTGGCAAGGGCACAGGATACAGGCAAAATATCATTTTCACGAAAAACTTTGACGGCGTTAAGAAGAGAATCCCAATCAGAAGGCAGCTCTAGCCCGCATTGCTCAAACAGCTCCTGATTGACGTACAGTCCCTCCCAAAAGCCGGTGGTGGGCACAGCACGGGCAATACCGTCCTGGTTTGCGGCCTGGGCAAGAGCCCAGTCGTAAGTGTCGGCAGCATACTCAGGATAGACCTCCCTGATTTCATCAATCGTGACAAACTTGTCCATTTCCACAAGCTGGTTTGCCGTTGCATCCGTAAAAAACTGTAGCACATCCGGTTCATCCCCTACAGAAAAATCCGTCACCACCCCGATTTTCCACTGTTCGTCAGAAGTCTGCATTTCATCCTCAATGTAAATATTGGGATTTTCCGCCATAAATTCCAGTCTGATCTCTTCATAAACTCCCGCTCCCGGTGTGGCTCCTCCGGACATGGACACGGTTCTAAGCACCACTTCCTGGTTTTCCCCGTTTCTATATGTTTCCACCTTCCTGCCACAGCCAAACAGCAAAGATACCGCCATCAATAGGCTCCACAGATATATGCATTTGCCAAAAAGATATTTTCTCTCATCAGCCATCACTACCCTCCTTAAAGGTTTTCGGAATGATAATCCGTGTGGTAAAAAGCTCTCCCTCCTGGAAAACGGTAAGACCGTACTGGATGCCGTAAATCAGTTGGATCCTCCGGTTTACATTATAAATGCCGATGGACGTGTGTGCTCCAGGCTCCCCTTTCTCCATGGTATAACGGCCATGGATAACGCCGTCAATGTATTCCATTTTTTCCGGGCTAAGGGGCCTGCTGGTATTTACCACATCAATAAAGATCCTCTCTCCGTCAGGATAGATTTTTACCCATATAATTCCCGAATTCACCTTTTCAATTCCATGACGGATCGCATTTTCCAAAAGCGGCTGCAAGATAAGCTGCGGCACCTGCACCACCAGGGGATCCACTTTCACCTCCTTCTCCACCCGCAGCCGGGTTCCAAAACGCATAGACATAATATAGAGAAAGGCGTCCCCACAGCGAAGCTCCTTGGCAAGCCGCACCAGCCTGTCATTATTCCGGTTCATGCCGGCGTCCAGCACAGTTCCTAAGGCTTCAATCATCCTGCTGGTCTCAATGTCGCTATTCATCCTCGCCTGCCAGTTCATCATTTCCAGCGTATTATTCAAAAAGTGGGGATTGATCTGCGCCTGAAGGGCTTCTATCTGAGCGTCCTTGGCTGCCATCCGTTCCAGATAAACCGTGTCAAACAAATACTTTAGCTGAGACGACATATCATTAAAGGACTGCACCAGCTCCGTAAACTCTTCATTGGGAATCTGCTCCTTGGGCAGCGTAATGCCCAGCTCCCCTTCCCGCAGCCTTCGGGATACGGCAGCCAGTTTTTCAAGGGGCTTTTGCATATGCCTGTTTAACAGGAAAAAGGTAAGCATGATCAGGGGAACCATGCAGATCATGGTGATCAAAGCAATCACATTCAGCCGGAACACGTCCTGATAAAGCGCTTCCCCAGGAGTGGTATAATAAAGGGTAAACGCGTAATCGTCTGTAACGCTGGTGTGGCAGTAACCCCTCTCGCCGCCTATGGTAAGACTTACCGTCTTTTCCGATCCCCCGTCCTCCTGGGCATAGCCGCGCAGCATATGAAAAATCTCTTTTTCTACGGGAGGATTCAGGGAAAGGAATTCTTCGTCATCCGGAAAGCTAAGAAGCACATCCGCATCCCTGTCAAGAGGCAGTCCCGAAAAGAGCGCGCTCTTATTAAGTCCCAGAACCAATGTGCCATACCTGTGATAATCACTGACCGTATAAAGATTCCGCATCACATAAATCTGATTATCCACCACATGGATTTCCACATAGCTGGTGTCTCTCTTCGCCAAATCCAGGGCCACAGGCTGTACATATTTCAGGAAATTGCCATAGCTGTACCCGTTCTTTGCGGAATAACAGCTTGGCATCTCGTCTCCCTCCAGATAAAAGGCATATCTGGCTATCTGATTATCCATATAATATTTAGAGATCAGTGAGCTTTTGATGGAAGCCAGATATACATTCCGGCTGGTATTCCCCCGTAAATATCCCATATAACCGCTTTCCCATTCCCCCTCATAGCTGGGTTTGCGGCATTTCCTAATGGCCTCGTCAAAATCCGTCCCGACTAAAACAGCGGAAACCTCCACCGCATTCCGAATCAGGTTATCGGATTTTTCCGCATACGCCCTCTGGTAATGGTAAAAAATAAACCAGGTGAACACTGCAATGGGAATCATCCACGCCGCCGTCAGGATTCCGATCAATATGGCGCGCAGGGAAGTGCGCCTTTTCTTTAAAAATATCAATTGCTTTTTCATAAGTTTATTTTACCACGAAAGGGAGGGAAACACTATGTCATTTCCCTCCTGTCATAGAAACTTTATTCGTTTAATTTCAAAAACCGTTCATAGATTCCACAGATATTGGCGGCATCCTTGGGACTTGGCATCTCGCAGAAGATACGCAGCAAAGGTTCTGTTCCCGAAAACCGTGCAATCACCCATCCACCATTTTTAAAGTAAACTTTGGAACCGTCCAGGTAGCTGACCTTCTCCATCTCAAAGGGAAGGGAGGGCAGCTTTTTGTCCGTCAGCAGCATCTTTTGGATCTCCGCTTTCCTTTCCTGATTAAACCGGTAGTCCCGCTCCTCCATGGCAATCAGTCCGTATTTGGATTCGATATCCGCAATGATTTCGGAAAGTTTTTTACCGGAAACTGCAATCATTTCCACCAGAAGCATGGCGGCATAGATCCCGTCCTTCCCTTTAATATGGCCTCTCACCGTAAGCCCTCCTGAGGATTCCCCGCCAATAACCGCGTCCGTCTCATTCATTTTAGCGGAAATATGCTTAAATCCTACGGGAACCTCATAGCATTTTTCTCCGAAGTCTTCGGCTACCCGGTCCAGCACATGGGTGGTGCAGATATTTCGGACAACGGCGCCCCGCCATCCCTTGAACTTTTTCAGGTAATAGTACAAAAGCACCAGAATTTCATTGGGATGCAGAAAACGTCCCGTATCGTCGATAATCCCCAACCTGTCCGCGTCCCCATCGGTGGCGATTCCAAGATCATACCCCTTGTCCGTCACATAAGCCTGGAGCATATGGAGGGTTGCCACCGTAGGCGCCGGAAGTCTTCCTCCAAACAACGTGTCATGCCTGTCATGAATCACTTCCAGCTCACAGCGGGCCGTCTGAAGTAGTGTACGGAGAGAGGTTTCCGATACCCCGTACATGGGATCCAACACCACCTTAAGCCCTCTGTCCCTTATCGTTTCCATATCAATAACCTCTATCAGATTATCCAAATATTCATTCAAGGGATAAATTTCCCGGATCAACCCCTGAGCCTTTGCCCTGTCATACTCCATCCCGGCTACGGGAAGCTCTACCCCGGCAATATAGCTTTCTATTTCTTTTGTCTGAAGTTCATCCGCGTCCCGCCCCCCTTCTGTAAACACTTTGATCCCATTGTAAATTGCTGGGTTATGACTGGCCGTTACCATCATTCCATAGGAAAAACCATGTTTTTCCACATAGTACATTACCAGCGGAGTGGGGGAGGACTTATTAATCAGATAAGCCTGTATTCCCTCCGCCGCAAAGACAACGGCCGCCCACTGCATAGCCTCCTTGGACAAAAAACGTCTGTCATATCCCATAACGATTCCATGCCCGGATACGCCCTCGTCTTTCATCTTCTCGCACAATGCCTTTGCAAGTATCTGTATATTTTCTTTTGTAAATCCATCTCCAATTACGGCTCTCCAGCCGCCCGTACCAAACTGAATCATGTTTCACCTCGTTTCTGTGCTGCCTGCGTAGCTATGCTTTGTTTCCCTCCTGACAACATTTTTGCCGCTGTCAAATGCCCGGCTGGGGGCCAAGGACAATCGATACCTCGTGAACGCTTCCCGGCTCTTTTGCGGGAATCTTGTCCACGGTCTCACCGTCCAGGCTGATATGGGCTTTTCCCTTCATCACCCCGGCGCTGTTGTCCACATGGATGTGATAGGTTGCTCCCCTCCAGATTCTTACCACATCAAATTCTTTCCAGTCAGAAGGAATACAGGGATCAATTTCCAGATCGTCAAACCCCGGGCGGATGCCTAACATGTAGCGCGTAGCCGAAAAATATGCCCAGCCGCCAGATCCCGTCATAAAGGGATGATGGGCCTGCCCAAATCTGCTGTGCTCCTTTCCGCTGATAAACTGGCAGTAGGAGTAAGGCTCCGCCTCCCGGATCTCTATCAGATCATTCTGGTTATACGGACAAAGGGCGTCATAGTATTTCATAGCCACATCGCCTCTTCCCAGAATGCACTCCGCTGCCCATACCCAGGGATTGGGGTGGGAAAAGACGGAAGAATTTTCCTTTAGCCCCGGATAAACCTTTGTGATAAAACCAATATCAGAATCAGGCTTTGTGTAAGCCGGCGTATTCAGCAAAAGGCCGTACGGCGTGTACAAATACTTTTCAATGGCTTCCATTGCCCTCCTGGCCCGCTCTCCCTTTGCCGCTCCGGAGAGCACTGCCCATGCGTTGGATTCCAAATGGATCCTGCCCTCCTTATCCTCAAAAGTACCTATCTTTCTACCCTTTTTCGTGATGCCGCGGATATACCACTCCTTGTCCCAGAGCACCCGGTCACAGACCTCCTGCACCCTATCCGCCACCATTTCATAATAGGCGGCGTCCTTCTCCTTTCCAAGATACCGGGCCAACTGGATAAAGTTTTCCAGCGCCCAATAATGTAAAAAGGATACCATGGCGCTTTCTCCCCCTCCAAGATTCAGGCAGTCATTCCAGTCTGCACGCAGGCCCTTGCAGATGCCGTTTTCCCCTACCTGCCGCTGGGAAAAATCCAAGATTGCTTTCAGGTGTTCATAAACCGTAGCGCTGCCGCCGTCCGCATAGGGCATGACTTTTTCCGCAAAATCAAACTCTCCTGTCTCCTTGATATATTCCACCACAGCCGGAACCAGCCACAGCGCATCGTCCGCACAGGCGTCTTCCGGCCCGTGGATCCTGTCCTTTTCCGATATGGGAATAACCGTGGGAGACTTAAAACCGTCGCTTTCCTTTTCTTCCTCAAACCATGCCGGGTCAAAAAGATGTAGTCCGTACCCCTCAGATACCAGTCCATTCAAAAGCTGCTCAATCCTTTCCCGGCACTTTCCCGGATTGGAATGAGGAATTGTCATGGCATCCTGGGCGGTATCCCGGTAACCTAAGCCTGTCCGTCCCCCCACTTCGATAAAGGAAGCAAACCTGGAAAACATCACGTTAATCTCCGACTGGTATAAAGTCCATGTGTTAAGCAACGTATTCATTCCCTGATGGGGGGTCCTAACTTGCAGCCGGCTGCATTTTTCCTCCCAGTAGGCCGAAAGTTCCTCCCGCGCCCTGTCCACGTTATCAAAATTGCTGTATTTTTCCCGCACGGGAAACGCCGCCATGCGGTTTCCCTCTCCCAGCATGTAAACCAGCCGTACCTTCTCCCCCGGCTGCAATGTCACATTTTTTTGCAGAACGCCACAGTGATTTCCGCCCTTTTCAAAGTTTTTGCCACAGACGCCATCTATGACCGCCTGGGGATTGCTTTCCGTGTGATAACGCCCAAGAAACTGGTCTCTCATACATTCAAAGCCATCAGGCTCAAAGCTGGCGGTAAAGTATTGATACCCCTCAGGTTCATAAAAAAGGTCTTCCTCAATGATGCCATCCGCATAGGAGCTGCCTGCACTGTACAAACTCATCTGGAAATTCTGATTATCCACCGCAATAGAATGGAAAGAAAATTCCAGATAAGAAAACACACTTAGGTTCCGGACCCGATCCCCCTCATTTGCCACCGTCACATCCCATAACAGCACATCTTCCCCTATCGGCACAAACATCGTCTGGGTGGCAGTTAGACCACTGTACCTGCATTCATAGGAAGTATAAGACATGCCATGGCGGCAGATATATTTCGCCTGGTCAAAGGATTTCCCCACCGGCTGCCAGGAAATACTGAAATAATCTGCATTCTCGTTATCCCTGATATAAATATAGTAGCCTGGCCTGTCCATAGGGATACTGTTTCCGCGAAAACGGCTGATGCGGTGATATTCCGGGCTTTTGTAAAAAGAATATCCTCCTGCCGTGTGATTAAGAACCGTGGCAAAGTCCTCCACCCCCAGATAGTTCGTCCAGGACGTGGGAACGTCCATCCTGTCAATGATATATTCCCGTTTTTTGTCATCAAAATATCCGTATCTCATCGTTGATCCCCCATTTTTTAATATGTAAATTTATTATAAAAAACAGGGGATTTTTTAGGAATTGTCAGATATGTTAAAATTTGTTTTTCTTTGTGCCCTTTTTTCTCAACCATAAAAAAGTAAGCGTCAAATCCTATGCCTACTGATTATCTAACCCATTTTCTAATCTTAGATTTTAAATAGAAAAGACATTATCCTAAATATCAGCATAATGTCTCCATCTTTTTATTATTTACTTATCCGTGAAATACTATCTCATTTACCCGTTGATATACCTCTATAAAATCCGGTTCGTTCCTTATGCTTTTCATTTTGTTATAGGCTTCATTAAGCTCTTTCACCTGCGTTTTATACGCTTCAAAATTCCCCAATTGTCTTCCGGTTTCCCTCCATATCTGGTGCAACTCATCCGTATTAATTTTTGTAATATAAGACATTACATAAATATCCAACACATCTTTCATTCTTCGGCATACATTTTGACCTAAAATTACATATATTTTATCTGATAACATTTTTGATAAGCTGGCACCTGTAATAGACACCCCATTGACATAAGAAATATAATGGCTGCAAAATTGATTCTTTCTAACACTTAAATCAATACTCGCAATTTTCTCTCCTATTTCATTAACAATTTTGAAACCTGCAGATTTTCGTTCACCAAATACCCTATTAACCTGAATGTCTAACGATGAATCTACTTTTTCCACTGCATTTCGCAATGCTTTTTCCATTTCCTCCATCGTTGGAAATCTCCAACCCAGTCACCATCAGTCCCTAGTCATTCTCTCTACTTTTGATGGGTTATTCTCTCTGATTACAAGATTTAGAACCACTGCTCCTTTAAATACAATCGGTATACCTGCATTCGCCAGTTCTTCCATTACTCTATACAAAAATCCCATCAAATCCACACGCATCATCTACTCTTCATAATACTGTAATGCCCATTCCCGATACTTTTCAAATCTCGATTGTAAATGTTCGGGCACATTAAATCCATCAAAACTCTCATTGTGTTCATCATAATAATTTGCCAGACTTTCTGTAATAATCTGCTCGTCACCATTTTGCTCCAGAAGATCAATGATAGTCTGATTTGCTGTGGTACATACCAGCCCGTTCCGTTCCTCACATTCCAGATTCTCCAATGATGGTACCAAAATTTGTCCCGTTCCTTCTATATTCTGCTTTTTATTAACAAATATCTGTGCCACATCTCTATAGCCGCCATTTGTCAGTCCTAAAAAATCTGCCGCCGTATCCAAAGCCAGTACACATTCCACATTAGCTAATAAATTTCTTAATTGATCATTGTATGCCATGACAGCCATTTGCATCGCCTCCCGCCTTATCTATTTCTAAATTAGATATATGATAGCATAATATCATAAATATGCCATAAGATATTTTTCTGAGTTCCAATACTCCAAATATTAACGCTATTAATCATTTGTTGGAACAACTTTCATCATTTTCAAAAAACGACTTTCACTAATACTGTATTCTTGAACAGCTCCAGACTTTTGTAATCTATATTTAGTCTCATTAATTGACCATTCGTTTGCCACAATCGCTACATGAACAGCAGCAATCCTATCCTCATTATTTTCTGGAGCATTAAAATTACTTTCAATTACTTCTGTTAACCCAGATCTCTTTTCTATTTTTATCCCTGGCATACATATACTGGCTAATCCCCATGAAATTATGCGTTTCAAATCAGGGGATGCAGACATATCAGACATCCATAACTCCACAAGCCTTTCCGCAATATCAGCTATAGCTTCTTTGGGAATTATATCCGCTTCCCCAAAACCTGCCCATGCAATACACCATGCTGCAGAATAGACACCTAAATCATCTTCTAATTTCAACATTTGCTCTATAAAGGTAAATATTTCTTTTTTACGTCCCGCATCTATAATCTCTTCCTTGTTATTTCTCTTAGGATGAGCACATAAAAACGCTTTATACATCATTAATAATGCTCCAGTTACTCTTTTTTGACGATTATCATCTTTAAGCAATGACAATATATTATTTGACTGTAGAGCGTTTTCATTGCCCTGAAGAGATAACTTTATCCATGCATCAGAAAATTCATACGCATAGTTACCTTCAAAGTGATTAAATAATTCATTTTCTACAATATCATAGTAATTATTTCCGTATTTGCTCTTTGCAATAGTATCAAATACATCAATTGAACCATATAAATCAGATTTAAACATAATATCTTCTAAAATCATTTTTCTTTTTATAATAATAAGGATACTTTTTTTGAGCAAATTCTGATTTACAGGCACCTCATTAGCAATGCAATTTGCAAGATGCAAAGCTATCATGCCAGAATCATTTATTAATTTCTTTGTATCATTACTAGCTGAAAATTCACATTCCTCATTTTGCTCTACTAAATATTCTATTAACGGCTGTGCGTCACGTCCTGAAAGAAATGCCGCTAATGGAATGACTTCTCTCCAATGTTCTTCTTGCATATGTGGCATTAAAGCTTTCAATAAATCCATATTATGTGAATTAGGCATCCACTGCTTTACAATCGCCTTTGCCGCTAAATATTCCTGAAAGCTCAAATGTGAAAATTCATAAGAGGCTGTCATCTGCCCCAGATCATTCTCTTCATACCCTAATTGAATCAATAAACTGCTTCGTTCCTCTACCTGTTCGATAAATTTAGAGGGTGAAACTTTGGTATAATCTAATATTTCCGGAAGCTCTTTTCTTGCTTCTATAATGTACCTTTCCAGTTTATCTCTTGTTACTTTCTGCTGCCCCCGCTCCATCATACAATAAGCCACAAATGCTAGTTGCGGTTCTGTCTCATCCATATCCAATTTATCATGTGCTGCTGCATTCCATGTTACAAGGAGCAATTTTATCATTTCTTCATAAAGTCGGCATCTTTTCGTAGGAAGATATCCCACACATCGCTTCACAAACAACAAAGTGGTCAGCAATAAGGGATTCTCTGCCAAGGCAACAATCCTTTTATCACAAAGTATCGTATCACAGAGTTTATTTGAATCAACCATCACCTGCTTGGAATCTCCCAAAATAGCCTGATGCCATTTCAAACTCAAAAGTCGTATTTGCCTCTCCTGAAGTCCTCTTATAAAATATTGTTTACAATATGTAGCAATGGTTCCTGTAACCGCTCGGAAACCAGCCTCCCTTGACGTTATTATCAAATGCACATTTGGATAGGTTGCGACAAAAGTTCGGAGTTGATTTGCAAAACAAATACGGTGTTTTTCGTTGGATATTTCGTCCAACCCATCAATTAAAAGGAGTACACGTCCATCCTGTAGTGCATTTTCTATCAACATTTTAAAAGAATTTTCATATTTTGTAATTTCTGCCCTCTGGACAATCAAGCTTATGATCTCCATAATGCTTTTTGTCGCATTATTTTCCAAATCCCTGCATCGAATGTAAACCGGAAACCAATCTCTGTCAGGCAGTCCATCATCTACCCGTAACCTCCGCTCTGGATATGCATAAGCCAAGGCCATTCTTCTAATCAATGTAGATTTTCCACCTCCTGGTTTAGCAAGTATAGCCGCCCTTAAAGAGTTGCTTAGTATCTTATTTATTGAAATATCCTCTTTCTCATTCTCTGTATTTTTTTCATTCTTATTATTGCAGTAAAATTGCAATGGAACAAAAATATTTTCCAAATCCACTTTTACAGCCCCTGCTTCCTTATCGGCAGGCATTCCCTCAAATTGAATTTCGGATAATTCTGTCTTCAGATATTGAAAATAAGCTTCTTGTGCCGCTTTGCCATCACAATTTTTCTCCGATGGCGCCTCTAAATAAGTAAGGCCTGAAAAAGCCGTATTACACAATGTGAAACTCTGAAGTATTGTGTCAGAAATGCGATTCAGAAGCTGATTTCCATCTGCATGTACAAAAGCAAAATGTGTTGCCTCTTGTTTCGGAAAACGTGCATAATACAAAACCCATATCCACCCCTCCTCACAGGCAAGCAAATCCACTTGTTCACACAAATATAGTTCTTCCCCTTGAATTTTTACAGCACTAGCTGCCTGTTTGAGAGAGCAGAGCACATGGCCTTGTATTAGCTCTCTTACTATTCCATCAGGACCTAAAAGTATCATCTCAAACTTTTCATTGCGTTCTTTTCTGGCTCTAGCCCTTTCTTTCTCCTGCTCATAGACAGTACCCTTGAAACCAGATTGCGATAAAAAATATCCAACAACACTTTTCCCTTCCTGCTCATATTTTCCTCTTTCTACATCTAATGCCCCTATGAATTTGTTTACATCTGATCCACCCACTTTCTCTGCATGAGCTTTGCACTCTGCCAGTGCGATACGATCTTCCGTGCGATGCTGTAATATTAAATCAATTTCTCTTCCAGATTTCGGTATATTAAACCGTGGCTCTCCAAATCCGAGCGCATGAAAAACATCATACGCCAATCGATTAAAAAGATCTCCCTTTTTATTCTTGTCTGTTTCCAAGAGAATAATATTCCTAACTTTTTCATGTTCAATATTATTACTCATTTTATCTTTTGTTTCCCCCTCTCCATTATCTTTTATACAATGTATCCATGTCTGTTGTATTATTTCGCCTTTATAAATATAGTAACCAGTTTTTTACTATTATTTATTGTACCATAAATTGCCTATTACACCATTATTATTTAGAAAAAATCCCAACTAGTGAAAATCATATTCTAAATTTATCCCCCGGCAGGCTCCCTTCCACACAAACTGCCCTATATCCACCTTACTTTTTAGAGAAAAAGCAGTTACCTGAACCTATAGAAAAGGCTGCAACAAGGAATATGGTAAGAGAATACCAAATGACCAAAAAGCAATTTCAGAAAGGCAGTCGGAAAATGTTTCAGAGAAAAAGACAGAGGGACGAGATCATCGCCCCTAATTTACACCAATGTCATACGTTTACATTCCCTAACCGAAACACTCAATAATCATTACTTATGTAACGGCATAAGAAACGATAGACAATTATCGCTTATAAATCTCCCTTTGCCAGCAAATTGTCTTTCCCCATACCACAAACATATTGATTTGAGTCATATTGATAGCAAACATCTAAAAAATCTGATCGTTGTTTTGAATCATTCATAATTTTTACAAGTAATTCATGGGGAACTGTTCTTGCATATGCTCCGGGACCTGCCATCTCAATATTTTTCACTCCAAAGCGGCGCAGTAAACCTTCTAATTCATCTGGCAGAAAAGTATATGTTATACACCACGGAGCGCCTCCTTTTTCATATTCGGCTATTTCGTTTTCCCCTCCCATAAGCCCGTCTGCCATGAGCTTTTCTATATTGCTCTTTTTAAAAGAAAATGTATCTATTGCATTTTGCCTGTTAGATATACACCATTGTACAAACGGGTCTTCAGAATGTTCATTCAGTATAAATTGATTTTTCTGAATTGGATTAGCAAGATACGGCAAACTACCCAAACGGCTTGTTACACTTATCATAATACGTTTTTGGGCGATACGCACAAGCTCACCGATAACCTGCTCCTGATTCGGATAGGTATATGAAATCGGTGCATCAAAAGAAACAACCATATCAAAGGATTTATTTGTATACTCACCTAAATCTTCCAATGCGCCTTTTACAAAAGTTATTCTGTCTATAACACCCGCTTTTTTCGCCAGTTCTTTTGCTTTGTCTATCATAGGCTGAGATAGATCAAAATGTGTAACCCGGCAGCCATGTTTTGCAAGAAGGATAGAAAATCGTCCACAACCCGCACCGGCATCAAAAACAGTCCCTATCCCCTCTAAATTATCAAGAAGTGTTCTCTCTATATGGTTTTTCTGAATAATATCATCAATATAAGTTTCCTCACGATGACTCTCAAGTTCCCCCTTATCAGGCAGATTCCACATACGCTCAGATATTTTCCTGCTATAATCCTTAATACTATTTTTATTCACTTAAAATTCCTCCGTTAAATTTAGAATCCTGCTTCCTCACAAGTAAAACGGTTTTAAAATTTAGTTAAGCCTTAATTCATCAAAAATAGTGATAAGCCATCGGGTCATACCCTTATTTATCTCAAAAAGTTCCGTATATTTGTCCTGCCCTGAAAACCATGCTGTGCTAACTAGCTGATCTGCCATGACCACATATGGAAGTGCCGCACATTCCTCATCGGTAAGTTTTACTACACTGTCATAACCCCAAAGAATATTCCGGTAAATTTCCAGCCACTTTGATAACTTGGCTTGATCATTTTCATCAAAGCTCTCACTTAAAATTGCCAAAGCCGCATAGCAAGGATCATAAATACGCAGATTTTTCTCCGACAGTTCAAAGTCAATAAATCCCCATTCGTCCTGCGACACAATAATGTTTGAGGGATTCGGATCACGATGGATGATTTGTTTCGGCAGCTTGTCATACAGCTTTCCAAATTCATTCAAATAATCTTGGCAAAACCACTCCGAAAGCAGCAAAATATCCTTTGATTTCGGCAGCGCCCAATTCTTCACGGATTCATACATATTTACCTCGTTCACCGAAGTTTTAGCCTGGCACAAAATGAGATGCAGTTGTCCGATGATTTCACCGGTAAATCTTGCCTTTGCGGCATAATCCCCTTCATAAAAATCATGGGCAACCATTTGTGTGCCGGAAACACGCCGGGTTACATAAAAAAACAGTTCGCCGTCCTGTACGCATACCCGCCCATCCGTTGTTTCGATTGGGGACGATAGCTGTACACCAGCGTCTTTTATTGCATTACAAAGCGAGATTGCATTTTTGACTTCATCATAATTTTTAGAGAACTTCAGAACAAAATTATCGCCAACGTAAAAGGCTCTGTCACTTTTTTCTCCATTGCCCTCGTGGTAAACGTCAGAAATTGATTCCTTTTCTAATTTCCAGTGCTTTAACACATCCAAAGCTTTCTTATGAGATACCATATAGTCCTCCTTATACAAGTTCGGTTTGTAAGGTCGTTTAGCCCGCCCTTTTTTTATATAGTTGGAGGGAGTGCAGCCGAATTCGCGCCGAAAAGCTTTGTAGAATCCTGCATAGGTATCAAAACCGTATTCCAGTATTACATCAATCCTTTTGCAGCCGCATCGAATTTCATAAATCGCATGTATAAGCCTGCGCCGAAGAATATATTGCATCACCGACATTCCAACGGCTGATTGGAACAGCCTGTAATAATGGAACAGCGAATAGCCTGCCTGCTCGCAAAGCTCCGTGGCAGTGATAGAAGTCTTCAAATTATCCTCTATATAATCGAGGCTTTCCTGTATGCTTTTTCGGTAATCTATTCATTTCACCCCCTTTTTCTTGTTTTGTAGCTACATAGATAGCATAACACATACCGCGGAAAATACCTTTCCTGTCTTGCTGCATTTTCAATGTTTCCGTCTGGTTCCATCAATGTGAAATACCTTCTCATAAACAGTTCCTTTTCTTAAAACGATGTGAAAATGAACGATGGTAATTTACAAATTTAAAAGGGGCGGCACAAAACCGCCCCTTTAGACACTTGGTTACTGCAATCTGAAAAATAAGGTATTTTCATCTGTATTGGCAAAATTAACAGGTCTAACCCCACTATACTTATTATCAAATAAATATAACAAAACACCATCATATCCTTTCGGGTAGAGGAAGTCAAATTTTGCGGTATAGGTGAGAGAGTAATTGCCTTCTGCATCTTCTACCCAGCCGGTATCGCTTGTATCTGCTATTATTGCCCTACACTCTGTATAATCCTGCCCTTTCCAGTTAACGGTATGTGTTTCCTCGTTATCCCATCCAGGCTCATACTCACTATCTTCTTGATCTCCTTCCTCATCTCTTTCATAATAGTCATCATAGCCATAATTCACTTGCCATCCCTTATCGTATGATCCATCATATTCAATCTGCATTTCCACGGTTTTCCATTCATACCCATCTTTTGCTTCATGTGTTTCGTCAGAATCAAATACCTGATAATCCGTCACGGTTGCCCGTGCTGTAATTCTGACATCCAAAACGACACCATCGTTTTTTTCAAGGCTGGCCATAAATACCTCTGTTAAATCTTCAAAATTACCTGTTAAACCATGTACTTCACTAAACAGACGTATCACATTTTCTTCCGTAACTTCAACCATTTCCCCGCCAAGCTCTAAAGAATCCACGTCTCCAAATATTCCCTCCATAAAAAGATCTGTAAGGTTTGCATAATCTCCTTCTATGCCATACCCCTTTTTGAACTCGTCTATAAGCATATCTTCATAAGATTGTCTGTAATCTAACTGAGTATTATAGTCATAGGTTTCACCCACTTCCATAAACTGCCCTTTTACCCCAAGTTCCTCAAAAGCAGGTGTCAGCACATCTCCTACTGTTTCTCCGCATACGGAACAGACTGCCGCTTCCCAATAGGTAGCTTCTGACAAGGTATGTCCTAATGCTTCCCCCTCTGTCTCTTGGCATACACTACAAGTCTTTGGTTCCGTACAGGTGGCTTCTTCCCATGTATGCCCTAACGCTTCTCCTTCTGTCTCCCCACACTTACTACAAGTTTTCGGCTCTGTACAGGTGGCTTCCTGCCAGCCATGAGACAGGCAGCACCCTGTCATCATAAATGCAAGCGATACCGCCAACATCCCTGTTACCATTTTCTTTCGCATATCAAGTTCTCCTTTTTTATTGTATTAACATGTTTAAAAGGCAGATATTATGTATTACATAGTCAAAATATTTTGCCTCTATGTGTACATGGGTATGAGGTTTTTTCCTCATACCGTACAAACTTAATTATATGAAATAATAAATAGAAAATCAAGAGGTTTTATTTATTATGATATCTTTTGCACCATTCCGTGAGTTGATAAAAAAACGAAAAATTTCAACTTATTTCCTGCGAACTAAATGTGGCGAATATAATTTAGACAACAAGACCATAGACCGCCTTATGAATGATGATTCTGTGACAACCTACACATTAAATTCTTTATGTAATATTTTTGATTGTGAACTATCAGATATTATGGAGTTTCTCCCTGATAAAGATCATGGAAATAGAAGCGCGAATGGTAAGCAGGAAAAAAACGACAACAACTAATTTCTACTGTCAACTTTTCTCAGCCTTTGTCTGTCCTAATTATTAGGGTGTAAATTGGGCCTAGGACGTAAACTTTAATACTTTAAATCCCTTATTTTAAGCTATTTTACTTATCAAGGCTTTTATTTTGTCTTTGTTTATCTCTGTTTATGGTTATATAAAAACCTGCGTTTCCGGCATCAACTCATTTCCTCCGTATCCCAAATTATCATATCTTTTTCATGTGAGAATATAACCCAGCTATCTCTCTGATCTGCCGGCAAACAATCTCTTTATTTCTCCCCATAACATGAATATCACTTACTGCATATATGATCTGTCTGGTATCAAACTGTGAAAAACGATTGTTCTGATAGAATGATAACAACTTTTCTTCATCATTCTCTAATGCCAAATACTCACGGATATTGACCGAAAAAAGTTTATCATTTCCCTCCATTTGGGTTCCCCTTGATCTCTCTCGCAGCCACAGGTATCTTCAACAGCATTTTCAAACAAATAAGAAAAGCTGCTCCAAGAAACTAACTTGATTATCTTTCATTGATTTCACTTTTCTTTCTGTAATCCTATCATCAGAAGAAATATTTCCACACAATAAAGCGGAATCCCGATTATATAATTTTATATTGTCTTCTACTTTGCTATCATTAAAATTCGCATAGCAATATTTACATCCATTAAGACAAGTATTATATGTCCCCACCTCTACACTTTCAAAACATCCACACTCTTCCCTCTGGTTTTTATCCTTTTTGGCAATCAACTTACACCCTAATAATCTCTCAATTAATTTTTTATCTATACAGCTTCCATGCCCAATACCAACTTCCTGAAGACTGATTTGCTCCGCACAAGTTTCAATTATTAAATTATACTTTGAAGCAATCCGAGCCATTTCCCCTGCCACTTCAATCATTTCTTCCTTTGTTATCTGCCTAATATCTAATTCCCTTGTATTTCGCTGTGTTTTGGAATATATATCAACAAAACTAATAACTACCTTTTCAGTATAATCCGCAAGACTACTTGCTATTTGCTCAAAAGCCTTTAAGTGGTAATTTATTGTATATCGTTTACTTATTAAAATAGGATCATATCTCCATATGACTCTTTCTTTTCCTATTTTTTCGGACAACCGCTTAAATGTTGGAATAAGTTCTTCTCTTTTATTTGGAAGGTTTGGTTCAATATCCTTACCATACCCTGTTAGAGTAAATTGGAAATAATACATATATTTTTGTAAATCTTCTAACTTTTCAATCATATTAACAGGATTCTTTGTCCAAAACACAATACAATCTATCACTTCCGGTGATAGGTCTATTTTACTTATTTGATGTACATTCATAGGATTTCGCACATATAAAAATCCGTCCTTAATTCTAGCAATAAACCAGTCTGAATAATAATTAGGGATATCTGTTCTCCTGCTCACACTCAAAATCATATCGAATCCTTCCTATCAAAAGATAATACCTGATAACGAATATTTATCTACTATAACAGAACGAATCATATCACATATGACCATTTTCCAACCGATTCATCACAAAACGCAACACAAAATAAAAAGAACGCCTAAATTAAGCGTTCTTTTTATGCGGATAACAGGACTTGAACCTGCACGGTCTCCCACCAGAACCTAAATCTGGCGCGTCTGCCAATTCCGCCATATCCGCCTATTTTGACCGGGCAGCCCCGGTCAAACATTCATGTAGAATATCTTATCATCCTGCCCGCTTACTGTCAACTTGTTCCTTACAAAAATCACTCTCCTGCACCCAAAAGTAACATCTAAATGAAAGATACAATACAGTACACAGCGTAAATGCCAAGAAGCGCTACCCCCTGTACCCTGGAGGACTTCTTCCTTATTAATATAGGGAGGGTCAATACCGCCATGACCAGGCAGGCAAGAGGCATATCGACCCGGATCGTGGACTCTTCTAATGGAATGCCCGCAACTGCCGAAGGGATCCCAATGACCAAAAGCATATTCAAAAGGTTTGCCCCGATCACGTTTCCCAGCCCCACATTTCCATAACCCTTTATCAGCGACATCACTGAAGTCATTAATTCCGGCAAGGATGTGCCCAAAGCAATAAAGGTAACTGCAATGACCCGTTCAGGGACGCCCACTGCCTCGGCAATCAATATCCCATTATCTACCAAAAGATTTGCACCGACGAAAAGACATACCGCACAGGCTATCAAAATCAGGATCTGTTTAAGGATCGAAATATTTTCTTTGTCTTCCTCTTTTTCTTCGCCGCCACCTTCCGCAGGCGCACGCATCACAGTCAGACATGCATACACGATAAACAACCCCAGTAAAACCACGCCTACCGGACGCCCAAATGCCCCTGTCAAAAAACCAACAACATTAAGCCCAACCAACACCACAAAGAAAAATATACTACGCCAGGATAAAGAGGCTCTCTCCACCTGCTTGGTAGGACGTATGGTCTGAGTCAGCCCAGCAATCAACGCCGTGTTACAGATAATCGATCCAAAAGCGTTTCCGGCAGCAATAGCTGCTGAGCCGTCAAAAGCTGCCGTTGTGGAAACAAGTATCTCCGGCAGCGTAGTGCCAAGGCTGACAATTGTCGCCCCGACAACAATCTGGGGAATCCCCAGTTTTTTGGCGATCGCCACTGCCGCATCCACCAGACGGTCTCCGCCCAGGCAAATCAAAATAAGTCCTACTACAAATAGAATAACTGCTTGTACCATTTTTCCTCTTCCTTTCTCTTTCAGTATTCCAATTTTTGTGCCTCTGATACAAAATTCAATTGCGTTCTTTGTGGGCAGTTCCTGATTCCACAAACAAAATAAAAAGACCTTCGGCACACAAATTATGTGTGTCAAAAGTCTCGTACTTCCTAACCAGGGGAAGCGTCCAGCCACAGCTTGACGCCGGGGATTGTTGGCTGAACCTTTGTTACTACTCCCTTTCAACTAAGAAAACTTTACCAAAAATCCCTTATAAAGTCAATGCTTAATTTCCTAATTTACTAACCACATTCCGGTTTACCCGTATCAGGAAAAATATCGTCAATGCAAGTGACATCAATTCAGCAATAGGATATGACCACCACACATACTCCACCTTTCCGGTCAGGGAAAGCAAATATGCCACTGGCAGTAATACAACAAGCTGCCTGGCAATGGAGGTAACCATGCTATATACAGCATTTCCGATGGCTTGGAACAAAGATCCACAAACAATACAAAAACCCGCAAATAAGAAACTAAAGCTAATGATCCGAAGCGCAGGGACTCCTATAGAAAGCATAGTCTCCGATGCGTCAAACAGTGCAAACAAGGGTGCGGGAAATATTTGGAAAATCAAAAAGCCCACTGCCATGATCCCCACTGCATACAAAATACTGATCTTTAACGTTTGGATCATCCTTCCCTTTTCCTTCGCGCCAAAATTATAGGCTATGATTGGAACCATCCCATTGTTTAATCCAAAGATCGGCATGAAAATAAAACTCTGCAATTTAAAATATACACCAAACACAGCAACAGCCGTAGAACTAAAAGCAATCAGGATCTGGTTCATTCCATAAGTCATCACTGATCCTATGGCCTGCATAATAATAGACGGGACGCCTACCTTATAAATTTGCCCGATTACCTTTCCATCCGGCTTAAACCCGGCAAAGCGCAATTTAACATCCGTATTTTTCTTTTCATTAATTATAATACCCATAATGCCTGCAACGATCTGCCCCATTACAGTAGCAACTGCAGCGCCCGCAACTCCCATACGGGGAACGCCAAAGTACCCAAAAATAAAAATAGGATCCAAAATTATATTAACCACAGCCCCGGTTCCTTGTGTGACCATCGTGTAAAATGTTTTCCCCGTTGACTGCAGCAGCCGTTCAAAAATAAATTGGGTGTACATACCAAAAGAACAACAACATATGATCGTTAGATATTGTTTCCCATACGCTATAATCTGCACATCTTCCGTCTGGCTTAAATAAAAAGGAGTTACAGCAAAGACTCCCACTGCCAAAAACAACAGATAACTCACTACCGCAAGAAAAACGCCATTTACTGCCGTCTTATCCACTTTTTCATAATCCTTTTCTCCCAGCGACCTGGATAACAGCGCATTCACCCCTACTCCAGTCCCAACCCCGATTGCAATCATGAGAGACTGGATTGGAAACGCCATGGATACGGCTGTCAATGCATTTTCATCAATCCTGGATACAAAGATACTGTCAACAATATTATAAAGCGCCTGGACCAGCATAGATATCATCATTGGCAATGACATACTGATCAGCAGTTTGTTGACTGGCATTGTACCCATCTTATTCGCTTTTCTTTCCTGTACAGCTTCCATCATTGATCCCCGCCTTTCTCTTTTTGTTCTTCAAAAATCATACTTTATCATTATACTTGAAACAAAGAGCATTGCAAGAACTTTTCCTGTCATATCCGGAAAAAGTTTCCTTTTCCCAATATTTTTTTGAAAAAATATGTAAAAAAACATTGACAGATATTTCTATATATTTTATAATATATCTTGCGTTGTGGTAAGACACATAAGGACAGAGACCAGCGGGGTGTGGCTCAGCTTGGCTAGAGCGCCTGGTTTGGGACCAGGAGGTC
>CAJUCN010000013.1:77914-98171 GCA_910585005.1 uncultured Lachnospiraceae bacterium | reverse complement strand
CTGAATTTTCTCTTTGAATTTTCAGGGTTGCATTGCTGTTTATTTGTCAAGGTGCAAACTCTTTATGTATGAGTCTCATTGTCAGGTGATCAATCACCCGCAACGAAACTTACTATATCACCCCGTCCCAATAATGTCAACACTATTTTTAAAAAAATTGTAGAAAATTTTACACATTTTCAAAATCACCAAAAAAAGCCCAAAAAATGGGCTTTTTACAGGTTCAAAAAGAAGTTTATCACTTTAATTCAATGAAATTGTAGCTGTCTCATCTACACTTTTCATAGTAAGTTCCAATGAGGAAATCTGATCCGCCCCTTCTGCAGGCACTTCGCCTACCAATACCAGTTCCACACTTTCCTGTGGAGCAAGGACTCCCTGGTAATATGCCAGATCATTCAACAGCATCGTAGTCAGCGCATTGTGTTCTGCGCCGTCAACAACGATCTTATAACGTGTCTGGCTTTGTGCAAAGTTAAGATCCTTTTCCTGTGTCGACAAATTCTCTACTTGGAATTTCAAAACCAGAAGTTTGCTATTTTCTGTGGCGCTCATAAAGAAATATGCTTCTTCCGACATTTCCTCAGGGTAACTATCCGTTACTTCATACCCCGTATAGGAAATTTTCACCTCATCCATTTTTAAGAATTCATCCACTGATGCAGGCAGCGCTTCCTCTGTTTGATCAATTACAGTCACTTCATCCGCCCCTACTCCGCCTTCATCGGCTTCCTTATCACTAACCTCATCGTTTGCTAAGTCATTACCTGTTTCTGCCATAGACGCCGAATCTATTCCTTCTGCTTCTTCCTCCTGATCCATCTCAAGAGTAACAAGCCTGGCCACATGATTTCTGTCATACTTTAGTAATTCGCCGGCAGCATACTCTACAACCAGCTCTTGCTGCTGTTCTGTCATCTCCGGAATTGTGTTTCCACAGCCTGTCAGGCAGGCCCCCGCAATTCCTACTGTTAAAACTTTAATCCATGCTTTCTTCATCGTCACAATTCCTTTCTTGCATCTGATCCTTATTTTGATCCACCGATTCATCCTGCTGCTCATATTCCTGATCCATGCTTTCGCTTTCTTCCTGATATACCGGCTCTTTTTGCCGCTCATATTCTTCCTTGGCTGCCGGCCCGCTTAGGCTCTCATCCATATCCTCCTGTGCAATTTTTTTGTCTTCGCTTTTTTCTAACAATATATATAAGAAAGATATTACCAAAGCTAAAATACCCACCACAAGAAAAACAATCACACGATAGATCGTATCTACCTCTATAAAATCATAAAAGACAAGTTTTAAACACACAAACACTGCCATAACCAATCCATAAACCCGCACAGCCCTGTCTTTTA
The DNA here is from genome assembly GCA_910585005.1 of uncultured Lachnospiraceae bacterium. Taxonomy (GTDB): domain Bacteria; phylum Bacillota; class Clostridia; order Lachnospirales; family Lachnospiraceae; genus Suilimivivens. The sequence goes on along the minus strand of CAJUCN010000013.1, from coordinate 96,812 downwards.
GCTTAAATCCGATTCCAACACAGGTAAGGGCAACTGCCATAAGTATAATACTAACGATCACTGGCGTATCAAAATAGCCTAAAAGAGCGTAACAAGTTAAAAAGATAGCAACGGCAAAATATCTCTTAGGGACATACATCTTATATCTCTTGCCAAACATCGCTATCATTGATATCGTCCCAAGGATCATCATAACCAGGCTGATCTTCATATCACGGATCAGCAGGGCAAACAAATAAAAACATACCATGAACGCCACATTGACTACATTATACCAAAACTGTCCAAATTCTTTCAGCCATGGCAAATGATTATATATGAGAAAAAGCAAAAATAAAATTCCAACACTGACAGGATAAAACCACTTTGCTTCCCAGCCATAATCATCAAAATAAAAATGGCATTGGCTCCACCAGACCGCAAGTATGCTCACGGTAGCCACAATCTCATGATACACTGCCATATAATGTAATTTGCAGGAAACTACGAAAAGTACCCCTGCAAGGATCCAACAATACCAATAATCAGAGTGCCATAGCGCCAGCATCCCTACCCATGCTGCAACCACACATTCTAAAACTACAACTTCCTTATGCCGGTTAAATAACTTCACAAGCAAGAGCGCAGCTAACAGTGAAGCCACAACCTCCGCCCCATATTCGGAAAAAGAACCTAACAGGACAATAACCAAAACTCCATAATAAACCAGCGCCCATCTTCTTGCATCCGCTCTATTCCAGAAAAGAAAGCCCAGCGTACAAACCATGGCAACCAAAACTTCAGCGAGCAAATGCACAAACAGCGCCACTTCCGCTTTTTCCATCCCTACTCCCAAATTTCCAACTAAGAAAAGCAAAAACAGACACAAACCATTTCCGATGCAAAGGAATGGGAACAACCTTTTTCCCTTTCCGTCTCTGCATTGTACATATGCCATAAAATTCATGACAATGAAAGAAGTTACCAGGAAAATGACCAAATACATTGTTCCGATCTTCTCCCCCCATGCCATGCCTGTTATTACTGCCATAAAAATGATGTTCGCCGTTAAATGTACAATATTGATTGCATTACGGTTCTTTTCATTTTGAAAGATCACGCACACCATATTAATGATAAACAACATTCCTACAAATACTAAAAAGTTCAGATCATTTTCAAAACTGCCTATTGACAGCAGACAGACATAATACCCTAAAAGGCTGATCATCCTAATCGTAGTCGATTCCCTTTTTCTCCCATAAAGGATCGTTGCCACTGCAATCACCAAAGTGACCAGCATTGCCAAAATTCCATTCATTGTATGCAAAACAAGGTAATTGACAATCCCCGCTATATAAAGGCCACCTACACCAATTCCCGTGATTGCACGAGAAAATGCCGGCATTTTCCGGTAAAGCAGCGCTTCCGATAAAACGGTAAGAACAAATGCCGCTGCATAGAGGCAAACCCCTTGCCATAATCCATTTAAAAAATTGAAACTAAATATTACAAATGCAACCAACACAAAGACAGCACCGATCATGCTAAATACATGAATACCGACTTTAAACTCCACAGATTGGCTTGCCTGGCCAGCTTTTTCAATGGGAGCGCCCACCTCTTTGCCTTGGCTTACCCGCTGCAAATAAATCCTATAAGTTCTTTGCGCTTCACGTTCCACCTGCCACGGTTCGGCCTTTCCGCTTTCCAAATCCTGAATCATCTGATTCAAATATCTGTCATACTGAGGATCCTGCGAAATCTCTAATAGTTGTTCCAGCCGTCGCTTTACTTGTTCCCGGTTCCCTAAAATATCATTTTGCCCATTCATTTATTATGATCACCCTTTCCCATATCCAGCTCAAACCAGAATGCCACGCCATTATCATAATTGTCTGCTCCATATTCCTGATTCATAGAATTCATCATTGCTTTGACGATAGAAAGCCCTACCCCGCTTCCTCCGTATTCCCTTGTCCTTGCTTTATCCACTTTATAAAATTTTTCCCATATATGGGGAACACTTTCCTCCGGGATCGGCAGTCCTGTATTAAAAACAGAAATACGGACCTTGCCGTCTGCCTGAATTAATTTTACATCAATGATCTTATCAAATGCAACATGATTCATTGCATTACTGAAATAATTGCCAAATACCTCTTCTACCATAAATTCATCCGCCCATACATAAACCGGCGGATATTCCTCCATTTGCACTTTGATCCCCTTTTGCGTGCACAAGAGTTCTACAGACTGTAGATAATTTTTGATCAATGCCGTGACATCGAAACGTTCCAAAGATACTGTATCATTCCCAAACTCAAGCTGATTTAAAGTTAGAAGCTTTTTAACCATATTGTTCATCTTGGCTGCTTCATCTATGATCACATCACAATAAAAATTTCTGCTTTCCTCGTCGTCACTGATCCCTTCCTTAAGGCCTTCCGCATACCCCTGAATCAAGGCAATAGGCGTTTTCAACTCATGGGATACATTAGAAAGGAATTCAATCCTCATTTCATCTATTTTATTTTTCCTTTCGATGTCACGCTGCAACTCGTTATTTGCACTTTTTAATTCTGAAATCGTGGTTTCCAATGTCTCAGAAAGCTCATTGATATTTTGTCCCAAAAGGGCAATCTCTGTTTTGCTTTTCCCCGTATACTTCGCATCAAAATCAAGCTGGATCATCTTTTCGGAAATATGGGTGAGTTCCATGACAGGTTCTGTTATCTTCCCTGATACCACAAGGATGATCAGCGCGCTAAAGATCGTAGCGCCTATCCCTACATATGCAAGAAACCGATTCGCAAGTTCAACGCTTTCCCTGATTCCTTCCAGAGGCGTCCTAAACAAAAAAAGGTTCCCATTATCCAGCACTCCCCACATATCCACATAGTCCTGTTGCAGATGTCTGTCTTTGATAATAAGCATTTCATAACTTTCTTCTTTGGACAACATCTTTTTTCCTGTTCCCAAATCTTTTTCAAACAGATAGCTAAGAAGCTGCCTGCTTAACAGTTCATAATCACTTATAGAAGTTTTGATGGTCTGTGTTTGTGCATCCAACACAATAATATTAATATTATTTCTGGCACAAATATTTTGAAACTCAATGTCAAACACATCACTGCCGATCGTCCCTTCATTGGATGCATGGTTAATGACCGTATATGCATTCATCATCGCCTTCTGCTTATTCCGAAGATAATAGTTTTCTAAAAAAGTATTGTTGATGAACCAGCATAAAAGCACAGTTCCTGCCATTAACAGCCCAAATACGAGTGCAAACTGCCTGCGGATTGAATATTTCAAAAATAATTTCTCCTCTATCTCTTACTTCTGCATATTATGCTCTTTTATAAACTTTAAAAATTCTGCTTGTTTCAAAGGTTTTGCAAAGTAAAACCCTTGTATGTAGTCAATTCCAATCTTTTGAAATTCCATTAACTGTTCCGCCGTTTCGACTCCCTCTGCCACTACCTTCAAGTTCATTTCATGGATCATATTCATCGTTGCCTGAAGTACAAACCGCGCCTTCTCACTTTCAAAATAAGCCTTGGTCATGTTACGGTCAAACTTAATAATTTTAACTGGCATATCTACAATATAATTTAAATTTGACTGGCCGTTTCCAAAATCATCCAGGGAAAAAGAGATCCCATGGCTGATCAGCGCCTGCATATTATTCAGCAGAATATTCTTCATAACAACAGACGCAGATTCTGTGATTTCCAGATTAATCAGCTTCGGGTCTATCTGATACCTGTCTATAATCTCAATATAATTATCTGCCAAATTCTTGCTCTCACATTGAATCACAGACAGATTCACCTCAATATACTCTAAACCGTATTTCCTGATATCATTTTCTTTCATAAAGCGGCAGGTTCTTGCAAAAACGATCTCTCCAAGCCGTGAAATCAGCCCCGTCTCCTCTGCAATTGGTATGAATAAACCAGGGGATAGGATATCTCCGTTCTCCTTGCGGATCCGCACCAATGCCTCCGCTGCCGTAAAACACCCATCAGTAACCGAATAAATTGGCTGAAAGTAAACCTCCACCCGTTCCTCATCCATTGCAGCTTTCAGTTCCGCCAGAATTTGTTCCCTTTCCCGTTTTTTGGTTACATTTTCTTCATCAAGCACGAAAACCCTATTTTCAGGGCTGTCCATACGATGCGTCTTGAAAAACCTCAGCGTTTCAATCAATTCATCCACATTTTGGGCAATCTTCTTAGAAGGCACAACCAAATAATAAGGCTGCATATAGATTCCTTCTTCATCAATATCATTTGATAGCCAGCTCTTCCGAAACCGATTCTCTATTTTTCCAAACGTTGACCGCAGCGCCGCGTGTTCACTAAAAACCAATACAAATTCCCTGTCATCCGTTTTAAAGATTTTTCCTTCCGAAGCTCCGCGAAGAAAACGGGATACTTCATAGATTGCCGATTCAAGCTGATCCGCCTTCATTTCTTTTGACTGCCGGTCTTTTAATAGGAGTTCTATCACACAGCAATCCTTTTCCTCACGATATCTTTGTTCCATAAAATCATCAAATGCATAACGATTAAAAAGCCCGGTCTTCCTATCAAGATTCGTTTCCGGGTTTTCCAATTCAAAGAACAATATAACCATTCCCATTACACTTGCAAAACCTACCAGCAAGATACTACTGTTAAAAAATTGGATCATCGCTGCAATGATCCACATTCCAAGCCAGCTCATAATCGCTTTACGCCGTTTAAGAAGCATCCGCTTTCGGTTTTTGGTTATAATAAACAGCGTCCCCAGCAGCAACGCCAAAGCCCCCGCATATGTGGCTATGCATGCCGGTCCATAAGTATAGACCACATGATCCTCACTAAATATACTGATCGGCAAAGCAAAGATCAACATTCCCCACAGTATTGTTCCTATCCCCAATACAAACGCATAGCGGTCTGTCTGTTCTCTATGATAAATATCTGAGCAGGCATAAATCAGTGCCGTGTATCCATTGGAAATCAATGACACCAAATATGCTTTGCACTCCAATTCCACGACCCACAAAGGGAAAAAAGCACTGTTCACAATTAGTACAATTGATAAGATGTCCAGGATCAGGCATACTATCGTTACATATAAGGCCCTTCTAAAAAGCTTCTCCGTATATAGCCCTACTGTCTCATGCCTGCTGTAAAAATACAACAAGAGCAAAGAAATAAGCAGCCCTCCGACTTGCATTTGAATGTTCATTATATGCGAAACTCCTTTTATCTCAATGATCGTTTCCTTTTCTCCTATTTTATCATTACATTCTCATTTTGACAAATTATATTGCACTGAACATTGTTAACACTCGAACTTATATCCCATTCCCCAAATAGTCTTTATCAGGTCTCCCTTGGGGCCCATCTTACTGCGAAGCTTCTTCACATGAGTATCTATCGTCCTGGCATCGCCAAAATAGTCATAGTCCCAAACATTATTGAGTATTTTTTCCCGCGAAAGCGCAATTCCCTTATTCTCAAGAAAATAACTCAGCAGTTCAAATTCTTTATAGCTCAACTCTATGGATATTCCGTCAATCGTTACGCTATGGGCTGTCTTATCAATTACAATGCCGCCTGCTTCCAGATTATCCTCTGTGTCAAGATGCCTTACCCTACGCAGAATCGCTTCCACCCGTGCCACTAAAATTTTAGGGCTGAACGGCTTGGAAATATATTCATCCACTCCAAGCTGAAACCCCTGAAGTTCATCACGTTCCTCTCCTTTGGCTGTAAGCATGATCACCGGAACCTGGGAATATTCCCGGATTTCCTTACAGACTGTAAACCCATCCATCTTAGGCATCATCACATCTAGTATAACAAGGGCAATATCTTTCTGTTCAAAGAAAATATCCAGTGCCTGGCTTCCATCCTCCGCCTCAACTACCTCATAACCGTTCCTTACAAGGAAATCCCGGACCAGCTTTCGCATCCTCGCTTCATCATCCACTACAAGAATCTTTAGTCGTTCCATCAAACACACCTCCAGCCATTTTCAATACACTATTTCAAAAATAATGCTCCCCAAATACTGTAATATAAATTTATGGCGAAAATGTGAATTATTCCATGCCAAGCGAACTTTCCTTCTCCCGGATTGCATTCTCCCTTTCTGTCAAATCCTGTTCCCAGGAAGCATACTCATTTGTAATTTTACGTTTATAATTTAAGATATTAGGATTATTACTGTTTAAAGTAATCCAGAACATAGCAGCCACCAGAATACCCAGCAAAATATTTACGATCACAGAAGTCTGAAGTTTCCTCCTATCCGGGCTTACCTTCGTGGACTGCCGGATCCTGTCTCTGGCAGGCTCTGTGTTTACCCGGCTGTCCTTATGGCAAAAGGTAACATACAATGGAATAGGGCGGATCTGTCCTTCCGAAACTCCATTGCGGCGAAGCTCTCTTTGCAGCTTTTTCAAATATTCCCAGCCAATCGGTGTTTCAAACATCTTTTCATCCAGCACCTTGTCATAAACGGCAAGCATACTTTCCGCATTTTTGCCCTGGAGCTTTGAGCCAAAATACTCCGCCTTTACAGTTTCAACCTGTGCCTCTCTTGCATCCTCAACGCTCATAAAATGGTAGCCGTCAACACAATACTCTTTTTGTTCCGCCATAACGCAAATCTCCTATCAAATGTAAATACCAAAAAGCACGCTTCCAAGCCTTTGCCCGGTATAAGCGCGCCTTCGATGGAATAGGCGGGAGTCGAACCCGCGTCCAAAGACCCATTCCCTGTCCTTCTACTATCATAGTCGATTATTTCGGGTAACCCTCATTCCCTCCTAAATCAGGAAACCGACACCCCGATTTATTCAGTAGCTTCATAATACGCCCACAGGCGCAAAGCTTAACCTGTGTCGTTTCCTACATAGTCGATGCCTGAATTCTAATGTGTAGGTGCACTAGGTCAGACAGCTGCCATTAGGCAGCGTATGCTAAATTATCTTCAGCGTTTATATTTATTTTTGCGATTTGACGCATCGCCTGCGGATAGCTTCTCCAGATGCAAGGCCCCTGTCGAAACCTTTACTATCCCCTGACTTATCTATTATATAAAGACTTTTGTTAAAATGCAACCCTGTCTTTATACCCTCAGCTTCATTTTTAATTCTTTTTCCGCCTCCCGCTTCTGATCCTTTTTGGCAATATCCTGACGCTTATCGTACAGCTTCTTCCCCTTTGCAAGCCCTACTTCTATTTTCGCCCTGCCATTGCTGAAATATACTTTCAGTGGAACGACCGTATAACCTTTTTCGGAACTGCTTCCCGCAAGCTTTCTGATCTGCTGCTTATGGAGCAGGAGCTTTCTGGTCCGAAGCGGATCTTTGTTAAAAATATTCCCTTTCTCGTAGGGACTGACATGCATGCCATAAATATAGATTTCTCCGTTTTCGATCCTGATAAAAGCCTCCTTAATACTGCACTTACCAAGACGGAGTGATTTCACCTCTGTCCCATGGAGAACCATTCCGGCTTCATAGGTCTCCTCAATAAAATAATCATGATACGCCTTTTTATTGTTCGCTACCAGCTTCATTTCTTCCTTTGCCATTACCTCTCATCTCCTTCCGGCGCCAAAACAAAATCAACCGTTTTCTGCATATGGTCCACACCATCTACGATGACTTTTACCTTCTGTCCCAGCCTGTAAGCCTTCCCGGTGTCTCTGCCAACCATCTCGAAACTTTCTTCTTTATAATAAAAGTAATCCTCTCCTATTTTTGACACAGGCACCAGCCCCTCTATCGTATCTGGCAGTTCTACATACATTCCCCATGCAGTAATCCCTGAGATGACCCCGTCAAAAATCTGTCCAATTTTCGTTTCCATATACTGGACCTTCTTTAGCTTATCTGTCTCCCTCTCCGCTTCATCGGCACGCCTTTCCATTTCAGAAGAGCGCTTTGCCACCTCTGGCAGTACCCCTATATAATGTGCAATCCGTTCTTCCTTTAATCTACCCCGCAGGTGTTCTTTGATAATTCGATGGATCTGCAAATCCGGATAACGCCTGATAGGGGACGTAAAGTGACAATAATACCTGCATGCAAGACCAAAATGCCCGGTACAATCCACTGTATACTGCGCCTTCTTCATGCTCCGAAGCGTCAACCGGCTGATCAGCGCTTCCTCATCACTTCCCTCGATCCTTCCTAATAACTTTTGGATCTCCTTTGGATGGACTTCATTTTCTCCGCTTTTTACCTTTATATGATAACCGAAATTATTAATAAAGGCAGCAAGCTTTATGATCTTTTCCGGATCCGGTTTATCATGTGTCCTGTATACAAAGGGAAGTTCCTGCCAATAAAAATGCTGCGCCACCGTTTCATTTGCAAGCAGCATAAAATCCTCTATTATACGGGTTGCCGCATTCCGTTCATAAGGTTCTACGGATATGGGAACACCGTCCTTATCCAATACTATCTTACTTTCCGGAAAGTCAAAATCAATTGACCCTCTCTCATGGCGTTTTTGCCGGACGATATCTGCAAGTTCCTTCATTAACCGGAACATCCCCACAAACCGGCTATATTCACCAATCGCCTCGTCATCATCCAAAAGGACACGGTTGACATCCGTATAGGACATCCTTTGATCCACATTGATCACCGTCTCTGCAATTTCATAGTTAACCACGTTTCCTTTCGCATCAATCGTCATCAGGCAACTAAGGGCCAGACGGTCCTGCCCCATATTTAATGAACATATCCCATTGGAAAGGGCATGGGGCAGCATGGGGATTACGCGGTCCACCAAATATACGCTGGTTCCCCGCGCTTTTGCTTCATGGTCTAAGGCAGAATTTTCCTGGACATAATTTGCCACATCTGCTATATGGACCCCCAAAAAATAATTCTCTCCTTCTTTCATAAGACTAACCGCATCATCCAGATCTTTGGCGTCTTCCCCATCAATTGTGACCATAAGGACATCCCGAAGATCTTTGCGTCCTTCCCGGTCTTTATCACTTACGTCTTTGGCAACCCGCGCTGCCTGATTCAATACCTTTTCCGAAAAATCCTCCGGCAGTCCAAATCCCCTGACAATGGAAAGAATATCCACGCCTGGATCATTCACATGTCCCAAGATCTCCGTGACCCTTCCTTCCGGACTGTGCCTGGGATCTCCATAATCGGTCAGTTCCACTACTACCTTATGCCCGCTGACAGCGCCTTTAGACCGTTCCTTTGGCACAAAGATATCGGAAGTAATTTTGTCATTATCAGGGATCACAAAACCAAAATTCCCGGCATTGTCATAAGTGCCTACCAAACTGTTTATCCCATGGGAAAGAATTTCCGTCACTTCCGCTTCCTGCCGTTTTCCACTTGATTCTTTAAGCAGCCTTACCGAGACTATATCCTTATGGAACGCCCCGTGGACTCCTTCCTCGGGTATAAACAGATCCTGCTCTCGTCCCTCCACTTCCACAAAGCCAAAACCCTTTGCATTACTAATAAAGGTTCCCACCAGTTTATCCGGTGACCCCTTTCCCTCCACATATTTCCCTCGTTTTGTGATAGAAAGCTTTCCTTCCGCTAATAATTCGTCTAAAATCGCCTTTAGCTCCCCTCTGTCTTCTGGCTTTACCTGCATGAAAATAGCAAGTTCCTTTTCCTTCATGGGAACATAACATTCATCCTTAACCAAATCGTATATCATTTTCTTTCTTTTTTCATGCATGTCCAAAACCTCCCTTATAGGAAATTTCACTAATTTACCTATATGACAAAAAAGGCATTCTCTTACAAGAATGCCTTAAGTCCTAAAATACATTAAGATTTAGTATGATGGAAACTATCATAAACCCGACCGCTAAGTACTTGGTAACCTTTACAAGCTTTCCTTCCATAGAACGTCCCTTGTTCTTTCCCCAATAAGTCTCAGCCGCACCGCTTATAGCCCCTAATCCTGCCGACTTGCCTTCCTGCATCAATACCAACGCTGTAAGCGCGATACACATCACAATAAATATAACCTGAATTATTATTTTTAAAACAACCATTCCTGCACCTCCTAATGCCTGCAATAGCAAATAATTGCCAAGCGAATACTAGCATACCATATCGTCAGACAGATTTCAAGTGTTTCTTTCGGCATTCCTCATTATTCCGCTGCCTCGGGCGCTTCTCCGCCTGCCATTGCCGCTTCCACCTGTACGAGCACGCCTTCCGGTGTTGTATTGTATGCAACGCCTTCGATTTCCACTGCCCCGTTCCTTACAAGAGCTCCTGTCTCATTGAAATAGTAGGGCTGTTTGTTTATTTCATAAACGCCTGTCACAATATGCCCCTGAGGATCAGCATAGTAAGTCTGGTCCGCCACTGTAAGCCATCCGGTAGTCATAACGCCAGTTGCCGGATCATAATAATATGTCCCGTCTTCCCTTGCAACCATTCCTGTTGTCATGACGCCTTCCCCATTAAAATAATAATTCTGCTTATCAATTGTCACTGCTCCCGTGACCATATGCCCATCATCCGGCGACAAATAACGGCGTCCCTTAGCATCGTCCATAAATCCTTTTACCTTAGCCCCGGTGGAAGGATCGTAATAAAAAGTTCCGTTTTCAAGGCTCACCCAACCATGTTGACGGATTCCTTCCGGATTAAATAAAAACTCCGCATTGTCAATCATCTGCGCGCCAGTAAGCATATGTCCGTCTTTCCGGTCAAAAAAGTAAAAGTTACCTTTTTCATCGCTAAGCCATTCTCTCTTCATTATGCCATTATTGGACGGTTCATAAAAGAACTTTTGATCATTTAAAACTACCCAGCCGCTGGTCCTTATTCCGTCTCCTGTAAAGTAATAGTCGGCGCCGTCCACCTGGCATTGTCCCCTTGCTATGCTTCCGTCAGCCGGAGACAAATAGTAAGTGCCTGATGGATCCGTAAACCAGCCGCGAACCAAATTCCCAGCCCCGTCAAGAAAGTATCTGGTATCATTATAAGCCACCCAGCCCTTTTGCATACGCCAGTTCTGGTAAAACCTCACGTTCCCGTTGTGATTTAAAAAACCTTCCTGGATGATCAGCCCACTGTAATCCTTATACTGGTAGTTCACGTCTACATTTCCTGCAACACCTCCAACACTTCCCTTACTGGAATACTGCCAGAAACATACGTTATTACTGGTCTCACAGGAATCCGCATACTGGGCAACCCACCTGTCCCAGCCTGTATTATCCATCCTCTGGGTAAACATATTTTTGTTGGTGTAGACCATGGGGTAATATCCGGCTGCATCAATGGTTGTACAAAAGGCATTGATAATATCGATTAGCTGCTGGTTGGAAAGCCCCTTTTGACATTTATCCTCTATATCAAAGACAACCGGATAATTCACCGTATAAGGGGCGATCCACTGCAGCACAAGATTTGCCTCATTGACAGCCTGCTCTGGTGTAGTGGCATAAGAATAGATATAAACGCCTGTTTTTAGCCCGGCTGCCTGTGCACCGGTAATATTGGCTGCAAACTGTGGATCAATTCCACTATTGGTGCTTCCCACCTTAATGAAGGTAAACTGAATACCGGAAGCTGCAACCTGTCCCCAATTCACAGCGCCGTTATGCTTTGACACATCAATTCCACGTGCAATTGCTCCATTGGCAGTCACCGCCTGCACAGATTGCACTGGCGTCATGCCCAGCATTGCTGCAAGCAGCAATACCCCACATACTTTCCTTGCCCATGACCTGTAACTCTTTCTCATCTGTTTTTTCCTCTCTTTTTTGGTTCTTCCTTTGTCTCCTGATCCTTTTTATCCGCATCCCGCAAAACACGTCTGCACTTTGGTATTTTTATATCTTATTGAACGGTTCCTTATATGCAGCCACACATCCCAGCTCCTCTTCGATCCGCAGAAGCTGATTATACTTGGCAACACGGTCGCTTCTGCAAGGCGCACCTGTTTTAATCTGACCTGCATTGACTGCGACTGCCAAATCCGCAATAAAGGTATCCTCCGTCTCTCCTGAGCGATGGGAGATCACCGCTTTATATCCATTTTTCTGTGCCATTTCAATTGCTTCCATGGCTTCTGATACTGTACCGATCTGGTTGACCTTTACGAGAATTGCGTTTGCGACATGAAGTTTGATCCCTGCATCCAGCCGCTTTGTATTCGTGACAAACAAATCATCCCCCACAAGCTGGATCTTATCACCCAGCCGCTTAGTAAGATGCTTCCATCCGTCCCAATCATCCTCCGCCAGCCCGTCCTCAATAGAAAGGATGGGATATTTAGAAATCAGATCTTCATAATATGCAATCATTTCAGAAGTATCCCGCACCACCTCTTTCCCCTTCAAGGAACTTTCACCAGGGAAATGGTACATGCCTGTTTTTTCATTGTATAATTCACTGGACGCAACGTCAAGAGCTATTTTAATATCCTGTCCTGGAAAATAATTGCTTTTTTCAATTGCTGAAACGATCAGATCCAGAACCGCCTCTGCATCTGGAAGATCCGGCGCAAATCCGCCCTCATCCCCCACACTGGTGGTAAGATGCTTCTCCTCCAGAATCTTTTTCAGGAAATGATAAATTTCTGCACAGATCCGCAATCCATCCGAAAAGCTTTCCGCCTGCACAGGCATAATCATAAATTCCTGGAAATCAACAGTATTTGCCGCATGTTTTCCACCATTTAGAATATTCATCATGGGAACTGGCATGAGCCTGGTATACGCCCCTCCCAAATATTGATATAGGGGAATATTCAATGACTTTGCCGCTGCCCTTGCCACCGCCATAGACACCGCTAAGGTGGCATTTGCTCCCAGGTTTCCCTTATTGTCTGTTCCGTCCGTTTCAATCAAAATCCGGTCAATTTCAATTTGGTTTAAGCCGTTTCTCCCATAAACAGCCTCTTTGATCTTTGTATTAATATTTGACACCGCCTTCGTGACACCCAGCCCAAAATATCTTGTTTGGGCATCCCGCAGTTCTACCGCCTCAAAGCGCCCTGTACTGGCGCCGGAGGGAACCGATGCCTTCCCTGCATACCGCTTTCCGGTCATGGTATCTGTCAGCGTCACCTCCGCCTCCACGGTAGGGTTCCCCCTGGAATCCAAGATCTCCCTTCCGTGGATATTCGTGATCTGCATGTATGTTTTCATGTGATGTCCTCCTTTGAGAAAATTTTTATAAGTATTGTATCCACTTCCACAAATTGCTATACTGGATTTGGTATCACTCACCAAAAGGAGAAAGAAATGATATGAACAAAAAATTCTCAAAAGATTTCATCTGTGCAGCTACCCTGACTGCTGTTTTTGCAATATTGGCCTTTTTCAGGCTGGGAAACACCTACGCTCCTCAGTCCTATTATACGACTGACAGTTCAAACCGGGATATTGTTTTGGATTTTGGGGATTACATTGACGTCACTTCCCTTTCCGTCTTCCTTGGAAACTTGAATACACGACACTTTTCCTTGTCTGCTTTCAATGAAGTTTCCGGCGCTTGGGAAGTGATCGGTGATACGAATGCGGAATCTGTTTTTGCCTGGAATAAAATAGATATCAATTATAACTTACGCTACCTTGGCATCGTCTGTACCGACGACCAGGCAGTATTAAATGAAATGGTGGCCCAGGGTCCTGATGGCAGTGTACTTTTACCTGCCAACTATACCGATTACCCGGAGCTTTTTGATGAACAGGAAATGTTCCCAAATGTAAAAACCTACATGAATGGCACCATGTTTGACGAAGTGTACCACGGGCGCACCGCTTATGAATTCCTTCATGGATTAACAACCTACGAAACCACCCATCCTCATCTGGGAAAGATCTTGATCTCCCTTGGTGTCCTTGTTTTTGGCATGACGCCTTTTGGCTGGCGTCTTGTGCCAGTGCTTTTCGGCATCATGATCATCCCTTTGATGTACCTGTTTGCCAAAAAACTGTTTAAAGATACCTACATCGCCACTGCCACTACGGCACTGCTTGCTTTTGACTGTATGCATTATACCCTTTCCAGGATTGCGACTATCGATATTTTTGCCGCATTTTTTATCCTTCTGATGTATTATTATCTGTACCGGTATATCCAAAATGATCATAAATACCGCCGCGCCAATGCCTGGGCAGGGGATCGCTTTCCGCCCCAAAATGTTTACGTCCCTCTTGCCCTTTGCGGTATCAGTATGGCTCTTGGCGTTGCCACCAAATGGACCGGCGTTTATGCCGGGCTTGGCCTTGCTGTCCTTTTTTTCTGGCACACCCTCTCCCATTTCCCCCAAAAGCAGGTCATGCGGCTTTTTGGCTTTTGCTGTATCTTCTTTATCGTAATTCCCCTATTTGTCTATGCCATTTGTTTTATCCCTGTAGTGGGCTATACCCCTTACAAAAACCTGGCAGACAAAGTGATTCAGGGAACGGTTTACATGTTCGATTACCATTCTAATCTGGTGGCGGAACATTACTATAGTTCCCCCTTTTATGAATGGCCCGTTAACTGGATGCCGCTTCTTTACGCCAACGACGCCGTTAACGCCACCCAGGTAAGTTCCGTGAGCTGCATGGGAAATCCTGTTATCTGGTGGGCGGGAATTCCCTGCGTCTTTTACGTCTTTTTCTGTTGGATCTTTAAAAAAGATAAAAAAGCGCGTTTTCTGTGCATTGCATACCTGGCTCAATATGTACCCTGGATGTCCATCAGCCGGATCACCTTTATTTACCACTACTTCCCGGCTATAATCTTTGTTATGCTGATGATGGGATATACCATGATGAAGATCAAAGAACATTTCTCATGGGGCCGAAAAGCCGTCACCACATACCTGGTCATCGCAATCCTCTGCTTCTTCCTTTTCTTCCCCGTAGTTTCCGGTTTTCCTGTGGATAAAGAATGGGGGATTAAATTGCGGTGGTTAAAGGATTGGATTTTGGTACTATGACAAACTGTTGGCCTTTACCTGTCTGTGCAGGTCAGCCCCTACATACATAAGAAGTCCCAAAAGCGCCAACGCCACATACTGGATCGGCACAATATGTACTGCAATCAAATAAGGCATAAAAGATAAAATTGACACAACAAAAAAGCCACACATAACCGGAAGCTTCTTGGTGTTGGACATGCCATACACTACCGCCAGAAGGTCAATCAGGAATCCGTATCTATCATGCATATGCGGCAGACAATACACCGTAAGAGCCACTGTAAACAAAGCTATTGTTATCACCAGCTCATCTGTAAGATGAACATCTTTGGTATAGATATAATATGCAATACTGCCCAAGAGTATCACCGTCATAAAGACTCCTGCCCCACTGACTTCCGCCGCATGCCGCATATCCGGCATCGCTTCGCCCAAAAGTGCATAAATGTTGGGGTACTCCAAAGTCCCCCAGGGATAGGTTCCTGACTGATCAAAATAAATCAACATCAATTCCTCAAAGCCACGTCCCGCCAGCCATGCAGGTATGGCGCTTATCACATATACCGCCGGTATCCATAAAAAATGATGTAGTTTCACTGTCCTATTCTTCAGCCACATGATCAAAAGAAATGGCACAAAAAATAGCGTCTGCAGCTTAAATGCAAAAGATATCCCCACAAAAACCAGACATCCTTCACTGTCATCTTTCAAAAAGCGATACAGTGCATACAAGATAAATGTCGTATAAATAATATCACATTGACACCAGTATGCACTATCCAAGATCACGGTAGGAGAGAGTAACAGCGCAGCCATCCCAAGAATAGATTTCCTCATATTTCCACTAATCTGATAAATGATCAAAAAGACTGCAACGGAAGCTGCATAGTCAAACATTACGGAAACCATCTTAAGAGCATACAAATCATTTTTGCTAAAATAAGATATCAGGCACATCATATACATATATGGTGACGTATAATTGGAAATCCGGTGATCCAAGGAAGCAAATCCCCCGCCATTTCGAATCTGTTCCATCCAGTCCTTCAAAAACCCCCAATAATCTGCAGATTCTATGGGCATTAATTTCCAGCGGATCATAAAGCCTAAGACGAACAGGCACAAAATGAATACTAGATCTACTACCTGAAAGGTAATTCCCCTTATTTTTAATTTATTGAACATAATTGTATCAAACCTTCGATTTTCCATATAGCACACCATCTAAATTTAATATTTTTTTAGCTTACGCATCTCATGACCCGGACTCAATTTTCCATCTCTACAAAATGCAAATTTGCGGCGCAGCTTTCAAACTCTTCCATCCAGTCATGGTCGCCTTCCTGGGTAAAAGTTAAATTATGGATTTCCGTCCCATTAAAAAACAGGAAAGTCAATTGTTCATAATCTGTATCCTTAAAGTTATAACTCATCTTGATCTTAAGACCGTTTCTATGATCTAATATTATATTTTCATAAGTGCTAATATTCACTGCAACAGCATCCCCATACGTTGTGAGGAAATCTTCTTCTATTATGTTCTTATATTCATCCATTGTCATCTTTGTAATATCTTCAGTAGTGTCAGAAATATCGTAGCTGATTGCAGACAAATCCTTGGGGTAACTCTTATGAAGGTACATCCCCTCCTCAGAAGAGGATGCCACAAACCCCTTTGGCAAGCTGCATGCCAACTCCGCTGGTTTATAGTCATATTCCTCCTCTTCTCTAAGTCCAGTCTGCACAGCAGCCGCAGAATCAGCAGAAGTACTAGCAGAATCAGCAGCGGAGTCATCCACTGCTGATTCTTCATTTACTTCAGCCGATCCCTGATCCTCCCTGCCGCAGCCCGCTAATGAAAATATCAGCATACTTATTGCAAGTATCAGAATCAACCTCTTATACATTTTTAATCTATTCCTCATCTTTCTTTTTATATTTAAGCATTGTTGAGGAAACTACTGCTCCTCCTGCACTTAATGATAATACCATAATCCATATAAAGAGTGCAAGAGTATCTCCGGTTGCAGGTCTTCTGCGTTTACCTAGTACTGCCGTCCTGGGCGCCCTTCTTGCACCAAGCACTGCCCCCCGGCCCCTCCTGGCGCCTAATACCTCTTCATCTTCCGGTGTAGGTGTGGACCCATCCCCGGGTGACGGTGTAATCTGCGTCCCAGGCGTAGGATTCTCTCCAGGTGTAGGTGTGGGTTCCTCTTCTCTCCCCGGTGTGGGTGTAGATTCTCCACCTGGTGTAGGTGTAGGCTCATCTCCAGGTATATGGACATTTGTGATTACAAAGGTATCGTCACTATAACTTGTCGTATAACCCTCAACAGTTACTGTCTCGGCTACCCTGTAAGTAATCCATTTCCCGTCCCTCTTCTCGGCAAGATCACTCCATGTGTAGCTCCATCCGTTTGCTTCGCTTAATATTACTTCATCGCCATAAGCTTCATCATCAGCATAAAGCTGAACCCGAATTGATGCAGGACGAAGATTATCCCTGTTTCCAGCATCATCCCAAACTTTATTTACCGTACGGCTGGTTACTCCAGGCGTATATCTGTTCATGACATTGAACCCATCTACGACTGTAGAATATCCATCCACTGCATCTTCCGTAAGGGTATAAACAATTTCCACACCGTCTTTGTACTTATCAAGGTTTTCAAACTTCCATGACCATCCATCCGCTTCACTTACCGTCTTACTGTCCACTTCGGTTCCATTGGCAAACAAATGAACTGTAATGCCTGCAGGTCTTTTTCCGTCCTGATCGCCGGCATCATCCCAGATCTTAGATCCCTCAATGGTAATCACTTCCGGCGTATGAGGATTTCTGATGTCATATCCAGTAATCACAGCTTCCTCGTAACCAATTACCAGATCTTCCGTAACACGATATACGATTTCAGAAATCACTCCATTCACATTTTTGTTCTTTGGCAGATCTGTAAAACTCCACTTCCACTCATCTTCCTCGGTCACTACTACACTGTCAATCACGTCTCCGTCTGCCAACAGATTGACAACGATACTCATGGGTCTGATTCCATCCTGGTTGTCGTTATCATCCCATGTTTTGCTTCCGCTGACTTCCACCGTCTCAGGTATATGCACGTTGGTAATCGTAGTCATCGTCCCATCAACGACCTCTGCTTCATAGCCGTCAACCTTACTGATTTCTTTCACGGAATAGTTGATCTTGAATCCAAACCTTGAATCCGGCAGTTTCGACCAGGTATAAGACCAGTTATTACCTTCGTTCAGTTCTACGGCATCACCTTTCTTAAACAGTCCCTCATAAAGCTGAACCATAATGGATTCCGGCCTGATTCCATCCTGATTATCGTTATCATCCCATACCTTCTGAACACTAATCTGCGTGTAGTCCGGTGTGTAAGTATTCAGAACATCATAACCGCTATACTCTGTCGAATAATCATTTACCCGATCCTCTGTGATGGTGTAAACAATTTCCTGACCGTCTTTAAACTTATCAAGGTTCTCAAAACTCCACTTCCAGCCATCTTCTGCTGTTACTATTTTGCTGGCTACTTCTTCTGTTCCTGCAAATAGCCGGATTGTGATACTCTCAGGGATCGCTTCCTGTCCGTTTTCATCCGCCTGCCATGTCTTGCTTCCCTCAACTTTAGTCTTTTCCGTCTTGTGAGTATTAAATACTCTTGTTCCATTAATCTGGGTAGTATAGAATTCTACCGCATCTTCTGTGATCGTATATACAATTTCTTTTCCGTCTGCATACTTATCAAGATTATCAAACTGGAACGTCCAGTTATCCCTCTCCGTTACTGTCTTGCTGGATACCTTCTCTCCATTAGCAAGCAAGTTGATGGTGATGCTAACCGGTCTCTTTCCATCCTGGTTCTCTTCATCGTTCCATGTCTTGCTTCCGCTGACGCTGGTGGTTTCCGGTATATGTGTATTCTTTACGTTGCTTCCACTTACTTGAGTTT
>CAJUCN010000013.1:0-77814 GCA_910585005.1 uncultured Lachnospiraceae bacterium | reverse complement strand
GGTTGGTAAAGTTCCACTTCCATCCATCCGCTTCTGTTACCACCTTGCTGGATACTTTTTCTCCATTGGCAAGCAGGTTAATCGTAATGCTGGATGGCCTTTTTCCATCCTGGTTCTCTCCATCGTCCCATGTCTTGCTTCCGCTGACGCTGGTGGTTTCCGGTTTATGTGTGTTCTTTACGTTGCTTCCACTTATTTCGGTTTGGTAGCCCTCTACTGCATCCTCCGTGATGGTGTATACGATCTCCTCTCCCTCTTTATACTCGTCAAGGTCTGTGAAGTTCCATTCCCAGCCATCCGCTGCCGTTACTTCCTTGCTTGCGATCTTCTCTCCATTGGCATGCAGGTTGATGGTAATGCTCACCGGTCTCTTTCCGTCCTGGTTCTCTCCATCGTTCCAAGTCTTCTTTCCGCTGACGCTGGTCTTTCCCGGTTTATGCTCATTGGTTACGTTGTAGCCGTTAACCGTTGACTCGTATTCCTCTACCTTCTCTTCGGATATGCTGTATGTGATCAGCTTCCCATCCTGGTACTTATCAAGATCTGTGAAACTCCATTTCCAGTCGTCCGCTTCTGTTACCACCTTGCTGGATACTTTTTCTCCATTGGCAAGCAGGTTGATGGTAATGCTGGATGGCCTCTTTCCATCCTGGTTCTCTCCATCATTCCACGTCTTGCTTCCGCTAACGCTGATCTTTTCCGGTATATGCGTGTTCTTTACGTTGCTTCCACTTATTTCGGTTTCGTAGCCTTCTACCGCATCTTCCGTGATGGTATATACGATCTCTGTTCCCTCTGCATACTTAGGAAGGTTGGTAAAGTTCCACTTCCATCCATCCGCTTCTGTTACCACCTTGCTGGATACTTTTTCTCCATTGGCAAGCAGGTTAATCGTAATGCTGGATGGCCTTTTTCCATCCTGGTTCTCTCCATCGTCCCATGTCTTGCTTCCGCTGACACTGATGGTTTCCGGTTTATGTGTGTTCTTTACGTTGCTTCCACTTACTTGAGTTTCGTAACCTTCGACTGCATCCTCCGTGATGGTGTATACGATCTCCTCTCCGTCTTTATACTCGTCAAGGTCTGTGAAGTTCCATTCCCAGCCATCCGCTGCCGTTACTTCCTTGCTTGCGATCTTCTCTCCATTGGCATGCAGGTTGATGGTAATGCTCACCGGTCTCTTTCCGTCCTGGTTCTCTCCATCGTTCCAAGTCTTCTTTCCGCTGACGCTGGTCTTTCCCGGTTTATGCTCATTGGTTACGTTGTAGCCGTTAACCGTTGACTCGTATTCCTCTACCTTCTCTTCGGATATGCTGTATGTGATCAGCTTCCCATCCTGGTACTTATCAAGATCTGTGAAACTCCATTTCCAGTCGTCCGCTTCTGTTACCACCTTGCTGGATACTTTTTCTCCATTGGCAAGCAGGTTGATGGTAATGCTGGATGGCCTCTTTCCATCCTGGTTCTCTCCATCATTCCACGTCTTGCTTCCGCTGACTTCCACTGTCTCAGGTATGTGACTATTGGTGATATCGTATCCTGTGATCTCTTGGGTTTCGTAACCTTCTACCGCATCTTCCGTGACGGTGTATACGATCTCTGCTCCCTCTGCATACTTAGGAAGGTTCTTGAAGTTCCACTTCCAGCCATCTGCTTCTGTCACCACCTTGCTGGATACCTTCTCCCCATTGGCAAGCAGGTTGATGGTGATGCTAACCGGCCTCTTTCCGTCCTGGTTCTCTCCATCGTCCCATGTCTTGCTTCCGCTGACGTTAGTGGTATCAAAAGAATTTATAATCGAAGCAGTCTGTACCTCTTTAGAATTTATTGTAATACTCTGGGAACTATATGTGACCTTATAAGGGAAACCACTCTCAAAAGATACCGCATTTCCCTTTGCATCTGTCTCTGTCAAAGTATAAGTACCGTACGCAAGCCCATCCACACGCGCAGAACTGCCTGCCTCAACTTCATATACCGCTGTTGATCCGTCTTCGTTTAAGACAGGATTTCCTTTGGAATCTGTCAAAACAAAGTAGAACGATTCATGGGTTATTTTTCCGGCAACAACCTTACTTACTACGACAGAGCCTTTTTCTTCTTTCCTGTTATCAAATGCCGGTACACCTATTACTTCTCCATCCTTGGAATCCTTGTAATAAGTAACCTTTGCATTTGTATTCGTAATTAAGCCTTCTGTTACGGCCGAAACCTCTACCTTGGCATAATATAATACTTCATCAATGCTGTAGCCCTCTAAGCCCTCTGCCACACCGATTTCCTGAATCTTATACCAGTAAGTGCCCGGCTGCCTAATATTGTCAAATTTCGTAAACTGAACAGTGCCTTCATGATTCACCACTTGTTCAATAACTACTTCCTGACCATTTTCATCCACAGAAGATAATACAAATGTAAACTTGCCATTCTCTTCTGCAACAGGCGCCTGACCGTTTACTGTTTTGACTGCGCGAAGTTCAAAGGAAGCCGGATTTACAACCGGTATTCCTTTACTAATCGCATGCCATTCCTGGCCACCTATTTTTGATATTGTATTAGCGACCAAAAATCCTGCCGCAACACTGTCGTTAGAAAAAACTGCATTCGGAAGAAGGAACGTACCATCAGTAGCGCCCACCGTACTTGCCTTTGTCGCATTCGGACAATTGAAAATCACCTTTTCTATTACAATTTCTTCGTCTGATCCGCCTTGTGTAACGTACTGTTTTCCATCTACCTCCAATTTAAATTGCCCAAACTCAACCTTTGTATCCGGAATATTTAAAACCACATTCTGTCCGGATTTAATCTTAATTGTGTAACCAGATACCGGAAACTCACCTTCTTTAAAATTGATATAATATGTCCCCGTATCTTCTGACCCCATTGCCGCAATATCAATAACAGAACTATATTGATCTTTTATTTCATGATAATCGTATCCTTCTTTTTCACCATTAGCCATCAGATTTGCTGAAGCAGAGGCTACAGAGCTTATCATTCCGGATACCTTGTCTTTAATTGCAGACTCCGTGTAGGTTATGTAATCTATCATAACGCCATTTCGGAACTGGAGATTATCTAAAGAGTCTCCACTGTGCAGATGGGTCATATTGAAACCAAAATTCCGCATAGCTTCCTCAGTGGTGTAAATCATTAACATCCCGGCGTTTCCATTTAAATCCATCGTGAAATCACTGCCGTCATATGCGCCAATGTAGGTATATCCTGCACCACCGCCGTTGTTCTTGCAAGACTGTACATTCGCATTGCCGTGTAATGATCCTGTTGCAAAGTTTGTCTCCATATGCCCGGCAAGAGTCATTTCATTCGCTACCACCCCGTAGTTAACCGCTTCTCCTAAAACACTCTCAATGGACGCCGGGGTACCAGGTTTCATGCTCTTTACCCCTTCTGCAACAAATGCAGAAATTGAAAAATTACTCAAGCTAAAATCAACCACCTCCGCCGTAACAGAAGCAGATGCAGAAACCACCTCAAGAGTTACATCATCTGCGCTGATTCCCGTAGCGTTAGCCGTTGTCCCGGCAGATTCTTTAACATCATCAGCCAAAGGCATATGAACCACTGTCACATCCCCTGCCTTTTGGGCATTTAAATCTTCTTCCAATTGTTTTTGTTTGAAAGAAAAGGAGATCTTTACCATCCCTTCTGCAGGCTGGTATTCCACTTTGCCTCCTTCAATGGCATTCCCTTCTTCGTCTACCGGATCTGCAAGAAAAGCAATATCATAGAGCAATGTGTTTTCTTCTGTGTACTTCCTTGCATTCTTATTGGAAAATTCCTTATCAAAATCTCCGATCTGGTCTGCATTCGCATTTAATGTTTCCATATAAACGTCATAATTGTACCCTGATGTACGGGATGTTACTGGCGTTACTACGAATTTTGCATCGTCTGGAATTGCATTTGCATGCTGTAAGGTCGCAGTTACAGAAACGAAATGATCCTCATAAGTGTAGGTCGTCTTTTTTCCATCGGAATACTCAAAGATGACTGTGGTGTCTTCCTTAATCTTCTTCCATGTTTCACCGTCTGTGGTGTAGGAATAAACATATTCTTTACCGGAAACTTTCGCCTCTTCCCCTTCGAGCGCTTTTCTCTTTAAACCTTTAATGATCTCCTGATCAACAGACGCTTTTACATAGGTATATTTGATTGTCTTGAAAAGACTCTGGCGAACAGAAACCTTCTTTATCGGAGGCATTTCAGGATCGTCCAGCGTCAGCTCATCCTTTTGGTCAAATATTTTAGAAATATCCATATTGGTATATTTCTCTGCAATTTCATCACCAAATTCATCCACGATGGTAGCGTCAAGCGCTACCGCCACTTCTGCCTCTTCATAAGAAAGAGTGATTTCTGTATCCTCTTCAATGACAACAGTTTCACCTTCTCTGGTCACATAAGAATAAACAGATACTTCCTCTTGGGACTCAGCATCTACTTTTTCTGCTTCCTTTATCAGGGATGTAATGGCAGTCCCATCTATCATTGCTTCCTTATATTCATAACCTTCAATCTCAATGGGAGCCTTTTCCATATTATCCAATATAAGCTCATCTGTAAATTCAGGGAATTCCGCTTTTTCATAACCTGCAATTGTAAGACCTTCCCCATCTATGCAGACAAAAGTAATCTCAGCCGCAGCAACTTCCTCTCCGCCTTCGTATATGAATATCACTTCCGTATCTTCGGTTACTTCTGTTTCTTCTCCATCAGCAGTATAAGAATAAATAACTGCTTCTTCCCCTTCTTCGTCTGTCTCTATCTTCTTATGGACAGCAGTAACTACCGTATCATTAATCTGAGCCTCCACATATTCATAATTATCAATCGCAACAGGCTCTTTTGTTAAATCTAATGTATCATCAAAGGTAAGGGTTTTATTGGTGTAGCCATCAATTGCATTGCCATTCTGATCTACAAAGGAGGCAATAAACTGAAGCTCCGTTTCCTCTTTGCCGGCTTCTTCGTCCCTGGTATATTCAAACATAACTGTGATGTCGTCTTCAAGTTCCCTCCACTGCGTTCCATCATAAAAACTCATGGAAGTCGTAGTTGTGATCTTGGTCACTACTTTCTCACCGTCAATTTCAGTTTCTTCCTTTTCTTCAACCGTTTCCTTTTTCATCTGGCTGATATCACTGCCATTATCCTTTATCGTTACTTTTCCGGCAAACGTATAGCCTTCCATCTCCGGTGCCATTTTAAGCAGATCAACCATACGATCCACTACGATCTCAAAGCTTTCTGCTTCTACGATCATCTCACCGTCAGCTACGCACACTGCAGCCACTGTCACACTATTATCTACCATAACGGTCTCAGGCTCTGTCTTGTCTTCTTCGTCAGTCTCTTCCGGTCTCTCTTCCTCTTCCCGTTCCTGTTCTCCATCACAGTAATCAGCCAAAAAGGCATCCATATCATCTGCATCCGCCGCACCAATACATACCTGGCAGTTAGCATTATAACCGTCTGCTGTACATGCCGTATCACAAACACATTCAACAGCCTCGGAGTGATCCTCTTCACCTGGTTCTTCTACAGGATCCGGATCTTCCATTAAATCCAGATCTTCTGACTCACTATTTTCTTCCGAAATTTCCTCTTCTTCTTCGGAATCATCAGGCGTATCCTCCGATTCATCCGATGAGTCCATTTCATCATATTCCTCTTCACTATCATCATCAGAAAAATTTTCAGTTTGTTCCTCATCAACTTCTTCGGCAATTTCTTCCTCAGATATTTGATACATAATTCCATCATCGTTTTCATCTGCATAGGAAATGAATACGTTGCTCGCAACAATCACTTCCACCAGCAAGACAGCCAACAATCTTCTCATTCTCTTTGAAAGCTTACCCATACCCAATTCTCCTTTTAAATTCCCTTTACACAAACACCCAATTTACAGCTACGATGGCATAATAATACACACTGCCACCTTTCTACATATCATCTTAACGCTTTTAAGAGTTGTTTTCAACGAATAAAGTTATAATTCTTAAGATTTGTTAATAATTACTTTCCAAGTAATAAAATTATAATGCTCTGGGTTAAAAAAGTTATTTTTTCGGTTATTTTCACGGGTTAGCGCACTATATTCCTGTTATGAGAAAACATTTATAAAATTATCTTGCTCAATTTTTAACATTAATATATTAAAAATGTCTTTCTTTTCATTTCCAAGCTTTACATAACTTTTTCTTTATACGTTACATCTAAAAATATATTGGCATATAACTCAAAATAATAGGTTATTTATTTATATTTGTAAACGGCAATGAAATTATATTGTAAGATTAGATTTATTTGTTTTCTGGCACAATATTTTTTTGTTAAAAATAACTAAAAACAAATATTTTTTCTTTTTTTGATATTCGTTTAACCATTGAATACCATTCTTTTTACAGATACAAAAAACCGATGGCTCACACCATCGGTTCCTCTTTCAATATATATTCACTTAAGTCTTTCAAAAACTGCTCCCATGCTCCTTCCTGTTCTACAAAATACAGCGGGCACTTCTTCCCTCCCTCATCAAAATGCCTCCGCATATCCTCCGGACTAAGTTGATATTCTCCCAGCAGCCACGCACACAGCCGGATCAGCGACTGGTATGTAGCATATGTAAATTCCCCGTCGGCATCCTGATAGCAGCACTCAATGGAAATGGAATCGTAATTCCTTCCTGCAACGGCGTAAGCAATTTCGTCCAATGGAATACACTGAATAATCTCCCCTTCATAGCCAATAATAAAATGTGCACTGGCCGATGTCTCACCAGTAATTCCCAGATTCTCAAAATAACTCCGGTTCTGTGCTGCACTCGTCCCTTTATTTGCCGTATAATGGACAAAGATATTATTAACATTTTCAAGTTTCTCCCCTGGTCTGGAATAAGGATTTTCCGTTAGAAAATCCTCTGTCATTACAGGCCTTTGGGACTGATTCTCTTCAATGATGTGAATCGCTTCCTGGCTTTTTGTGTGATACTTTACGGGTTCCTCAGGAGTCTCCTGAAAAGACCGGATTAGCTGATATAGCAGAAAACATAAAAGAAAAATAAATGCTGTTTCACAAAGTAAAATGATACCTTTCACAATTCTGCGCTGACGTTGGCGCTTCTTTTTTTGCAAGATCATTCTCCTGCGGCGTTCGATCTCTTCTGGCGACCTTCGTACCTGTCCACTGTTCGGCCGCCTTCTTCCAGCGCTTCTGTGAGCAGTTTCATCCATCATATACGTTCTTCCCTGCGATGAAGTCCTAACAGGCGCTTTTGCCCCTCGGCGTTTTACTGATGCCGGCCTTTCCGCACGCACAGCGCTTCCGCTAACATAATTTCTAGTTCCGGAAGTTCTCTTCCCCTCTCCATGCTGTGAAATATCAATAAACTCTAAATCCATCCCACTTCATCCCCTGCATATACATTCTTGTAGAATTTTAGCAAAATTTAGTCGGAAGTTTATGAATTTTTCCTTAATTTTTGTTAGGATATCAATCTAATATCTGCCTGACACTCTCTTTTTCTATCACATATCCTTCGACAACATGGATCCCTTTCCGGCAGTCATTCCCCACAATTCTGCTTAAGATCACCCGGATAGTCGTCTCCGCCATATGATTCATATCTACACCATAAGTAGTTATCCCTATATTGCATAATCCCGGATAAAGAAAATCGTCATAGCCTACCACTGAAATATCCTCCGGCACATGATATCCCTTTTCTCTAAGACTCCTGATCAATTTTGAAGCGGTAAGGTCACAATTGCATACGAATGCAGTTGGCATCTCCATAGGTATCGTAAGTTTTTCATAGTTACTGCGTGCATACTCACGATCTGGTATGATCCAGTCATCTCTAATCTTTTCTCCATGCTCAATCACCGCTTTCTCGTAGCCTAGGTATTTGTCAGTAATACTTTTTGATGCAAACAAAGTCCCAACAAACCCGATTCTTCGGTGTCCTTTTTCAAAGAGGTAATTTGTAATCTGATATGCTCCATAAAAACTGTTGGAAATTACACTATCCTCGTTGACGCAATTATCATAAAAATCCACATATACTATAGGGATACTATTTTCTCCAGAGATCATTTTCAGATAGCCACGCTCCATGCCTCCTAAGATCAAAAGTCCGTCAATCTTTTTTTCCTGGATCAGCCGGGGCTGTACAAGGGTTTTCTCCTCCTCCTCCGAAATAACCTCCAACATGACAAAGCAATTTCTTTTTACGGCGCTGTTACTGACCGCATGATACAGTTTCCAGTAAAAAGCCGCATACTTCTCCGTATAGTATTCCGCCAAAATCACACCGATATTATAACTTTTACTATATTCTCCCTTTTCCGATCCAGGAACAACATATCCCATCTCGTCAGCAAGGTTCCTGATCTTTTTCCGCATAGACTGGCTGACCCCGGGCTTACCCGCCAATGCTTTTGAAACTGTCATGGTGCTAACCCCCAGCTTCTCAGCAATATCCTGCATTTTTACTGTCTTTGCCATCTTACATCCCACACCTCACTGATATTCCTAAGCCTTCAAATTTTTCTGACACGCTTTCTGCTATTTCTGTCCTGATACAGCTCCACACCTTCTATCCCTTGCACAAATTTAGAAAACTGGCTATATCCAAAATCTTTCACATTAAAGCTGCTGTATTTATTATATACCAGATTACTAAGTTCACTAATGCCGATTCCCCTGTTTCCTGTCTTGTATATAGCATCTTTTACATAGCTCCTAATTTCCTCCTGGGACTGCTCATTATCTTTTAAGGAAATTGTAATCACATTCTGGTTTTTCTCTAAAAGAAACATCCCCGCATCCTCAACAAACCTGGAAAGCAGGCTATATCCATAATTCCTCACATCAAAATCAGGATACATATTTACCAGACGGTTCCCCACTGCCGCAAGTTCCACACTTTTTCCTTTATTTGCATTCTCATTAATAATATTGGTAATCGCGTTATAAATTACTTCCCTTCCAATCGTATTGTCTTTACTATCCTGATGTTCCGCATCTTCATCCTGGTTACTTAGGTTTTCCAAGTTGATGAATCTGGTACATGCCACACGAAAAGACCTGGGTGTTTTCTCCTCCCCCATTCCAATCACTTCCATGCCCGATTCCCGAAGACGGCTGGCAAGCCTGGTAAAATCGCTGTCACTGGATACAATACAAAAACCTTCTACATTACCCGTGTATAAAATATCCATAGCATCGATGATCAATGTAGAATCCGTAGCATTTTTGCCTACTGTATTGCTAAACTGTTGTACCGGAACCACAGAATTCTCCAAAAGTTCTCCCTTCCATTTTGTCGCCTGTGTACTGGTCCAGTCTCCATAGATCCTTTTGTAAGTAGTGATACCATAAGTAGATAACTCCTCCAAAATATCGCTGATATATTTTGCCGAAATGTTATCGGCATCAATCAATAATGCAAACCTCTTATTTTCCATATATTCCCCTCTTTCCCTCCGGCAGGCAACCGGCTAATTTTAAGTTTGACAAAGGGCAGCCTTATATCTCAGGCTGCCCTTCCCATAAGTCACTTTTTAGTTTATATTTCCATCTTATACAGGATATGCAGCATTTTTAGTATCTGCCTGGGACATATCCACTTTTTCCTGTTGAGCCTGACGGTATTTGAAGAAATCAGTAGCAACCTGAGGGAATAATGCATAAGACAATACATCTTCATCCTGCTGTTTCCATTCCTTCATTTCAGCTTCTAACTTATCCATCTCATTCTCAATAAGGTCTGCGGGACGGCAGGTAATCCTCTTCTCTCCCGGAATAACCTTATCAATAACTTCCTGACTCATCGGCTTAACGGTCTGGCCATATTCACCACGGAGAACTGCTTTCGTCTCCTTGGTAGCCATTTTATACCTCTCACCCATCAATACATTAAATACAGCCTGTGTACCAACAATCTGGGAAGAAGGTGTAACAAGCGGCGGCTCGCCAAGATCCTTTCTTACCGCCGGAATCTCCCTAAGCACATCATAATACTTATCTTCCGCATTTTGTTCTTTCAACTGGCTTACCATGTTGGAAAGCATGCCACCAGGTACCTGGTAAAGCAGGGTCTTGATATCCACACCCATAACCTTGGGATTAAGAAGACCGCTGGCAAGGCACTCATCTCTATATGGCCTGAAATAATCTGCAATTTCAGCCAAAAGATTCTGGTCATAACCGGTATCATAAGGAGTACCCTTAAATGTCTCAACCATAACCTCTGTAGCAGGCTGTGAAGTTCCCATTGCAAACGGGGAAATCGCACAGTCAATTACATCTACTCCCGCTTCCACTGCCTTCAAATAAGTCATACTTGCCACACCAGACGTATAGTGCGTATGAAGCTGGATCGGAAGCTTTGTTGCAGATTTCATAGCAGAGATCATCTCTGATGCCTTGTAAGGAACCAAAAGACCTGCCATGTCCTTAATGCAGATGGAATCTGCTCCCATCTCCTCAATCTTCTTGGCCATTCCCATCCAATATTCCATCGTATATGCATCACCTAGCGTGTAAGAAAGAGCTACTTGTGCATGACCTCTTCCTTCCTGCTTTTTCACCTTATTGGTAGCATTAACAGCCGCCTGCAAGTTCCTAAGGTCATTTAAGCAGTCAAAAATACGAATAATATCAATACCATTTGCGATAGACTTTTCTACAAAGCTGTCCACCACGTCATCTGCATAGGGTCTGTAACCTAAAATATTCTGTCCTCTGAAAAGCATTTGGAGCTTCGTGTTTTTAAATCCGTCCCTTAATTTTCTCAGTCTCTCCCACGGATCCTCCTTCAGGAAACGAAGGGAAGCGTCAAAGGTTGCACCACCCCAGCACTCTACTGCATGATATCCAACTTTATCCATTTTTTCAACGATCGGAAGCATCTTCTCCGTGGGCATTCTCGTTGCAATCAACGACTGATGAGCATCACGAAGAACAGTTTCCATGATTCCAACCGGTTTCTTAACCTGTTCTGCCATTTTCTAAATCCTCCTTGTTTTTAGAATACTCCAAATACTGCCATAAAAGTACCTGCCGCTACGGCCGTACCGATAACACCTGCTACATTCGGTCCCATTGCATGCATGAGCAGGAAGTTCGTAGGATCCGCCTCTGCCCCAACTTTTTGTGAAACACGGGCAGCCATGGGAACTGCCGAAACACCTGCAGAACCAATGAGCGGATTCACTTTACCTTTGGTAGCAATACACATAAGCTTGCCGAACAAAACTCCGGCTGCCGTACCAAATGCAAAGGCAATAAGTCCAAGTGCAACAATCTTAAGCGTATCCCAATTTAAGAACGCTTCCGCACTGGTCGTTGCACCTACCGATGTACCAAGAAGAATAACCACGATATACATCAATGCATTAGAAGCCGTATCTGTAAGCTGTCTTACTACGCCAGATTCTCTGAATAAGTTACCTAACATCAGCATACCTACAAGAGGCGCCGTAGTAGGAAGGATCATACATACCACAATCGTAACAACGATAGGAAAAAGGATCTTCTCAAGCTTTGATACAGGACGAAGCTGCCCCATCTTGATCTTCCTTTCCTTTTCAGTCGTCAACAATTTCATAATGGGCGGCTGGATAATGGGTACCAGAGACATATAAGAATATGCCGCTACCGCAATAGGACCAAGAAGTGCAGTCTGTCCCAATTTTCCTGCAAGGAATATGGAAGTCGGCCCGTCTGCACCGCCGATGATGGAGATTGCTGCTGCTGCTTTATCGTTAAAGCCCATCGCAATAGCTCCAAAATATGCTGCAAAAATACCAAACTGTGCAGCAGCCCCCAGCAAAAAGCTCTTAGGATTGGCAATAAGAGGACCAAAGTCCGTCATAGCGCCTACCCCCATAAAGATCAAGGAAGGAAGGATTGCCCATTCGTCTAAGAGATAAAAATAATACAGCAAGCCACCGGAACCGTTTGCCGAGTCTTCAATACTCATCATAATATCCGGATAAATATTAACCAGCAGCATACCAAATGCGATCGGTGTCAAAAGCAATGGTTCAAAGCCTTTGGCAATCGCAAGATAAAGAAATACACATGCCACAAGAATCATCAGATAATTTCCCCAAGTCAGATTGAAAAAAGCCGTCTGATGAATTAAGTTAGACAGTGTAGATACGATATAATCCATTTCTTTTACCTCCTGTTGTTTTCTCAATGAACTATCGTCATGCGGAAGAAAGGAACCCGCATGATCTTTCACCGTCTTAGTTTAATGTTGCCAGCAGCGCGCCTGCTTCAACAGGGTCTCCAACAGATACATCAATACTTGCTACGGTACCGTCCTGAGGTGCAACAACGGGAATTTCCATTTTCATAGCTTCAAGGATTACAACAGCGTCACCGGCTTTTACTGCCTGCCCAACTTTTGCCTCTACCTTAAATACTTTACCTGCCGCTCCAGCTTCTACTCTCACGCTGCCTGCTCCGGCTGATGCTTTAGGCGCTGCCGGCGCTGCCTTTGGAGCTGCCTTAGGCGCTGCTTTGGGAGCCGCGGGTGCCCCTGTAGATGCGCCCTCTTCTACTACTACGTCATATACGTTTCCATTTACGGTAATGGTATAATTTTTCATTACTATAGTCCTCCTGTAATATTCGTTTCCTTTTACTTTGTCTTTTTATACACCGGCTCTTCCGGCTGCCTGCCACTTATTCCCGGCACGCCTGATGCTTCTTACCACAAATCCGTCTGTGGAAGAGGCGCCTTCACTAGCTGCGATTGCCGCTGCAATAACGGCTACCAGTTCAAGATCATCGGAAAGTTCTTCCTGTTCAATGATCTGTGCTATGGTATTGTCCACTGCTGCAGTCTTAGCTGCCGCATCTTTATTCTTTTGGCTAAGCTTTGCCTGTATTTTAGGAATCAGCCCAAATGCGGAAATGATCATGCTGATCAAGATCAATACTACAAACACTGTTCCCATGCCAAGAAGGGTATTTAATGCTGCCTTCTCCATATTCTCGCCAAAGCTGTAAATAGCGTTTGTGGAAATACTGGTCGCAACCCCTTTTTCATACATGATCTCCAACAGTGCGTCATGGGTCTCCCCTAACAATTTTACGGTGATCGTGCCTTCCACGGGAACTACCTGCCCTTGGATATACATGACCTCCATAGTATTTTCGGTCACCCCTTCTACTTCCTTAATGCCGCCTATCTCTTCCATTGCGTTTTTCCAGCTCTCAAAGGCACTGTCATACATTGCGGCATCCTCGCCTCTGTACTCCGCCAAAAAGTGATAGGTTTCCTCATCTTGGGCGCTGACCACACTATCTAATATCCCTATATAACTGGAGGCTAGCTGCTCTGCATCTGTGGTGGACATGAGATCGGCCTCATCCTGATCCTTTGCTCCACATGCCGTTAGCCCCATCATACAGGTAATCATACCTAATATTATCAACCATTTTTTCATATTAAGTGATCATCCTTTCTAAACTGTTCCGTGTTTTTTGGCAGGACGGTCTTCTTTCTTGGTAAGCAGCATCTCAAAAGCACCAATTACATATTTTCTTGTATCCTCAGGTGCAATGATCTGGTCCACATAGCCTCTCCTTGCCGCACTCTCTGCACTAAGCTGAAGAGATTCATACTCTTTTGCACATGCATCAATAGCATCTGCCCCCTGTCCGTCACATATGATCTTAGCCGCAAGCTTAGCGTCCATAGTTCCAATCTGGGCATCCGGCCATGCAATGGTAATATCCGCACCGATTGCCTTAGAATTCATTGTCACATACGCGCTTCCAAATGCCTTGCCAATCACTACGTTCACCTTAGGAACGGTAGCATTTGCAAACGCATATGTAAGCTTTGCAGCCGCCTTTGCAATTTTCTTTTCGGAACACTTGTCCGCTTTAAAGCCCTTTACATTCGTAAGCGAAAGCACGGGAACGTTAAATGCGTCACAGAAATTGATAAAATCTGCCGCCTTATCACATCCTTCCGGTGTCAATACAGAATCAAATTTCTCCGATACTTTACCATCTTCACCATATACTTCGCTGCGGTTCGCCACTGCACCTACGGTTACTCCGTTCAGCTTAATCAATGCAGTAACCATATCCTTGGCAAAACCTTCCTTGATCTCATACACTGCACCATCATCCGCAATCTGGGATAACGCAATGGAAGTATCTCCCACACAGCCGGCAATTTCACTGCACACACGGTTAATGTCATCTGTGCAATCTTCAAAAGGCATGTCATCTTCATTATTTGCAGGAAGCAGCATTACCAGTTCCCTGATCTTTCCAAGAAGCTCTGCCTCGTCTCCTACAACATCTACAATACCGGTTTCCTGGCTCTGGAAAGAAGCTGCCGAAGTGTCGCATCTTCCGATTTCGTTTCCATCAAGCGCATTAGGCGCATTGACAAAAAGCTTTGCCTTTTTTTCTTCCATAAAAGTAAAATCTGTTAACGTAGGGATTAAAGCAAGCCCACCGCCACAATTTCCAAAGATTGCCGTAATCTGAGGAATAACGCCTGAACTTAACACCTGCTTTTGATAAATCTCGCCAAATCCGTTCAGTGCATCTGTGGCTTCCTGCAGCCTAAGACCTGCAGACTCGATCAACCCAATTACAGGCGCCCCTGTTTTTAGTGCCAGGTCATAAAGGCCAGCGATCTTCTTTGCATGCATTTCGCCCACGCTGCCGTTTAATACGGATACGTCCTGGCTGTATACATACACAAGATTTCCGCCTATTACCCCATAACCGGTGATAACACCGTCAGAAGGAGTGTCGGTCTGTTTCAAGTTAAAGTCAGTGCTTCTCGCTCTAACGCGCGCACCAATTTCAACGAAACTGTTTTCATCGAGCAAAGCTGCTATTCTTTGACTCGCTTGTGAAGTAGTACTCATGTTTTTCAGCCCTCCATTTTATATTAAATAAATAATAACTCTGTTCACGGGGCATAGTCTCCCCATAATTAGTCTATAGAAGTATATCACAAATGTAGAAAACCGCAAAGAACAAAATGAAAAAATTTGAAAAATTTTCGGTTTTTCTCCCCGGGCGTTTAAAAAGCATATTTTCTTTCCAAAAAAACATATATTGGGAAAAGACTATTTTTCTGAAAGAGCCTATGAAATATACAAAATTATTTTTTTCCCTACTATTAATAATTGTGTTATCTTTTACATTTTTCTCCTCACTGCCTTCTGTTTATGCACAAAATGCGGATCAAAATGACAGCGCTTTAAAACTATATGCCAAATCTGCCGTGTTGATGGACGCTGATTCCGGGCGGATCTTGTACCAAAAAGAAGGCGACCAGATCCTTCCCATGGCCAGCACCACTAAGATCATGACCTGTATCCTGGCACTGGAATACGGAAATATGGACGACTATGCTATCGCCTCCTCCTATGCTTCCTCCATGCCCAAAGTAAAGCTCCATGTAAAAGCAGGGGAAGCTTTCAAACTAAAAGATCTCCTCTATTCTTTGATGTTGGAATCCCACAACGATGCTGCAGTTGTTATTGCGGAGCATATTGCAGGCAGCACAGAAAACTTTGCAGATATGATGAACCAGAAAGCGCGGGACATCGGCTGTTTCGATACCTATTTTATCACGCCTAACGGTCTGGATGCCACAGTAACTACAGAAGACGGCAATGTAAAATCCCATTCCACCACTGCCTCCGACCTGGCCCGTATGATGTCTTACTGTATTATGGATTCCCCCAAAAAGGAAGCATTCCTCGAAATCACCCGGGCTGCCTCCTACTCCTTTCACAGCTATCAGGAAAAAGATGGGGAATACGTTTCCACGGGAAGAAATTTCAACTGTAATAACCACAATGCCTTTCTTGGTATGATGGAAGGCGCCCTTTCCGGCAAAACCGGTTTTACCGGAAATGCAGGATACTGCTATGTAGGCGCTTTAAGAAACGGGCAGCGGACCTTCGTGGTTGCATTGCTGGCCTGCGGTTGGCCTAACCACAAAACCTACAAATGGAGCGATACCAAAAACCTGATGAATTATGGCCTGGATCATTTTGAATACCACCGTATTGACGAAGTTCTATATGACGCCTCCACCCTAAAACCAATTCCAGTCTCCGGCGGTCAAGTGGACGATCTTGATTCTACCGCATATACAAATGTAAAGATCCAGCGTGATGACCCTTTGACCGATTCCAGCTCGTCAAAAGGGCTCCTTCTAAGGAAAAATGAACAGATCCAAGTGGAATTCCAGATGGAAGACGAACTGACTGCCCCTGTAACGGCAAATACAGAAATAGGGCGCATCCGCTATTTGGTGGACGGCAGCCCTTATTTGGTAGAATATATTTTGACCGCCCAGGATGTGCCTGCCATTAACTATCCCTGGTGCATCCGGCAGGTTCTTAAACGGTTTAGTATTTATTAAATATCAAGCTGGACATTCGCTTCCTGCTCCGCCTGGATTTTAAACTCTTCCATCTGTACGGCAGACAGCTCAGGAAGTTCTTCCAATGATTTTACACCAAAGCTGCGCAGGAATTCCTCTGTCGTTCCAAACAGGAGCGGGCGCCCTGGTGCGTCCATCCTGCCCACCTCGCCAATCAGTCCAAACTCCACCAGCCTGTTTACCGCATGGTCACAGCTTACCCCACGGATCTTCTCGATTTCCGCCCTGGTGATAGGCTGTTTATATGCAATGATAGACAAGGTTTCCAATAAGGTATCCGTAAGCACATACTTTCTGGGCGTCTTGGCAATCTTGATCAAATACTCATACATTTCCGCCCTGGTACACATTTGGAAAGAACCTTCAAGCTCCATTAAAGTGATCCCGCATTCCTTTTGTTCGTATTCTTCTTTAAGCTCTAAGAGCAGCTCTCTTGTCACCTTTTTATCTTCTTCAATTACAGATGCAAGTCTCTCTACCTCCACGGATTCTCCCATGGTAAAAAGAATTGCCTCAAGAATTGCTTTCTTTTTTTGCTTATCCAACGCTGATCCCCCGTTCATTTGAAATAATCATGATATCCTGAAAGGTATCTTCCTGCACAATGGAAATCTTTCCTATTTTCATCATTTCCAATACTACTAGAAATGTTACTATAATTTCCATTTTGCTCCTCTGCTTTTCGAGCAGTTCACGGAAACTGAAAGTGCGATGCTGGCTGATGTAATCCTCCACATAAGCTGTCTTGCTGTCCATATCCACTTCATCCTTCTCGATCTCCCCAAATTTGCTTCTTACCGGGTCAATCTTGTCCTCCTGCCTACGCATGACCATTTTGAAAAGCTCCTGTAACTTTCCAAGATCCGCATCCCCTAAAAGTTCTTTCATATCCACAGGCGGCTTGTAATCTTCAATTTCCTTCGGCAGCGTTTTTTCCTTAAACAGGGTCCTTGCCGCATCTACCTGCCTGTCCTTAAGCTCATAGGACATATATTTATACATTTTGTATTCTAACAGTTTCTGTACCAGTTCCGCTCTCGGATCTTCCTCTTCTCCCTCTTCATTGACTTCCTTGGGAAGGAGCATTTTACACTTAATGTCCAAAAGGGTAGCCGCCATGACCAAAAACTCGCTCATCACATTCATATCCTGGTTTTCCATGGCTTTGATGTATTCCAAATACTGCTCCGTTATTTCCACAATAGGAATATCATAAATATCTACTTTGTTTTTTTCTATCAAATGCAGCAGAAGATCCAGCGGCCCTTCAAAAGCCTGTAATTTTACTGACAATGCCATTTTCCGGCTCCTTTACACACAAAAGGCATGCTTTTTGCCCGTTCACATTCTATCATTTATCATTTTAACAGTCAAATCCACCATATAACGGCTAACCCTTATCCCGTGGATGAAGCCCGATGACCACCAACTCCCCCGGGTTAAAAATACGGATCGGTAAGGTATGCGTTCCCAGTCCCCTGCTCAGGATCATTACTGAGCCGCCTTCCTTAAAAATCCCCCCATCATATTTCGGAAAAAGCCGCATAGCAGGAGAAATAACGCCACCTAAAACAGGCAGCCTCATAAGACCGCCATGTACATGGCCAGATACCACCAGATCCGCCCCCCACGCCGCATATTCCTCAAAATAATCCGGGTTGTGGGCTATCAGCACGGAAAATTCCGAAGCATCCGGCTTTCCGAGGAGTTTATTTAAATAAGTTCCATCCATTTCTTTCTTTTTAAATTTCTGATAATACGCTCTGTCCGGCCCTAGCCCATAGATAGCCAGCCCCAGCTTAGTAAGCGATACCTTTTGGTTAACCAAATGCCGTACTTTCAGGCTTTTTAAGTATTCTGCATAATCCCGGTAAACATTCCCGTATTCCTCTGGGTAAAGGCTTGTCTTATGTTCATGATTCCCATTGCCATAATAAACAGGATAGCGAACGGCAAGATCTTCTATTAATTTTTGCGCTGTCTTTGTCTCCGGATGCCTGAGGGCCGTATACATATCTCCGGCAATTAAGACCAAGTCAGGATGGATCCTGTCAATTGCAGCAATCAACTTCCCGTTATCCTTCCCAAAGGATTTATT
This sequence comes from uncultured Lachnospiraceae bacterium, assembly GCA_910585005.1. Lineage (GTDB taxonomy): Bacteria > Bacillota > Clostridia > Lachnospirales > Lachnospiraceae > Suilimivivens. The sequence continues at coordinate 59,236 of CAJUCN010000013.1, read as the reverse complement.
ATGCAAGTCTGAAAGAAGGACTATTTTCATGTCCTTCTTCAGACGTTTGTCACTGCAATGGTATTCCCTTATGGTAAAGCGGTTACAGTCAACCGCCATGACAAATAAGAAAAAAACTGCCAGAACGGATGCTGCCCCAAGTAAAATCATCAGCATTGTTTAACCTTCCCACAAAAAATGTCTTCTAACATCTTACCACAAGATTTAAAAACCGCAAAACAATTTCCACACTTTTATCAGATAATCCTTATATCCGGCTTTCTCTATCGTTAGGTCAGATAAAATCGACACACTTCCTATCCGTTTCCCATTCAGCGTATATACCGCTTCTCCTACCGCATCCCCCCGCTTTATAGGGGCATCCACCGATTCCGGCAGGGAAATAATCTTTTCAATGCTTCCAAGGTCACTTCCTTGAATATCCAGGTATCGGAAAGGCTCTTTGTAAATCAATACCGCCTCCTCTGACACCCCGCCTTTTACCGGTAATGTGGGAAGCTTTTCGCTGTTGGGATCTTCATACAGCGCACTCACACTGTATCCATAGTCCAGAAGCGCCATCGCATCCCGAAACCGCGTTTTATTGCTTGGAGAGCCCATGACTACCCCGATCAGATCAATATGATCCTTACTTGCCGTAGCGGAAAGGCAATACAATGCCTTACTTGTAGAACCAGTTTTCAGTCCCGTAGTCCACTCATACATTTTAAGCAGTTTGTTAGTACTGGAAAGTGTAAATGTGGAACTGCCCTGGTTCGTCACATGGGTGATATCCTCCATCCATATTTTGGTATATTCCAGCACCTGGGGATACTTTGTGATCAGTTCCTTAGACATCAGCGCCACATCTTTTGCACAAGTGTAATGGTTATCCGATTCACTAAGCCCACAACAATCCTCAAAATGAGTGTTCTTAAGCCCCATATCTTCCGCCCGCTTATTCATCATCGCCACAAATTCCTGTTCGCTTCCGGCAATAAATTCCGCTGCCGCCACACTGGCATCATTTCCTGATGCCACAGCAATACATTTGATGATGGTTTCAAGAGTCTGTATTTCTCCTTCTTCCAAAAACACCTGTGACCCACCCATAGACTTTGCATAGGCGCTTGTCATGACTTCACTGTCAAGACGGATCCTTCCGCTTCCTAAATGATCATAGATCACCAGCAACGTCATGATCTTGGTAATGCTTGCCGGGCTTCTGCGCTGGTCGGCGTCTTTTTCACATATGACCTGACCAGTGGAAGCCTCCATCAGGATGTAAGACGGCGCTTCGATCTCCGGCGCCGCCCACACCGTAAGCGGCGTCATCAGCAAAAAAATAAAACATACCGCATAGCACAGGGTCATTTTAAAAAATCTGTTCATGTGATTGCTCTCCCCTTATGTATTCTACTACTATGGATATGTTCTATTTTATTTTAAAATGCAAGTCCTTCTTAATACCATCTTGCCCGGAAAGAATGATAGGCTTCCGCCAATTTTTCTTTTTGCTCCTTCAGGCTGATATGGAAAACGTTCATAAGCTTGATTATGTAATCGACAGTCACCAAAAACAGAACCACTTTACACGCTCTAATTCCCCACTGCCTGTTATACATGTCCACAAAACCGAGTATTTTAGAATGCAGGAAAGTGATAATGATGATCGCATAAAAGCCCCATGCGATCGTACTCTCTAAGCAAATGATGCCCTGATAATTACAGGGCTTTTCGTTGTAATCCCACCAGACCTCGCCAAACAGCTTCATCATCAGCCTGCCTACCAGGTACTCAAATGCAGTTGCAAGTACCGCCCCTGCAAAATAAAGGGCAATCAGATTATTGCTGAGAGGATGCAAAATCAAATACCCCACCACTCCGCCAAATCCATAGATCGGACAAAACGGCCCTCTTGCAAATCCCCGGTTCGTCAGTTTCCGGTTACAAAATGACATATAAATGGATTCTACCACCCAGCCCATAACACTGTAAACGATAAATGCTGCCACCAAATGATAAATGTCTGTTCCAAAAAATTCTTTCGACCACATAGCCTTTTCTCCCCTCGCCAAAAACTTTTCAAAAGCTATAACGTGAAATCTTCCTTTTTTTCTTCAACTTTGAAATAAATTTTGTCATAGAAGAAATTCCAAGAACTTTCCTATATGACAAGAAAGTCCCTGATTATAAACAGGGACTTTACCAAGTACGCACTCTAATTGTATTTACGTTTTCTTGCCGCTTCAGATTTCTTTTTACGTCTTACGCTAGGTTTCTCGTAATGTTCCCTCTTGCGAATCTCCTGCTGAATACCAGCCTTCGCACAGCTTCTTTTAAAACGACGTAAAGCGCTGTCTAAAGTCTCGTTCTCTTTTACGATTACGTTTGACATCCTACACCCTGACCTCCCTTCAGTCCCTTCCTCGCAACATCGACTGATTGGGTTTATTTTTATGCATGATACATGCATGTGCACTTATATACACAAGCATAATTATACCACATAATTCCTGTCCGTCAATCCTGATTTTTATTTTATACCAATTTTTTTAGAAAACTATTTCACAGGAACTAAATCGAAATCTGTGATTCCAAAACTTTCTGTGCTTCCGCAACCGCCTTCTCTATCCCCGCCGGGTTCTTCCCCCCGGCCTGGGCCATATTCGGACGTCCGCCTCCGCCTCCGCCAACCAATGCCGCAATGCCTTTGATCAGATTCCCTGCATGTGCCCCCTGTTTCATTGCGCCGTCGGTTGCCATGGCTACCATGTTCACTTTGCCATCCACATCAGAAATAAGCACCACTACGCCTTCAGACAGTTTGGCCTTTAACTGGTCGCCAAGATCACGCAGCCCATTCATATCTACGCCGGAAACCTTTGTGGCAAGCAATTTTACACCTTTTACTTCCACTACCTGATCCATCACATTCCCTAAAGCATCTTTGGCAGCCTTGCTCTTTAAGGATTCATTCTCGCTTTGCAAAGCCTTTAATTCCCCCATTAAATGGGAAAGCTTGGTAACCAGCTCTAAAGGCGTGGTCCTAACTGTCTCCGCCGCTTCCCTGAGCCTTTCTTCCATATCGTCATAATACTTTAACACACCGTTTCCGGTAATAGCTTCGATCCTTCTGACACCTGCCGCTACGCCGCTTTCGGAAAGGATCTTAAATAAGCGGATCTCCGCCGTATTTGCCACATGCGTACCGCCGCAAAGTTCTGTGGAAAAGTCACCCATCCGAACCACACGCACCGTCTCACCATATTTTTCGCCAAATAAAGCCATTGCCCCTGTCTTCTTTGCGTCCTCAATACTCATAATCTCCGTTATTACCGCAAAAGACTGGGCAATTTTATCATTGACCATCTTCTCCGTCTGAGATAGTTCTTCTTTGGTCATTGCAGAAGAATGACTGAAATCAAATCTTAATCTGTCTCCGTTTACAAAGGAACCTGCCTGCTCCACATGATCCCCCAAAACATTGCGTAGCGCCTTTTGGAGAAGGTGGGTCGCGCTGTGGTTTTTACAGGTATCGCTGCGGTTTGCCTCATTTACCTGCAACGTCGCCATATCCCCTGTTTTCAGTCTTCCTTTTACTACCTTACCAACATGCCCGAATCTATCACCAGGGAGTTTCACGGTATCTTCCACCTGGAATTCGCTTTCTCCGCATGTAATGATCCCAGTATCCCCACACTGGCCGCCCATAGTGGCATAAAAAGGCGTTTTGGAGGTAATCACCGTTCCTTCTTCCCCTTCGCTTAAAGAATCCGTCCATTCACTTCCGTTACTCATAGCGGCAATGTCACTCTGAGCCGTTAAAGCATCATAACCCACAAATTCACTGGCAATAGAATCATCCAGGCTATCGTAAAGCTCCGCATTTCCGGTGGAAAGTTTTGCCTGGAAATTCTGGTTGTCCCTTGCCTTTTGCTTTTGCTCCTCCATTGCCTGGCCAAATCCTTCTTCATCTACCTTAAGCCCTTCTTCCTGTGCCATTTCCACAGTCAGTTCAATAGGGAAGCCAAAGGTATCATATAAATAAAATGCAGACTTACCATCAATTTCACTGGAACCCTCTTTCTTCTTCTGATCAAGGATCTTGCGGAATTCTTTCATGCCGTTTTCCAAAGTGCTCTCAAAACGGTTCATTTCTTTCTTAAGTTCCGTAACGATAAATTCTTTGTTTCGCTTTAAAAGAGGGTAACTCTCCGCATAAATATCATCGATGAATAGTTCTGCTATTTGAATAATATTTTCCACCTTCAAATTCAGCGCTCTTCCATGTCTTACAGCACGCCTGATCAGACGGCGCAGCACATATCCCGCCCCCACATTGGAAGGCAAAAGCTTTGCCTCATCTCCAATCAGCATCACACTGGTACGGATATGGTCCGCCAAAATCCTCATAGACCTTGTCAAATTCTCATCCTGTGCATACTTCGTTCCTGACACCTTCTCAATATAAGCAATCACCGGGGAGAACAGATCAATTTGATAAACATCCCTGGTACCGTTTAAAAATGCCAAAATACGCTCCAAGCCCCATCCGGTATCCACATTTTTTTGTTTTAAAGGGGTAAGGCTGCCGTCATGGTGCTTTTCATACTGCATAAAAACATCATTTCCTAATTCTGTGTATTTCCCACAGTTACAGCCCGGCCCGCAGGCAGGACCACAGTCCGGCCTGTCAGATACATAAAACATCTCGCTGTCCGGCCCACAAGGCCCGTATTCTAATCCCCACCAGTTATCTTCCGCCGGCAGATAATAAATATTTTCTTTCTTAAACCCTGAAGCAATACGGTACTTAGCCCCTTCCTCATCCCTGGGTGCATTTTCATCTCCAGCAAACACGGTTGCGGCAAGATGGTCTGCATCAAACCCAAACACCTGGGTCAAAAGTTCAAAACTCCACTTACAGCGTTCTTCCTTGAAATAGTCCCCAAGGCTCCAGCTTCCCATCATTTCAAAAAAAGTCACATGGCTCTTATCTCCTACCGAATCAATATCATTGGTGCGGACACACCCCTGCACGTTACACAATCTGGTTCCCAAAGGATGCTTCTGGCCAAGTAAATAAGGCATCAGCGGCTGCATTCCCGCCACATTAAAGAGAACTCCTGTAGAACCGTCAGATACAAGGGAAACTGCTCCTACATCTACATGTCCCCGCTCTATATAAAATTGTTTCCAGGTTCTTCTCAGTTCATCTGAAGTGAATTGTCTCATATCTTTTCTCCTCATTCTTTATCATCAGCGCTTCATTTAAAATGCAAGTTTTTCTGCAAAATAAGCATCCAGATCCCCAATGGCAACCCGCTCCTGTTCCATAGAATCCCTAAATCTTACCGTCACACAGCCATCTGTCTCAGAGTCAAAATCATAGGTCACACAAAACGGCGTCCCGATCTCATCCTGGCGGCGGTACCTTTTGCCGATATTCCCTCTGTCATCATACTCGCAATTATATTTTTTGGAAAGCTGGGTAAAAATCTTCTCCGCCCCTTCCCCTAACTTTTTAGATAAAGGTAAAACGCCAATCTTTACAGGCGCCAGGGCAGGATGAAAATGGAGCACTGTCCTAACGTCTCCTTCACCGATTTCTTCCTCATCGTAGGCGCCGCAGAGCACGGCAAGGAACAACCTCTCCACGCCTAAAGAAGGCTCGATCACATAAGGAATATATTTTTCCCTCTTTTCATCATCAAAATAACTCATATCCTGGCCGGATACATTCTGATGCTGGGTCAGATCATAATTCGTCCTGTCTGCAATTCCCCAAAGTTCACCCCAGCCAAAGGGAAATAAAAATTCAATGTCTGTTGTCGCTTTGGAATAGAAAGATAACTCCTCCGGGTCATGGTCACGAACACGCATCTCTTCTTCCTTCATGCCAAGACTCTTTAAAAAGTCGATGCAATACTGTTTCCAATACGCAAACCACTCAAGATCCGTATCCGGCTCACAGAAAAATTCCATTTCCATCTGCTCAAATTCCCTTACACGGAATATAAAATTCCCCGGCGTAATCTCATTTCTAAAGGACTTTCCTACCTGGCAAATGCCAAAAGGTATCTTCTTACGGGATGTCCTTTGTACATTCTTAAAGTTAACGAAAATCCCCTGTGCGGTTTCTGGCCTTAAGTACACCGTATTCTTGGCATCCTCAGTAACACCCTGGAAAGTCTTGAACATCAGGTTAAACTGACGGATATCTGTAAAATTATGTTTTCCGCAAGTTGGGCAGGGGATCTGGTTTTCATCAATGAAATTCTTCATCTGCTCCTGGCTCCAGCCATCAACGGAAGATTCTAAAGCAATTCCCTTTTCTGCTACATAATCCTCTATGATCTTATCTGCACGGAATCTTTCGTGGCACTCCCGGCAGTCCATCAGGGGATCAGAAAAGCTTCCCAAATGCCCGGATGCTACCCAAGTCTGTGGGTTCATCAAAATAGCACAGTCAACGCCCACATTATAAGGACTTTCCATCACAAACTTCTGCCACCATGCTTTTTTGATATTATTTTTCAGTTCCACACCCAGATTTCCAAAATCCCATGTATTTGCCAGTCCGCCATAAATCTCTGAACCGGGATACACAAACCCTCTTGATTTCGCCAACGCTACGATTTTTTCCATTGTTTTTTCCATGATATCCATTCCTTCCGTTCTTCTTTATGATAAATGTTCTTTATCTCCTAACTTCTTTCTACTTTCCCCCGGACACCTATTTATATAAAACATAGCCCTGCCCTGCACCGGAAATCCATACACTTTTCCGGTCATTGGCGGCTGTGACATTATCGCTTATATATTCCGCCCTTCCATCCAAATAAACCGGTTCCTTGATGTCTGTAATCAGTATTTTGTATCCTTCCATTGCAAGAATGTCCGCTTTACTTAACGTATCATTGGTATCTTTGACACCGCTCAAAACTACATTCAACTCATGTTCTTCCTGGGCATCCGAAGCAGTCCCTGCAAAAAAGACAACATGGTTAAAACCAGCATAATCCCCTGCATTCTGATAGACCATGCGTACCGTCGCCACACCGCCGTCCACATTGATCTTTTCCACATTGATCCTTCCATTCCCTGCCGCTTTATTGTATTCTGCCGCTTCTTTCAGAATTGCCTGTTGCAGTTCCTCCTGGTCATAATAGCTTTGTTCAAACTCTTCCACAATATGAGAAAGCACTGTCCCATCCTTTTGAATGGAAACAGAAGTAACTTCCTCATCACTGCCCGCCGCGCAGGCAGTCAGTAAGAACATTGCCGTTGCAATGGCGCCTGTTGCCAATTTTGTATTCATCCGAAATCTGCCCATCATATTTTCATCCAAACCTTCTGCTCAATTTACCCCATCAATTATATATGACTTACCTGGGTTTTTCAATAAAAAACTTTCGGTATCCTATTTCATTTCCCGCAAAATTTCCAGGCTTTTAAATTTTTTATCCACAAATCTCTTCCTGTATATCTCTGTGATATGGGAAAGTTCCGCCAACACCTGACTGGTCACTGTGAAACTATAAAGCTTTTCTACCTTGGTATTCACAATATAGGAAAGCGTATATAAAGTCGAATCTAAAAAAGTTTCCTTTGGCCCAGGCGGACCCGGATATTCGCCATTTAGGGAAAGCGCTTTTACTTCAAATATGTATTGTACCAGTTCATTGGAAAGCCCCTCATGAAGAAGCGCCCGAAGAGACTGGTATAGCAATTTCAGCATTTCTTTCTCATCGCTGTTCTCCCTTGTGTAATAGTCCATCACTTCCAGGAAATACATACCGTAACATGCAGCCTCATAATCCCTGCGGAGCTGTTCAAAATAATTGCTGATCACCGCCTCCGATATACTGTAGGATCTTCTCCCTTCATAGACCCTAAACTGCCCAAAGCAAAAGGGATTGGTGGAAGCTAACAGCCTGCTGCCCTGTTTTCTTGCTCCTCTGGCAAAAGCTGCTATCTTTCCCCGCTCCCTTGTAAGTATCACTACCCGGCGGTCATACTCACCAACTGGTTCCGCCCTTAATATGATCCCTGTAACACTGACCTGTTCCTGCACCTTTAGAAGCTCCCTTATCCCCATCTGCCCCATCTAAAGGCTCCAATTCCCTTAGATCCTTTTCTTTATACCCACTGCAATAGGCCAGATAGTCATCGATCTTTCCTGTATTTAAAAACTGCTCCCAGTAATTTGCTGCTCTCATCCTATGCCCCCTAGTATCAAAAAGTATCATCAAAAACCATGATATTAGGGTATGCCTTTTTCGCTTTTCTATTCGTTTCCGGATGGATTATATCCAAAATTTTTGAGCAGGAAATCACTGTCCCGCCAATCCTTTTTTACCTTTACCCAAAGCTGCAAATTCACTTTACATTCCAACATTTTTTCAATATCCGCTCTGGCATTTGAACCGATCTTCTTAAGCATACTTCCCTGCTTGCCTATGATGATCCCTTTGTGGGATTCTCTCTCGCAGATAATCGTCGCATCAATATCGGTAACTTTTCCCCTTCTCTTCATCTTTTCAATTGTAACGGCGATCCCGTGGGGAATTTCCTCTTCCAGCGACCGAAGCGCCTTTTCCCGGATCAGTTCCGCCACAATCTGGCGCATCGGCTGATCCGTTATGGTATCTTCATCATAAAAAGCCGGCCCGTAAGGAAGATACCTCATAATACATTTGATCAGCTCCTCTGTATTGTCATTCTTTAAGGCAGATACCGGAACGATCTCCGCAAAATCCATTTCCCGGCGGTAGGTATCAATAAAGCTGAAAAGTTCCTCCTTTTTTACCTTGTCGATCTTATTGATCACAAGAATCACCGGTACTTTCACTTCCTTTAGCTGCTCCAATATATGCCGTTCTCCGGCTCCAATGAAATTAGAAGGCTCCACCAACCACAAAACCACATCCACATCACTAAGACTTTTATGGGCAATGTTGACCATATAATCACCTAAGCGGTTCTTCGCCTTATGGATCCCCGGCGTATCTACAAATACGATCTGGCCTTCCTCTGACGTATAAACTGTCTGGATCCGGTTTCTGGTCGTCTGCGGTTTACTGGATGTGATCGCGATCTTCTGTCCGATCAGCCGGTTCATCAACGTGGACTTTCCTACATTCGGCCTTCCTACCAACACGGCAAAGCCCGATTTAAACTGTTCACTCATCTTTTTTCTCTTCCTTTGCTTCCAACAGGGTTTTCTTTATTTCCTCCTGCCGCCTCTCTTCCTTTGACTCCCCGTCGCTTTTCCTGCTCCGTCTTTTCCTACCCAAGGCCCGGAAAACCAGCGCTGCAATTACAATCAAAACACCCCACAACAAAAGATAAGGGATATAAATGATAACCCCAATACCAAAATTCACGATACCCGCACCTACATCTGCAAGGCTTCTCCGGAATCCCGTGGCAATTTTATCGCCAATGCTCTGCTCCACTACCGGCGTAAGCTGCCTTACTTCTTCAACGGACAGATAAACCGTACTATAGGAAACCTGGTTATCCATTGTCCGTAACTTGGATTCCATGCTTTCGATCTGATACCGCACCTCAGAAAGCCGGCTTTCAATGGAAATAATATCTTCTATATTTTCCGCCTGCTCAAGAAGTTCCAGCAATCTGTCCTGTTCCGCCATAAGAGCTTTCTTGTGACTGTCCAAATCTACATACTGTAACGTTACATCGCTGACCCGCTCATTCCTGCTGATCACATTAGAAACTTCCGCCACTTCCGATAAAAAAGCACCTAGCTTACTTGCCGGAATACGGATCGTCAGCCTGGCGTTCCTGGTCCCTCTTCCATAATAAGCGCTGCCATTATAGGTATAACTTTCTTCTATGTACCCTGCCAAATCTTCTGTCTTTTGTTCAATGGTGGAAAGCAGGGCGTCAAACTCTTCTGTTTCTACCTCAAGATCCACATTTTTGATCAGTTTCCTGGAAGTATCCAATACCTCTGGCGAACCGCTTTCCTGATCCTGGGTTTCCTCTGCCGCCGCCTCCTGTTCATAGCCATTTTCCTTGGCCGCGTAACTGTAAATATCATCCGAGGCATATCCCCCTCCGGTGTCATATGCCTCCTCCGCTGCTGCCGGCGCCGCCATATCCGACATTGCCATTTTGTTGCCCCCACATCCTGTAAGGGCAAGCCCTAATGCCGCAAGTAAAAAAAACGCCTTTCTCTTTTTCATACATAACCCTCCCTGTCTTTCATTTTCTATTGTTACAATAGATACGTTTCAGGAAAGCTGATTTATGGGAATAAAAAAATTTATTCCTCCATTCCCCCGGAATGAAACAACTGGTCTATTTCACCAAAAAGACCCTGATTTTCTTTGATCTTCTCCCCATTCCCCACCACACATAAGCAATCATCCTCCATAAATGCCTGCACATACCGGTACAGATCCCGGATCTGTTCTACAGTAGTTGATAAAAGCTCATCTCTTTCCTTTTGCACCTTTTCCATGGATAACCCGGTAAGATATCCGCCCCTGGAATAATTTCCCTTTGTAGCAGGCGTCATAGGCGTATCCAGTTCACTGACCGCTCCTATAATAAACTGTGTCACCGTACGTTCATCTAATTTGGCCTGACGTATGTGATCCGCTGCCTGTTCATAAACCTGAATCGTCTTATCCAGGTTAGGATCACGGTAAGAAACAAAATAACCGTCACCATTTCTGTAAAATCCACACATACATCCATAAGCGCCGCCTTTTACCCGCACCTGGTTCCAAAGATAGTCATACCCCATCATTACCTTTAGAACCTTAAGAGAACCGGTATAGGGCAGTCCCTTACTGAGAAAATTCCCCGCTCTGCACACAAACTGCACCTGTCCTGCAGTCATAAAACCTTCCTTCTTTTTGGATAAGGAAGGGACAAATCCCTCTCCCTTAACCGGCGCCGTGACCAGTTCCCCTTTCAGTGCTCTTACCTTTTCCTCAATCCCCAAAAACCCTTCCCTGGTGGATGTAAGATCTACCATCAGGTTTTCCGGCCTGAAAATATAACGGCAAAGCTCCTTTAATTTTGCTTTCAGTCCCTCCTTTTGATTCTCATAATCACAAGTAAGCTCTTCCAGCAAACGGCACTGCGGGATACCGCTGATCTGCTCTGACACAGCCGCAGTCGGCGAAAAATAGGATAACGCCCTGATCAGCGCAGTAGAATGCCCTGCACCGGTCATGGCAGCCTGCATCCTGGATTTTGTTTCCGATAATATTTCAAATAATCTCTTTGTATCGTCAAATTTTGATGTAAGGATGATCTCTTTCATCAGCTCTAACGCCTTATCTCTCTTTCCATAGAGAGCCTTGGACTGGATTTCCAGTGTGACCTTATACTTGCCCAGATCCTCCGCATTGGTATAAGTGTTTACTGCCGCTTTCATTCCCCCGGTATGGATATTTACTTCATGGAACAAATCCCCGTAGCTATAATGCTCCGTATCTACCATAAGGAGCGCCGCTTTTAAAATTCCCACATAAGGGAATAAATGTGCCGGTACCTGCGCCAGGTCGAAGATCATGTTTAAGTAAACAATCCCATTGGTAAAAATATCATGGAACAAGACCGTAGTGCCATCCACTTGATAGACCTCATTGACATACTCTGCCGCTTCCCTCTTCATATCTTCCCTGTTAAGCAGCGGTATGGTCTTTAAATCCTCCGGGCTGCTTTCCTGCTCCTGGTAATCCCTGAGAGCCTTGGTCTGTTCTACAATCTCTTTTCTCTCCTCCTGGGAAAGAGAATCCCTGTAGTCTTGCAGCCTGTCATGGAGTTCTTTATCCTTTTGGGTGGTAAGTCCGGGAACCGGGCGTACAATAAGCACCGTCTTATGACCGTTCTTTAAAAGATACCGTTCAATCAGCTCTTCATAATAGCCCGTATCAATTGCCTTCCGAAGCTTTTCATAAGTCTGGTTCGCTTCAATATGCATAAAAGGCGCATTATCATCATAAAGCCAGCTATCAAGGGCCTGCAGCCCCAGCATCAACCCTCTTGGGTAAGAACCGAAGTCAGCCTCCCTATAGCGGAACTCAAAATAATTAATGGCTGCTTCCAGGGCCTTCCTGTTCACTCCCTTTTCTGCCAATCCGGTAAGCGTCTCCTCGATCACTTGCACAAATTCGTCCTTTTGGCCCTCCTGGGCAAATTTTGCCACAACAGAAAAATATGGTTGTAAAATACCGTTTTCCAGTGTACTATATACATCCCCGCCAATACCTTTATCCAGCAGCGCCTGCTTTATGGGCGCCCCCGGCGCAGAACAAAGTACATAATCCAGCACCTCCATCGCCACATAAAGATCCCGGTCAAGACTGCTTCCCATTGACACATTATAAGTAAGATAAGTGTTTTTAGAAACATCTTCATCTTCCATAATCGGATATTCCTTAACGATCTCCTTAGGCATCTGAAAAGCTTCTTCTTTCCTGATCACTGAATCTACTTCTAATTCTTCAAAAGACGAAAAATAATTCTCATCCATAAACGTCAGATACTCTGCTGCATCCATATTTCCATACAAATACACATAACTGTTAGATGGATGATAATACTTTCTATGAAAATCAAGGAATTCTTCGTAAGTCAGTTCCGGTATCACTTCCGGATCACCGCCAGACTCAAGGCCGTAAGTGGTATTCGGATAAAGGGAATTCATGATCTCCCGCTCGACCACATCATCCGGAGAAGAAAAAGCCCCTTTCATTTCGTTGTACACAACGCCATTCAAGCTTAGTTCCTCTGAAAGATCTTCCATCTCATAATGCCATCCCTCCTGACGGAAGATCTTTTCCTCCCTATAGATGTTGGGATAAAGGACTGCATCCAGATAAACATGCACCAGGTTTTTAAAATCCTTATCATTACAGCTTGCCACCGGGTACACTGTCTTATCCGGATAAGTCATGGCATTTAAAAACGTATTTAAGGATCCCTTGGCAAGTTCAATAAAGGGATCTTTCACCGGAAAATTCTTCGATCCGCAAAGCACGGAATGTTCCAGAATATGCGCCACGCCAGTGCTGTCTACCGGCGGCGTCCGAAACCCGATATAAAACACTTTATTTTCATCATCGTTGAGCAGTAAAACCACCCGTGCTCCTGTCTTTTTATGTTTTAAAATATAGCCTTCCGCATTTAAGTCCTCAATCATCCTGCGCTCTATGATCTGGTACGCTTTCTTATCTTCAATCTGCTGCTTCATCCTTTCCCTTACTCCTCTCCTCCATATTATACGCTGAAAGTCATCATCCCCAGCTTTGATATTATTATTTCCCGTATCATCATCCCTGATGCTCTTTTTTTTGCGGAATCCATCCCGGTAAGTTCCGTCAAAGAAAAAATCCTCTCTTTATATGAATACTTTGTTTTGCCCCAAATATTTCGGCACTCCGTCCGGGTCTGCACCTTGACCTTTGTTTTAAGCTGGGAAAACACCTCGAATAAAAAGGAATCCTTCTCCAGATAATAAAACTGGCTTTCTAAGGTTGTCTCCGGCGCCGTCTCTTTCAAAACATAATGATTTATGACCGCTTTCAGTTTAAAGGGCGCCATCTCTGCCGACAGAAGCTCCTCATAAGTGTATTTCGCCCCCAGGTAAAGATTTCCCGTATCCTGCATCACATATTTAAAATCTTCATAACTGGTAACGCTTCCTGCCCTCTTCATAGATCGTTCTCCAAATCTTCAATGGCAAACCCGCTCATCCTCATTGCATCTTCAATATATTTCCTGGATATTCCCGATTCCGCGGACAGTTCCGTCACAGTAACTTTCCTATGAAGCTCCCGGGCAAGCTCTCTGGCAGCTAACGCCACCTTATTAACCTTTTCTGTTACCTTTTTGTCCTTGTCCGACTCCTGCATGTTCTCAGCAACACATTCTTCCATCGCATCCATAACCATGCCCATCAATGCGCCTTCCGCCTCCCTGGCATGTTGAAACGCCCCCAGCATGGTAACTCCCATCGTAAGGGCAACATTCCCTTCCCCAATCAGGTCTTCCAGGGCTACTCCCTGGCCAGTATAAAGCCTGGCTACTTCCATCACCTGGGGCAGATAAACCTGGATCAACCGGCTCTGCGCCCCGCCTTCTCCCGCCATGGCAGAAAGGATAAGCGCCTCCTTTTCCCCCTCGCTGATCTCTTCAAAGAGGGCAAGTTCTTTCCGGTATTCTTCCAAATAGTCTATCTCACTTTCTGTCAGATAGTCATCCAGATCCACCGGTTCATCAATGCCTATTTTGTGCTTCTTCAGGTAATCAAATACCAGGAAAAACTGCTCATCAGAAAAGGAAAGCTCTTCAAAGGCTTCCCTCACCTGCTGCTTTGATATACAATTATTTTGTTCTTTCGCTTTTTTCCTTACCTGCTCCAAAATCTGGGCAAACCGGATTTCCTTTCCTTCTGACATTCCAAACCCTTTCTTTCAAACTTAAGACATATGCTTCACATGCGTATGTGTAAAGATATGTTCCTCACAATATTCGTAATTTCCCTCACACTTAGAGCAGAAACGGAATTCCAGTTCCGGGTTCGTCTCCTCTGTCCTTCCACAGACAGCGCATTTATGCCGGGTGGACTTCCCTGTCTTTTTCACTTCCCGCTTAAACTCCGACCTTCTCCTTGCCTGCTTGGGCGTCATATGGACTTTTCCCCTGCTGGTAACAAAAAATACAATAAAATTCATCAGCGATGCGCCGATTACAAAACGGTTTGCCGTATTTAAAAATGACCATTCCCTCCCATACCCTACAATAAACTGATAAACCAGCAACACCCCGTAAATAATCCCCATTACCTTCACCTTTAACGGGATAAAGAAAAACAAAAGCACCTGCATGTTGGGAAAGGTTGCCGCAAATGCAAGAAAGATAGACATATTCACATAATAAGTGCTGAACATGGCCGAAATGGCATCATAATAACCAAGTCCCAAAATAGCCACCGCATCCCTCTGGAACAACAATGTATAGCCAAAAAGCAAAAAGGCTCCAAGTATGGTAAAAAGGGCGCCGGAAAAAATATACACATTATAACGGTAAGTCCCCCAGGTCCGCTCCAATGTGGTTCCGATGGAGTAATAAAAATACAACATGATCAGTGTAAAAAAATCAAAACTGGAGGGCGGCACAATCAACCAGGTAACCAGCCTCCAGACTTGTCCCCGGAAAATGATCTGATAAGGATTTAAATACAAATACTGGAGAAAATCAGGATAGATCATCTGGAACAAATAACCAAACCCATAACAGATGATCAACATTAACGACAAATTTTTGACTGCATACTTCCCAAATCTTCTCTCAAAACTTCCTTTGGATCTCATAACCGCCTCCATAGCAAACATCATTGATTGTAAAATTTTCATTCATTACCAGCTTTTGGACTTCATATATTCTAACATTACCAGCCTAAATTGTAAACCAAGGTTACGTTTTTTTAGAATTTTCCTATTTATTCTTTACAAATTGTTTATTTTCCTGCGTTGCAATTTAGGGATTGGTGTCGTATAATTACAAGGCATGTCAAAAAAAGCGGCAAGCATCCATTTAATAGGAAATAATATCCATATCAGAAAGGCGGTATTATCATGGACAGTAAGCACTATACCCTGGGCATTGATATCGGCTCTACCACAGTCAAGATTGCCATTTTGGACGAAGAGCATACTATTGTGTTTTCTGACTATAAAAGACATTTTGCAAATATCAGGGAAACCCTTTCCGATCTGCTTAACGATTCTTACAACAAACTTGGAAATATTCTGTTACACCCTATGATCACCGGTTCAGGCGGACTGACCCTTGCCAATCATCTGGAAATTCCTTTTGTCCAGGAAGTGATCTCTGTGGCAACTGCACTAAGAGATCTTGCTCCTCAAACGGATGTGGCCATTGAGCTTGGCGGTGAAGATGCAAAGATCATCTATTTTGAGGGTGGAAATGTAGAACAGCGTATGAATGGGATCTGCGCTGGCGGCACAGGCTCTTTTATTGACCAGATGGCTTCCCTTCTCCAGACGGACGCAACGGGACTGAATGAATATGCCAAAAATTATCACTCCCTTTATACCATCGCTGCACGCTGCGGCGTATTTGCCAAGTCAGATATCCAGCCCCTGATCAATGAGGGCGCTACCAAGGAGGACCTCTCCGCCTCCATTTTCCAGGCGGTGGTCAACCAGACGATCAGTGGACTTGCCTGCGGGAAACCCATCCGGGGGCATGTTGCTTTCTTAGGCGGTCCTCTCCATTTTCTTTCGGAATTAAAGACAGCTTTCATCCGCACCTTAAAGCTGGATCAGGAACATGTAATCGAAACAGGTCATTCCCATTTGTTCGCTGCCATTGGATCTGCTTTAAATGCAAAGGAAGAAGTCTCCTATAACATGGAAGAAATGGTTCAAAAGCTTTCCTGCGATATTCAGATGGAATTTGAAGTGGAACGTATGGAACCACTTTTTGCCTCCCATGAGGAATATGAACGTTTTAAGGCCAGACATGGAAAAAACCATGTCCGCTCTTCCAGCCTTGCCGGTTATGCTGGAAATTGTTTTCTGGGTATCGACGCCGGGAGCACCACTACGAAAGTAGCCCTTGTTGGAGAGGACGGTTCCTTGCTTTACTCTTTTTACAGCAATAATGACGGCAGTCCTTTAAAAACTGCCATACGCTCCATACGGGAAATCTATGCCCAGCTCCCTGAGGATGTAAAGATCGTACGCTCCTGCTCTACCGGTTACGGGGAAGCCCTCCTAAAGGCCGCTTTTCTCTTAGATGACGGAGAGGTTGAGACCGTGGCACATTATTACGCGGCTGCCTTCTTTGACCCCAAGGTAGACTGTATCCTGGACATTGGCGGCCAGGACATGAAATGTATCAAAATCAAAGACCAGACCGTAGACAGCGTCCAGCTCAATGAAGCATGTTCTTCCGGCTGCGGCTCCTTCATAGAAACGTTTGCAAAGTCATTAAACTATAGCGTAGAAGATTTTGCCCATGCTGCCCTTTTTGCCGAACATCCCATTGACCTGGGTACACGCTGTACGGTATTTATGAATTCCAAAGTAAAACAGGCTCAGAAAGAAGGCGCTTCCGTTCCTGATATTTCTGCAGGGCTTGCCTATTCCGTGATTAAAAATGCCCTGTTTAAAGTAATTAAAGTTTCAGACGCCTCCGCTCTTGGCCGAAACATTGTGGTGCAAGGCGGTACTTTTTACAATGATGCCGTTCTTAGAAGCTTTGAAAAAATTGCAGGATGTAATGCCATACGTCCCGACATTGCAGGTATTATGGGAGCCTTTGGTGCAGCGCTGATCGCCCGGGAACGTTTTTTTGAAGGATACGAAACTTCCATGCTGCCTTTTGAAAAAATTGATACGCTGCAGTTTGAGACCAGTATGGCCAAATGCAAAGGCTGCACCAACAATTGCCGTCTTACCATCAATAAATTTACCGGCGGACGCCAGTACATTTCCGGGAACCGCTGTGAACGCGGCCTTGGCAGGCAAAAGAACGAAAACGGCGTTCCCAATTTATTTGATTACAAATTAAAGCGCATTTTTCAATATGAGCCCCTTGCCGCTGATGAGGCCAAAAGAGGGACTGTAGGCATTCCCCGGGTTCTTAATATGTACGAAAATTACCCTTTTTGGTTTACCTTTTTTACAAAACTAGGCTACCGGGTAGTATTGTCCCCCCTCTCTAACCGCCAGATCTACGAGTTGGGGATTGAGTCTATTCCCAGTGAATCGGAATGTTATCCCGCCAAACTGGCCCACGGCCATGTAAGCTGGCTGATCAGCCAGAAAGTGGATTTCATTTTTTATCCTGCCCTTTTTTATGAGCGGAACGAATTTGAAGATGCCAACAACCATTATAACTGCCCCATCGTTACCTCCTACTCTGAAAACATTAAAAACAATGTGGAAGAGATCAGCCGTGGTGAAGTCTCCCTACGCAATCCATTTATGTCTTTCCGCGACTTAAAGACTATCTCCGAAGCTCTCGCCGGAGAATTTCCGGAGCTGCCTGTTACGGAAGTCATGGAAGCCGCCCGTCTGGGCTTTGAAGAACTGGCAAAAGCAAGAAAAGATATGCAAAAAAAGGGAGAAGAAGTACTTGCTTATCTGCAACAAAGCGGAAAGCGGGGTATCGTCCTTGCAGGACGCCCTTACCATATTGACCCGGAAATCCACCACGGGATCCCGGAACTGATCACTTCTTACGGCATTGCGGTTTTGACGGAGGATTCCATCTCCCATTTAGGATGTCCGGAGCGTCCTCTGATCGTTTCTGACCAATGGATGTACCACTCCCGGCTTTATGCCGCTGCCAGTTATGTGAGAACTGTAGATTACCTGGACCTGATCCAGTTAAATTCCTTTGGCTGTGGCCTGGATGCCGTGACTACAGACCAGGTAAGCGATATTCTTTCCGGTTCCGGTAAGATCTATACCTGCCTGAAAATCGATGAGGTCAACAACTTAGGAGCGGCAAGAATCCGTATCCGCTCTCTTTTGTCCGCTATCCGTGTTCGGGAAAAACAGGGCAAGGAGCGCACCGTATGTTCCAGCGCCATCCACAAAGTAGCCTTTACCAAGGAAATGCGAAAGGACTATACCATCCTTTGCCCACAGATGTCACCGATCCATTTTGATATCTTAGAGCCGGCTTTCCGTGCTTGTGGTTATCATTTTGAAGTGCTTTCCAACGATAACCGCCGTGCAGTAGATGTAGGGCTTAAATATGTCAATAACGACGCCTGCTATCCTTCCCTTATGGTGGTAGGACAGATTATGGATGCCCTATTATCCGGAAAATATGATTTAAATAAGGTAGCAGTTATTATGACACAAACCGGCGGAGGATGCCGTGCAACCAATTATATCGGCTTTATCCGCCGTGCCCTGGAAAAGGCGGGGATGCCTCAAATTCCGGTGATCTCCCTGAATATGGCGGGAATAGAGACAAACCCTGGGTTTAAGCTTGATTTAAATCTTCTTACCCGGGCTGCCTATGGCGCCGTTTTCGGCGATATTTTCATGCGTTGTGTTTACCGCATGCGCCCCTATGAAAAAGAACCCGGGGCAGTAGATAAGGTTCATCAGAAATGGCTGAAAAAGTGCAAAGATTTCGTCACTGCAAAACATATGAACTTCTTTACCTTCCGCAAAATGTGCCGTCAAATGGTTGAAGAATTTGATTCCATTCCGGTTACCGGTAAATCCAAACCCCGGGTAGGTATCGTAGGCGAAATCCTTGTTAAATTCGCTCCTGCCGCCAATAACCATTTAGTAGAACTTCTGGAGGCAGAGGGTGCAGAGGCTGTCGTTCCTGACCTTTTGGACTTTATGCTCTACTGCTTCTACAATCAGATTTACAAGGCAGATAAACTGGGCATGAGCAAAAAAGCGGCCCTGATCTCCAAACTTGGCATTGACGCCTTGGAATTTTTACGGGGAAGCGCTGCAAAAGCGCTAAAAAAGAGCCGGAATTTTACACCTCCTACCAGTATTTATCAGACGGCCCAATACGCCAAGCCTATCGTTTCTATCGGTAACCAAACAGGAGAGGGATGGTTTCTTACCGGCGAAATGGTAGAATTGATCCATAACGGCGTCAACAATATTGTATGTACCCAGCCATTTGGCTGCCTTCCCAACCATGTGGTGGGCAAAGGGGTGATCAAAGCGCTACGCAGCCAGTATCCTTTAAGCAACATTGTTGCCATTGACTATGATCCGGGCGCCAGTGAAGTAAATCAGTTAAACCGGATCAAGCTGATGCTCTCCACCGCACAAAAAAACATGAAAGAAAGGGATATTTCATCATGATCAAACAAGAAGTCAATGAAATCAAACGGCTATATACCCCTAGCAACTGCTCCATCACAAGAATCTGCGGCTGTTACGTTGACGGCGAAAAAAACAAAAAAACAGAATTTAAAGAAGCCTTTCTTTCCCTTCCAGAGGAGGAGATTTTTAAGTATTTTGAACTGTTACGCAAGACCCTTTCCGGTACCATCGGCAAAAATCTTTTAGACCTGGAATTCCCACTCTCCAGTGAGCAAGAGGGCGGAACCCAAGAATTTCTCCTTCGTCTCCGGGATAGTAAACTAAAAGAGGATTCCCTGTTAGAAGAATTCTATGATAAGGTTATCGCTTCTTATGAATATGTGGGCAATTACCTGATCCTGCTGATCCATGATGCTTATGATGTCCCCGGCAAAACCACCGACGGACTAACCATGGATGACGCTTCCGATACCGTATTTGAATACATCCTGTGCTGTATCTGCCCGGTAAATCTTTCTAAGCCAGGACTCAGCTATGATGTCCAAACAAATGAATTTCACAACCGTGTCCGGGACTGGATCGTGGAACTTCCTGAGGCCGGTTTTCTATTTCCTGCCTTCAATGACCGCGCTACAGATATCCATAGCGCCCTTTATTATACCAAAAACCCTGAGGAACCCCACCCGGAATTTGCTGAAAACATCTTAGGCGCTGCACTCCCGCTCTCCGCGGGAAGTCAAAAGGAAACCTTTCAAGCATTGATCGAAGAAACTCTGGGCGAAAAGGCGGAATATGAAGTTGTCAGAAATATTCATGAAAACCTGACCGAAATGATTGAGGAACACAAAGAGATTCCTGAACCTTTAATGCTTGACAAGCATCAAGTGCGGAATCTGTTTGAAAAAAGCGGTGTGGAGGAAGAAAAGCTTGTTGATTTTGATAAGCTTTACGAGGCTGCTGCCGGGAATGATACCTCCCTTATGGTAAACAACGTTGCGAACACACGCACTTTTGAGGTTAAGACGCCTGATGTCGTTATTCGGGTAAATCCGGAACGTGCTGATCTGGTAGGCACCCTTATGATCGAAGGGAAACATTGCCTGGTGATTGAAATCAATGACCATGTGGAAGTAAATGGGGTAACGGTTCATTCCGGCATTTCTATCGATGATGATTATGAATAACAGCAAAAAAAACATTCTCTCGTTGACTATGTTCTCTTTGCCGTTTATAATGTGTTTTAGTGATAATATTTCTACGGAAGGGGAGAAAATGTATGATTAAAGAAAATTTTTTTGAAATATTTTATACTTACCTGGAGGAGCAATGCGGAACCGGCGTTGTTGCTGAACAATTAGACAAAGATGAAACTTACCAAAAAGCGTTAGAAGAGGAACATGCTTTTTATGAAATGTATAAGAACCTTGATCTGACAGATGAGCAACGTGCCATCGTAGACCAGTGGGGGGATTCCGTCCAGGCGACAAATGCTGCCTATTCCATGGCCGTTTTCCGCCTGGGAATGCAAAGCTGTTTTTCCTTAATGATGCAACTTGCCGGATTATCCTAATATCGTTGTCTAGGAATCCCTGCTATGTTATAGCAGGGTAAAGAAACGTGTAACGAAACAGGCTTCCCCAAACATTGTGTCTCGGGGAAGCCTATATAATGCATTACCGTTGTCAAATAAATATCAAATACGATTGCCTGATAAGAAATCGTTTTGCAGATGGCCAACCCTACTCTGCAAACAGATCCCGATACCACTTTAAGGATTGTACATAGGCATCATACACATCACTTGTCTTGATCTCTTTCAACATCATAAGCCGGGACACTTCCTGCCAGCTTGCCGTTTCATACTGGGTCACAAAATCTAATACCGGTGCAAGCTTTCCTTTGCCAAAAACAAGTGCGTCCTCAATTTCCTTCGATACCTTCACCATTTTAAGGGCTTCTTCCATGGGCTTGCTTAAAATCAAATCAAGTACAGAGAACAGCCCCATCAAAAACAGCTCCGATCCCTGTCCTGCCATCTCGAACACCCCGGCAAGATTCTCTGCAAATTTTGCACGCAAAAGCGATAATCTGGTGATCTCATTCGGCTTATCAGCATACAACTGATTGGTCACTGCCGTGTTGATCCATTTTTTAAGTTCTCTCTGCCCAAGCATAGCTGCTGCATGCCGGATGGAAGTAATCTCCGAGTTGACAGCCATACGGTTAACCATCTTAAGCAGTGATATCACAAGCGCTGTGTCATGACCAATGATATCGGCTGCCTTGGTCAGCTCAAAATCCACGCTGTTGACCATATTAAGAAGTTCAATGTAGTTAACTTTTAGGGGCGTTACTTCTGTCTCCCCTTTATTCACCGGCACACGGTAAAACTCTCCCTCATACAATTCATATCCGCCCTCTGCTACCAACCCGTCATAGATCTCCTGAGTCTGGATATTTCCTGCACAAAGCTTTACATTGGGATAAACCATGGAAAAATATACCCTGGCCTTCGTGATATCAATTTTCTTATGGTCTAAAAACACATAATCCATCAAAAGAAGAATTTCCTTATATGACTCAAACTGTTGTACCGTAAGCTTACGCATCGCCAGCTTAAATCCTTCTTCCTTCAACGCTTTAATCCTGTCTACATACATCTTATCCGGAAGGATCCGATGATCTAATAAAAGCACTACCTTTTCGTGGGGAGCAGTGCACTGACTACTGATATCCGCAAATATAGAAATATTACTGACCTCAATAAACACTTCCTTATCCGAAGAAAGTGTCTCTATTCCCATACTTTCAATCACATCCAGCCCTTGTATCCCTGCCGCCCCGTCGAAACTGCCCGTCCCCTGCAAGCTGGGATTTTGCAGGACATTCTTTTGGGTAAACAGTGAATACGCCCGCACGCTCATTTCTTTATCGAACAAAGGTATCAATGTAACAAGCATATCTTCCTCCATATGTAAATTTTATATTCTAAGTGTACACCATTTCCTTATCCAGTACAACTACAAAATAGCATCACCCGGCGGCGATGCATTATGAAAATGCATCGCATTCATTTAAGCGCTTTGCTGTCCGTTTTCTTGAAGATACCTTTTTAGGATATCCGCCGCCTCATTGAAACCCAGGCCAGATTCAGCTATAATCTGATTCAACCCTTCCAAATCTTTTTCCCGCTTTTCACGGTATAAAGTCTCAAGTTCTGTCTGCTCAGCTTTTAACCTTGCTTTAAGGGCGCCGATCAGTTCTTCTTTTTCGGCAATCTTCTCTTCCACTGCTTTTCTTGGTCCTCTTGCCATATTCTACCTCATTTCCGCGCCTCGGCGCAATTTTGATGCCCTACAGCTTGCTATAGGGTTTCCAATTTTAACAATACATGTACTATAGTATATGGACAAGATCAGTCAAATATGCATTTTATGCCGAACCACCTATTTGGAATTGTAATCTTCTATGATCGGAGGAATCTGCGAGAGCATATTGTCAATATCCTCAAACATGGCGCTTTTGGTTGTCCCCAAATTACTGGCATGATCAATATGCTTTACTACCTCCTGATACTGACGCTTCATGTTATCAAAAAAATCATACAATGTCTGGATAGCGGCGTTAGAATTATCAACAACCTGAGAAATTTCCGCCTGTACGGCTGTTGTCCCTTCAGCAGCCTGTGTAATATTATCAAACATTTCATAAGTCTCTTCTACTTTGGCAAGGCTTTGTTCCAATGCATCCCGCGAAGTGCTGATACTGCTATCCAATTTTTTCGTTCCTTCTTCCACATCGCTGATACTGGAATCAACATCGGCAACCAGCTCTTTAATTTCATCTGATAATTTCTTCACTTCCTCTGCTACCACAGAAAATCCTTTTCCTTTTTCTCCCGCCCTTGCGGCTTCAATGGACGCATTAAGGGAAAGGATATTCGTTTGGTCTGCAATTGATACGATTTTTCCCATACAGCCTTTTATCTTTTTGAGTGCATGCTGAAATTCTTCAAAAATATCCTTCATTTCACCAAAATGTGTTTCCACTAAAAGTGAACTATACTTCAATTCTTCAATCTCTCCCTGGGCCTGAACCACAGATTGTGAAATGTTTTCCTTTAAAGTTGCAAACTGCCCCGAAACTGTGTCTATATTTGAAAATGTCTGCCCAAAGTCTTCCAATGTCCCCTTAAAGTTTTCTGACTCTGTGATCACATCACGAAAAGACTGGTTTACCATATTCAATTCCCATAAAGAGGAAACTTCGCTTTGTACTAATTCATCATGATAATCCTTCAAGCTTCCCACAACATAAGTTACCGGATATAAGCTTTTAGAATCTTTTGGGGATTTATTCTTTAATTTCATACTTGCTCCTCTCTTTATTCAAATACAACACATGTCATAGACTGATTAACAAACCGGTTATTATAATGCTCTCCATACCCTACCAAACCAGTGTGGTTTCCAAGTTTTCCCATTTCATGCAGATATTCTTCCATATAATGGTTGTCACTAAACAATAAATATCTGAACAGACAGTTTACAGAAAATATCGCAGATATTTTAGGAAAATCATTGCGGATCATCTGAATGGTATTTTTAACGATCGCCCTATAATCTCCTAGTTCCAGCATAATAAGCACATCGGAATCATTTACCTGTCTAAAACAAGCTAAGGAATTGCCATTGACCTCTTTAATCGATATGATACAGGTATCATCACCATTAATCTTCCCAAAGGGATTCTTAAAGGTCTGGGTCTGTATCTCCTTTTCCGTAACATGAAGGATGTCCTGATAAACCTGTTTTGCAGGCATCCCGTTTAATTTCCCAATTATGTAATTTGCCTTATCCGTTTCAGAGGCAATAAAACGGTAATTTCCCATTTGCTTGTAAATATTTTCTTTATATGCCTTTACTTTTCCGTTATTATTTTTTACCAGGGCATAAGCGACGGCATCGCTGTAAACCTTTCCGTTTGCCGATACCTTTCCTCCATCGCCGGTGCCTCCCACGAGTGAAATGCCTTTACGTTTTAACGCACTATATACGGTAGTCAGCACACAGGCATCATTGCCACTGCAAAAGTCAATACACACGGAATTGTTATGGGAACCGTTTATACTGTTTATATCCTTTTCCAACCGGCTAATGTATTTCACTGGCATATCTGACACATTTTCCAATACATTTGCCGCCACGCTGACCCCATCGTAAAATGCAATGACTCCCACTCCTTTTTCAACAATCCTTGTGTCATAACTCATTCCAATGCAGCCAATGCTGGGGATTTTGGGATATAATTCTTCTAACTTCTTCACATGTGCTTCAAACTGATCGCTGTTAGATAACAGCATAATCAATTGGGGGTTCTTAAGCCCCCGGACTGCCTCCTGCAGGTTTCCGCTTTGGCTCATACCGAAAAACTGTTTCACTGTATTACCCTCTCTTCCTTATGATATTATTCTATTTACATTTTAGTCAATTCTTATTATACTTCATAGTATATTACAGGGTCAACGTTCCCTTTATAGCTCACAATTATTTACAGTCCTTGGAAAAGGTATCACGTCCCTGATGTTTCCCATCCCCGTCAAATACATCACGCATCTCTCAAATCCCAGGCCAAAACCTGCATGACGGGCAGAACCGTAACGCCTTAAATCCAAATAAAAATCATAATCGTCTTTATTTAAGTTAAGCTCCTCCATCCGTTTTACTAAAAGTTCCAGATTGTCCTCTCTCTGGCTTCCCCCTATGATTTCACCTATTCCCGGAACAAGACAGTCCATAGCTGCCACTGTTTTTTGGTCTTCATTCAATTTCATATAAAACGCTTTGATCTCTTTGGGATAATCCGTCACAAATACGGGCCGTTTAAACTCTACTTCCGTGAGATATTTTTCATGCTCTGTCTGCAGGTCACTTCCCCAATGTACTTTATACTCAAATTCATCATTATGCTTTTCTAATATCTCTATGGCCTGTGTATAGGTCACATGACCAAATTCGGAAGAAAGGACATGCTGCAAACGATCCAGCAGCCCCTTGTCCACAAACTGGTTAAAAAATGCCATCTCCTCCGGCGCATTTTCCAATACATAACGGATGATATACTTTAGCATCCCTTCTGCAAGTATCATATCATCGTTAAGGTCTGCAAAACACATTTCCGGTTCAATCATCCAAAATTCCGCTGCATGCCGGGTCGTATTGGAATTCTCCGCGCGAAAAGTCGGGCCAAAAGTATATACGTTCCGAAAAGCAAACGCATAAGTTTCTGCATCCAACTGGCCGCTCACGGTCAGATTCGTGGGCTTGCCAAAAAAGTCCTGCCCATAATCCACCTTTCCCTCTTCTGTTTTCGGCACATGATCCATATCCAGCGTAGTCACTTTAAACATTTCACCTGCACCTTCGCAGTCGCTTCCCGTGATCAAAGGCGTGTGCACATAAACAAACCCACGTTCCTGAAAAAAGCGGTGGATAGCATAAGCCGCCAGGGAACGTACCCGGAACACAGCCTGAAAAGTATTGGTACGGGCGCGTAAGTGAGATATTGTACGAAGATATTCAAAACTATGACGCTTTTTCTGCAAAGGATAATCGGATGGAGATGCCCCCTCTACGATAATTTCCTCCGCATGCATTTCTAAAGGCTGTTTTGCCCCTGGTGTTACCAGGATTTTTCCGGTCACAATCACTGCAGCCCCTACTCCAATTTTGGTAACCGCCTCAAAATCCGCCAAAGTATCTGAATATACAACCTGCAAAGGTTCAAAAAAGCTGCCGTCATTTACCACCAAAAAACCAAAATTCTTAGAATCCCTGTTGCTCCTTACCCAGCCGCCTACCTTTACCTGGTTATCCGCATACTTTTCCTTTTCCCGGAATATGTCCTTAATGTTTGTCAGTTCCATGATCATCCTGCCTTTCTGGTTTCCTCTTAATATTGATGTCTATACAACAAGTATACACTATTTGATTTCTTCCTACAACATCTGGAAAAACAACAACATCCGTTTATTTGTAAATTCTCATGTCAAGATCTATGGTGTCTCCTTCCTGGATATCTTCTGCAAACCACCTGCGTGCTACAGAAATAACTATTTTGGTTTTACAGTCCAGTCCACAGATCACTTTTCTTTTTTCAATCCGTAATATTACAAGTTTCATATTCTCTCCACATTCCTTTTCTCTACTCCAGTACATAAGGTGTAACCTGATAAACGTAATAGTTCAGCCAATTGCTATACAAATTATTGCTGTGAGATCTCCATTGCAGCCATGGCCTTTTCGTATCGTCATCGTCCGGGTAATAGTTTTGTGGCAGCTTGATCGGCAATCCCTTTTCCTTGTCCCTGATATACTCATTATGCAGCGTATACCTGTCGTATTCAGGATGCCCCATGACAAAAATCTGCCTGCCGCCTTCCGTCATACAAAGACATACGCCAGCCTCCCCAGACTCCGCCAAAACAGTCAATTCCGGACAGGCGTGGATATCCTCATTTCTTACTGCCGTATGTCTGCTGTGAGGAATATAAAAGTAATCGTCAAAACCACGGACAAGCGGAATCTTACGGTTCATCACCTTATGTTCAAAAACGCCAAACAATTTTTCCGGCAGCATCACCTTTTCCATTCCGTAATGATAATGAAGCCCGGCCTGGGCCCCCCAACAGATATGCAGAGTAGACGTCACATGCCCTTTCGTCCATTCCATGATCTCACATAGTTCCGGCCAGTAGTCCACTTTTTCAAATGAGATCTGTTCCACCGGCGCGCCAGTGATGATCAATCCATCAAAACGCCTGTTACGCAATTCATCAAACGTGTTGTAAAAACGGTTTAAATGCTGGATCGGCGTATTTAATGAAACATGGCTGTTCATTTTCATAAAAGAAACTTCTATATGAAGAGGAGTATTGGAAAGTACCCTAAGAAGCTGCAATTCCGTATCCTGCTTTACCGGCATAAGATTTAAAATACAGATCCGTAAAGGACGGATATCCTGGTGCATAGCACGGTATTCATCCATAACAAATATGTTTTCATTTTCTAATATCCCTTTTGCTGGCAAATCACTTTGTACTTTAATCGGCATTTCTTTTCACTCCATTGAATCATTTTAAATAACGATTGGTATTTATATTGTGCCCTCTTACTGCCTGTGGCATCATCCTCTAACCAAACTGCCTCACAAACTCATCCTCTGTGATCACAGGGATCCCAAGCTGGGCTGCTTTTTTATTTTTGGATGAGGTAGAATGGGCGTCATTATTGACCAGATAATTTGTCTTGGAAGTAACGCTTCCTGTTACCTTTCCTCCTTCGGTTTCCACATATGCCTTAAATTCATCTCTGTTTTTATAATGATGCACATCACCAGTAATCACGAAAGTGAGTCCCTTGCATTTCCCTTGATCTTTTGCCGGAATACCCACTCTTTCTATTGTAACCTCTTTCAGCAAAGCTTTCAAGGAAGATTTGTTTTGTTCCTTTTCATACCACTCTATGACGGAACGTGACTTTTCCGGCCCGATCCCTGAGATTTCCTCAAATCCCTGCCCCGACTCCATACGTTCCATAAAACCCTCAAAACCGTTTTCAGCAATCATTTTTTTCCCCGCATCAATGCCGATCATCGGTATACAAAGTGCATAAATGAAATTCACGGGATGAACCTGCCTGCTTTTTTCTATTGCCTGAAGCAGATTGTCGCAGGACTTATCTCCAAACCCTTCCATCTGTTTGATCTTCTCTGCATGATCCTCCAAATGATAAACATCTGCAAATCTTGATAAAAATCCCTCATTCATAAATCTTAAAATAGTCTGGACCGAAAGCCCGTCAATATCCATTCCCGATTTACTTACAAAACGGGTAAACTTTTTTACATGCTTGGCGCTGCAGTCCGGGTTCGTACAATGTAACGTTTTCGTGCTGCTTCTTGGGCTGGTTCTCACCTCTGTCTTCGCCCCACAGACCGGACAACATTCCGGAATCTGAAAACTTCCTGAAGATTCTGTCACTGCAATACACTTAGGAATGATTTTATTCGCCTTAACCACCTCAACTCTGCATTGATCGCCAATACCCAGCCGCTCCATCTCACTGATGTTACATAGCGATGCCCTGGAAACAGTGGTTCCCTCAAGCTGGACCGGATCAAACACAGCCACTGGCGATATGGTGGAGGCCGCACAAGACCATTCAATATGATCCAATCTGGAAGAGGCAGAAACGTCCTGCCACTTAAAAGCATACCCCGCTCTGGCAGCATGATGTCCGGTAACATTTCCGGAAGCCGCATATCTGGTATCATCAAAACAAATAACCAATCCGTCCACAGGAATATCCATTTCCCCTTTTTCCACTTTTTCCGTCCAGATATCAATAACACCTGGAATTGTTTGTGCCGTAACCGCCTCCCGCTCTATCACCGTAAAGCCTTCCCGTTCAAGAAAGTCCATCCGTTCTCCCCAGGAAGGAATATTATCATCTAAATACACCAAAGTAAATGCATGAAAATGAACATGCCGTTCCTTTACCTTTTCCGGGTCATCCAAACTAAGTGTACCGGAAGCAAGGTTCCGGGGATTTGCATATTTTTCATCATCTTCCTCTATGGTGGCATTGATCAGCTCAAAATCGGTATAAGATATGGTGGCTTCCCCTCTGACTACCAGATGTCCCTGGTAGCCGATCAAAAGTGGAAATCCCTCTATGGAATTTTTCAGATAAGTAATATTGGTTCCTGTCGTTCCATTTCCCCTTGTCAAAATTTTAGTGAGTTTCCCATAGTCATAAGTAAGTACCAGTGTCAGCCCATCCAATTTCCATGATAACCAGACTGGTTTTTCCTCCGCCCACTTCTGCAAATCAGAAACCTGTTTTGTTTTTGCAAGGGAAAGAGCCGGAAACTCGTGAGGCTCCCTCTCTCCGTTATTTTCCTCATAACCGGTATTGTGCGTTGGACTATCCGGGAGCACATATCCGGTTTCAGCTTCCAACCTGGAAAGCTCATCAAACATAGTATCCCACTCATAGTTCGACATTATCTCTTCTTTTCCATTATAGTAAGCCTCTGATGCCTGATTTAACTTTTTCACCAGTTCAGCCGCTCTTGATTTGAAGTTTTCCATCATTTCGCCTCCATTTTTGCAAGTTTTCCTTCATCTATCCTGTCAATTCCTTCACTAACACCATCAATAAAAC
The DNA here is from genome assembly GCA_910585005.1 of uncultured Lachnospiraceae bacterium. Lineage (GTDB taxonomy): Bacteria > Bacillota > Clostridia > Lachnospirales > Lachnospiraceae > Suilimivivens. Next base: position 29,196 of record CAJUCN010000013.1, on the reverse strand, counting down.
CTGTTTTTCATAGGATTTTATCATTTTACCGATAGTTTTTTCTCTTATGTACGCCTTGTGAAGATTGATTTACATAATATTGAACAAAAACTCTTTTTTATTACCATCTACAATATCTATTGGCTGAAACACAAGATTTTGTATCAGATCAGTCTTCTACTTCGTCTTTCATACCGCATATTTTGTATAACATCTGTAATTCATTTCCAGAAATCCGACGAAACTGCCCTGGCCTTAAACCTGCAAGATGTATATTCACCACCCGCACTCTTTTTATTGCATAAACATGGTACCCCAGTTCCTTTGTCATCCTTCGGATCTGTCTGTTGACCCCTTGAGTCAGAACGATGTGAAAGGTAAATTTTCCGGTCTTTTCCACCCTGCAAGGCCGTGTTGTAATGTTTAATTCAGGAAGAAATACCCCATTTTCCAGGGTTTTTAAGAAAACGTCTGTTATTTCTTTATTCACTTTCACCACATATTCCTTTTCATGCCCTGCACTTCCCTGCATCATTCTGCTGATCAGTTCCCCGTCGTTTGTCAGGAGAATTAAACCTTCGGAATCCTTGTCAAGCCGTCCGGCATAAGTTACGCGTATTGGGAATTTTACCATATCTGTGATTTTCTTTTCAGCAAAACGGTCTTTTTCCGTGCACACAACCCCCACTGGCTTATAATAAGCAAGCACCACCGTCTCATTTTTCCCATGAACCGGTTTCCCATTTACCAGGATCTTATCTTGCTCCGACACCAGCATCCCAGTCTTCGCTCTTTGCCCATTGATAATCACTCTTCCCTGGTCGATCAGCCGGTCAGCCTCCCGTCTGGAACAGATTCCACAAGAGGCAAGATATTTATTCAGTCTTTCGTTCTTCATAACAGATGTATTTCTCCTTATCACCAGGATGACACCGTACCCGAAGCCTTGTGCCTTCCTTTTCATATTCTATAGATATTATTTGGGCGTTCTCCATGAAATAAGAAACAAGGTTCCCCATTTGATATGGAATCAAAAAACAAGTCTCTTTAAAGTCCCCATAGACTTTATCCAAGATCATTTTTGCCAGCATCTCAATAGAAGAATCTTCTTTCGCCGACATATAAATTTTATCCCTCACAATTTGAGGATAAGGAATCTTCCCCTCCAAACGGTCAGACTTATTAAATACTGTAATCATTGGGATATGCCCTGCTCCAAGCTGGGCAATCGTCTCATTTGTAGTTTCCATCTGTTTCTGGTAACAAGGATCCGAACCATCCACTATTTGAAGTAACAAATCCGCCGTCTTTAGCTCAAGAAGCGTGGCCCGAAATGCTTTAACCAACCCATGAGGCAGCTTATGGATAAAACCTACGGTATCTGATAAAAGAAAGTCCCGGTTATTTCCCGTGCAGATACGCCGCACCGAGGTATCCAATGTGGCGAAAAGCATGTCTTTTTCAAGTACCTTCTTTTCTTCATCCATATCATATTTTTCAAGCATCCGGTTCAAGATCGTAGACTTCCCCGCATTGGTATATCCCACCAATGCCACCAGCGGAATTCCTGAATGCTGCCTTTTCTTTCGCTGGACTTCCCTCTCTTTGGTTATTTCCTCCAATTCCTTATTTAATTCTGAAATCCGATGCTCAATCCTTCTTCTGTCAAGCTCCAGTTTCTTTTCGCCTGCCCCACGGCTGCTCATGCTGCCGCTGGTTCCCCCCTGTCTGGTCAGGGCTTCATGCATTCCTACAAGTCTGGGCAATAAATACTGCAGTCTGGCCGACTCCACCTGCAGCCTGGCCTCTCTGGTCCTGGCTCTCCTTTCAAAAATATCCAAGATCAAAGTTGTCCGGTCCATCACAGGTATTTTCAGCATGTCCTGAAGATTCCGAAGCTGGGATGGGGTAAGCGTATCATTAAAAATAATCAATTCCGCCTCAAGCGCCCCGGCAGCCTTAAAAAGCTCATCTACTTTCCCGCTGCCCAGATAAAGGCTCTTATTTATACTTTCCATTTTTTGTGTAATATTCCCTATAGGCTCCATATCACAGGCTTTTGCCAATTCCGCCAATTCCCTCATTGAACGGTCAAACTCCTCCTGGTCATTTCCGATATCAACGCCTGCCAAAATAACTCTTTCCCGGTTTTCCTGAAATTTCTTTTCTTTTACTGTTTCCACTAACTGCCTCCATTCTCCCGCCGTTCCTCAAAACCAAGCTACTGCTTGTGCTCCCTGTTCCGGGAAATAATCTCATCGATAATCTGAAAATAATTTTCAAAGGTCTTTTTGCAACAACCGGGGTTTTTAATTATTATTACACCTGTTTTTAAACCGACCAAAGTAAACGCCATTGCCATCCGGTGATCCTCATATGTTTCCACCTTCGTCTCCTCCACGGTTCCCGGCCAGATCATAATCCCATCTTCCTTTGGAACTTCTTTGCAGGAAATCCCCATGCGTCCAAGTTCTGTCAATATGGCATTCAGCCGGTCAGACTCCTGCATACGGATATGGCCTACCTGTTTTATCACCGTGGGAGAGGTGGCAAAAGGCGCAAGCGCGGCCAGTGTCATCGTCTGGTCGGAAAAATCTTTCATAGATACGGTCAGTCCCGGATAACTATCCAGTTGCCTTCCGTCAACCATGATTCCTTCCGCCTGTTCTATAAGACCACATCCCATATCTTCCAGCACATTCAAAAACTTAATATCCCCCTGTATGCTGTCTCCATGCACATCTTTCACAATAACACTAGTTTTTAAAAGCGGCGCCATAGCATAAAAATAACACGCCCCGGACACATCCGGCTCGATTTGATATTCTTCGATGCCAAAGTCCGCTTTATGGGGAATCTTACAGCAATCACCTTCCCAATTGACTAAAACCCCGAACTGACGCATCATTTGAACTGTCATTTTAATATATGCTCCCTGGGCCCTCTTCCCTGTCAGCTTCACGCTTAATCCTTTTTCCAAAATGACTCCTGACATCAAAAGCGCGCTGGCAAACTGGCTGCTCACTCCCGTATCAATACCGACTTCTTCCATGGCAAGATGATGGGATGACATATGAAAGGGAAAGTGACCTTCCTCTCCGTGATAATTGATCTCTGCTCCGGCTTCTATCAAAAGATCCAAAAGAGGCTGCATCGGCCGCCGGCACATCTGGGGCGAAGCGGTAAGTTCATAGTCCCCACCGGCAAATGCCAGCATTACCGTTAAAAATCTCGCCGCCGTCCCGGCGCTTCGCACATTGATCTTTCCACTGCCAGCCGGAATCTTCCCCCCAGCCCCCCAAATAGTCACTTCCTGTATTTCTTCCCGTATTTCCACCTGAAACCCTAAATGAATAAGACAATCTAAGAATCCGCGGGAATCATCGCTAAACAGCACCCCCCTAAGAATACATTTCTTATTGGAAAGGGCAGCCAGCAATAGCGCCCTGTTGGTAATACTCTTAGACCCTGGAACCTGGACCTGTATTGTCTTAACATTTTCTATTTTGCACACTTTATATTCCGCATCCATGACAAATCCCCCTGTAAATATTCTCCTTACTACTATACCAACTTTTGTGTTGTCTGCCCACCCCTAAATTTCTCTGTATCAGCTCCCTAATCTCCTTCTTCCATGGTTATATCGCGCAACTGGAAACTCTCAAAAGACTTCGACCCATAACAAAAAATGCAAGCCTCACAGCTTGCATTCAAAAATTTTCTTATTCCTCTTCATACAAAAATCCCATTATGTCCAAAGGCCTGTCTGCAAACACCTTTGCGCCTGCCATTTCCTGCTCTTTCCTTGTGCGGAAGCCCCATCCCACCGTAATACAGTCCATCCCCGTATTGGCCGCTGTTGCAAGATCCACTTCCGAATCCCCTACATAGACAGCTCGTTCCCTGGATATCCCTAATTCCCCTAATGCGGTAAGCACAGTATCCGGCGCAGGCTTTTTGCGGATTCCTTCCCTCTCTCCGATTGCAACATCCAGGTATTCCTTAAAATATTGCTCTTTAAGGGCTTCAACTCCCTCAAAATATTTGTTGGAGACAATCGCCATCTGAAACCCTTCTTCCTTCAGTCTTTTTAGCAGGTCAATGATTCCCGGATATAAGTCTGTTTTGTCATTACAATGTTCACCATAATATTTTTTAAACAGCGTAAGCGCCTGCTCAAATTGAGGGTTTTTATCTCCCTCCGGCACAGAAAGCTCTAAAAGCCGCCGAATCCCGTTTCCCACAAAATGGCGGACCTCCTCATAACTGCGTACCGGCATTTCAAGAACGGACATTGCATAGTTAACGCTATCCAGCAGATCCTCCAACGTATTAAGCAGTGTCCCGTCCAGGTCAAAAATGACGGCTTCATATTTCTTATTTTTCATTTAAACAGTCACCTTTCCAGATTCTCCTATCTTCCTTTTGACGACAATAAAACATAGAAAATGGACAAAGGCAGTCAGCGCCCAGGATACCGGGTAGGACACATAAAGAGTGTGCAAAGTCCTGTCCCACTGAAATACCGTACAGACCCAGATCACGCGAAATACGCAGGCGCCCAAAAGCGAAACGATCATAGGCATTACTGCATAACCAAGCCCCCTGATACTTCCCACCAGCACATCCATAATTCCACAAAGACAATAAAACGTACAAATAATGCTCATCCTCTGGATCCCATAAAGGATCACCTCCTGGTCAGGCGAATAGAGAGAAAGTATCTGCCTGCCCAAAAGATAAGCGCCATTTCCCATTACAAGTCCAATTACCGTAACAAACAGCACACATTCTATCAAAATTTTATTAATCCTGTCATACCGCTTTCCTCCCAGGTTCTGCCCTGTAAAGCTTACCGCTGTCTGATGTACCGAGTTCATTGCGGTATACACAAACCCCTCTACGTTTGCTCCTGCAGTATTTCCTGCCATAGCCACTGAACCAAAAGAATTTACCGACGACTGGATCAACACATTGGAAATGGAAAACAACGACCCCTGTACCCCTGCCGGAAGGCCAATTGCCGCAATTTTTCCCAGCTTATCATAGTTTATCCTAAGCTTGTCCAAATGCAGCCGGAAACATCCCTCTGAAAAGGCAAGACAACGCAGGATCAATGCCGTGGAAACACACTGGGATATGACAGTTGCAAGCGCCACCCCCGCTACCCCCATATGAAAGACGATGACAAAGCCAAGGTTTAAACAAACATTGATCACCCCGGCAATCATCAGATAAAATAAAGGTCTTCTGGTATCTCCAACCGCCCGGAGGATCGCACTGCCAAAGTTAAACAAAAGCATCACCGGCATCCCCAAAAAGTAAATCCTCATATAAAGCACCGAATGTCCAATAACGTTTTCCGGCGTATCCATCATATGCAGCAACGGCCTGGCCAGAACGATTCCAAGCACTGCAAGGACTACTCCGCCTAACACGCTGATCAAAATAGAAGTATGGACTGTCTGGCTGACCTCTTCTTCCGCTTTAGCCCCATAGTACCTCGCAACAAGCACGTTTGCTCCAACCGATAATCCCACAAACAAATTTACAAGCAAATTAGTCAGCGCTCCTGTGGATCCTACCGCCGCCAAGGATTCATTACCGGCAAATCTTCCCACAACTACCACGTCCGCCGCATTAAAAAGGAGCTGCAAAATACCTGAGAGCATTAGTGGCAGGGTAAAGAGCAGGATCTTTCCGAACAGTGGACCGTTACACATATCTATTTCGTAATTTTTATGATGTGATGTTTTCATAAGTCGTCCTTTACAGCTTTTTTTCCAAATCTTCCAGGGAGGAATACCCATACAAAAGAGCCGTATTCTCCATCGTCATTTCCGCCAAATTGAGGTTTTCCCTGCACAGCCTGGCAATAAACCTTCCATACAGATCCAGCGTTTCATCTGAGTAGGTGGATAATTCTCCACGCAGGTATGTCTCATAAGAAGTGTTAAAAGGCGTATCCTCACTGGTGTGGATGGTTCTTGCATTCCCTGCCGCCTTAGGATACCTGGCAGCAAACTCTTCCATCCAATCCACCTGTATCTTGATGATCTCCTCAATGATTTCCTTTTTCACCTCCGGCAGTTCGGGCAAAGAATCTTTTAACTTTGCATAGTGGGAAGGCGCCGTGCTTTCCATCATCCGGCCATATTTTTCGGTGATCAGGTTCCATCCCCTGGCATTTGCCCGGCGGAAATCACTGATATAGCTCTTTATCATCTCTTCACTCCAAGTCAGATACTGGCTTTTACGCATGATGGAAAATGTGTTCCAGTCATCCTGACAGTCTGCCCTTCCACCTTCGTTCTCCACCTGATCAAAAGCCTCCCATTCCAGAGAAACCATCTCATTAATCAGCGCCGTTTTGAACGTGTCATCCTTCTTTTCTTTCTGGGGGATCCTGCCCAGGATCCTGTCTGTATGGTGATCTAAATAATTATCCTCTCCGCTTGTAAGACCCTGCTTTTTCATCTCTGCAATAATCAAAGCTACAATGATTTCTATGGTCTGGGGAATCCGCTCATCCCCTTTCGGAAAGTCTACCAATGCATTTAAAATATCCCCAATCTCCGGCAAAACCGGCAAAGTACGCATGCCCCGGTGCATCCACTTATAAAAAGGCGCATAAGTGCGGTTCAGAAGATATACCATAGACATCGTATGCTTCATAAATTCAGACAATGCAATAGCGGCCGTGACCGTCTCTCCCCTCCCAAACATCCGGGAATAATTATATTGCCCGGATTGAGCCATGAGGGCTGCCTGCCTTGCAATTTTTTTCATCCGTACCTCTTCCGGATAATAGGCCAGGATCCCTTGTCTGATACGGGTAAATTCCCCTAAGTCATCCCGAAAGACTTTGCCATTTACCGTCGATGCCAGTCTGTAATCATCAAGGAACAACCACTGATGCTGGGTCGTCGGCACATCCTTAAGGCCGATCAAGCTTTCATAAAAATCTCCGATTCTAAAAACGCCCACACGCTTTTGCGCTTTGGCAGTGGTATAACGGGTAATTCCCATGTAGGTAGCCGGAAGCCTTTCATATTCCTCCTGAAGCTGCTGTCCAATTTCTTCGTAAAGCTGGTCTGTCAGCCACATGCAAAACCCCGGTCCAAAATCATGGTCCCTTGACACCTCGTCGTCAAATCCAAAACACTCAGACCCTTCTCCTACAAGCCCCACCGCTATCATTTTTTCATATTGCGGGAATTTTTCCCGAATCATCGGGATTCCATATTCCTCATAAAACGCCTGGCATAACTCCATACCGTTTGTAAAATTCCTTCCCGCTGCCGGAAGCTGGGACAGTCTTACCGTTACGGCATTTAAATTCTGCAAAGTGATCTCGTAGGCTTTGTTCCTGCCCATATTCCGTTCGATTTCATGAAGGGCAAGCTTATAATACCTGGCAGATTCCTCCAGATTTCCCGCCATGTACTGTGCTTCCCCCATCGCCGAAAGCGCACCGCTGTAATGGTAATCCTTCTCCGTATCCATCTCAAAAATGGAAAAAGCTTTGTTCAGATTATCTATTGCCTCCTGGATTCTCCCAAGCTTTAACTGGGATGCCGCAAGATTGGTATAAGTAACCGCCACTTCGATCCGCGCTTCGTCATAGCGCACAGCAATAGCCAGCGCCCTTTCCAGACAGTCACAGGCGCTCTCAAAATCTCCCATCTCCTGAAACAGCAGGCTCATGTTGTTATATAAGCTGGCGTACCTGAAATCTGTCCCTTCCAGTTCCCCTTCATATATTTCTTTTACCTTCTGATAATAGATCATAGATTCACGCAAAAGCCCTGCTGCCCTGCATGCATTTGCAACATTTAAAAGTGTCGTGGCATAGGCGGTGGTTCCCTCCAATCCCATGCTGCCCATAAGCTCTAAGACCTGGCGGCAGCAGACCATGGATTTCTCTCCCTCTCCCATCTCCCTGTAATGGCCGATCAGCTCATTATAAAGAGTGACCAGTGCACTGCTATCTCCCAACACGCGCGCCTCTTCCATCTTCTTAAGAAGAAAAGGTTCTACCTCCCCAATCTGATGCCTTGCAAATAACAGATCCAATTGTTGTAAAACCTGGTTGATGTCCATTCTACATTCCTCCATTCCGATATTGACAATTTACGTTGCCAGAAAGCTGAATATTTCCTCTTCTCTCCCCATTGCCTCATCGTATCCATGCTGGTAATAATCCATCAGTACCTCTACATTTGATTCGTTATTCCCAACTGCTAATTGGGATGGCCGAAATACCAATGCCCTGCCATCCGCTTCCATTCTTTCGATCTGTAACAGGCAGTCATTATACTTTTTAGCCCGCTTTGCCACCGTCTTGATCAACCGGGGATATTTATGATACACGATGCGTAGAAACAACATATAAAGATATCTGTATTTCTTCCGGTAATCCTCTTTCCGCGTCAAGATGACAAACACTTTTTCCCACCCTTCTTCTTCCAGCCGGTCTAGCGGAAGCGCATCTGCAAGCCCGCCATCTAGCATAGGCACATCATCAATATAGCTGACTTTTGAGATAAAAGGAAGGGAATTGGCTGCCCGGCAGATCTTCCAAAACTGATCTTCCGTGTCAAAATCCTCATAGTATTCGCTCTCACCGGTAAGGCAATTGGTGGTGTTGACAACAAACCGTTTTGCAGAATTTTTCAAGGTTTCAAAATCAAAGGGAGCCAGCTTTTTCGGCACTACGTCAAACAAATAATCCATATCAAAAAAAGTTCCCTTTTTCAGAAATGTTTTCGGTCCCATATATTTTTCTTTTTCCAAAGGCCGGATCACCGCATCCACAGCCCTTCCCTTTTGTCCTGAAACATAATTCATTCCTGCATACGCGCCTGCGGAAACTGCAAGCACGTTGGGAACTTCAATTCCCCTATCCATAAAAAAATCCAGCACCCCTGCTGCAAACACACTACGCATGGCGCCTCCTTCGATCATAATCCCTGTTTCTTTCATTGGTATTTTACTTCCCTTTACATTCCCCATTTAAAGTATCTGCTTCTTATTATACTGCATTCAATATTTTTTTCAATCATCTCCTACCACAACATTGCTTTATCCCAAAGAAAAACACTGCAATCCCATTTTTATAAAAGGATTACAGTGTTATTTCCGAAAATATCCAATAGGAAATCTTTCATGAACCCGTTATTTCCGGATCCTAACCGTCTTCACTTCAAAAGCACGGAACAGTAAAGTGATTTCACAGTCATTTACTTCTATTTCCTCTTCCTTGTCCTCTAACATATTACATAAAAAGGCTTTGCGCCCCTCTAATACCGGTAGCATGATCTTTGCTTTTACTGCCGCTTTTTGAGATTCGTACAAACGGACAATCCAATCACCACTTCCATCCTCTGCCAGTTTTACCGTTTCCAGCATTATATTTTCGCTATCTGTCCGAAAATGATTTCCTGTCTTTATCGTTCCACGGCATAAAGCAGGCGATACATTCAGTTCATACCCCTGTCGTACAATATCGCAGTCTGCAAAACTTCCCTCCCATGCCGTAAATGCATAGATGAACCGATGCACACCGTTATCTGCACGCATCTCCGGAGAACAACCTGCTTTTAATAAAGAAAGTTCCAGCCTGTTTTCATTCATGCTAATGCCATATTTGGAATCATTCAAAACCGCTGCCCCATGCGATCCGTCACATAATGCGCTGTAACGGTGATTGCACACTTCAAACCGTTCTTTGTCGTATAACCTGGAACGGTGGGTTGGACGTTCTACATAGCCAAATTGAATTTCATTGATTCCCTCTCTTGCATAAACGGAAACGGGAAAAGCCGCTTTTAAGAGACGGTGCTGCTCCTTCCAATCCACAGTCATTGAAATTTCCACTCTTCTGCTCCTAGCTGTAAGGCTGATGATCTGCTCATAAGAAGAATTTCCAATGGTTCCAGAAACCTTTATTTCTCCTTTCATTCCTTTATCACAAAGCACTTTTACGACTACATTCCCTGGCCCGTCCATTTCCTGCCTGATATAATTGGAATCGGTATCCCATGCATCAAACATGCGTGGAACATCTTTATACATTTGCAAATGATTCATCGGTTCTGCCGCAAACTCCCGTCCCGAAGATTTCAGTACAAAAGAAGATATCTCACCCATCTTGTTCACCAGAACACTTATTTGATCATTTTCCATCCAATAACCATTTTCTTTTATTTCAACTGACACCTTATCTTCCGGATCTTGGAAATGGCCTTCCTCTTCTGTTCCTTCTATCGCATAAAGCGTTACCGCTCCATAAGCCGGAAGCGTTACAAGCGCCTGTATCCCTGCATCGCTTTTACATATAGGGACTCTACTCCCGTCCGCTGTCCTGACCGCCCCGCCAAAATCTTTCGGCAGGATGACCATCGCCTTTCTGTCAAATCCCAAAGAATTAAATACGGATATTCCATCTGTCCCTTCCATGAGAGCATGCTGTGCATCTTGTATTAACTTCTCACAGCCTCCCAGGATTTCTTTGTAAACCGGCTCTGCTTCCTGATAGACTTTTCCAATGCTTGATCCAGGCAAAATATCATGGAACTGATGTAGCAAAAGCTTCTTCCAGAGAATCTCCAGTTTTTCTTTTGGGTACCCCATTCCTTTTTCGGCCGCAAGCACGCTCCATATTTCTGTTTCCCGCAATGCCAGTTCACATTTTCTATTGTACATCTTTACCATCGCCTGAGAAGTATAGGTGCCTCTATGCGCCGAAAAATACAGTTCGCCCACATAGGTATTTTGGGGTTTTCCCATTGCTTCCATGTCCTCAAAAAACTCTATAGGATCTGAAAGCTTCACTTTCACACCGCCTTCCAAATCTTTTTGCCTAAGCGCATATTCTATGTGATCCCTTGTAGGCCCTCCGCCGCCGTCTCCGTAACCAAAGGGCAGCAAAAATGCCTCCAGATCCCTAGCCTGGGTCCTGCTGCCCCAGGTTTCATTTAAAGTTACCGGATCCGTATCATATGTATAACTGGTTGGCAAAAAGGAAATGATCTTCGTTCCATCCATTCCTTCCCAATGAAAATAATGATAAGGGAACTGCTCTCCCTCGTTATAGCTCCAAAATATCTTCTGGGTCACTAAATATTTCACATTACAACCCGCTAAAATCTGAGGCAGGGCAGCGCTATAGCCAAAAGTATCAGGAAGCCACAACACCTGGCTGTCTACATCAAAATATTCTTTAAAGTAACGCTTGCCATATAAAAGCTGCCGGATCAGCGCCTCGCCTCCCGCCATATTGGTATCTGGCTCCACCCACATAGCGCCTTCTGCAATCCACTGGCCCTTTTTCGCCGCCTCCTGTATTTTGGCAAACAGATCCGGATAATAGAAGCGGCACATCTCATAAGCTGCCGGCTGGCTTTGTATAAATTTGTATTCTGGATATTCTTCGATCAACCGTAACTGTGCGGCAAAGGTCCGCTCTGTTTTCCTGTAGGTTTCCGCAACAGGCCACAGCCATGCCAAATCCAAATGAGCATTGCCCACTGCATAAAACTTTGGTACCGTGCTTCCATTTACGGCCGCCATCAAAGGCTGTAATTCTTTCCTGGCCTTTTTATAATCTGCAATCCTTCCGTCACGTTCCTGCTCAAAATCAACTGTCAGTGTAAACTGTTCTAACCCGTCAGCAACATGCGCTGCCCGCAAAGATGTTTCATCTAAAACCTCCAACAGCTTATGCAGCGTGCTTACATCCATAAACAATTGATACGCATCCTCGTTCCAAATACCATAAGTACAAACGCCAAGCCTGCATCGTTCCCCCTCCACTGCCTGGTCTTCATAGGCGCCTGGAAGCACCGGTCCTGTTGCACAGCCTCCGTCTTTACATTCCGGGTAATAATGACCTGCGTAAGTTTCCATCAGTATCTCAATAACTTCTCCGCCTTGTGCACATTTTAGCAGAGTATTATCCTCAAAAAAATGATGCGGTTGTTTTACCCAGCTTGCCCGGAAAGTCCCAAAAGTCTCTCCGTTAATAAACACACATGATTCCCCTCCCGGTTCCAGTTTCAGCACGACCCGCTCTCCCGCTGCCTGATCCGGTATCTTAAAGCTTCCTGAAAACCAGCAGTATTCGTATTCCTTCCCCCATGTAAAACCACATTCCACAGGAACAAATTCCTTTTGCAAAACCTCTTCCCTGGTCAACTGCTCCATGGTACGGTAAGCGTTCCATTCTATCGTACCTAAAGGTTGGTAAAAATCATCCTGTAACGTGCGTATCCAATGCCGCAGCCTGTCTCTCCATTCTGAATGCATGATCCTCATAGATAAAATCCTTTCTTACTCTTTTTCCATAACAATAGAATATGGTATGTTTTCCCTTCCACTAACATGATTTCCCTTAAGCCTGTGGGCCAAAAGCCTGACAGCCGCAACCCCCATTTGATACTGATCCTGCATAACATGGGGGAAAATTGGCAATATGTCCAAATCTTCTTCAAATCCATCAAAAAAAGCTATTTTTTTTTCTTTTTCCACTCCAAGTTCTTTCATGATCCGGAATAAAAGCATTCCTAATTCATGATCTACAGAATAATATGCCGTTATGTCCTGATTTTTTTGAATATAATCAGCAAGTTTGTGATCCGTCATTCCGTCCTTCTGGAAATCCTCTTCCCTATTCGGTAAATACTTATCAACATCCGTGATCCACATGCTCTCATCAAATGACAGTTGATGATTGACAATTGCATCCCGATATCCATCAAAACGCTCTTTTACCGTTGTTGTATTCATTGCGGAATGAGAGACAAAACATATTTTCTTATGCCCTTGTTCTATCAGTTTCGTTACTAATTCATAACTTGCCTTGTAATTATCCGTTGCCACTACCGGAAGTGAGATCCCCGCCATCTCCCTGTCTAACAGGATTAACGGATACTTATTTACATAAAGTTCCAGAACCGTTTCATTGTAGACTTCTCCCTGGGAACACATTAAAATAATACCCTTTGCGCCACTATGGATCATTTCATTAATGGCATTGTTTTCATCTTGCTTTGAACCATAGGAACATCTAAAAAGCATTAAAAATCCCCTTTTTCTACATTCGTATTCAATCCCCTTGATCAAGTCACATCCAAAAGATACACAAAAAGAGTCAAGGATAACGCCAATCATCTGAGTGGAAGAATCATGTGTTTTTGCTTCTTTTAATATCATTTCCTCTGAAAGGATGTCCTCTTCCACTATTTTATCAATATTGCTTTGGGATGCCACAAACGATCCTTTTCCCGGCTTACGCAATATGTAGCCTCTATATGCCAGTATTTCCAATGCCTTTTTTACAGTAATCCGACTGACCTGATACTGATCCATCAGCTCCTTTTCGGATGGCAGCCTGTCCCCGGTGGTATATACGCCACCTTTTATTCCGCCAAGCAAATCATCAAATATTTTTTGATACATTGGTTCATTACTCATAATACTTGCTTTCCCCTCTCGCACAAATTATTCAGGCATTTCATAGCGCCGCCGTTTGAAAACTGCACTTATATGATACCATAAAATCAGCTTTGTTTGGCAGATATTTTTAGGACAGACCCACTTTCAAAGTACCGGAATTCAAGATCGGGATATCTGTCCTCACAAAGCTCCTTCATGTACATCATTCCGGCCCTTTCGGAAGTTTCATGGCCTAGCACAAGTATTGCTTTATTGTATCCCAGCGCCGCCGCATCCCTTGCTATCTCGGCATCTCTCCACTCACTGATTTCCCCTGCAACAACAAAATCATGATCTTCAAACAGGTCGAACAATTCTCCCGGGGCGCCAAAGCAGCAGGCAATCTTATTGCCCTTTTTGTCTGTACATCCTGAAATACGGACAGAGTCTATATGCAAATTCCTCTCAAAGGTCTTTGCCAACTCTTCTGCCGTAAGCCCATGCTCCAAGACAAAAGACGTCACCCCAAATCGTTGTCTTTCCTGAATTTCCCCTTGTAAACGAGAATATTTCAATTCCCCTGCACAGATCATATCAGGAACCATTGCATGTGCATAATCATGAAACCGAAAAATAGTCAGGCCACTTTCCGAAACAATGCGTTGTTTTTCCTGAATGATCATCAGGTTATGGATGGAATCCATATGGTCATAATAAAGCGGTTCATGAACGATCAACAGATCCGCCCCCCACATACCAGCCTCCCTGATCACGTCAACTGTTCCAAACATGGTTAGAGCAACCTTATGAACTTCCTTGTCCACACTTCCGGCTTTCACCGTATCACATGTATTCTCCTCATCCACAGGCTCTGCATTCCATGTCTTCAAATCCTCAACCAATTCCATAATCTTCATTTTGCGATTCCTTTTTACCTTTCTATTTTACTGTATATGCATATCCTACCACAATTTGATCTCTTAAAAGGAAAAATAATATGATCGCAGGCAGCGATACGAATATACATGCAAGAAAAAGTTGTGGGACATTGGCGTCTCCAAGCAGTGAAAGACTTGCCATTACCGGTCTGATATTTGCTGATTTGGTAAATGTGAGACCAAACATCAGATTATTCCAACACGCCGTAAACTGCTGAAGCAAAACAATCGCCAACGGCGCCTTAGCCATTGGGAACATGATCTTCATTAATGTTTGCCAGCTATTAGCGCCATCTATTTTAGCAGCCTCACAAATTTCATTATCCACTCCCAGAAAAAAATTTCTAAATACAAACATTGCAAATGGAATGCATAACGCTGTAAAAAACAACATCATTCCTGTTCTGGTATTATACAGCCCCAACTTGTAATAAGCTTTATAAACCGGTATCAAATATGTCTCAAAGGGAAAAATTGTACCGCTGTAAATAAGCATAAACCAAAAGTTCTTATGGCGTATATTCGTATGAGTAAGGCCATATCCTGCCAGCAAAGCAATAAACACACCTGCCACCGCTGCAACACTACAGTATAAAAACGTAGAGCCAAAAGATAAAAAAAGTTTGTTTGCAATTAAATTTCTGAAATTGATACTAATTATTTCCATGTTAAAGCTTTCCGGCAATTCCCATAAAGAACCAAGATTATATTCCTGTTTTGTTTTAAAAAGATTGAAAAGCACAAAACATATCGGTGTGATCCAAACAATACCAAATGTTATCAGGATCATATTAATACAATTTTCTGTTTTTTTACTTGTTTTTATCATTTTTACCCTCACACATTCTTGTATGAATTTTTCACATTAAAATATGATACCACCAGAATAATCAATGTTAAGATCACTGCCACAGCAGAGCCCCTTCCGTATTGTGAATAGACAAATGACTCTTGATACATGGTAAACGCCAGTGTTTCTGAAGTACGGTACGGACCGCCTTTTGTAGTGACCCATATCATATCAAACACTTTGAAACTGTTTACAATCGTCATGAGCATCACAACAATAATCGTTGGCTTAATCAGGGGAACTACAACTTTTGTATACAACTTCAAGCCGCTTGCCCCATCAATCATTGCCGATTCTATGGGAGAGATATCCATATTCCGCAAGCCGGCAATAAAAAGCAGCATATTTAATCCCACGCCCTGCCAAACCCCTGCACATATCATCAGGAAGGTATTAAAATAAGGCGTATTTAACCAGTTTGATCTTGCTGTATTTCCCAATATCTGTCCTAAGAGCGCCGGAAGTCCATATGTGGAGAGCAAAGAGGAAATGATCAATCCCCCCACTGTTCCGGATAAGGTGGCCGGAAAATAAAAAATAAAACGAAATACATTAGCCCCTGAACTTCTTGTGATCAGAGCCGCCAAAACAAAGGGGATCAGCAAAGAGGTTATTAAAGACGCCGCAACCCATATGACCGTATTCATAAGAGAAACAAGAAAATTACTGTCTTTACATAGCAGCCTATAGTTTTCTCCTCCTACAAATATCTTCTCCCCGATTCCATTCCATTCAAAAAAACTAAGATAAGTAGTATAAAAAATGGATGAAACAAAGAAGATTACGACCAAAGCCACTGCTGGGGCTATATAAAGATAATCAGACCAATTGTTTTTTGTCTTTTTTGCCATTTTATCTCCTTATTGGTTTTCTCCTGAAGAGTGCAAACGCACCCTTCAGGATTTCATTGTTAATTGGCATAACCTTCCCCTAATACCTCATCAGCCTTAGCTTGAATTGTGTTAAGAATCTCCAAAACGGAAGCATCCCCAAGTTCAAACTTCAATAACTGATCGATGGCAACATCACGAATATTAACGTTACCTGCATTTTCGTAATATCTGAGCATCAGGTTATAGTTTTCTGAATCTACGGCAAATTCTACCATTTCCTTCGCACAACTATTATCACTTTCCACGTTGGAGGAACAACTAAAATTCGTAACCTCATTAAAAACTCTTTGGTTATTTTCTCCATACCATGTTTTAAGGACTTCTATTGCAGATCCCTTGTCAGCGCTGTTTTTTGATACGCAAATAGGGGCTATCTCAAAAAACACTGTTTTTTTGGTATCCGGGTGTACTGGCGGCATAACAAATGTCCCATAATTGCCCCCTCCAAAATTGTCACAAAGATTGATTGCTTCATAGTCAGCCATCTCCTGCATTGCAATCTCTCCTGATGCCTCCGCTTTATGAAGATCTGTTTGGTCTAAGGGAATCGAAAAGAAACCTTTATCGTACATTTCTTTCCATTTATCCATCACTTCTACCACCCGTTCGTCCGTATACTTCACCTGATTCGCGCAAAGGTCTAAATAAAGCTGTGGATCGTATGCCGCGATCAAACACTGGAACCACTTAAATCCCCATAATCCATTTCCTGCATCAACCCCTAGCGGAGTGATGCCGTTATCCACCAATGTCTGGCAGACATTTTCAAATTCTTCAAAAGTCTCCGGTTCTTTTAACCCGTATTGGTCAAATAAATCTTTATTATAGACAATAGAACTATAGATAATGCTATAAGGCGCCGCATAAATCTTTCCATCAAAGGTCAAAGAATCTGTTACATTCTCCGGGACTCCATTGGGAATGATGTATTCCTCCCACACATTTGTTAAATCCTCCACAACTCCGGCATCCGCAAGAGTCTTTAAATCTACGCCACTCCACCATGTAAAAAGTCCAGGGGCATCTGGCGAATGAATAGACTGTTCCACAGCGGTTCTCATTGACGCAACATCTGTATATGAGATAAATTCCACATTCACTCCGCTGGCTGTAGACGCACTTTCCGCCAGCTTGTCCAGATCACTTTGCTCCGTGCTTGCTAACTTGTCGTTCCAAAACTCCACTTTACCAGTGTTTTCCTGTAAACCAGTTTCTTGGCCTTCTACATTTTCCACTATCTGGGAGTTATCCTCTGCCAAAGAATCTGACTGACCATCTGATGCAGCCCCTCCGTTACCACATCCCGAAACGCTGCATAGGGTAAGCGCCACTGCCAACAATGCTGTTAAAGTTCTTTTTTTCATATCAGTGTCTCCTTTTTCACTATACTTTCACTTGTACAACTTAGCATAATATTATATTGACATGTCATTTGTTGGTATTAATATATCATTACAGATTGTTCCTGTCAATATCTATAAGTATCATTTGCTATTTTTCCAGGCCATTACCAGGTATGCCCCTCTTTTCCCCCTCACAAACTGCCAGTTTCCACATACAATATAGTAAAAACTTCGACAAGGATCTACAATCATGTATCTTTCAATTGGCATTGTACTGCTTGCTTTGCTTTTACTTGTTGTTTTTGGCGTTTGCCGGAAACGTGCAGCCATAAAAAAAGTCTGTTCTATGTCCTCTTGTGATAAATGTGAACTTTTGTCCTCTCTGATTGCCCCTTTCGGGTACTGTTATGACAGCCACTGGGATATCATTTCATCCCGGGTGGATGCATGGCAGCGGGAAATAGGTTATACTGCACTTTTTGACCGGGCTGCCGCTTCCTTTAATATGGTGTTTGATTACCTGCCTGTGTATTTCATCTGGCAGGAGCGCACCTGGCTGATTGAATTTTGGAAGGGCCAGTACGGCATTAATACCGGGGCCGAAATCGGTGTTTATTACGCCGACCGGGTACTTCTTCCCGGGGAATATTCCACCGCCCACTTTAATGCAGTGGACGATTCCGATATGCTGCTTATGTCCTTTGACCTTTCAAAAGGCCCAAATACCCTGGCAGAAATATCTAAGCGGACCTGGTGGCTCACAGCCTTTTGCATGGGACGCTTTTCCAAACCGGAACAGCTTTGCTTAAGAACTGCCATCCGCTTTCCCGACCGGGATATGATGCATAGTTTTCTAAATGCTTTGCATGAAACTGGCGTTGATAGAGATGCCGTATCTGTCTGTGGCTGCGAACTTCAGATTTGTTTTTGCGGGCCGCAAAACCGCCATTATGGGTGGTTTGCAAGACTGCAGCGCAGGTGGGCACAATTTTGGAACCGGATCTTCTGTAAAGTGTATCTACGGATCACCGCACCCTTTTGTGCCACGATTGACCGATTATTGTACCTGTACTACCTCCTGCCTTTTGCCTTCCGCAAGATGCTGACCCCTAGAAAATACAAAGGCTGCAGGAAATGTAAAAAATGTAAGAAATGCAGAAAATGCAAGAAATGTAAGGAGTAATAAATAGAAAGGAATTCCCCATGAGCGATCATTCCCGTATCCGGCATGCTTTTGAAAATGCCCCCGTCTTCCCTTTAAACGCCAGAACCCGCTATGTGCTTTTTAGCGATTGCCACAGGGGGGACGGAAGCTCCAACGATAACTTCCTAAAAAACCAAAACCTGTATTTTACTGCCCTTCGGCATTACTTTGACCGGGGTTATATCTATGTAGAGTTAGGGGACGGGGATGAGCTATGGGAAAACAGGAAAATGAGCCAGATCATTGAGCTTCACAGCAATGTATTCTGGCTCCTTTCCCTGTTCCATCAAAGAAACCGTCTGATCATGCTATACGGCAACCACGATATGGAAAAGAAAAAAGCAGGGTACTCTGATACCGTCTGCTCTTCTTATTTTTCTACCCAAACCCAATGCATGCAGCCCCTCTTCCCAGGTATTACCTTTTATGAGGGGATTATCTTGGAAAACTCCTGCAATGGACTTAGGCTTTACCTCACCCACGGGCATCAGGCGGATGCCCTAAACTCCACCTTTTGGAAACTGGCACGCTTTTTGGTGCGCTACCTTTGGCGTCCCCTGGAACATTTCGGCGTGTTGGATCCTACCAGCGCCGCCAAAAATTATGTCTGCAAGGACCGGGTGGAACAGCGTCTTTCCTCCTACGCGTCCGAACACCAAATGCCCCTTATTACCGGTCACACCCACAGGCCAAGGCTCCACGCCGCATCCCCCTATTATATGAATACCGGGAGCTGTGTCCATCCCAGGTGCATTACCTGCATGGAACTGGAAAACAATCAGCTCTCATTGGTCAAATGGGCCTTATCCGTGCGGCGCGACCAAACTCTTTTCGTAGAAAGGACTGTTCTTTCCACCTTACGGCTTGACAAAGAAACTTTTTCCCAGGACGGATCCGAAATCGGCCAAACATAAATTATTCCTCGATCCCATAATTTAAAATCTTCCATCCCTGGCCGGTCTTTTCTATTTCCATGCTAAGATAACTATAGGCATCATCCGTCTCTACGTTCCCGCTAAACTCATAAAAAATATTACAGATTATGCCATCGGGCGCCTCCCCCTCCGGCAGTCCGGAAATATATAGTCCCTCTATCTGCTCTGCCTGTTCCGGGTAGGGGTAACCTTCCACTCTTCCAGCAAACCCGTCTGCCAGATAAGCAGCCAGCGCTTCCTGATCATTTTGGAAATAAGCGTCAGCAAAGGCTTCCACTGCCTGTCGCAGAGCCATTCCGTCTTTGGAAGGCTCCCCGTTGTTTTCCGGTCCCATCCCGTTTGCATCTGGGTCAAGGATGATAGTCTCATGATCCTCAAAAAACATTTTTCCACCTGTGACGGCGCATTTCCTCTGCAGGCTGCCCAGGTTCTTCCCGGTTTCAAACCGATACACCTTTTCCGCCTTCCCCTCTTCCCATCTGGGAATCCGCATCAGATAAACTTCATGTACACTGACGCCTTCCTGATCCCATCCTAAGTACCTTTGGGAGGTAAAATAAAGATAATCCTGGTCATAATTGGCCAGTTGGATTTCCTTTCGCTCCCTGCCATCTTCTTCCCAAATCTTCCTCTGCGTTTTAGTCTCATAATCCACATACCAGATAGCCGAGCTCTCATATGGGGGATAATACACACCGGTGTCTGTTACCAGAACCGGATAGGCCGCAACGGTGTCACATAAAAATTCATAATTTCCGTCCGGTTTTTTCAGGTAAATGCTGGAAAGCAGCTCATCCTTGTATTTCATGACCACCTGATCCCCGTTTAACATTTTCTGACAGGCCGCCCGGTCAATAACGCCCCGGTACATATTACTGGTTCTTTCTATTAGCTCCTCATATTCCTCAGAGCCGATCACCACCTCATTATTAAATACTTTTCCCTGCAAATCCCAGTAATCATTGTCTTCCTTAAAAAGGAAATCTTCCGCCTCCTCATCCAGCGGCTTATAAATCCTGCCTTCTTCGTCCAGTTCATACCCCATCTTTCCCATCTGGTATCCGCTTGTCACATAAAGTTTCCCGTCATACACCGTAATATCATAAAGCATGTCATACACCTGGCTGTACAAAGCAAACAAATCCTCCACCTCGTAAGTAGTCAGATCCATCCGGTATATGTGTATATTGTGCCCCTCCTGTTGCCCTGATTTTGACGAACCGCAAAAGTAAAGACTGTCCTGATAGATTTCCATCCCCCTTCGCGCCCAATAGCTGTTGGCATAGATCAGTTCTTCCCTTTCTCCCTCCTTTGAAAGGCGGTAAATCCCGTCTTCTCTGGCAATATAGACCTGATCCCCATAACACCGGATCATTTCATTATACTCATGATTGGGATCATAAGGAACGGCGGTTTGGGTAAGGCCGCTTTCTTGCTGCCCATCCTTCGCATCTTCCGGCAAATCATCCTGTTGGTCATTCTCTGCGCCCTTTTGCAGCCTGTCGTCTCCCTGCCCGCTATCATCTTTTACCGGCTTATACCCGCAGGAGATCATAAACCCCATCATTAAAATGATGATACCGGTTACCACAATTCCGATTCTCCCCCGTTTCCTTCCTTTACTATCTAACATATGATCAATTCTATCCTTCATCTGCTTTTTGCTTTCTCCAAATCCCGTAGAAAAAGCGCAGGCGTTTCTCTTCTCCCCAGCAAAGGAAAGCATCATCCTTGCATAAGTTTCCCGCATTTCCTCACTGCATCCGGAAAGAACACGCTCATCACAGGCAAACTCCAGTTCGTAAAAAAAGCGCTTTTTTATCTTCCATACCAGGGGGTTAAACCAATGGATGCACCAGCCAAAGGTCATAAGAAGCTTTAACCAAAGATCCTTTTGGGTAAAATGACACAGTTCATGGGCAACCACAAATTCCAATTCCGCCTCCTTCCATTCCATTTCATCGGGAAAGATCAGTTTAGGCTCAAAAAGCCCTGTCAGTATCGGGCTTTTCGCTATCCTGCCCTGATACAGGGAAAGATTTGCTTTCCCCGTCATTTTTTTCTCCAAACTTATCACTTGTTTTCTTAAACGGATTTCCGTGACAGGTTTCAAATTTTTCCGGCAGTTGATGCAAAAGCCGATATAACCGCCTATGCAGTACAGGAGACAAACCAAAACCCCTCCCCCCCAAAGGTATGGTAACCACTCTATAAAAGTGATGATTCTTTCCTGTATATGGTTCTGTGCCGGAACATTTTCCAGCATCTTGCGGTTGCTCTTTTCTGTTTGGCCTTGACTTTCTGCAAGAAAATTGGGCCATACACCCACCATCCCACTTTCAGGGACATCATTTCCCCCAACGTCTGCTCCCTGATCTTCTAATCCACTGACTTCCTGCTTCCCTTTGCCGTCCGGATCACTGATGTTCTCCCCCGTCATTTCACCGTTTGAGCCGCTTCCATCCACTATCACGCGATCAGCCACACTACCGCCTGCGTGTACCCCTTCCCCTTCCGCCAGTACAACTCCCTGGAAATCAAACAACCGGATCTTTGCAAAAGAAGGAGAAAAATTATAGGGGATGACCAGCCGTACCGCCAAGAAGACCCAAACCAGTTTCATCCATCTTGCGCCGTACCGCCTCCTTAAACTGTTTGAAAACAAAAGTAGGAAACAAAAAACAACGGAGACTACAATATTGATTTCAAGCACATCCCAAAAAATCTCTCTCATCCCTCATGCTCCTTTCTTTTCATGCTGATATAATCCTCCAGCTCCTTTAAGTCTTCTCCCGATATGCTGTCACCGTCATACAACGCCGCCAAAAAATTCTTGGCGGAATTCTGGTAAAGCCGCTTTAAAATATTCCGGCTTTCCACCTGCATATAATCTTCCTTCTCAACCAGCGCCAGGTAAACATTGTTTTTTCCTGACTTACGCACCTCAAGAAATCCCTTTTCCTGCAGCCGTGAGAGAAAAGAAAGAATCGTCGTAGGCGAAAGGGTTCTCCCCTTTTCCATTCTCTCCTCAATCTCAAATCTAGTCACAGGCTTATTTAAATCCCATACGATCATCATAATTTCCAATTCCGAATCCGGTAAACGTTTCATCACAAATCCTCCTCATTCTCATAAACAGACAAAACACCATAATATTTTATAACTGTGGAAACATCCTTCACATACTTCCCCACATCCTCCATGCCATGGACTTTTCCCTATACATCATTCGGCAGTTGTAGAACTAATTTTATTCTACAACTGCCGAATCAATTTGTCAATTTATTTATCCTTCCTTTATTTTGTATGCACATGAAAACCATGCAGCAGCAAGTTATTTTATCAGGCACTGCAAAATGGGTTCAATGAATTTCTTGTCTGAAATATCATAAGACCCGGAAATCATTTTTATCATTTCCTGATCTGCCTCCGTTTGGTCTTTTTTGGCTTTTAACATTTTAAGATACATTTTCATCATAAGTTTGGATGGAACAGACATTTTTTCGTAGTTGAGACCTCCTGGACAATAAAAAACATTTACTTTCTTTAACTCTGATTCACTAAAATTTTGTTTTAGAGCCGGTTCAATTTCCGGGCTGTCTATCGGGCTTGCGCCAACACAAAATACAAGGAGCCTTTTATCTGTCCATTTATCTATATTGCTCTTAAACCAACTAATTTTACTGATACCTCCCGCACAGGCCCAGGCCCCAAAAACAATTGTTTCATATGTGGAAAGGTCTTTCTTTTTTGCAGCAGCCAATTCCAGGCAATCCGCCCCTGCCGCTTCCGCAATCCACCTTGCGTAACGTTTGGTAAATCCCGTTTGTGAATGATAAATCACTATTGTTTTCATCTGCTTTGATCTCCTTTTACTTTTTTATCCAGATTTTCTATCCCCGCATATAGTTTTGATAAAAGGGTATAAAGTCTTTCAATTTCCTGATCCGTATAAACTTCAAAAAGGAATTCCAATTCCTCCTGGTATTTTGAAAAGTCATTTTCAAAATAATCATTTACTTTTTTTGTAGGGCAAATGCACATGGCTCTTGTATCGTACGGGCTTGGTTGAATCGTTATAAAACCTTTCTTCACCAATATCTCTGCTAACTTTTTAATATTTTGCCTTGAGCATCCCAAGATATTTCCTAATTGTGTAAATGTTAGTTGTTCTTTTGATTGTCTGACGATTGAAAGTAACATAAATTGCTTTAGTGACACCTCTGGTATGTGATTGTCAAAAAGCGTTTGCAGTTTGTTTCCGGCAATGAACAATGTGCTAAAAATAGCCTTTCTCTGGTTTTCAGTAGTACTTGAAAACCTTGTGATTAAATCATTTATTTCCATACGCCCTCCTATAGGTAACTTATTACCATTAATTATAGTAATAAGTTACCTATATGTCAATAAAAATTACACCCGAAGAACTGTCTTTTTCAAGATACTATGCCGATATATAAATTGATATATGGAGATATCAGTTTATATACAAGGATGTGATTTCAATGAAAATTGGGGAAGCAAGAAAAATATACTCCACGCAGATACGGGAGTTTCAGGAACAAAAATTGTCCCTGGCAAAGCAGAAAAAAGAACTGGAACGGAAAATGAACATTTTTCCCGATAAAAAGGAAGAATATGCCAACGAAGCGGCAACTTTAGAATTATCTTATAATGCCATCTCTGATAAGTATGAGGAGTACCGCAGTTTTATGGAAAAACTTATGCAGCAGCATATGCTCCTTTTTAATGCCGAAGCCACCAAGCAGCAAGGCGACGCTATGGAAGAACGAACGGAAGATCTGATCAAGATCATGGAAGTTGCCAGGCGGATCGGACGGGGCGACAGAGTCCCCGCTTATGACGAACAAAAACTGATGGAATACAGCATGGAACTCTACATGGCTGCCAAAAATATGGCCATGTTAAGTGAACTCCAAGACAAAGAAAAAGAAAATCATAAATCTTTATGGAACGACGACGAAGAAAAACCTAACGAGCCTTCACCGGAAGAAGTGGCAAACGATGGTTCCGTCCAGGGCGCTGCGCCGGAGATCGTAAGCGTCGATGAGGTGATCGCCGAAGCCGTAGGGAATCTTTAAAACTCTGGTATCCTTTAGGGGCTGTCATGCTAAGTAGTATTATGAACAGCCTCTGGATTCCATCCTCTAGCTTTCCTGATTAAAACCTCTCTAATTTCCAAACTGGATCAAATTATTTTTAACATCCGTCTTTTCCTTTCTGATGCCCAGAATGCACCAACGAAGGAACGGTACCCTGGATATAATCTCATACATCGCCAAACTGCCGGCAAATGCCGCAAATGTGACAATCAAATAAACCGGCAGCGCTGGCAAATTCGTCTCATTATGGAGTACATAAGCTGTGGCCGACAGCGGCAAATAATGAAAAACATAGAAACCAAAACTGCGCTTTGTCATGAACAACGTAAACGCCGAGCAAGTATCCCCCCATTTCTTCATACATCCTATGATGGCAAGGCAGGCAATCCAGCCGTATGCTGTTGCAGAAATACAATTTACTGTAGGCATTACCGCATAATTATCACCAAAATGTGTCAAAAGATAAGTAACGGATAGCAGGATTGCTGCCACAAGAAGTAAAATCCTGTATTTGCTGACAGACTCTATCACTTCTTCATGGGCGAATACAAAATAGCCCAGCAAAAAAACAAACCCATAAATACCAAAACGGTAAACGGCGATCACCGGCGTATTCAAAACAAGGCCGGACAAATAGACCGGCACCACCAAAGATATCATGACCAAAATATTTGCCTTGCCGCCCAAACCATATAAATTCCCTTTTTCCACTTTTTGAATCACGACAAGCAACATAGAAAACAGCCATAGCATCTGAATAAACCACAACACACCGGTTCCCGACATTACCATAATCAAATACATTGCAAATCCTGGAACCGTATCCGGAATCGTAAGAAATGCATCGCTGATAGACATACTGATATATCCTTGCACCCACCCCGTCATCAAAAGTCCTATGGTGGATGGAACAAGCAATTTCCGTGTCCTTGAACGTACAAATTCCCGAAGCGTGTGCCTTTCCAGATCATAGCGGGCGCACATTCCCGAAACAATAAAAAGCAGGTTCATAAACCACGGATAAAGGATGTATTGGATACCGTCCTGATACTGCTTTTCAGAAAAAGGCCCAATTACGCCCATGGTTACAATACCATTAAACATATAGACAACATGATAAACAATCACCAATACAATTGTCATCCATCTAATATTGTCTAAATAATTTTTTCTCATAAAACCTCCAACTCTTCACAGCATTTTTCCTTTTGCAGCTATATTAACAATAGGATACACTTCCCCGAAGCAAAAGTCCATGAAATTAGGAGCTATTTATCTCAGTACATATTTCTGTGTATATTCCTGATATTTTTCTTTGAACTCTTCATTATTATTCCGCAATTTACGCAAGGACTCATGAAAATTCATACTGCGGTGGGCAACATCCACAACGCACCCGGCGATGTTAGAGCAGTGGTCAGAGGTGCGCTCTAAATCTGTGAGAAGATCTGACCAGACAAACCCTGCATCAATGGAACATTCCTCCTGCTGCATCCGCATAATATGGCTAGTCCGCATCTGCTCTTTCAATTCATCAATTACTTGTTCCAAGGGCTCTACCAAAAAGGCAGCTTCCAGATCATTTTGCAAAAACGCTGTTAATGACAGATCCAAAATCTCATTAACGGCCAAAGAAATTACTGCAAGTTCCTTTTTAGCCGTTTCGGTAAACTGCAGTTCTTTATAACGCAGTTCTTCCGCCGCTTCCAGTAAATTTACTGCATGGTCTGAAATCCGCTCATAATCGCCAATGACCTTTAACAGTTTTGCCGCTTCCCTGCTGCTAGACTCCCCTACCTGCCTTGTACTGAGTTTAACCAGGTAGGTCCCTAAAATATCCTCATAATGATCTGTCTTTTCTTCTTTCTTACGGATTGACTCTGCAAGCTCCGCCGAATAGTTCTGCAAAGAATCCATTCCTTCCTTCAAAGAACTTACGGCAGTTTTTGCCATATCCGCCGCCACCTTCCGGCAACGGTCCAACGCGATAGGCGGTGTAGTCAATAAACGCTCATCCAATTCCGCAAAAATTTCCGGCTTCTTTGTGTCTGGCACTAACTTCGTCACAAGTTTTTCTAAAAGCCCGGAAAGCGGCAGCATAATCATGGTACAAAGCACGTTAAAAATCGAATGGGCTATGGCAATTCCAAGCAAGGAAGCTGGTTGATCCAAAAGCAAAGGATGAAATATCACCTTGACCAGATAAAATACCAAAAGCCATACGGCCGACCCGATCACGTTAAAAGACAAATGCACCAAAGCGGCACGCTTTGCATTTTTGTTCGCTCCCACTGCTGAAAGCATTGCCGTCACACAGGTTCCAATATTCTGTCCCATGATAATGGGGACAGCCGCACCATAAGTCACCTTCCCTGTAACGGCTAAGATCTGCAAAATCCCCACCGATGCAGAACTCGACTGGATAATTGCTGTCAAAATAGCTCCGGCAGCCACACCGAGAACCGGATTTTGGAAGAGGAGAAACAAATTTTGGAACGCAGGAATATCTCCCAGACCGGAAACAGCCCCTGACATGGTTTCCATGCCAAACATCAGCGTTGCAAATCCTAACAGGATCATCCCTGTATCCCGCTTCTTCCCACCTTTGCAAAAATTGAACAATATAATACCCCAAAGGGCCAGAACCGGGGTAAAAGCAGATGGCTTTAACAGACGCACAAACATATTTCCACTGTCAATTCCGGAAAGGCTGAGAATCCATGCTGTAACTGTTGTCCCGATATTTGCGCCCATAATCACATTGATAGCCTGCTTAAGCGACATCAGCCCGGAATTGACAAAACCCACTACCATAACAGTGGTGGCTGAAGAACTTTGAATGACCGCCGTTACACCAAGTCCTGTAAGCAGCCCTGCCAGCCTGCCCGTAGTAAATTTCCCAATCATAGACCGGAGTTTCCCGCCAGCCCGCCGTTCCAGGGCCTGTCCCATCACACTCATTCCAAACAGAAATAAACTCATACCCCCGATCAATGTAAGCAAATGAAAAATATCCATAAATTCCTTCCTTTCTCCTCACCCATATAGTATAACTAATACAACAATTTTCTATCTATAAAAAGGTTTCTATATTAAAAAAGCGAGACCTCTGCTGTATGTAATACAACAAAGTCTCGCTTCTTACTTACTAACCGGATCTCCTTCTTGGAAATCGTACTGACGATTAAGTAAACATGGACATTTCCATGTGAGCTACTCCCTTTATTTCCTTGAGAATAACATATGGAATCACCCTCTGTCAACAATTCCCAAACATCTGCCCTCAAAATTTCCTTTTATACAATTCCCTGCGCGGTCATATCATCTGCATAAAGTATTTCAATTAGCTTCTCATTATCACCCTTTTCCTTTTTCAGACCATCAATAGTGCAACTTTTTTATTTTATTTGTTTTTTCTATCGCATTGTGCAATGCTATATCATATAATACATTTTAAAGAGAAGTGAACCATCTATGACAAATATTGAAATTGGTAATCGAATAAAAGATGCAAGGAAAATCTACTATACATCGCTATGAAAATGGTAAGATTAATACGATAAAAATTCCTGTTGTTGAGCCTATTGCTCTTGCGTTGAATGTAAATCCATCATGGATTGTTGGAAAACCTGAAATAATATAATTAATGATTAAACCGCTACGGCGTTTTAATAAAAAATCAAAAGAAAAGAGGATATTTTATGAAAAAGAAATTAATATTTTTATTGCTAATAATCACTTTAGCCTTTTCAGGTTGTGAAAGTTCCAAAACATCTACTTCCGACATACAAAAATCTTCTTCCAGGGAAGCTTCAAATACTTCTGATAATAATACTAATGAAAATTCAGACGAACCCGAAGAAGAAACTATGGATAGTTCTATTTCCATAGAACCTGTATATGAAGAAGGAAGCTTTGAAAAAGAACTACAAGATTACGCCGTTAAAATAATAATGGAAAATTATATGTATACAGATATTGAATCACTCACTATTAATGAAAATTTAGGAACCGAAGAAGATGGTGACTACATTATCTTGGCAAAATTAACATGGAACCAGAAAAATAAAGCATCTACATCACTGAACATGCTCTCCATGTATTCCAGCGATTTTGCTGCAAGAATAGGTGCGGATCAACCATCTGTAAACGAAGTGACTATTTTCTGGACAATTCCCTATTTGGAAAATGCTAACGCTAAATGGTCATATGAAAGAAGTGATTACGGAATGTATTTATCCGATAGTATGGTGGATTCAGTTTTTGATCAATAACGGGAGCAGCTTGCAAGCGTAAATGCGCTGGCCGCTACCTTACTTTCATTGGCAGCATGAAAACTGAAGCCGGAGAAAACAAAATCACCCCAATCAAGGCGATCGTTCCCCGCGTGTCCTATCCTATCCCAGAACCGAAAGTATCGTGTCACAAAGAAATTTTAACAGTCGCCCCCACCCGTAAAACGGGTGGCTAGGGACGCGGGCTATAAGCCCGCCC